>JBMFSQ010000006.1:18429-148794 GCA_049967475.1 Chthonomonadales bacterium | reverse complement strand
CACCGGTCCGATGGAGATGGAGAGAAGATGGTTCATGGCAGCACCTCCCGTTTGACTTGCCACGTGCGCTCCACGTAGCGGATGAGCGCTTCGCGCACGGGCTCCCCGTTGAGCGGACGTATCCTGCTCTGCTCCGCTGGTGAAAGCTCAATAAACTCTCTGTCGATCTCGAAATCTCGCGCCCCACCACCCGCGCCGTGGCCCAACTTGATTGGCCCATACTCCCAAGCATGAGGCGCATTAAGCACGAGCACAAGAGGTCGGTAGCCCTTCCTATCTGCCACCGCCTTCGTGATGACAGGCGAGGCCAACCGTTCCTTCCCCGGCGCCAGGCCGCTCAGAACAATGTCGTCCGGATCCCCGTACTTCTTGTCCTTAAAGTGGAAAACGATGGGCAGTCCTAGGTCCGCACGCGGGAACCCTTTTTGGACCGCATGTTCCGGTTTATGCTGACGGGCGTTACAACCGGTGAGCCTTCGGATAGAGTCTGCCTCCGGCCACCAGGACCTTCCAGGCGTACTGTTGTCGGCACCTGCCGGTTTCTTCGTCCTGTGCGTTCGGGCAACATCCTCGCCCTGCCGGAATTTTTGGTAGATATTTACAGCCTCGTTCCACGCAGTAACGGCATTGTCCTTTGCGTTGCCCAAGAGTGCAACAGCGCCGTGAAGCCGGGTAAGCGCGTGCGAGTTGGCGCCCAACGGGGATAGCCTAATATCGCTTAGTTCGTCGCATTGGATGCTCCCGCAGCCCCGGCGCGTGCCCGCCCCCAGCCCGCCAAACCGCACCCAAGCGGCCGCCGCTTGCAGAACCTCTTCTTCCGGAGCGGAAGAATCAAACGCTAAGGTGAGCTTGAATGCTATGCCCAATTGACAACGTGCTGTTCTGTTCGGCTCCTCGCCGAAGAACGCAAAAAGTGCGTAACTTGGCCATGGCTGAACCACCCGAGGAGGTTTCTTCCAATTCCCCTCTTTGTTCTTCGACCATTCCGCCCACACCGGTTCGGGCCTTGGTGATCTTGAAGTCGTGTCGTATCCAGTGTATTCGGCCCCCAGCTCGGCCTTGGGTATACGGATTGCGATACTGCCTGCCTTCTCAGCACTCCCCCAGAGCGCTTCTTCTGCTTGGAAAAGTTCCTCTGCCGTTGCGTATCGGCTGCCGTAGAGCGCCCGCCACCAGAAGCGCAGATGCCCGCGGATTGCGGCGGGGCGGATCGGCATGTCTGCATCTACCTCGCGCGGTTGATACCCGCCCCCAAACATGGGCGTAATGGTCTTCAAGTTTAGTGTGATGGACTGCACGCCGGGGCGGATTGGATTCTGCCACTCCGGCGCAGCGGGTACGTGCCTTGGCATGATAGAACCTCCTTTTGAGTGAGAGCAATCACCTAGGGCTCTCGAGTGACACTGTCCAATGATCCGATGCGCCGCATCCATAACGCGCGGGCAATGGGCTGGCAGCTCGCCCACAGCGCGTCATGAATGCGGAAGTGCCCATACTTGGGGTGTTCGGCGTTATCTGTGTATCGCAGTTCCTCGTCGGCGCGCAGCCCTGTAAAGCCGCCTTTGCGCCACACTGTGGACGCCTTAGCCAAGGCTTCCTGCAGCGCAACCCGAGTGTCGGAATCGGAGATGCTCTGATAGGCGTGCTTGAAGCTCTCTTCATAGACCAGGCCCGGCTGTGAAAGCAAATCGCCCGCCAGCACATCGCGCCTTATTTGGTTCCAGGCCAGCTTGCCCCATTCACCCAGTGTGGCGCCATTGTCCACAATGTTCACATAGGCTTCAGGGAGACGGCGCACTTGCCCCGCGGGCACATTTTCACCGCAAGCCAGCCGAACGACTAATGCGGCATGTTTCTCAAGCGGTGTTGTCACGATCCGCAAAGGAAGGCGAGGGATGCGCAGCAATGGGGAACCCGGGCCCTCGAAGATGTAGCAGATCTCGTCGGCATAGACCATCCCGATCGTCTGCATATACGCCTGCAGGCTCTTGAAGCCGCCTACAAGGTTGAACACGATGAAATAGCCGTTGGTGCGCAGATCCCCGAGGGTTTGATCGCACCAGTGGAGCAGATTGTCGATCCCCAAGGCAAACTCTTCCTGGCTCGCGGTGCGGAGGTCGCCTAGTTTCGTCAGGTGCACGTGCCGATATCCGGCATGCGCCATCCAATCCTTAACGATCTGCGCGCACAGTTCCCCTTGGAGCGTGTCGGTATGCAGCAGATAGTGCAGATCGCTCAGATACCCGCCAGGCAGAGCGAGAATACCGTTGAGCTCGGCGCTCATCGCCCGAACCCGATCTCGAGACGCATGCAGAATTTCCCGGCGGACTTGCCGTTCGCGAAGCTCCACTTGCCGGAGATCGTCTTCCTGATAATCTTCCCGGCGAAGGTTCGCAGTCTTCCTCAAAAGATGCTGGAGGTCGCTCTCCGCCTGGTTCGTAAGAAGGCTGGTCCCTAGAGTGCTGATGACGCACCGCGGGCGATTTTCGTTCTGCTGCATCCCGGCATCCTTTCGATGTGATCAGGTGATCAGCCCCAGCACAATTCCTGGTAGGCGCATTCCCGGCACATGGACATCGGCTCCGGTACCACGGGCGGCGTTGCCATGGCGCGCACAGCTTCTATCCGCGCCAAGACCTGCTGGAGCTCCTGGCGCCCTGTGTCTGTAAGCGTCACCTGTTCTCTGCGCTTTTCTTTGGGATACTCCAGCACCCCCCGAACGTTGCGAACCCCACGGTTCTGGAGAAGGTATAGGTAGTACAGAAGCTGCAAGCGCTGGGCCCGATGCTTGGCGCGACTGCGCTTGACTTCATGAACGGTGACCACGGCCTCCACGCCCTTACGGCCGGACACCTCCAGCCCGTCGAGGCGCACGCGGCCATCGAGGAAGACCTCATTCTCTCGCCTGGGGAAAGAGGCCTCATGGAGGTAGCGGCCGTCGGCAACAGTGTCCGAGGAGTGCTCCTGTTCCATGCCGTGGGTGAACCACCAGAGCTTGCGCTCGCACAGGGCAGCATAGTGCACTTCGGTACCGGACGCGGTAAGGGAGGGGGCGCCGGTTCCCCCGATGCTAGAGGCATTGATCGTCTAAAGCCTCCTCCAAATAAGATCTGTCCACCTCTGGCTCATTGAGCAGCCCGAGGTCGCGATCATACCGCCGATCCAGAGCGTAGACGTGATTGACCTTGTCAAATTGGGCCCAGGCTCTCATTGTTTGGAACGCCGGGGTGGACAACGGCACGATATAGCCGGCGGCATCGTAGAAGCGTCTTTCTTCAGCTGCTCGTCGGTAGGTATGCGCATACCGCGCTGGGACGACGTTGTAGTTGTTGAAGAGCTCATAGAAGTCGGCATCGGATCCAGTGAACGCAGGTCTCAGCCCACGCACAACCTGATCAAATGCCTTGTACGCATTCTCGTATTTCCTTTGCTCATGATCCGTGTACCCGCCGCAATAGGCGGCATTGACCCACGCTTTCTCAACGGACGGAAAGAGCGCCTCACCTTCGGGAGCAGACGCCAGCGTGAGTTCGATCCGCCGTGGATCATAGATGTGCCGTACCCGGTCTCGCTCAAAGCCCGTACATACAAACACCGGCACTGGCGCCCCGTTCTGGTTCAGGCGATTGACGCGGCCGAAACGCTGCAACAGCGCATCGACGGGTGCAGCCTCAGTATAAATCGTGTCGAATGAGATGTTCAGTGAGACCTCCACCACCTGCGTGGCCACAACCACCGATACGTTCGGCATCTGTTGCCTCGCCGGGTCCGGATCGTCGGGGTAGGCCACCAATCCATTCTCGATGCGATGACGATCCAGAGGCATATAACGGCTGTGAAGCAGGGCGATTGACGATATCTTGTCCTTTAACATTCGGTAAATTTCTTGCGCTTGCGTAACGCGATTACATGCCACCAGCACACTCTTGCTTTGGGCTGCCTTCACAATCGCCGGTACGGCATCCTCTAGATTGCCGTCCAATAACCGGAGCCTATGCCGGGCGGTGTTCATCAGGCGCGCATCGCGCTCATCATTTTCATCCAGTCCAATGAATGCGTGCGCGCCCAACACCTTCTGGATGCGTTCCTTAAGAAAGTCGGGAAATGTGGCCGACATAAACAAGAAGCGCACATTCAAACGCATGAGACGTTTTACAGCGATCTCGATGAGTGCAGCTATGTGTGGGTCATATGCATGGATCTCATCGAAGATCACCAATGCGCCCACCAATTCGGCGAGACCGATCTCGAAGTATCGTGTGCCAAACAGAAGCTTTAAAACCTGATAGGGCGTCATAACCTTGATCGGCCTGTAGAACTTGCGAGTATCCTCAACGCGTTTTCTGGCAAGGTCGCTCGCCTGGTCATAATTGTCCGTCGGCGAGTTGAAATAACGTTGGAACTCCTCAATCTGCGCGTTGTGGTGAAGGATCCCGACCTGCTCGATGCCGAAAAGCGCCGACAGGCGCTCCCCCATCTTGTTGATGCTCGCCTGGTACGGCAATATATAGATGATCCGCTCCCCTCCGGCCCGATTGGCTAATGCCCAGTGGAGGGCTGCCTCTGTCTTTCCAGAACCAGTGGGAGCTTCCAACAACGCAGAAATCCGAACGGACCTGATGCGTTTCTGAAACCCTTCGGGCGGGAGGATCTTGTGCGACGGCAAGCGCTCAATCGGAGCCGATTTTCCTGAACTCGCCAAATGGTCTCCTGCCATGAGGAAACCGCGCGCTAGTATCCACGGTATTGAACCGCTTTCAATGTCGCCGACATCCGAGAGCTTACGGCGTAAATTCACAGTTGCATCGTAAAGGTCCGGTAATTCCGAGGGGTCACTAGGAAGAGCGCAGGGTAATGAAGCCAGCCACTGCGCTGCTTCACCAGTCGTCAGATAATCGGTTATCCAGCACCACCAGCGCCTGAGCTCTGCGACCCGTTCCTTCCATTCCTGCCGACCAATGGCACACCACACTGTCTGGGGCATCGTATGGGCAGTACACCGCGTAAGGTCTTCGTCGTCGAGCGTTTTGTGGTGCGTGAGCACTGCAGCAAACAACTCCAATCCATATTTATCCGCCAAACCCGATTTCAGAAGGATGGATGCGGAAAGCGCCTCATGCCTGTACCCCCACGGCATCGAAGCACCGCAGGCCGCCCCCTTCAGAGACCTCTGAAACCCCTCAGCCGCTTTGCCCAGGTCGTGAAACACAGCAGCCACCACCAACATATCGGTAAAGTAAGGCGGGACCAGGCCGGAAAGCGGCTCATGGACTGCCTGGACTAACTGCTTCACT
Organism: Chthonomonadales bacterium; assembly: GCA_049967475.1. GTDB lineage: Bacteria > Armatimonadota > Chthonomonadetes > Chthonomonadales > CAJBBX01 > JBMFSQ01. The sequence goes on along the minus strand of JBMFSQ010000006.1, from coordinate 143,500 downwards.
GCGTGGACCACATCGGCTGTGTGCGCAGCCAGAGTTACCGATGGACTGGATTTGGCGAGGGGCTCCTCATTCATGGCATCAGTATGCGTTCGTCCAGAACTGGGACAGCCAGGCCCGTTTGGTCATTCCGGTCACGATAGAAAAGGTTTGCATCCGGCGCCTTCTGCGGCGGGTCCGCAGGGTCAAGCACGTGAAATGGTTTCACCGCCAGCGGTTTCCGAGTTGCCATATCCAAATAGGTTGGCAGCCCAAGAATACGGGACCGCACTCCGTGGATCGGGAAGGGTACCAATACACCGCGCACGTGAGCCACGACCACTCGGTCCAATTGGGTCGGCTCGAACCGTTCCACATAAGCCACGTCTTGCGAACGGCCCAGCAACAGGGGATAACGCGGCCTAAGGAACGCCTCCGAGCACTTCCCAGGCTTGAGGTACAGCACGAGATGCGGTTCATACAGGAACTCTCTGATAATTGGGACGGTGTTCACCGCATTGAGCTTCCTGTCCCAGTATGGGCCGCCTTCACGAAAAGCAATGATCTTCTCCAAGTCCTGACACCGTGCTTCATAAGAGAAGCGGTAGGCAATCCATGTTTCCGCGGGACTTACTTCCCGGCCGTTTGCAGCGGCCACAATGCCGTATACCGTTGCGGGAGGCGGTACCATGGCAGTCGCCTGGTAGCCCATCATCCCTGGGATCCGGAATGAGGCTGTGTACGCACGCAAATCAATGCGAATTGCGTCCATGGAGGTTCAATCCAGTTCCACCCGGCCAGCATTTATATGCTCTGCTACAATTCTGATGACACCTCCAGGCGACTCCACGACAAACGAAACACCGTCAATCCCAGAGCTGAGCGCCTCCTTCACCTGCGCTTCGTTCGCCAGAACCCCTGGCCGATACCCGAAGTAGAGTGTGTGATCGCCGAGGATCCTGTCTTTGTAATCGCCCACCACCGACCTCAGACGTTCGAGGTCGAGTTCCACGTGGGAGGTGTCGTGGCTCGTGAACAAACGTTGGAACGGGGCATTGCCGCCATCCAGAAAACCCATCAGCAGAACCACGGGAACCACGTCGGACAGGTTTCGCGTAAGATTTGCTCCATGCCGCAAGCGGCCTAGCGCCAGGATCGTGTCCGCCACGCGCTTTCTCCGCTCGGCAGGTGAAAGGCTCAGCACACGTGGCTGCAGGTTTCCCTGGGCTTCGTGCAGGACTCTTCCCCCTTCAGGAACCGGAGCATCAAGCGGCAGATCTCGCATCAAGCCGCATTCAAACCTTCCAACGTCTCGAAGACTTATAGTGAACACACCCTGCAAGAACGTGGTGTAATGCTCGTGTTCAAACGGAACCATATTCGGATTGTCCACCGGTAAGTCCCTGGAGAAATGGCCGAAATCGGACGTCACGGCATTGGGCAGGACAGATACAAGCAAGCTGTTCTTGAGTGGACTTATGCGTCGCTGGGTGCCGGTGTCGCCTTTCTCCTTGGACCCTTCACTGGTTTCGTCCCCAGTCGCCGCATCGGTTGTGGCGCTGTCCTTCTTTTGGCTACGCGCTTGCCCTTTTACTTTCTTCGCAGCCATATACCCAAACATGTCGTCGTCAGGGTAATTCACTGGCTCACCTGAAGTATAAGCAGACTTGGCCTCCCGCGTTACAGGGCTAGGCTGCCACCCAAAATCTTCATAGAGCACCTCGCGCCACCACCGGCGGACCGCCTGCCCGGATACATATGGGAACTCGGCTCGCCCCACTCTGATCTTCTTCACCACAACAGCGTTGTCGGTTCGCTGCCCTTCGTCAGCACCGGCATTGTTCAATGCGGCTCCAGTGGCTTCGATCAACATGGCTGAAGTCAGTACAGGATTGCTCATTTTCTTCATTCTCCTGGTCGTTGTGTTCGCATTCCAGATTAGGCCACAATCTCTTCCACCCGCTCAATTGCCTCCTCATCGGCGGGCTCCGGTTCTGGCAACTCAGCATCGCGCAACGCCGCGAAGAGATAAGCGAGCAGATAATCCCGCACCTCAAAGCTCTTCCGGATATCTTCTGGCGGGAAAATCATCACAAAGTCACTCCACGACAGCCCCCCCTTGCGCATGATACGAAGGATCGCCCGGCGGAGGTCGCTCACCCGTTTCGCCTTTGCAAGCTCCGTCGCCAGGGACTTGGCGAGATCCCTGTCCCCGCTTAGCTTCGAGCCAATCGCCTCGACTAGAGTTATCAGAGCGTGTTTTTCGGCCGCCGGCTTCAGCTCGCCCGACCAACATTCGAATTTCCTGTCATTGGCTTGTGCTTGCTTCCTATCGTAAAGCGCTGCGAGCAAATAATCGCGTGCGATCTTCGCTGCGGTACGAACATCCGGCGGAACAAGGTGAGAGTATTCATCAAAAGACACCAACCCCATGCGCGTCAAGCGTATAAGCGCACGCGTCGGGGCGTCCTGCGTCTGCAAGGCTACAATCAGGTCATCGGCTTTCTCGTGCGCTATGATCCTTTCAGAAACTTCCTCGATGGTATGGATGAACATACCGTTCATGCCCAGCACCTCCGTCGCGTACAGGCTATGTGCCCTCCAACCACCTTGCAAGGACCCGGCGGCGTTCTTGTTTCCCCGTGCAAAGCAGTCAGTCAGGATTGGTTCCTGTCCCAACATCTTGCGCGGGACGCGCTGGCCTACACGTTCATCTTGAAGCACCTCGCGGTTGAACCGATCGAAGGCACCTTTGTCGTTGTTGAGCACCGCAAAGAAGTAGAATAGCCGATGCGGCAAATCGTGAGCAGCGATATTGGGGCGGCGATTGTCGTTGGAGAAAACATAGGCAGTTACGGGTAATCCACCATCCTCGATATCCCGCCAAGTAAGTGCCTGTTGAATGCGGCCGCTCATGAGATCTCGGATAAGAGCTACGAGGGCAGCATCCGTCATCTCGGTGCTGATATGCCAATCCCCGTAGAACCCGAGCCCATCTCCTCGCGATATGGATCGGTTCATGTTGTCGAGTGTGAGCCGCGCACATGCTATTGCGATTTTCTCACTGGCCGTATGCACAAACCAGAAAAAACCGCTGTTGATCCCTGTTCGCAGGACCGACAGCGGAAAGAATTCCAATGCGAACGCTGCCTTCGCCCCCACAGCGTGACCCGCCTGAAGCCCGGGATGGAAGTTCCGCCTGTTCTTGCTATCTACTAAAGGAAATTCATCATTGCCCACGCGCATAACGGCCGGGCTCCCATCGACGAAGCAGATTCCCAAGTGCGGATCAGGCGTCGCCTTTCCAGCCAGGTACGCTTTCACGGCTTCGTACTTACCCCGTACCCTCTTCTTGTACTCATCGCGCTTGCGGTCATCGGATGAATAGCTTGCCTGGGAAAGGGGTCCATTGGGAAATATCGCCGTCATTTCGCTGGTTGCGAACTTCGAAGACTTCTTCTTCCCACTTCGGCGTTCTTTGAACATAGCCTCGCTCGTCATGATTCGCACCAGCGTTTCGAAGGCGCGGTCAAGCGCGGCATCGTCAATATCCTCAGGCGCGTTTTTTCCCGCAGCAGCACAAATCCCGGCGATCCCAGCATCCACGAATGGGTTCCCTGTAAACCGGAACCTATCCATTTTCCACCTCCACCATCCCAAAGCCGCCGGCGTTCTTCTCGCCAAAGCCCGCGTGGTACCCTACTTCCATCAACGCAGGAGATCCCCACGCCTCGAAGGGGGCCATCATCCCCCGCACGCGGATCCCTTTGTATTCCACCAACTTCGTGCCCCGGCGCTTGGCCAGGTAGTCCGCGTCAAAACGCATCATAAACCGGTCATCGGCCGGCAGCTTCCCCCCGCTCATCGCAGCATACTTGGCCAAAAGGTTCTGCCGAACACGCTCGCTGAATTCCGCATCCTCGGCCACCAAATACCGGGTGCGTCCCACGCCCTCCTCGCGATCCGTCACCGACACCACCATCGGTGAAACACAGGTGAAGCGCATCCTTTCACGCATAACAGGCGCCGCGAGCGTCTGAACCAACGCAATCGGAATGCGCACTCGCCCAAGGTCCAATTCCCCGCTTGCCATCAATCCTACAGCAAACGCTGTCAAGAAATCATCAATTGGCGAGGAGACCAGCCATTCCGCCTTACCCGGACCTAGTTGCAGCACAGAACCGGCTACCCTGCGCCGCTTCGACCGCATCGGGGAGTGCACGAACAACTTGAAACGGCGATGGTCGCGCTCATCTTCCGATGCGAGGTATCCCTCGTCGTGGAGGAAATGTGCATACTCCTCATCCCCGCGCTGGAGAAAGGAATAGATCACCCCTGCAAGCAAGTGCTGGTGATTGATCGGCAGCGCAATCGGCCGATCCAACCGCAACTCAACACGAATGCGCATGGTTCTCCTCGCCAATCTGCCCCGCTGCCCAGTAGACCCCGCGCGCCAGAAGCCGGCCTAGCGAAGCGCCAGGCTGCCGGGCATCTTCCACATAACTTAATCGCAAGCCGGCGTACAAACCGGCAACCCGCGGCCCCACTTTCTTACGAAGCCGTAGCGATCGCCGCACACGCCCGCTCTACCGCTTGGCGAGCCTGTGCCGCATCCAGCCGCCCGGCGCGCACCTGTTCCTCCGCAGCGGCCAATGCTGCGCTGCGCACCTCTTCCGGGGTCCGCGGCTGTCCCTCGGCTAGAATGCCCTCTGCCATCAGAAATTCGCGAAGCCGCCGCAATTTCTGGCCTCCGAAGCGGGGAACCGCCCCGTCATCCAGCCGCTCCACAAAGCGCGTCCCGTCCCAATCCACCTCGCGAGCTACGCGCAACAGCCCCTCGCGGAAGGCGGCAGTAGTCATACAACCCGACCGTTCCAGAGCTTCCTGTGTAAGCCGCCCGGCGCGGCCTTCGCGCCACACTTCATCTACTCGGCGGTAGATGGCAGCGATGCCCAGCGCTTGGCTCCGGATGGCCTCCACCCGCGCGTCCCCTCCCGAAGGCCGTCTCCACTCAGCCTCAACTTGGCCCCAACGCTCGATGCCCAGACGAAGCAGGTGTTGCAGGTACGTTCCGTCGGTTACGAAATGCCACAAATGCACCCATCCGATGCCGTTTCCCGGCACGAATCCGGGCACGCCCAGCGACCGCCCATACTCTTCGTGATCCATACCGGCGGGATCAGGCACTGGGAGCTCCTGCACAGCCACCGTCACAAGATCCGGCCCAGCCGCATTTCGCACGGACTTCAAGTCCACCACCTGTACTGGCACGCCCGCGGCAGCCGCCTGCCTCCACCGCGCCACCTCTTCGGGCCGGCAGGTAAAGTAGAAGACCTGGCGCCCTGCCCTTGCCACCTCTCCGATGGCGGTGATCGCCGCGTCCATCCGGTGTTCGTCGCTGTCGGCGAGCGTTTCGTCTAGAAGTAGGGGCAGCATCGGGCCAGGCTCCTGGCATTCGATAAACGCCAGACGCACAGCAAGAAGCAACTGGATCCTTGTGCCTGTGGAAAGCTCGTCTACACAGCGGTGCTCTTCATCCACAGTGTCCCATACCTGGAATGCCCCAGAGGAACGGTGCAGTTCCAATCGGTATCGGCCCTGTGTGAAGGCATGCAGATAATCCTTGGCCCGGTGAAACACTTCCGGCAGACCGAACTCTTGTGTCTGTTGCGACACCTCCTGGGCTATGCACCATCCTGTCACTTTCCGAAGAGCCTCTTCGACCTTGCGATGGTAGGCGCTTTGTGCCGCATCCAGTTCTGCCAAGGCTTTCTCGAGCCTGCGATCTCCCAAAGCCTGGTCTATCTGCTGCCTCAACGAGCCTAGCTCCGTGCGAAGGACGCCGCCGCGCTCTGCCTTGTGCTCCAGGCGCCTAGCTTCTTCCTCCAAAGCCGCCGCATCGAGTGGATGGGGTGCAGGCGTACCTGCCGCGCGATGCGTGGCGAGATCCTCCAGCCACTGCCGCATCCTCGGAAAGCGATCGTCGGGAATGGATCGGCCCAGCAGAGCGTCCATCGCATTCGCCTCCAGCGTGGCGCTCTTCTGGCGCTCCTGCCGGACCTCCGCCCACTCCCTCCTCAGCTCGCGCATGCGGTGCAAGCCGCCTTCGTCTCCCGGTTCGAGGCCGACAGTGCCATAGGCCTCTTCCAACTGCTGCCGTACGCGCCGCCAATCTCTGCAAAGTCTGCGCAACTCCCCGCGGCAGCGATCCATCTCAGCACGGGCGCGGGATCGTCGGTCTTCCCGTTCCCTCAACCGGCGAATGGCGCCCTTGGCCGTGGAAGAACTCTGCGCCGATCCTGCGTCGTACGGAGCCACGATCCTGTTGACCTCCGCCAAAACCTCAGCCTGCTCGCATTGGGCCGCCGCCAAACTGGACCGAAGCTGGACGCACTGATCCTCAGCCTCCCGCCACGCACGCACCAGTTCGGCATATTGGGCAAGCCATGCCCCATAGAACCCGCTGTCATCGGCCTTAGACGCCACGCCCAGAATGCTTGCAAGTTCTTGGGCGCGCCGCTGGGTCTCGTGAGCCCGGTCATCCAACCCGGAATAGCGCCGCTCCACCTCCTGCCGTCGTGCTTCCAGCCGGAAATCTATAACTGCGGTTTCCAATTCTTGCAGTCGGCGGGTCACATCTTGTATCATCCATGACGCGGGCTCGGCGAAGCCCGTAAGGCGGAACCGGCCCGGGATTTCCGCCGCCCAAGCACTTCGTCGTCGCAAGGCGGCAACCATCATGAAGGCAGTGCCCGTTCCGCAAAGCGCCCAAAACGCCGGATGAATGGTTAGGGCCAAGGCCATACCGGCTCCCAGGAGCAATCCGCCGCCGATCCCGAACCACAAGGCCACCGGAGGAACGCCGGAGGAAGAACGCAGCCATTCCCGGAGCAGCTTCACAGCCTCATCGGGATCCCGGCTAATCTGCTCGCCCGGTTGCAGCACTGCCCGCAGCTCTTCGCGTGCCCTGAGCTGAGCCGCCACGTCCGCCGCATCACGAACAAACTGGCTCGCAACGTGCAGGGCTTCCAAGTTGACCCCTCGGAGTACATCCTGATCCACTTCCGGACCGAGGCGTCGCGCTGCATCGTTGCGGTGCAACTCCGCGATACGCAGTTTATCTTCCAGTTCCGCCGCATTCTCTTCTGCACGCTCGAGGCGCGATGCCAGCTCATCGAGCCGATCCAGTTGCCCTGGGGACACAGCCCGCCGCAACAGGCCAGTCTCCTTGAGAGCTTCCACCGCGCGGCAGGATTGTGCGGCCAGTTCCTGAACCCTTTGGCGGCATTCTTCTGCCTGCTGCTTCAGGTGGTTGATGCGCTCCTCGAATGCCTCGTCCATCTTTTGGACTTGCTCCGGGAACGCTCTCAGTTGCGCATCTGCATCAGCAACCTTGGCGCGCTGAGTGAGATATTCAATGGCAGCCTGATAGACGTCTGCCCACTTCCTGGCGATCTCCGCTTCTTCCAGATCGTGCTGCGTCTTTTCCAGCCGCTCTTGTGCCTGCAGCGCCTGTTCCTGGGCTTTCCGCGCTTCTTTCGCCCGTTTTTGGGCTTCTTTCAGCCTTTGGAATTCTGTCGTCCTCGTAGGAACGCCCAAAGACTCACCGTACTGGAGTACTCTGGTCGCCTCATCCACGGAATAACCGCCCAAGGCTTCAGCAACGATTTGCTTGGCGTATCCCGCTCCGTCGGCAACGAGGAGGTTGTGGAGGCCCAATGAATAGCGGTCCGCCTGATCCGCTCCCACTACGCGGGGAGCTTCGCCGCCGTAGTCCGGCACGCCGGAATGAAGGCTGAACCTGGCCGGTTTATCGGCAACCAGAACTTCCGCATCTATGGCAGCCTGCGGCGGTGCGATCTGAGGCCACATCAAACACCGGATTGCTGCCGCTGTTGTCGTCTTGCCCGAGGCGTTCGGCCCAAACACTACATTGATCCCCGAGCCAAGGTTCCTCATCTCGAAGCCGGGGCTCCGGATCCCAGGCATGCGCTGCACGGCCAAGCTGCGCAGGAGGAGGGCTGGTTTTTTGCTCTCATCAAGCATTGTGCCCCTGCCTCCCTGTCAGCAGCGCCTCGAGTAAGCGAACACACTCTTCCCGCACTATTTGAGGCATAGGCGGCAAGAGTGTGTCGTTCCCGACATCGGCCTTCCTCAACAATCGAGAGCGCGCCTGCTCGGCATTCCTCATGAGATCCGGGTACTCCTGGTCCAGCCTCCCGGCCTCGCAGGCAAGGATCATGCGGGCCAAAACCCCGGGCGCATCGTGCCGGCCGGCCAACTCCTGCAGATCCAGTTCCGGAAGGGCCTCGAACACCACCTGATCCACAACGATGCGCCGATCACGCAGCCACGGCTGATCGGTCTGGATGCGCTCACACATCTTGCGGAGATCTTCCAAACGGGAGGACCGCCCGCCTACACGCACCCGGTATACACGCAGCAGCTCATAGTCATTCGGGAAGACAGAACACTCGAACAGTTGCTCAAAGGCGGTCGTGAGATCCGCTTCATCCCGGATGCCGCCGGCGTCCAGGGTGGCTTCCAGGTAGCCAACGCTGGACACAGGGATCTGGCGCGCTTCGATACCGCTTGCCGTCACATCCACCAGCCATGCGCCCCGGACACCTGCCTCGCCCGGATCCAGCGCCTGGAGAGAACCCAGGTTGATCACGCTGAACCCCTCGCTGCGATAATCTGCAGGCTTATGCACGTGCCCAACGAGCCATAGGTCCGCGTTGCAACGGCGCATAGCCTCCAGAAAAAGCGGCGCATAGTAACTTGGCCCCGAAGTAATCTCTCCGTGCACCATCGCCAACACGGGCAGCCGGGCAGCACCGATCTCCTCTTTGGGAAATCCGGCTATCGGGCTTTGCTTCCAACTTGGTCCAGGGAAGGACCAGCCCCAAAGCCGCACTTGGTCCTGCCCATCCGACGTTGCTACGGATGCGCATTCCCACACGCCCTCTATCCCCAGGAGATGGAAGCCCAAAGGTGCCAGTGCCGGAGCCATCTTGGGAAGAACCCGGAAGTCATGGTTGCCTGCAATGGCATACACGGGGATGCCGTGCTTTGCCAAAAGCTCCATTCCCTGTTTCACCGGACCAAGGGCCGCGAAGTAGCCGGAGTTGTCGTCCACCAGATCGCCTGCTACCAGCACGGCGTCGGCGTCGCATTCAATCGCCGCGTCCACTGCGCGCAGCCAAGCATCGGCCGCGCCCGTCGGAGCATCCGAACCCGGCGGTACGCGGCTGGAGCTCCGCCCGATATGCACGTCGCCGATGCACAAAAAGCGCATTATCCCTTCCTACCTGCGGTGAATTGTGCCGGAGCATTGCCTGCTCAATTCATGCCCTTACTTCGCGCCGTTTGTGCCCGCCTCCTGCTCCACTTGCGATCCACGTGCGTGAATAGGTTTGCACCTGCCCGGGATCGAAAGCCGGCTCGGCGGGCACAAGCCTTTCCGGCGACGCACCGATGCGCAGGGTATCCTATGGATACCGGCCGTCGCTTGGCCTAGCCTGTGTCGAACGGAATACCCTGGGAGTGGAACCCATGCACATCATGCTCAGCGGCTCTGATTGGCGGATTCTGGGGCTGGTACCCTCAGAATGGCAGTGGCGGCGGATCGGCCACGAGGATTGCACCCTGGATCGCTTGAACCCGCCCGTTCCGCCCTGGATCCCAGCCGAAGTGCCTGGAGACGTGCAGTCGGACCTCCTTCGTACCGGCCAATTCCCGGATCCCTGGAAGGATCTCAACAGCCGCTTCTGGGAATGGACCAGCCAGCGCGACTGGGTCTACCACAAGGATTTTCAGCTTGGATCGTTACCGGAAGACGCCCGCGCGCTTCTGCACTTTGAAGGCGTGGACTATGCTTGTTACGTTTTCCTCAACAGCCGGAAGCTTGGCGAGCATCAGGGTACCTACACCAGCTTCGACCTAGACGCAACAGAAGCTGTGCGATCGGGAACCAACCGACTTATCGTCGTTGTGGAGCATGCGCCCTTCGAACCCGAACAACAGGCACAGATCGGTTGGACAAGTCGCGTGCGCCTGTGGAAACCTCGTTTCGCCTACCAATGGGATTGGTGCACCCGTTTGGTGCCGCTGGGCATCCATGAGGACGTTTGGCTCGAGGTTTGGCAGCAGGCCCGCCTCCGAAGCGTGCGCGCCCATCCGCGTGTGGTGGGCGCATCGGAGGGCGAGGTCACTCTCGACGTGGAGCTGGAACGCCAGGATGTCCAGCCTGTGGTTGTGGAGGCGCGCCTGCAGGATCCTGCGGGGAGCCAGGTAGCGCAGGCGTCCGGCCCCGCCGAAGTCTCAGGGGACGGGCCGACGCACTGGAGCTGCACTCTTTGCGTGGAGAAACCGCTTCTTTGGTACCCTAACGGATACGGGGACCAGCCCCTCTACACCGTATGTGTGGAGGTGAAGAATGCCGGCGGCAGCATCCTCGATCAGTGGCAGCGCCGCATCGGCTTCCGCTCCATTCAAGCTGTTCCCAACGAAGGAGCGCCTCCCGAGGCCCTTCCCTATACTTTGGTGGTCAACGGGAAGCGCATCTTTCTGGCCGGATGGAACTGGGCACCCATTGACCAGCTCTACGGGCCGCACCATAGAAAGAAATACACTCACGCCATCCGATTGGCAAAGGAAGCCCACTGCAATCTCCTGAGAGTTTGGGGCGGAGGCCTCTTGGAACGAGAGCACTTCTACGATCTTTGCGACGAAGCAGGCATCTTGGTTTGGCAAGAGTTTCCCCAATCCTCTTCCGGCATTGACAACGAACCCGCCCACGATGCGGAATACGTGGCCTATTGCGCCGATCAAGCCCGCCAAATGGTGCTTAGGCGCGCCCATCACCCGTCGCTGGCGCTCTGGTGCGGCGGCAACGAGTTGACGAACAGCGATTACCGGCCCCTCGACGCAAGCCATCCCGTTCTTGCCGCCCTTGGACAAATCGTGCAGGAATTGGATCCGGACCGCATCTATGTCCCAACCTCGCCATCGGGACCGGTATTCGCGGCAGACCCGGCAAACACTGGCCGCATGCACGATGTGCACGGCAATTGGCTCTATATGGGAGACCCTCAGCACTATACGTTTTACAACGAGATTGATCCCCTGCTCCATTCGGAATTCGGCTGCGAAGGGCCTGCGAACCTGCGAACCCTGGCGCGCGTCCTTAGTCCGAGTTTCCTATGGCCGCCGGACCGCACAAATCCCGCATGGGTGCACCACGGAGCGTGGTGGATCAACCGGGAACGCGTAGAGGAACTGTTCGGCAAGATAGAGGAACTGCCCGCCTTCGTATTCGCCGGGCAGTGGATGCAGTACGAAGGGTTGCGCTATGCAGTGGAGGCAAGCCGCCGCAGGGCATGGCGCACCAGCGGCTGCATGCCCTGGCAGTTCAACGAAGCGTGGCCCAACACATCCTGCACGAATGTGATGGATTACTTTGGGGGGTTAAAACCGGCGTATTGGGCAGTCCGAACAGCCTATGCACCCCTGTTGGTGAGCGCCCGGTATTCGAGCCTGCGCCTCAGCCCTGGAGAAACACTCGACGCCGAAGCCTGGGTGAGCGCGTCTGCCCCTTCGGCCGCACCGGGGACCCTTGACTGGATCCTCTACGACGCGATCTCCGGCGAAAACCTGGCAGCCGGGTCTTTGAACTGCCCAGCGTTGAAAGACGGGGGTTCCATTCCTGTGGGGCGCATTCAGACCAAGGTCCCCGCCCAACCGGCGGTCTTGGTGCTGGCGCTTTCTGCTGCCGGAACCGCAGGCCGGAGCGACAACCGTTACTTCTTCTCCACGTACGAAGCCGCGCCCTTTGCACCGCTTCTGCGCCTGCCGGCGGCGTCTCCGATCCTCAGTTGGAAGAGCCCCGGCGAGCTGACACTTCACTGCCCGGCCGGAGGTCCGCCCCTATTGGGTGTGCGCCTGGACCCGTTAGGCGATTTCACGGGCCCTTACCCCACGTGGGGATACTGGCCCTTTGTGGCACCGGGCGAGACGGTAACGTGCACGTTTACGGGCGAAGGATCCATCGAGGTGGATGCCTATAACGCAGCTCGCCGCGAACTCGAGGTAACGGGGTAGGGCCGGAGGGCGCATTCTCAGGCCGCTCCGTGTTCCACTGCCGTGGCCTTCAGGGCAATGGCTAACTCTTGTGCCGAGCCGCATGCTCGCGGCGCTGCAGATCCCGCAATGCCCGGTAGCCGATGCGGATGATGTGCTCGTGCTCGATCGCGGCGCGTATGTCGGGATCGCGAGTGAACAGCTCATAGTCTTCGCCACGATCGCGCCAGGAATTGGCGATGGCCTGGAGCTCCTCGTTGGGTACTCCTGCGTGGATATAAAGCTCGGTGACACCCGGCTTTAATGTCCTAAGGATGCGGAGCCAAAACTGTTTGCGGCTTTCGCCCGGCTCCGGGTGTTCTTCATGGATCAGCCTATCCGGAAAAACGAGCCCCATGGCCTCGGCCTCCGCCCGGATCGTTGGGAAGCCCGCGCGGGCATAGGTGTCGGGAGAGCCCATCCGAACCGGCAGATCCAGCTCGCGGGCCAGTTTGAGGTAGGCACGGTGGTAGGCCACGTTGTACTGCATCGCTCCCATATGGGAATCCAGATGGGTAATGTCAATACCGGCCCTCTTGGCACGGTCAATCTGCGCTTTCGCCTCGCGCACTGCCTCGGCAACATTGGAGTGGGCATACACTTCTTCGACAGAGCGCCACAAGTAACCCTCCGGGTCTACCAATCCCGGCACGGCGGCGGCCCCAGCGACGGGTCCCCACCGATACACCTGCCATTCGCTGGTATGCGTGAGGTGAATGCCTAGGTCCGCCTTCGGGTGGCTCCTGGCATAGCGCGCAATCTCCGTAAACCACGGGCACGGAACCATAATCGTGGCGCTCGTCATCAGCCCGTGATCCAGGCAATCCATTGTGGCCACGTTGGCGGCGTGGCACATGCCGGTGTCATCGCCGTTGATGATCAAGAGCCGATCTGTGGCCTTGTAACCGAGGCGCTCAGCCAATGATTGCTTCGCGGGCACCGGTGCCGATGCAACGGCAGCAGCAAGAAGCATAACAATGGAACTCAGCATTCTCTCCCCCTGTAGTTCTCTCCGGTGGATTGGAGCAGCAAACAGCGGCTACTGTGCAGCCACTCTGGGCGCCTTCAATCTCCCTTTCGCAGTGTGCGCGGCAAAGAAGGATGAGGCAATCGCTTGTTTCAGGTTGAAGTGCACGAACGGCCGGTTGTATGCGGGCTCTTTGTCTGTGGCGTTCGCGACCCACAAATCGCCGGTACCCGGTTTAAAGACAACCGCATGCAAGCTGCCGGTCTTCAACGTGTGCATCATCTGCTGGGCGATGCGCACATCCACTTTGCCTGCAACGGCCTTCAGCGCTTTGGAGAGTTTGAGGTTCCACGGACTGTCCATCCCCATGGACATGTAGACCGTGTCCGTGATGTGGGGGAACGGAAGAGTAGAAGGTGTGTAGACAATGCAGTGGGCGTGGCTCGTTTTCAGCGCTCGCACAGCAGGCGGGTTCGCACTAGAGAGGCAATAGAGGAGTGAAGTGGTGCGCGGACCGTCCCGCACGAGGCGCACCGCCTCATCGAGGGTTCGGCCGAACTGCACGGCGTCGCGCATCACATAGGTGAGCGGTCTGCCATCGAATGTGTCGGTCTTCATATCCCAATCGTCACCGATCTCACTCATGGCGATGCCGTTACGGTTCATGCCGCTCACCAAGCCGCAGATGCCGGCCCAACCCACGTTCACGAACGGCACCCCGCGCTCGGGCATATAGATCTTAAGGGCCGGGTACTTCTGGATCCCCGCATCGGTTGTGTAATCCAGAGCCCTTATCTGCACGAGTTCTCCGCCCTTGGTGGCCGGCCCGTACGCGGCAAAAAAGGAGCAGTGCCACTCTGAAATGTCGGGGATTGCCTCCAGCCTTTGGATTTCGCGCAACGGTACACCGGATCCGTCCGCCTCACCCCTCAATTCCTCGAGATAGTCCTTGCGCAGATGCTTGGCATAGAGCTTCCAGATTTCGTCCACTCGCTGGGGGGACACCTTCATCCCTGCCATCATCTTGGGGGCAACTTCCTGCACCATATACCGTATCTCTCGCGCGCAGAGCTTGCCCTCTGCATAGCCCATGTGATAGGGCGAACCGCGCAACAACAGTACGATCACTTTGGCATCGCCGGCGCCGACTTCCATGCGTTTGCCGTAACGGGACACGTCCACTGCCCATGCGGGAAGAGCACAAACGCCCGCCCAAGCCGCCAACGCCATTGCAGTAACGGTTCTTCTCAACACAGCGTCCATCGGGAACCATCCTTTTCTGTACCGAAGCGCCCCGCCTCCTGAGGAGTGAAGGCATCTTCGTAGTACCACCGACGAAAGGTCAATCGGCGACGAGTTCAACATCTGCTTCGTGGATATCTACGGAGCATGCCATGCCGATTGTGTCAATACGAACGATGAGGCGGTTTTTGCCGGGATTGACGCGTTCCAAAATGCCGCTAGCTCCGGCAAGAGGTCCCGAACGGATGCGCACCAACTTGCCGGGCTCGAAGCGGGATAGGGTCTCCACCTCCAGTTCCGATTCCAGCAGGATCCGCAGAGAGTTGATTTGGTCATCCGGGATGCGGCTGGGTATCCCATCGGTAGAAATCAGGCTCACCACACCCGGCGCCTTCTTCACCTCAGCGCGCACGTCCGGCGTCATGGCGCACCGGATGAAGAGATACCCGGGAAGCGCCGGAAGCAGGATCTTCTTCCTGCGGTCCCGGCGCGTACTCCAAACCTTCTTGAGGGGAAGGTAGGTAACGAGGTTCTTTCGCTGCAAGTACCGCTCAACAGCATGCTCATGTCGGGCACGCGTATACACTGCGAACCAACCCTGTTCCCACCCCATGTCGCAGCTCATTGCCTGACACCTCAGCAGCGCTTTGCTCCGTAGACTATGCTCCGCCCTCCGCCGCAGTTCCTGCATTTTGCTGCTGGTACCATTCTGCAAAGCGCCGGATGCCGTCCTCTAGCCGTACGTGGGGATCATATCCAAGCTCGGCCCGCGCCCGCGAGATATCCGCACACGTGGCCCTTACATCTCCGGGTTGAGAAGGCAACCGTTCGATCGTCGCCTGACGCCCCAGGACCCCCTCGATTAGGCATACCAGATCCTTCAGGCTCACCGGCTCGCTTCTTCCGAGATTGTAGATGCGGAAGCCCCGAGGCCGGCAAATGGCGGCCTCCACTCCATCCAGAATGTCGTCCACGTATGTGTAATCGCGGCTCGAGAGGCCGTCGCCATACAACGGGATGGCGTCGCCCCGCAGGATGCCCGCCACGAACTTATGGATTGCCAGATCCGGCCTCTGCCGCGGGCCATATACGGTAAAAAAACGTAGACATGTAATCTCCATCCCATAGAGATGGTGATAGGTGTAACAGAGCCGCTCGCCTGCCTGCTTGGAGGCTGCGTAGGGCGACGCAGGCGCATCCGTAGGCTGCGTTTCCCGAAAGGGCACCGGAACATTGTCTCCGTACACCGAGGAGGAGGAGGCAAAGACAAAGTGCGCCACACCATGGCGGTGCGATGCCTGAAGGAGGTTCAGCGTTCCCAAAACGTTTGTATGCAGATATGATGCCGGGTCGGTAATGGAGGGGCGCACTCCGGCTTTGGCCGCCAGATGGACCACAACCGCGGGCCGGAAACCGGCCATTACGTCATCTACTGCGCGTGGGTCCGTGATGTCCCCTTCTTTCAATGTGAAGGCCGCGTTTGCCCGGGCCCTGCAGAGGTTCGCCTCCTTGACGGCGCGAGGATAGAACGGGTCGAAGTTATCCAGACCGACGACGGCATTGCCGCGTTCCAAAAGCCGGTCTACGACGTGGGATCCGATGAAGCCCGCAGCGCCTGTAACCAGAACCGTTGTCATCAGCCATTCATTTCTGCGCGGCCCGGCGTCCTGCCATCCGAGTGCCTCAATGAGCTGCACCATGCATGCGCGCGGCATGCCGCAAAACGACATAGGAGATGGACCCGGCGGCCAGCAGAACGAAGAGAAACCACAGGAGCTGCCGGCCCATTTCCGTCCTCATCAGCTTCCGAAACCATCGCTTGCCGCGGCTGCTTGGCCGCCTGCGTGTGCTCATTCCTCAACCGCGCCTCGAGCGGTGCCCTTCACAGCCGCCGTCGCCTCGTTCTCGGACTTTCTTAGCAGAGAAGGAGGGCCAGCACCCCATGATTAATCGGTAACGGACGTGCCCGCCGCGAACCATTCCACCGTTCTTTGCAAACCTTGCCTCAGATCCACCTTCGGGTTGTATCCCAACAGATTTCGCGCTTTGTTGATATCGGCCAGAGAATGGGGCACGTCTCCTGGGCGGGGAGGTCCATGCTCCACCGAAGCGCGCCTGCCCGTAATCCGCTCGAGTTCCGCGATCAATTGAAGAAGGGTGGTGCGCTCACCGCATCCGATGTTGATGGCGTGTCCGTTCGCTTTGGGCGAATTCAAAGCCAGCAGATTGGCTTCCACTACATTCTCGATGTACGTGAAATCCCGCGACTGCTCCCCATCCCCATGCACGCAAACAGGGCGCCCTTCCAGTAGTGCGGTAATGAACTTGGGGATCACGGCAGCATATTCCGAGGCAGGGTCCTGCATTGGCCCGAATACGTTGAAGTACCGCAGGGACACCGTCTCCACGTATCCGAGATGGGCGAATACCGAGCAGTAGTATTCAGCGGCGAGCTTGCTGGCGGCATAGGGGCTCAAGGGGGCCGGATCCATCGTCTCAACCTTGGGTAACACGGCGGAGTCGCCGTACACGGATGACGAACCTGCCAGCACGAGGCGGCGCACACCGGCCCGGCGACACGCCTCCAACAGGGTTACGGTACCTCCCACATTCACCCGATCTGCGGACCTCGGATCTTCCAAGGAACGCGCCACAGAGGGCAGTGCCGCTTCGTGAAGCACACCCTCTACTCCCTCTACAGCCCAGGCGCACACGTCAGGATCGCAGATATCCGCCTGGCGGAATTCTATGCGGTCAAGCAACCCACCAAGGCGCTCCATCTTGCCCGTCGAGAGGTCATCCAACGCACGAACCAAGTAACCGTCCGCCAGCAGTCGCCGCACCAAATGGGAACCGATGAAGCCTGCTGCACCGGTTACAAGGATCCTGGACCGCGTAGGCATCAAAAGGCAATATCTCCTTAGCCGATGGAATCACGTCTCGGTAATCTTGGGATGGGCGAAACTGGGCGCCGGAGCGTCCGAGAGGCCATCGCGGCCCCTCAACAGAACCGCCTGGGGCTGCTGCACCACCGCGTGGGACACGTCTTCGCCATCTGGAGAGGGTCGGTCCTGGTATTCGGGAACCAACCTGCGCAGACAAGCAACGGCAGCGGCAGCATCGTCACGCGCTACGACATCGCGCATCGTATCCAGAACTTCGTCCAGCTCGCTTGGAACGAAGGCCCCGGCATTTCGAGCGATGAGGATCTTTTCGTGCTGTGTGGGTTGATAGCATTCACCCGACACGAACAGCTCCTCGAAAAGCTTTTCACCAGGCCGCACTCCGGTGTACACAATATCTATATCCCGCCCAATCTCCAGTCCGGATAGTTCGGTAAGGTCCCGCGCCAAATCCAGGATACGGACGGGTTCGCCCATATCCAGCATGAAGATCTCGCCGCCCTTGCCCAAAACAGACGCTTGCAGCACAAGCTGTACCGCTTCCGGGATCGTCATGAAGTACCGTTTCATCTCCGGGTGGCTTACGGTAATGGGCCCGCCATTGGCGATTTGCTGCTTGAAGATAGGAACCACGCTGCCCCGGCTTCCAAGCACGTTCCCAAAGCGCACCGCAACGTAGGGCCTTCCTGTTTGTTGGGCGGCCCGGAGTACCAGGAGCTCGGCCACGCGCTTGCTCGCCCCCATCACGCTGGTGGGATTGACGGCCTTGTCCGTGGAGATGAGCACGAAGCGGGCCACGTCTGCAGCCCTGGCCGCGTCAATCACGTTCTGCGTACCCAGCACATTGTTTGAGATTGCCTCGGTTGGGTTCGCCTCCATCAACGGAACATGCTTGTGGGCTGCGGCGTGGAACACCATATCGGGCTGGAACTTAGCCATTACGGATCGGATGCGATCCGGCATACGGATATCGGCGATGACGGCCTGGATGCCGTCTCGGCTCAGATCCCGCAAGTCTCCGCAGAGGGTGCCTCCAAGCATCTTGAGTTCTTCGTGGATCTCGAATACCGAGTTCTCTCCATGCCCCAGCACAGCCAATGCGCTCGGTTCACATTGGAGCACCTGCCGGCAAAGCTCGCTGCCGATGGAACCGCCGCCCCCCGTGATGAGCACGCGTTTGCCGTGGATCAACCTTTGCACTGCCCCGATGTCCGTGCGGATGGGCTCTCTGCGCAGCAAGTCTTCGATCTCCACATTGCGGATGTGGCTGACGGTCACTTCTCCGCCTAAAATCGCGGACATACCGGGCACCGTCTTCGCCGGGACTCCGGCAGCTTCACACTGCTTGAGGTAGCCCCGCACGACCTTCCCCCCGGCACTCGGCATGGCGATGATGACCTCCGCCACGCGGTAACGGCGCACGACCTCCGCCAACTTACTGCGGCCGCCAAACACTGGAAGATTGTGGATGCGCAGCCCATGCTTGCGAGGATCATCATCCAAGAACCCCACCGGGCAGAGCCTGAGCTGCTTGCTGGTGCGCAGTTCCCGAACAAGGCTCTGACCGGCGTCGCCGGCGCCTACAATCAGAACCCGCTTGCCCTCGTAGCGCCGAGCGCCCCGCAATAGGTTCTCTGCGGCGCGTGCGGTGAAACGCGTCCCTCCTACCGCCAAAAGCGTCAGCAACCCGTTGATAAACGGTACCGATCTGGGGAGAGGAACTTCCCACATACCGCGGTTCCACGTTCCGTAGAACAGCACGGCGATGATGAAGGTGGAAAGCAACACGGCAAGAAGGATCTGGACGAAATCCTCAACCGAAGCGTAGCGCCAATACCTCTTGTACATCCCAAAGGCGCGGAAGATGGGCAGGCGGATGGCCATGGCCACGAGGGTATAGGCGAGCAGCGCAGGAACATACCGGTCCACGCCCGCCAGCGTATCCTTCCGCAACCAGAGGGCCAACGTAGGAGTGACGGCGAGGATCAGAACGTCGAGGAAGAAATAGTACCGGTTCCGGAGGTGCGCGATCCGCGATAGTACCGGGTTGAGGATGCGGAGTGATCCCGTTAGGCCCACCGTTTTGGACGTAGCCCTATCCATCGTATTCACCACCGGGTGGATCTTGCATACGGAGCAGCCGTCGCCTCAGCCGCTCAGAAATCGTTCAGATACTGATATCGGGCAGCCGAAGTTCTGCTACTGTACCCGCCGAGCGGGCGATGTGTCAACCTGACGGTCCGTTCTGCTCAATCGCTTAATCCCGAGCGCACTGACCTCCCGGCTGATCGTCCACAGCCAGTAGGCTCCAAAGGCGGCAACCGCTGCGCCGCCGGCTGCCGCGCAAACTCCTGCAGCGTGCAGCCGGCAGCCGGCGGCACCACAGCCCGCCAGAAGGGCTGCCGGCGCCATCACAGTGATCACCAATTGGTCGTGGCGCAATCCGGTAGCTACCAGCCGCTGGTACAGGTGCGATCGGTGCGCCTGCCACACCCGTTCGCCGCGCAACAAGCGACGCACCAACGTAAATACTCCGTCGGACACAAAGAACCATAAGGCTAGGAGCACCGCAAACAACGCTGCCGGCCGATGGGCGGCAGGTAACAGCAGCGGCGAAGCTCCAAACGTCATACCCAGCGCTGTGGAACCCACATCACCCATAAACACCCTGGCTGGGCGCCAATTGTAGCGAAGAAAACCCAGGCACGCCCCTGCAACGGCCCATCCGACGGCGGAAACCGGGCTTCCCCAAAAGGCGACCCCCAGCGCAGCGCCTGCCACGAGCCCTTGCATCCCGGCAAAACCATCTATTCCATCCAGAAAGTTGTAGAGATTGATGGCACCCACAATCCCCAGCACGGTGAATGCGCTCGCCGCCGGACCCAGCGGCACAGAAACAACGCCCGGCACCATTAGAGCCGGCACCGGCCCGCAGCGCCAAACCAGCAGCCCTGCCGCAGCTCCCTGTGCCGCCAAGCGCATCCAAACCGGAAGCCCCCGGAACCAATCATCCAGGAGACCCACTGCAGCGACGACGCCAACGGCACAAAGAAAGATCGGCCCGGGAAGCGGCCACCCCAGCAGTCCGGCCACCACCAGCCCGGCAACGGCACCCGCCAGTATGCCGATCCCTCCGCCGCGCGGCGTTGCCGTGGTGTGAGACGAACGCTCGTTGGGGATATCCACCATGCTCGCCCGAAGCACCGGCAACAAAAACCCCGTTGCGACTGCCCCAACCGCAGCCGAAGCCAGTGTCACAAGGAGCGCCGCGGTCCCGGTCAAGACACGATCTCCGCAGCGTGGTCCAACACCCCTGATGGCGACCATCCCAGGGTATTGCGAGCCTTCTGGTCCGAAAATGTGAGTGTGCTTACCATCTTCGTCAGCTTCAACGTGTCAAGCGGAAGTGAGCGTTTTGAGAGCCGTTCCGCCACGTCCGCAGCGCGGGCAAGCAGTTGCGCTGCGGCCAGCGGCACGGATCGTGGCGGACGCCGGCCCATGGCCTGAGCGAGCGCCGCGTCCAGTTCACAAAAGCTCGGATGCCATCCGTCGGTGAGGTGGTATGCTCCTTCCACCAGTGCCGCTTGGGGAAGGATGCGCCCAACATCTTCGGCCCATACCATACTGCGCCGCGCCTCTCCATTCCCGATGCGGAAGTATCTGCCTCTGCGTAGGGCCTCCACCATCGCCCCGAGGTTCCCCGGCGGGCGCCTGCCGGCCACCAACGGAAGCCTCAGGATGCAGCAACGCACGCCGAATTGAGCGCACCAGCGCATTACGGCGTCTTCGGCCTCGCGTTTGCTCGCACCGTAGGGGTCTGCCGCCGCCCGCTGGGCATCCTCGGTAACCAGCTCGCCGGCCTCCAGCCCGTATACGGCCACGGTGCTTACTAAAATGAAGGCTTTGGGGACCCGCTTTGCCCGTTCCAAAGCCCTCATTAGATTGTACGTTCCCCCGGCATTTACCTTGTGGAAGAGTGCCGCATCCTCTTCCCTGCGAGCGGTTCGATGGGCGAGGCCCGCCATATGGAGCACCACATCGAACTCCGCGGCGCCCAAGCGCACATCCCCTTCCGCCAAATCGCCGATCAGGATCGGCACGCGCCCAACCATGCTGCGAACTTTCTGCTCCCAGGCCGGCACGAGAAGGATAACTCCGCACCCTGCAGCCTGGAGTGCGGGTACCACATGGCTGCCCAGGAAACCGGTGCCGCCTGTAACGAGCCAAGCATTTCGGCTCATGGAACTCGTGCAGCCTCCAGAAGGATGGAGCACATTTGATGGGCCAACAGCCCGCGGTCGAACTGAGCTTGAGCCACCCGGCGGGCATTATGGGAGAGCCTCGCCCTCAATGCGCGGTCGCGGGCAAGCCGAACCACCGCATCGGCCAAGGCCTCGGCATCCTTGGGCGGAACGGTGATGCCGCACTCTTCGCGCTCCAGAAGGTCCCGTATCCAGCCCTGAGAGGTCTGAACCACCGGCACCCCTGCCGCCAGCGCATCAAAAACCTTATTGGGCGACGCCGTAGCCAAGAAGGGCACATCCCGCACCACAAAGAGGGCGCAGTTCGCCGCCAGCAGCCACCGCATGACCTCTTCCTTGGGGATGAGACCTACGAAGCGGACGTTGTCCAGCCCCTCTTCCTGTGCCCGGGATTGAAGCATAGCTCGTTCACGGCCATCCCCGATGATGGCGATGGCCACATCCTCAACGGAACGTGCCTTCAGAACCTTGGCACATTCCAGGATCTGGCTGCAATCGTCAATAAGCCCCAACGTCCCGGCATACACCGCCAAGCTCTTCCCTTGAGCCCAGCAGGGCAGCTCGAGCGGCACGGACTGCGCGGCCTGTTCGTTGTCTGCCGCGTTGGGCACTACCCTTACATTTCGGATGCCGTATCTGTGCTGGATCCACTCCTTCATCCCCGGAGAGAGGGCCACCACCGTCCGCGCGGCGCGGTAACAGCTTCGTTCCAGCCACCGGGCGAGAACGATGGCGATGGGGTTGCGCAGCAGCCCCAGTTGAATGGCACCCTCAGGCCATAGATCCCGCACCTCGAAGATCAATGGGCGCCTCCGCAGATAATGGGCCACGAGAGCCGGCAGCCCCACCGTTATGGGACCCGAGGAGGCGAGCACTACGTCGGCCGGAAGCACTAGGGCATACCACGACGCGAGGCACGCATAAGCAGCAAAGGTGCATATCCTCATCAGTTTGCCGTGCTTGTTGGAGAGGCGCACATTCAAAACAATCACCGTGATGCCGTCTACCATGAAGCGAGACACGAGCCCCCGAGGCTTTAGGTCCGATTTGTCGTACACGCTGGTAACGACGGTGACGGTGTGTCCGCACGCCACCCACCTTCGCGCGAATTCATAGGCCCGCGTACTCCAACAGCCCTTGGGTGTCGTAAAGTACTGGTAGAAATAGAGCACACGCATTCCGGGCGCTACTCCGCGGGCCGCGTCATTCGGTTGATCACCGTACGGAATTTGCCGTTCGCTCCCCGCGGGATGGATCGGGTGGGTTCCAGGTGAATTGCCATTTCACCCACACGCTGGCGGAGGCGTTCCGCAATCTCCTCCGCGTGATGCGGCTTGAAGCCTAAAGCAGGAACATACCGCACCACGAGCCGGCGGGCATCCTCCTGAATGATCTGCGCCTCGGTAATGGGCAAATCCGCCTTGAAGACCGGGTCCAACCTGCCGATGCGGCGGCCGTCCGGGGTGAAAATCACGTCGTCCAGGCGACCTTCCACGGTGAGGAGGGCGGGAAGCCGCCTCCCACACGGGCAGATGAAATCATCTGGAGCCAAGGCCCCGCGATCCCCAATCTCGTACCGAATGAGGGGCATCGCCTCATTCATCAGCCCTGTACACACGAAGCGCCCTACAGTGCCCGGCGGCACGGGCTCATCGCTCTCATCGCTCAGCACCTCGAGCACGCATGCCTCCGGCCAAAGGTGCAGCGTTCCCGCTTCGCATTCGCTCGCCGCGGGCATCATCTCGGCGGTGCCGTAAGTGTCCCGCACGGCACATCCAAACACGCGGGCGAGAACCTCGCGCTGATGAGCGTACAGCGGCTCCGCATTGCTGATGACCGCACTAAGCTGCGGAGGAGCAATACATTCGGAATTCAGGAGTTCAGCCAGCGCATAGAGGGCGGATGCGTATCCGTAAAGATACCGTACCCTGTATTCTCCCAAGGCTCGGGCGTAATCCTTAGCGGTGCCCGGGGCAAGATGATAGGCCGATAGATAGAGCTGTCTCAGCCCTGCGTTCCACACCCAAAAGGGCGGATGCTTCTGTTCTATCGGGGTTACGAGCTGCCCGCCGATAATCGCCCACCTGTCCATGCGAGAGAGCCCATGCCACCGTCGCACCCGCGCCTCGAAAAGCCCATACCACTGCCGGTTGGCAGCGCGGTCCCGCCACAATGCCAAAGGGGTGCCTGTGCTTCCACTGGTATGCACACATTGAATGCCGCGGCGGGAAAGGCCCTCCACTCTGAACGCGCCGGGTTCCCTGCGCACTTCCTCCTTCCGGAGTATGGGCCAATGGTTGAGTTCTTCCGGTGACGCTCCCTCCTTGTGCCGGCGGCTCTCGTCCCAGTAGGCCCGGTAGTAACCCACATGTTCCCTCGCAAGGCGCAGCATATACCTTAGCCGCTCTTCCTGATAGGCGCGCCACTCTTGCGGCGACCAGCTTTCCCGGTCAAGGGCGGCTTTCACTATAGCATCGGTGTCTGCGCCATACCGCAGAGACCAAAGCTGCCTGCCGCGCCACGAAGCCACCCAAGACTTTGCAACGGGGGGCATACGATGATAGAGGCTCAGCAGAACATTTGCCATGCGGAACGGCTCGGACGGCTAAAGGGAGGAACCGGGAGTTACGAGCGAAATGCGGCCGACGCGCGGTGCCCGGCGACGCACCGTTGATACCATACTGTAATCATGGCCAGCTCCTGAACGAGAGCCGCATCATGAGAACTGCCGCGCAGGAACGCTTCCACGGCGCTGCGCACGCGGGCAGTATCGAGCGGACCACTTCGGACGGGCTCCATGTTCGGCATCTCCTGCACGAGAGTTCGGAGCTCCGGCACATGCCGCAGATAACGGCTCCACGGCACAGCAAAGCCCCATTTGCGCCCGCGCAGAACGGCTGCGGGAAGGCGGCTTCCCAAAGCCTCACGCAGCAGCCGTTTATTGCCGTCCCCTACCACCTCCGAGGGCAGCGAGGCCAGAACTTCCACCAGTCTGTAGTCCAAGAAGGGCACCCGGCACTCGATGGAAGCTCCCATCGTCATCCTGTCGTTGCGATCCAGCAGCGAGCAAAGGAACGTATGCTGGTCCAGATACATGGCTTGCCGGACATAATCTGCAGGATAGAGGTGTTCCGCCTCGGCCAGAACGCTCTCACGGTATTCGAACCGGCCTCGCGGCTCCATGCCCATACGGCGCAGGTCTGCCGGCAATACGTCGCACGCGTTGTAGAAAACGAACTGCCGCATATTGCCCAGGCTCAAGAAGCGCGCCAGCTTCCCGACACGGCCGTTCAATTGAAAGGCTGCGGCAGCACGTGTGAGCGACGGTCTCAGGCAGGTCATGACGCCCGGTTTGGCCAGAGGCCGGTACCGAACATACCCTCCCAATACTTCATCGGCTCCTTCTCCGGAGAGCAACACAGTGACGCGGGGCTTGGCGTACTCCGAGATGGCATGGACGAATAAATCACTCCCGTGGGCCGGCGGAGCATCGTTGAGCCAAGCCGCTTGCTGGATCCGGCCCCACAAAGATGCTTCGGAAACGAACAGGTCGTGGTAGGCCAGGTTCCAGCGCTCTGCCACTGCCTTGGCCAGAACCCCTTCGTCGTATCCTTCATCGGCGAACCGTACCGTGAAGCTGTTGATAGATCCTCCCACTTGCCGGGCGAGCGATGCGGCAACGCTTGCAGAATCGAGGCCGCCGCTCAGCAACACACCCACCGGAACATCGCTGATGCGGCGCAGGTCCACGGCGCTGTCGAATACGTTCCGGAACCAATCCGCCACAGGTCCCATGTGAGAAGAGCGCCTGTCGGCAGCCTCGGCCAGGTGCCAATACCGGTGCGTCGTGAGGATGCCGTCGCGCCACACTGCAGTGTGTCCAGGAAGGAGCCGGCGCACCCCCTTGTATGGAGTCCGCTCGCCGGCCACATACCGAAAGAGAAGAAGTTCCTCCCACGTGTCCGCGTCAAACTCCGGCCGGATGCTCGCGGCGAAAAGGGCTTTCTCTTCTGAGGCGAAAAAGAGGACGCCGTCCTGGATGGCGTATACAAGCGGCTTGATGCCTAAGCGATCACGAGCCAAAAACAGCGTCCGCTCGCGTGCATCCCAGATGGCCAGGGCAAACATTCCGTTGAGGCGATGGAGCATGCCCGGGCCTTCCTCGCGGTAAAGATGCAGCAGAACTTCCGTATCCGTCTGCGATCTGAAGCGCACTCCCTTGCTCTCCAGCGTCGCCCGCAGTTCTCTGAAGTTGTAAACCTCTCCGTTGTACACGATGGTGTAGCGACCATCGGGGGTGGACATGGGCATCCTGCCGCGTTCTGAAAGATCCAGGATCGCAAGCCGGCGCGATGCCAGTCCCACGCCCGCCCTATGGTACACTCCAGCGTCGTCGGGTCCGCGGTGCACCATCGCATCGCGCATGGCAATCAGCCGATCCTCGCTTATTTGGAACGGTTCTGCTCCAACGATCCCGCATATCCCGCACATTGCCCGCGCCTTTCAGCCGCCCTCTTTCACAGAGGCACCGGGAACCTTAGCGAAGGTCCGGATGAGCTTCTCCCATTGAGGGCGCACATGATCCCATGCCGAAGCCTCGGCCAACCTCCGTCCGTTGCGGCTGAGACGTTCCGCCAACGCCTCGTCTGTCAGCAACCGCTCGACCGCCTCGGCCATGGCAGCCCAATCGTCATCGGACACCAGAAGCCCTGTGCTGCCGTCCGTCAGCAGGTCGGGCACGCCGCCTACGGCAGTGGCGACGACGGGGAGCCCCATGGCGCAAGCCTCCAGAACCGACACCGGCATGTTGTCAATGTGATTGGTGTTGAGAAAGATATCGGCTGCGTTGCCTTCGCGCGCCTTCGCGGGCCCGTCCAGGAAGCCTGGGAAGCGAACCGCGTCATCGAGCCCAAGCTCATGCACCATCTTCCGCACAGCCGCGCCCAATCCCTTCTCCTGGCCGGCCATTACGAGCGTTGCATCGGGATGCCTTCGCTTTACCTGCGCAAAGGCACGGATCGCCATCGCCGGATTGTAGATCGGGTGAAATGTGCGCATCCACAGTAGGCGCGGTTTCAGGCAGCTCCGCACCCGGAAGGGGTAATTCTGCAATTCGATGAGATTGGGGATTACCTGAACCGGCATCCCGCGTTCCCGCATGGGCCGAGCCAAATAGGCTGAAGGCGCTACGAGCACTTCCGCCCGTGAGAGGACCCTCGTTGTCCATTGGGGATATTTCGCCATAAAAGCAGGCATGGCTCCGCCGTGCAGAACCATCACCACGGGAATGCGGAACCACGAGCAAATGCGGCTGGCAATATCCTCTACTACGAAGCTTGGGCCGCTGTACACCTGAAGCATGGCAAGGTGAATGTTGCGGTGGCGGCGCACCAGCGTCCGCACAATATCTGCTAGCCGGAGCAGGCGGTTGGGGATCGACGACACGGATATAACCGGGTAGCCCAGATTACGAAACAGATCGGTGAGGATCTCACCCGGCGTAGTTACCCACCCGGGGTTTCGGCCGAGCATCGGTCCTATGAGGCAAAGAGTAGGCTTGGGTGCATCGGCATCGAAGCCTTCGGCTCCCACCCTGCCGCCCGAACCGGGGCCGACCCCACCCGCCAACTTCACGAAGCCTCTCCGCTCAAGTCGTAAATGCGCCAAACAGTGTCGGCATAGAGGGGCTTATGGCCAGGCCACTGCCGCCGTGTCATCCAGTATTGCCCGCCCCAGCTTTGGTAGAGCCTCGCCTGAGCGCCGGGCCCTAAACGGATCGCTCTCCGCCGCGCCTGTTCCCGGCGAGCAGCCTGCACGAAGCCTACGGGATCGCCCTGCACCAGCATCGTGGAAGCAGCCCAATCGTGGATCACCGGACGAAGGCACGCAGGTCGGATGGCGCTGGGGCCCACGAAGCGTGACCCGGGAGGCGTATTTCGACGGATCCAGGCAAGAGCGGGATCCATGGTCTTCTTCTCCCAACCGTAAAGGAACGGCGGGGGGACGCAGTCCGGCCAGAGCATGCGGACGGCATCGTCCTGAAGGATGGGCACCCTATTGAACACGGGTTGGCGCGAAAAGAGTGTAAGCATGAGCACAACCCACACTATGCCGACGAGGGCTTCGCGCCCGCGACGGGTTCGACCAATCGCCGCGGTCCATCGGCCCAGGGCCACAACCGCCACCAGGTACGATGGAAGAAGCACATACTTTGCTCCGCGGATCAGCTCGTACGCCATGTGCGTCCGGATGGAAACTGCGGCCAACAGGCGTTCTAGCCCCACGGAACCGAAGGCCACCAAAAGGCATCCTGCGGCCAGGGACGCCAAAGCTAACAGGAACGGACGCCGGCTCGTCCGGTCGTCGCCCAAAGCGAACCAAACCGCGATCCAGGGAGCCACGACGAGAAAGAGGACCTTGGGACGCACCCAATCTTTCAGGTACTCTCGCGCAGACCGGAGGCGGCTCGTTATGCGCATGGCAAGCGCCGCATCCAACTCGGCAGAAGACACGCCGTGGAGCGAGCCGCGCGAATTGAAATAGACCCACACGTATGGCGCCATCCCGGCCGCTGAAGCTGCCGCGCCGCCCGCCATCCGCCGCGCTACAGCGCTCAGGCTGCGCCCCTCGCCGGCACTGTACGCAGCCTCAGCCGCCAACAATCCTCCCACAAACGCAAGACCGCTGATGGGATGCACATTCACCAGGCATCCCGCCACCAACGCACACGCGTACCAGCGTCCATCCGACGTACGACCCCACAGCCAAAAGAGCAAAACCCACGGCACCATGGCCAGGAAAAGCGTTCGGGGCAGCATAGACCAAATGCCGGCGATGCCCCACACTTCGTTGCCTGGAAGCCACACGATACCTCGCACAAGGAAGGCACACAGGCCCGCCACAACAGGCGGCGCCCACTGGCGGAATAGAAGCCACCATCCCCACAGATAGGCTATGCTCGTGGCGAAGAGCAGGAGATTGAGGCCGCGGAGATAGTTGTGATCGGGCAGCGACGCAAGCCGCACAAGCCGAACGAAGAACGGAATGTAGTAGTTCAGGATCCCCGGCCGACCGGCGATTTCATCTCCCTCCATCATACCGGGGTGGTCCTGCGCCGCACAAATCGTGAGGATGTTGATCTGGTCACCGCTCAAAGCAGACCATTGGGCGTGCATTCCATCCAGATAGAAGCCGACACTTAGCGCTATAGAGAAGAGCCCGAAAAGAACATAGGGCAGCCACGCCACCCGCCCCCCGGCTGTTGGCACTGCGTTGCAAGGCGCCCTTGATGCTCCTGCAGTCTCAGGCACGCGCGTCCCCTCCGGCGCCTTCCGTTGACCTGGTGCGGCGGAGCCACAGCGCAGGAAGCAGAAGGAAGCCCGGCAGGAGGGCCGGGACGATATACCTCGCGATGCTGGCTCCCAGCACGTCCATCGCCAAGGAATAGATAACGATGACTGCAGTCAATTCGGCTGCGCGGCGCGCGTCCACGCTCGTTCGGCGAGCGCGCATCCAGGAGGCACCTAAAGCAACGAGACACAGAACCTGGATCATGAAGGCTGCCGCCTCATGGCGCTGACTATCGGTGCCGTAGAACGACCGAGCGACTTTTAAAAGGATCAATCCTGTTACCCGCAGCGGCTGACGTCCGAATTCATTTGCGACAACGCCAAGAATGTGGCCGGGCGTGTCCCTGTCCGTCGTAGCCCTGCGGATGTCGGCCATCACCTGCAGGATGCCGGGAGGCACGTTTACACCTCGCCGATAGGCCTTCGGGTTTACGGCAAAGGTGAGGCCATCGCGCATCGTAGGAGCCCCTGCCGTACTGAGCGGGATTACGCGGCCCGTGCGTGCATAGGCAAAGGCCTCCCAGGGAGCCACGGACACGGCGTAACCCAGCAACATCAAGGTTGCCAGCGCCATGGCAGTGGACCTGCCGGAGCGCCAAAGAATTACGGCTGTCCATACGGCAAACAAGACCGGCAGCCCGATTGCGAACGGCCGGATTAGGGCGCCGACACCTCCTACCGCCCCACATGCGAAGGCGAGCCACGGCGAAGACTTGGAGAGCTGTACCACCCGCAACACCAGAATGAGCTCCAGCATCAGGAACACCATATAGGGCGCCTCAGTGCTCGGCGCGGAATAGAGCCACAGGGACACGGGGTACAAAGCCCAGGCACCGGCCGCAATGGCTGCCGCCTGGCCATCCCACAGACGTGCTCCTAGGAGCCACAACAGCCAGCCCACTAATCCCGCGCAGAGCACATCTGCCGCTGCCACCATGATGTCGCCGGACACGCCCAAGATGCGGCCAATGGAGAGGCATGCAGCCACGTAGAACGGGTAGCCGGGAGGGACGCGGGTAACGAACTCCCCGGCGGCATCCACATATCCCTTCCCAGCTACGAGGTTGCGGGCCAGCGGAAGATAAAGCACGCGATAATCCGCCGGAACCGCACCAGCCGCCCGGTGCACCGGGGAAAAGCGTACTGCCGCAGCAGCCAGCATGCACCCTAGGAACGATAGCCAGCCCAGCCGCAATGCGTTTGGTCTCATCAAATGGAGGAAGCGTGTCGTTGGAGGGTTCCGTCCTGTGCGCCCTGAGCACTAGGCATCATTCCGGCGCAGAGAGGGTCCGAGGGAACGGACTGCAGGTCGAACGCGGCGGCGCTTAACAGAAGCTGAAAACCCAGGATTACAAGCAATGTCGGGATCATCACCGTGCCCGTCGGCGCTCGGATCCCCGCATGGGCATAGTTCCACCATTCGTACCCTCCGAAGAGGGCGCCCACCAGACACATGGGGACGCCGATCAGCAAGTACAAGGAAGCCATGTTGAAGTCGTAAACGAAGTGGCGCAGAAGGATGCGGCGCACGAACGCGGCAACCAACCGTGGCGGAAACTCAAACAAAACCCGCCGGATCGAAAGGCTGGACACTTCCGCACCATAGCGCGCCGGCATGGGCACGTCCTTCACTACAGCGCCCAACAGGTAAAGCTGCGCCAGCATGGAGATCTCGAAGAAATAGGATCGGTGGATCTTCTCCGATGGAACCTGGGCCAATACCTCCGACCGGATCGCCACGAAGCCGTTCGTCGGGTCGAAGCACGTCCAGTACCCGGTGGCGGCCTTGGCCAAAAAGCTCAGAGCCATATTCCCCATTCTGCGGATGGGCGGCATCCTCCGAAGAGCCTTGAAGTCGCGAAAGCGGTTCCCCTTGGCGTAATCGGCGCGGCCCGTGATGAGCGGAGCGAGAAGCCTCGGCAGATCTTCCATATCCATCTGGCCGTCGCCATCTACCTTCACGGCGATATGGACACCCAGCTCCAGCGCCTTTTGAAGCCCGGTAACCATTGCGCCGCCCACTCCCTGGTTCCTTTCATGCCTCAAGATCGTAATGCGGTCATCGGACGCTGCAACCCGCTGCACCTCACCCAGGGTGCCGTCCGGCGACGCATCATCCACCACGATCACGTGGCGAACCCAGGGGGGCACCGAACGCAACACGTCGGCGATGTGCCGCTCCACGCGATACGCCGGGATCACGAGGGCGATGCGCCATCCGCCCTCTTGGACCATGCGAATGGTATCAATGGCCATGGCTGTGACAGGAAAGGAGCTACCCGAATGCTGCGGTCCCACTCAAACCTGGGGGCGCCGCGAAGGTTGGCTGGGAGTGGTTGTTGCTTTACGTGCCCAGATGGAATGGGAATTGGGCGCCGTAGGGGACGCCTCGGCAATGTCTTCGGGAACTTCGCCCGGGCCGCGCAGAACCTTGTGGTTCAGCAAAGCCGAGATCATAAGGAACATGCCCAGAAAGCTGAAGGTGGGCCGGTAAGGATAGAGGATCTCGCCGGCAGTCAAACTCACCAGCATGGCGAGTACCAAAGCCCGCATCTCCGACGGCACAAAGACGCGACGATGCTTCTGACCGGCCAGCGTTGCCTGGCGGATGCGCCTGCCTGTCTCCCCCACGATAGCCTTAAGCCACATGATGTAAAGGAATAGGCCCACCACTCCAAGCTCCGCTGTGACGGTAATGTACGCGTTGTGCGCCGACACCCCTGCGTGCATCGCATAACGGTAGTTATTGAAGCCGCATCCGAAAGGGATCACATAGGCATGTTCGCCGAGGGCCGCGATGCCTTGGGTCCACAATTTGAGGCGCCCGGCATCAACACTGGTGAAACGCTCCTTCAGGTCGCCGTCCTCAGCCCGTTCGAGCTTTACTGTGAGGCGGTAGTCATACATTTCCGAGATGCTTTCATCTATGCGCGTGGGCGTAACGGCTAGAATGCCCATGGCGACTACCGCAATGAACACCAATACACCGATGCGCAAACGCCCTGCGAAGAGCACCCCCAATCCGAAGACGATGGCGACCACCCATGCTGTTCTCGATCCCGCGAGACCGATGCCCAGTACCGCCAGTATGCCGGACACTGCTGCCAGAGCCAACCTTACGGGCCCCACGGCGGCGCTGTTGCGCCAGTAGCCCAAGGCCACGGCTAGGATCAGAATGAATGCATGCCCCGGGAGGGTGCGGTTGGGCCCCAGCGTCCCCGAATAGGCCATGGTACCGTACACGTCGTAGCGCTCGCCCCAAAGGCGGCCCACGATGCCCACTCCTTGGAGGCATACGAGGAGCGCCTCGAGACCTCCCAGCACCAGGAACAGGTCCAACAGCCGAAGAGCCTGGCTCCTGGATCGGACGAACATGCGGAATGCCGCGTACGCAAAGATGAAACCCCATAAATGAAACAGGAATACGGCGGTTACGCCGATCCACTTGACGTTATCCATCCATAACGCCGTAATCACCGTCATGAGGCTGGAGAGCGTAGCCCATGAAGCCAGGCGAAAGAGCCAACGCCCCGGCCGGTCCTTCGCGAGGAAGCTCTGCAGGCCCACCCGGTATCGGAAGAGCATAGTGCCGATGAGCCCCAGCAGCAGAAAGTCATAGGCCCGAAACTCGTTGTAGCTGAACAGGCTCTGTGTCACTACCGGCAGGCAATACCAGTAGGATATGGCGATGAGCGTAATGTAGGGCAGCATCCTGTGCCGCCGCACACGCGTCTTGGCCGCCTCGATGCGGGCGCCATAATCCAGAACCACGCTTGGATAACTCTTGCTCATCCCAAAACAGCCTCGTATAGTCTGCTCAGGTGCCCCGGCATCGCCTTTGGTGAATAGTGTTGGAGCACGGCGACCCGCGCCCGCTTGCCCATCGCACGGCACAGCTCTTCATCCGCAGCCAGCCTCACCACCCAGTCTACCATGCCCGACACATCGTCTGGATCCAAAAGCACGCCTGTGTCGCCATCGTGGACGATGTCACGCACACCGCCCACCCCCGCAGCGATCACCGGCATTCCACAGGCCATCGCCTCGAGAACCACGTTGGGTGTCCCCTCATAATCTGAAGTCAACAACAGGATGTCGGCCTGATGGTAGCGCCGAACCATGCAGTTTTCCGGACCGGCGAACACAAGTCCGTCGGGCGTCAGGTGGTATTCCTGGCACAGCCTTTCGAGGCGCATCTGTTCGGGTCCTGCGCCCACGAGCACGCCTCGCACGCGTCCGGAAGTTTCCAAGCGGGCGCGCGCTACGACCTTTACGAAGCGATCAAAGCGCTTCTCGGGCCCCATTCTTCCTACCCCGAGGATGGTGAAGGGCCGCGGTGGGCGCTCCATCGGCGGGCAGAATTCGTCAACATCCACCACATTGGGCAGGAGATGGAGGCGGTTGGAAGGCACGCCGAGTGCCTGGGCATTGCGGATTGCCTCCAGCGAATTCGCCGCCAGATGGCGCGGGCCCCGCAGGCTGAGGGCCCCAAACAGGGGTCCGTTCGCTCGAACCTCGCTCCGGGCATTGCTGCGCAGGGCGCCGATCTCCTTGAGGCCGTTGATGCGGGCGGCCACCGTCGCGTAGAGGTTCGTATGGAAATGCTGGCTCTGGATCACATTGGGCTTCAGCGCTGCCGCGTGGCGGGCGATTGCGGCGGCACGAGCAAGGCGGGAAGCCCTTCGCCCCACCCATTCCACCGGGACGCCGAGCGCCCGGATGTGCTCCTCCCAGAATTCTCCACGCGTAAGCGAGAACAAATGGGGACGGGCTCCCTGCTGCACCAAGCATCTTAGGATGTAGTAGAGTTGGCGTTCCGCTCCACCGCGGCCAAGCGTACCGGCGATGAAGCAGATTTTAAGCGTCGAAAGGTCCATCCCCGTCCGAAAGGGGCCCCCAAGCTGCCCGCAGACGGCTGCCGATGGCGTCGCGCCATGCCTCTAGAGTATATCTGCGTGCTACGGCAGCAGCGGCGACACATGCGTTCCGGTAGGCATCCCCATCATCCAGAAGGCCCAATACCGCTTCCGCCACCGCACAGGCGCTCCGCTCCTTGAGCACTACCCCGCACCCTGCCTCGAGAAGATGGGGAAGCACAGACACCGGCGTTGCAATGACCGGCAATCCGCATGCCAAAGCCTCCAGGACTACTTTAGGGAAACCCTCGGATGCAGCGGTGGGAAAGCAGAAGAGATCACACTCCTTAAGCACGGAAAGCACTTGCGGCTGCTTCAACCGCCCATGGAAACGAACGTGTTCATGGACACCCAATTCCCCGGCCAAGTTCCTAAAATGCTGCAGCGATGGACCGTCGCCCACCACATGCAGAACGGCCGCAGGGCGCCGGCGCAGAATCTCCACCATCGCACGGAGCACCACACCCGTCCCCTTTTCCTCATCCTGACGGCACGCTATGACCAGATCGGCGCATCCTGGGGGAGGCGGCTGGCGTTCACCGACCCCACACTCCTCCATTTGCTTCCGCCAGAGCGATGTGGAGAAAATCCATTGCACGTGCCTGTTCTTTGGAGACGGGCTTTCCTTACCTCCGCCGGTGGCCAACATTACGTTTCTGCCGCCGGCGCAGCGCTCCATCGCCCATCTCCACATTCGCTCGGCTGCCGTTTTCTGCACCAACCAGTTCCCGCAATGCCGCACAAAGAGCCGCTTCCGCAAAATCAGCGCCAAAACAAAGCCCACCGTACCCACGTCTCCCGGGACTGCCGCGTGCACTGCGTCGGCAGCACGGACCTCTCGCAAAAGCGTAGGGGCATTGCGCAAGGCCCACATGGGCAGCAGGAGTTTGCGCGCCAGCCCTCTGCCATACGGCACTCTCAAAGGGACCACCCGCATGCACCTACCGGTTAGGGCACTATCTCCAGGACACGCAGGCCGGTCCTCACAAGGAACCACCAGCGTCGTTGCGTCGAACAGTTGGGAAAGGGCTTCCATTTGGAGCGGAAAACCTCCGTCCGTACAGTAGCCCGTGCTCGATGCCGCGTCCCGACGACATACCTTGTGGGAAACGACCACAAGCTTCACGCTCTGCTTTCCTTCCGCGACGCGAGCCATTCCTGCAAATCCAGCATCAGGCGAGCGTAGGTATTCTGGAGGCTGTACTTGCGCTCCACCTGGGCACGCGCCGCCCTGCCCTGGGCCTCACGAAAGGAGGCATCCTCCATCAATCGGAGGGCTTCCGCCGCCAGATCTTGAGGCGTGACCCCATAGGCGATGCCTTGCCCGGCTTCCAGATCCATTCCGGCGGCCGCATCAGGCGAAGCAACCACGGGTACACCCAAGGACATCACCTCGATCAGCCTGCTCCGAAACCCAAACGCACCTTCCCACGGGCACAAGACGCACGCCATGGTCCGAAGGACTTCCGCCGGGTCTTCCAGCGTGCCCGTCACCTTGACGCGGGGATCCGCCTCCAGAGCCTTCAACGAAGGCGGAGGATTGCTCCCAACGATCCAAAACTCTGCTTCGGGATGGCGCGTCCAAATGAGCGGCATAATGGAGTTGGCGCATTGGAGCGCCCCTTCCCTATTGCGGGCGCTGGCGAGCCCGCCATAGTACGCTACGCGCAGCGGGTAAGCAGGCCGAGGCCCGTAAGGCCACCGATCCAGATCGGTGCCCATAGGAGCAAAGAAGAGCCGCGCGTTTCCGCCGACGCGCTCGCGAACATATTCCAACTCCTCGCGGTTGATGGCAACCAGGGCATCGAAGCGGCGCCACGCGCTCTCCTCTTGGGCGCGGTAGGAGCTCACAAAGCGCTTCTTCAGCCCTGCAGGCGCGATCTTTCTCCCTGCCCATTGCCGGTCATAGGAGCGCCACAGGATGTCGTGCATGTCCAGCACGGTGGGAATGCCCCGTTTGCGGAACGGGCTCGTTGCATCGCAGGCGTGCCAGTACTCGAACAACGCCACGTCGAAAGAATGCCCATCGAGGGCGGCTTCGATGCGCCGCGGCCCAAACTCGAGAACGCCTACTACGTAATTGGAGAGCTTGAGGCCCCGAAGCATCGCGAAGCCGCTTCCCGCGGTCCTGTGCCAAAGGCGCCTGAACGGGCCGGTATGGTACCGCGACGGCAGAACGATGGCATCATCGCAGAGTTCCAGGAGGCGTTGCCGTACGGCCTCTTGTTGGTCCGCCGGTGACGCCGTAAGGAAGGTGACGTGGAATACCTGCCGCGCGGCGAGGAGTGTATAGTGAACGCGCTGGTTCTGCCCTGCATTTCTAGGGAACGGCAGAACGTGGGACACCACCACCAGTTTGGGCTTCACGGCGCCCGGCTCCTTATGTTGGGCGGCGAGCACGCCCAATCAACATGATGCCGTCCCCTTCGCACCTCTTTTGATCCTCTACGGCCAGCCTATGCACAAAGCCCACCTTCCTGTGCATCGGGCAGCCGTAGCGGCCGGCCAGGATGCGCTTCTCAAACTGGCGGCGGGCAAATTCCCCCGTCAAAAGAGGGGCGATTTCCATAACGTCCAGCCCTGCGCCTCGAAGCTGCTGTTCCAGCGAATGGGGCGTGAAGTATTGCACCACGTGGTGCTCGGCCCGGTGCTTCTCGATGAGAAGCGGGTCTCGGATGGTAGCGAGGGCATCCACCGAAACGTGCAACTCGCCTCTCGGCTTGAGGATGCGGGCAATTTCGGCCAGCACCACGTTCAGGTTCGGGATGTGCTCCAACACACAAAAGCTTAGGATGCGATCGAAGCGCGCATCAGGGAAGCCGGCGTCTTCGAGGCGGCTGCAGACGAATTCCACCCGGCGCTCCACAGGGCTTCCCCGCAAGAATTCGCGAGCGCCCGCGATCTGCGCCGGACTTATATCCAGCCCCACCACACGGCGGCATTTTCGGGCCAATACTTGTGTCTGAAATCCTCGCCCGCAGCCTAGATCGAGGACCTCATGGTAGGGCTCTAGGGACACTCCCGCCATCACCGCCTGGTATTCCCAGATCTTGAACGGATTGCCCAGCATCCATACGCTTGGAAGCACATGGGTCCCTTGGAGCATCCGGTAGAGTGCTCGCCGCAGCAGACGTTTAGCCCTCAAGGCACGCCTCGCGCGGCACCGGCGGCTGGAGGCACAGGGCGCTGCCCCCTGCGAGCCTTAGAAGGCTTTGTGCGATGCGCGAACTGGAGCGCCCATCGAGGGAGTTGCCGAACATCGCATCCAACAGCTTCCTGCGCGCATCGGAGCCCTCCTTGGGTTCCTCCAGAGCATGCTGCACCAGGCGGCGCATCTCATCAGGAGAATGAGCCAACATCACGGCCCCGCTTTGAGCCACCGGTTTGTAATGATCAAACTCGTAATAAAGCGCGTAATCCAATTCCTCCCTGGGAACTCCCGGCGGATTATAGGCCACGTTTATGACGGGCTTGTCGAACATGCAGAGCTCCAGGGACACCGTTGAGGCCACGTTGATCCCCAAAGCACAGTGATACAGCATGTTGGTCAACAGAGGGCCATCCTCTGGCAGCGGCGTGTGCCATGCCTCCAGCCACGGGACCGAGGGAAACAGGATGTCCGGCCGCCTGAGGCGCAATTCCTCAAAACGCCTGGTGGTGTCCTTCGGATAAACGCGTACCATTACCTGCGGCCGCTGAGGCAGCGAGGCAGCGATATCCGCGATGCCTTCAACAATCTGCGGCTCGCCCGGCATATGGTTGGCCATCCCGGTGCTGTAAAGGAGGATGGGCCGTTCGGGGTCCGCACCGACATGACGGCAAAAGTCGGCACGCGGCCACAGCACATCCGGGCGGAAGTGCAAATCGAACTGAGGCGTGCCGGTAACCAGCACCCGATCCGGTTGAACGGATCTATAGATAGCCAAGAGCTGCTCGCGGATCCGCTTACTCCATACGAGATAGTAATCGTAGGGAGGGATCACGCGCCCTTGCGACGTGAGGTTGTCCCACGAGAAGATGAACGTAGCCGTGGGAATGCCCAGCCATTGCGCTGCCTGTACGGCCTGCGTGGCGATGGGAGCATGCACATGGGATGCATTGAATACCAGCGCCGGCCGTATCTCTCGCCACAATTCCACATATTCCTCGGTAGTCCGAAAGGCACGGCTTGCAAAGCGCTCGAGACCCGAGAGCATCTCCAATCCCTGCGGCGACGCGAAAGGACGTGCTGCCATTCTCTTGAAGTGCAACCTAAGGCGCTTGGGCCACGTGTCTGCCTCCAATTGCCGAAGCCTCCACCGCTCCTGGGCAGCCTGGGACCAGAGCCAGCGATTGTGGGCAATATCCAGGATTTCCCGGAGGATGCGCGGCAGCCACCGCTCAGAGATGAAGTGCAGTTCGCGAACGTCTTGGAACCTGTTCTCTAGCAGGGTGCGGATCCCATCGCTGGGGAACACCGACAGGAGCGTAAGCTCGGCATGTTCCTGAACCTCGTCAAGGGCGCCGGTATACACAAAATTGCGAAGCGCCTCGCCGCGCGGCAGGATGACCGCGATCCTGGGACGTGCCCTTCCCAAACCGCTGTCGGTGTCTCCGGGCGTGAGCCCACCGTTGCTTCTTTTCTGATCGGCCGTCATCATCACGCGCCCCTGTGGCCTCCCGAACCTAGAGGATGCGTCACGCAGGCAGCGTCGAGGATTGCTTGCGCCCAACGCTCGGCCGCATGGCCATCCACCTTCCCGCATACCTGCTCCACCATCCGGCGGCGTTCTGCCCGGTGGAGTTCCGGATGGGCCAGATAAGTGTGTACGGCCTGGACGAGTTCGCCGGGATTACTCGCCAACCATACTGCGTTTGAGGCAGTTATCGGGCTGAAATGGCACCACACGTGATTGATATCCCGAATGAGCGGCGTTTGAGGGCCTCCCGGCGCCGGATCGTAGTCCAGGTTCACTACCGGGCGGTCCCACAGAGCCGCATCCACGGAAACCGTAGACGAGAGGTTCACCACCACATCGGCGTGTCGGAAGCTGTTCACCCATTCCCTGATGGCCGTGGCATCGTGCGAGCGCACACATCCGGCCTCGATCCCAACCGGGCGCTGCAACACCACCCTAGGTCCGAAGCCGGCCAATCGCTGCGCGAGTTCTCCGTTATCGAAAAGCGGGTGTGGTCGAACAATGAGTTGGGCGTCGCCAAAACGGCCTTGAGCCACCCATCGGGCGAATTCGAGGGCGCCATCCGCTTCCCCTTTTAGCAGATTGGGCGACCCGAGTGCGTACAGAATGATGGGCCGATCGCTCCGAAGCCCTATCGCCGCGCAAAACTCAGCCCGCGTTTGGATGAAGCGTTGCTGGAAGAACACATCATATTGCGGTGCCCCCACGGCATACACCGGAACCTGCTGCGCAGCAGGGTAGTAGGATTGGAGCTGGCGCTTCTGGTCTTCGGACCACACGATATAAGCGTCATAAGTGAGTACCAAGCGGTTTTTCGTGGTGATATTGTCAAATGAGGGAATGTAAGCCACTACCGGGATCCCTGCCACCTTGGCCGCCGCCACAACGGCAGGCTCATTGAACTGATAGGGCCCGGTGCTCACCACGACACGCGGCCTTACCGACGCCAACCTGGAGGCGGCTTCCGGGCTCCGGGG
Organism: Chthonomonadales bacterium; assembly: GCA_049967475.1. Classification (GTDB taxonomy): domain Bacteria; phylum Armatimonadota; class Chthonomonadetes; order Chthonomonadales; family CAJBBX01; genus JBMFSQ01. Next base: position 104,109 of record JBMFSQ010000006.1, on the reverse strand, counting down.
ATACCGCAGCAAAAGCTGTTCCAAACGTGCTTCGAACCACGGTTCCAGCCTGGCAGAAGCCACGCCCATCCCCATGAGCTTGAGGAAGCGCAGATAGAGCGACTTTCGATACTTGCCAAAGTGGCGCTCCATGCTGATCCTGCTGACCGGCTTCAGCCGGTGATCCCAAGCTGCCTCGTTCACACGCCGCAGGTGATTGAAGGGGAATTCGCGGAAGGGTTGCACCTTTGGGAAGAGTTCCACGCAGGCAGGCACGCCTTCCCAAAGGTTGTTCAACACGGCCGAGGAAGCCCACACGCGCACGGGTTTGTGAGACGCCAGCGTGCCGACCGCTGACGTGTGCAGGAGGATGCGGTCGGTAAGCAAAGACGTGGTCAGAACCAGGACGGGGCTTTCGCCGGCGCCCGCCACCGGCGCGCCCTGCCGCTGCGCTGATGCTTCGGCCTTGCGTTCCAATACCCGCTGGTCAGGCATCCTTGGGCTCCTGCCCGCCGGCTGCCGCCATCCAATGCTGCGCTTGGGCTATGGGCACCACTTCGGCATACCGAGCGTAAAGTTCCTCTACCATCTCGCGCGTGATCTCGGGTTCGGCCACGTAGCCGCCCCACTTGCCCCACGTGTCCCTCTGCGGCAGTTTCTTCCACCAGCGAAGGGACACTTCCCTGGAAATATGGAGCAGGTCTTTTACGCGGTTCACTGCCCGAGCGTCCTCGCGGCGCTTCCACTCGGCGTAAGCTCGGCGCACCGTGTCTTGAACACGCGCCCGATCTTCGTCTGTGTAAGCAGGGGCCGACACGAGGCGGTGAAGCGCCTGGGCGATGCGCAAACCGGATCCACCGTCAACACGGTAGTATGTAGCTGCAAGGAATTCATCGCGCGCCCGCTTCTGCTGCGGTGAGATCGGCACCCCTTCTACGTACGCCTCCACGGCATTGCACGCCTCATCCGTCGAATAGACCATGTGGCAGCCGTCCCGGTAGAGCGCCTCCGGTTGAAATGCGTAATCGCCTATCTCGAGCTGGAGTACGGGTTTGCCGAACATCCATGCTTCCGTAGCCGTGGTGCAATTGCGCTGCAACAGCACGTCGGAATGCAAAAGGAAATCCCGGATTGGCGCATTCAATGCGATGCGAATGTTCGGCGCACGCCGGGCGCGGTGGACGTAGGGTCGGGGTTGCTCGGCTGGATGGATTTTGATGAGGAGGTTCCATTCGGGATGACGCCGTGCGAGTTCCTCCACCACGCGCCACCCATGCTCGAATTGCTGCACCTCCGCATCGAGAAAACTCCGCACTTCATCCTCCGTGAGCCCGCCCTTTCGAACATACCGGCGAATAATCTTGCGGGGATCTCGTGCATAATACGTCGTGTTGGTGGCCCACAAGATGATGGGCTTATCGGGATCGAGTTTCCATTGGGCGGCGAATTGTTCACGGGTAGAGGACGTGGCGAGGAACGGGTCGGCGAAAAAGTCGTTCCGCACGCATCCCACCGTTACTGCCTGGCTGCCGGACATCCCCGCCACGCGCATCAAGGCTGCGCGCAGCCGATCGCCCCAGCACAGGTACAAATCCACGTGCTGGGATGCGGCGGCCACAACTTGCGCCTGCTGTTCCACTGCCCTATCGTTCAAAAAGAGACCCTCGGTGGGCAGAACTGCCACGCGCATGCCCATCCGGTGAGCTTCTGCTGCTTCCGCACGTTTGAAGTCCCAATTCAGGTGATCCAACACTAGAACATCAGGGGCCCAGCGCAGAAGCTTTTTGGGGATGGCGTATCCGTTCGTACACACTACTTCGTGGCCGAAGAGGCGCTCCAGATAGTAGGCCACCAGGGCGTGGCCCTCCAGATCTCTGGCCTTGTACGGTACGACGATCAGGAACCTGCGTTTGTTCATCCTTCCTGAGGCGCCGCACTGCGCAGGCGCAGTTCGTCTGGAACGAATTTGCCGGTTGCCCCGTCCATGGGGACTTCACCGGGAATGAATTCCGGCACTTGCTTGCAAAAGTAGAAAAGGTTCTTTTTCAGGCACTCCACGCCTTCCCGGAATACCGCACGAGCAGAAGGCATAAAGTATACGGCCCCGCGCCCCACACCTTCCATCCGTGTGATCCCGCACGCCTTGAGGTGTTCCTCGAAGGGAACGCAATTCTCTGCAATCTTGAAGGCGGGATTGCGGTACCTTACGTGGCACGTTATCGGCAGGTTCACCGGATTGCCATCCTCGTAAACGGGCGTCGTATAGAGCTTGGAATAGAGGTGTGGCACCCCGTAACGCGCTTGGATGTATCCGGTGAACGTAAAAGCATAGGCCGGACGCACGCCCAAAAAGCAAATGCCCGCGTCGTGCTCGTATAGGCGGTCCCACGCGGAGTCTACTCCAAAGGCTGATCCCGTATACTGATGGCAAATGTCCTCAGCCAGCGGTCCGTTGGCCGCCACAGCCATCATAGGGCAGTACGTTCGCACAGTGCCGGGGAGCGAACGAACATACTCACTGAATGCGCCCTGCCCACGGTCCACCGGGCTGCGGCGGCAGTCGTATGGTAGGGCGAAGCGCGCATAATCGTCGAAGGCGGCCGGCACGCAAAGGGTCCCTTCATCCCCTATCACTTCCCGAAAGGCGCGATACACTTGTGCAGGAACTTGGGCTGGAGGAACGCCCTCCATCGCGCCAAGGCTGAACAAGGCGCTGTGCACCAGAACGATCCCTCCTCGCGGGATGCCTACTCTTCGCAGCGCCTGGGCGAGGTCCGCGGGAGAATAGGTCTTCACAGCACGCCCTCCGTACTTCGGGAGTAAACGTCCAGCGTGGAAATGGGGTGAAGCCGCACGAGGCCTTTTTCGGCGAACCTTTCGAGGTACCTGCGAAGGCCGTGATCCCCTGCGAAGGGAACGCCGAACTTGTGGGCGATCTGAAAAACCGTATGCCTCCCGTCGAAGTAGCGGGGCAACCGGTCTTGGAGGGAGCCTAGCCTGAGATCTCTTTCGGTAAGGTGCTTTGCTACCACCGGATCGGGGCGCTCGATGTAGAGGTTGTACGCAGGGTTGGAGAGCGCCACAAGCCCCCTAAACCGCCGCTCGATCGTTCGATCCGCTTCCAATATCTCCACCATCGCCCAGAGCACATCCACGGCTTCCTGCAGGCGGTCCCCGGAGATGATCGCCATATTGTCGGCGCTGGTATGGTACTGGGGATACGGCCAACGCGAAATGGATATGAAGGGGATTTCGACACCCGGCGCTTCCCAAACGGTCTCGTCATTACCTACTATGGTGCGGAATGCGCCCACTTGCAGATCGGGCTGCACCTCGCGAAGGACGTGTTCGGCAATCTGATCCACGAAGCTGTCGCCGTGGAAGCTTTGCTGAAGAACCAGCGGCCCGCTGGAACCGACCATCTCGACGAATACGCCCGCCTTGAGGCGCTGAAGATCGCTCTCGGGGAGATCCCGAAGGTAGAAGACCGTGCCCAGATGTTCCGGGCCAAGAACAGCCCGGTAACTCAAACGCGTCTTGCGCCCGCGAAGCTTCCGGAATAGAAGCAAAATCGCCATCACCCCGGACAGGTCATCGTTGGCCTGACACGGATGGCATGTGTGGGCATTGAACACCACCGTATCCGGCAAATCGCCCTCATGATGGATCTGCGCCACGGTCATCGTTCCCGGGCGGCGTTCTGTGTCCAATTCAACCTCGTAAACGCCGTCCGGCCAGGATGCGTATTGCCTATGCGGCACGCAAAAGCCCCAGTGCTGTACCCACGGCCGATAGTTGTAGATGCAGTGGAACGGGTATGCATCGGGCTGATCCGGCCTGGTGAAGATGTGCGGCGCCAGCTCCTCGCGGGTCAGCCTTCCCTGGAATGAGGATGAGTACCCGGCTACGGCCAACGGATGGCATCTGCCGTCGAAAAGGACTTCCCCGCCGCACCGAATGGCAGCCTTGTGCACCACCCAATCCCGCGGCACTACCCATCCATTGTATTCGCTGTCACTGGGGAAGGCGAGCAGATCCAGGGGATGGAGCGATTGAAGAAGGCGAAAGGCTTCCTCATTCTGCGCCTGGGCGATGCCGATATTGAGGCCCAGGATCGCCTCCATCACATCCAACGCCAAGGCAAGGTCACTCATTGGCCGTCAATCCCGATGGTACGCCTGGCTCCATCTTGGAAGCAAGCACATGGATGAGGCCGCCCACGGTCTTGAAGCGTGGGTCCTCAAAATCTTCCTGGGTCAATTCCACTCCCAGCTCTTCCTCGGCGCCGGTAATCAGCTCCACCATTCCCATAGAGTCCACCAGATTGGCGTAAATGTAATCGCACGCCATCCGCTCCTCTTCGGTATCGCCAGGGATCGTTCCCCGTTCGCTAAAGAAGCCGAGCACGTAGGCTCGGGCCCTCGCGTGTCCCTCCAACTTGCCTTGCCTCCTTAGGGTTTCACCCCGGTTACCACGAAGAAATCCAGTGTCTGCGTCATGAGGTGATCCCGCGTGCGCCCTACGAGCACTTCGTGGAACGCCTGCTGGAAGAACCTTTTTACGCAGTTGGGTGCGTCGAAGTAGAAAAACACTTGCCCCTTACGGAAGTCGTCACTCCGACCGATGCGGTAACGATGGCAATCTACGGTTTCTGCCTCAGCGAGGATCATGTCCTCCGGACCCGTTGTGGAGAGGAAGAAGCGCCCGCCCGGCTTGAGGACGCGGGCGTATTCTCGGATTGCAGCTTCGATCTTCCGCGATGTGTCCTCGTAGTGGATGACATTCCAAGACACGAGCACATCGAAATAGCTGTCGGGATAGGGCAGATGCCGGTTCGTACCCACCCTCAGATCGGCGGTGATGCCCAACCGACCGAGGCGCTCCTGGGCAAGGGCACACACTTGCCGTGTAACCTCAACAGCGTGGACTTCCAATCCCAGGCTCGCCAGGAAGACGAGGTTGTTGCCGCTTCCGAAGCCCACCTCCAGAACGCGCTTGCCCTCATAGCAGCGGTCCAGCCCTGGTATGTAGGAACCCTTCATGAGCCGCACCAGCGTTTCGCTGGGCCAGGCGAGGTCTACGCCGTCGCGCCGCGCTTTGGCATAATAAGAAGTCCAAAGCTCCGCCGGATCGTGTTCCATCATGACACTTCCTCGATGGCAACGCACCGCACGGGTGCCCCATCGCCCTCCTTCACCTTGAGCGGCAGCACAATGAGGTCCACCTCATCTCGTGTGAGGGACCGGAGGTTGCAGAGGTATTCCACCAAGACGACACCTGCGCCCAAGAGGATCTTGTGGTTGGGAGAGTCCAGAGGGGTACCGCGGCCATTCTTCGGATTGTCCGGCATGGGCGTGTCCATAGCCAGCAGCCTCACTCCTTCACGCACCAACCAACTCGACGCCTCTTGGGTGAGGTACGGATGATCGGTGTAATAGGTCATCCTCCCCCAATGGTCTGACCAATCGAACCTAAGCACCAAACGTTGCGGCCTGCGCCCGCGCAATGCCCTTTGAAGATCTTCGGTGTCTACAGCTCCAAAGGGCCCTGCAGAAGTCAAATCGAGAACTACAGCCGGACCCACCAGAACTTCGAGATCCAAATCTTCTACGGTGGTGCCGCCCGGGATGAAGTGCCGCGGCGCGTCGCAATGGGTGCCGGTGTGCGTCCCGAGCGTCAAGCGGCGCGTTTCGCGATCTTCGATGCCAAATCGGCCCAATTGAGTAATTTCTACTACTGGGTGATAGTGCGTGGGGAATGTCGTCATCCCCTCGTGGATGAGGTACGTAAGGTCTACGATCCGCCGTGCCATAACCGAAGCCTCCGTTACTGGCCGTACCCAAGAAGGGGCGTGTGGGCTCTACCGTGCAAACTGAATGAGCTCTACGATCTCACCTGCCGTACCCCGCAGCATGGCAACCCGCAAGAGGCGGCCGTTGACCTGCAGCGGAAATACATCCGTTGCCTGCGTTCCTCCGGCGCGCACGGCCCTTGCCAAGTCCCTCTCGATAGAGGTGCTGAGCAGGCAAAGGCATGTGAGGCCGGCATCATCCAGCATGGGCTCTTCCCCTTCCTTATCCGCCGCAACCAAAGCCAGCTCCATACACCAGGCAGGAGCGGGCGCACAAGCCGCCAGGCGGTGGCCTGCAGCGGCCACGCGATCCGCAGACAATGCCGCAGGTACGAAGGGCGCAAACCGTTCCGGGATCACCGGCTGGGCCGCCTCACCCCGCACCGGCTCGAGGCCCAATCCATCGTGCCAGAAGCGCAGGGAACGCTCGGGATCTGCAGTAGAAAGGCTCACGCCCCGAATGAGATCGGGCGCTCCAGCAAACGCATAGACACCGTACCGTGAGGCGCCAGGGTACACATGCGGGCCGTGCTCCGTAAGCTCGATGGCTAGTCCGCGCCCGTTGCGGCAGTATGCTATCGTGTGCACGGGACGGAATTCCCGCAGGAACGGCTGTTTCTGAGGAGCATTGCGAACATCGCGCTGCAGAAACTTGAGGTGATATCCTAATGGCTTGAGGGCTTCGACGTCCTCCTCGGCGTTCCTTGTGGAGAGAGCGATATGGTCCATTCCGATAATCATGCCCGTTTCCCAGCCGTCAACCGTTCGCGGAGGACCGCCTTCTGGATCTTGCCGTTCGTGCTCACAGGGAACTCCAGCACTTCAACCCATCGCGTAGGAATAGCGGCCGCCGCTAGGCGCTGCCGACACCATGCCTCCAGATCCTGCCGCACGTCTTGCAGCCCCCCTGCCTGCCGAAGCTTGACGGCGGCAGCGATCTCTTCACCGTAAAAATCGTGGGGAAGTCCAAGCACGGCACACTCTACTACCGCCGGATGATCCAGCAGCGCCTCTTCCACGGACCGCGGGCTTATGTTCACGCCGCCCCGGATGATGAGGTCCTTTTTGCGTCCTGTTATATATAGGTTACCCGCTTCATCAAGCTCGCCGAGATCACCTGTCGCAAAACGAGACCCGGGGAGGCAGCGATTGGGCTTTCCGGTGTCGTAATCCAGGTATCCCTCCATAAGGTACGGAGTGCGGACCAGGATCTCGCCGTCGCCTCCAAATTCCACCGCGACCCCCGGCACGAGGCGGCCCACGGAGCCTTCCCGCCGATCAAAGCTCTCGCAGTTGCCCGACACCAAAAGAAGTTCGGAAAGCCCGTAACTCTCCAGCAATTCCACGCCGTACTTATTCTTCCAATCGGATGCCACACGACGAGGAAGGGGAGCCGTGCCCACGCATATCGTTCGAACATGCTCCCGGCACCATTCCGCGCCCTTGCGGTCACGGTCACCACGCACGAGGGCCGCGCACATGGTGGGCGCCAGCCAGAAGGTGTCTGCATGATGCTGGACTACCGGCCGCCAGAAATGCAGCACCGACGCCGCGTCGAAGCGAGCCGCTAGGACCACGGAAGCTCCCGCCATGTAGGGCAAAAACAACGTGTTGAGAATGCCTGCCATGTACGCCATAGGCATCACATGAAGAAAGCGCCGGTCTGGGCCAAAGCCCATCATCTCGTTGAATGCGGCCGCGTTCCGGAGGAGGGCCCCCGCCCTGTGCACAACTCCCTTCGGCAATCCGGTGGTTCCCGAAGTGAACGTGATCGTCAAGAGGTTTTCCTCATGCGGTTCCCAAAGGAACGGGTCACTCCCGGCTCCCAGAGCTGCATCCAGGAAGGTTCCAACGCCTTCCCCAGCGGGATGAATTTCCCAAAGAGGAAGCATCGCCGCCTCGACAAGAGTGTGGGGCACCAAGGATGCCGTGCGGGGGGAGTACACCAGCACTTTGAGCCGCGCATGTGTCGCAAGGAACTCGATCTCCCGCGGGTGCAGGGCCGTATTGACGGGCGTAGCCGTTGCACCACATAGGAGGCAACCGAAGTAGAACAGGGCAAATTCGAGCGAGTTCTCCAACAAAAGCCCTACGCGGTCCCCAGGCGCCACACCGCGCGCCTCAAGCATGCGAGCAATTCCCGCAGCCGCCGTTCCAGCCTGCCCGTATGTCAATGCCCTTCCTTGAAGGGCATCCACCAGGAAAAGCCGGTCTGCATACCTGGCGAAGGGCTCAATAATCCAGTTATCCCGCCGGCTTCCCATAATCACTTCCCGCACCCTTTGGCCCCGGGCCCGCAAACCCAACTAAGATTGATTATCCTGCTCGGCACCGAAGTATCGGTCCAGACCAAAGCGAGCGGTGTAGACCTCGCCAGTGTCCTCGGCAAGCTTCTGGGCCACGCGCTCCACCAAGTCCCGTGGAGCGTTCACTTTATCTTCTGCGCACACCCCCATGATGAGGCGGCGGGGATCCACACGGTACTTGCCTGAGAACTCACGGATGAGGCCCATATAACTGGAATGGAACTGGGCATATCCCGACACGATGTCTACGGAATCGTATCCGTGCCTACGGATCAACGGCTTTACGTAGGTCTCGCCCACATCCATCACGGCAAGGGGATCAATATCCACAGGCACTCCCTTTCGCTGGAGAGCCATCAGGAAGATCTCGGTGGGTGTGTTGCCCGCACTCCGGCCGAGCCCTTGCAGCGACGTGTCTACGATAGAAGCGCCCAGCTCAACCGCCCGCAGCGTGTTGGCAACCGCCAGTTCCAAGTTGTTGTGACCGTGGAAGCCCAAGGGGATATCCGTAACTTCCCGCACAGCTTCGAAATAGGCCTCGACGTCGTTGGTCATCATACCGCCGGCGGAGTCCACAACGCATAGGACATCGGAGCCGTATTCCCGGGTTAGCTTTGCCATCTGGGCGAATTCCCGGGGCTCCATAGCGTACGATTTCATAAAGTTGGCCGACACGAAGAGCCCATGCTTCTTTGCCCGCTCGATAAACGCGCGAGAGCTCTCTACTGCCGTAACATTCGTGCCTACCCGTACGAAACCCATGCCGTAATCCGCCGCCATATCAATGTGCCAAAGTTTGGCCACACCGGGGATGCAGAACATGCCCCAACGGGCGTGCTTTACCGCCCTGGACGCGGCCCGCATGTACCCCTCGTCGGTTTCGGCGGCCTGGCCCATGCCGGCTTCAGACGCTCCAAGGCCGATGCCGTGGCCTACCTCGATGAAAGGAAAACCCAGTCGGTCCAGTTCGCCGGCAATGACCTCGGTGTCGCTGGCTGTGAACTGGAAGTTGATTACGTAGCTGCCGTCGCGCAGTGTCGTTTCTAGGATCGCCGGCACCTTCATGCCTATGCTCCAATCACAGGGGTTTGCGGGGGGCCGCATCAGGTATGCAGCCGGATGGGGATGCCCGCATTGCGGATGTGGGATCGCGTCTGCATGGGGTTCTGATCGCGGAAGCAGAAGAACGTGCCGGCTGCCACGGCGTCGGCACCTCCTTCAAGGAAGCCCTCTACAAAATGCGAGGCCAGCCCACATCCGCCTGCTGCGATCACAGGGATCCCCACCGCGCGGGTAACTTCACGAATGCAGGCGATATCCAACCCTGCCCCCGTACCATCGCGGTCCATGGAAGTAAGGAGGATCTCTCCAGCACCCATACGCTCACCCTGGACGGCCCACTCTACAGGATCCAAATCGGTAGGCTCGGTTCCGCCCCGTATATAGACACGCCGCGTGCCGTCGGCCAGGGTGCGGTAGTCAATGCTGAGCACCACGCATTGGGAACCGAACGTGTCTGCTGCTTCCCGGATCAGACTGGGGTTCTCCACGGCGGCCGTGTTGATGCTCACCTTGTCGGCGCCGCTGGCAAGGAGACGGCGAAAATCCTCACACGTGCGTACGCCGCCCCCCACGGTAAAGGGCATGAAGATCTCTTCGGCGGCACGTCGAACCACATCGGTCAGCGCAGGTCTGCTTTCCAGGGATGCATCCAGATCCAGAAAGATCAGCTCATCTACTGCCTGCGCCTGGTAGATCTTCGCCTGAGACACCGGATCGCCAATCTCTACAACGCCGTCGAACTGGATGGTCGTTACCAGAACCATGCGCCTCCGGTCCCCGAATTGCCCTTCCTTCATTTGGAGCTTTGGGATCAGCCGCCTTTTCAACATTCCAGCAACCGGCCGGACTACGGCTTCCAGTCCAGGAAATTGGCAAGGAGTTGAAGGCCGTAGTCCTGGCTCTTCTCCGGGTGGAACTGGGTGGCGAATAGGTTCTCTTTACGAACTGCGGCTGTGAAGATACCGCCGTAGTCGCACTCGGCTTCCACATCGCCAGGGGAAGCGCAGCGCACGGCATAGGAGTGCACGAAATAGAAATCGGGGTTGTCAGGCAAACCGGCAAAAAGGGGGCTTTCGCGGCGCCACCGAATGTCGTTCCATCCAACGTGCGGGACCCTGTAGGCGGTATCGGAAGGCGTCAAGCGAACAACGCCGGCATCGAACCATCCGAGACCTTCATGGCGGCCTCCCTCGTCACTCCACGCTGCCATGGCCTGCATGCCCAAACAGATGCCCAGCACCGGCCGCCCGCTCTCGCGCACTTTATTCAGAACCTCTATCAAACCGAAGCGCCGGAGGTTCGTCATGCAATCACCGAACGCTCCCACACCGGGAAGGACCACGCGATCGGCGCTGAGAATCTCGTGTGCGTCGCGCGTTACGACCGCCTCCGCACCCACCATCTCGAAGGCATGGAAGACCGAAAGAAGGTTTCCCATGCCGTAGTCCACAATAACCACCTTCTGGGCCATGGCTCTTCTTAGGCCGCGGGGCGGGCGAGGCACTCCGGGTTATGCAGGAGCGGCGCCCGACGCGGATGCTTCACACCTTGCCTTGCGTGCGCCGCTTCCATCGCCGCAATTGTTCTTCTGCCTGTTCCCTGGGCATAAAACCGTGGCGCGGCCATTGGTCATAATCATGCACCTTCTGCCCCGGTTCTGTGGAGGCAGGATCATGCCGATAGGGCGACACGCCGTGTCCCATGGCAATCTGCAGGAACTCCTCCTCTGTAAGCCCTACATACTGCAGGAAGAGGTCCAAACTCGGCGGCCGCTTCCCTTCATATCGGCGCACAATCTCCATTGCCTCGTCGCGTGTTAGACGATGGTTCCTGATGTCCAAGGACGCCAGGTGTGCAGGCCGTGTATATCCGCGCTTGATATACTTGATATAGTCCCGGACCCCTTGAAGATAGCACTCGATCTTTTCGTACTCATAACCGGGCGGAACATTCTCCACCTCATCGCCGCGCCACCCCAACTCATCCTCGATGATCTTGGCCTGCTTCTTCACATCCCACGGAATATACGATCCGAGGCACACGGATCGGTAATTGATGCGCCTCAACTCCTTTAGGGGCGGATAGGTGAATGGCTTCAGGTCCCTTTCATCCACGCTCCCTTCCAGCCTCACGAACATGTCTTGAGCGGTGATGCCCAGGTTCACATACCGATTGAAACGCTTCTCGTCCACCTCTTCCGGCTGATCATAGCTGTAGTATGCGCTGTATTCCGCCGATGGTTCGCCCCAGAACACCAACGGTACGTTGTACCGGATGGCCACCCACATGGGATAAGCGAAGATGCCTGTGTGGCAGTGCCAGCAGAAGTCTCCTTTCTCTAGAAAGGACTGCAGCATCAACTTCTGAACAACCTTCCAGTTCGGCGTGAAGTGGTGGAAGTCCACGCCGAGCGTGCGCAGTACGCGTTGCGTGTTCTCTTGTACGTTGGGGCGTAGAAAACCATGGTCGAAGCGCACAACCAGGGGCTTTACTCGATACTCCTTCACCAAGTAGTAGAGTGTCCACGTGCTGTCTTTACCGCCGCTGAACGGCACGATGCAGTCGTACTCGTATTTGCCGCGATACGCTTCGATGAGCTCATCCAACTCGCGCTTCTTGGCGGCCCAATCTATGGCAGTCTGCTTGAATTCGTGCTGCCTGCAGATGTTGCAGACGCCCTCTTCGTCGAAGACGATTGTCTCGTGCGTCTCTGGGATTACGCATCGCGAACAGCGTATCAACTCACGCATTGCTGCTGCCTGCCTTTCGTGGCTCCTGCCCTTGGCGGGAATGCTGACCATTGATTACGAGTGCCGGCACGATCTCCGTAGCCGCAGAAACGGGCGCTACCTTCCACTCGAGCGGCGGGATGAGCCTGGCCCGCACCTTGCCGTCCATTTGGCCGGTGAGATCGGTTACATCCAAGATCGCTCGCTCGGACACGTGCCGAACTGAAAAACCCAGCGCGTTCATGCCGATAAGTTTGAACGACACGGTGTATGCATCGGGAACGAGCCACAATGGTGGAAATTGCGCCACCACACGGTACCGTCCGGGAGTAACAGGCCCACCGAGCATTTCATGGGCTCTGATGAAGTGGTGGGCCACGCAGTTTCCGTTCGAGTCGTCCACGATGCAGTAGAGCGTGGCAGTATTCAGGGGCTCCGCAACGTCCAGGTATGCCTCGGCCTGGAAGGGTTCTCCTCCTGGTATAGGTCCATCCGAAGAACTGGACACGGACACGCCCATCCACCCTGTAGCCTGCGCGTCGGCGCTGGAAGCAGGAGCGGCGAGCCCCTGCGTATAGCGGGCGATGCCTTCAACTACATCGCCGCGGAAGACGATGCGTCCCTGTTCCAGCACGATGCTGGTTTGGCATAGCTCCTTTACAGCTCCCAAGTTGTGGCTCACGAAGAGCACGGTGCGCCCATGGGCGGCTACATTCTCCATCTTTCCCAAACATTTCCTTTGGAAGGCCAAGTCACCCACAGCCAGCACTTCATCCACAAGGAGGATATCCGGCTCCAGATGTGCGGCCACGGCGAAGGCAAGGCGCAGATGCATCCCGGTAGAATAGTGCTTGACGGGCGTGTCTATGAACCTGGCCACCTCTGCAAAATCCACGATCTCATCGAATTTGCGCTCGATCTCGCGGCGCTTCATGCCGAGGATGGCTCCATTGAGGTAGATGTTCTCTCGCCCCGTGAGCTCCAAGTGAAAACCGGTGCCCACCTCCAGCAGGCTGCCCACCCGGCCGTGGATCCTGGCATGCCCTTCCGTCGGCTCCGTAATTCTGGATAGGATCTTCAGCAGCGTGCTCTTACCGGCGCCGTTCCGCCCAATGATGCCTACTACCTCACCAGCTTCTACCTGGAACGACACATCGCGAAGGGACCAGATGGTGTCCTCATCCCCCTCACCTCGGCGCCCTCGGCCCAATGCAGCCACAGCACGGAACGGCGCGAGCACGCCGTCTACCAGCGTGTCCCGAAGGGTGCGGTAACGCTCCTGGCATGCGCCGATGCGGTACCGCTTTGAGATCCCCTCTGCGGAAATTGCGACTTCGCTCATATTGTGAGCACTCGGCCTGTCGCAGACTTCTTGGATGACGGAGCCATTCCCGTCATAACTCATCAATCTGACCCGCTGCGATGCGCACGGGTTCCCACCGGACGCTCTGCACTGGCCCTTGCATCTTTTGCCCAGCGCGGAATGTGGGCACGCCCGCTCAAACGGTTCCTAACTGGTTGCTTCCCAACCGCGCTCCCGCCACGCTTTCGGCTGCGCCCATAGCGTCACTTGCTTCGATTGCCCAGAAGGAGCTTCACGCGAAGGCGGATGCGATCTCCCAGGTTCCGTGCGCCGAACCAGATACGCTCCCAAAATGTCGGCTCCAACTGATAGATCCAATACCCCTCCCGGCGATCCCGCGAACGGAAATTGGCCTGCACCCAGGAACGACCTTTGACCGTGCTTTCGAGAAGCTTGCGCTGCTTTTCGCGAAAGCCCTCAAAGAAGACTACGCCTCGCGGGGCCAATCGGGTGAAATACCTCTCATCCAGCACGCCGCCGTCAATCACTACAAACTCTACGGAAGCGACCCCTTGAGGAAACGCGTCCATATCCGATATGAGGTGGAAGCGCTCCAGTTGATCGGCAAGGTTCTTGGCAATCTGCTGTACGCAGAAGGCATTGTCTTCGGTCGAAATCAATATGGGCCTGGCTGCACCCGCCGCCGCTATCCGTTCAACAGACCATAGCAGCCCCGAGGTGAGGGTTCCGATGCCTGCGCCCACTTCCAATATCGTGCTCGGGCGGCGGCGGAGAACCCACCACATGAGCCCGTGGAGTGCATGCAAGCTGGCAATGTGTTCACCGCCGATATACCCCGAAAAGCGTTTGTGGAGGCTACCCGCCGCCGCGGTTATGTCACGACCCGCACTCATAGCGACGCACACATCATACCCAGGGAGATCCATTGCCAAATAGGAAAGCTGTTGTCTGCCCCATGCGTGCGGTAATCCAGCCAATGCCGCCGCACCGCTTCGGCATCCAGCCATTGAGCCCCCCTGCCTGCGAGCGCCGCCTCGATCAGTTCGCCCGCCCATCGGGCAAGGGGACCGGCGAGCCATTCCCGCTGTGGTGTCTGAACCGGCCGCTTCGGAGCCTCCTGTACACTGGGCGGAAGGAGTGTACCCGCCACCTGCCGAGGAAGCCACTTCCCCACCCCGTTGCGCATCTTCCGGTCTGCCTTTTGGCGGAGACCGAGCTCGACGATGCGGTGATCCAGAAATGGTTCGCGGAGTTCCCTGCTGAACATCATGCTCACACGGTCGGCAAAGCGCATCGCGCGGGGTATCTTTGCGCGGCGCAAATCCCGGTACTGAAGGTTCCGAAGGGCGTCCTCAAAAGGAGCATCGGGAACAAACGGCCTTGCCAACTTCCGGAACTCCGGATTGAGGCAATCCGGAAGCACGCTTCGGCCGCGGGAACCCTGTACCGGCCCCAATGCCGCATCTACCCTTCCGGCGCGTGCATAGTACTCGTATCCCGCCCAGGCTTCGTCCATGCCGTTGCCGTCCAGAAGCACCACCACTCCGCACTCGCGGGCCTGCTGGTGCACCTTCGCCATTCCCAGAGTTGGCAAGCCGCCATACGGTTCATCCTGGAAGCGCGCAACTTCCGAAGCGAGATCGGGAACCTCGTCGGGGCAAAGCACGCACAGATGCCATGGGTGCAGCGTCTTGGCCAGCATCTTCTGGACCCACGGCGCCTCATCATATCGGGCATCCCCCGTCGCGAACGTGAATGCATGCACGGAAGTGTCCGTCCCCATGACCCGGCGAATGAGGCCCAGCAGAAGCGATGAGTCCAGCCCGCCGGAGAGGCACACGCCCACAGGAACGTCGGCACGGAACCGCAGGCGAACCGTGTCTTCCAGCAGCGCCAAGAGCTCGTCCGCCACTGCCTCGTCCGACCTCTGGTCCTCTCCCGCATTCAGAACGGCCTCTGCTGCATCGTACCATCGCCGCACCCGAAGACCTTGTGCCTGCGTCCATTCTACATAATGACCGGGAGGCACCTGCCGAATGAACTTCCAGAACGTTGCTTCCGTGTGGTCGTACATTCCCAGGGCCAGATACGTTGCCCACGTGGCCTCATCGGGCTCTCGCGGTACACCCGCTGCATGGAGGGCCTTTATCTCACTGGCAAAGAGAACGAGACCTGTGTCCTCGTGCACATACAGGGGCTTCACGCCGAAGCGGTCCCGAGCAGCGAAGAAGGTCTTGTTGCGGTCATCCCAGATAGCGAAGGCAAACATCCCCAGCAGCCGTTGCAGGCATGCCGGTCCCCATTGCGCATAGGCGGCCAGGAGCACTTCCGTGTCGGTAGCGGTGCGAAAGGACACCGTGCTTTCCAGCTCTTGGCGGAGTTCGAGGTAGTTGTAGACCTCGCCGTTATACACGATGTGGTAACGGCCGTCGGCGCTGTGCATGGGCTGCCGGCCTGCGTCGGAGAGGTCAATCACAGAAAGCCGGCAGTGTCCCAAAGAGCAGAGGCCGTCCCGGCTTTTCCACACACCCTCGGCATCGGGCCCGCGATGCTTTTGGACACCCACCATGCGCCGGATGGCCGGGTGCTCGCCGGCGCCCACAATGGCGGCTATTCCACACATGCAAACCCTGCCTTGGCCAGCAATTCCTCCGCCCGCTCGAAATCCTCCAGGCCGTCTATGTTCACCGATACCGAGGGATCTACCGCGTACCCAACCACGCAATCCCCAAAAAGAGAATTCTGCTCCATAAGGACATCCCGGCGCATCACATAAACGCTGCCCTCCCGGTGAAAGGCCGCCGGCAGGTCCTGGCGGCGCGGTACGGGCGTCTTCTCTCCGGTCGCCAAGTACAGGCATCCATCGTGTTCAAAGTACACCCAATGCGGATTGTACTCCGGAGGTACGGGTAAGACTGTGATCACGCAATCGGCCCTCCGCTCTTCCAGCAGCTCGATGCACTTGTCTATCCACTCCGGGGGCCGCAAGGGGTTTGTGGGTTGAAGGAGGCACACTGCATCGTATCGGTCCCCCCTCTCCTCCAGCCAGGTAACGGCATGTTGGAGGACCGGGAGGGTGGGTGTGGTATCCAACGCGAGTTCCATGGGGCGCAAGAAAGGAACCTCTACACCCCATTGGCGCCCTGTGCGAGCGATTTCGTCGTCCTCTGTGGTAAGGATCACGCGGCTCAGCCGCTTGGATTGGAGGGCTGCCACACACGTGTACGCCAAAAGCGGCTTGCCGCCCAGGGAGTGCAGGTTCTTGCGCGGCACCCCCTTCGAGCCTCCCCGTGCCGTAATTACGCCCAGCACCCGCATGCTCATTCCAGGCTCAACTCTGCTGCTCCCACGGGGGAGGACACGGGCGCAGCAGCGGCTGCCTCCGAGCTGGCGGCGCCATTCCCGTCGCGAATATAATACAGCCGCTTTTGAACGTAAGGGCGGAGCGTGGCGAGTGCCTCCGCGATGCGCTCGGCCACATGGCCGTCGCCGTAAAGGTCGCTGGGAGAATACCTACCGTGGCTCAGTTGACGACGCACACCCTCCACAATGGCTTCAGCCGAAGGCGGCACCCGCATCACATGCACGTCGGTCTCGCGCCCGTCTTGACGGTTGCCCACCAAAACAACGGGGGTACCGAAGTAGCTCGCATCCCGCACGAAGCTGCTGGAGTTCCCCACGGCGCACGCGGCGTTCGCGAGGACACGCAGATAATCTTCCGGCGGCAGGTTGATCACGGTACGAAGCCACCATGGCTTGTTGCGGTCACGGAAGGTGCGAATGGCTTTGCTTACATGATCTGCCCCGGCGTCTATGTTTGGCCACAACAGAACGGTTTGGGTGGCGAGCGTCTTGAGCGCGCTCAGAAGCTCCTGCATCTGCTTCTGCTCGCCTCCGAATTCCGTGGTCGTCGGGTGAAAGATCACCAAGAGGAAGGGCCGGGAAGCGTCTATGACCGCTCCGGATCCGCGACTGTTAAGCACTTCGGGCCGCAGGGCGCGATCCAACTCCCGGGCGATATCACTGCTGGGGCATCCCACTCCAAGAATGGTCGCCGGGTCCTCGCCCATCCTCACGATGTATTCTGCCGAGCGCCGTGTGGACGGGAAGTGGTAATGGGCGAACTTGGTAATGGCGTGCCGCGCGCTCTCATCTATGGAGCCGGACACTTCACCCCCCTGGATATGGACGATGCAAAGGTTCATATAGGCGGCTGCGATAGCCGCGGCAAGCGCCTCGTACCGATCGCCGATGAGCAACACGAGGTCGGGTTTGAGGCGCTGAAACTCGCTGGCAAACTCCACAACGCCAAAACCCACGGACTTGGCCATACTGGATGGCGTGGAGCCTTCCAGCTCTATGTAGATTTCGCCGTCAACAGGAAAGCCGTGTTCCCGGACCACCCGCACAGGTAGGTCGAAGCGTTCCAGCACCATCGTTCCGGCGGCCAGCACCTGAAGTTCCAGGTTCGGGTGACTCTGGATCGCGCGCATCACCGGCTTGAGGCGGCCGTAGTTCGCGCGATCCACCAGCACCACGCAGACCTTCCGAAGCGCTCCGTTACTCAAGGTCATCCTCGCTAAGCAGTGTGTCTGCGGCTACAGACCTTCGGAGGCGGCGCCCCACGACCTTAGAAGCCTCAGCCGCCGGAATGCCTGTTCCCGGTTTTTTGAATGCCAGATGCTCGTCCGAAAGCACTGTGCCTTCGGGCAGATCTCGCTTGAGAACGATGCTTTTGGTGAAGAGGCTGCGCAAAGGCGCCAATTCTGCGGCCATAGCGTCCTTATCCACGGGTGAGGCTAGGGCCTTTTCTATGAACCGAACTCCCTGCACGAGATCCCTCAGCTCGGAGGTCGTAACGGAGGCCACAACATCGGGCCCGAACATTTCGCGGCTCATCGTTACGTGCACTTCCAAAACGCGCGCCCCCAAAACTACAGCAGCCAGCCCGGAGTAGATCGTCCCCGAGTGATCCGAGAGGCCCACCGGGCATTTGTACCTCTCCGCCAGCAACGGGATCATATTGAGGCCCAGCCGCTCAGGCGGGCACGGATAGGCCGACGTACATTGGAGTACCGCAAAGGGGACACCCCGCGCACGCACTGCCCGGACGGCTCGATCCAGTTCTTCGAGCGGGCTCATCCCGGAAGAGAGCAGGAAGGGGATACCCGTGTCAAGCATCCGCTCAAACAGGGGCAGGTTGTTCAGTTCCCCCGAAGCCACCTTCCACGCAGCTACGCCGACGCGCTCGAGCATCTCCACAGCTTCATGCGAAAAGGGAGAGCTCAGAAATACAAGGCCTTTGTCCTCTGCATGCTCCTTGAGCCCACGCCACTGTTCCTCGGTAAACTCCATGCGCCGCCAATAATCGTAGCGTGTGGCATCCTGGGGGCTGAACTTCACGCGCCACGGCTCCCCCGGGGTGGACTCGGCGGCTGCGATGTGCGTCTGGAACTTCACGGCATCAGCACCTGCCTTGGCCACCGCATCAATGTAAGCGTGAGCCATGCCGAGGCTGCCGTCATGGGCCTGAGCCACCTCTCCAATAATGAAGCACCGGTCCTCAAACCACGTCTGCAAAGGTTCGCTCCATTCGGCGGAAGTAAAACGCGCCGCTCACCAGCAAGGCCAAAGCGGCCAGTGCCGAGGCCAGGATCAGCGGCCCAGGCGCCGGTGTCTTGCCGATGAGCGCCCAGCGGAACCCCTCCACGACACCTGCCATGGGGTTCAGTCCGTAAATCGTGCGCCATTTGGCGCTCAGCAATGAGCTTGGATACGCGATGGGGGTAGCAAACATCCAAAACTGGGTTATGAAGGGGACCACATACCGCACGTCCCGGTATTGCACATTCAGCGCCGAAAGCCACAGCCCCACGCCCAGTGACGTAACCAGTGCAAGAAGGAGGAACGCAGGAAGCCAGACCACTCCCAGACCGGGACGGATGCCGTAATAAAGCATCATCCCCACGAGCACGGCGAAGGCCAGCGCGAAATCCACCACACCCGAAAGCACCGTGGCGATGGGAACGGCGAGGCGAGGGAAATAGACCTTCTTGATGAGGTTCGCGCTGCCGACGAGGCTGTTGGATGCATTCGCCAACCCCGTGGCAAAGAAGGTCCACGGCACGAGGGCGGTGTAGCTGAAGATGGGATACGGGATGCGGTCTGAAGGGATCTTCGCGAGCTTCCCGAAGAAGAGGCTGAAGACCACCATCGTGAAGAAGGGCTGGATGATGGCCCAAGCGGCACCAAGGGCCGTCTGCTTGTACCGAACCTTGATATCGCGCCAGGTGAGGAAGTAGAGGAGCTCGCGGTACTCCCAAAGCTCATTGAGCTTAAGAGACACCCAGCCGCGCGAGGGCGCAATATCCACAACGGGCATGTGGGCGCCTCCCATCGCGCTCTGCCGCTCCTCTGCTGAAGTAGGGGCGCTAAGTTCCTGCATCATCCGCTCCGGGGCGCCTTGCAGCAGCTCGGCTGCACCGCGATTAGAAGCTCCTTTGGCCCAGGCAGGGCGCAGCACTCTCGATTACATCGCAACGATGAACCGAGAGGCTCGGAAACCATGCCTAATGGATGCGTAAAGGATGATGAGTGACGTTCCTTAGATGCTTCATCACACACCATCCTTTGATCTGCCACGCGGGGCCACGTCGCATTCAGATAGCGCAGCCCGTTTTCCACGAGCGCGCGATCTCGAGGTTTTCTTTTCGCCGCACAGCCGGCCGATTCCTGCCGGTTTCTCGGCAGCCGGGTCCTAGGTCGTAGCCGCCGGCCCGGTATTATGTTATACTCCACAGAGGCTGCATCCCGAACCTTGCGGGCTCCAGCCCATTCCGGCAACGACATCTGCACCCGGAGCGCACCTATGTCCTTGCATCGGCTCCCTCGCGCCCATTCACCGTGGCAACGAGCGGTTCGTATCGCTGTGGCCGCTCTCCTCCTCGTCGCGGTGCTGTTTGGGTACCAGGCCGTTAAGATCTATACGGACTGGCTCTGGTTCGGAGAATTGCGCCAGTCTGCCGTATTTGCCGAAATGATCCGGGTGCGCCTGACCCTCTTCTTCGGTATGGGTCTGCTCTTCTACCTCATCAGCCACCTAAACTTTTGGATCGCCTGGCGCCTCAACGAAGCCCGCCCGCATCTAGTGGGACTGGATCCGGACCGAGAGCAGATCAGCCGCGTCGCCCGCTCTGTCCTCAGCCGAATGGTTTGGATCGCGCCGATCGCAGTGGCCCTTCCCATGGGAGCGGCTGCTGCGGGCCAGTGGGCGCAATACCTGCAATTCACCCATGGCGCCGCCTTCGGCACTCGCGACCCCGTGTTTCACTTGGATATCGGTTTCTATCTCTTCCGGTTGCCCTTCCTAACGTTTCTTCTGAACTGGTGTCTCGTCGCCGTGGCGCTTACGGCAATCGGCGTGGCGTTGATCCATTACGGCAGCGGCGCCCTGGACTTTCTCGCCAGCAATCTGCCCACCTACGCACCCTATGTCCGCAAGCACCTGCTGGCTCTCGCCGGATGCTTTGCACTCCTGTACGCAGCCCGGTATTGGCTAGGTCGCTACGACCTGCTCACATCGGACAATGGTTTCTTTACAGGAGCAGGATATACGGACCTCCACGTGCGCTTACCCGCTACCTATTGGCAGATGAGTGCGATGTTGTTGGTAGCAGCCGCGTGCTTTGGCAACGTGCGCATGGGCCGGCCGTTTATCCTACCTCTTGCCGCCCTGGCCCTATGGGCGCTGGTGTCCGTCGTGGGTGCCGGGGCCCTTCCAGGCATCGTGCAGCGGTTCCTGGTGATACCGAACCAGTTCGATAAGGAACGCGAGTATATCTCCCGGGATCTGAGCTTCACTCGGACCGCCTACGGCCTGGATCACGTGAAGGAGCTGCCCTTTGCCGGGTCGTCCGCCCTATCCGCAGCAGATCTCGCGGCAGACCGCCCGACTATCGAGAATATCCGCCTGTGGGACTGGCCTCAGCTTGGGCTCGTATACACTGCCAAGCAGGCTTTAGCTACGTACTACCGCTTCACACTCCCGCCAAACTCCACTATGACGGCCGGAGATTACAACATAGATGTGGACCGCTACCGCATCCGCGGGCGGTTGCGCCAAGTTATGCTCGGGGTGCGCGAGCTTTACACTCCCGGCCTTCCGGAAACCGCACGCACCTGGCAAAACGAGCGCCTGCAGTACACCCACGGGTACGGCATCGTCATGAGCCCGGTGAACCGCATAGATCCCCAGGGGCTGCCTGAATATTACATCAGCGAAATCCCCATCCGATCCCAAGTCCCGGATCTGCAGGTCCGGAAGCCCCAGATTTACTACGGTGAGATCACAACGGATTACGTGTTCATCAACACCCGCCAGGATGAGTTCGATTACCACGCGGGATCCGGCGATGTCACCACCCGCTACGCCGGCAAAGGCGGTGTGCCGCTCTCATCGGACCTGGTACGGCTCGCCTGGTCCATCCGCCTCGGGGACACCAACATGCTGCTTTCCAGCGACCTTACGCCCCAGAGCCGCATCCTCTTTCGCCGGGCCATCCGCGAGCGCGTCCAAACGCTGGCGCCGTTCCTAAATTGGGACAACGACCCCTACATGGTGGTAGACAACGGCCGCCTCGTATGGATCTTGGACGCGTACACCGTCACCGACCGCTATCCGTACGCGCGCCCCTTCGCTGTAGGCACGGGCCAGGAAGATGTCGCACAGCAGTTCAATTACATCCGGAATTCCGTTAAAGCTGTGGTAGACGCCTATGACGGAACCGTACAATTCTTCGTTGCGGATCCCCAAGACCCCATCATTCGAACCTGGCAGCGCATCTTCCCTACACTCTTTACGCCCCTGGCTCAGATGGATCCCACGCTCAAGGCGCACCTGCGGTATCCTGAAGACCTCTTCCGCATCCAGAGGAGCATCTTCACCCTCTACCATATTACCGACCCCCGGGTCTACTACAATAAGGAGGATGCCTGGGAGGTTCCGGCCGACCCCACTCCTCCAGCCGAGAACCAATCAGAGGCTTCGCCGGATGAGGGGCAGCCCACCATGCAGCCCTACTACGTAGTGATGCGCCTGCCTGGCGAACAGTCTGAAGAGTTCCTAATCATGACGCCGTTCACTCCGCTCCGCCGCCAGAACCTTTCGGCCTGGATGTGCGCAAGGTGTGATCCGGATCATTACGGCCAGCTCCTGGTGTACCGCTTCCCGAGAGGCATCAACGTCAACGGTCCGCAGCAGATCATCGGCCAGATCAAGCAGCAGAGGGAGATTTCAGAAACGATGACGCTTCTGGGCCAAGTGGGCTCCAGGGTGGTCTTCGGCAACTTGTTGGTGATCCCCGTGGGCAATTCGCTGCTCTACGCCGTACCCCTATACGTGCAAGCCGCCTCACAGGGAGCCGCGGCAATTCCCCAAATCCAGCGTGTGATCGTTGCCAGCGCCGATAAGATCGTCATGGACACGACCCTGGACGCGGCCGTTGCGGATTTGGGCAAAACCACGGAAGCTGCTTCCGGCGCGGTCGCCTCGCAGCCGGGAGGCGCGGCAACGGAGCCGGCACCGACTGCGACGCCCGGCCCCACCAATGCAGCACAGGCGCTGCGCCAAGTGCAACAGGCATATAATGCGGCTCGGAGGCATGAGCAGGAATACTCCAAAGCGCTGGATGAATTAGGGAGGGCTTTGCGGCAACTCCAGCAGTCCCTCGAGAACCCACCACCTGCGGCCCGATCGGCGCCGTAGCACCACCCTGTCCAGTTCGTTCCGGCGCCGAATGTTGGTTTCTCGCACACAAGCGGGAAGAAACACATTCATCGAGGGCATGAATATGGTTCCGTGCGTTGCAACAACCTCCTCTTGTCCGCATGCGTTCGGGTACCTGCGCTCGGCAACGGGCGCACTTCCGGAAGCTCCGCTTCTCATCCCGGACTGGATGCAGCTTGCGGCGAGGGAGGAACTGGCCGGCATCGAACTTCCTCTCAGTGCGGCCCAATGCCAGCCGGAAGCTCTTGCCCTTCTGCGGGACACGGCTCAGCAGCACGGCCTCAAAGTGATTGTGGATGCAGGTATCGCAGATGCCGAGGAACTGCGGCGGCTCGTCCACGCCGCCACCGTCGTAAGCGGCATGGACAGGCCCGTCGTGCGCGTGGTCCTTTCCCCAGTCCTGTGTGGAGATCGCCGTACGCTCACACCGGGCTGGCCCGATCATTATGAAGCTGTGCTCGGCATCCTGCGCTCCGTAGCGCCGTATGCCCGCGATCTTGGCGTGGCCATTGCCGTAGAAAACCATCAGGACGCCACGTCGTATGACCTTGTGCACCTCTGCGAGGAGGCCGGCGCTGATGTTGTGGGCGTCTGCCTGGACACCGGCAACTCCCTAGCCGTATGCGAAGATCCCGTGGAAGCAGCCCGCCGCGTGGCGCCTTACGTTCGGCACGTGCATCTAAAGGATTACCGCATGTACTTCGCTGCAGACGGCTTCCGCCTTACACGCTGTGTGGCAGGCGATGGTGTGGTAGACTTTCCGCGCATTCTGCAGGTGCTCGCCGATGTGCCGCACAGCCTGCTCCCAGGCATCGAGGTGGGGGCCCAGGCATCTCGCCACGTGACGCTGCTTCAAGACGACTGGTGGATGCCCTACGGCGCGCGACCTCTAGGCGATCTTCTGGCCGTGCTTCGCATCCTCTGGGCGCACGGCCTGCCTTCGGACAGGGACTGGCGCACGCCATGGGAGAAGGGCGCCCCCAGCGCCACGGTGGTTCGGGACGAGATGCGGACCTTTCTAAAGAGCGTGACCTATTTCCGAGGTCTTTACGCTACCCAAGCCCTAAAACAAGGCGCGTCCCGAAGTTGACGGCGTCACCCGGCGGCTTTGAGTGCAGCCTGGGCGATAAGAATGTATGCCGAAGCGTCTATACGCTCCAGAGCATCATAAGCGTCATCGGCATTGCGCCCGACAACCACAATGCCGTGCTCCGGCAAGAGGCAGGCCATTGCATGTTCCGCCAGCCCGTCCGCGGCAGGTGCAAGGGCTTCTACAACGGATGCGGCAAGTTCCGGGCTGTGGGCCGGAGCCTCACGAGCAAGCCCGATCACACCGAACTTGCGCGTCTGCTCACTCGTAGGCGGAATGGGGCGGCGAAGTGATGCGAAAACCATCACGTGGAGCGGGTGGGCGTGGAACACAGCACCCGCCAAGGGGAAGGCCCGATAAATCGCCAGATGCATCCGGATCTCCCGGGAAGGTTCGCCCGTCCCCGCTTGCTTCCGGCCATCCAGATCCAGGTCTACAATTTCCTCCGGCGTAAGCCTCCACTGGCGTCGGCTGCCGGCATAGCGAGGCGTCGCAAACACCACATCGCCATTGCGGATGCTGAAATTCCCCCCGGCGCTGTCCAGCAGCCGCCGGTCGTACGCCAAGGCCGCCAAAGCGCAAAGCTGCTCGCGTGGATCGGCGTAGGTCATCGCAGGAATGCCTCAGTCAGCCCGCCGTCCACGGGGATAATCTGCCCGGTTGTGGCCGCCAGCCGCCCGGACGCCACGAGAAACACCGCCTCGGCGACATCAGCCGGCGTTACCCTGCGTTTGAGCAGGCTGCGGCCCGCGTAGTAGTCCGCCAGCCGATTCCGGAGCTGTTCTGTAGTCTCTGCCGGGTCGAAGGGGATATTGTACTTGGATAGCGAGCTGATCACGCGCTCCCGAGGGAACTGAACCGACCCATCAACCACGCTGGCTGGAGCGACGGCGTTCACACGGACCCTGGGAGCGCATTCAATCGCCATTTCTCGTGTCAAGTGGTTGAGGGCTGCCTTGCTCACATCGTAGGCCCAGCTTCCCCGTTTGGCGACGACACCGTTGGCCGAGCTGATGAACACCACGGATCCGTCAGTGCCCTGTTCCGCCATCACGCGCCAGGTCTCGTCCGCAACAATCATGGCCCCGGTGAGGTTCACATCCAGCGTCTTCCGCCATTCGTCGTCGGTAGTACGGCCATTCTCAGCAGGAGGGAAGAATACCGCAGCCACGTACACAAAAATATCCACGCCTCCGAACAGGGCTACCACCCGGTCCAACAGTTCCGTTACCGATCTGCGGTCCGTGGCATCCACTTGCATTGCTGCCGCGGCTTCCTTTCCAGCCACGGCCTGGGCGGCTTCCGCGGCCGCCTCAGCCATGCGAGGGTTTACGTCCGCCGCTACCACGTGCGCCCCTTCTTTTGCAAGGCGCTGACAGATGGCACGGCCAATGCCGGGGCTCGCCCCCACTACCAGCGCGATTTTGCGGCTGAGTTCCTTCTCAGGCGGAAGCCTCCGGAGCTTCGCTTCCTCCAAGCTCCAATATTCGATGTTGAAGGCTTCTTCCGGCGGCAATGCCACGTAATTATCCACAATTCCCGGCGCATCCCCGCCGCCCTCATCCGCGAGGGAAGTGGCCCCCTCCATCACATGGATTGCATTCACGTAGAACTCCCCAGTGATGCGCGCCTCGGGCTTGGAGCGCCCAAAGCTGAGCATCCCAACGCCTGGGATCAGCACCACGGTAGGGTCGGCAGAACGCATGGGCGGGCTATCCGGCCTCCGATGCGCCTCGTAGTATGCGGCGTACTCCAAGCGGTAAGCGTCGAGGCCGGCGAGCGCTGCGCGCAGGAGGCGGGCGCCATCTCCCGAGGCAGCGTCCCACTCCACAAACAAAGGCCGAACCTTCGTGCGCACAAAGTGGTCCGGGCAGCTCGTTCCCTGCCAAGCCAGGGCCTTCGCCCGCACGCTGTTCACGAAACGCAAAACCTCCGGCCGCCCGTCGAAATGAGCTATGGGCCCTCCCATTCGGCCGCGGAGTGCCGGGACCACCGCACGGACCAGGGCCGTCGCATCGGATCGTACGGCGACGCTCGCCCCACCGAAAAGGCGCGAAGCCCGCGCGTCCACCCGTCTTGTGACATATCGCCCGACGGCATCCAGCACCCTAAGGGTGTTGCGGTAGCTGTCGCGCGCGGTATCGCCCCAGGTGAACAGACCATGAGATGCCAGAAGGAAGCCGTCCGCTGCGGGATCCTCTTGAATGGCCCGCTCGAGCCACACCGCAAGCTCGAAGCCTGGCCGCTTCCAGGGGATCCAGCGCAGCCGAACGCCGGTTTCCGCATACAGCCTCTCCAAGTGTGCCTGGCCGTTGGCCGCAGCCGCCAGCGCAATCGCCCAATCGGGATGGAGATGATCTACGTGCCGGAACGGCAGGAACGCATGGAGGGGTGTGTCAATAGACGCAGCCCGCGGATTGGCGCCGAACGTGCAGAGGGGATACATCAAAGCCATGGCGTCCTCTTCTTCAACACCTCGGTAACGCGCCCGCAGAGCCCGCAAACGGTCCATGTAGAGCGTAGCGAAGCCTTCCCGGGTGATGGTGCCCAAGTCGCCTCCACTCCCCTTTACCCACAGGACTTCCACCGTGCCACCCGTTACGGGGTCTGCCATCGGCACTTTGGCCGAAGTGTTCCCGCCGCCAAAGTTCGTGAGGCGCAGGTCTCTTCCCAAAAGATTGGAGCGGTATCGCAGCAGTTCGGGCTCGTCCAATCCCGCTGCTTCAGCGTCGTTCCAAAGATCCTCCAACAATTCCAGTGCCATTGCTCTGCTCCGTCTCCTCCTCTGCCTGGCTGAATATCGTCGGACCCAGCCACCAGCATATCGTCGAGTTCCTTCTACCTCCTGCCGACCACACCGGTACGCTCAGCTCCGCCGAACTTACCTGCCTCTAAAGGTCATCCAGCAAAGCGCTGCTCCTAGAGCGCAGAGGCTGATATAAAGCCCAAGCCGATACGATATCGGGTCATAGACCAGTACGACCCGATGCCGGCCCGGCCCTACTTCAACCCCCCGCAGAAGGACATCTACTCTCAGGATACCTGCGGCATGCCCATCTACGGTAGCCCGCCATCCTGGGAAGAAAGGCTCAGACACCACGAGCAAGCCCCGTCCCGGCAACGACACATCCATCTCCAACCGGTGCGGCGCGAAACGGACCAGCCTCACCTGCGCCTGTGCCGCATTGGGGTCTAAAGGGCCGGCCCTCCCGCTTACGAGAGCCGTATGGCGAGGGTCGAAGTCTGCACTCGTGATCCGGTCCAACGCGGCGTCTAGATTCGTCTCGGGTTCCTCCCGGTTCACTACCCACGCCGGTCCGAGGGCTCGAGGATTGCGGTAGATGGCCATCTCGGCATCCAAAACCTTGGGGAAGCGCGCGGGATCCAGATTGGACTGGGTTACCACGTACTTCATATTCAGCAGGTCGAAGAGCGGATTGGTGACGGACGGCACATGGAGGGTGTTGGGATCGGGGAAAGGCGGGTTCCTCGAAGGATCCATGGCCCGTACCACATGCTCCAGGACGCGATGGATGAGAGATGTATGCAACGAATCCGCCCCCTGGATCTCGCGGTAGCCGCAGACTGCGTTATAGTTGGGCACAATGAAGCTCTTGATGCCCCTTCCCGGCGTTTCAAGAGACACCACACGATCTGCCCCTGCCTGCTTCAGGAAATCCGTCGTCTGCGTGGGATATCCGAGCATGCCGGGATCCGTGGCCGGATTGAAGCGCCATCCCCAGGCCAAGAGATCAGCGGCACAGAGTACAGGCAGCAGCCAGAGCACTGCGCGGCGCGCCCGATCATTTTTAAGACTAAGGGCGGCAGCAATCAGTCCAATGGCGAGCAAGGCGAATGCCGCAAACCGCTCGGCGCCGGCGATCTCATAATAGAACCACTGATCTGTGAACAGACGCCGCCAAACCAGGCCCATACCCGGGAATGCCACCATGCCGGCCACCACCACACTCCCCAGCGCAGCGGCAACCATACGGCGGTTCCAGGCGCCAAGGCGTGTCTGGATGGCTTCAACCCCGAAGGCGGCAAGCGCTGCCCCGCCAAAGCTGAACAGGCAGAGCGCTCGTGCAGTGGCATGGAACTGCCTATATCCCGGCACGCCGTAGTAGAAGAGCGCACATATGGGGGTCCCCAAAGCAAGAGCCAGGCCAAGCAATGCAAGCAGAACCATCAGCGCCCGATCAGCGGGCGAACGGGTGCCCTGTACCACGGCTCCGATGAGAGCCAGCATGAGGCCAGGGATGCCCAAGTACGCCGTATATTCAATGAAGTCGAAGGAGCCCCAATAGGGATGACCGTCCGCAGGCCGTCCCTCGGCATCCAATTCCGCATAATCGCGCGGGTTGCCGAAAAGGTTCGGTTGAACGAGCATGAACAGGTTCTCGGGAGGAAGCCGCAACGCAATGGATGCGCGATAGCTCGTGTCTGAACCGCGGAAGTTCATCCGGCTCATTTCCATCACCGGAAGCATCGTTGCCATGGAAAGAGCCATTCCGAACAGCACCGCCGCACCCGTCCACCACACTCCCAGCGCCGCCCTGCGCACAGGACCGCCGGTCCGGTTGTGCTGTGCGTCGAGAAGACTGGTGCCTATTCCGTAGAGCACAAAGGCCAGCACTGCATAAAACGTGAATTGCAAGTGGCCGGCCAGCAATGAGAGTGCGATGGCGCCCCCGCCCCCAAGAACTGCCCATTTCGGATCGCGCGTGCGAAGGTATCGCTGCCAAGCCAACAGCATTGCGGGCATCCAGCAGAGCGCCGCGGTAGGCGTCTGGAATTCGGTCCACACGATCTGCAGGCCGCAGAACATCCAAACGAGGGCGCCCGTTAGGGATGCCGGGCGAGAAAGACCCAATCCTCGGAGGAAGGCAAAAAGGAAGAGCCCGGTCAGGAATGTGTGGAGGGCCGTTACCAGGTTCACACCCACCCACAGCGGAAGCACATCCAGCAGGATGTTGGGGGGATACAGAACGGCGGATTGACTGTTGGCCAGAAGAACATTGCCGGTAAGTTCGTAAGGGTTCCAAAGGGGGATCTCGCCTAGCCGCAGACGCTGGCGCGCGTAATAACGCCACGAGTAGTATTCGAAGATAGGTCCGTGGAGCTGGTTCTGGGCAAACCGGTATTCGGGAAAACGCTCGCGGGCAGTGGCTGCCCACGGAGGCATGAGGGGAACGATGTCCGCCGGCAACAGCACCCGCCCGGTAATGATGGCAGGGCCCCACAGGGCAC
The DNA here is from genome assembly GCA_049967475.1 of Chthonomonadales bacterium. Taxonomy (GTDB): domain Bacteria; phylum Armatimonadota; class Chthonomonadetes; order Chthonomonadales; family CAJBBX01; genus JBMFSQ01. The sequence goes on along the minus strand of JBMFSQ010000006.1, from coordinate 74,734 downwards.
ACGTTGCCGCCGCAAGAAGAACCACACAAAAGAGATCACGGCGGCTGGAAGATCCCATGGCGGCCTACAGGGTACGCTAATGCGCGAGCAGCAGAGTGACGATGCGCCGGGTGGGCACCGTCATTCGAACCACACCTTCGCCAAACTCGAGCGGCGCAACCGTCGTTTCGTCCAAGCGCCCTGACGAGGCGCCCTGCACGGGCAAACTCGTGCGCAATGCCCCGTGCGCAGTGCCGGATCCGTAATTCACCGCCCGCACCACCAGCGAGTGCCCATCTTCGCTTCGCTTGACGGCGGTCACAACAAGATCTGCCGGGTCGCATCGGAGGAAGGACCGTTCTGAGCCCCACTGCCCTCCATGGATGCCCGTTTGGCGGCACTGCAATCCGGCATTGAAGGCGTGGGCATGGCGCCAAATCCGCTGATCTTCCCTCCCCTGGGTGTGGGGCAGCAGGGAGAGGTGAAAAACGTGCCGCCCCAACATCTGTCCTTCTTCCTGATCCTCCGGAGCACCCACACCATGACCGGTGCACCTTAGGAGCGTCACCGCAACAGTCCGATGCACGTCATCCATGACCTCCACTTCAGGAAGACCCATATTGATCACGCAAAGACCACCGGAGGCATCTTCCACATCCACGAAGGTTTTCTGGGGCCCGGTACGGGGAATGGGTTCCTTCCAATCTGGGCAATCCGGTATCGTTACGGGCCGCGTCACGATATCGAAGGCCTGTTCCACCGCATAGGTGGCCGCGTGTATACACCCCGATGGAAACAGCACGCGGAGGCGATGGTCCTTCGCCCGGTTCACCACGTCAATGCGGGCATCCAGCCGCGGCGATGTGGGGAGCAGGGTCAGGGTGAGGGAGATCATCAGTGCCTCTGTGTCTGTAGAACGCCCATCATCCTCATGCCGCGCCGGTACCGCAAAATCGAATTGGATACTCAAGTCGGCGCGCGTGGGCCTTCGTCGCGCCTCGATGCGGGCTTCCACGGCGGCCGAGGAGAGAAGCACACGGTCCTGCGCCGGCGGAACGTAATTATATCCGTCGCCAACGTCTCCGCCGTCTTCGAAGGCAAAAGCTCCTTCAAATACCCTCCCAGTAGCTTTGTGAAGGAGGGTCACCGTTCCGTCTCCCTTCGCCTCCACCCGCAACGTCGCGTTCTCGATGACATTGCCCTCGGCGGTGAGACCCTCCGCCGTTTGCCCGGATCCGCCGGCCAGGTAGTAGGCGCGATATCCGAGGGAAGGCGCACCGGCAAGAAAGCGGACGCGCCACCGCCGCAGGCCGGCCGCGACGGGAATGTCGTGCGGTGCTTGGGTCAGCCTAACGCAATCCTGAAGACGCTCAACCGCAGACGGCACTTGGCAGCCCTCGGCGTCCAGAACGGTGAGATCTTCGACCACTCCATCATGCGGAAGCTCCACCACGGCCTCGACCTCTTCGCCCTCTCGATCCCACGCAAGGGGATTGAATACAATGAGGGCGCTCGTCGCATCCGGCGGGGATTGACGCTGCGTGTCCACCCGGCCGGCAATCCAATCAAGGGCATCTGCTGCAAGTTTGTGCCCGATCTGCCGGCATTGCTCGTAGCGAGGAAGCATATCTCGGTGTACGGCGTCCACCGAACACCCGCAGATCGAATCGTGGGGCTGATTGAGAAGAAGCTGGCGCCACGCCTCGCCCAAAAGCCCGGCGGGATACTCGCGGCCGAGCACCCACCCAATGGAACACCAAGGTTCTACCCATTTCTCCAGAAGCGTCTCGCAGGCGTGGTTGAGCTGTTTGAGATGCATTCGGGAGGACGCCGTATGCGCAAGCAAAGCCTGCAATTTCCACGCCCGGTTGCTCATCCTCAGTTCGCCTTCCAGCGTCTTCAGCGTGGGACCGGCTGCCTTCACCGCCTCGACAAACGCGGGGAGCGTCGAATGAAGCGCATGCACCCGATCCCCCAGTCGCTCGTTCACAAGCCTGATGATCTCCGGCGTTCTAGGTTGAGCAAAGATATGATCCACGCCATCCATCCAGAGGAGGTTTGGAGTGGTGGGTCGCTCACGGATGCAATCCTCCAGAAGCTCGCGGGCTTCACGGGCCACGCGCTCCGGATCCAGGGGCACGCCCCGATCCGTGTCCGCCAGCGTGTCCCGGAAGCGGTAGAAGAAGTTGCTGTAGGCGTTGTTATCCGGCATCTTGATGCAAAGAACTTCGCTGCCGTCGGGTGCGCGCCACAAGAACTCTGCATCCACCTGATCGGTGGTAACGCCGCGGAAGAGAACCGCGTTATCTATCCCGAAGCCTCTGAGGATCTGCGGCATCTGGCTCGTGTGGCCGAAGGCATCGGGAGCATAACCCACAGCCGCTCCTGTTCCCCATGCCCGGCAATCGGATCGGCCACGCAACAGGTTCCGGATGATGGCCTCGCCGCTCACCAGGAATTCGTCCGGCTGTATGAACCACGGACCTGTATAGAGCCTGCCGGATGCGAATGCCCGCCGGAGCCGCTCCGCATTCTCCGGACGCACCTCGAGGTAATCGGAGATCACAACGGTTTGCCCATCCCAATAGAAATGCCGGTACTCAGGATCGCGGTCCAGCAAGTCCAGCAACTCGTCCATCATCTGAACGAGGCGCATCCGGAACACCTGGAACGTACAGTACCATTCCCGATCCCAATGGGTATGGGACACGACGTACGCCTGATACCTTTGGGGCTCTGGGACGCTGGAAGGCGTCAAAGGCTGGCCGGAGCGTTCATTGTTCATGCGAGAACCACCTCGTGTTCAGGCTGCGGCGCGGGTACGGCAGTGGTGCGCCTCTACGGGCGGGGCCGCCCTTGTTCATCGTATTTGTTGAAGTTGAAGACGTACTCCCACCAATTGTTGAGGCGGCCATCAGAATTGACGCCGGCGGTATGGGGCAAGTGGAAGAACCACCATTTCATATAATTGCGCTGATAGTCGGGGCCTCCCCATGTGGCACAAGACACGGGCTTCGTCGAGCCGGAGAGATGCGGATAGTTCAGCCAATCGTCCGCGGAACTTTGTACGATGCGTGGGTTGGCGTAATCGTAATCATGTTCCGCATTCGGAGGCCAATGGCACGTACCCACGGCCGCTACACCGTGGGACTGAACATCGTTTGCCGCAAATCGCGCCCAGTTGGTGGTGAGGCGATCTGCCTCCCATCCGCCATAAATGCGCGTCATGGTGCTCTCCGTACGGTGGCAGAGGTCATGAAGCATCTCTGCCACGCCGCGCTCATAGTTGAAGCCCATGATCGCGAAGGCGCGCTTGGAGGGAACGTTCGGGTAGACCTCTCCATTGATGTAGAACGCGCCGGGCCCGGCCATGGCCGACTCGCTGTACCCGAAGTACGGGGCGCCGAAAAACCACACCTCGTCCACCTTGTGGGCATCCACCAGGGGCAGCACGCCGAAGTCGCGGAAGGTCTTGGGATAATCTGCCGCGTCGGGTTGATGCCATCCCTTGCCGGCCCGGTAGCACGCCATGAACTCTTCAGGGGTATAGGTGAAACCGTCTACCTTCGTGTGGAATGCATCCACATCCAGCCACCGAACGATGCGGTAGCGCACGAGGCCGTGGCTTGCCTCCTTTACGTCCTGCATATACCCTTCCGCCAGTTTGCGGGGATCGTTCCAGTGGCATACCTCGTGGAGCCGGCGGCCGCCCTCGAAGGGAATTCGCGGGTCGAAGTTGAGAACCATCACCCGCACCACAATCGGTTTTGGCTGGGCACCCGGCGCCGCGTGGATCGCCGCGCTGGCGGCCGCGAGGGCAGGCACGGCGATAAGGGTACGCCATACCGCTGGGCGTAACACCCCCGCGAAGCGCGGCATCACCAGCCCCTCACGGCCATGAGCTCTTTCTCGTCCAGCTTCCGCACGTCCAGCGATTGCATCGCCTCACCCAACCCGGTAGACACCTCTGCGAGGATGTCGGGCCGATCGTAATAGGTGCACGCGGTGACGATGGCCTTAGCACGCGCCTTGGGATCCGAGGATTTGAAGATGCCCGATCCCACGAAGATTGCTTCTGCGCCGAGTTGCCGCATGAGCGCGGCATCCGCAGGCGTAGCAATCCCTCCTGCGGAGAAGTTGGGAACGGGCAACTTGCCGGTGCGATGCACCTCCACCACAAGGTCGTAAGGGGCCTGTAGTTCCTTGGCGGCCGTCATGAGCTCTTCTTCAGGCATGGATTGAAGCCGGCGGATGCCTCCCATCACGGCGCGCATGTGGCGGACGGCTTCCACCACATTTCCCGTGCCGGCTTCGCCCTTCGTGCGGATCATCGCTGCGCCTTCGCCGATGCGCCGCAATGCTTCACCCAAATCGCGGCAGCCGCACACAAAGGGAACTTTGAACGCGTGCTTGTTGATGTGGAACTGTTCGTCGGCCGGCGTGAGCACCTCGCTCTCATCTATGAAATCCACACCAAGGGCTTCGAGGATCTGCGCTTCCACGAAGTGACCGATGCGCGCCTTCGCCATCACGGGGATGGTTACGGCCTGCATGATCTCCTTGATCATCTTCGGATCCGACATGCGGGCCACGCCGCCCGTCGCCCGGATATCCGCCGGAACGCGTTCAAGAGCCATCACGGCGACGGCTCCGGCCTCTTCTGCGATCACAGCATGCTCGGGCGTCACCACATCCATGATGACGCCGCCCTTCAGCATCTCCGCAAGGCCTACCTTGGTTCGCCAGGTAGCCTTCTGCGCTTCCAGCACTTCCATCGCTTGAACCTCTCTCCGCACACGCCGTTACCGGTGTCTGATATGATTATACCTCGGGTGAACCACGCGCAGCCAGGCGTGCCCCACACGGGCATTCGCTCAGCTCCGGTCCCCGGCGAAGGGACCTGCCAGTATGCCCTCCACAGCAGAAGCGAGCGTGGTACAAACGGCGCCGGGCAGCACCCCAAACTCCTTCAGATCGGCGCACGAAGTGCGGCCCGTAAGCACGAGGACGGTCCGGCAGCCGGCTTCCGCACCGGCCTGAATGTCATGGGGCCGATCCCCGATCATAAAGCTCCGAGCGAGGTCCAGGCGCAACTCGCGCGCTGCCTGAAGAAGCATTCCCGGTGCGGGCTTCCTGCACTGGCAGCCGGCCTGGGGAAGATGCGGGCAGTAATAGAACCCTTCGATGTGCCCGCCTGCACGGTCTACATTGCGGCGGAGCTTGCGTTCCATGGCTGCCAAATCCTCCGTCGAGAAAAGGCCGCGGGCAAGGCCGCTCTGATTGCTGACCACTACAACCGCATAGCCCGCCTGGTTGAGCCGGGCGATGGAACGTCCAACAAACGGAAAGATTTTTAGTTCCGCGGGGCACTTTATGAAGTCCGATCTCTCGGCGTTCAGCACACCATCCCGGTCCAGAAACACCGCGGGGCGCAAGGCCAACGTTTCTGCCGATCCCGATGCCTTCTCCAGCCGCCCATCAAACCCTTCCGGGTCGTTCCGTTCGTTTTCGAGCCCAAGCTCCCGCGTGCGCAAGTTCATTGGCCTCGTCAGGCTGTGCGGATGCGGTCGCGAAGCGCGGAAAAGGCAGTATGGAGCAGGATCATATGCACGTCTTCGATCTGCTGCATGTTTTCACTGCGCACGACGATGCACTCCTTGGCCACGTGCACCAGCTTGCCGCCGCGATACCCTGCCAGTCCGAAGGTGTCCGCCCCTCGGGCATTGGCCACTTCGATACCGCGGATCACATTGGGTGAATTGCCGCTGCCGCTGATCCCGATGGCCAGGTCTCCCGGGCCCGCCCAGCACTCCACCTGCGGCGCAAAGATGTTGGCGTATTCCGTGTCATTAGCCCAAGCCATCAGGAGGGGTGTGCAGTCCGAAAGGCACAGCGCCTTGAGCGGTTTGCCCGATTCCAAATGGATGCACTTTTGCAGGTCGTTGACGATGTGAGAGGCTGTTGCGGCACTCCCTCCGTTTCCCATGAGCAGCACGTGCCCTCCTTCTCTCCAGATGCGCTCGAGCTTCTCTACAAGGCGCACAACCTCCTGTTCGTTGACCTCGTCCACCAGCCGCTTAAGGCCGGCGAAGTACTCGTTGATGAAACCCATGCACACCCTCCCGTTGCGCAGATCTGCCGCATCTCATTCGTGCGTCACGGCCATTCTACCCGTTTTGCCTCAGCGCCTGGGCAGCCTATTGCGGGAACTAATGACCGCGCAATTCCGTCTTGAATATGTCTCCCCAAGAGGGAACAGTGGGGCGCAGAGATCTGTGAAGATTGCACTGGCCTCACGCGTGCGGAGCCTGTAGGACTGCTCCGTATGGGAGGTGAGTACCATGACACAACTGGAGGTCCAAGCGGCGGACACGTCCCAACGGAAGGGACGCGGCTGGCATGGCGATCCCGAAGGGCATGCCGCAGCCGGCCGCAAGGGCGGTGCCAAAGTCAGCCAGGACCGGCAGCACATGGCTGAAATCGGCCGCCGCGGCGGCACGAAGGTAGCCCAGGACCGCGAGCATATGGCCGCTATCGGCCGCAAGGGCGGCGAGCGCGTGTCGCAAGATCGCGGGCATATGGCCAATATCGGAAAGAAGGGCGGCGAAAGCCGATAAAGATACCACAGCGGTCTGGCGGCGGGGGACCGCCCAACCCCCATCCCCCGCCCAGCCCGCGATTACCAGTCTGCTACGCTCCCGTCATCCGCATGGAACCACCGGCCCACGTCGGGCTTTGAACCAAGGGGCCGTTCAAGTAGGTAGTCCTCGTTTATTTCGATCCCCAGCCCGGGTCCCTCCGGCCTGCGGATATACCCACCCTCTACCTCGAAAGGCTTCACGAGGTAACCCTCTCCCAGATGCACATACTCCTGGAGGAGAAAATTCGGAATAGCGCAGTCAATCTGCAACGCGGCTGCCAGGTTGACGGGGCCGTAGGGATTGTGAGGTGCCACCGACGCGTAATAACATTCCGCCATCGCAGCAATGTGGACGGCCTCGAGGATGCCCCCACAGATGCACGGATCCGGCTGCAGCACGGAAGCCGCTCCGCGTTCCAGTACTTCCCGAAATCCCCACTTAGTGAAAAGGCGCTCCCCGGTAGCAACAGGCGTTTTGAACTGACGCGCCACCCGTTCCAGCTCAACCACATTCTCCGGCAGCACCGGCTCCTCAATGAAGAAGGGATGATGCTCCCGCATGGCCTCCTCCATGAGGATCGCCATCGCCGGAGAGAGGCGGCCATGGAAGTCCAAGAGGATATCAACTCCGCTTCCCACGGCATCGCGTACAGCCTGTACCCGCTCGGCGGCCTCTTCTACAACCGAATAGTGATCCACGGCCTTTACGCGGTCGAAGGGGCAGAACTTCAGCGCCGTGAACCCCGCTTTCACCACTTCCCGGGCGCTGGCGGCCAGATCCTTCGGCGAAGACCCGCGGGGCCTGCTGTACACGCGCACCCGATCCCGCGTAGGACCTCCAAGGAGTTCGTAAACAGGCACGCCGAGGCGCTTTCCCTGCAGGTCCCATAAGGCCATCTCCAATCCGCTGATGGCCGCGCAGAGGGTGCTCCCCCCGCGCCAAAAGGCGCCGCGATACATGCTCTGCCAATGGTGGACGATCTTGCGGGGATCCTCTCCCACAAGGGCGTGCTCGAAGGACCTCACCGCCTCTGCAATGACGTACGCCTTATCTCCCAAACACTCGCCCCACCCGCACAGCCCTTCGTCCGTCTCGATCTTCACAAAGAGCCAGCGCGGCTCTACGCAGAAGCACCGGATCTGTGTAATCTTCACCGTCCTCCCCTTTCCGGCCATGTCATCGGCCTCCTACCTTGTGTAATCTGAGGTTAACCCAACCGGGCCGAGATCCCTGCGGGATTGGCGCTGCCTGTATCACAGACCCCAGGTCTCTCCAATACTCTGAGGTTCGCCGAGGCACGATCCGATAACTCTATCAGTGAGGCGCCGCCCTGCGCTGCGCCCACCGGCACATCATGACGACGTGCCCAGGCCGGAGAGACGTATGGATGCGCCACCAACCGAGCCGCTGGTCTCGCCGGAACCGGTCCGGCGTTTTGTAGACCGGATGCAGAACTGCTCCATGGCCTTCATGGTGCGCTTCTCCGCGCCAGACCGCGTGCCGCCTCAAACAGCCTCCCTCATCGAGAACATCCTCCAGGGCATCCTGCTCGAGCCTGCGCTCATAGACACCTTCCCCATGGATGCCCAAACGATAGCAGCCGTGGTCACGCCGCGCAGCGGGCAGCCCTTCGATCCCTTTTTCATCCATTCGGTGCTGATGCTCCTACGCAGCAACCTGGCGCTGGACCAGCCGCTGTCCGAAACCGGACCCCCTGCCCAGGACCCGGTGATCGTGCCCCTGACGTACGCATCCTCCATCAGCACCGTTCAACAGAATATCGCTGAGCTCAATGAATTGCTGGAGACGCTGCTTCAGGACCGTCTCTGCGTGCAGTTCCAGCCCATCGTAGATTTGGCCTCAGCCCGCATCCACGGCTATGAAGCGCTCATCCGCGGGCCCAAGAATGCCATCCTCAATAAGCCGGGGGCGCTCTTCAAAACGGCCGACAAGGCACGTCTGGTGTCATGGCTGGATGTGGCGTGCCAGCAGAAGTGCTTTGAAGAAGCAGCCCGACACGACGTGCACGAGAAGCTCTTCGTGAACATGGATGCGGAAGGTCTGGCTTTTCTCCACCTCGCAGACCGATCTTTGGCCGCAGCCGCTCACGAGGTCGGCATCTCGCCCCGCAACGTAGTCCTCGAGATCACCGAAAGGCAAGCGGTGGACGATTTCCCTCGCCTGCTCGAGTACGTGGAATGGCTCCGCGCCCAAGGGTTCATGCTGGCAATAGATGATGCCGGCAACGGGTACAGCAGCCTCGAGGCGATCGCCGAGATGCGCCCGGATTACATCAAAGTGGAGCGTTCCTTGGTGCGATCCCTGCGCAACAGCGGGATGCGCCGCGCGCTCCTCGGAGCCCTTGCATGCCTGGCCGATCACATCGGCACGGCAATCGTCGCCGAAGGCATCGAAACGCGCGATGAACTCGCTGCGGTGATTGACGCTGGAGTTGCCTACGGCCAGGGATATTACCTTGGCCGGCCGAACGACCTGTTCAAGCCCTTGCGCAAATCCGTTCAACAGGTGCTTCGCCAGCGTTATGAACACGTGCGGCACCGAACCACAGGCCGACCCTACCCAGTTCGGGAGATTGCCCGATCCGGCATCACGGTTCCAAGGGAGGCTCCGCTGTCGGAGGTAGCCCGCAAGTTCGCAAAAGACGCCGACCTCACGTGCATCGTCGTGCTGGATGACGTTCATGTGGCGGGCATCATCACCCGCGACAAGATGGAAAGCGCCGCATTGAGTGGGGTAGCGGAGACCGCCACGGCAGCTTCCCTTATGGACCCGCAACCGGTCACCATTCCTGCCCACCTTCCGGTGGACGAGGTGCCCCACCGCATCAGCTACCTTCCCGAAGGTCGCTTCGGGGGCGACCTTGTGGTGACGGAACAAGACCAGTACGTGGGCGTCCTGCCCGTACGAGACCTAATGGCCGCGATCGCTACACTCAAAACCAACCATGCCCGGCACATTTCTCCCCTAACGGGTCTCCCGGGAAAAGCTGTAAGCGAGCATGAAGCCAAGCGGAGGATCCAGAGCGGTGAAGCGCTGGTACTGCTCATCACCGAGGTAGACCACTTTGCGGACTTCAACGAAGTCTATGGCCTCGCACGTGGCGACGAAGTGATCTGCGAGCTCGCCAAGCTTCTAGAGAAAGTTCTCTGCAGCCTTCAAATGACGGGGGGCTTCCTAGGCCACCTCGGCGCGGATCACTTTCTGATCCTTGCGCCGCCCGAGGCTGCCCGCAGCTTCGCGCTTCTGGCAGTAGGCGAGTTCAAGGCCCTCGGCCCCCGCCTGCAACCACGCCGCACGGACCGTGTTTGCTCCGGCGACGAAGGATCTCGCGATCCCATTCCGCCACTCGCCCTCAAGATCCGCGGTGTTGAGATGTTTGGGGACCCCGGCATAACGTGCCGCGAGATCAATCGCCTGATCCGTGAGGCGCGCAGGGCGGCAAGCGACGCGCGCATCACCATCGTTCGGGCATCCGCAATTCGCCAACGGGCGGCCTAATCTCCTTACCAAGCGCCCGTGCTTAGGTCCGCGAGAACCCTCTGGGGCGGATGCGGGAGCGGCCACGCGAATGCGTGGCGAAAGGCTGCTTCTTCGCAAGCCCGAAGCTGGGCGAAGTCTATCACATCCTCGGTGAGCAGGTTCTCGATCTCCGCCGGCAAACGCACATTGTGAAGCCCGGCATTGTCCGTGCACAATACTACATCAACGCCGGCATCTGCGCACCGGTCGAATACCGGTCGAAGCTCGCGGATGTGCCGAAGAGTGCCCGTTTTAAGGTAGGTGGTGGGGCAAACCTCGAGGCACTGGCCGCGAGACGCCACATCCTTCAAGAGGCCCGGATGCATCAGGGGGATCTGGATGCCGTGCCCGATGCGATCCAGATAGGGAAGTAGCTGCGGGAAGCAGCCGTTTGGCGTTTCGAAAAGATGGGCGGTGGTTTTGAGGCCCATTTCCTTGGCTGCCCGGAAGAGCTGCACGAACTCATCCATTCGCTCGCCGTACAGCACATCGGGGCCCGCCAAATCCAGGCCGCACACTGCGTCACGCTCTTGAGCGGCCAATTCCAGAATGGCCCGATTGACTTCATACGGCAGGCGGCTGTGCATGCACAAGATCTGCCTCATGACAAGGGGATAATCCGGCTGGCGGGCAGCGCGGGAGATGCGCTCAACCACATTCTTCATCTGCACGATGCGCTCGTCCTGAGAACGTGTGGCGTCGGTGCGGTAATACGGGGTGTGCCTCAACTCCAGGTAGCAGATCGACTCGAAGACGTAGGCTCCCCGCACCAGTTTGGACACGAAGTATTCCAGCGTGTCCATCGTTTGAACGCTCTCCACAAGAGTATGGAGCTCCAGATACTCCGCGAGGCTTGCCCGGGGACGCGTTACGAAGGCTTCCAGGCTCTCGTACGACGGGTAATCGGCGGCCAAGGGATGGCCGGTGCGCACCAAGAAGCGCCAGAAGATGCGGGGAACGACCGCCCCGCCCAAATGCCGGTGGATCTCCGCATGAAGTGCCATGGTGGGCTCAGGATACCCGTTCCATGCGTCTGCGATCCATATTCGGCGGCCAACTAATGAAATTGCCTCCGTCAAACGGTTGACGGCCGGCCGCGGTCGCGTTATAATGGGGGTACCAGTATAGGAATTCTGATTCCGCCTGCGTGACTACATCTGTACGGGGCCTCCGTCTCAGAGCGTACGCGCGAAGGGACGGAGGTTGTGCTTTGCGGCTCATTCTGCGCGGGGCCGCGGCGACCGCAGCCGGTCTTTTGGGGGAATCGGGGCACTGGCAGTGGGCGGCGGCGCGCGGCGGCCCGTATCAGTTCTCTGCGTTCCGGGATCAACTGCCAACAGAACCGGACGCTATTCAATCAAAGGAGCCATCAGTGGCAAAGCGTATCTACGTGGGCGGCCTGCCCTATTCAGCCCACGACCAGGACCTGGAGAGCCTCTTCGGCCAGTTCGGCCAGGTCACCGACATTCACATCGTATCAGACCGCTTCACCGGTCAAGCCAAGGGCTTTGGCTTCGTGGAGATGGCCAACGACGACGAGGCCGACAAGGCCATTCAGGCCCTCAACGGCACCCAAATGGGCGGCCGTACCCTCAGCGTGAACGAAGCGCGTGAGCGCAGCGGAGGCGGAGGAGGTCGAGGGTATGGCGGCGGCGGAGGCGGCGGGGGTGGCTACGGCGGCGGCAACCGCGGAGGCGGGGGCGGCGGCCGTGGCGGCAACCGCGGAGGCGGAGGCGGCCGGCGCTGGTAACCCGGCGCATGGTAATCGCGAAGGCGGGGACGATGTGTGCCCCGCCTTCTCCGCAGTCTGAACCAACGCCAAACCCACCCGCAAAAGTCGAACTTCCCCGCGACCCTAATCCACAGATCCGGTGCATCGGTATCCGCCGACTCCTCCACCCAGGCAGCATGCGGGATCACCCGTGCACCTGAGGCGCGTTGCGAGGACTATTGGCCCCGCAATCGGGCCAATGCCTCGTCTACGAGCTTGCGCGCCCCCTCCTCGTCGGGAGCCTCGGCGGTCACGCGGATGATGGGTTCGGTATTGGATCCTCGCGCCTGCACCCAGCGATCGTCCCAAACTACCTTCACGCCATCCGTCAAATCCAGCCTCTCCCCGCGGTAGGCTTCCTGGAAGCGCTTCAGCGCCGGCCCAATCTCACGCGCAGCGAAATCCGCCTTCGCCTTGACGATGGCGTATTCCGGTATCCTTGCCCTCAACTGGCTTATGGTGCACTCTTCCTCGGCCAGGCTTTCGAGGATCAGCGCCATCCCCACGAAGCTGTCCCTGCAGGGATTGATGGCCGGCACGATCACTCCTCCATTTCCCTCTCCACCCACCTGGGCATCCACCTCGAACATCTTCTCCACTACATTGATCTCGCCCACGCGGGTGCGGTACACAGGAACACCAAACTCTGCCGCCACGTCGTCCACCATCCTACTGGTAGACACATTCACAACGACGGGTCCCACCCGCTTGCGCAACATATGGCGCACCGCCAGCGCAAGAGTGCACTCCTCACCCAAAGGCTCGCCCTTTTCGTTGACTACAGCCAAACGGTCCGCATCGGCATCCTGTACAAAGCCAATGTCGGCGCCAATCTCCTTCACCCGCGTGCAAAGGGCTCCGATATTCTCCGGCAAGGGTTCCGGATTGTGCGGAAAGGGCTTATCCGGGTCGGTATAGAGCTCTGTGACCTCGCAGCCCAAGTTCCTTAAGAATGCGGGTGTCGAGCGGGATGCCGCTCCGTTACAACAATCCACCACTACACGGAAGCGCCGCGCCCGTATGCGTTCCAGATCCACCGCTGCCTGAACTGCGCGATGGTGACGCAGAGCCGCAGTGCCGTCTACCCTCACATCAGCCAGATCCTTGTAGGCAACGCGCGGATACACGCCCTGGTGGTACAGATCCGTAAGCTCTACAGCCTGGTTGGGCCGAAGCAAGATGCCGTCGGGACCGAAGAACTTCAGGGCATTCCATTCGATGGGGTTATGGCTTGCGGTAATGCAGATACCCCCGAATGCGCCGGATTGCCGCACGTAGAGCTGAAGCGCGGGCACCGGCACGATGCCTAAATCTACGGGAGCGCATCCTACGCTCAAGAGGCCGGCGATGACGGCTTGTTTGACCATCTCACGCGACGGGCGGCTGTCGGTGCCGATCGCGATGGGTCCGGCTCCGACATGGGCACCAAAGGCGGCGGAGAACGCCGTAACCAGTTGCGGCGTAAGAGAATCGCCTACCACGCCCCGCACTCCCGAGATGCCAATCTTCAGTGACAGCGGCTTGCGCATCGTGTTCCCCCCATCCCTGCCGACCATGCCGATCGGCGCCTCACATCCCTACACCAAAAGCCAGGCGGCGCGCCAGGGTCATGGCTTGTTCAAAGAGTTCGTCCGCCCGCTCTGCGCTTGCCGCCTCAATAATCACCCGCAACAAAGGTTCCGTGTTGGACGCCCTTACGTGGAGCCATGCGTCTGGCCAATCCACCCTCACACCGTCGGCGGTATTGGGGTTGGCCCCTGCATACTTCTTGCGAAAGCCCTCCACCACTCGGTACACAACGTCGGGCGCAGCGCCTAACTCTCCCTTGCGCATGGCGCGCGACGGCAACAACGATGCCATCTCAGCCAACGTCTTGCCTGTGCGCGCCATCTCCTCCAACACCACGCCCAATGTAGCCAGGGCGTCGAAGGTAGGTGTGATGCTGAGCACCGCCACGCCGCCGCTTCCCTCGCCGGCAATCACAGCTTCCTCCGCCAGTGCCCGGTCTACCACATACCCCTCGCCCACCGAGGTTCGGATCACCTCCTGGCCAAACTCTCGAGCGATGGCATCCACCATGGACGAAGTGGAGTACGTCGTTACAACGGGTCCGGCCTGCTTCGCCAGCACGTTGCGGGCAGCCAGGGGCAGGGCGTACTCCTCAGAGAGGGGGGTCCCATCGTGGGTTACAAAGCCGATGCGGTCCCCATCTATGTTGATGGAGGCCCCCAGATCGGCGCCGAGGCAGCGCATGAGTGCGGCGAGCTGGCGCATATTGGCCGGGGACGGAGCCGGGGCATGGGCGAATTCGCCGCTCGGCTCGTCGTTAAGAGGGAAGACGCTACACCCCAACCGCGTGAGAAATGCCTTTGCGGCAGCCCCGCATGCGCCATTGCACAGATCTATCGCTACACGGTACCCTCGGCTGCGGATCTGTTCCACGTCCAATCCGGCCACAAGGTGATCCAGATACCGGTCCAACACGCCGGGAGCCGAAGTGGTCTTCCGAAGGTTCTGCCAGTCCGCCTGAACGAAGGCCGAGGCGTGATAGATATCGAGGAGCTCCTCACTGAGCACCGCGTTGAGGAGGGCGCCATCGGGTCCAAGGAATTTGAGCGCATTCCACCGGGCGCTGTTGTGGCTTCCGCTGATCGAGATGCCGCCTGCGGCTCCCCGTTCCCGCACGGCAAAAGACACGAGCGGCGTAGGGCATACCCCCAGATCCACCACTTCACATCCGCACGATATCAGCCCGCTGAGGACTGCCGCGCGCAGAAGCGGCGAGGATTGGCGCGTGTCGCACCCGAGCACCACCACACCGCCATCACACCAGGTGCCGAAGGCGCACGCGAAATCTACCACCAATTCCGGTGTCAGCGCTTCGCCCACGACACCCCGCACCCATGAGGTGCCGATCTTCAACTGGCGCAGTGTGTCTGTATGCAGCGGCGCAATCATTGTGGCGATCCTCCTGGCACATTGCGGCAGCGCGGCAGGTCGCGCCCCCAATAGATGCTACCCCGAGAAAGGCGCATCCTAGGGGCGAAACGCCTTCATCAACTGCTGGATCTCAGGGCGGTACTGGCGAAGCTTCTGGAAGAGGGATAGTTGCACCATTGCTCGCGTCCGGTTGATGTCCCAAGGGTCTTCGGGTGAAGGTTGAAAGTAGGTGTCCCCACGGAGGTAGTCCGCAAGGAAACGGATGCCCAGTTCCCACGCAATCACCTCAACGGCATCCGCCATTCTGGCCACCTCCGCCTCCGTCACCGCACGCGCCGTGGAGAGGAAGCCCTTCAGAAGCGCTTCGTATACCGGAAGATCTACCTGCACGCGGTGCAGATCCGGCTCCTTCTCCCCAGCCACATTCACGAGGGAGCGCACCATATCGCCCCAATCTGCTAGCCACGTGTGAGGCATGATCGTGTCCAAATCCACCAACGCACGCACGCGGCCGGTTGCGGAATCGAACAGGAAATTCTCCAGCTTGGTGTCGCCATGGATCGCCACGCGCCGAACGTGACCGGCCCGCAAGGCATCGAGCAGGGACCGCCCGAAGGCTGCGTGGCGGCGTGCCACCTCCAGAAAGGGTGCCAGCTCCGGGTCCGCAAGGCGCGCTGCGTAGTCTTCCTGAGAGAGGTGCACCAAAAAATGGCGCTCCACACTCTGCAGAAGGATCGGATCCTGAGGCAGAAGCGCCCTCGCCTGCTCGAGGGTGCGGTTTCCGGAAAGCACGGATTGAAGCTGGTTGATGTAGATTTCCGTGTCCCGATAGCCCGGCAATGGGTTTTCCAGGGAGGCGGTATCCATGCCTGCGGTGAGGTCACCAAACAGAGCCAGTCCGCGGGCAGCCTCTTCCGCTAGAGCGAGGCGCTTTGCTTCGTCGGGGACCTCGTTCAGGCTCTTGTACGACACGCACCCCCCAATGCGCGCCATGAGGCGCCATACGTCGCGGCCCAAGCCTCCCTCATCCCAGAACCACTCGCCGCTGCGTGTGGGAACCAGCGTCACCGGCTCCCACCGATCCTCGGGCGCGAGTGCGCGGTGGGGCAAGGCTTCGCGTTGCGCCGCGATGCACGCCACCATAGCCGCCATCACATTGCGGGGACGAGTAAATACCTTCTCGTTGATGCGCTGAAGGATGTACTCTTGGCGGCTTGCTCCAAGCCCGGATACCACCAGGTACGTGTCTTGATTGATATTCCCTCGACCGGGAAACTCTTCCACCGCAATGGGCTCTTCGATGGCAAACTGAGCCGCAACCGTCGCGACGCGCGCATGGCTGATCCCCTCCACCAGCGCCCCCTCCTTTCGCCCCGATTGAAGCGGGCAACGACCAATCGCTGTCAAATTCGCCGGCGCCATGCCGTCCCCCTCCCGGCCGCCGCGGAGCGTCGCAGCGTGGTATAATGGCAGAATAACCTTTGGAGGCCGCTCCAAAACAGGCCCACTCTCCCTTCGACGCTTTAGACGCGGGAATGACGCGTGGGCCCGCCTGGAACGCCGCCACTTAGCCTAGAGGTAACGTCATGCAGCAAGCGGATCTGCTTCTAAAGGACGGCTTCAGCTTCGACGACGTGCTCATCATCCCGATGGACACGCAGATCACTCCCGCCGAAGTAGACACGCGCACGGTAATCGCCCGGGATATCGAGCTTCGGGCGCCCATCCTCTCGTCGCCAATGGACCGCGTGACCGAAGCGCGCATGGCCATCGCAATGGCCCGAGAGGGCGGCATCGGCATCATCCACCGCAATATGAGCGTTGCAGCCCAGGCCGCTGAAGTGGACAAAGTCAAGAGGTCTGAGCACGGCATCATCGTGGACCCAATCTCCCTCACCCCAGACCGGACCATCCGCGATGCCCTCGGCCTTATGGAACGCTACCACATATCCGGCGTACCCGTAACCGATGAAAGCGGCACCCTAGTGGGCATCCTTACGAACCGAGACATTCGCTTCGAGACCAATTACCACCGCCCTATCTCCGAGCTGATGACGCCTCGCCACAAGCTCATCACGGCTCCTACCGGCACGACACTCGAACAGGCTCAGGCCATTCTCCAGGAACATCGCATCGAGAAGCTTCCCATTGTGGACGACCATTACAAGCTCCTGGGCCTCATCACGATCAAAGACATTCAAAAGGTTCGCGAATACCCGAACGCCACGAAAGACAGCCGGGGCCGCCTGCGGGTAGGGGCTGCCATCGGCCCCCTTCGCGATCCCGTTGGCCGGGCCGCGGCGCTTCATGAAGCTGGAGTGGACGTGATCGTGGTGGATGCGGCCCATGGCCACTCCATCGGAGTGATCAACGCCGTGCGCGCTCTCAAGGCGGAATTCCCCAACCTCCCCGTCATTGCCGGCAACGTGGCAACTGCTGAAGGGGTCCAAGCTCTAGCCGAAGCCGGCGCCGACGGCATCCGCGTGGGATTGGGCGCAGGATCCATCTGCACGACGCGCGTGGTGTCTGGAGTTGGGGTTCCGCAGCTTACGGCCATCCTCGAGTGCGCCCGAGCAGCGCGCCGCTATGATCTACCCATCATCGCAGACGGCGGCATTCGCTTCTCGGGAGATGCCACCAAGGCGCTGGCTGCAGGAGCCGCAGCCATCATGGTGGGGAACCTCTTGGCCGGAACCGACGAGGCGCCGGGCGAAGTGGTGCTTTATCAAGGCCGCGCGTACAAAGACTACCGGGGCATGGGTTCCGAAGCGGCGATGCGGGAAGGTTCCAGCGACCGATACGGCCAAGATCCCATGGCCCGCCTCGTGCCGGAAGGCATCGAAGGCCGCGTCCCTTACAAGGGAGCCCTCAGCGACACGATCCACCAACTTCTGGGCGGCATCCGATCGGGAATGGGTTATGTGGGCGCCCGCACGATCCCGGAACTGCAGCAGCGCGCCCGCTTCATGCGGGTGTCCGGTGCGAGCATCCGTGAGAGCCACGTGCACGACGTATGGATCACCAAGGAGCCCCCCAACTATAGCTCGGAGTATCTCCGCAACCCCGACGAGTGACGGGGATCAACCCTGCGCCAATACGACCCGTTCCGAACGTTCGGCTCAGAGGCCGCGCACACCCGGTGCGGTGTGGTATAATCATGGCGACGTGTCTGCACGCAACAGGGTGGGCCGGCGCCCACTCTTTTGTTGTCTTCCGGCCCTGCAACCGCCGGCGATGTTCCTCCTGCACAACGGCCCAGCACCCCGAACGCTGGCCCCGCGAGGATGCGTATGGAGAAAATGGAAATGAGGTGATCTGTAATGGCAATGGGTGTGCGCGTGAGCGATCTGGCGCAGGAACTGCAGGTCCCCCATGCCGATCTGGTAAACACGCTCAACGACTTGGGGGTGTCGGTACCGGGTCCTGCTGCGATCCTAGATGCCGACACGGCTCAAACCGTGCGCGAGCTTTTGGGGAAGCCTGCCGATGACTCCAAGTCGGTGGAATTTCCACTGGGCGGAACGGTGAAGGATCTCGCCGTTGCCATGGGCGTCCCCCCGGCCGACGTGCAAAAGAAGCTGATGAGCATGGGCGTGTTGGCCGCGGTCAACCAGCGCCTGAGCCCGGATGCCGCCCGCAAACTCGCAAGCGTGTATGGTTTCGCTCTGCGCGTCAAGGTTGACACGCGAACCCAGCCTGCACCCCCACCTCCCAAACACAAGGCACCCGGCGGCGCTCTGGTTCAAAGACCGCCCGTGGTTACCATAATGGGCCATGTGGATCACGGCAAAACCACACTGCTGGACGCCATCCGGCACACGAACGTTGTGGAAGGGGAATTCGGAGGCATCACCCAGCACATCGGGGCTTACCAGGTGGAGGTGGAACACGAAGGCTCGCGCCGCAAGATCACCTTTTTGGACACCCCGGGCCATGCAGCATTCACCGCCATGAGAGCCCGCGGAGCCAGCGTGACCGATATCACGATCCTGGTGGTTGCCGCCGATGACGGCATTATGCCGCAGACCCTCGAAGCCATCTCCCACGCGCGTGCCGCCTCGGTCCCCATCATCGTCGCCATCAACAAGATAGACAAACCCGACGCAAACCCCGAGCGGGTGAAGGTGCAACTTGCGGAGCAGGGGCTCGTCCCCACCGATTTCGGCGGTGAAACCGATTGCGTCCTAGTGTCGGCCAAGACACGCCAAGGCATTGAGGACCTCCTGGCCCATATCCTCTTCCAAGCCGATCTCATGGATCTCAAGGCGGACCCCCACGCCAAGCCCACCGGCGTCATCATCGAGGCGAAGCAGGAGGTGGGCCGGGGACCCGTGGCGACGGTGTTGGTTCGAGAAGGTACTCTTCGCGTCGGCGAGGCGGTGGTGTGCGGCATCGCCCATGGGAAGATCCGCGCCATGATGAACGACCGCGGAGAGCGCCTCAACAAGGCAACTCCCGCTACTCCCGTAGAAGTCACCGGCCTTTCTGTGGTCCCGCGGCCTGGCGACATCCTGGAGGTCGTAAAAGACGAACGTACCGCGCGCCAAATCGCAACAAACCGGCAAGAACAACAGCGCCTGCTCCACCTCGCTAAGACCGTCAAACCCACCCTCGAGGATGTGTACCGCCGCATCAAGGAGGGTGAAGTCAAGGAACTCAACCTCATCGTAAAGGGCGACGTGCAGGGTTCTGTTGAAGCCGTGGTCAGCCAGCTTCAGCAGATCCCCCAGGACGAGGTAACCATCCGGATTATCCATAGCGGGGTCGGCAATATTGGGGAAAGCGACATCATGCTCGCCGCGGCATCCGAAGCCGTAGTTATCGGCTTCAATGTGCGGGCAGATCAGCCGGCCCAGATGGCCGCCGAACGCGAACACGTAGATGTGCGCACCTATCAGATCATCTACGAGCTGACCGAAGATATCGAACGCGCCATCAAGGGGATGCTGGAACCCGTTTATGAAGAGAGCATTCTGGGCAAAGCGGAGGTGCGACGGTTGTTCCGTACACCTAAGGGCATCGTCATTGCGGGGTGCTACGTGTCGGAAGGCAAAATCGTGCGGAATGCCGACGTTCGGGTACGCCGGGGCGCCGACGTGGTCTTTACAGGCAAGATCTCATCGCTCAAACACCTCAAAGACGACGTGAGAGAGATGGCCCAGGGGTTTGAATGCGGAATCGTCGTGAGTGACTTCAACGACGTTCAAGAGGGCGATATTCTCGAGTGCTTCGAAACGCGGCGGGTGGAACCGTAGCCCCTCGGTTTGCCCCTCGCGTCGCGGCGGAGGGTTTCCCCCATGCATATCGGCGCGCTCACGGTCACCCTGCGGGTGTGCGAAGCGGCTTCACTCAAGGATAAGCGCCACGTGCTCAAAAGCATCGTAGATGGCGCACGCCGCCGCTTCAACGTAGCCATCGCCGAAGTAGATCACCTGGATGCCCACGAATTAGCAACTTTGGGCATCGCGTGCGTGTCCAACAGCAACCGGCATGCCAACAGCATTCTGGATCATGTCCTGAGCCACCTGGAAGCCAATCCGCAGATCATTGTCGAGGAGGCCCACCTCGAGATCCTTTGAATATTCTGCGCAACCGAACTCCAGATGGTTTTTCCTGCCCAGGGTCCAGGGGCAACCCGTGGACGCGCAAACACACGCAAAGCGCGCGCCAGCGCAACCACCGCTGGAATGTAACCACGAAAGCATAGGCCAGGTAAAGGAAGGTACATTTCGCAGCCGCCGACAAAACAGCCATGTCCGATACCGACAGATCCACATCCTATCTGCGCACGCTTCTGGAATTGGGACAGGTGCTCAACTCCTCGCTGGACCTGTCCCAAGTGCTGCGTACGGCCATTGATGAGGTCGTTCGCTTCGTCCACGCAGAACGCGGCTTCATCCTGATTGTGGAGCCCGGGTCGGGGCGCGTTGTCGGCAAGGCCACGCACGACATTGACCCCGTCGCCTTGGAGCTGGGGCTCACAGGCAAGGACCCCAGCAACGCCGCCCAGATCAGCCGCACCATCGTGGAACATGCCTTGCGCACCCAAGAGCCCGTCCTTTCGCTGGATGCATTGCAGGATCCCCGGTTCGCCTCCCATACCAGCGTGAGGCTTGCGCAGGTTCGATCCGTATTGTGCGTGCCCCTCATCGCCCAGGGGCGCCCGATCGGCGTGATCTATCTGGACAACCGCGCAAAGACAGGCATCTTCAATGAGCAGCATGTGGAGATGCTTACAGCCTTCGCGAACCAAGCGGCCACCGCAGTTGAGAATGCACGCCTCTACGAGAACCTGCGGAAATCTATGGAGGAGCGCATCCAGCTCCAGCAGAAGCTCCACAAGGAAGAAACCCAGCGCCTGGCCCTCGAGGAGGCGGCGCGGCTAAAGAATGAGTTCATTTCCTACGTGTCCCATGAATTGCGTAATCCGCTTACGACGATCCGCGGGTTTATACAAACCCTCCAGGCCGACGGGAAGCTGGACGCCCAAACGCGCAACGAATTCTACGACATCATCGAGGCTGAAACCACCAGGATGCTCGGCCTCATCAATGACCTCCTCGACTCCTCGCGCCTGGAAGCAGGCAAGCCCATCACTCTTGCGGTAAGACCCGTGTCCCTGGCGAACCTCATTCGAAAGGCCGCACGCGCCATACGCTTCTACAAGTTTTGGACCGAGGCCCACTCCATCACTGTGTCTGTGCCCGACGATCTGCCTGAAATCGAAGCGGACGCCGACAAGCTCAGCCAGATTTTGGATAACCTGCTCACCAACGCGGTGAAGTATTCACCCAACGGAGGAGAGATCTCCATCCAAGCGGATGCTCTGAACGGTTCCGTACGCATCGTAGTGGAGGATCACGGCGTAGGGATGACGCAGGAACAGCTTGCCAAGCTCTTCCAGCGCTTCGAACGAGTAGAGCGCCAGGAGATTGCCCAGATCCCAGGCACCGGGCTTGGCCTGTACCTCACTCGGCACCTTGTGGAACTGCACGGCGGATCCATTACGTGCGAGAGCGAAGCGGGAAAGGGCAGCCGTTTCATCGTGACACTTCCGGTTAAACCGCCTGCGCCTGTTCAGACGGAGCAACCCCAGGCATCTGAGTGACGCTCAGCTCTCTGCGCGGCCTGCGCTTCTTCCTCACCCTGCGTTCCTCGGGGCGCACCGGCGCCGCGCCCACAACAGCCGTCATGCGGGTGCAACCCTTCAGCGCTCGGGACCCGCAAAGGGATTCAACAGCCCTGTGCGGAATAGAAGCTCAGTTGAAACAGCGGAAGTACGGTCGGGGGCTGGAGTGTCTGCGAAACGGCGCAATGGCACGATAACCGTAATCACCGGGTGCATGTTTGCTGGAAAGACGGAGGAGCTGATCCGCCTCATTCGGCGCAGCATGCATGCCCGGCGCAAGGTTCAGGTCTTCAAATCCGCCCTGGACACCCGCTGCGACACCACCGTCATAAGGACCCACGACGGCGCGCACCTGCAAGCGCAGGCCATCGCCGATGCCCGAGCGCTTGCACAGAGCCTTCAACCGGACACGGAAGTGGTGGGCATTGAGGAGGTACAATTCTTCGATGCCGGCATAGTGGATCTGTGCGATGCACTGGCAGACCGCGGCATTGCCGTTATCGCTGCCGGCCTAGATCAGGACTTTCGCGGCGAGCCTTTTGGCTTCATGCCTCGCCTGCTTGCCCGGGCTGACAATGTAGTGAAGCTCCATGCGATCTGCCAGGTATGCGGCGCCGAAGCCAGCCGCACGCAACGCCTCATAGACGGCCGGCCCGCCGCTTGGAACGATCCCGTCATCCTGATCGGCGCATCGGAGCGATACGAGGCTAGGTGCCGACATTGCCACCAAGTGCGCGGAAAACCGCGCCGGACCAAGCGCCAACCGAAGGATTATGGAATGCCCGGTAGTTGCTCCATCTCGGGCGATTATGATACAATCCCGGCGTAATGCGCCCCAATGGTAGACCCCATGATTATGCGCCAGGGAGGCGAGAGTTGATGCAACGCTTCTACGTATATGCTGTGCATGTTGCCTCCACCCTCCTGGTGGCGTGCAGCATGCTCTTGATCAACTATGCCTTTGAGGCAGCAGGCAGCGTACCGGATCTTCCAATGTGCGGGTTCATGGCGGGGAACATTTGGGCTCTCATGGGGCTCTACCCGGCGGCAGCGTGTGCCCTCACCTGCTACGGAACCGTGCCCGCCCTGCGGCGCCGCAGGGTGCCCGAGGCGGTGGTTCTCCGATGCGCATGGACGGCTGCAGCGACCGGATCTTTCGTCTACTTCGCCGGAGCTGCATTCCTGCTGGGACTCCAGGGCCGGCTCGAAGCAGCACCCGCTATGGCGTGGTTGATTTCCGCCTTCTGCATCCCCATCACAGCTTTGGGAGGCATCGCGGGCGTTCTCTTGGCGCGTGAAGGCCGTGCCCCACAAGATTTGCAGGGTCAGGAGGGCTGAAGACCGCACATGTAGATCGGAGGACCTGCCCTCCTAATTTTACATTACGTTCAAAGGAGGCGCCAGTTGAAGCGCACAAAGAAGAAAGTCGGCATCGGCATCATCGGGTCGGGAGGCATCGCCCAGAACGCCCACATGCCTGGGTACGCAGCCATCCCCGATCTTTGCGAAATCGTAGCCGTGGCAGACATTAACCCCGACACAGCCAAAGAGGCCGCCCAAAAGTTCAACGTACCGCACGTATTCACCGATTATCGCAAACTGCTCGAGATGCCCGAAGTGGACGCGGTGTCGGTGTGCACCCCGAACTACCTTCACATGGCACCAACCGTCGAGGCATTCCAGGCCGGCAAACACGTTTTGTGCGAAAAGCCCATCGCCATGAATGCCGAGGAAGCGCGCAAAATGGTGGAGGCAGGCCGCAAAGCCAAGAAGGTCTTCCAGGTGGGATACAACAGCCGCTTCGCCCCCAGCAACCAGCTTCTGAAGACCTACGTGGATAGCGGAGACCTGGGGGAGATCTACTATGCCCGCGCTCAAGCGCTGAGGCGCCGCGGCATCCCTGGCTGGGGCGTGTTCATAGACAAAAGCAAGCAAGGAGGCGGTCCGCTCATTGATATCGGGGTCCACATCCTGGATCTTACCCTTTGGCTCATGGGGCATCCCAAGCCGACGGCAGCTTCGGGGGTAACCTACGCCAAGTTCGGCCACCGCAGCGATATCGTAGGCTTTATGGGCCAGTGGGACTACAAGAACTTCACCGTGGAAGATTTCGCTTCGGCGCTCATACGCTTTGCCAACGGCGCTTCTATCGTGCTGGAATCCAGCTTCGCGGCGAATATCCCCGAGGATGTTTTCAACAGCACACTCTGCGGAACCGAAGGCGGCGCCACTACAAATCCCCTCACTATCATCAAGGAACGCCACCGCTCGCTGCAGATCTTCAGGCCTGAATTCCCCAGCGCCAACGTGAACACCCACGCCGCTGAGATCAAGTCGTTCATCGAATGCATCCTTGAAGGGCGCGAACCGCTGGTCACCGGCGAACACGGATTGATGGTGGCGCAGATCATGGATGCCATCTACGCCTCTTCCGAGGCAGGCAAGGAAGTGGCCATCCCCTAGCCTCCCCGTGATCGTGCTCAACCCCAAATCGGGTCGTGGCGCAGTCAGAATGGGGGCTGCGCCACATCCTTGTTCTTGGCAGATGAAGCTGATGTGCCTTTGCCGTCACGTTCTGGATCGAGAATGCTGAACCGCCTGAAAGCGCTGGCGCCGGCCGCCCCCGGGGCACCTCCGCGCACTGTTTTGTTCGCCATTGCCGCTGTGGCGGGCGTGGCGGAACTCGCCTACGCCGTGATGAACGTGTCGGCCATGCCGGTGTACCTCAAATTCAGCATGCACTACGGCGAAGCATCCGTGGCGGCAATCGGCACAGCCTTCCTGGTGTGTGAAGGCATCACCAAGGGCTTCTTCGGGGTATTGGGCGACCGCATCGGCCGCAAGCGCCTCATCCTGGCCGGACCCATGGTGAGCGTAGTCACCGCCCTTCTTACCCTCCTCGTACGGCAAGATCAGTGGTACTTCTTCGTAGCCTTGCGGGTCCTAGACGGCCTCGGCGCCGCCGCCCTTTGGCCCTCTGCCCTCGCCATGATTGCTGACGTCATCGAAGAGGACCGCCGGTCCCAAGCCATGAGCCTCTTCAACGTGACCTATCTGATGGGCATTGCCTTGGGACCCCTCATCGGCGGAGCAGCCAATGATATCACGGCGCTCTTTACGCAAAAGGTCCCCCGCATGATGGCGCGCCATTCCCAATTCATGGCGAAACACTTCCACGAACACGTGATAGATCCCCGCCAGGCATCCTTTTACGTCGTGGCGTTTCTTTTTTTGGTAACGGCTCTGGTGGCGCTGTGGCGGGTACCCGATATTCGCCCACACCACCTCCACGCTCACACCGATCTGGAGGCGGGCTTCAGCCTGAAAGCGCTCGGTGCAGCTCTCCGCCAAATCCCGATGCTCCTGCTGATGACGTTCATTACCTTCCTGGGCATCGGGATGGTGATGCTCATCATCAAGCTCTTCGCCATGGCGGAATTCGACGTGAGCGAAGTACGCTTCGGCGCGCTTCTGCTGGTACCCGCCCTCGTAATCGCAGCCGCATCCGTTCCTTTGGGATCTTTGGGCGACATCATGGGTAAAGTACGAGCGGTGCGCCTGGGGATCGGCGTCTGTGCGGTGTCCATGATGGCCCTGGTCCTGATCAAGAACCAAATTGCTCTAGTGCTGGGAGGTTCCCTCATCGGTGTTGGGTTCGTAGTAGCCTTTCCCGCCTGGATGGCCCTCATCAGTACCTCCTGCGACCCTAGGCAGCGTGGGGCCGTTATGGGCGCCGTAGGTACCGCCCAGGGACTGGGAGCCATGATCGGCGCGCCGATCGGCGGATGGCTGTATGAGCACGCCCGCATCCCCCTTCCCTTTGTGCAGACGCACCACCCAAACCACTATGTGCCTTTCGTGTGCTGCGGCCTGCTCCTCTTCACAGCCTGGATCCTTTCCCTTACCTCGATTAAGGAAAAACGCAACCCATGACCGTAACCTGGCTGCTCCTGCTGATTAGTCTCGCGGTGATCCTAATGGGATGCCACCTCTTCACGAACGGCATCGAATGGGCGGGGCATCGCCTCAAATTAGGGGAAGGGGCCGTGGGCAGCATCCTCGCAGCCGTGGGTACGACCATTCCGGAAACGCTCATCGCAATCCTCGCCCTTGTGTTCGGCTTCCGCACCGGAGCAGGTGAAGACGTGGGGATTGGGGCGATCCTCGGCGCTCCTCTGATGCTTTCAACACTCGCCATGTTCGTTACGGGTGTGGCAGTAATGGTCTTCGCCCGGCACGGGCGTCGAAGCAAGACACTCCACGTGGATGAAGTGGTGCTGCGAAGGGATCTGCGCTACTTCTTCATCGTCTTCCTGGGAGCTGCGGCAGCGTCCTTCGTTCCTTCTACGGCGCTCCGGTGGGCCGTCGCCGCCGGATTGATCGGCCTCTACGGCCTGTACGTGCGTGCAACGTTCCTGCACAACCCTCCCCAGCAAATCCGGGAGCACCCCGGACGCCTCGTTCTGCGCCGCGCACCAGGGCCGCCGCCTCTGTGGCTCGTGGGTACCCAAGTAGCCCTTAGCCTGACGCTGCTCGTTCTAGGCGCTCACACTTTCGTGGACGCCCTCACGCATACAGCCCGCGCCCTGGGGATCCGTCCGCTGATCCTGTCCTTGTTCATCACGCCGGTTGCAACGGAACTGCCAGAGAAGTTCAATTCGGTCTTGTGGATCAGACGGAAAAAGGACACATTGGCCTTGGGGAATATCAGCGGGGCCATGGTGTTCCAAAGCAGTGTCCCGCCGGCCATCGGCATCCTCTTTACAGATTGGCACCTGGATGCCCAATCCCTGGCGTGCGTCGGCACCTCGCTTGCCGCTGCGGGAACCCTGTGGGCCGGCCTCAGGTGGCGGGGACGCCTAACGGTAGGGGAGCTGCTGGCCGGCGGAGCGTTTTACTGCATCTACGCTGTTTGGAGCGTCGTTGTGCGGCCCTAAGGAGCTATCCGTACCGTACGCGGCTGAAGGCCCCAAAGGCTGCCATGCCCAACCCCACCAGCAGGAAAAACTGGCGCGAGAGGAAGCCGGCCACCGCCGCAGGGTACGGCGGCAATCCACGATATCCGAAGTAGGCGGCGATGCCCAGCATGAACCCGCCAACAACCGCGGCTATTGCGGCCGCTTCCACAGCAGGCCCCCGCAGGTTTCTTCCTACACGCAGCATGGCGGCCGCCACGAACAGGCCATCGAAAAGGCCGATCCATATGAGCATAAAACCGAACCGGTAGAAGAGACCCAAACAGAAGCCGCCCACGAACGCCACGACAAATCCGGCCAGCACTGCCGCCAGAAACCGGTGCATCTCCAAGCCGCGCAAGCCCCCACCGCCAGGCAAGGCGCAGTGCCGGCACAGGAAGCCTGCGGGCCCGGGGATTGAGCAGTCCGGGCAAATGGCATCTCCGCAGCGGGCACACCGGAGAAGTGTCTCTACGTTATGGGCGCGACATCGGGCCATTGAGGCCTCTCTGGGATGCCCGCTCCAAGCATTTCTGGGGAGCCCTCCGCGCCCGGGGATGCGTGCGAAGGAACCCTCGGCACCAGAGCGCATCAGCCCGGCTGCTTGGCTCCCGCATGCTCCTCGGCTTGAATGCGAGCGTACTCGGCGTTCGGGATTACGTCAGCCTCGGTGATCGGGCGCCTCCCCATCACCTGATCCCGCGTGATCCGATAAACCTTCCGGATGATGCGCACAGGGGGGTTCACCGAATGGTCTACCCAAAGATACTTCTTGTCCGTCATTCCCTCGCCGCTCCAGCCTATCTTGTCCTGGATAAAGGGCGAGGTTTGGCGTGGATTGAATTCGAAGATGAGGTAGTAGTACGGGCGGGTGAAGCTGTACATCTTGGGGTCCTTACTCATATCAATCCGGCGTCCCCAGCGCCCGTCGCGCACCGAGTGCTGATCTTGCATGATCGTCTGGCTCTGGTCAATGTCGAAGGTGAATTCCTTGAGCTGCTTCTCTCGCCAGTCATAATCGTGGAGGCGGATCGTCACACGAGCGCCGTCCGCGATATTGAACTGTCCCTTCAAATCCAGCACTTTGGGTTGAGGAAACGAAGGGCGGACGTCGAAAGCCGTCTCCCAGGGCTTCGCCGTGGCAGGAGGTCTCGGAGTGCCGATGGGCACTCCATCATCGGGACTGGTTGCCAGATACGCGTTGGCAGGATGCGGCTCGCCCGTCTTCATGTCAATGTACTTCGTCTGAGCCTTGTCTATATCGAAGTTAATCTCGTGAACGTACCGGCTGAAGCGGCGTTCCAGGGTAAGCATGAGGTTGTGCCGCTCGGTGTCCCGCACGTTGCGGGTTTGGAACGCCTCGGGCGACTTGAACTCCTTGATCTGCTTCACCTTCTCCTCGGACATCGCCAGGGCCTTGCGCCAGATATCGAGGCACTCGTCAATCTTGCCCTCGCGCTCCAAGGTGTGGGCGAGCTGATGCCAAACAAACATGGGTGCCGGCTGGTCGGTTCGACCTTGTTGATCCGTCCCCTTCTTTGCGGCGGCGTCCCGAAACCAGTATTCGGCGCGCTCATAGTTCTTGATCTTGTCTGCGTTCTCCCAGCCGAGCTCAAAGGGAATGTCGTAAACGGTAGGGTTGTTCTGCACGCCCTCCTCCAAGAGCTTCTGGGCAGCCGGAATGTACCTCCGGTCTGAACGCTCGTTGGAGTCCGTGAAGTTGTAGGCCAAGTGCCAGGCGCCGGTAATGTATACATCAATCTGGTGTGGGTCCAGCCATGTAACCATACGCACCATGGGAAGGATCGCATCGTAGTCCCCCTCATGGAAGAACTCATCTGCTCGGACCCACAGGGCTCCCGCCACAGCCTGCTGCAACCCCAGCATAGGACCCAGAATGAACTCATTGGAGATGCCGGCCAAGGCCGTGTGTTCCCCCTTGTGGAGTTCGGCCACCTTGGGATCTATGGAGATTTGCAGCGCCACGACGGCAGCGGCCAAAGGGATCAAAGCGAGCTTGAGCAGAGATCGCGTGTTGTTACTCATGATCGTTCTCCGCTACACCTCGCGCCGGTCGAACACGATGATGGCGCCGATGAGCAATGCAGCCGAATAGATAATGGCGTACACGATGTTCTGAATGATGAATACGTTCTCGTTGGTGATTTGCACCTCGGGATGGATCAGCTTGTTCTGGATGTTGAAGTTGCCGAAGTTGGGCAACAGCACGTGCACGATCATCGCCAGGATGCGTGTACCAGGGTTCGGGTTCTTGGTGAGGGACTCGGTAACTACAGACATGTTGCCCACGATGAAGACGCCGAACGAAAGGAAGAAGTTCACCACCGGGGTCGCAAAGGTACTGAAGAAGATCGCCATGGCACCCAGAAGCATCATCTGGAAGAACGTCATCACCACACCCATCATCATCTCGGGGGCCGGATGCTTCTCCTGGTAGAAGAGCACGCCCAGAAACACGATGCCCATGGCGGCAATCATCACAAAGACGGTGAAGAGCCCGCCTAGGAATTTGCCCAGGATGAACTCGTATCGCTGCACCGGCTTAGAGAGCACCGTGTAAATGGTCCGCCGCTCGATCTCTGTAGGGATCACCTGGATGCCGGCCAGGATGGTGATGAGGAGACCGGCGATCAGGATGACGGCGAGGCCGAGGCTCCGAAGAACCGCGGAACTTTCGCGCGGGCTCAGAAAGCCCACCGACGGCCCCAAGGCAATCATCGCCACGGCCACGATCAACAGGATCAGAAGCACCTTTCGGCGTAACATGTCTTCAAGCGTCTGCTTGGCTATCGCCATCGTAACCATCGGCTAAGCTACTCCTTCCTTCATCACCACGTCCACGAATACTTCCTCCAAGGTGCGCTTGTGGGGCACTACAGCCAAAATGCGCCCTTTGACGCTGCGAACCAAATCAATGAGATCTGCTACCATCGCCTCGTCCACGGAGGGGATGCGCACGCGGCCGTCGCTGTGTTCAATGGGCCCCACCAGTTCTTCGATCTGTTTGATGACCCCGTTGCGCACGCCGTCCGCCCGGATTTCGACCTTTTCTCCTGCCGTGAGTTCACTGATCTTCCCAGTCGCCAATAACTTGCCGCGATGAATGATGGCCACTCGCGAACATACAAGCTCGACATCGGGAAGCTGATGGGAACTCAGGAACACCGTCTTGCCCTGGCGTCCCACGTTTGCAATGATCTCCCGCAGTTCGGCATGGGCGATGGGGTCGAGGCCCGACGTAGGTTCGTCCAGAAAAAGAAGCTGGGGATCATTGATGAGGGCTTGGGCCACGCCGATGCGCTGGAGCATTCCCTTAGAATAGCCTCGCAGCGGTCTCTTCCAAGCCTTGGGATCCAGCCGCACTTCTTCCAGGGCCTTTTGCACGCGCTGGGACCGCTCCGGTTCTCGCAAGCGGAAGAGGCGAGCATAGAAGTCGAGAACGTCCCACCCGCTCATGCTCTCGTAGAAATAGGGGTTCTCAGGTAGATAGCTCACGCGGCTTTTGGCTTCGATATCCCCCAAGGGCTTGCCCAAAACGGTGCCGGTGCCCGCAGAAGGAAATATGAGCCCAAGGAGCATCTTGATGGTGGTAGTTTTGCCCGCACCGTTGCGGCCGAGGAAGCCGAAGATCTCGCCTTCTTCCACCTGAAGATCCAGGTGATCCACAGCCATGATCTCAGCTTTGTTCCAAACATCCAGGTACGTCTTTGTAAGCCCCTGGGTAACGATGGCAGCAGCCATAGATGAGACCTCCCAAATGGCGAATGAAGCCGCACGCGGAATCCGGCGGCGCGCCCACATCCCGCCGCCGCAGGTGCGTCAAGGGACTGGAAGCCCGGCACAAAAAAGCGGCGGAAAGCACCTGCGCCCCCGCCCTTGGCCTCATTATAGCCTATGGGCAGCGAGGCTGTCAATGAAACCGCGACCGCCTTGACACTGGCGTTGCTGGCTGGATATAATACGCACAAATGGGCCTGTTGTGTGGCAAGCACCCGCGTGCAGATATGGCGTCGTCTAACGCTGCTTCGAAACTCCAGCCAGGCATAGCCTCGAACTGCGCCTCGGGGCTACGCATCCACGGCACACGGAGGTTCTGGATGCTGGGTGACAGCTTCCGCCACCTACACCAATTGCCCATTCTATGCGCTCCCTGTTCGGACCCGCCCGCCGGCACATTCCGCGAGCGGGTCTTTCTTTCAACCTTGCTTTCGCTACGGGAGCCCCAGTTGCAATGAACCAGGAAGTTCTCGTTCTCAACAGCGACTACGAACCGCTCAACGTGTGCCACGTTCGGCGCGCCATCGTGATGGTTTATCTGGGCAAAGCAGACGTGCTCCATGCGCACGACAGCAATGTCCCTGCACCCGGCGGATCCATCCCCAGACCCTCCGTGGTGAAGCTCCGCCATCATGTGCGCCGCCCCATACCCGAATTGAAGCTTTCCCGCCGCACCATCTTCGCCCGCGATCACTACACCTGCCAATATTGCGGGCAAACCGCCAAGGACCTTACCATTGACCATGTGGTACCGCGCCGTCTCGGCGGCAAGACCGATTGGGATAACTTGGTGTGCTCTTGCCGGCGGTGCAACACTAAGAAGGGCGACAAGCTCTTGCACCAAACCGGCATGAAGTTGATCAGGCAGCCCCGCCGCCCCCACTATATCCCCTTCATCAGCCTCTCAAAATACCTTGCCGGGCGGGACAACGAGGTGTGGCGTGATTATCTGCCCGCCTTCGCCGACTTTCGCGACTGACGGCGGCTTATTGTACGGGCGGCCCCTTGCAGGTTCGAAGAGCATCGGTCATGGCGCGCACCACCTCGCCCGCCTCTGCAAACCCCGCTACCGAACGTACCTTCGCTCCGTCCGGCGCCAAAAAGGCCAGATAGGGAACACTCCAACCTCCGTACGCAGCGGCGATGTCGGGCTGCCGATCCACATCCACCCGCACGCACACGAAACGCCTGCTCAGGTTCACCACAGCGCTGTCCCTCAGACACTGGCGTTCCATCCGCGCACACCAGCCGCACCACGGCGCTTCGAACACAACCATTAGAGGCCGGTTGAGGCGCCGGGCCTCCAGGCGGGCGTCGGCGAAGGCAGGCTCCCATCGGATGGACGGCCTGCGGTCCAACGCTCCGCGCAGGGCGGATACCACGGCCGCCGCCAGCAGCAGACCGATCACGCCGGCGACGATGCCCTTCGGGTTCCCCGGGCTGTCCAATGGCCCTTCTCCTTCTTTGTGCGGCAGTTAGAATGCCACGGGGACCCCGCTGCGCAGGGAAGCCCGGGCAGCCTCGGCCATGCGAACGGCCCAAACGCCGTCTTCCGCGGGCACCGGGGCCTCGGCACCCTCAAGGATGGAACGGGCAAAGCCTTCCAAAACCCGGCGGAAGGTGCGTGCAGTTTGTACCCCTACAACGTTGGGGCCGCGCTCAACGCCTTCAGGCGTCACCAGCGTGCGAAAACCGTCCCCCACGGGCATATCCACTTCTTGACGCACGAAGCCTCCTTCACAATACAGCTCGATGCGCTGATGAAACCCGATGGATCTCCAGCAGAAGTCAATGACGGCGGCATCACCCTGACCATAGTCGAAGACGGCTGTAAAATCCTTGCCCGCCGTGTCTTCCCCTCGAGCCCAAACGGCCACAGGGTTCCGACCAAAAAGCCATCGCGCCAGATCAATTTGGTGGATGGCCATCTCGAAGAGCGATCCCCCGGTCAATGCCGCATCGCCCCTCCACCCACCCCACGTGCGCTCTGCCAACGTCATTCCAACCGTCACCTTGCGGATGCGGCCGAGCCTGTTCCGGGCGAGTTCCGGCAGATCGCGCACTCCGTCCGAAAGGCGGGTTTCTTGATCCACCATCAGTACGAGGCCGCGGCGCCGAGCCTCCTCGGCCTGCGCTGCGGCGGCCGTCCAGCTCAAGGCCATGGGTTTTTCTTGGAGCACGTGCTTGTTGAGAGCAAAGGCGCGCCTCGCCAGCTCGTCATGAAGGAAATTCGGCGCCGCAATGAACACCGCGTCCACATCGGGAGCAGCTATCAATTCGTCATAGTCGCCCGTCCAGTGCGGGATGCCGTGGGTTTCGGCGTAATCGCGCGCCTTCTGGGGCGTTCGGGATGCTATCCACGTAACCCGAGCGTTGGAAGCCTGGCTGAAGCCCGGCCAAACCATATCCGTCCACCAACTCACTCCAATGATGCCCAGCCGCACGATGTCCAACCGCATCACCCTCCTTCTTCCGGTTCGGCGCTCTGCCAATCCCGCGCGGGTTGACAGGCGCCAATCCCCTCTGGTACGCTAGGCGCGTTGTGCGGAGCCGCCCCCATGGATTTTGATGAAGCCCTGGCCTACATGCAAGGTCTGCGCCGGTTTGGCATCAAACTCGGCAACGACCGCTTCCTTGCGCTCCTCGAGCGCCTGGGAAACCCGCATCTGCAGTACGGCGTCGCCCACATAGCCGGCACCAAGGGTAAAGGTTCCACCACGGCCATGATTGCAGCCATCCTGCAAGAACACGGCTACCGCGTGGGTGCCTACTACTCTCCGTACGTCTACGACGTCCGCGAGCGCGTGCAAGTTGATGCAGAAATGATACCCCGTGAGGATTTCGCACGCCTCGTGACGCTCATCGCACCCTATATCGAATATCTCAATCACACCGAGTACGGGCAGACCACCGAATTCGAGCTCAAAACCGCACTCGGCTTTACTTATTTCCTCGAGCGAAGCGTAGATTTTGCCGCAGTGGAGGTAGGCATCGGCGGCCGCCTGGACGCTACGAATGTCGTGGCACCCGTGGTGAGCGTGATCACCAACATCGGGCTCGATCACACCCATATCCTCGGAGACACCCACGCAAAGATTGCCTACGAAAAAGCAGGCATCATCAAGCCGGAAGTCCCTGTGATCACAGCAGTAGACCACCCCGAGGCCCTATCCGTGATTGTGCGTACGGCCCGAGAACGGTCCTCGCCTCTCAAATACGTTACCACTGAACCTCAGCCGGCTAGGGTGGAAGCGGACCTCATCCGGTACACAAACATTGAACCCGCCTTTACCGTGGAGACGCCCAACGGGACCTACCGAGACTTGCGCACTCGGATGCGCGGTACGTACCAGAGGACCAACGCAGCATGCGCCATCGGCGCCGTAGAGGAATGCCTCCTAGCCCGCGGCCAGGCGCCAAGCGCCGACGCAGTTCGCCGGGGGCTCGCCCGTGCCTACTTGCCTGGCCGCATGGAGATGGTGTCCACGAACCCCATGGTGATCCTGGATGGGGCGCACAACGAATTGGCAGCGCGGGCCCTTGCTGCGGAACTCGAGCGGTTCCCCTATCGGCGCCTCCTCCTCGTTATCGGCATGGTAGCGGGCCATGACCCACTCCCCTTGATGCAGATCCTGGCACCCAAAGCACATCTCATCGTGGCAACCCAGCCCACATGGTCCCGGGGGCTTCCGGCTGAGCTTCTTGCAGACGCGGCGGCGGCCCTGGGCAAAAAGGCACTCATTGTAAGGAATCCGCTGGACGCTGCCCGTGAAGCGCTGGCTGCCGCAGACGCCGACGACCTTGTGCTCGTAACCGGCTCGTTCTACGTGGTGGGAGACGTACCCCCGGATGCCCTGTTGGATGACCGTGCAGCACGCCCCCAGACCAGCGGGGCGCCTCAAGGGCCCAATTCCCGGCATAACTGCTGATCTCCTTTGGCACGATTCTTGCAGGTACCCTAGGTTGAAGCAACTTGGAAAGGCAGCCTATGGAACCCGCCACGCAACGCAAGTTCACCGCCGCCGTCTTCTTCGTCGTTCTCGCCAACACGCTGGACCTCCTCTCCACCTATATGGTGTCGCCGAACTTGGCAGATGAGTGGAATGTTCTCCAGCGGGTCTATGGACTGGGCTGGCCGGGACTGGTGGCGGCCAAACTCCTAGGGGGCGGACTGGCAATTCTGGGATACCTCTACTATCTACGCCACCGGCTGGAGTGTTATCCGCCCAGGGGAGCATCCTTCCGGGCATTCTGCCGGGCCTTTGCCTACGGTCCCCCTGCTCACGCCTGCGCGGATCTCGTGTCCGATCCCCCTAGAGAGGCCGCTGTGTCCCAATCAGAGACGCCGGCCGCTGTTCGGGTCCGCGCCTACTGCTCGACCCCATCCTGGATGCATCTTGGGGTCAACCTCGGGTACTTTTGGGCCGGGATGCAAGGGCTGGTAGTATGGGTCGCCGTCGAGAACATCCTTCTGACCCTAGGCATCGCAGTGCCGCTGAGGTCCTGGTCTGAACTGGGCTACCACATGCTGCAAAGCGCGGTGGTGGGAGGATTGGTTCTGCTGCGCTTCTTCGCGGGCAATTATCGGCGCTACCGACTCATGGATGCCTGGGCAGATGTTCCGGACGCAAGCCGCATCAGGGGAGACGCACCGGCTTCGGCACCTGCATTTGACAAGCCCGTCCGCTTGTGCTAAGCTAGGCGCATTGGGAGAGGGTCAAGAAGTCTGGGCATTCTGTTGGCGCCACGCGCGGAGGCGATCCAATTCCAGCGCTACCATGGTGGCCGGAGTGTCGGTAACATTGGCAAGGCGGTCTATCACGCGGGCGAGGTGGCGTTCCACAGCCTCGTCGGGGGTCTCGGAATAAAGCGTGTCCATGGCGTCGCTTACTACATAGAGCATCCGGGTGAGGAAGCGCGCCCGTGACTGGGGGAGCTGGCGCAGAGGCGTATTGGAGTATTCGCGTGCAATGTACTCGATTAGCGTGTCCCAGGACTGGGCTTCGGCTTCCTCGCGATCCTTTTGCCGGTAGGTCGCCTCACGCATGGCCGCGATGCGGGCATCGCGTTGCTTCGTGTAGTTCCAGTCCTCGAGGCTGTCGCCCTCGATGATGCGCACCTTGAGCGGGCGACCCGTCAGATCTCTGAGGGCATTCTCGATGGCATTCTTGTGGGCGGACACATTCAGGTGCCCGGCCTGGTTGAAGAAACGCGGATTGAGACCGACAATAAAGGTGTCTTGCTCGATGGCGATGCCTACCGCTTGTTCCATCGCCTCCCAAAGAGAGCGGTGGTTCACGCGATCCTTCACGAGGTTCACCGTCTGCGCCCAGATGTCAGACGGGTTGAGGGTGCTGTCGGTCATGAGGCAAATCTCCCATTGCCATTGGCGTTCGGCCCCGATTATACGCCGCCCCGCCGCCTGAGTCAAGGGAAGCGGGCAGGCAACTTCCAACTGCAACCAATACAAAGAGGAGTATCGGACCATGCGGATCACCGTCGTCAGCCTTCTCGCGGCGCTTCTGCTTGCATGCGGTGCCGGGAACGCGCTGGCGCAGGGCGGCACACAAACGAGCCCCCCTGCAGATCAAACTCAGCTTGCTCTCGGAAGCGAGGCAACGTTCAATCCTAACCAACCCATCAAGCCCGGGTTCACTCTTTCCATCACGACGACTTCGGCGGCTGGTCCCGAGAGCGATTTCTCCGGCGTGTTCCCTGTAGATCCTAGCGGTGCCATTGATATGAAGCTCGTAGGCCGCATCGAACTGCGGGGGCTGATGCCGGACCAGGCAGCCGACAAGGTGGCAGCGCTCCTCAAGCCCTTCCTCAAGGAACCCAAGGTGTCCCTCGCCATCATCGCCGTACCCAGGCCCGTCGTCTTCCTGGGCGGAAGCGTCACCAAGCCCGGCGCCGTCCTCATCAACGACGGCACGACACTCGCGGAAGTCCTTGCCCTCTATGGCTTCACCGATAACGCCGACCTTTCCGATATCCGCGTGTATCACCGGGACGAGAAGGGCGTGCGAACGGTAAAGGATGTCAACTTTCTCCTGTGGCTCAAACCCGCCCCGGGTTCCAAACCCGACGAAAGCCAGAACCCTGTCCTTGCCGACCGCGATCTGGTGTACGTGCCCATGAAGAGCTTGCCTGCTCCCGGCATGGTGTCCGTGGAAGGCGACGTTGCCAAACCCGGCCTTGTGCCCGTTCGAGTAGGCGTACCCACGCAACTGCGGGAGGTTATCTCCCTCGCCGGGGGCCTCAACCCTACGGCCGATCGCCACCAAATCACTGTGCGGCATTACGGGGCCGACAAAACGATCTCAGTGGACTTTGACAAGGTGGAACAGGGAGATCCCTCAGCCAACATCACCCTCGGCCCCGATGACGTCGTATACGTAGCCAAACTCGGTCCGGACCAGTTCATCAACCTGAACGGCGCCTTCGTGCGGCCAGGCAGGCTGCCCTACCAAAAGCCCATGACGCTGACGCAGGCCGTGGGTGAAGCCGGCGGGCTCCTTCCCTACGCCAAAGAGAAACAGGCGCGCATCTACCGCCATCCCGGCGGATCCGCGGATCCCTCCAAAACAGAGGTCATCAAGTTCAATTACGGAGACGTTCGGTCTGGCAAGCAGCGCGATGTGCTCCTGCAACCCGGGGACACCATCGAGATCCCACAGGGGCAGCCTAGGCCGGTGTTGGATCCCTTCCAGGTGACGACACTCCTCGTAACGATCGCCGTACTCGTAACGCGCAGGTACTAGCAGGCAGGCAGGTGCCGGGATGACAGGCCATTCCCTACACGCCTCACCTGCCATACCCGCATCAGGAAAGACCCGGCCCCTGGAGGGCGCGTCGTGCTGGGTCTACACCCGCATGCCAAAGCAGTATAGAGCCTGCCCTCCAGGGTGTCGGGCCATCTGCTGCTGCCCGCGTGCGGACGTGGTAAACTCCTTTGACAGAATGCGGCGGCGCACCGGTACCGTTCGGCTTTTGTGTGCCCGGTAGGGAACGCCTCCTACGGACATTGCGGGCCGCTGGGCTACGGTCCATTCGCCGCCAAGGCAAATACACGGAGGGTGCGATGACAACCGTGAAGTGGCTTGTGGCTGCATGCTGCACAGGGATGCTGGCAGTGGGGGGTCTAGCCGCCGCCCAGGACAAGGCAGTCCAATTGAGCGGATCGTACAAAGCCGGTGAAGTGGCTCGGTACAAGTACGACATCACCGCCCAGGTGAGCGGCACCGAAGTACCGGCCTATCGCACGATCAAAGAAACCGTTAAGGAGATAAAGCCCAACGGTGACGTGGTCGTGCTGCAACAAGACGAAGGCGGCAAATACGTGGCAAATGGGCAGGATAACGACCTCCAACCCGAGGCTCCTGCGACGATCACCTTCGACAAGGCCGGCAAGCTCGTCAGCTTCACCACCAACGAGAATGAAGGCTCCGGGTTCATGGAGACGCCCATCCGCAAGCTCCTCGCCGTGATGACCCACGTCTATTTCCCCAACAAAGCCGTAGCACCATCGGACGCATGGCAAACAGAGGTGGACAACCCCGCCGTCAAGGGCAAGAAGGTCGTCATCAAGACGACTTATCTCGGCACGGACACCTTGGACGGGGTTCAGTACTGGAAGGTAAAGCAATCTGCCTCGGCTGCCGTAGATGCTGAAGGTGATAAGATGGCGACGGAATTCACTTATTGGCTCGACCCGGCCAACGGAGCCGTCGTGAAGGGCGAAGGTTCTCAAAAGGGCGTCCCCACTCAGTACGGTCCCATGGATCTGGCCGTAAAGATCACCCGGGTAAAGCCGTCAGAGGAAGCGAAGCCCACGTCGAAATAGCGCAGAGTGGTTCTGCGCCTAGATCGCTCGAGCCACACACAACGAGGGGTCACTCGGGATCCGCACGAACACACTGGAATACGGGATCCCGGGTGACCCAAGGTGTAGCCCATGACCGATGCGATGCGCGTCACCGTGCCGATCGGGGTTGCGTTGGTGCTTGCAATGCCGGGCAACTCCGTCCTTCTGAGGTACCGCTTCTCGCCTCATGAGGAGCTGCGATACCATCTGCGCCTCTCCATGCAAACGCGGATGGAGGAGGGCGGGAAGCAACCCCTCGTTGCACCGATCAACACCGGTGACGGCGTGTGGGTCCTGCGCGTGCTTTCCGTACACAAGGACGGCAGCGCCGAGGTGTCAAGCGGCGTCATCGGCCTCACCATGCGCTTGGGCGGAGGAGCTGTAGCCGACCCCGAAACCGTCACATTCACTTTGAGCCCTTCGGGCCGCGTCACAGGAATGCACAGCCCCTATACTCGCGTTCCCGGACGACGGCGCACATTCAGGGATCTGGCCGCAGTGGCCCGCATCAGCACGTCCCTGCCACAAGGATCGGTCCACGCCGGGTCCAAATGGATTTCCTGTATGCCCAGCCCCGTGTGGGGCGTGGACAAGGTTCGAGTTCAGGGAAGGGTGGTGAGCATCTCGGGGGTTCCCGGGAGGCGCATCGCCAACCTGGAGCAACGGTTCCAGTTCCCCATTCGCCTCGCGCTGCCGGATGGGGCAGAGGGCGCCGGAGACACCACAGAGTGGAATGCCGACGGCGTGTTCACCGTTGTGTCCTCCACCCGCTTTCTTGTGGAGCGCGGGATCCCCGTCGCCACAGAGGTAGAAGCCCGCGGGACCGTACGCGTGTCCCCACTCAACGCGCCGCAGGCAGCAGGCGGTGCCGCACGCCTCTACGTCCTCGTGCGCGCTTCCACACGACTTCAACGCTAATCTCGCCGCCAGGGACTTTGCGGCCGCCCGTCGCGGAGAGGGAGCAACCACTATGACGGATGAGAACGTGCCTTCCGAGGTTCGTGCCCGCGTCGCGGAGCTGCGCGAACAAATCGAATACCACAACTTCCGATACTATGTGCTGGATCAACCCGAGATCTCCGATGCCGAGTACGATCGGCTCTTCCGCGAGCTCAAAACTCTGGAGGAGCGCTACCCCCAGCTCGTGACGCCGGATTCCCCCACACAGCGCGTAGGCGCCCCTATCGCGCCGACCTTCGAGCCCGTTACCCACCGGGTACCCATGCTCTCCCTCGACAACGTGTTCGGAGAAGACGAGCTGCGCGAATGGGACCGGCGCGTAAAGCGGTTCCTGGGGATGGATGCCGGGACACCGATGGAATACATGGCCGAATTGAAGATAGACGGGCTCTCCATCTCCCTTACCTACGAGGACGGCGCATTGGTGCGGGGCGCTACCCGGGGGAATGGCACCGTGGGAGAAGACATCACCCCAAACGTTCGCACCATCAAGGCAATCCCGTGGAAATTGAAGAGCCGGCAACCCCTTCCGACGCTCATCGAGATCAGAGGAGAGATCTACCTCAGCCATCAGGAATTCGCCGCCATCAATGAAGCCCAGGAACAAGCCGGTCTCCCCACCTTCGCCAATCCGCGTAACGCTGCAGCGGGTTCCGTGCGCCAGAAAGATCCGCGCATTACCGCGAGCCGGAATTTGGACGCGTTTTTCTACGCGGTAGGAGCCTGTGAAGGATACCGGTTCCAGAGCCAAAAGGAGCTTTTGGACACCTACGCGGCCTGGGGGTTGCCCGTAAACCCCAACGTGCGGCTGTGCAAGGGCATTGACGAGGTGGTCGCCTTCACCAACGAATGGGGAGAGAAGAAGGAGCAGCTCCCTTACGACATAGACGGCGTCGTAGTGAAGGTCAATTCGTTTCACCTCCAGGAGGAACTGGGGTTCGTGAGCCGAAGTCCGCGATGGGCCACGGCGTTTAAGTACCCGGCTCTGCAGGTGAGAACCAAGGTAGAGGATATCGTCATCCAGGAAGGGATGACCGGAGCCCTTACCCCAGTAGCCGTCCTCACGCCGGTGCCCCTAGCGGGAGTGATTGTGAGCCGAGCTACCCTCCATAACGAGGATGAAATCCGCCGCAAGGACGTGCGCATCGGGGACACTGTAATAGTCCAGCGAGCCGGCGAAGTGATCC
Organism: Chthonomonadales bacterium; assembly: GCA_049967475.1. GTDB lineage: Bacteria > Armatimonadota > Chthonomonadetes > Chthonomonadales > CAJBBX01 > JBMFSQ01. The sequence goes on along the minus strand of JBMFSQ010000006.1, from coordinate 33,970 downwards.
CTGAAGTGGTGGAGGTGCTCACCTCGGAACGAACCGGTGCCGAGCGGATCTTCCAAATGCCCTCGACATGCCCCTTCTGCGGCGCTACCGTTGTGCGTCCGGCCGGCGAGGCCGTGGCGCGTTGCCCCAACCCCAACTGCCCCGAAAAGATACGGCAGCGCCTGCAGCATTTCGTGTCGCGCAACGCCATGGATATCGAAGCCTTGGGAGGAAAGCGGATTGACCAGTTGATCGCCTCAGGGCTCGTGCGCAATGCCGCAGATCTCTATTTCCTCAAGATGGAAGACCTCCTGCCCCTGGAGCGCATGGGCGAAAAACTGGCTTCCAACATCCTGGCGAATATAGATGCCAGCCGTACCCGGCCCCTGAACAGGCTGCTGTACGCCCTGGGCATCCGGCATGTCGGCGAGCATACCGCAGAGGTCCTGGCCGCACGCTTCGGGACTTTGGATCGCATTATGAATGCATCTTTCGAGGAATTGGCTGCGACACCCGAAGTCGGGGAAGTCACAGCCCGAAGCGTTGCCGACTTCTTCGCCAACCCGGAGAACCGCGCCCTCATCGCGAGGCTCATAGAAGGGGGTGTGCGGCCCCAGACCACAGAGGCTGGCATGCGGTCGGACCGGTTGGCCGGGCAAACGCTCGTGTTCACCGGCACCCTCACCCACTTTACCCGCCAAGAAGCCGAACGCCTGGCGAAGCAAGCCGGAGCCCGCGTTGCCAGCAGCGTCAGCCGCAATACCTCCTACGTGATTGCCGGCGAGAACGCAGGGTCCAAGCTTCAGCGCGCCAGAGAATTGGGTGTGCCCATCCTAACCGAGGAGGAGTTCCGGGAAATGCTCCACGGCGGCACGGCCTAGTTCCAAGGCCGGCGCACCCACCGCCGGTTGCACGGGCCCATTTGCGTAAAATGGTGCAATCTCAAAGATGCGCCGTTCGTATTAGATTACGGATCACGCTGTTATACCGCGGCAACCACCCTAGTGAGGACAAGCATGAACATACCATCGAGGACCGCGGTGCCTTACCTCCCCGAACCGACCACTGCAATCGGCATGGCATGGATCGGGCTCACTGTGTACGAACGGCTTTGGGCGGCCACCCGTCCCCTTCCAGCGGCCTTGTGGCCCTGGAATTCCGCTCTTGTTACGCTCATCGTAGCCTGGTCGGTCTTGGCGAGGAAGCGGTGGGGGCGGTTCGCCCTTCTGTGGATTGCATCGGCCACGGCGTGCAGCGGAGCCATTCACCTTGCAGCAGATCACCTGAAGTGGGCCTCGCTCCTAACCCATGGCCTTCTTGCGGAAACTTTGCTTGCGCCCGTTCCCGGGGCAGCCGACCACAACGACGCGCTTTCTGCGACCTTCTTCACAATCGCCGTGATCAGCCTGGTTTGGCTGACCCAGCCCAATGTCCGCGCCGAATTCGAGGCGCGCAAGGCGCGTGCAACGGCCGGCTTCCAGCACGGCATCGCTGCATTCTTGGCGGCATGCTGGATCTCTGCCGAACTGCTGGGAACGGTGATGCCGGGGAGGGACGCGACCCAACTCCGCAAGAGAGCCGACACGGCTTCGGGCGCCACAACCCAACGTAGCGGTATCATACGAATGGTGCAGCGAAGCACTACCCTCGTGCGCCCTATTCCGGATTGACGGCGAGGATGGCCTGTCGCATCAATCCCTATGCCCGGGCGATGCCCTCCATAAAGTATTTGACGCGCACCTTCTTGTATTCGCGCGTGCTGTAGAGCCGAGCGTACTCCGTGATGCCGGTGCGCCGAGAGATATCCGCCAACACGGCCTCGCACTCCTCCATCGTCTTCCCGTGCACCATGGAGAAAAGGTTGTACGGCCAATGCGGCGGATAGCTCGGCCGCTGGTAGCAATGGCTCACAGCAGCGTATCCGGCGATCAGCTCGCCTACTTCATCCAGACGATCGGGAGGGACGACCCACACCCCCATGGCGTTGGCGGCAAAGCCGGCGTTGCGATGGCGCAACACCGCACTGAAGCGGCGCATGATGCCTCGCCTTAGGAAGTCCTGCGCCATCTCGAAGAGGTCTTGCTGCCCCAGCCCCTCCCCGTACTTCTCGGCAAGTTGCTCGAAGGGCTTCTCCACAAGAGGAAGATCTCTCTGCAAAACACGTACAGCCTGGATCTCCCGCTCTGTAAGGCTTTGCGGTTCCCGCAGACCCTTCACTACGGGACCTTCCTCCTGCGCCGTCGCATCCTTGCTTCCGGTAGCGTCGAGCTTCACGCCGATCTTATAGAGTTTGATCGTGGGAAGCAGGATCCACCGAATTGCGCCGGATGCTGCTGCCAGGCGCGCCACCTCTTCCTCCAGATCCACGGATCGGTGCAGGGTCAAGGTGAACCAAAGGTTGAACTCGTGATTGCGCCGATAGTTGTGGCTGCATCCGGGATGCCGGCTCACCACCGCAGCACCGGCATCAAGGCGCTCAGGATCAAATTGGAAGGCGACGAGGGTTCCCTTATAGCCCAGGCTCCGGGAATCGAAGATGGCCGAGATTTGGCGGATAACCGATGCCTTCATGCGCCGAACGCGGGCGATGACATCCTCCTCGGCAAGGTCCACCTGCCGGCCCAACACCGCCCAGGGCCTAGGCTCCAAAGGAAAAGCGGTCTGAAGAAGGTTCAGGAGCTGGCGGTCGGCGCCGTCCAGGGACACGGGTTTCGTTTCCACGAAGCTGTCGGCAGGCTCGCCGCAGATGGGACAGGATGCAGGCGGTTCGGCCGCTTCCACGCGATATTCGCACTCGCGGCATTCCCAATGTTTTGCCATGTTCAACCTCCGCATCCTTATTCTACCCCGCCCAGGAAGCATCGTCGCAGCGGTGTGGAGGCGGGATCATCGCGGCGGTGTAGGGCATCAGGATGCAAAACGCCCGCGCGGGGCGGGCGGTGCAGGCAAGGCGCCGAGCGGAATCGAACCGCTGAATCGAGGTTTTGCAGACCTCTCCCTTAGCCACTTGGGTACGGCGCCGCAGCGGCCTTATTGTAACACACGCGCGGACCCACGGTCAAGCCGTGCGAGGGGCGCGTACGGGTCCGCCAGGACGCCAACCGGCCGTTCCGCCGGGGACGGAAAGAAACGAATGCGTAAGGGGCATTTGCAATGCGCCCCTCCAGATCAGAACCGGAGGAGCCGTTCCCACACAACTCCCACCGCTGAGCTGAACGGTCGCTATCCGGGGTCGGTCCAAGTTCGAGCGGGAAACGGGATTCGAACCCGCGGCCCTCTGCTTGGGAAGCAGATGCTCTACCTCTGAGCTATTCCCGCTTACGGAGCCATTATATCCAACGGCGCCGGAAGGCGTCAACCCGAATATTCGGACGCGCGGCGCCCCTCGCCACAGCCTTACCCGCTGAGTGCGCACACCCGTTGGGATGCACGCCTTTCTCCTGTGGCCACGCTTCCCATGCCCGGGGCGGGACTCGAACCCGCACGCCTTTCGGCAGAGGATTTTAAGTCCCCTGTGTCTGCCGGTTCCACCACCCGGGCGTTATTCCGAAGCACGCCCAGGGTTCTGCGCCAACCGTGTCCGCAGGACCTCGATGGCCTTCTTCAGTTGAGCGTCGTTCTTTTTGTTTTCTTCTGCCCAATCCAGGCTCGTGAATGTGTCCGGCTGCGTCACCGCGATATCGGGCTTGATACCGCCCGTTCCGAAGATCGGCCGGTGTTCTTCGTCATACTTGTTGCTGATGTCGTTTCCCTTGGGCGTGAAGTACTTGGCTGTGGTAAGGCGCAGCGCAGAACCATCACTCAGGGGGAATAGCGTCTGGACCAGCCCCTTGCCGAATGTGTGGGTACCCACCAGGATGCCGGCCTTGTTGTCTTTGATGGCGCCCGCCACAATCTCGGAGGCGCTGGCGCTGCTCTCGTTGATCAGTACCACCACGGGAACGTTCACATGGTGCTTGCGCACCCGGGCGCCGTAGGCCTGCCGCTGGCCGTTCTTCTCTTGAATGATGACCACGGGGCCGGAGTCTATGAAGCGACTGCCGATATCTATGGCCACATTCAACAGACCGCCGGGGTTGTACCGGAGATCGAAGATGAGGCCCCGCATCCCCTTCGCCATCAATGCCTGATAGGCCTTGTCGAATTGAGCGTCGCTCTTTTCGTTGAACTCATTGAGCAGGATGCGGCCGATCTTGTTGACCGGATCCTCCATCCAATACCGCACCGTCGGGGGCTCGATGTGAGCACGGATCAAATGGAAGGTAATGGGTGTGGACCGGCCCTTGCGGATCACGGCAACGTCCACCCGTGTCCCCTGGGGTCCCTTGATGAGCTTTACGACATCGTTGATGTTCTTGCCCAGCACCACGGTGGTCTTCTTGGAACCCTGATCGTAATTGGTAACACTGTAGATCACATCGTGGGGCTTGAGCCCGGCGCGGTACGCGGGACTGCCTTCGATGGGGCGCACCACGCGCACGTCTTGGCCATAGGGCTCCAATACTGCGCCGATCCCCTCAAAATCGCCACGGGTGGTCTGCTGCATCTGGGTCCACTCATCCGGATCGAGGAAGCTCGTGAACGGGTCGTTCAGGGTGTAGAGCATCCCGCGGATGGCGGCGTAGGTCAGGTCGCGGGTCTTCTTTGCGTCAATCCGGGCCCCATAGTAATCCTTCTTGAGTACATCCAGGGCCTGTTTGTATGCCTCGAAGGGGATCGTGTTCTCATCACGCGCTGCAGCCGCCGGGAGAATAAAAAGCTCCCGAAGCATCCCGCCCGTATTGTGGGCCGCGCGGTCCCATCTCCCGGACGATATATCGGGCCCGGCAAAGCCCACGAACATGGGCAGAGCCACGAGCAGGAGAATCCCGATGCATCTTGCGAAACGCCGCTTCATTTCTGTTGCCTTCCGCTTATCCTTCCACGATGCCGACAGCCCGCCGCACGGCAGCATCATCCGGTTGCGGCCCTCCGACGGCCATAGCGACGTCCGGAGCGATGCCCTTCTTCCCGAAATCACCGCCCGTTGCCGTAAGGAACTTACCCGCTGTAACCGTCATGGCTGTGTCGTCCCGCAGCGGCACCAGTCGCTGATACACCGCATCTCCAAAGGATCTGGAGCCGATGACCACTGCGCCTCCTCGCTCCTTGAGCGCTGCTGCCACTACTTCGGCAATATTGGCGGTACCCCGGTTGATCAACACAGCCAACTTCACTGTGCGACGCCCCGCAGGCACAGAGAGACTTTGCCGCTCACTGCCCTTCGTAAGGAGATTGGCTACTACCCCTCCGCGTGTAAATGCCGCAAGAAGGTCTTGAGCGGATTGCGGCAGCGGCGAAGCTCCAGACACCGGCCCCTCGGCGGCGCCGCGCAGATCCACCACAAGCCCGCGCATCTGCTCGTCCTGGGCGGCTTCACGGATTGCGGCGCCGGCGGCGTCATTGAACTCAGTGATGCGCAGGTAACCCGTGTGGTCATTCAGCCGCCGGTACTCAGCGGGCTTCAACACGTAGGGACCGGGGTCCACGGTCACCGAGATAGGGGAAGGCGACCCAGCGCGCTCGATTACGAGATTGACGGGCTTTTGCGTGCTGCTGAGCACATCCAGAGCCTTGGGAAGCGAAATGCCGTCCGCCAACCGCTTGGTGGCATCCTTCCACTCTTTGTCATACTGGACTGCGTTCATGCGGTCCAGACGGAGTTGGCTCAGCTCGTAACGGGGATCATAGGCGATGACCCATCGCTTGTCAATGTAGTTGATCACGTCACCCGGCCGAATGCCCGCTCGATCTGCAGGACCCCCTGGGACAGGCGCCACCACGGCGAGGCGGTTCTGCTCGACCTCTCCCCGCTTCTCCTTCACCACTGTGAGGATCGCGCCGATGCCGCTGAAGTTCCCTGCCAGTTCGTTTACGAGGCGCTGCTTCTGAGCGGGATCGTAGAACCGCGTCTTCGGATCATCCAGGGCAGCCAGCATGCTGCGGACTGCGCCGAAGCTGAGTTTTTCATCGTTCTCCACACGGTCCACATACTGCTGCTTTACGTAGGTGTACACATCCTGGAACGTGTTTGCCGGAGAAGCGTCATCGGATTGGATGAAGGCAGTCCCGGTGCCGGTAGCAGATCCGATGCCGACACCCGGGAGTGCCGTCACACGGCTCCCCACGGGGCCGGCTATTGCGTACCGAAGGTGCCTTCCTGTGGCAAACGAGCCCCCGATTACCAGTGCCAACAGAACTCCCGCTGCCAGCCCCTTAAATGCACGAACCACACTCCACCTCCGTCCGTCCCACCGGCACCCAGAGGCCCTATACCTGGGACCCGATCCCGTGGCAATAGCGAATTATAACACCACCCGCCCAGCTCCGTCAATTGAAGGACCGATGCGCAGTCCTCTATCCGAATATGGTATACGCATAAGTTGGCCCGCACTGCGTCCTGCGTCTTGGGCAGCACACGAGAGCTGCGGATTGTTGCCTCAAGGCGCAACGCAGGATCGTGACGTAACGAGAAGCTGGGAAGGCTGCTTGAGAGAAACGCGCGTAGGCGATGCGCTGCGAGCAGCAGGGGCATGAACGCCGTGGGGGATCCGATCCTTTTAAGGAAGTCAACGGAGGGGGCGGGATTCGAACCCGCGAGGCTTTTGGCCTACCCGCTTTCGAGGCGGGCGCACTCGACCACTATGCGACCCCTCCACAAAACAAAGGGTAGGGGCTATCCGCTGGGTGACGCCTGCCGAGCCAACCCGGCAGGACCCCGCACGCGGCATTCCGCCTACCTCCATTGCAGTGAAAGATGCAGGCGCCCTCGGAGGGAATCGAACCCCCGACTCAGGGCTTAGGACGCCCCAGCTCTATCCGCTGAGCTACGAGGGCGCGCCCGGCGGAGTTCAGCCAGACTAACCCCGCCGGATTGGCGCGCTCGAAGGGACTCGAACCCCTGGCCTACAGGTCCGCAACCTGTCGCTCTATCCGCTGAGCTACGAGCGCGCATCCCTCCAGCCGCTTCCTCAGCGACTACGCGTATTATACGCCTCGCGTGAAGAAGCTGTCAAGCGCAGGCTGCCGCCCCCGTGCGCCCGCAGCACCCGCTCCACCACAGCGCTGAAGGATCCGAAATCCCGCTCCCCATCCCATCGGTACCGGATGCGGCCGGCGCCATCAATAAGAACAGACACCGGCACAGCGTGAATGTGCCCAAAGGCGGCAAGGGTTGCTTCGTCGGCAAGGCATTGCTGAAAAGGAACATGGTGTTCCCGCACCCATTGACGCAAACCGGCTGCGCCGTTGCGCTCGCTGAGAGCGATCCCCACCACGTCCAAACCCCGCGGATGGTACATTTGATAGAGCCTCCCGAGGGCAGGCATCTCCAACTGGCAGGGAGCACACCAACTTCCCCAAAAGTTGAGGAGGGTGACCCTCCCCCGCTGGGACGCCAGGCTAACGCTTTGACCATCAAGGTTCTGCATCTGGAACGCCGGCGCGGCATCCATCCGGGAAGGGAGGATGGGAGGCACAGACGCCAGACCTGCCGGAATATGCCATGCAGCGGACGCATGACGCCACCAATCTCGCCACTTCCGCGCGATCCTCTCGCGCTCGGCGGGCGAGGCTAAGCTGCGTATCCGCCAGGGCTTGCCGGTCAATTTGCGCAGGGCGCCGCACGAAAGCACGGCGACGGCAGCATCGTCATCGCCCAGGGCACGAACCAAACCGGGAACCGCGCGCCGGTCCACACCGCTGCCCGGCCGGCCTGCCAAAATCGAGATCTGAGACGCGGAAGCCTCTCGGATCCAAGCATCATCGTCTACAAGAGCGGCCAGCAGCACCCCTAAAGCCTCCTGCGGCGCCAGATGCACCAACACCTCCAGTGCCCGCTGGCGAACCGCAGAGTCCCAATCTTCCAATCCACGCCGTACTGCGGGAAGCAGGGACGCATCTTTTGCATCGCCGATCGCATCCACTGCAGCATACCGGAGACCGGGATTAGGGCTGTCAAGGGCGGTCAAAAGGATGTGGGTTCTCCGGGCCGGCGAAGCCTTGGCCAGGAGATGGCCCAGAGCCGCTGAGGCCTCCTCGGCATCCCCTTCCAACGGGTTTGGCTGGCGGGAGGATGCAACACGTTCCCACCAAGCCAAAGTGATCAATAGAAATGCGACGCCCAGAAGCGCCCAGGTGCGCCGCCGTGCCCAGGCGTCATGCCCACACGGTTCAACTCCGGGCGGTGTCGTGCTCATAGTGCGCCTCCCCCATCATGTATGGATCTCGAAAACATGGAACCCGCCGGGCGGCTTCGTCTTCAACGGCGGCGGCATCCCATGCGCCGTCGGCAGATGCGCATCCCTCTGCATGTACCGTTGACATCCCCGTTCTTATTTCAAGGGTACCCCCAGTGCGTTGACACCGTTTGCGCCGCGGTGCTATACTCCGAACGCTTCTGCAACCTCTCAGCAGTCCCGGAGCGTGTCCGCAGCATATCGGCGCCGATCCATTCCAAATGTTCAACGAACGCATCGAAACCACCACCCTCCCCAACGGCATCCGTGTCGTGTCTGAAGCAGTAGAGCACGTGCAGTCGGTGTCCATCGGCATTTGGGTGGGTGTGGGGGAGCGGGATGAGCCCACATCTCAGCTAGGCATCTCCCACTTTATCGAGCATATGCTCTTCAAAGGTACCCAGCGCCGCACCGCCCGCCAAATCGCCGACGAAATCGAAAGCCGTGGCGGGCACCTCAACGCCTTCACCGATAAGGAATATACGTGCTTCTACGCGTCGGCTCTGGCAGAAGATGCAGCCCTAGTGATGGATGTCCTCAGCGACATGCTCACCCACTCCCTGCTGGACCCGGAGGAGATCGAGCGCGAGAAGGGCGTCGTTTTGGAGGAAATCAAACTTCATAACGACACGCCTGAGGACCTGGTGCATGACCTCTTCGCCCAAACGCTGTGGCGTCGCCATCCCTTGGGCAGGCCGGTCATCGGACAGGCACGAACTGTGTCCGGCCTCCAGCGTGAAGATCTGGTTCAGTACATGCGGACGCACTACACGCCCGACCGCATCGTCGTGGCAGCGTCGGGAAATGTTCCCCACGGCAAAGTCGCAGACCTCGCCTACCAGTACCTGGGAGGTCTGAAGGGGAGCGCCCGCATCCGCCGCAGCAACCCGCCCGTGCCTTCCGGCGCTGCAAAAGTCGTGCGCCGGCCCACCGAACAGGTTCACTTCTGCATCGGGAGCCAGGCGTTCTCCCATACAGACGATGAACGGTACCCTCTCACCATCCTAGACACTGTGTTGGGCGGCAACATGAGCTCTCGGCTGTTCCAAGAGATCCGTGAGAAGCGCGGCTTGGCCTATAGCATAGGGTCCTACTCCCTCTCGTACAGGGAAGGAGGGCTCTTCGTCGTTTACGGCGGCACCAGTCCCCAATCGTTCCAGCAAGTGGTAGAGCTTACCCGTACCGAGATGGATAAGGTGAAAGAAGAGAGCATTACGGAAGATGAGTTGGCCAAAGCCAAAACCCAGATACGGGGAGGACTGGTCCTCGGCCTCGAAAGTATGCGGGGACGCATGATGCGCATGGGGAAGTCGCTCCTCTATTACGGGCGCGTCATCCCTCTGGACGAGGTCACAGCAAAGATCGCCGCCGTCACCCGGGAGGATATCCAGCGGGTAGCCCGCACCCTGTTCGACGACCACGCGTTGACCTTGGCCGCTGTCGGCCCCTTGTCGCAAAAAACGAAAGGCGGCACCCAAGAAGAGGCGCATCATGGGCGATAGCATCAGGGTGGCTGTTTGCGGAGCTGCCGGGCGAATGGGCCGCGAGGTGGTACGCGCCGTGGTAGAAGCCCCGGACCTCCAGCTCGTAGGCGCCGTGGACCGAGTGGAGATAGGCCGCGACGCTGCCGAACTTGCCCAATGTGCCGCGATGGGTATCGCGATCCGGCCCGATCTGGAAGAGGTGCTCAACAGCGCCCGTCCTCGAGTGCTCGTAGACTTTACCCAGCCGGCCGCGGCCTTGGCCAATATCCGCACAGCCCTGGCTCATTCTGTGTCGCCCGTTGTGGGAACAACCGGGCTGGCGGAGAAGGACCTGGACCAGGTAGCTCTTTGGGTGCGCGACGCAGGGATCGGAGCGGTCGTCGCGCCGAACTTCGCCCTGGGCGCGGTCCTCATGATGCAGTTTGCCCAGCAAGCAGCTCGTTATTTGCCGGACGTGGAGATCATCGAGCTCCATCATGAGCGCAAGCTCGATGCCCCCTCCGGCACAGCACTCCTCACAGCCAGGAAGATCTCGCAAGCACGCTCGGAGGCAGGCGTCACGCCGGTCCCCAGTCCCGAAGGCGCTTTTGAGCACACTCCCGGCGCGCGGGGTGGTTCGGCACACGGCGTGCCCATCCACAGCATCCGGCTTCCCGGCCTCGTAGCCCATCAGGAAGTCCTCTTTGGAGCCCCAGGGCAAACACTCTCCATCCGACATGACAGCACCGACCGCCGATGCTTCATGCCGGGGGTTCTCCTTGCCATCAGAAAAGTGATCCAGCGGAAGGATCTCGTGATCGGCCTAGAGAACCTGCTAGATTGAGAATCCCGCCGGCGATCCGTTCGGACCCAGAGCTTCCGGATCCGGCATCTGCACACCGCACGCGCGGCAGGGTGCCCACAGGTGCTCGCCGGCGGCGCACCACAGGAATGCGATGGCACCAGTAACCCTTACCCAAAGCCGGCGCTCAATCGAAGGACCATATCCTGCAAGATGGGAAAAGGAGACATCATGCGAACCTTCGTCCTGATTTTGGCCCTTAGCAGTCTGCCACTGGTCGCTGCAGCCCAGGTGCCCCAGGATTTGCCGCAAAAAAAGGACTTCATCGCCCTTCGATCTTCCAGCACAGACCCAAACGGGCACAATGGGGATAGCCGCCGCATCGAGCCTGGCGCCACACTTCCACTTCTGGACGTGAAGGGCGCCGGGCGCATCACCCACATCTGGTTCACCATCGCGTCTCCCTCCAGGGACCACCTGCGCGAACTCGTCCTCCGGATCACGTGGGACGATGCCCCGAAGCCGGCGGTAGAGATCCCAGTGGGCGACTTCTTCGCCCAGGGTTTCGGCCGATATGTGGAGTTTTCCAGCGCGCCCATCGCCATCGGATCGCACAATGCGCTCAACTGTTATTGGCCCATGCCGTTCAAGAAGCACGCAGTCATCACCGTAACCAACGAAGGCAGCCAGCCTGTGCATGCCTTCTACTACAACATAGACTACCGTTTGAGCCGGCGCCCCGAGAAGGATCTGCGCTATTTCCACACCCAATACCGCTGCTATTTCCCGGCACCCGTAGGCAAAGCCCTTACCCTCTGCGACACCAAAGGTTCGGGGCAGTACGTGGGCACCTTCATCTCCGTCATGGCTAACAGTGACGGCTGGTGGGGCGAAGGCAACGACTATTGGTATGTGGACGGGGCCTCAAAACCGGCCATCAGCGGCACTGGGAGCGAGGACTATTTCTGCGGAGCGTGGGATTTCGGGCGCGCATTTTGGAACCCCTACTTCGGGGTACCGCTCTACGACAATCCCGAAAAGGGCGGAGAAAAGCGCGGCATCCTCAATACGTGCTACCGGTGGCATATTCAGGATCCGGTGCCCTTCACCAAGTCGCTCCTCTTCACGCTCGAGCACGGTCGGGCGGGCTACGATGAGGATCGCAAGCCCTTCACGAACCACTACACAACCGTTGCGTTCTATTATCTGGACAATCCCAACGGAGACGGCCCTCCCATTCCCCCCTACAAAGACCGCGTTCCGGCGTTGATACCGCTTCCGGAATCCAGCCGCTGACGCGCGCTGCCTCCAAATCGGCATGAGGGGCGGTTGCGTTCCCGATACCCGCGGGTGTCGCATGGAATCGCCTGCCATGTGATGTACTGCCGGCGGCGGTTCCTCAACGCGGTTGCCGGCGCCTGGTGAACCCTCACCGGCCACTGACGCTTCCCTGCGCGATGCCTAAGGGCGTATCGTGCGAAGACGCTGCTCTCGCGCCACATCGGAGGCTGTGCACTCATTTTGGTTGCAGCTCCACCTTGATCTAGCGGCCCTGCTCCAGAGCGGCCGCAATGGCTGTGCGCATATTGACGAAGTCTTCGGCGCGGGCCCGCTGCACGTGCAGCCTTCCCGCATCTTCTTCGGATCCTGGGACAAAGGCTGCCTCCACATGCAAAAGTGGAGCAACGGCTGCGGCCACCTGCCGGCGCGTCCATCCTTTGGCTTGCTGCAACAAAGCCAGGTACTCCACGTCCTGCTCGGCTCGGCGAAGGGCTTTCAAACGTTCGCTTGCGATGGGACCCAACAAACCGAAGCGCTTTCCCGGTAAAAGAATGGCGGTGGCTTCCGGCTTCTCAAAGGCGGCGTCGTCTCCTACGGTTTGCCACGGGACGATGCCGTCGGCTCCAGCCAACCATGCACGCACGGCCCAAACCTCGGCTGCGACGTTGCTCTCCCTCACTTCATTGCAGGAACCATAGGTCCAGAACTGTACCCCCCACTTTCGCTTCATTTCCGCCAGGCGGCGCGTGCGGTTGAAAAACTCGCCTCCTCCCACGACCATCAAATCTACCAAGCCGTCCAGGGTGTCCCGCTGCCATTGGGGGCGAGACACGTCTTCACGAAAAATGATGGGGGCAGGAGACTTCCATCCTCGCCGCGCGTCACGGAGAAGCCGGGCGAAATAGGCAAGGGCCAGCCAATCATCCCGATGGTTGGGTTCATCCAAGAGCCACCACGAGGTTCCTTGCCCACCCATAGCCGGGTCTCGATAGTAATACTTGTTGTTGAGATAGAGCTGGAAACGGGTTTGGGTCCAGCCCATCTGCACTATGTGCCTGGCAAAGTCGTCGAGCACGGCTTTGAATTCCAGCGCGAAGGCGGGATCCATGGCCTCTTCGATAGGCGGGGCCTTGAGGGCATGTTCCACGATGATGTCGGGGTAGCGGTCGGTGGTAGGAGTGTAATGATAGTACCGCCGGATATCCGCGGGCCAATCTTCGTGGAAAGGCAGGTACATATGTGTGATGGGCGCGGATGGCCAAGGCAGATCTGCAAACGCCGAGCCGCCCAGATATGGCCCGAAGTGGGCGTCCCAGGCAGACCAGTCGGCGACATGGCGGTTCGCACCCGTCCCTTCGAGAGGAGGCGCATAACCTGTGGAGATGCGCCCGCTATGCGAATAGCCCAGCACTGCCAGGGTTGCCCGGTGCATGTGCGCCATACGGTGGTAAGAACGCTCCAGCGCCAAGTATGCAGGCGTGGCATCGCTGATCCCAAAGAGATGTCCCACGGTTCCATAGGTATTGAGGCTCACATCAAACGAACAGCGGTCTGGGAGGACCAACGGGGTTACCCTCAGCACGGCGGGTACCTTTACATCTGCCAAGCCGGGTGCTCGCACTACGAAGGATGCATAATAGGTACCCGTGGGCGTATTTGGGGGTATGAACAGATCCACGAATACCGACTGGTTCCGCTGACCCGGAATATTGTTGTCAGGCGCGGGTATATCCAACGAACTGGAAAGAGGGACACACGCTTCGGGCATCCACTCGCCGTCTTTTACGTACCAGTCTCGGTACAGAGTTATGACTGGCGTTATCGAATGTCCGCTCGAGGCATTGGAGAAGCGTGCCGGAGCCTCCACCGTGATACCGCTCCGTGGCACATCGGAAGCAATCAGGAGGTGGAAGCCCAACATTTCACCTCTTGCCCCTTGGAGCTGGATGCGCCCGCCCGCCCACACCGCATTGTGGTTGCGATAGCTGCCTGCAGGAACACCCGCGTATGCAGCCATGCCCACCTCTTCCAGAAGATTGCCGCTTATCGGGTGCGCCTTGCACGTGTCCGGGTATGCCCACACCTGCAGGGGTCCTGCGGGCGGAGCAACCGCAAGGGCCAGCTCGGGCGGAGGAACTGTGAGTGGAGGCGGCAACGTTAAGGCCGGGGAAGCCTTGCATCGCACCACCGCGCTCGGCCCAAGCTTCCCGGTCTCGGATCGAGCCGCCAAAAGCAGCGTCACCGGCCCGGAAGGCGGAAGACCGGGAATTACAAAGCTCTGCTCCTTGCCCGGCTCCGCAAGGGGAAGCTCCCATTGCGGCAGGAGCACCCCCAGATCCGCCGAGCTCGTGAGCGCCCGCACGGCATATCCGAAGGCATGAGAGGGAGCCGTAAGGGTGATCCTCACCGCTCCCGATTGGAAATCCGCCTGGGAGGCGTCGGGCTCGGCGCGGGCGCCAGGGAGAGGGCCGGGGTTCTCTTCCTGAGACTTTTCTACCTCTACCATGAGGTAGGGCTCCGAACCCGCAACCTCTCGAGAGCACACGTCGTTGTTTGCGCGTGTTTCTCCCGTCTCGTCGGACACCGCCATTCCCCAGGACACACCTGCGATCATGGCCTGTACGATGCGGGGATCCACCGGCGCTGAGATCCATCCGTCGTTCTCTTCATGGATGGCTGCGTACGCCGCCACGGTGTTGCCCGCTGTGTACGACACGTCGGTGAAATCGCTCCCAGGCCAAGCCCAATCTTCCTTGCCCAGCGCTCGGGCCTTGAAGCAACACTCTCCCTCCTTGCGCTCTCCGGCGCCCGTCCCCTCCTGCCATGGAACCGCAACCGTGGAGAAGCCAAGAACTCTTAGTTTGCGGTCGGCTCCGGCATACCGCAAAAAGAGCGTTGCACGCCGGATGTGCATCCCCTTAACCGGTCCGAGGTCAAACCGCAACAATGCGAGCATCTCAACGCCTTTGAGGCGCAAGTGCGTCGAACGGCCGTAATTCAGCTCCACTTCCGTAGGATACGCCGAAAGGTTGGTGTCGGCGACGCATTTGAGCCGCACCTCATCGGCGCCTGCAGCCGCGGCCAACAGCAGACACATGCATGGGAGGACGAAAAGAAGCCATCGGTGAGCGGCCTGGTAGAACCCTGCCCGGCTGCGGGTATGAACGGAGCCTCTTTGAGCAATCATATGAGTATGCCCCCTCCTGGATGCTGCCGGCGAAGGCTCATCCGCTGCGGACGTCTTTCCCTCGATGATAGATCCTCAGACACCCTTCCCGCAAGCATTGAGGATTGTACCCGCGCCTTTCCTCACTGGAATGCCCGCCGCACACCGCATTGAGGCTGCAGCACGCCCCAGACGGTATGACCGACACCTGTCACGATTGCATCCCGGCCCCGTTTTTGAAAACAGGGGAAAGGATCCGCACTCCGGGAACGTATACAAAGTATGAGAACAATCCCGTAAAGGGCGGACGCCTCCTCGCGACGGTTTGCTCAGCCGCCATACGGCTGAGGGAGGGCAAAGACAATGAGGGCGACGCATTGGCGATCCATACCTCTTGAACCGGCGATGCGGGTGTTGGTACTGGCATCTTTGCTGGCGGCGACACCCCTGGCAGCCTCAGCACAGCGCGGAGAGCCGAACCGACCCAAGGAGACGCCTTCGCCACCGGCTCCGCGCCGAGATTACACACCCGCACCGCGGCGTGACTACAACCCTCCGCAAAGGGATTACACAC
>JBMFSQ010000006.1:0-18329 GCA_049967475.1 Chthonomonadales bacterium | reverse complement strand
GCACCGCGGCGTGACTACAACCCTCCGCAAAGGGATTACACACCCGCACCGCGGCGTGACTACAACCCTCCGCAAAGGGACTATACTCCCGCACCGCGGCGTGACTACAACCCTCCGCAAAGGGACTATCGCGGCACACCGCTGGGCGACCGCATCTTCCCAGGCGTGCGCGCGGACCAGCCTCGGAACCAGCCGGCAACAGATCGGGCCCCACACATGACGCAGGATCCGTCCTCCGGCAACCGGGGCCAGCGGGATCTGTACGATTTCCGGCGTGGTGTTCCGCGCGAGGGCACGAGCCCTGAAGGTCGGAACCCACTGTCTGGGCGCATCGAACCCGGCCGAGAGGGTCCTACGGCAGGCCGCGTGCCAGGCATGACTTTCGGCCAAAACCGACCTGTGTCCCCAGGCAGACAGGACCGCGCTCCAGGCCGCGAGTTCGAGCGGGGGCCTATCCATGACCGCATGTCCTCCATTTTCGGCCGCACCGAGGAGGGGCGCCGATACTTCAGCAACGGAGTGATCCTGCGGCCGCGCACGTACATAGAGGATCGGCGCATCCGCTATTACTTCCCTTACGGATACGTGTACTACCCGTACTATGCGCCCGTATTCGAAGTGGGCGTTGTGGCGTCACCCTTCTACTTCTACTACGGAGCGTTCCCGGCGTACATCTACCGCTGGCATGTATACACCTATCCGCCGCCGGTGGTTTATATTGAAGTGCCCATCTATGAGGGAGGCCGGTGCCGCGGTTGGGGTGATGATGACCTGGACGATTACTATCTCAACAGCCGCCGCTATCGCTACGAAGTGCCGGACAGCGACCTGCAGCGGGCGATTGACGACATTCGTGACGCCTTCCGCACCGGCGATGTGAACCCGCTGGTGAGCGTCACCGACCCATCTGTGAAGATCGCGATCTTCCTGAAGGGCAAGTACGAGTACTCCATCGCGGTCAATGACTACCTGGACATGACGCGCGATGCCTTGAACGCGGCAGACACCATCACCTTCGACCTGTACCGCGTACACCGCCGGGCGGAAGGTGTGTACGTAGTGTCGGGAAAGCATGTGTACCGGAATCGAGACGGCGAAGTCCACACCGTCTACGTAAGTTACGTGCTGGAGCGCATCAATGGGCGGTGGGTGATCACCCAGATCGGCACGGCGCCGGACCGCATTCGCGAGCCGTAGCCCTACCGGCGCCCCCCGCCCTTGCGCCGTCGCCGGTCCATCCCTGAGGAAGGATGGGGGCCGCGAATAACAAACAGACATCCGCCGACAATATAAGGGGGGCACGAGACCCGTGCCCCCCTTGGGCGTACCTATGCTCGGAGGCTCAGCGGCGGCGAAGCCTGCATCCTGGGAGGAGAACGACACAACGTGCCGAGACCTTTGATAACGGGCAATGGCAACCTGCTCGTATGCCTCGATAGCCGTCTTGCCATTCGAGACCTGTATTGGCCCTACGTGGGTCTTCACAACCACCTCTCCGGCAACCGGGCGCGCATCGGCGTTTGGGCCGACGGCCGCTTCTCCTGGATCCACGACCCGTCCTGGAATACCGTGCCGCGCTACCTGCCCGGGACCCTCGCCACCGACGCAGTGGCCGAAAACAGAGATTTGGGGATTACCCTCACCGTCAACGACTGCGTCCACCACTGGGACGATATCCTGCTGCGGCGCTTTCTGTTGGAGAACGACACGGACGTTCCCCGCCAAGTGCGTCTCTTCTTGGCTCACGACTTTCTCATCGCCGAGACGGATATCGCGGACACGGCTTTCTACAATCCCTTCGTGGACGCCATGATCCACTACAAGCGAGACACCTACTTCCTCATTGCGGCGCGTACGGAAGAAGGCGGCATCCGCCAATACGCCGCGGGCATCAAGGGCTTCCGCGGTGCGGAAGGCACATGGCGGGATGCAGAGGACGGCGAACTCTCTATGAACCCGGTGGCCCAAGGATCTGTAGACTCCACCATCTCGGTGTGGCTTACTTTGGCGCCCAGGGGATGCGCTACGGCCCATGCGTGGATCTGCGCCGGCCATACACTGGACGAAGCGGTCCGCCTCCACCAGCACGTTGAGCGCGAAGGCTTCCAAACCCTCTTTGACGAGACCAACCGCCGATGGGAGGGTTGGTCCGAGCGAGGCATGGACCGAGTGTCAACCCTTCCCGAGCCCATCCCCGATATCTTCCGCCGAAGCCTCTTGGTCATCCGGGCCAATACCGATAACCGCGGCGCGATCATAGCCGCCAATGACTCAGACATTATGGAAACGGCCCGCGCCCACTACTCGTACATGTGGCCCCGCGATGGAGCCCTCGTAGTAGCCGCCTTGAACCGCCTGGGGTGTGATGACATCGCTCGGCGCTTCTTCCTCTTCTGCCGCGACATCCTCCCCAAAGATCGGCCCGCCTTCATGCACAAATATATGGCCGACGGATCCTGGGGAGCTACCTGGCATCCCTGGGTGGTGGACGGCAAGCCCGAAATCCCGTTCCAGGAAGACAGCACCGCCTTGGTGGTGTGGGCCTTCTGGAGCGTGCACCAGCAGTGTAGAAGCCCAGAGCTTGCCGGAGCACTCTACGGCGGCCTCATTCGCCCCTGCGCAGACTTCATGGCGGGCTTCCGCGATGAAAAAACCGGCCTGCCGCTGCCCTCCTACGACCTTTGGGAAGAGCGCCGGGGCGTCCATGCGTACACGTGCGGAGCCGTTTACGGAGCCCTTCGGGCTGCAGCAGATCTTGCCGGCGAGTTGGGCGACGCGAGCTCCGCCTCCAAGTGGCGCCAAGCAGCCGACGAGATAAGGGCGGGGATCGAGCAGCACCTTTGGGATGAGAATGCCTCCACCTTCGCCAGGCGCTTGGTGGAAACGCCGGATGGATATCAAAGAGACCTTACTGTGGACAGCGCACTGGCAGCCCTCTGGCAATTCGGCGCCTTCCAGCCCACAGACCCCAAGGTGGAAGCTACCATGCGCCGCGTGATCTCATGTCTATGGGTCAAGACCAATGTAGGCGGCATCGCCCGCTACGAGAACGACTACTATTTCCGCCGCGTGGACGACTTGGCCCGCGTCCCCGGAAACCCGTGGATCATTTGCACCCTGTGGGCAGCCCGGTGGTACATTGCCCGTGCCGCCTCCCGGCAGGATATGGGTACTGCCATGGAGTTGATCCTCTGGGCTGCGCGCCGTGCCATGCCCAGCGGCGTTCTGCCGGAACAACTCCATCCCGAGACGGGAGACCCCCTCTCCGTTGCGCCACTCACGTGGAGCCACAGTGAGTTCATTACGGCGGTGCTCGATTATCTGGATGCTTGGGACGCGCTTTCCCAAGTTCCATAGCTTCTGCATCACCCCAACCACACAGCGATGATCGCCGCGATGCCCATCGGAACCCGCTGCAGGCGCCGCACGCTCATGACCACCTGCCATGGCTGCCCCTAGGAACGTGGAAACGCTCGCCGCATCCTCCTGTGGGGAATCCCGGCATCCAAGAACACCTCTCCCTCGGCTTCAAAACCAAGCTTCTCGTAGAAGGCGATCACCGGAACCTGGGCATCCAGGATCAGCACGTCGAAGCGGCCCTCCGCGTGCGCTAGGACGAATTCCATGAGTGCCCGCCCGATGCCTTTCCCACGCCATTCCCTCAGAACCGCCACCCTCCCGATCTTGCCAACGCCGTCCCCCAGGTCCACCATCCGCGCAGTGCCGAGGACGCAGCCGCGACATTCCGCCAAAAAGTGCTCCGCCACTGCATCGTAGGCATCCAATTCCTCTGAAGCGGGAACCTCCTGCTCCTCTACAAAGACGCGCAGGCGCACGTCCAGGCACCGGCGCAGGTCCTCCTCGTCCTGAACTCGACGGAAGGTAACCATGCTTCCGCTGGCGTCCGTTGAACCACACAAAATCTGAACACCTCCTTCAATCGCCGCAGCCCGCCGGCCAAACTCAAAGCGCCATTCCGCTACCTGCCGGAGAGCTTTCACCCCTCTGCGCGGCATCCGGACTTCTTCCACGATACCCGATGCGCCGCGATCCCGGCCGAAGCGCGCGGCATCCGGATGCATGGGCTCGGGACAGAAGCCGTGGGCATGCGAACTGCCGGGAGGCTTTGTGCGGTACACTCTCGTCGGCGGCGTTCGGGAACGTCCGCTCCACCCGCCCATTCCCTGCCAGAGAGGATCCGGAGGAAGCCATGCGCCTGTTGATCATCATCTGTGAGGCCAGCGTAGACCCTCGCATCATCGAAATCCTCACGCGCTCCGGTGCGCCGGGATATACGCGCTTCACCGGAGCGACCGGAAGCGGCAAGAACGGCATCCGGGACGGTACTCCCATTTGGCCCGGCCTCAACTCGGTTATTTTGGCCGGCATGCCGGAAACGCTGGTACCCCAGGTGCTCAAGCAACTGGAGGCTCTCTCTGCGGAACGAAGTGGTCGCCTGGCACTCAAGGTATTCTCCCTGCCTGCGGAGGAATTATCGTAGGCCAGCCTGAGCGCACCCCGCGAATTGCATGGTCACGATGAAACTGGTACAATAGGGCGCTTCCGCCTTCGGGTTGCGGCAATTTTACATCCCGTGGAGGAACCCCGGCAATCGTAGAGACCCATCGTGCTGCCGTTACCGTGCTTTCGGCATGGAGGCGGCTAAGGAATTCACTGTGTCGCGCAACCCTTGGCCTGGGCGGTTTGTTTTGCTCGATGCACGCCGCCGCGGCTCAAGCGCCTGCGGTTGCACCTCCGCCCCCCATCCGTGCAGCGTCAGCCATCCTGGTGGATGCTGTAAGCGGACAGGTTCTTTACGAGAAGAACGCCGATGCGCCGCGCCCTCCGGCCAGTACCACCAAGATTATGACGGCCATCCTGCTGCTGGAGCACACGCACCCGCAGGATGTGATCACTGCGAGCAAGCGCTGCGCAGACACCGAGGGGAGTTCGCTGCATCTGCGCCCCGGGGAGAAGATCACGGCTCACGATCTGCTCTATGGCCTTGTTTTGCGCAGCGCCAATGACGGGTGTGTGGCGGCAGCGGAAGCGATCGCGGGCTCCGAAGGCCAGTTCGCCCAGATGATGACGGCGAAGGCGCGGGAGATCGGGGCCATGCATACCATCTTTCGGAACCCCAACGGCCTCAACGACCCCCCCAATACCACCACGGCCCGCGATCTTGCGCTTATGGCTCGATACGCCCTCAGGTATCCCGCATTCCAGGAGGCCGTGTCCACGCCTATCTATCGCATCACCCGGTCCATGGACACTCGCGATGTGATCCTGAGGAACCATTCCATCAAATGGCTGGCGCATTTCCCCGGCGCAGACGGCATCAAAACGGGATACACCGTGCCCGCAGGCCATTGTTTCGTGGGTTCGGCTACGTGGAACGGCTGGCGCCTCATTTCCGTAGTGCTTCATAGCCCCGACGCCTTTGGAGAGACCTCGGCACTGATGAAGTGGGGCTTCTACCATTTCGAGCCCCGCGTTCTAGCCCAGGCAGGCCGCATCGTTGCCCGAGTACCCGTCCAGGGAGGGCAAGAGGCCTCGGTGCCCGCAGCTCCAGAAGCGCCGGTTCAGGTAGTAGTTCCCAAAGGCGTCGTACCCGATGCCCACCTCCAGGTTCAAACAAACACTGTGGAGGCTCCTGTAGCGCCGGGCGCGCAATTGGGGCGGGTAGCCGTAGTGTGGCAAGGCCGAACCGTGTCGTCCGTGCCGCTCATCGCCACGGCATCCGATCCGCGCAGGCTTCCACCCGGCCGAGCGGCACATTCCTGGATCGGCCCCGGCATTCTGGTTCTTTTCGGCACGGCCCTCATTGGCTATGGAAGAGCGGTTGCAAAAAGTGCTCGCCGCCGCCGGAGTGGCCTCTCGGCGCGCTTCCGAGAGACTGATTTCCGAAGGTAGGGTGTCGGTCAACGGAGTGGTCGTCACACGGCTTGGGACGCGCGTTGACCCCGAACGGGACGCGATAACCGTTGACGGCAAGACGGTTCCACGCCTGCCGTCCCACGGCCCGGGCAGCATTGTGCGTGTCACGATCGCCCTGAACAAACCCGAGGGATACGTTTGCACCGTCAAGGACCCCCACGCGCCCCACACGGTGATGGAGCTCGTGCGCGCTGTGGGTCAGCGCATTTATCCCATCGGGAGGCTTGATGCCGGCACGTCGGGCCTGCTGCTTCTGACCAACGACGGGGATCTCGCCCAACATTTGATGCATCCCCGCAACGCCATCCCCAAAGTCTATCGCGTGGTAGCCCGCGGCCGCGTGAGCGAATTTGCTCTGACGGACTTGCGTCAGGGCATCCTCCTGGAGGACGGGATGACGCTGCCGGCGCAGGTCGAGGTCGTTCAGTACGATGAGGCGCACAATACCACGGTGCTGGATATCACCCTCTTTGAGGGCCGCAACCGGCAACTTCGACGCATGATGCAAACGGTGGGGCATCCTGTACTTGCGCTCACACGCCTCAGCGTCGGCCCTATATCCGTCAAGGGGCTTGCCCCAGGCACGTGGCGCAAGCTTCGGCAGTGGGAGATTGCAGCTCTGCGCGCCGCTGCCGATGGCTCACCCTCGGAGCCCGAAGCGGGCAACGGGTGAGTGCCGCCGGCATGACGGCGATGGGATGGGCTTAGGCTGCATCTGCCTGGGGCGATGGGCATGCTTGATTTTTGAAAGTGCTCATGTTATACTGAGCCGACACAGCGATGAGCGGTTCCCGGGTAGCTGTAGAGGCCGCGGCGCCTGCGCGCGGCAGTACGCGCTTCCAGAGGAGAAATGGACCACATGGGCATTGTAGGGAACCTGCACCTCGAGCGAGCCATCGCCTTCAAGGTGGAAGGCAAATACGATGACGCCCTCAGTGAGCTGCGCCGTTTGCTCCAGGCCGAGCCCGATAACGTGGAGGCCCACCACCAGCTAGGCCTCGTGCTTGGGTTCATCGGCGAGTTTGAGGAGTCTCTGGAGGAGCTCAAAAGGGCTGCGGGAATGGAGAGCACCAACGTGTCCATCCTCAATGATCTGGCGCTCACATACGCCATGCTTGGGATGTATGCCGAAGCAAAGCATGAGTTCGAGCGCGTACTGGCGCTGGATCCGGCCAATGAGGTTGCCAAGCGGAACCTTGTGCTCTTCGACTAGCAGCCCAGGGAGCATACTATTCCGGCGCACGCTCTGCGGCGGTACGGACCGCCTGTACTGTTCCTTTTCCTTGCTTGTGCGCTCCTGCACCGAGCACTCTTCCTTGGCGAGATATTCCTTCCAGCTCGCCTCCTGGCCACATTGGCTCCATGGAACGCGTCGGCATCCCCGAGCGGGCGCATTCCCTGGAACCCACTGGCGTATGACGCCGTCGGCCAGTTCTACCCATGGCGCGCTTTCGCTGCTGCTGCCTTGCGCAACGGCACCATCCCGCTCTGGAACCCCTACTCCTTCTGCGGCGCGCCTTTCGTAGCGAACAGCCAGTCTGCCGTTTTCTATCCGCCCAACCTGCTTTTTGTACTGATGCCGGCAGACCGAGCATTCGCCGTTGCGGCCCTCCTCCACCTCGTGACGGCTGGTATAGGGATGTGGCTGCTCCTCCGCTCCCTGGGCGCTGCGCCCCTCGCCGGTGTAGCCGCCGGGGCAGCCTATGCATTCTGCACATGGCAGGTGTCCTGGTTGCAGCTTCCTACCTTCCTGGATACTTCCTGCTGGCTGCCTTTTGCCTTACTGGGGACCCTGCGCCTTGTGCAAGCGCCTTCTCCGGCACGCATGCTCCGTCTTGCGGGGGTCTTCGCCCTGGTATTACTGGCAGGACACCTCCAAATTGCCCTTTATGTGTTGGGGGCCGCCGTGCTTGCCGCTGTATATCTGCTTCTCTTGCGCGTCGCGACAACGAAGCTCGTTCTCGGCGGCCGCTGGAGGGAAGTTGCGGCGCCGGCTGCACTGTGGCTGGCGGCTCTTGTTCTCGGCTCTTTGGCCGCCGCTCCGCAGCTTCTGCCGGCCGTGGAACTATCGAACCGCTCACACCGCGCTGCGCCGCCCAGTCCGGCCGGCTATGCTGCGTATACGGCCTACGCTGTTCCACCGCAATCCCTTGCGACGCTCTTTCTGCCGGATCTCTTCGGCAACCCCTCGCAAGCCGATCTTCCGTATCGGGGCGTAAGCCAAGGCGGGCTCCCCTTCAACTACGCCGAAGGAGCCCTTTACGGGTCCATGGCTGGCCTGCTTTTGGCAGCCGGCGGCGTCGCGTCCCGTCGCCATCGCAGAGCAGCCGCATTCTTCGGCTTTCTTGCTGCCCTGGCCCTTCTCATGGCCTTTGGCACGCCGGTGGATGCACTCCTCTATTTTTATCTGCCGGGGTTTGGCCGAAGCGGAGCTCCGGGCCGCGCCCTTGTCGTCTGGGCGTTCAGCTTTGCAGCCTTAGCCGGGCTTGGTATGGATGAACTGGCGCGCGGAGCCATCGGCGTGCGGCGTGCCCTCGGTCTTATCGGGATTACAACCATTTGCTGGGCGGCCGTCCTCGCTTTCTCCTTGGGACTTCCAGGCGCCTACGCGCCCAGTGATGCACATCTTTGGCGGCAGGTGACGTTCTTTGGTCTTTCGGCAGCGGCTGTAGTATCGGCAGCATCTTCAGGCGGCACGCGGGCTGACTGGCGGAGACGCTGGGCTCCATGGGCGCTCATCGGCGTGCTGGTACTGGACCTCCTGTGGGAAGGAAGCGGGTACAACTCCACCGCCAGACCTCGTGACGTTTACCCAACAACCCCGGCCATCCAGATGGCAGCCAAGCTGGCAGGTCATGACCGCATCGCTCCCATCAACTCGGATTGGAGCTTCAGCGGACCCCGCGCAGTTCTTCCCCCCAACGCTGCCATGATTTATCGGGTGCATGACGTGCAGGGATATGACTCGCTCTTTCCCGGAAGGTATAAGAGCTTCATGAACCGCGCTGCAGGCCCCGCCCGCGATGCGAGCCCAATGCAGGTAGGCAACATGGTCTTCGCGAAGGATCCCTATAGCCCACTCCTGGCAAGCGCCGGCGTACGGGTACTATTGTCGTTGGAACCCCTGGAGCTGCGCGGCGCACGCGAGGAGTACGCCGACGGCGTGTACCTCTACACGCTCCCTGATGCACCAGGCCGCGCATGGCTGCAAGCGACAACCCCTGGCGCCGCGCCCGTGCAATGGTTGGCCGACGGCATCAATCGAATACGCTTGCAGGTGCACGCATCGGGGCCGAGCACGCTCCACGTAGCGGACGAGCTGTATCCGGGCTGGCACGTCCGCGTAAACGCACGCCCGGAACGCATCGGACTAGACCACGGAGTTTTCCGCAGGGTTGAGCTCCCCGCGGGGACCAGTATCGTGGAATTCTCGTATGAGCCCGAAAGCTTCAAAGTTGGGCTGTACCTTATGATGTTCGCCGTCTTTTGTGCTGGAGCGCTGGCTGCAAGCCGCCGCTGCCGCACCCATCGGCAAGAAAGGACGATGCACCATGCCGTACCCGATGTTTGACCGGAGCAAGCTCCTGATCAAGCCGCTGGCAGAGCGCCAGCACGACCTCACCCTAGATGTGATCATGCCGTTGGATCCATCTGTGCCTACGTTGGACCATCCCTCTATGCCGGTGCTTGCCCGCCGCATCCTGGAAGCTCGGGAGCGGGGAGCACCGGTGATCCTCATGATGGGGGCCCATGTGATCCGCCGCGGCAATTCCCGCTTCATCATTGATTTGATGGAGCGCGGCATCATCACCCATGTGGCCATGAACGGGGCTGGCCCCATCCACGATTGGGAGTTCGCCCTCATCGGCGCGACTACCGAGAGTGTGGCTCGGTACATCCGCACCGGGGAATTCGGCTTGTGGCGGGAAACCGGGGTGATCTGCAGCGTCCTTCACGCAGTTGTGGACGAAGATGTGGGCTATGGAGAGGCTCTCGGCCGCCACATCTTTGAAACGCCGTTCCCCTATCGCGATATCAGCGTTCTAGCCGCGGGGTATCGCCTCAAAGTTCCTGTCACCGTCCACGCCTGCATCGGCCAGGACATCATTCACGAGCACCCCAATTGCGACGGATCCGCCCTGGGAGAACTCTCTTATCGCGACTTCCTGATCTTCGCAGAAGCTGTGAACCACCTGGAAGGCGGAGTTCTGCTCAACTTCGGCAGCGCAGTGATGGCGCCCGAGGTGTACCTGAAGGCCCTTGCCATGGCCCGCAACGTGGCGCGCCAAGAAGGCAGGCAAATCGCCCATTTCACTACAGCCGTCTTCGACTTGCTGGATCTTCACGGCGATTTCCACGCCGAGGCGCCCAAAACCGATCCCCGGTATTATTACCGGCCCTGGAAGACGATCCTCGTGCGCACCGTGGCCGACGGAGGGGAAAGTCACTACGTGGCGGGCGATCACCGCGTTACGTTTCCCACGTTGTGGAAGCTGCTCACTCAGGGAACGGCGGCGGCCTAATCCAGTTGAAAGAAGATAAGGGAGTGCCCCGGCCCTTTGCTGGTGCTGTCGGTAAGAACAAGCAAACCGCGGCGGTTCTCCTTGGGGTCTCCCACGACGATGTCCAGCACTCCGCCCGGCAGCGCATCGCTGTGCCATAGGGTTTTGAGCGTTGCCGATCGGGGATCCACCACAGTCAGGTGCACCTCCCGGCCCTTGAGTACCAGCCCCGGCACGGCCTCACCCGGCTTCGGGGGCGCCTTGAGGGTGTCATCCCCTTTACTCTCCACGAGCCCAATCACCTGCACGCCGTAGAGGAAGAGGGCATCGGTTTTCCGGGCGTCCCAAAGCCCCACGATGCCGCCGGCAGCCAGGAGATACGGCATGCCTACCTCCTCGAGTTCCTTGGTGGGGCCCTTCATATCTGTGAAGAGGGTGGCAGACGAGTGAGGAGGGTCCATCGGATCCACAAGCCAATCCTTCGCAGCCACGTCTACCCTGTACAGCTTAACCGAGCTGCCCTGATGCACCAAAAGGCGTTCTGCCCCATCCTTCAAAACGACCTTCCCCAGAATGCCCAGCGCGGCGGGGGCCGGCTTCACCTGGTACGCACTTCCATTCCAGAAGCATAGCGCACCAGCCGTTACGATAACCGCGGGCCTCCCAGCGGCAAACGTGCCAACGGCCAGCCGATCTCCCCCACCGGGTGCTGGGCCAGAGAACTCAGTAATCCACGCGGACCCGTTCCACTTTTGGATCGTGATGGTGCGAGCTGCGGAACCCGCTTCGGAAGAAAGACACACGAGGCGCAGCTTGCCGTCACCGGCAGTGTCGCCCACGCCGATGCGGAGCACCGATGGGGGCAGCGTGTCCGTCCACGCCGAGTGGAAGAGGGGTGGGGACAACTTCCCCATCACCTTCTCTTCGTCGTAGCCTTCAAATGTATACTTGTGGGCAACGAAGTACTGGCCTCTGAGGTTGAGGCCGCCCTTGCCGTCTTGCTGCTTGTGGCAATAAAGGCAGGGCAGGCCCAGCTTGGAGGCATACCTCGGCCATGCTCCGGCAGGAACTCCCACAACCACAAGAAGTACGAACAACAGGATGCGGCAGCGGTTCATAGCGCACTCCGACCCAGGATCAAGCCGACACCTACTTCAAGGTAGGTTCCGCGCTTTTCTATACGACGGTGAGGGCAGGAATCCTTCCGCCAGTCGTACGGCTGCGTCGAAACGGGAACTCTCCTGGAGGGCGTGCGCCGCCTTGCACAGCGACAAGATGCCGTAGGCTTCCCGAGGACACACGAGGGCTTCAGGCAAGGCTAAGGACGGGCTATGCGGCAACTGCGGGAATTGACATTCTTGAGGCGGCTGTGGTATGTTACCCGCACCCTCAAACGGAGAACCCAGAGGTGGCTGCTGCGCCACCCGCCACTGAGAGGAAAACCCGGTCGTCGCTGGGAGCATGATGTAGTCCATGCCCGAAGAGATCATCCTTACAGAGAGCAGCTATCGCCGGCTTCAACAAGAATTGGAGCACCTGAAATCGGTAAAGCGCCGGGAAATCGCCGAGGCGCTCAAGCGTGCGCGCGCCTTCGGAGATCTTTCCGAGAACTTTGAATATCACTCAGCTCGGCGCGAACAAGGCATCCTCAACGGCCGCATCGCAGAAATGGAGCGAACGCTCCAGATCGCCAAGGTGGTTCCCGACGGAGCTCAGACCCACGAAGGAGCCTGCCTCGGTTCCATAGTGCGGGTGAGGGACCTTGAAACCGGCGATGAGTGGGATTACCACCTCGTAGACGCAGTACAGGCAGATCCGGTGAATGACAAGATCTCGGTCCAATCCCCCGTGGGCCAGGCTTTGTTGGGCAAGTTCGAAGGGGACACGGTGGAAGTGGCCATCCCGGCGGGAGTAGCACGTTACCAGATCCTGGAAGTGCGCCGCCCCTAGCGCCCGACCTGGGATGGCCGGACGCAACGATCGGAGGAGCGCATCATGGAGCCCCGCCAAACAGATGGGTGCGCCGATAGGCCCCGGCGGGCTGAGTGTTGCCGGACCATCCCGTTTACCAACCGCGGCAGCACGGCGCACCCCTGTTTCTCATACGCAAGAACTGTGCCAAACAGCACAACGGCTCTAAGATCCCCTGTTCCGCCAAGGGCGCAGCGGAGGATCAAACCCCCAACCGGGATCGCACGGGCGATGCTGGCCGGCTTTGTGCTGCTTACCGCGCAGCGTCTTTTTGCCCAGGCCCCTGCCCAACACGCTTCCACCCCCGCTAATGTCCAATCCGGTACTATAGCCGCTTTGGATCCTGCTCAGGAAGCCCTCTCCCTTCGCACGCACGACGGCCGCGCCGTAGAATACCGCATCACGCCCAAGACGCACGTTTTTCGCAACAAAAAGCCGATCACAGTGCAAGATCTCAAGCCAGGAGACGAAGTCGTAGTCCGCTTCCGGCGTAGCCGTACCGGTGCGCCGTCTCTATACGATGTGGCGGACAGGGTGAGCTGGGAATGGATCCTCCGCCTTAGAAGCCAGATTACGGCCATTACCCTCACGGCGGTTACAGACGACCATATCGCCGGTACGGACAGCTCGGGCGCGGGCCCCATAGAGTACCGCGTCACTTCCAAAACATTGTGGGGTAAGGAGAACAAGCCCGCCCAGCCCAATGAGTATACAGTGGGCGATCGGGTGTACGTTGCGCCGCGGCCGCTGCCCAGTGGCGGCCTCATGGCGGCAGCGGTAGCCGACACGCCCGCCTTTGCGGCACGGCTCAAGGAGCGCACGCGAAGCACGGTCACCGGCACGATCGCAGCCGTGGATCCAACCAAACGGGAGCTTACTCTTCATACCCTGGCAGGCGATGAGCGGCAGGTAAAGCTCGCAGCGGATTGCGTGGTTCGGGAAGCAGCGCGAGATGTGAAGACTACCTTCCTGCGGCCAGGGCTTCGCGTAACGGTGCACCTCCGCCGTGATGCAGAGGGCGAACAAACAGCCACCCGCATCACCATCCAGAAGCGCAAAACCGGCGCGGCAGCATCAGGCTCACCTGCAAGACCTTTGCTCAAGAAGCACTAACGGAACTGAAGGCTGCATGGGTACGACGGCATCGCGCCACACATGCTGCGATGTGCCCGCCCGGCAGCAGTCATCGGACCTTGCATCTCGCCACGCGGGAATAGGCTACGGCGTTTGAGGGACCGCCAGCCGGAAATCTGTCTCCCGTTGTGGATGCGCCTGCTCCTGGATCTTCACAGTCACGATCCTCGGAGCCCATGAGTGCCCTAGGCGAAGGACGACATCGGAAGGCTGGCCGGTCCCCACGATTACATCCTGGGCCCCCACCACACGGCCCTCCGATGGTGTGACGCGTACTCTGCGGGCCGGACCCTTTGCCTCTACTGTGATGACGACATCATCGAAGAGCTGATCCGCATCGGCCACAGGCGTGACCGAGGATACGCGCGCGGTGACCTCGGGCACAGTCGGCCCGGGCAGCAATCGCCGAAAACCGAGATCCCCCAAGAGGGCCCGCTGGTAATTACCTGGAACCGTTATTCCTGCCAAAAGGGCTACCAAACACACCGCCACTCCCCAAGCGGTTACACGCTGCCACGCCGCCCGCCCGGCCAGCAAATTGGCCAGCGTTCGCGGGCGCAGTTGCTGCTGGAGTTGCGCCTCGGCATCTATCCGTCGCCAGACTTCCGAGCGGAGGCTAGGAGGCGCTTCGACAACCTCGAGCTGATCCAACGCGCGCCAGAGGAGCTTGAGGTCCTCGACCTCGCGGCGGCACGAGGGGCAATCGGCGAGATGCAGATCCAGCGCCGCACGGAGGGCTTCGTGAGCATGGCCGGATGCATAATCCGAAAAATGATCTCGGGCAGTGTCACAGCGCATAAGCGTTCCTTAGACGGCTCGGGCGGAATGCACGCCCACACGACCTCGGTTCATCTGTTCGACGCTCCTACCGGCTGAAATGTTCCGCAGAACCCGCAAGAGCCTGCTTGAGGGCCAGGCGTGCCCGATTGAGGCGTGATTTCACCGTGCCGATGGGCAGGTCCATGGTGGCCGCGATCTGTTCGTAGGACATCCCTTCCACGTGATACAGCAGGATCATGGCACGCTGGTACTCCGGGAGAGTGGCGATGGCCTTCTGGAGCATCGCGTCCCGCTCGCTGCGCTCCAGCTCGACCTGGGGGTTCACGGAAGCCTCTTCGGCATGGCGGGCCAGTCCGCGGTCGTCCGCTTCGATGAGCTGCTCGAGCGACTCCGCCGGCCGGGAGCGGCGGCGTTTGCGCGCATCCAGGAACACGTTCGTCACGATGCGGAACAGCCACGTGAGGAAGGCTGACTCGCCGCGGAACGATTGGATGCGCGTGTAGACACGCACAAAGGCCTCAGCCGCGATATCGTTCGCCTCGTCGTAGTTGCCAGACAGACGGTAGGCAAAGTTATAGACTTTGCGTTCGTGGCGGCGCATGAGCGCATCGAAGGCCTCGCGATCTCCCCGCTTGCACCGCTCTACAAGCCTGAGATCCTCCTCGGAACCTGCCGACCTCGGGCTGGCGCCTTCCTCCGTCATGCCATTCGGTTCGCCCGGGCCTGATCCAACGCCTCCCGCTCCTCGTCTGTGAGCGGGTGGCTCGGCTTGCCCGCGTGGAGAAATTTCGCGTAGATCCTAACGTCGCGGCGGCTGTAGACGCTGCTGAGTACTACGCCGTCGTCCTGGGCATTGGCAAGGACCACTGCGAAGCTCTGCTTGCCGCCTACTTCCTCGAAGGCATCGAAGCGCACGACGCCGATCCTTTGCAAACACGTCTTCTGCACCCTGGCAAGTTCTTCCACGCGTTCTTCCATGCGAGCTAGCCGCGCCTCCACCTGCCGGACGGTGTCCATATAGCCGATCAGGATCTCTTCGATGTTCCCTCCGCTTGTATTGCGGGTAAGGCGCAAGTACAGCCGGTTCAACCGGCCCACCCGTAGATAGAGCAGGCACACAATCAACATCATCGCCATCAGCGCCAAGACGAGTGCTGCGTCCACCTCAGTACGATGGGCGGCGATGGCATTCATCCACGGTCCAGCCATGTACGATAACGGCTCCTTCCTGGCGGCGGGAACATGCCTACCGGTTTCCCGCGGGCACCGTGTCCCGCCTGTCAGCATACCACGTGCTATAATGTCACAATTACACGAGCTCGGCCGCCTCCATTGGGCGGCAGGGTCCAGACGTGCTACGCCCAATGCCCCACACGAGACGACAATGGATCGCTTCCGCCGTCACTGCCTTGCTCACAATCCTGATGGTCTCCACATTCCGTGTAGCAGTGGTGCACGGATCTTCTATGGCGCCTACCTTCGTGGACGGCCAGATGGTGGTCGTGTCCCGCATCCTCTGGCCTAGAGGCATCCGCCGTGGAAACGTCGTGCTCATCCGCAGGGGCAACTCCGTACTCATCAAACGCGTATTCCGCCTGCCGGGAGAAGTGCTGGACCGCAAAACGGCTGCCCGTTTTACCGCTGCTATGGACTTCTTTGAGCCCACGGGCAAACACGATGCGCCACTGCGGGTCCCAAAAGGCCAAATCGTCGTCCTGGGCGACAATCTTGCCGTGTCGGACGATAGTCGGGAGTTCGGGCCGGTTCCGTTGCGGGACGTGTTGGGCAAAGTTCTGGGGGCGCCGCCTCCCAGTTAGGCGTAATTGTAACATGCGGCAAACCGGCTTGTAAACGGATCTGGCGGACAGCCAAGGCACCAGCGTTGCCGCTCCCCGGCATCCCGCTCTGCCGGCGCCCGGCACCTTACCCCCGGCAATACGAGACGCGAAACTCCAAAGGAGTACGCAACGGCAACGGATTGGGAGCCCCATGCTTCCGGAGCTTTGTGCCCGCAGGCGAACCATTGGCCCATCGGCACGCCGGCGGGATGCCTTTAGCGAGAAGGCTCGCGCACGCGGATGACGCGATCTGCCGGAACGCGCTCCATAACCTGCCGAATGCCCGAAGGCCAACGCACCTCCAGCCGGTCCACACGGCGCGCCTCGCCGATGCCAAAGTGGATGCGAGGATCGTTCTCGCTCAGATAGGCGCCGGCACCCGTCCGCTGAGCCACCCACGTGCGATTGCCGCAGGTAACGCGCACCTGGGCTCCCACGCCGTCCCGGTTGCTGCGGACACCTTCCAGCCAAACCCCGATCCAATGCCCGCGGTCGGCTGTGTCGTTGTGCAGGAGTATCGGGGGGCCGTCTAGGTTCGTAACAACAAGATCCACGCCGCCGTCGTTGTCATAGTCTGCCATAGCGGCCGCACGCCCGCAAAGCGATCTATGGAAATAGGGCCCGCTGGACTGGGAAACGTCGTGGAAGCGGCCGCGGCCGTCATTGGCGAGGAGTTTACTCCGCTCCCCCTCTAAACGAAAGAAGCCGCCGTTAGCGATGAACAGATCCAGGGTGCCTTTGTTGGCCGCATCCACGAAGCAGGCGCCCCAACTGGTGGCCTTGCCACAAATGGGAGCAACGCCCGCCTGTGCGCTAAGATCCTGAAACACACCGCGCCCTTCATTGTGAAACAGCGGTTTGGTGGCGTCGTCCGTGACGAAGAGGTCCAGCAGGCCGTCTCCGTCGTAATCAGCCCAGGCACCCATCATGCTTGCCGCCTTCTCCCCTGCCGAACCGAAGGCAACGCCTGCCTTCTGCGCAACGTCCACAAAGCGCCTGCCGTGGTCGTTGTGATACAGGCGCTTGGCCAAACCGTCATTGGCCTGGTACAGATCCACCCATCCGTCACCATCGGCGTCGGCTGCGGATACCCCCATTGCCTTGCCTGAAGGATCATACACCCCCATTCTGCGCGTTACATCGGTGAAGGTGCCGTCCCCGTTATTGTGGTACAGCACGCTGGGCTCACCCCCGTAGGATTGGGGGCCTGGGTATTCTCCCGCCGGAAGATGCTCGCGGTGGGCGGGATCATAGTGGAGGTAGTTCCCAACGTACAGGTCCAGCAATCCATCGTTATCGTAATCGAAAAAGACCGCGCTGACGCAGTCCTGGTTATCCGCGACGCCCGCATGAACGGCTACATCCGTGAATGTTCCGTCGCCGTTGTTATGGTAGAGCACATTCGGGCCGCGATAGCAGCACACGTAGATGTCGGGATAGCCATCGTTATCGTAATCGCCCACAGCCACTCCCATGGAATACCTGCGAAGTCCCACTCCGGCACGATCGGTTACGTCTGTAAACGTGCCATCCCCGTTGTTCCGATACAGGCGGTTCCGTTCCGAATGGCCACAGAACGGCCCCTGGCTCAAGCCTTTCATCCACACACCCGTGGCGAGGTACAGGTCCATCCGTCCATCGCGGTCGTAATCCAGCCAGGCCGCGCCGCCTCCCTGGCTCTCGATGATGTTATTCAGCGCCCTATCACCCATCACCCATGCAATGCCGAAAGGCAATGCCGGCACGCTGGGTAACGTCGGTGAAGTAGACGGCAGGACCCAGATGAGGGATGGGGCCCGCGACATGCTGCAACCTGGGAACCTCCCTTGTGCATCCCGCAAGGCCAACAGCCGCGAGGGCGATCGCAACCAACCATCGGCACTGCAGCATTCCCGATCCACGCGTCACCACGTTTCCGCCTCCTCTTAGATTGCGCCGGCGGCCACCGTGTACACGCGGCCCGGCTCGGCGGCGAACGCTACCATGCCACTCTCCCGGTGAGTGAGGTGCACAGGCTTGCCGCGCAGCGTCACCTTCACGGGAACCGGGGTGCGCAGGCGCAGCGTGCCGCCCACAGTGGAACGGATGCGAGCGCGGATGAGCTTCCCTTCCCGCCATGCGATCTCCACTTCGAAGCCGCCCCGGGCGCGCAATCCCCGCACTTCGC
>JBMFSQ010000005.1:23171-153245 GCA_049967475.1 Chthonomonadales bacterium | reverse complement strand
GGCCTATGAACGCTCTATAGAAAGGAATTTGCGCCGAACTTCCGTGCGCGCCAAACCATGAATATCCTACTCATCAGTATGGACACGCTCAGGGCGGACCGCTTGTCATGTTACGGGCACTTTCGTGCCACGAGCCCGCATGCGGATCGCCTAGCATCGCAAGGGGTTCTGTTCGAGAACTTCTACAGCCCGCACATCCCTACGTTTCCCGGCCACACCTGCATGATGACTGGCCGCGACGTATACGCTCATCAGATCACCGGGCAATCCGGCACGCCTGAACTGAGCCCTAACATCCCCCTCCTAGCCGAGATCCTGGCTGGCCACGGGTACTTCACCGCGGCTGCAGACAACCTAGGGAGATGGTTCGCCCGAGGGTTCCAACTTTACGAAGGATACGCTTGGGACACGAGCTCTACCAACGAATGGCGCAAAGGCGAGGCCGTGAACCAGGCGGCTCTCCGCGTGCTGAATGCAGCCGCAAAGCAGGACCGGCCCTTCTTCGTCTTCCTTCACTACTGGGATCCTCATACTCCGTATCTCCCTCCGGCGCCCTTCTCGCGGATGTTCTACGAGGGCGACGAGCGGGACCCGGCGAACCACTCCATGGATGCCGTATGGGCGTTCGAGAACTTCAAATGGTACTTCAACGAGTGGATGCCCGGAGTAACGGATATCGAGTTCCCGAAGGCTCAATACGATGCCGAGGTCGCCTACGCCGATGCCTGTCTCGCGCACATCTTTACGCGGCTGGATGAACTCGGGTTGGCGGAGGACACTCTCGTCGCCTACACCTCGGACCATGGAGAAGAGCTGGACGAGCATGGGTGCTGGTTCGACCACCATGGCCTCTACGAACCCAACGTGCATATCCCCCTCATCCTGCGATGGCCCGGGGTCATCCCCGCCGGTGCGCGCATCCGTTCCATGGCCCAAATGATGGATCTAACCCCTACGATCTTGGATTACGCCGGCCTTTTGGATGACCGCCGCACCTTCGAAGGGCGTTCGCTTCGCCCCGCGATCGAGGGACACCCGGATGCTGATGGCTGCACGGAACTCCATTTGACGGAAAACACATGGATGAAGAAGCGCGCCATCCGCACCCAGGAGTGGAAGCTCATCGTGGCTCTGGAACCGGACCTGCATGGCTTTCCGATGGTGGAGCTCTACCACATCGCCAGGGACGCCGGAGAAAAAACGAACGTGGCGCAGGATCATCCCGAGGTTGTGGACGAGCTTCGGAGGCGAATGGAGGAACACGTGCGGCGGCGCGTGGAAGAGACCGGCCTGCCCGATCCGTTGCCGATCCAACCGATACCGCTGAGGCGCATAGGCAGGATGGAAACGGCCGTGCCTACGGAAAAGAACCTGGCTGAAGAAGCGCCTGTCCCAGCCGCCGATGAAAAGCTGCCGGCCGGGGACTTCGTCGGCTACGAACGGGAAGAAGGGTAGCAATCGGCCTAAGAGCGCGTTCACGGGCTGTTTGGTGCGCGATGCAAAGGTCTTGTTGGCCTGTAACCGTGCAACCAATTGCAGGGTTGGGCCGTCTGATATGACAGCAGCGACGCTCCGGTCACAAAGGTGTGGAAGTTGACCTGCAGCTGAGCCGAACAGCAGCATCAATGAGGAGAGCGATCTGCCAGGTTCTTGCGTCTCGAGGCGCCGTCCCTCTGGGCATCCTGAAGCGGTCTTTCCCCTGCGTCTCCTTGATGCGCCGGTTCCGATCGGTCGGTTTCCGTTTGCCTGCCGGTCGGCGCTGCGCAACGCCAGAAGATTAGAAGGAGGCATCGTCATGAAGAGACCCTTCCGCAGTGGGTTCACGCTGATCGAGCTGCTAGTAGTCATCGCGATCATTGCGATACTCGCAGCCATCCTGTTCCCCGTCTTTGCTCAGGCGAGGGAGAAGGCCCGGCAATCCACCGATCAGTCCAACGAAAAGCAGATTGCGACGGCGTACCTGATGTACGTGCAGGATTACGACGAAACATTCCCGCTCCCCGTACAGAGCCCGACGCGCTTCTACAACGTGTATTTTTGCCCTTGGAACATTGTCCAGGGGCGCACCGCTCCCCCATGGGATGGCTGGTATCTGACACAGGGCGCGAACGTCACCTATCCTTACATCAAGAACTACGGCGTGTGGCAAACGCCCAACGGCGACGTAGTGGAGCAGTTCCCGGGCCAGATCACGTTCGTACCTGGGGCCAATCCCACCAACATTTCATACACGTTCAACGGGATCTTGGGCGCCTCGGTGATCTCCCAGGTGAAATCCCCAGCCACCTGCCCGTTGTTGTGGAACGGGTTGGGCAAGGTTGCCTTCAAAGGCTCCGGCATCAACGATGGTGTGCCCGCCGCCAACACCACTGTTCCGTGGCCCTTTGCCTATCAGCCGTGCGGCAGCGGATATTTCGGCACACTCTTCGGGCCCTACCAAGGCCGCATCCAGGTTTATAGCGGCGGCCAGAACTGGGCGTTTGTAGACGGCCACGTGAAGTGGCGCAAGCTTGGTTCAGGAGATTGGCGCACGGACCCCTTCACCTACAATCCCGACGGCACTGTGCAGTACCTATGGTGGGACGGATGTGCTCCATGGCTGTTCCGGCCCATCTATGAGCCGGAGGGCTAAACGGCGCTGCCCGACGGCGGGGCCGCACCATCCAATTCACAGGGAAGGATAGCATCCATGCTCAGATCCATCGGCCGCAGATCTGTGGCGGCATGTTTGGCAGTACTTCCGTTGGCTGCCGTCTTGTTGGTCGGCTGTGCCAAGAAGGAGGAGGCGCCGCCGCCTCCACCGGGGCCCAACGGTCCCAAGACGGCGATCCCTGGGAACACGGGGGGATCGAAGCCCGGCCAACCATCTCCCGACTGACGGCTGTGAGGGGCGGAATGGGCCTCGCCTTCCGCCCCGACCGCCTGCGCATCCCTGCAGCCAGGTCGCGGCCGGCGGATGCCCCGTCTCGGACACAGTCTTTTTCTCAGGCCGCAGCGCAACACGCGTACCAGGCTTGACATCCGAAGGCAATCCTCCTATGATGAGGTGACGCCGCTGGCAGACTGCATGCCGGCGAGCGGTGCGGATTTGTTCAGCAGATCCCGGCGGCCGGCGCGGGAAGGAGGATTGTCATGCGGAACATCATTCTGATCATTACCGACACGTACCGGTACGATAACCTCACAGGCCGCAATCCCGCTATCGGCACAAGAACTCCCCAGCTTGACCGTTTTGCTGCGGCCTACGCTACGGAGGTCCACGGGTTCTACACAGGCAGTTTCCCCACCATCCCTCACCGCACGGATCTTGCCACGGGCCGCACAGGTTGGCCGCATTACGGTTGGCAGCCCCTTGACCTAAGCGGGCGCAATCACATTGCCCGGCTCCTCGGCAGGGCCGGATATGCAACGCAACTCATCTGCGATTGCCCGCACCTGTTCCCGGCGCGCTTCGACCAAGGTTTTGAGGCGGCATGGCAACATCGAGGGCAGGAAGGCGACCGGCCGCTCCTGCACTTGAATGATCCCATCGTAGAGGTCATGGACCACAGCAAAACCCGCACTGCGCCGCTCTACCGCGGAAAAACCCTCGCCGACACTCATCGCTGGACAAACCGCTATCCCAAATGTGAAGCAGACACGTTCCCGCACCGCACGGCAGAAACGGCCGTCCGCTGGCTCGAAGAGAACTACAAGGCCGAGCCCTTCTTCCTTTGGGTGGACTTCTTTGATCCCCACGAGCCCTGGGACCCTCCCGAGTACCTGGTCCGTCGGTATGACCCGGAATATGCCGGCACGCCCATGATCCACCCCAACTACGGTCCGTCGGATGTTTACACTCCCCAGGAGCTGCGCAATCTGCGGGCCCATTATGCAGCAGAGGCGGAGCTTGTAGACCGGTGGATCGGGCGCGTCCTTCAAAAAGTGGACGATCTCGAGCTATGGGACCGGTCCGTTGTAGTAGTCACCAGCGACCACGGCATGTCTCTAGGGGAACATGGGCGGACGGGGAAGAGCAATCTGCACAGTGCCGACAGGCGCCACTGGCCCCTCTACCCGGAGCTGAGCCATGTTCCTTTCTTTGTGGCGGCTCCGAACGTTCCGAAAGGGACAGGCATCCGCACGTTTGCTCAGCCGGCAGACATTCTGCCGACCCTGTGCGATCTTGCAGAGGTGCGCGTTGAGCCTCCCGATCCCTTGCATGGCCGATCCTTCGCGTCCGTCGTACGCGAGGGGCACGGAACGCACCGGCAGTTTGCGGTGGCAGGTTCCTTCGCAGGATCGGGGATGCAGCAGGTGCCTGCCAAGGCCTCCACGCCCTTTGTCGTGACGGAGAAATGGGGATATGCTCCGGTGGGCGCACAGGGCGCCGAAGAACTCTACGATTTGGCCAATGATGCGTTGGCCGAACGGAATGTGGCGGCAGCGCACGCGGACGTGGTGAGGGAGATGCGCGGGCTCTTGGTGAAGCACCTGAGAGATTGCGACGCGCCGGCTGAGGCTTTCCGGATCTGGGTTCCGGAGCAGTGAGGGAGCCGCACCAACCGAACCGCCCCCGTAATCTATCCGGATCGCTCTGGGGCTCCGCGCCGTAGCTACGCACGGCGAAGCACAAGTGTTCGGAGCGCGGTCATGGCCTCAATGGCATAGCGCACGCCTTCGCGGCCGAGACCGCTTGCCTTCTCGCCCCCGTAAGGCATGGCATCCGACCGGTACGTGGGCACGTCGTTGACAATCACCGATCCCACCTCCAGGGCCTCGAAGGCCCGAAGCGCAGCATCCAGGTCGTTGGTGAAGATGCCGGCTTGGAGGCCCCACGGTGTTCGGTTCACCAAATCCAGCGCATCGTCCAGGCTGGAGAAAGGCGCTACCGTTACGACGGGGCCAAAAACCTCCTCGCTGAAGACCTTCATTTGGGGCGAGGCTCCCTCGATGACGGTTGGGTGGAACACCCGCCCGGAACGAGTGCCGCCGGCCAACACTTTGGCGCCTTCGGCCGTTGCTTCGGCAATCCATCTTTCGATGCGTTCTGCGGCGGCGTCGCTGATGAGCGGGCCGATGCGCGTGTCCTCACTTGCAGGGTCTCCCACCGTCAATGCCTGGGCGCCGGCAAGGAAGCGTTCCAGGAAGGGGCGGTAGACGCTGTTTTCGATGAAAAGGCGCTGCACCGAGATGCAGATCTGCCCGCTATAGGCGAAGGCTCCATACAGGCATCGCTCCACAGCATGCTCCAGGTCACAGCGGGCTGTTACGATGGCCGCAGCGGCGCCGCCCAGCTCCAATACCACACGTTTGCGGCCGGCGAGGCTTCTTAGGCGCCATCCTACAGCGGCGCTGCCGGTAAAGGAAAGGAGGCGCATGCGCTCATCGGTGACGAGCAATGGAGCTGTGTCGTCGGAAGGCGTGACCACGTTGAGAGAGCCGGGCGGCAGCCCTGCTTCATGGGCGAGGGAAGCGAATTCAAAGGCGGGGCCTGGCGCCACGGGCGACGGCTTCCAAACGACGCTATTGCCTGCCGCCAGCGCGGGCACAATTTTGTGCATCCCTAGGTTCAGCGGAAAGTTGAACGGCGTAATCGCCGCCACGGGACCCAGCGGGTATCTCCGGGTCACTGCAAAGGTTCCCGCAGAGGTTGGGTTGCGGTCCAGCGGGATCAGTTCGCCGCCGATGCGCGCAGTCTCCTCAGCGCCCAGCTCCAGAACATTCAAGGCGCGCTCGACTTCCGCGCGGGCATCCGATATCGGTTTGCCTGCTTCCTCAACGATGATGCGTGCGAAGTACTCGCGCCGTTCCCTGAGAGCATCCAGCAGCCGCAAAAGAAGTTGCTTGCGCCGGAAAGCAGGCATAGTGCGCATGGTGTCGAAGCCGCGCTGGGCCGCTTCCATGGCCTGCGCCAATTGATCCGGCGAGGTGACCGCACATTCCGCCACAACCGCACCGTCAAACGGGTTGATGATTGGGCGATACTCCTCGGCGGGCCGCCACGATCCCGCTATGTAACTGCGGTACCGACGCATAGCGTAAATTCAGGCAACCGAGGCGGCGTTGCATCATTCCCGTCGCCTCGGCTGCACCATGGGGTGGGGCTAGAACTGGAAGCCGAAGGTGAACCCCCAGCCGTTCAGTTGGCCGTGGCCTGTGCTTAGATAATGGTAGCGCACGTCGAAGGAGATCTTGCTGCCTCCAGTGGCAAGCTGGTATCCCAGCAGGACGTTTGCCGTAAAACCGAGGATGCCCTGTTCGAAATCGTGCGAGATACCGATGCCGGCACCTGTGCCGAAGCGCATGCCCTTGGTATTGCCGACCAGATTGATGGTGATCGGCACGTTGTAGAGCCGCCCGGAGCCGTAGTAGTCAATGCTCGTTGTGGCTGCCCACCGATCCGTTTGATAGAAGGCGCGTTCCGCACCTACGGTCAACCAAATATCCCCTTCGGCGGCGCGGGCATTGGATCGCTCCGGAACGAAGAAGCCGGCCCGAAGGTTCCAGTTGGTGCCCAGGTCGCTGTCCACGCTTTGGGCGGCTGCCGGTACCGATGCAGTCAGGGCCAGCACGAAGGCGCAGCCCAGAGCCCAACCAAATCGTTTCACGTCGCATCCTCCTTAGGTTCGTGAATTCACCACGAGCTTCTGTCCGTTGTTGCGAAGCTCACGGCAAGTGCACACGAGCTGGGACAATCCGGTGAAGAATGCCGAGCGCATCCAGTGGGGCCAGGGGTCCCATACTCATCTGCCTTCATTTTGACGTGTCGGGCCGAACTTCCTGCCCGCTTTCTCAAACCCGGCATCAGGAAACCGCGTTGTGTTACCAGCGGTACAACTCCCCGTCTCCTGGAGCAAGGGTCACCAGTACGCTCAGATCTCCATCGGCGGTTCGGGTGCCCTTCACCTCGATCCATCTGCCGGTGCCTCGGTCCAGATGCTGCACGCGGTGGCTCCCGCACGAGAACAGCG
The DNA here is from genome assembly GCA_049967475.1 of Chthonomonadales bacterium. Taxonomy (GTDB): domain Bacteria; phylum Armatimonadota; class Chthonomonadetes; order Chthonomonadales; family CAJBBX01; genus JBMFSQ01. The sequence goes on along the minus strand of JBMFSQ010000005.1, from coordinate 146,292 downwards.
CTTCGGTGGTGACGGCTGCCTTATAGTTGCGGTTGACCAGCAGCGTGTAGAGGTGCGTGTCTGCCCGGAATAGTCCTGCCGTAACCTCGGATTGATCGCGAAAAGCTACAGGAGTACCGGGTTGGCGGGCCGTGCCTCCCGGAGAAAGAGGTCCGTTCTGAAAAACGGTAACGAACACGGAGTTCAGAAGATACCGCCCAATGGCGCGCACGTCGGCATTGATGCGGCGCACCTCGTCGTATTGCGGCGTGGGGGTGCCGTCATAGCTGATGATCGCTGGTCCCCATTCGGAAGGATTGCCGCTTGGCGTCCAGTAGGTGAAGTACATGAGCCCCTTTCCGCCATACGCCAAGGTATGCATGGCTTCCCAGCGCTTCTCAGCCTCAGTAAGCGGTCGGTAATTCAGATGGGGTACAGCCAAGACGATCTGCCAAAAAGGGAGGTTCGCATCTTGAGCCGCTTCGCGCACCTGGTTCAGGTTGGCGAAGAAGCCGGGTCGGTCGCTGCCCTTGAGGAAATGGTAATGATCGTAGCTCACCACGAAGGGATGGACGGTTCGGATGAAGCGGTTGAGGTATTCCTCGTAGGTGGCGGCGTCGAGCTGTTGGGGGGAGGCATAATTCGGAAACAGGTTGATATAGGCAGGATGGGCAGGATCCTTTTCGCGCAGGTACCGGACAACTTCGGCGAGGCCGTCGAAGGCATTGGCGCCCGGCTCATCGGTAATGAAATAACCTGCCAGCGCCGGGTGGTGCCCGTAATCCTTCACGATGGCATCCAGGCGGGCTCGGGCGTCGGGTTCACCGGTGACCCGTTGAGGCATGCGCTGGTCCATCACAAACGCTTTGATACCGGCTGCCTTGCACGCATCCAGTATGCGCAGATTGACATCCGGCGTGTGAGGGCCCTCGCATGCAGGCATTGCCAGGTTGAAACCTGCCGCGGCTACCTGTTTGAAGCGCTCCGGTGACACGAAGCGCGGCGGCGGGCCGCACCAGAAGCTGATAGGGAATTCCTTTGGTGCCCATTGGGCCATGGCAGCCTGCCCTCCAGCGAGAATGAATGCACAGAAAAGCGCAACAAACACACGATGCATGAAGGATTGATCCCTCGGCACAAGAGTAATCTCACTCTTGTTTCTTCCTCCCGTGGTGCGGCGATTCCTTCCCAACGCAGCAATTCGTTTGGGAAGGCGGAGAACGGGTATACTGATGCCGCAATCTCTAGCTATGCGGATGAGGAGAGGAATGGCCCATGGCTACGATGCGGCAGATCCGGTCGCGCATTCGTGTCGCCAAGAACATCCAGCAGATCACCAAGGCGATGAAGATGGTTGCTGCCGCACGGCTCAAACGTGCCCAGGAGCGTGTGCAGTCGTCTCGGCCCTATTCCCAGAAGATGCGGCAAGTGATGGAGGATCTGGCCCGCGCAGCAGGCAGCGTAGAACATCCGCTGCTGGAGCGCAGGCCCGTAAAGCACACGGGGGTCCTCTTGATCACGGCGAACCGCGGGCTGGCGGGTTCGTACAATGCCGCGGTCATTCGTCGAGCCCAGGACTTCCTCTCCAGCCTGGATCCTTCCACGGTACGGTTGTACGTAGTGGGAAAGAAGGGCCAGGCTTTCTTCCGTCGGCGCGGATATACCCTGGCGGAAGCCTTCGTCATCAACGAGAATGCTGCCGGGCTGGGAGAGGCGATGGATATCGCCAATCGCCTGCAGAAGCAGTTCGTAACCGGTGGGATAGACGAGCTGTACGTAATCTATACGCGCTTCCAATCCGCCCTTACGCAGCGGCCCACGGTGTTGAAGGTCTTGCCGATCGAACCTCCCCAAGCTGAGGCCGTAGAGCTGCCGCCAGACTATATTTTCGAGCCGCAACCGGGGGTGCTCTTGGGCCAGCTCCTCCCTCAATACGTGGTGACCCAGATCCATCAGGCACTGCTCGAGTCGGTGGCCAGTGAGCATGGCGCACGGATGACCTCTATGAGTTCGGCCACAGACAACGCCGGCAAGATGATCTCCACCTTGACGCTTTCGCTCAACCGGGCCAGGCAGGCTGGGATTACCAAAGAGATCTCAGAGATCGTAGGGGGCGCAGAAGCCCTCAAGGGCTGACGCGTACTGCCTTGCAAACGGCTTCTCGATGCATATTCCGGACGGAGCCATAAGCCCTGTAACATCGGCTGCCGCCGGAGCCGCAATGACCCCGGCTTGGCTTGCGGCCGCCAGCCGGATACGCCGGGAGCAAAGCACTCGAACAATTCCCCTGCTCTCCATTGGAGCAGCCTTCTGCTTCACCCTCATGATGTTCAATATTCCTGTACCGGGTGGCACCACGGTCCATCCGGTAGGGGCGGTGTTGCTGGCGGTTTTGCTGGGACCTTGGGCAGCCACACTGGGTGTTACGGTTGCGCTGGCGATCCAGGCGATCTTCTTTGCAGATGGCGGCATCCTTGCTCTTGGCGCCAATTGTTTTACTATGGCGCTGGTGATGCCCTTCACCGGCTTTACACTATACCGGGCGATCGCCGGTGCGTCCCAGCCGGCCTCCGCTCGCAGAGCCATCGCAGCGGGTGCTGGGGCTTACGTGGGGCTCAACGCGGCAGCACTCACCACCGCAGTTCTTCTGGGCATCCAGCCCTCATTCTTTCATGATGCGGCGGGCAGGGCGCTCTACTTCCCGTTCCCTTTGGCGATTACAGTGCCGGCGCTTTTGCTTCCCCATTTGGCTGTGGCCGGGGTGGCGGAGGCTGCTGTGACTGCGTTTGCCGTGGCTTCAGCGCAGCGATGGGGATTGCCCCTGTATGGCGCAGATGCCGGAGGCCGCACGCAGAAGCGGATGGAAGCACTGGGTATCGCACTTGTGTCCCTGCTCGCGTTGGCGCCGCTCGGGTTGCTGGCTCGCGGGGAAGCATGGGGAGAATGGTCGGCGCAGGAGATCGCCCGCCGCGTGGGGTACACGCCTGCACGCATGGCTGCTCTCGAGGCCCATGGATGGAAGGGGCTCTTGCCCGATTATCTGAGTGACCGGGGGCCCATTTTTTATATCGTCGCCGGAGCCATAGGGGCAATCTTGATCATCGGCTGCATCCAGCTCTTGTGGCATCTCGCAGCACCTGCACCGCGTCCCCAGCGGCAGCAGGCTGTGGCCGTTCCCGACGGCCAACTACCTGGATGGCTCCTCGAGCACTCCCGGAAGGCGGAAGGCCCACCCCGTCTCCGCATTGTTTTGCCGGCCGGCCGGTACCTGGAGAGGACGCTGGCCTCGATGGCGGAGGCGCTGCGAGATGCGATCCTCACTGAGGAGTGGGCGCGTCGGAACGGCTTCCTGCAGTCGGTTCGGGCAGAACCCAAATTGGTAGGTACCCTCGTTTGCGTGATCAGCGCCTCTCTTCTTCACACCTGGAAGTCCCTTTTGGTACTCTATGGTGCGGCAATGGTGCTCGCCGTCCTTTCCAAGATCCCGGTGGCCCGGTTGGTGATGCGGGTATGGATTGGGGTGGGCCTCTTCTCGGGCCTCGTGGTGCTTCCATCGGCGCTCAACCTCGTGACGCCAGGCCGTGCTGCCGTCGTGCTCCACGCTCAGGATCCTACTGTGACGCTGACGGTTCCCGGCCTTTTGGGTGTTGCGCTCTTCGCGTTCCGCGTGGGGGTAGCAATGACGTTCGTCACGCTGCTTACGTTCACAACTCCGTGGATGGAGCTTCTGGCAGCCCTTCAGGTGTTTCGCCTTCCGAGGTCTGTTGGGCTGGTGTTGGCCGTCACCTATCGGTACCTGGCTGTACTTCTGCAGATCGCTACAGATATGTTTGAAGCGCGTCGTAGCCGCACAATCGGCCGCCTCTCGCTGGGGACGCGCCGCAGGATGTTGGGAAGCACGGCCGGGGTGCTGTTCGGCAAATCAATGGCGTTGACTGACGAAGTGCACATGGCTATGGTGTCCCGCGGATGGGACGGAACGGTTCGGTCGCTTCCCAATTCAAAGACCACTTCTTTGCGGGACGCGGCGGTGTTGGCGCTTTTCGTGAGTGTTGCCGTAACAGCCGTTGCACTGGAGCGTTGGATAGGATGACGGCAAAGACAGCACAACCGGTAGCCACGGACACGGCCTTTGAACTGGAGGACGTGTCGTACCATTATCCAGGCGGTGCGGCGGCGCTGCGGAATGTGTCTTTGTCGGTGCAGCGCGGGGAGCAGATGGCGATACTGGGCGCCAACGGAAGCGGCAAGTCCACGCTGCTCAAGATCCTCAATGGGTTGTTGTCGCCGTCTTCAGGCCGGGTGAGGGCATTCGGTGAGGAAATCAATGAGCGCACCTTGCGTGATGAAGGTGCAGCCCGACGCTTCCGCGCGCGCGTGGGCTTTGTCTTTCAGAACCCCGATGCCCAGCTCTTCTGCTCAACAGTCCGTGGGGAGATAGCCTTCGGACCTTTGCAGATGGAACTGGGAGAGGAAGACGTTCTTCAGCGGATTGAGGATGTTGCTCGGATGCTGAACATCCGGCATCTTCTAGATCGCGCTCCATACCATCTGTCGGGAGGAGAGAAGAAGCGGGTAGCCATCGCATCCGTACTGGTGATGAACCCAGACGCGCTACTGTTGGATGAACCTACCGCAGGACTGGATCCCCGCAGTCAAAGCTGGCTGGTGGACACGCTTTGGGCGCTGGCTGAGGCGGGAAAGACCATCGTACTCTCCACCCACCATCTCGAACTGGTGCCTCATCTGGCCCGGCGCGCTGTGGTTCTGGGTGAGGACCATACGCTGCAGGCCGAGGGAACCGTACCACAGATCCTTCAAGATGAAGCGTTGCTCCTTCGCACCAACCTCCTGCACGCTCACTTTCACCGCCATGGGGATGCGGCGCATACGCACGTGCATTACCACGCAGGCGAGCATGAGCACGAGCACTGAAGCCCGAATGCGCGCAGGTCAATCGGAAGAAGGAGTCGTGCTCGGGGTTGCTGCTACGGCGCGGCGCGCGCGCCCATTGCGGGAACGCGGCTTTGCTCCGGGTTTGGGAGGCTCCAGCGCCAGCTCCAACACTGCGGCGACGTCATCCACAAAGTGGAATTCCATTCCCGTGCGCGCCTCTTGAGGTATGTCCTCCTGAAAATCCTTCTTGTTGCGTGCAGGCAGGATGATGGTCTTGATGCCTGCGCGGCGGGCGCCCAGGATCTTCTCCTTGATGCCTCCTACCGGGAGGACCTTTCCGGAGAGGGTGACCTCGCCGGTCATCGCCAGGCGAGGCTTCACAAGGCGGCCGCTGAAAAGGGAGGCCAGGGCAGTGGTCATTGTGATGCCTGCCGATGGGCCGTCCTTGGGCGTTGCGCCGGCAGGCACATGGATGTGGATGTCGTGCGTTTCGTAGAAATCTTGGGATGCGCCGATCTCTGCCGTGTGGGCACGCACGTACGAGAGGGCTGCCTGTGCGGATTCCTTCATGACATCGCCAAGTTGACCCGTCAGAATGATGGAGGACGGCCGGTCATTGGGCTTGGGCATGGCGATGGCTTCAATAAAGATGATATCGCCTCCCACCGGCGTCCAAACGAGCCCTGTGGCCACGCCTGGCCGGCGGGGGCATTCGTCGGCGGCCTCGCGCTCGAAGCGGGGTGCGCCCAGGAATTCGGCCACTTGGGCCGGCGTAACCACGAGGTTTTCGAGCCGTCCTTCCGCGAACGCCCGGGTCGCCTTGCGGCACACATTGGCGATTTCGCGCTCTAAGTTGCGCACACCCGCTTCCCTGGTGTAACCCTGGATGATGGCCAGAAGGGCCTCACGCTGAAACTCGATGCGGCCCTGGATGCCATGTTCTTCGATCTGTTTGGGAACCAGGTGCTGCTCGGCGATGGCAAGCTTCTCTTCCTCGGTATAGCCCGGAATTTCGATGATCTCCATGCGGTCCCTAAGAGGGGGCAGGATCGTGTCTAGGACGTTGGCCGTCGTGATGAAGAGGACGCGGGAAAGGTCGAACGGAACCTCGAGGTAATGGTCTCGGAAGTTGCTGTTCTGCTCAGGATCCAGAACTTCAAGGAGCGCCGAGGATGGGTCGCCGCGAAAGTCTGCAGTGATCTTGTCTATCTCATCCAGCATAAAGAGGGGATTGTTGGACTCCGCCCGGCGGATGCCTTGGATGATCTGACCGGGCAGGGCGCCGACGTAGGTGCGGCGATGCCCCCGTATCTCCGCCTCATCCCGCACACCTCCGAGGGAGATGCGAACGAATTTGCGGCCCAGAGCCCGTGCGATGGACTTGCCCAAAGATGTTTTGCCTACACCGGGCGGCCCTACAAAGCAGAGGATGGGCTGGCGCATCGTCCCAGCCTGTTTGAACTTGCGCACCGAGAGGTACTCCAGGATGCGTTCCTTCACCTTTTCGAGGCCGGAGTGGTCCTGATCCAAGATCTGCTTGACCTCTTCGATATTGAGGTTGTCTTCGGTGCTGACCGCCCAGGGTAGGGACACGAGCCAGTCTATATAGGTGCGGGCGACGGTATACTCCGGAGCAGCGGGGTTCATGCGCTCCAGTCGGTCCAGTTCGCGGTTAGCCTCCTTGAGGGCTTCCTCCGGCATATGCGCGGCTTCGATCTTCTGGCGGAGCTCTTCGATCTCGGCTGTGCGCTCGTCGGTTTCGCCCAATTCCTTCTGGATGGCTTTGAGCTGCTCGCGGAGATAGTATTCGCGCTGGGACTTCCCAAGCTCGGAGGTCACCTCGGATTGCACCTTGCTGCTGAGTTCCAGCACTTGCACCTCTCGGGCTAGGAGAGCCACGAGGGCTTCCATGCGCTCCTTGAGGGGGATGGTTTCCAGGATCTTCTGGCGCTCTTCGGTGGTGAGCCGGGGCATTTGGGCCGCGATCAGATCCGTGAGGATGCGGGGATCGCGGATGTTGTTGGCAAAGCCCTGGAGCTCATCCGGCAGGTCCGGCGAGAGCTGGACGGCTTTTTGGAACAGATTGGCAATGGAGCGCTTGAGGGCCTCGATTTCCAGCACTTCCTCGGGGGCCACCTCGGGCTCGGGGATGGCGCGCACCTTCACGCGCAGGTAGGGCGTGGTCTGGATGGCTTCCAGGATCTCGATGCGGGAGATGCCTTGGACGATGAGGCGGATGCCCTCCGGAAGCTGCCCCATCATCCGGATGGCCACGGCGGTGCCGATGCGGTACACGTCATCGAGAGTAGGCTGCTCGATGGTGGGATCCTTGAGCGTTGCGACGCCAATGATGCGGTTGCCCCCTACTACCGACTCGTTGACGAGCTTCACGGAGTTCTCGCGGCCTACGCCTAGGGGCGCAACGAGAACGGGGAAGATCACAACGTCTCGCAAAGGGAGCAAGTTAAGTTCATCGGGCAAAGTGACCTTGCCGTCGGGCGCGCCGTCGAGCTGGTCAATGAGGTCGGTTATATTCTTCGATTCCATCGCGTTTCTATTCGCACATGCAAAGGCGCCAGCGGAGGGTTTCCGCATGGCCTGGGGTTCTGAAATCTATTCGATGGGGATGGTGCGGCCGCCTCGAACCCCTTCGGCAACTTTCGGCAGCGTTACCAGCAGGAAGCCTTCCCGGTAGGATGCCTTGATCTCGTCCCGGTTGATGCGTATGTCTCCGGGAAGCACGATTTCACGTTCAAAGGGGCCAAAGTAGATTTCAAGCTGGTAGCAGCGGATGCGGTCCAGACGCTCGCGAGGCTCTTCGGATCGCTCGCCCGCTATGGTCAGCACGCGGTCATCGGCGGAGAGGGACACGTTGAGGCGATCGGGATCCACGCCGGCAATCTCCACCTTCACGATGATGCTCTCAGGCGTTTCATGCATGTCTACGCGCGGCTGCCAGAAGCGGTTGGGAGCGGGCACTTCTGCGAAGAAACCACGAAGGGCCTCGTCTGCGATGCGCTGCATCTCGTTCTCCATCTGGCGCAGCAGGTCCATATCCCTGAAGTCTTTGAAGCTCATGGTTCTGTTTCTCTCACTCTCGATGCCGCATGGGTGCACGCCGCTTACCGGCTGCCCTAGCCATTACGCGGCTCAATCCCCGCTTGGCGATGGGGTCGCCCGGCCGGCGCTCCACTAGGGAAGCCCAATACTTCTGAGCTTGGGGCCATCTGTTCGCCCGCTCGTAGCACATCCCCAATAGGTATACGGATGGCCCGTCCGGTTTGATCCGAACAGCTTCTTCCAGAACAGGAAGGGCCTGGTCGTAGCGTTCCCAGGAGTACAAGAGGCCGCCCAATCCGTCGTGCAGCAAGGCCGATGTGGGCGTGAGCGCAATCCCTTCCCGATAAACGCGGATGGCATCTTCCAGGCGACCCTCTCCCGCATAGATGGCGGCTAGACCATCGCGCGCCTCTTCATACTTGGGATCTTCTCGGACCGCCAGTTCCATTTCACGGCGGGAGGCATCGAATTGCCTTCGGTGGGCCAACTCCTCGCTCTTTTCAAAATGAGCCTCCGCCAACCGCTCATGATACCCCGAAAACCGCTCGCGCCACACAAGAGCGCCAACGAGGATCACTGGAGCGAGCGCCCACAGGAGCTTTGCGCGCATCTTCAGCCCTCCGTTTTGCAATGGATTAGTGTATCCACGCGCAGCGCTGGTGTCAATCGCGATCGCTGGGATGTATCGCGCCATGGGTGGATTTGAACTGGAAAGGGTTGCTCCTTGGGGTCCTCGCAAGGGGATCGCTCCCTAATCTCCGTGATGGTGGTGGCGGGGTAGTTTCCAGCGGATGCGCTGAAACGCGCCGCGGGCTGCTGGGGGCGGCACGCAACAGGCGCAGCCCGGTGATCCGAGCGCCGCCTGGGTGATCCTGGGCGCTTCGATAGGCGTGCAACGCTGTGCACCCCGTTGACATGGGACCGTGGACGGTGGTAACATATTTCGCGCTTGCGGGCCTATAGCTCAGTTGGTTAGAGCGCACCCCTGATAAGGGTGAGGTCAGAGGTCCGAATCCTCTTAGGCCCATCCAGACGAAGCTTGGTCCAGGCGCGGCGGCATCGCCGCTACAGCGGGGGTTTAGCTCAGCTGGGAGAGCGACTGCTTTGCACGCAGTAGGTCGGCGGTTCGAGTCCGCCAACCTCCACGCTAGCCGTTACACCAGAGCCTGCCGGGAGCAGTTTTGGCTTCCTCCGGCGGGCTTTGTTGTTTTGCTGGTCTGCCTTCCCGAGGTCGCGGCGCAGCCCGGGAATGGTTCGCGCCCGCGTGCCCGGAATGGGGGAACGCGGTTCCCTTCCGTCCGTTCATCTTTGGGCACGCAGGTGTCGAACGAGGTAGTCCGGTGAAAGGGGTTCTCCGGTGATGCGCTCCAGCAGCTCTGCCGGCTGGTATTTGCGGCCATATCGGTGCACATTGGTGCGGAGCCACTGAAGCAGCGGTGCGAATTCGCCCTTCGCAATCTGCTCCGGGAGGTTGGGGATGGACTTTTGGATGTGATGCCAAAGCTGCCCGGCTATGAGGTTTCCCAATGTGTAGGTAGGGAAATAGCCGATGAGCGCTGCAGACCAGTGGATATCCTGCAACACGCCGTCGCCGTCATTGGGCGGCACGATGCCCAAATAGGCTTCCATGCGATCGTTCCACGCGCGGGGCAGGTCCTGCACTTTGAGGCGGTTGTTGAGCAGCTCGCGCTCCAGTTCGAAGCGCAGCAGGATGTGCAGGTTGTACGTTACTTCGTCGGCCTCCACGCGGATCAGGGAAGGCTGCACCCGGTTTACCTCAGCGTGGAAGCGGTCGGGCGTCCAGCCTGCTAGGCCGGATGGGAAGGTGTCACTGAGGAGAGGCCAGATCCAGTGGATAAACTCACGGCTGCGGCCCACGAAATTCTCCCACATGCGAGACTGGCTCTCGTGGAAGCCCATGGACGCCGCGCTGCCGAGGGGCGTGTTGTCGTATTCCTGGGGGATGCCTTGCTCGTAGAGAGCGTGGCCCGCTTCGTGCATCGAGCTGTAGAGGGCATAGTCCGGGCGGCTTTCATCGAAGCGGGTGGTGATGCGCACGTCGTCGCGGCTGAAGTTGGTGCAGAAAGGATGCGCCGCAATGTCCTGGCGCCCGCGTGAGAGATCATATCCCATGGCCTCTACCACGCGGAGTGTGAGCCGGTGTTGATCGGCAGCCGGATACGTTCCCTGGAAAGGATTGGGTGTGCCGGGTTGCGTTTCTTCGCCGCGTTCCTTCACAAGGTCCACTAGGGCTGGCTTCAACTTCTGAAAAATGGCGTCTACATCGGCGGCGCGCATCCCGGGCTCGTATTCATCGAGAAGGGCATCGTAGGGTTCGTCGGGATATCCCAGAAGGTCGGCCACACGCCTCACGAGGTCTATGGTGCGGGCGAGGGCCGGAGCAAAGGGGGTAAAGTCTTTCTGTTGGCGTGCCGTGCGCCAGATCTGTTGGGAGCTTGAGGTGTGCTCTGCGAGTTCTGCGGCAAGTTCTGCGGGTATCTTAACGGCATGATCAAAATCTCGGCGCGCATTGGCAACCAGGCGGGCTCCATCGCTGTGCGGGTCTGAGCCGGCGGTTTCTGCTTCGGCGGCTTCCAGAAGGCGGCGGGTGTCGTCGCTGACGAAGCGCGCGTGAGCCAGGCCGCTCAGATAACCGATTTGCTCGGCCCGTGCTTGGCTCCCACCCGGGGGCATATACGTTTGTTGATCCCAGTCGAGTAGCGCGATGGCCCGGTGAATATGGCCGATTTCGGCAAGATGGTGTTTCAGTTGTTCGAGCGCATGGGTCATAGGTAGGTGTCCTCTTTGCCGGCGCCCGGGGAGCTCTGTGCCCCGCTGGCCCATGGAGGAAGGAGGCGGTGATGGCTCCCCAGCTTTTGCTGGTTCTTATCTGCATCGCGGGAGGCACCCTGATTCTAATCCTGGGCATCCCGCTCACGTTGGGTAGGATACCCCGAAACGGCATCTACGGCTTCAGGACCGCCAAGACGCTCGCTTCGGATGAAGCATGGTACCCGGCGAACCGGTTTGCAGGAGGCCAGATGATCCGGGCGGGTGCGGAGATTGTGGCCCTTTCTTTGGCCCTCCTCGCCATGTGGCGCACGTACCACATCTCGGTGGCCGGTGTGGGATATCTGGCCCTGCTCTTTACGGTGATCCCCCTCGTGTCGGCTGTGTATCGGAGCGTGCAGTACGCCTCCCGGTTGTAGGAGGCATGGTTCATGGTTAAAACTGCCGGTTTCATTGTCGAATTGAGGGACGTGCATCTGGTGCTGCGCGGCGGAAGGGAGCTGCAGGTGGACACTTTGGCCGTCGAGCCGGGGCAGCGCGTTGCCCTTTTTGGAGGTACAGGCGCCGGCAAGAGCCTTCTTCTGCGCTTGTTGGGAGGAACAATCCGTCCCGGGGCAGGCCAGCGCATAGCAGCGCCCTCCCTCGGCCCGCCTGGGGGCGTACAGCTCGTACCCCGGTATCCAAAAATTCCAGCCTTCCTCACGCCGCAGCAGGTACTGGCGCTGGCATATCGCGGTATGGGAGTGGTGCAGCGGGCGGCCCGGACGGCAGAAGCTCTTGCCGCTGCGGATCTTTATGGGGTGCGCCATCGCCCTCTCTATGGCCTCAGCGAGGGATCCCGGCTGGCCCTAAGCGTGGCTAAAGCCGCCGCAATGCGCCCGGCGCTGTTGCTTTTGGATGATTGCACACGGACCCTGCCGGAACCTGTGGCCCGGCGCATATGGCAGTACCTTGAGGATCGCCGGGCGGAGGATGGACTCACCGTTGTGTTTGCAACTACCCGCAGCGATGAGGCCGAAGAGGCGGATAGGGTCGTACTGATGGATGGCGGGCGCATCCTCCGGACTGCGCCCCCTCACGAGCTTCTTGCCGCCGCCTCGGCCCATCGCGTTACCGTGGAGGCTTTGGACGCCCGGCAAGTAAGCCGGACGATCCGCGGGGGGTTCGATCTCGAGGTGGAGGATGAGGATCGCCGAGTAACATTCCGGGCTTCCGATGGCGGGCTGGCTGCAGCCGACCTGTTTCGGCACGCGGGGGACATCGTGCGCATGGTAACCGTGCGCCGACCCTCGCTTTGGGATGTCCTGGACGAGTTGCGGCGCCTATAGCGTCTTTCAAGGCGCCTTCAGGACCACGCGGGGCCTACGTGCCGATATTCGCTCCAAACGCGCTGGTACACGTCACAGGTCTGCTGAGCGATGCGGGGCCACGCAAAGAGCTCGTAGACGCGCTGCTTCGCATTCTGGGCCATCCATCGGGCATGGTCCGGATTGGAGAGCACGCGGGTGACGCCCCAAGCTAGGCTCTCGGGGTTTCCAGCCCAGGTGACTGTGCCGGTAACATCGTGCTCTACGACCTCTCGAAGTCCGCCTGCGTCGGACACCACGACCGGTACCCCAGCCGCCATGGCTTCCAGTGCGACGATGCCGAAGGGCTCGTAAAGGCTTGGGTAGCAGGCAACGTCAATGACGCGGTATAGGCGCAAAAGGTCGTCGTCGGTTACGAAGCCCGTAAAATACACATTCTGGGCCACGCCGAGGTGATGTGCCAGATCCACCAGGTGCTGGCGGTGTCCACCTCCTGCAATGACCAGCTTGGCGTAGGGATATTGCGCCCGGATGCGAGGGAGAGCCTCTACGAGCACGTGGGCGCCCTTCTCGCGAACCATTCGGCCGACGAAGAAAACGATCTTCTCCCACGGTGCAGCATACCGAGATCGAAACTCGGCTGCCTCATCGGGTGAGAATGGGAACTCAAACTTGTCGGTGCGGACGCCGTTAGGGATGACGTCAATTTTGTCCCATGGAGCCTGGAGGGCATATTCAACCTCGCCCTTCATGAACCAGGAGCAGACGATGACGCGCCACGCCTCGTAGGCAAGCTGCCATTCCACGGAGTTGATGTACCGCTGGCCATCCGTATGGATGCCGTTGTTGCGGCCATGCTCGGTAGCATGGATCGTGGCCACCAAGGGGATCTTGAACTGGTGCTTGAGGGCAGAGGCGCTGAAGTGGGCGAGCCAGTCATGGGCGTGGAGCAGCACCCCATCCTCGAAAGGGCGTTCGTAGAGCGGAGGCCCATTGCCGATCCATTCCCGGATGAGACCCTCAGAACGGTGCCGCATGGCCGCGTTGAGCTGCTGGACCCAGTGGATGAAGTTGTCTGCCGGCCAATAGGGGGTCACGCGGTGGATGTGGACGCCGTTAAAGACCTCTTCGTTGGGCGCACCTGGGAATTCGCAGGTGACCACGTGTACCTCCACGCCCATCCCGGCCAACGCCCAGGAAAGCTCTTCCACATGCCGGGCGATGCCGCCCACGATGCGGGGCGGATACTCCCACGACAGCATCAGCACGCGCATAGGCGCAAAAAATCCTCACTTCACAAAGATGGGGCCGTTCACACGAACGGCCCTGGCGATGTTTGCTTTAGCGAAGGCTATTCCTTGGGTGCGGGATTGTTGGGCGTGGCGCTTCCTTTGGCAAGCCCAAAGCCCCATTTGATGCCGCCCAGAAGGTGCTTTTGAAAAACAGGGTTCTCCCACACGTCCTCACGATGTCCGAAGGCCGTATAGAACACCCGGCCTTTGCCGTACATCTTGCACCAGGCTACGGGGTGATCCTCAGGCTGGCCCGCTTGCGGGTGCCCGTCATTGGGATGCCTGGTGAGGGAAAGCAGCACATGGACGTTGGGCCTGGGGTTCTGGACCCATTCATAGATTTCGTCACGAACTTTCCAATCGGGAACCAGATCCTTCACCGCCGGATGTTTGGGATCGTTGACGATGGCGTCTACCTCTGCCTGGGCGCCATGTGTCTTGAACTCCGCGCCGATCATGTCTATGTAGGATGTGTCCCCATTGATGTCGCGCGGATGGTAGGTGTCTGTTGCTGAATGCACCCCAAAGAAGGCATGCCCGGCCTTGATCCAGTCCAGGAAGGCATGCAGATCCGGAATGCCGAGGTTCCCAGTGGTGTTGTCGAAGAAGACGCCGTCGAACTTGCTGAGCCCCTCGGGTGTGAGCATCGTCTTGACGTCTTCCGCCGTCCGGCAGTAGGCCACGTCGAAGATGCCGCTTTGTTGCCCCAGCTGTGTCAGAACCTGTTCTCCGGTGGCGCGGGAGCTGTGTGCAAAGCCGGCTGCATACGACACGATCAGCAGATGCTTCTTGGCGGGTTTCGCGCCGGACGCCGCGGGGAACGCCAAGGCAACTGCTGCAATCCCAAGCAAAACGGTACGGTGCAACATAAACGGTCCCTCCTCAATGGCAATGCGACTACAGGCTGTGAACTTCCAATGACTTCATACGGAAGCCGCTCGATTTAGTGCTTCTGACTTCAACCTGCCGGTTCTTGGCTTGATTGCGCCGGATGCATCAAGAACCCAGGCGCCCATCCTAATATACGGACCATTGCGGCACGGATTGACCGAAATCCTTCCGACGCCTTCATGCCTGGCTGGGTTTGTACCTTCGCGCGGCGGCAACCGCCATCCTCCAGCGTTCGTAGTGCGCGTCGCGGCAATCCTGGGAGATCGCGGGTTCGAACGTGCGGTCTGCGCGCCAGAACGATGCCAACTCTGCTGTTGAATGGTAAACTCCCGCCGCGAGCCCCGCAAGGAAGGCTGCGCCCAGGGCAGTAGTCTCGGTGACGCGCGGGCGCAGAACAGGCAAACCCAGCAGATCTGCCTGCATCTGCATGAGCAAGTTGTTCGCTGCCATACCCCCATCTACGCGCATCTGTGTCATCGGCACGGACACGCTTGCTTTCATTGCTTCCACCACGTCGCGTGTTTGAAAGCACGCAGCCTCTAGGGCAGCCCTGGCGATATGGGCGCGGCTGGTTCCCCGCGTGAGCCCCAGAAGCGCGCCTCGCGCATCGGCATCCCAATAGGGCGCCCCCAACCCCGAAAATGCCGGGACCATCACCACACCAGCTGTGTCGCTCACAGATGCAGCAAGAGCCTCGATTTCCGACGCCCTGTTGATGACGCCCAGTTCATCCCGCAGCCATTGGACGGCGGCCCCGCTCACAAATACGGACCCTTCCAGGGCGTAAGAAGGCCTCGTATCTGGGGAACCGCTAAGGCGATCCGGTAGTCCACATGCTGGAGTGGCTATGAGGCGATGGCGCGAGGACACGGGGCGGTGCCCGGTGTTCAGCAGGAGGAACGAGCCCGTTCCATAGGTGTTTTTGAGCATACCTGAGCGGAAGCATGCCTGCCCAAAGGCGGCGGCCTGCTGATCTCCGGCTAGCCCGCACACAGGGATGGGTGCTCCGAGCATGTCGGCGGCAGTGGAAGCATAAGCGAAGCTGCTGGGGCACACCTGTGGCAGGAGGGCCATGGGAATGCCGAAGAGCGATGCAAGCTCTTCATCCCACTTCAGGGTGCGGATATTCAGAAGAAGCGTGCGCGAGGCATTGGTGACGTCCGTGGCGTGAACGTGACCGCCTGTGAGACGCCACAGAAGGAAGGTATCCACGGTTCCGAAAGCCAATTCGCCGCGCTCAGCCCTAAGGCGCGCGCCGGGGACGTGGTCCAGAAGCCATGCGATCTTTGTTGCCGAAAAGTAGGGGTCCAGCAGAAGACCGGTTCTTCGCCGGATGAAAGGCTCGGCGCCTTCGGCCACGAGCTTTTTGCAAAGGGGAGCTGTGCGCCGATCTTGCCAAACGATGGCATTTGAGATGGGGCGGCCGGTGGCCCGCTCCCATAGGATGGTGGTTTCACGCTGGCAGGCGATGCCGATGGCCACCACATCACGGGCAGATGCATGCGCTTGTGCCAATGCTTGCCGAGCTGCCAGAAGCTGCGTCTGGAAAATTGCCTCCGGATCCTGCTCCACCCAGCCCGGCTGGGGATAGACCTGGGGGAGTTCTATCTGGAATTGACACACGACACGCCCCTCCAGGTCGAAGAGGATAGCCCTGGAGCTGGTGGTTCCCTGATCCAGTGCAAGCAGGTATGATGCCATGGGATCCCCCGGGTGCCATTGTACCCCGAGGCTACGATAGGAGGCGCGGGATGGATGAACGGGTTTACGATGTGGTGATTGTCGGGGCGAGCCTTGGCGGCGTGTCGGCAGCGTGGAGCGCGGCACGGCAGGGCGCCCGAGTGCTTTTGCTTGAGGCTTCCGGATGGATCGGCGGGCAGCTTACCGGTCAGGGAGTATGCACCCCCGACGAGAACGCGTGGGTGGAAGACGGGGGCGCCTCGGCTTCCTACCGCGAATTGCGCCGGCGGGCACGAGCCCACTATATGGAACGGTATCGGCTCTCGGAAGCGGGGAAGGCGCAGGGGCTCTTCAATCCCGGCAACTGCTGGGTGAGCCGCATCTCCGCCGAGCCGAAGGTCTGGATGGCCTTGCTGCACGAGATGCTCAGAGAAGCCGGCGCGGTAGACATTCTGCTGGGGCGGCGGGTAGTAGCGGCAGAAGCTGGAGCAACCGTCCGAGTGCGTTCCGTGACGGCCATAGATGCCGCCGGGTGCGCAACGCGGTACCGCGCGCCCTTCTTTCTGGATGCTACGGACACGGGAGATCTGCTTCCCCTTGCAGGGGTGGAGTTTGCATTTGGGGCCGAGGCGCGCGACGACACGGGTGAACCGCACGCTCCCGCCCAACCGCATCCCGATTGGGTGCAGCCTCTAACCTTTCCTGTGGCGCTGGAATTGCGGCCGCCCGGCGAAAACCATACGATACCCAAGCCGCCGGGGTACGAAGAGCTGATAGAGATGCAGCGGTACCACATACTGGATGGCGCGATGCAGGGGATGTTCGGCGCCATGAGCTGGTGGACCTATCGGCGCATTCTGGCCGCAGAGAACTTCGAGGATCCGGCCATCGCCTTCGATGTTGCCATGATCAACACTGCAGCCAACGACTTTCGCGGCGGCATCTATCCCACAGGTAGCGAACTGGACGATGCACGTGTGCTGAAACAAGCGCGGCGCGCCACGCTGGGCTACGTCTATTGGCTCCAGACCGAATGTCCCCGGGCCGACGACGCTTCGCGGCGGGGATACCCCGAATTCCGCCTCCGAGCGGACCTTTTCGACACACCCGACGGCGTGGCGCCCCTTCCCTATATCCGCGAAAGCCGCCGCATCCGCGCACGAACTACAGTTTACGAGCAAGAGATAGTGCAAGGAGATGGGGCGATACAGGGCGAGGACGCGCGGGCCGTCTTTCGGCCGGATGCGTGCGGCATCGGGCACTATTGGCTGGATATCCACGAAGGGCCTTCGGGAGAACAGGGTCTTTTTCTGAATACGCGCCCCTTCCAGATCCCTCTTGGTGCGCTCATTCCTGTGCGGGTGGAGAACCTTCTCCCGGCGTGCAAGAACCTGGGTGTAACTCATCTTGCCAATGGCGCGTTTCGTCTCCACCCCGTCGAATGGGCAGTCGGAGAGGCGGCCGGATTGCTGGCTGCATTCTGCGCGTCTCGTCGCGTTCTGCCGCGAGAGGTATTGGAGAGCCCCTCCCTGCTGGAGCGGTTCCAATCGGCGCTGTTGGATCAGGGCGTGCCGTTGTACTGGTGGGGCGATTTACCGGCGGAACATCCGGCCTTCCGCGCGGCGCAGCGGCTCGCCATGGCCCAGATATGGCCGGTCACATCGGAGATTGAATTCCGCCCGGATTCTCCATTCGAGGCTGAATTGTGGATCGAGGTTGAGCGACGGATAGGGCGGCCTATTCCGCGGGCACGTCAGGTCTGCACGCGCTCGGAAGCGGCGCAGGTCATCGCCCGGGCGCTGGAATAGAGCGAAGAATGTTCGAACCGCAGCGGCGGAGCTTCCGGGCATGCAAGGGATGCAGGAAGCGTGCGCACCCGCGGCGAATTGCCGGCTGGAGGATCGGCAATGGTGGGGAACCTGCTTGTGATGGGGTGCATCGGTGCGATGGCGGCCGGCGGAGCGCATTTTGAGGCTGCAGCCGGCAAAGTGGAGATTACACCAGACCATGCAGTGTATCTTGCCGGATATGGCTCCAACCGCCGCAGCGCCGGTGTCCATGACCCCCTGTGGGCGCGCTGCCTTGTAATGAAGCGCGGCTCCCAGGCGGTGGCTCTGGTGAGCTGCGATCTGCTGGCTGTTCCACGTTGGCACGCCCAGCGCATCCGAGCCCTGATCCGTTCGGTACCGCCGGAGAGGGTGCTCATCGGCGCAACGCACACGCATTCGGGGCCGGATACCTACGGCCAGTGGGGCCCGAACCTGCGCACCAGCGGCGTAGATCAAGCATGGATGGACGCCTTCATCCGCAAGGTGGCGGCTCTCGTAGACGATACTGCAGCGCACCTTCGACCGGCTCATGTGCGCTTCGGAAGCACCCGCGATGTGCACGGATGCTCCAAGAATATCCGCATCCCCCAAGTGCTGGACACGGAACTCTCGGCCATGCAGGTGCTGGACGAGCACCATACGACCATAGCGACACTCGTCAATTACGCCTGCCATCCCGAAATCCTGGACAATCATTGGATTACGAGCGATTTCCCCAATTGGCTGAGGGCGCGCGTGGAAGAGCGCCTCGGAGGCATCGCCATCTACATGAATGGTGCCCAGGGCGGGATGGTAACGGCGGATATCCGGAATGAGAAAGCCTACCCACCGGGGGAAGCGTGGCCGGAGGCAGTGCGCATCGGTACGACCCTTGCCGACAAAGCGGTGGAAGCTCTGCAAGCCGGTACCACCGTGGACGATCCTTCGATTACGTTCGGCCAGCGGCGCTTCTGGGTGCCGTTGGAGAACCCGGTTTTCCGGATGCTCATCGCCAATAAGATCTTTCCGGACTTTTTGGACCGCGGCCGGGTGCCCACAGAAGTGAGCCGGTTTACCATTGGCCCGGCGGAGTTCCTTACCTTTCCGGGAGAGGTCTTGCCCAACATCGGGCTCTATCTGAAGCGAAGGATGACCGGCACGCCGCGCTTCGAATTGGGGCTGACGGGGGATGCCCTAGGTTATATCCTCACACCTGAGGATTACGGCCTGCCGCTCTACCGGTACGAAAGCTCGGTGTCCATTGGGCCGCAGATGGGCCGTGCTATGGAAAACAACCTGTTGGCGTTGATGGGGGCAGAGCATTCGCCGGGGAAGGGACCGTAGCTCCCGGATGCCGGGCCATCTTTGGGTGCCGGCGCCGGACCTGTGGGAGTGAACGCACGTGACGCTGATCACACTCTTTTTCTTTGCGCACCAGCCGGAACGCCTTCTTGCCTACGAACGCCGGCGCACCACAGCGCGCATCCCGACGCAGAAGCTCCACGCGCACTATTTCGATGACAGCCTCAACCGCAACGTGTTCGAAAAGGTGGCATCGAAGTGCTACTTTCCCGCCACCCAGCTTATGCTGGAACTGGTGGAACAGTACCGGGGGCACGAAAAGCCGTTCCGAGTGTCTTACGGCCTCTCGGGAACGTTCCTGGATCAGGCGGAGCGCTACCGGCCGGACCTTCTGGACGTCTTCCGCCGCCTTGCCGACACCGGTTTGGTGGAGTTCACAGGGGAGACGTACTACCATTCCCTTTCCTCCCTGTTCGATGCGGAGCGGGTGGAGTTTCAGGAACAATCCCGCATGCATTCCGATCGCATCGAAGCGCTCTTTGGGGTAAGGCCGCGCGTGTTTCGGAATACGGAATGCCTGTTCAACAACGGCATCGCGGCGACGGTGCAGGCGATGGGATATGAGGGCATCATCACCGAGGGGGTAGATTGGGTGCTCGGGTGGCGATCGCCAGACTTTGTGTACCGGGCCCCATGCGGGCTTCCCGTGCTCTTGCGCAACTATCGCCTATCAGACGATTTGGGTTACCGCTTCACCAATCGCGATTGGGACGGATGGCCGCTCACAGCGGACACTTTTGCCCGGTGGCTCGCTGCGAACACGGACATGCATGTGCTCCTCGCGCTCGATTACGAAGCGTTGGGCGAGCACATGTGGGCGGAAAGCGGCATCTTCGAATTCCTGCGCCACCTTCCGGCAGAAGTAATGAAGTATCCACAGCTTGCCTTCACCACGCCTGCAGAAGCCGTGCGGATCCTTCCTGCCGTGGGCCAAGTGTCCGTAGATGACTACGCCACCATCTCTTGGGCAGATCGTGAGCGGGACACCTCAGCGTGGCTCGGCAACGAGATGCAGCAGTTCTGCTACGAGGAACTCAAGCGCATGGAAGCGGTGGTGAAAGCTGCAGGTGACCCCTACATACTCGATTGCTGGCGCCGGATGCAAACCAGCGATCACCTTTACTATCTGGCCACCAAGTCCCTTTCCGATGCCGATGTCCACCGCTATTTCAGCGCCTACGGAAGCGTGTTCGCGGGGTTTGTGCGCCTTTACACGGCAGTCATTGACTTGCACCATCGCGCGGAAGTACTTGCCGAGGCCCGCGAGCAACAGGTTTGACGCCGGCGGCCGCCGGGCTACGGAGAAGCCGGCTCGAAGGACACGCCCCACGCCGCATAGAGAAGGGCCCTGAGCAATTCGTCATCGGCGTGTTGCGGCAGGAGCGCTGAAAGGGGGGACTCTGCCAATTCCACGAGGGACCACGCGGTTCCCGGCCACGTTTGCCCGGGGGGTGGAGCACTTCGCGACCGGAGTTGCCGGGATAGGTCGCCGTTTGGGTCTACGGAATGAAGGATCTCCAGGATTTGGTTGGCGTGGGCCAGATGCAGCCCGGCATCCTCCACCGAACCGGCTGCAAGAGCTGCCGCCATATCTTGAGCCTCGCGGACGAGGCGATCGCCCAGCGTGTCCAGAGCGACCCGCAGCCTGTCTGTATGGGCGGCAAGAGTTTCAGGGATGGTTTGTTCTGCCTCTTGAGTTACGGCAGGCTGTTGGTCCGGCGGAGGCGGCGCTGATGTGTCGGCCGCGGCATCCGTGGATGCAGAGGGCGTGCTGCCTTTGGTGTCCCGATTTGGGACGGGCGCGGCAGCAGGCGAAGGTTCATCCAGAGTGGACACCCCTTCGATCAGCGCGTTGAATTCAAAGGCATCGGTGCCTCGGCGAAGTTTCTGCCGAAGCGATGCGAGCTTGTCCCCGCGCACGTTCTTTCGATCTCCTGATGTTCGCCGGCGCCATCTGCGATGGGTGAGAGGCTATCCTGTGGCTGCAGGGAGGCACTCAGAGGGTGCTCGTCGCAGCACTTCTTCCGTAAGAGCCTCGTAATTCTGGGCGCCGCTGGCCCTCCGGTCGAAGAGGATGATGGGTTTGCCTTCCATTTCGGATTCGGAGAGGCGGATGTTCTTGTATATTACCGTATCGAACACTTTGGCTCCGAAGCGTTCGCGTATCTCTTGGGAAATAATCTGATGGATGCGTGTTCCGCGCTCTACCATCGTGAGGAGCACGCCGAGCGTTTCCACCTTGAAGCGGAGACCTCGGGTAAGGCGCACGATCATCTTGTTAAGGGTGTCCATACCGGCGAAGGCATAGTATTTGGGTTCTGTGGGGATCAACAGGTGGGTGCTGGCGACGATGCCGTTCTGTGTGAGCGTGCCCAGAGAAGGCGGGCAGTCTATGAGCACCCAGTCAAAGCGCTGGGTTTCCAGGAGCACTTCCAGTGCGTTGCGCAGGCGGTAGGCTTTGTCTGCCGCCGGCATGAGCATCACTTCTGCTTCGGCGAGGTTCAGGTGGCCGGGCGCGAGGTAGAGTGGAAGGTCTCCAATCGGTTGAAGCACCGAGGCGATCGGCGTCTCTTCCGGATCCAGCAACACGTTGTGGAGGGCGCGATCCCGATGGTACCATTCGACCCCCAGGCCGAGGGTTAGGTTGGCTTGGGGGTCGAGGTCAATCAGCAGGGTCCTGTAGCCCCGTTCCGCCAGGCAAGCGCCCAGGTTCGCCGTGGTGGTGGTTTTCGCCACACCTCCCTTTTGGTTGACCACAGACACGATCATCATGGCGCAGCCACCCGATCTTCAGCCGCCGGCGAAGCCTCCATGAGGGTGAGGCGTGATGCTTCTACAGTGAGCGTTCCCAAGGGGTTGAACACGGTTCGCGGGCGCAAGAGTACCCGGTTTGGGTGACCGTCTGAACGGCCTGCCACACGGAATATGCCGTTGCGCAGGTCATCAAGGAACGCCATGTAATCGTCTGCGTTGGGCTGGTCTTCCTGGATGCGCAGCCGAGTAAGATCCACCACCTTCTGCCAGAGCGGGGAGGAAGGATCAACAGGCCGGTCGTGAAGGCGAAACCGCACAAGATCCCCCGCGCAGAAGGGGTTGTTCCACAGATCGCCAAGGGGCATCCAGTCCGTCGTGTCGGCGTCTGTAACGGAAGGCATTCCCAGTGCGATGCGGTCCAGATTGCGGCGGATCGGATAGGTCACAGCACGGGCGATGCCGCCTCGGGCGAAGAGGGCGATTGCGAGGAAATCGTTGCTTCCCGGCGGAGCGGAGACCTCGGGCTGGTGGTAGATGAGGGCTCCTTTTTGCCTGCTGATGTGTGCGATGATGCCGTAGGCAAGCGGCTGAAGCTCACGCAAATAGCGGCGGGCTTGTTCAAGCGCTTCGGCGACGGTGGTGTCGTCATTCCAGCGCAAAGACACGGCTTCTACACCCATGTTCTGCGTGTAGGCCAGGACAGTTGGGCGGACGCTGCCCGTTTTGAGGAGGCTGCTGGTGGCGCCGATATCCAGAAGCGAGAACTCACCTTCAAAATCGAACACGAACTCGTCCGTCACAACGGAACCTTCCTTGTCGGCGCATGGAGCATCGCAGGGACACGGCATCGCCGACCGATGGGAGATGGGTGCAATTGGGCCAATGGAGCCCGAAGACGGCCCATTTTAGTCTTCCGCGGGCCGATCTGTCAAGTGTAGGGGATGTATAAGGAGGGCTGCCGAAGGATTCCGGCAGCCCCGAAGGTATGGGTGCGCTTCGCGTGGGTATTGCTAAGCGGGGTTTGCCTTGAGCGCCAGGGCGCGCTGCGTGCACGAGCCCGCTTCCATGAGGCGGCGCATCATCTTGCGCCCTCGGTGGATGCGGCTGCGCACCGTGCCGATGCTGGTGCCCATAGCGCGAGCGATCTCTTCGTAACTCAAGCCTTGTACATCGCACAGAAGGACCGCCGTGCGGAAGTCCTTGGGCAGCTTGGCGAGGGCACACTGGATGCGCTCGTCCATGATGTCCTTCATGATTTGCTCTTCGGGATCGCTGTGGGGGTCGGCGATTTCCAGGGTGTATTCACCCTCGCCATCTTCCGAAAGCGGTTGATCCAGTGAGAGCGGTGCTTGGCGTGGCTTACGCCGCAGCCCATCCACAAACAGGTTGGAGAGGATGCGGAAGAACCAGTTTTCAAAGGGCAACTCCCGGTTGTATTTGTCGAAGGACCGGTAGGCCCGGAGGTAGGCTTCCTGCGTCAGGTCCTCGGCGTCGTCACGGTTTCCCGTGAGCCTGTAGGCCATGTTGTAGGCCTGCCGCTGCGTTCGAGCGACAAGGGCCTCAAACTCTGCCTGCCTTGTCTGATCGCGATCTGTGGTTGGGGTGTTCATGGTTTGTCGCCTCCTCCCTGAATTGCCTTCGTCCGTTCTTATATACATCTGCTGCTGCGATCCTTATTGTACGTACCGTTCCGTCCTATAAGACGCCGCCATGACGTCAAAGGTTTCACTTGCGCGGGTATTTTTCAAAGTTCGTGCTTTACTTATGCGGACATAGGATAGGGCTCGATGAGC
This sequence comes from Chthonomonadales bacterium, assembly GCA_049967475.1. Classification (GTDB taxonomy): domain Bacteria; phylum Armatimonadota; class Chthonomonadetes; order Chthonomonadales; family CAJBBX01; genus JBMFSQ01. The sequence continues at coordinate 122,680 of JBMFSQ010000005.1, read as the reverse complement.
CGGATGAGCGCGTCCACGCTCCGAAGGTACGCCTCACGCTTTTTGTGGCACTTTGCCAAGAGATGCGCCCCTTGAACGGTCTGCACCATCAGCGCTGCAATGGCGTCGGCCGAAAGGTCGGTGCGAAATTGGCCGATTCGCTGGCCCTCTTCCACCACGGTGCAGATGGTGGAGGTGAGGCCGTTGAACATGCTGCTCAGGCGGCATCGAAATGTTTCGCTGTGCTCTGCCATCTCTGCGATAAGGTTGCCGAATGGGCAGCCAGCCGGGTCTCCGCCATCCTCAGGATCCATGAGCGGTGTCAGGAAGCGCTTCACCCTCTCCATGGGAGGGAGGTTCTCGTTTTGAAGGCTTCCAGCCAATAGGCCCTCGAGCTCGCATCGCCGCTGGTCCAGCACCGCTAAGCCAAGTTCTTCTTTGCTCTTGAAGTGGTAATAGAAGTTGCTCTTGCTCACTCTTGCAGCCGCGATGATGTCATCCACGCTGGTGGCGATAAAACCATTGCGATAGAACAGTTCTCGCGCTGCGTGGAGCAGTTTCTGTTTGCTTCCCGAGCCCATGGTGTAGGGAGTGCCGCCTTTGGATAGTACCGGTCCGTTCTAATCGTGCTTTATCCTATCACAATACTGCGGCGGCTGTCAAGAGCCTGTTTGGCCGATGTCCCTAATGGGTCCCGAGGCTCTTTGTCGTGTGGAATGGAGGGAAGGGCCTTCCGGCCGCCATAACCGTTCGGAGCAGCAAAGAAACGGGCAGGCCATGGGGACAGAGGCTGATTTGCCGGAACGGATGCGCCCCGGACTCCGCTTCCATCAGCAGGCCGAGCCGGGGCGGGCGCTTGGGCATGGCAGACGGACACGGCCTGAGCCGGGATTGGGCGCCCAGAGGCCGCGTGGAAGCAGCTCCGGCGTGCGGGTGCGCCGGAGGGCTCTCGCGGTGAGCAAAGAACCCGCATCGGCAGCCCAAACTTCGCGCCCGCGCTAAGCGGTCCCTGTGGACCGCGGGGTTGGCGCCGTGTCCGGCGGCTCCACAGGGAAGGCAGGAAGCCTGATATCAGTGGGCTGCGGGTTGAGGTTGAGCGGGCGGAGGCGTCACCGGCGTTGTAGTGGGAACGGCCGGAGGCTGTTGGGAAGCTGCCTCTTTGGCAAGTTCTTCTATGCCCGCTTCCCCCGGTTTGCGCTTGTGGAACCAGTCCGAGCTGATGTCCATGGCGCCAGGTATCTTACGCGGTGCCTTGTTCTTGCCTTGTTTGCCTGCCGCATTCTCTTGTACGCGCATGGCCATGGCCTTTTTCATCTGCTCCTGCCGCTGCTTCATCTCGGCTTCCTGCATCTGGTGCATCTTGGCAGGGTCTATGGGTTTGGGCGGCTCGGGTGGTTTGGGCATCATCATATAGGACACGATGCCCATCAGGATCACGAGGATCGCCAGGATACCGAGCATAAAACCACGAGACATATCGTGCATCCTCCTTGCGGGTTCGAGGCAGGTTCCTATGGGTGAATTACGGCTTCGACGCGGAAGGCGTTCCGGCGTTTGCAGCAGACCTCCGTCGGCTTCTGCCGTTGACCATGGCGGCATCTGCGTGCTACACTGCACAACAAGTACTGCCCTATTATGCCACAGGGCAAACGAAGCGCCCGGAGGTGCGGTTACCGAACCGAGGCTTCGCGTTCTTCGTCAGGCTTGTATCGCGCAATGCCTGGGGGCAATCCCTCCAGGAGATTGGAGGAGAATATGCCGCCAGGTGAGATCCCTGTTGTATGCCCTGGGTGCGGTTACCAGCTTCGCGTGCCGATTGCGGCCGTGCGCCGCAATAATCTGTTTTGCCCTCAATGCGGCAAGAATATACCTCTCACGGGCACCGTTACAGATGCTGCTCAGGCTCCGGGTGTTCCTTCTCGCAAACCTCGCCGGCCGGCCTATCGGCCAACGAAGCGACGCTGAGCCTCGGCGTTCATGATGGACTTTGCCTTTTCGTCTGGCGGCGCTGGGGTACGCTGCCTCAGGGTTAGCTGCCGCGCTTAGCTGTGCCAGTCCACGTCGGACACCTCTTTGGCATGGCGAATGATGAACTCTTTGCGCGGCTCCACCTTGTCGGACATGAGTACGTCAAAGAGTTCCTGAGCCGCCAGAGCCTCTTCGATGCGCACCCTAGCGAGGCGCCGATGCGCCGGGCTCATGGTGGTGTCCTCCAGGTCCTCGGGGTCCATCTCGCCCAATCCTTTGAAGCGTGTCACGTGCACGTCGCGCTTGTTGCGGAGGCTCTTGAGGATTTCGTCTCGTTCTTCGGCTGTCTGGGCATAGTACTGCTGGTCTTTGCCGGCTTTGATGCGGTACAAGGGCGGCTGGGCGATGTAGACGTACCCTTCTTCCACCAGCGGGCGCATATACAGCCAGAAGAAGGTGAGAAGGAGCGTGCGGATGTGGTCGCCATCCACATCGGCATCGGTCATGACGATGATCTTGTGGTAGCGGAGTTTGGAGAGATCGTACCCCCCCTTTTTGCCGTTTCCAGTGCCGTTGCCGGAACCATTCGGCGCGGCGCCTTCTTCGTCGCCGTTGCTGTCGCTTTCGAACTGGATGCCGGTTCCCAATGCGGTGATCAGAGCGCGGATTTCGGCGTTTTCCAGGACCTTATCTATGCGCGCCTTTCCTACATTGATGATCTTGCCGCGGAGGGGCAACACTGCCTGCGTCCTCCGATCCCTCCCTTGCTTGGCAGATCCACCAGCCGAATCGCCCTCTACCAAGAAGAGCTCGCACTTGGATGGGTCACGCTCTGTGCAATCTGCGAGCTTGCCCGGCAAAGAATTGGATTCCAGGGCGCTCTGGCGCTTCACGAGATCCGCTGCACGGCGGGCCGCTTCCCTGGCGCGCTGTGACGTAAGCACCTTTTCGACGATGCGGCGGGCTACGGCAGGGTTCTGTTCCAAAAAGGCGCCGAGCTGCTCGCCTACCAAGGAATTGACAATCCCCTCCACCTCGGCATTGACGAGTTTGACCTTGGTCTGCGATTCGAACTGAGGATGGGCAAGCTTCACGGAGATAATGGCCGAGAGGCCTTCCCGCACATCGTCGCCGGAGAAGTTGGGATCCTTTTCTTTGATGAACCCTTGTTTGCGTGCGTAGGAGTTCAGCGTGCGGGTGAGGGCGGTGCGAAGCCCGGAAAGGTGCGTGCCCCCGTCGGGCGTGTTGATCATGTTGGCGAACGAGAGGACGGCTTCCTGATACCCCGTGTTGTATTGGATAGCCACGTCTATGACAATATCGTCTCGCACGCCGCTAAAGGTGATGGCAGGATGGAGAGGATCCTTGTTCTCGTTGAGGTGCTCAACGAAGGCAGCCAGTCCCTTTTCGAAGTGGAACGTTTCCGTGGGAGTGCCGTCCCGTTCGTTCGTGAAGGTGAGGACGACGTCCTTGTTCAGGTATGCGAGTTCCCTCATGCGCCGCGTGATGCGTTCGGGATCGTACTCGATGGCGCCGAAGATTTCGGGATCCGCCTTCCACCGCACCAGAGTCCCCGTGCGGTCAGGCGGGGCTTCTTCCACCACATGAAGGGGTTCCGTGGTGACGCCTCGGCTGAAGCCGATACGGTACCGCTTGCCGCCGCGCCACACGTCTACGGTAAGCCATTCGGACACGGCATTCACGCACGACACGCCTACACCGTGAAGGCCGCCGGACACTTTGTACGAACCGCTGTCGAACTTGCCGCCGGCGTGCAGTCGCGTGAGGGCAAGCTCCACTCCGGGCAAACCGGTCTGTTCATTGATATCCACGGGGATGCCGCGCCCGTTGTCCAATACCGAGATGCTTCCGTCACGATGGAGCGTGACGTCAATGCGGGTGCAGAAGCCTGCCATGGCTTCGTCAATGGCATTGTCGCTCACTTCAACGAACAGATGGTGGAGCCCCTTGAGATCGGTGCCTCCGATGTACATTGCCGGGCGCCGGCGGACGGCTTCCAGCCCTTCAAGAACCTGGATCTGTTGGGCGTTGTATTCGCCCGTGACCCTTTGGAAATCCGCCGTCATTTGGTCGTCTGCCGTCGTCTGGGGAGCGGTTTGAGCCGCGAGGGCATCGGGGTCAGGGGTCATCGTGCGTTTTCATCCCTCCTCTACGGGGCGAGCCAAAGCATTGCGGTGGGGTTGGCGGGCACGTTTAGTATATCCCAGATGCAGAAATATGTCAACACATTTTGCCGTGATTGAACGCACGGTGGGCCATCCGAGCGCTGTTCGGGGAAGAGAGGGGTGTTCAATAAACGCCGTCGGCCCTCTCGACGCGGGCGGGCAAAATCCCCCGCGAAAGGACCCCGGTCTGACACTGGGGACATGCACCAGCGGGTCCCAGCGGACAGGCAGCACAAATTGGGAAAGCCGACGCGCGGATTCGAACCGCGGACCTGCTCATTACGAGTGAGCTGCTCTACCACTGAGCCACGTCGGCCTATACGCCTGATCCCCTCAATACGGCTCCTACGCGAGAGATCGGGAAGAGTGCCGCGACCCGGACTTGAACCAGGGACACGTGGATTTTCAGTCCACTGCTCTACCAACTGAGCTATCGCGGCACATCCGCAGCGGATATCACCGATGCATAGTATAGTCACGCTGTTCGGCGCGTGTCAAGTGTAGGAAGCGCGGCAGGAATTGCAGGCTTCCTCGTGGAACTTGGGCGTGCTTGCCTATTCCGATTGACCGCGCCCGAGGCGCCAGGGATGCTCGATGCTTTCGGTTCGAGACGCGCTCCATGCTCTCCTTCATCAGGTACGGGCCCTGCCCGGCGAGCGCGTGCCGCTTTTGCAAGCTCTGGGGCGCGTGTTAGCCCAAGATGTCGCTGCGGATATAGACAATCCACCCTTCGATAACTCCGCCATGGATGGCTACGCGGTCATCGCCGCGGATGTTGCAGCAGCATCGCCGTCGAACCCGGTGCTCCTCGAGGCGCTGGGCGATGTGCTGGCCGGCGAGGGTCCTGGTCCCGCGTTGAGATCTGGTGCCTGTGTGCGTATCATGACGGGCGCTCCCATACCCCCCGGTGCCGATGCCGTCGTGCCCATCGAGGACGTACGCGTCACCGGTTCTCGGGTGCAGGTTTTGGCGCCGGCAAAGCAGGGGATGCACGTGCGCCGCCGCGGGGAGGACTACACATCGGGGGTCCGCTTGGTGCAAGCCGGGACCGTCATAGGCCCGCCGGAGATTGCGGCGTTGGCTGCGGCGGGGTGCCCGGAACCGTTGTGCACTCGCCGGCCCAAGGTTGCATTGATCGCCACCGGAGACGAGATCGTAGACCCCGCCATCCGCCCGGATCCGGGGCAGATCCGCGACACGAACACATTCAGTCTGGCTGCAGCATCTTTGGATGCGGGCGCTGAGATCCTCAGTATCGCTCGGGTGCCGGATCTGGAGGAACAGGTGGAAGAGGCTCTTCGCAGCGCGGCTGGAATGGAAGGCGGTGCCCCCGCCGATGTGATCATCAGCTCGGGAGGCGTGTCCGTTGGAGATAGGGACTTTGTGAAACCGGTGCTGGAACGCATCGGTCACCTGCAATTGTGGCGCGTGGCTATGAAGCCGGGAAAGCCCATTGCGGTGGGGCAGATAGGCACGAGCCTCTTCTTCGGATTGCCCGGTAACCCGGTATCGGCGATGGTGACCTTCGAGGTATTTGTACGCCCTGTGCTTTGGAAGCTGAGCGGGCGCAGCCAATTGGAGCGGCCGCGCGTGTCCGCAAGGCTCACGCAGGCCATCCGCCATGCGCCGGGCCGGGAAGAGTACGTGCGCGTGCGCGTAACGTGGAGCGACGGGAGCTTTTGGGCCGAGCCTACCGGACCACAGGGTTCCGGCATGATCCGATCCCTGTTGGGGGCCAATGCCTTCGTGGTACTTCCTGCTGATGCGGGTGATCAACCGGAAGGCGCCGACGTGTGCGCAATGCTGCTCTCTCTTCCGCAGGCGGGTGGTGTGCTGCATGGAGAAGGGCAGGCGCCCTAGGATGGATTTTCCTTCTGCCCCACCGGCTGATGGCGGCCCAGCCCGGGCGCCAAGCATAGCCGCCGGCCTGCGATACGGCCTCCTGTTCGGCCTCCTCGGCGCTTCCATAGCTGCGTTCGATCTCTGCGTGGCTACCTACCGCCTTCTGCTTGAGGCCAATGCGCCGCTTGCCGCCATGGGAAACGTGCCGGACACGGTTCCCGTTCCTCGCGCCCTGTTGTGGAGCCCCGTAATCCAGGAGCTCTGCCGGAGGCTGGCCGATCTTTCACCCGCCTCTGTGCTGGCCTTGGGCATCGGCGTGTGGCTCGTGGGAGTGTATGGGCTCCTGCGTGCGCTGAACCCCACATTCCGCCTCACAAGCGGTGTGGATTGGAACTTGAGCGTTCTGACGCACACCTATATGCACACTCAGCCGGTGATCAAAGTGTTTCTCATCGTAGTGACTGCGGCGCTGCCTGCCTTGGCGTTTTGGTTTGGTGTTGGGCGGCTACTTGGGGATAACCTTCCGGCTCTTTGGCTGAGGTTGGCGGTTCTGGGCGCCGCTGCTTGGGTGCTGCTCTCTTCCAGGGGAGTGGCCGGAGATCTGGATAGCGGCAATTATGAGCTGCCTCAGGACCCGGCGGTGTTGCGGGAACTGATTGTGAGTGGGGCCCTCGCAGGCAGTTGCGCAGCGATAGCTGTCCGAATGGCCCCTACCATCAGTGCGGACGGCCTCATTTCCTTCTATACCACGCTGGGCGGCATCGGAAGTCCGGCATGGATGCGAATGGCGCTCCTGGCGGTGGGGGCTGCCGCGGCTCTGCAGTTTTCAGTAGGAGGGATGATGGCAGCCCTGGCCTTTCCGGGCCTCTCGGCAGCGGGAAGGCTGCGCGCAGGATCCGTTCCGATGATCGTGTTGGCGTTGACCCTGGTCTTCCTTCGAGTCACGCCGCGCATCCTGGCAAGCCGCTATGACTATGCGTGGGACCTTGCAGAGATGGCTCCCAACGGGTATTCCGTGGCTGCCAACCGCCTGGCTCGTGCTGCCGGAGTGCCTCTTGGGGCTCCCGCGTTCGACACCGTGCTTCTCATGCGTCCGGCAGGCGCCGTCACCATGAACGTCCTTGCCGAAGCAGTGGATGGGCCCGCGATCACGCCTGAGGCTGCCAAACGGGTGGAGGCTTTTCTTGCCCGGCGCAGGTACCTTACCTCTCTGTCTGCGGTTGCCTTTCGAACATGGCACGACGCTGCCACCGTTAGCTGGCGGCCCGAGGAATGCCTTCGAGTAGAGTATGCCAAGCTCACCCACTGCCCCGATCAGCAGTTTTTGGGGTTATTCTTAGATAAGCTGCGGAGCGCTCCGGCTACCGAGGAGGTTCTGAACTACGCGGATCGGCTGGCCGGCGGGCGGGAGTGGGTTTATTTGACGCGGGATGCGCGGATTGTGGTTGGTGATATCTACGCGCGCTTGGGCCGGAGAGAGAAGGCACAGCTATGGTACCGCCGGGCAGAGATCCCCGAAGGTCGGGTGGCCCAGATGCTGGATGAGCGCACCATGTTTGCCGGCGGCCGTTTGACTGGGCGCATCTTCCTCAACGGCGCTCCGCTCGCCGGAGCAAAGGTGGCACTGGTGCCGGCCTCTGCAGTGCCGGAGGCGTTCCGCACGCAGGCAGCGCCCGGCATCGTGCGCCCCTTCTGGTTCCGTTGGGTCGCCGCCAGCGCCCAAACGGACGCCTCGGGTACCTTCCGCATGGAACACATTGTTGCAGGCACCTATCGCCTCATCTTCACGTCGCCTCGGGTGCGCGTCGAGCCTTTTTCACGGCGCGTCCACGTGACCGGCGGTCCGGGTCCGCTCTTTTTGGGATATGGGCGTAAGGAGATGGACGTAGGCGTCATTCGGGTGACGGCGCCTCCGCCCATCCCTCTTCCAGATCGCCGGCCCGGCCTTGTGGCGTCCGCCGGCAGCCCCTGGATTTGCCGCGACACTGCGAGCAGGCAAGCACCCTACGCGATGTCTCGATCCCTCCGATCGGATGCAAGGCCTTGCCTGATCTCTCCCAACGGCAATAGGACTACAGCTCCACGAGTGCGTGGCAGATACGGCTGACCATTCGCCATACCGGCGATCGCTCTGCAAGGGTACCCGGCACGCCGGGCGGCAGGGGATTGCGCCGGTACCGCGCATCGAGATAAAAGCTCGGCGGCAGAGTGCTCTTGCACCTCCAACACGTCCGCCGATGTTCCATGTTCATTGCAGTGCATCGAGGGCACCGCGCCATTTGCGCCACGTTCGTTCACCTCCGTTCCAGGTTCGAGATCCGGAAACCATCCCTGCAGTGTTGTGCAAGGTAGTCTTTGTGAACCTATGGTTTCGGTTCCTCATGGGGTCCATTCCGCATTGGCGACGTTCCTCACCCCGGCACTCCTGCCGGTTTGAAGGAGCGGCGCTTCCGAGGGGCCGGGTGGGATCCCGCGGGTATCGGAGGAATTTACACTCATGCTGGCTAACATCATAGAATTAGAAGCTGCGTAGAGAGCTCATCTGGTTTGGCACAGCCCAGGATTACGACGGAGGGTGTCATGCGCGTTTTGACGATCGTAGCACTCGTGCTTTGCGTTGGAGCGGCGGGTTCCGAAGCCGTTGCTCAACAGAACCCTGCAGGGCTTGCGCTCCCCAACACCGCCGTCGTTGCGGATCGGGAGGATCTTCTTGCCCCGGGTAACGTGCAGCTCGGTGGCTTGTTGGGCGCTCGCTGGAGGCTCAATGCGCGCAACCGGCTTCTGGCAGTGGACGAGGATGAGCTGCTATCCGGCTTTCGGCACCGGCCGGGGTCCCAAGCATGGGTCGGAGAGCATGTAGGCAAGTGGCTCCATGCGGCTTCCCTCACCTATGCCGCGGAACATGACCCCTTGCTTCGCGCGAAGATGGACCGGGTCGTGCGCGAGCTGATCCGCACACAGGAGGCCGATGGGTACCTGGGCACGTATACTCCGGATAAGCGGTTCGGCCTGTATCCTGGAGCGGATTGGGACGTATGGGTTCACAAGTACTGCATCCTGGGCCTTTTGGCATATTATCAGGCGACGGGGAACCGCGCCGCCCTCAATGCCGCACGCAGAGCCGCCGATCTCCTCCTCAAGCGGTTCGGGCCGGGAAAGCAGGATATCCTTTCCGCCGGAACGCACATGGGCATGGCGGCCACCAGCGTGCTGGAGCCCATCGTGCTCCTGTATCGAGCCACGGGAGATCGGCGGTATCTGGATTTCGGCCGATATCTGGTAGCCCAATGGGAGGAGCCTGGCGGGCCGCACATTCTCTCCGCATTGGAGCGCACCCACAGCGTTCGCCGGGTGGCTAATGCCAAAGCCTATGAGATGCTTTCCAACCTCTGCGGGCTTCTGGAACTCTACAGGGCGACCGGGGTGAGGCGATACCTGACCGATGCCCTCATAGCATGGGAGGACATAACCCGGCATCGCCTCTATCTTACGGGAAGTGGCAGCAGTTTCGAGGTATGGCAGGACGATGGGGTACTGCCCAATACAGTGGCTGCTTCCATCTGTGAAACGTGCGTTACGGTGACCTGGGAACAATTCAACGTGCAGCTCTTGAGGTTGCTGGGTGAGGCGCGCTTTGTAGATCAACTGGAGCGCACGGTGTACAATCACCTGCTGGGCGCTCAGAAGCCCTCGGGAGAGGCATGGTGCTACTACACCCCCTTGGAGGGCCGCAAACCCTACGGCACTTCTACGAGTTGCTGCCTAAGCAGCGGCCCCAGGGGCATCGCTTTGCTGCCCACCTTTGTGTATGGCGCGACGAGCCGAGGTCCCGCAGTCAACTTCTATTGTACGTCGGCTGCCCGCATTCCGCTGGCGCCCGGTTCGGTGCACATCAGCCAGCAGACGCGCTATCCTCTGGATCCCGATGTTGCGCTGCGGATTGACCCAGGCACGCGCCCTCGGCGGTTCACCCTCCTTCTTCGCGTACCGGCGTGGTCGGATCACGTACAAGTGCATGTGAACGGCCGGCCGTGGCCCGGCAGGGTTCGGCGAGGGGAGTACCTTGGTGTCACTCGATTGTGGCGAGCGGGCGACCGGGTAGATCTGCGCATCGCCATTCCCGTGCGTCTGGGGTTGGGCGACCGGGGCAATTCCGGGCGGGCGGCTGTTATGTGGGGGCCGCTGGTGCTTGCTGCCGATGCTGCACTGAACCCGGGCCTTTCGGTGGAACACGTAGCACTGCGGGCGGAAACTGCCTCGGATCTGCATTTGCGCATCCTGCCGCATGGGGGCGACGAGGAGGATGCGCAATTCGAGGCGGATGCTGTCGTGCCTTCTGAAGGGTCTCCGCAGAAGGTGCGGGTGCGCCTCTGTCCTTTCTACGCGGCGTCTTCTAGAGGATCTGATTTTCTGGTATGGATGCGTTGGGCTCCGCGGGGTGCGGTGCTCCTTCCGCAAGGCAGCAGGCAGTGATGGGGCCTTCCTTGTTTGACCCGGGAGTGTTCGATGCTGGAGCCGCCTTCTTGAGGGGCAGGGACCCAGTGCTGGCCCGGCTTATGGAACGCTGCCCAGATGTGCGGTTGGTGCCGGACGGCAAGGTCAGCCATTTTGAGGCGTTGGTGGAAGCCATCGTCTATCAGCAATTGTCCGGTGGGGCGGCGGAACGCATCTATTCCCGCCTTCAGGTCCTTTTTCCCGGCGGGCGGGTGTCGGCAGAGGTGCTCGCGAGCCTGCCCGAGGAGGCGCTTCGGGGCGCTGGGCTTTCCCAAATGAAGGTGCGTTACCTCAAGGATCTGGCAGCCCATGCCCTGCAGTCGGAGAACCGCTTGGAGCGTATCCACGAACTTCCTGATGACCAAGTGGAGGAAGTCCTCGTGGGCTTGAGGGGCATTGGCCCGTGGTCGGCGCATATGTTCCTCATCTTCCGCTTGGGCAGAACCAACGTCCTTCCTTATGGGGATTTGGGCATTCGCAAGGCGATCCAGCGCGCCTATGGTTTGGATGCGCTCCCCACCCCAACGGCGGTGCGGAGCTTCGGGGAAAGGTGGACGCCCTATTGCACCATCGCATCGCTCTATCTTTGGCGCAGTTTGGAAGAGAGGGGGTAAATCATGGGTTCTCCTGCCGGCGTATTTGTGTACACCGATGACTTCCGGCATTACGATATGGGACCGCTTCACCCGCTCAAGCCCGCCAGGCTGCTGCGCACCTACGCCCTGCTCGAGAGTTACGGAGCGTTGGAGCACGTGGAGGTCCGCACTCCGCAACCCTGCTCCATGGAGGATCTGCTCAAGGTGCACAGCGCGGAGTATATCGAGGCAGTAGACCGCCTCAGTTCGGGCGAGCACGTTCCCTTCCCGCAGAGGTACGGCTTCGGATACGGTGATAATCCCGTGTTCGCCGGCATGTGGGAAGCTTCCCTGCTTTATACCGGAGCCTCGGTGGATGCTGCGCAGGCCGTCCTGGACGGCGCTCCGGTCGCTATGAATATCTCCGGCGGGCTGCATCACGCCCATTTTGACAGAGCGGCGGGCTTCTGCGTGTTCAATGACTGTGTCGCGGCCATCCACCGCCTGAAGCGCAAGTACCAGCGCATCGCCTACGTGGACATAGATGTGCACCACGGGGATGGCGTTCAGGAGGCTTTCTATGACGACAACTCCGTGCTGACCATCTCCATCCACGAGACCGGGCAGACGCTCTTTCCCGGAACCGGCTTCGTGCATGAACGCGGTGTGCGCGAGGGGCTTGGCTACAGCGTCAATCTGCCCATGTGGCCCTATACTACGGACGACATCTGGCTGGGCGCATGGCGTGACGCCGGTTTACCCATCCTTCGGGCGTTCGATCCCGAAGCCATTGTGCTGGAGATGGGGGCCGACCCGCATTATTTGGACCCGCTGGCCCGCCTTTGCCTCACCGCCCAAGGATGGGTGGAGGCTGTGCGCGACGTCGCAGCCTTGGAGAAGCCCATCGTTGCCCTGGGTGGGGGAGGGTACAACCCCACGACAGTGCCAAGGATGTGGGCGCTGGCATTCGGGGTACTCTTTGGTGTGGAGCTGTCCGACACTGTTCCCCACACCTTCCCCGATCATGAACGGATGCCCACACTCACGGACCATGAGGACCCACCCATTGCTCCCCACGACCGAGAGCGCGCAATGGCAAGCGCACGGGACACGGTGGAGCAAGTGAGGCAGTTGATCTTCCCCATCCACCATTTGTGATGCAGGGCTGCCGCATCGGGTTCTGCGCAGGCGTTATGAGATCGCCAGCATCCGTTCCAGCGCGATGCGCGCCCAGTGCTTGGTATGCTCCTCCACCGTGATACGGTTGACCACGCGCCCTTGCACAAGCTGTTCCAGCACATAGAGCAGGTAGTGCGGGTGGATGCGGTACATGGTGGAGCAGGGGCATACGATGGGATCCAGGCAGAAGATGAGCTTGTCGGGATGCTCCTGCTGGAGCCGGTTGACCAGGTTGATCTCTGTTCCGACACCCCATTTGGATCCGCTGGGCGCCTCCGACACCCTGCGGATAATCGCTTCCGTGGAGCCGTTGTAATCCGATGCCTGAACCACATCCAAGCTGCATTCCGGATGGACGATGATCTTGATATCCGGGTGCTCCCGGCGCGCCCGGGCAATCTGGTCCACAGTGAAGCGTTGATGGACCGAGCAATGCCCTTTCCAAAGGATCACTCGGGCGGACGCAACGGCCTGTGGGGTAACACCTCCGTGCTTCTCCATAGGATCCCAAAGGACCATATCGCGCTGGACGTCGAAGCCAAGGGTGATGGCGGTATTGCGTCCGAGGTGTTGATCGGGAAAGAAGAAGACGCGGTCGCCACGCTCCAGAGCCCACTCCATGACTTTTCTTGCGTTGGATGATGTGCAGCAGGCGCCCCCATTGCGGCCCACGAATGCTTTGAGGTCCGCAGTAGAGTTCACGTAGGTGATGGGGATCACGGCGCTGGGGTCAACATATTGGGTGATGTGCTTCCACGCGTCCTCTACTTGGTAGATATCGGCCATGTCGGCCATGGAGCATCCGGCCGATAGGTTGGGCAGGATCACGGCCTGGCGGTCTTCCGTGAGTATGTCAGCGGACTCGGCCATGAAATGGACCCCGCAGAAGACGATAAAGGGGGCTTCTTTGCGCTGGGCGGCGAGTTGCGACAGCTTGAGAGAATCGCCTCGGTAATCGGCCCAGCGGATGATTTCGTCCCGTTGATAGTGATGGCCGAGGATCACGACGGCATCGCCCAGCGCCTCGCGCGCTTCGCCGATGCGTTCGGCGGTGGCTTCCGGACCGAGGCGGGCATACTCGGGGGGAAGCGGCTTTTGGAACATGAAGGTCGCTCCTTCCTTTATGGGGCGGCCAGCCGCGGGATTGGACCCGAAGGCCCCCGCAGCGGGGATGTTGACCGCCCCGGCTTAGCGGGTTATTGTTCAGCGGCCGTCCGGTGCGGTGCTTCTGCACTACCTCCGGACCCGGGCGGCAGCCTCCCGGAACGCCCACAAGAGGGATCCGGCTGCTACGGTTATTATACGCACAAGATGCCCAGGAGTTCGTCGCGCGTCGTCGCGCACAATCGGTGATGTGAACTCCCAGCCCTGCGCTGTTCCGCCTCAGCGGGTTCGTTCGATCTCTACTCCTGCCGCCTTGGCGATGGCGTTCATGGGCGGATAGATTTTGGCCAAGCGCAGGCGCACTCTCCTCACGGATGGAAACTCGGCAAGGAGGGTACGTGCAAGCTCCTCAGCCAAAGCCTCCAGAAGGCGAAAGCGGGTAGTGGTGCCGATAGCGATGATGCGCTTTGCGGCAGCGGCGTAATTGACGGTGTGGTCCAGGCGGTCGCTCTCGGCGGCGGAGCTGAGATCGAGTTGAAGGGATACATCCACCTGATACCGGTGGCCTACGGCCTGTTCTTCGTCGGTAGCGCCATGGTATCCGTAGAATTCGAGGCCTTCGATGAAGAGGGTGTCCACAGGCGGTGCGCGTCTATTCCAGGTATTCGCGAAGCTTGCTGCTTCTGCTGGGATGGCGCAGTTTGCGCAGGGCCTTGGCTTCAATCTGGCGGATGCGCTCGCGCGTCACGCGGAAATGCCGGCCTACTTCCTCCAGCGTGCGGGAACAGCCGTCTTCCAGGCCAAAGCGCATGATCAGCACATCACGCTCGCGGGGCGTGAGCTGGTCCAGAACCTCTTCGATCTTCTCACGAAGAAGGAGGGTGGATGCTGCATCGTCGGGAGAGAGGGCTTCATGATCTTCGATGAAATCAGAAAGGTGGCTGTCTTCCTCTTCGCCGATGGGCGTTTCCAGCGAGAGTGGTTCCGGAGCGATGCGGATAATGTCGCAGACGCGTTCCGGCGGCATATCCAGGGCGCGGGCAAGCTCATCCATAGTGGGCTCGCGACCAAGGTCTTGCAACAGGCGGCTGCTCGTTTTGATGAGGCGGTTGATGGTTTCCACCATATGGACGGGTATGCGGATCGTGCGGCCTTGGTCGGCGATGGCGCGGGTTATGGCTTGACGGATCCACCATGTGGCGTAGGTGCTGAAGCGGTATCCCTTGCTGAAGTCGAATTTCTCCACAGCTCGGATGAGGCCGATATTGCCTTCCTGGATCAGGTCCGGGAAGGACATGCCGCGGCCGCTGTAGCGTTTGGCGATGGACACTACGAGGCGAAGGTTCGCACGGGTCAGGAGATCTCTCGCCTCTTTCCTGACGGCCTCGTCCGAGCTTTTGATGCGCTTCGCCAGCTCGATCTCTTCTTCAAGGGAGAGGAGGGGGGTCTTGCCGATCTCACGCAGCCACATGCGCACCGAATCGTCGAGGGGAGCATTCTCTAGAGCCGCCAGCTCTTCTTCAGCCAGTTCCACCTCTCGGGCGATGCCCACGCTATGCGCATCCTCCCGCGACGACGTTGCGTCCTCCTTTGCGAGTTTTGCGACCACCTCAATCCCCTCATCTTCGAAGGCCTGCAGCAGATCATCTATCTGGTCTGCATCCAAGTCTTCATGGATCAAGGTCTCGTTGATTTCGTCATACGTGAGGTAGCCGGTTTGGCGGCCGTGTTCCCGCAGCCGCTCGAACTCTGAATTGGTATGCCCTTCCTCCAGAGACACGCTCATCACTCCCTTGTTGAAGCACTGCCCTTTACAGCTCCCTTGAGGTTCTGTAGGAGCCGTTCGTATTCACGGACGCGCTCGCGATCTTCTTCCGTCAACACTGGTTTGGACTGCAAGAATTGTGCCCATTCCCGCTTGACGCGCAAAAACCGGTAATGTTTCAGGGTGCGGGCGCATCCCACGATGACGGTGTCATCCAGAGGCACTTTCGCCATCAGTGCATGGATCTCCTGCAGCCGGGTGCGCATCATCAGGGCAAAATCCGCGTCTTCGAACCGGTCCAGCACGGCTACGAGGTCTCCTTCCGTTTTGAGCTCCTCTTTATGGCCGGCAACGAGGCGGTAGAAGCGCCTGGCATCTTCCGATGGAAGGTCTGCCTCCTCGATCAACTGGAGCACACGGTCCCTCCACTGGGGATGGGCCAAGGCCCGCAAGATCTCGGCTTCGGCGCTGGGGCGCTCGGACCTACGGAGAAGTACGCCTTCATGTTGGGGCATATCAGAGGCTCCCCCATCCGTACTCCGTGTGGCCGGCCGTGATCCCGGTGCCGG
Organism: Chthonomonadales bacterium; assembly: GCA_049967475.1. Classification (GTDB taxonomy): domain Bacteria; phylum Armatimonadota; class Chthonomonadetes; order Chthonomonadales; family CAJBBX01; genus JBMFSQ01. Next base: position 107,019 of record JBMFSQ010000005.1, on the reverse strand, counting down.
TCCGCCGGGGCGGCGAGCGGCGCGGATGGCCTCCGCGTCGCGGTGCATCTGTTCGGACGCAACGCCGGGGCCGGCGGAGCTCATGGGATGATATTGCCAAATCTGCTGGATGTATGCATCTCGCTCCGCCCGGGTGGGCACCGTAGCGAGGACGTAGAGGATCTGGCGCAACATCCTGGCGCGGCCCGATGCGGTGGATGTGTCGCTCTCGGCTATCACACGGCGAAGTTGGTACTCCACACGGCCGATGGCTCCGTCTATGGCCCGCTCGAGTGTGGCGATCTCGCCTCGGCGCACGAGGGCATCGGGATCTTCTCCTTCCGGCAGAGCGGCTATGCGCACTTCCAGCCCCTCGTGTTCCAGCAGCTCAGAGGCACGCAATGTTGCCTTGATGCCGGCGCTGTCGGCGTCATACACAAGGATCACCTTGGGGGCCAGCCGGGCAAGTTTGCGGGCATGGTGCTCTGTGAGTGCCGTGCCCAGGGTGGCCACAGCCGCAGCGAAGCCTGCCTGTTGGGCAGCGATCACATCCATGTATCCTTCCATTAGGAGGGTGCGGCCTTGTGCGGCGATCGCTCGGCGGGCGAAGGGAAGGCCGTACAAAAGCTTGCTCTTTGAGAACACCGATGTTTCCGCAGTGTTCAGATATTTGGGAACCTCGTCTGTGAGGGTTCGCCCGCCGAACCCCACGATGCGTTCCTGCTCATCCTGGATGGGAAAGATGATGCGGTTGCGGAAGACGTCATAGAGGTCGCCGGACGATCCTCGCGCTACAAGACCTGCATCCAGAACCGCATCGAGAGAATGGTGCGTGGCCTTGAAGTGATCTGTGAGGCCCGTCCAGTTATCCGGAGCGTAACCAATGCCGAAGCGGCGGACCGTGTCGGGTGCGAGGCGACGCCTCTCGAGGTATTCCTGTGCGTGGGGATTGCGTTCCAGCATAGCCTGGAACCACGCCGCCGCTATTTTGTTTACCGCATAGATGCGTTCCCGCGCCACCACGTCCGTGGACGCGTGTTCCGGCCGGCTCACTTCGATGGGCAAACCTGCCCGTCTGGCAAGGAACTCGGCCGCCTCTGCGAAGTCCATGTTGTGGTAGCGTTCCACGAAGGTGAAGACATCCCCGCCTAGACCGCAGCCGAAGCACTTGAAGGTTTGTGTGACGGGATCCACATGGAACGATGGGGTCTTCTCCTGATGGAAGGGGCATAGACCCACCCAGTTGCGCCCCCTCTTTTTGAGGGGCACCAGGGATGAGATCACTTCTACGATGTCGCTGCTTTCCCGGATGCGTTCCTTGTCCATGGTGTATGCTGTGTGTGTGGTGGGGATGCTCCGGAATACGAAGGGGTGGAGAGGCGGCCTTCCCGCACCTCCACCCCTACATGCCGCACAGCAGACGGACGCTATTCGCCTTCGCCGCCTCCAGCGATGATGCCTCCCGTACCTGTAGTAACGGTAGGTATCTGGCTCCGCTCGGTAAGGGCTACGGTGATGCCTACTACCTTGTTCTTGATGAGCTGGAAGACCACGTGGGCCTTGTGGCTGTAATCCAATGTGATCTGGTCGCCTGTTGTTTCCGACTTATCGGCCCAGCCGTAGACGGCGTAGACCTTGCGCAGGGGATCTCCCAAACGTACGCCGCGTGATGTGGGGCTCCCGCCCTTGTAGCCGAACTCCTGGATCTGGATGACGCGGCCGTCTTTGTTGAAAAGGAACATGAAGGTCAACGGCCCCTTCTCGTAGATCCATGTGATCTCGCCTTCCTCGGACGGAGCGGCGGCTGCAGCACCGGGCCTTCCCGTCATCCCCATCATGCCTGGCGCTCCGGGCAGGGTGGGTCCGCCGAAACCAGGCAATCCGACCCCTTCCATCCCTGGGAGCGCACCGCCGAACCTTCGGCCGGCACCGCCCATCATGCTTCCGCCCATGGTAGGTCCACCCATCATGGGGGCGCTCATGCCGCCCATACCGCCGATCATGCCCATGGGGCCCGTGGGGACGCCCACTGGAGCTGATGCCCCCGGACCGGGGAGGCCGATGTTGGCGAACTTGTTGCCGCGGCGGCCCGCACCCCCCATCATACTGCCGCCCATCATGGGTGCTCCCATCATGGGTGCGCTCATTCCCATGGCCGGGGCGCCGCCCGCGCCTGGCTGGGCCTGGAGGGGTCCAGTGACGGCACCGACCTCAATGCGGGTAGGCTGCCCGTGCTTCTGAAGTACTTCACGCCAGGTGCGCCAGATCCTGATTCCCAGCAATTCCCGTTCCGCCGGAGCAGCGTTTGCTGCTGCCGCCAAACCGAATACTGCGGATGCGGCGAGAACGCTGCCGAAAACACGTAGCGATGTTCGCATCGAGATCCCTCCTCGGTATGAGGCGTTGGGTGGGCACCACATGCCTCCTATTATGATTACGCAGACACTCTGCCGGATTCCTCCCAATGGTCGGCAGATCCGTCCCTTCTGTTTACTGGCTGCTTCACTCTTTTATGGAACGGGTCCCCGCTGCGGCCGTTGCAGGATGCTTTGCAGCCAGTTCGGGCTTGGCCATGAGGTGATCCACCGTAACGAAGCCCAGCCCCTTGGCCCGCAGTCCGGATATAATTGCCGGCAGTGCATCTACTGTTGTTAGGCGGCCGTTGTGCATCAAGATGATCGCACCAGGTTCCGCCTTTTGGACGACGTACTCTACAAGGCGGGCTGGGCTGCCATTCTCCAGTGCGTCCGCATCAAGCGTCCACAGACAGGGCGTGAGGCCGCATTTCGCCGCGATGCGCGTCACGGAGGCATCGAGGTTGCCTCCCGGAGGCCGGAAGAACTTGTTGCGGGGAGCCCCTGCCAAAGTGACGGCAGCCATTGTGCGCATAAGCTCCTCTTCAACCATCCGCTCGGGAAGCAGCGTAAGATTGGGATGGGTGTACGTGTGGTTCTCGATTTCCATTCCCGCTGCGGCCATTTTGCGGATAAGGTCGGGGTGGGCTGTAGCATGGCGCCCGATGACGAAGAAGGTGGCCGGAACGTGTTCCCGAGTGAGAACTGCCAGGAGCTGTTCGGTTATTCCAGGTTTGGGCCCATCGTCAAAGGTGAGGGCGACCACAGGCTGCCGAGGATCTCCTCTCCACAGCGCCGCTTCGGCAGCGGAGTTCAGCCCTGGGATGAAGCGGGCCAGCTCTTTTCGCCGGGCTGGGTCAATCGCAGCCGCCTGGGATGCATAGCGTGTGGCCGCGGCGCTATCGCCGAGGATATGTGCCTCTTGGGCCGCGGCATCGGCCACCACCGCTTTGCTCGGGTACAACGCCAGCAGGTTCCATAGCATCGTGCGCAGTCTTTGAATGCGCTCTTCATCTCCAGGCGGTCGCGGAGGCGCTCCTGCATTTGAAGTGCGGATGCGGCGGCGTGTCTGCTGGATCACGTTGCCCTGTTGGTCAAACACCAGCATTTCCACGTTGTGGAGGCTGTTAGGGTAGCGGGTGGTATCCCAAGCATACCGGAAGGGGGGCGCATTTACGATGCACGTGAAGGCGCCGTCAATCCGGAACGACACGAAGCCCACCCCTGCGCCTTGCAGATCCGGCGACAGCATTACCGTTCCGGAAAGAGGCGGCTCTACAGTAACGGAAGGAGCCAACCCCATGCCCGAAGGAAGCGGGCGGCAGCCGAAGCCGATAGGGCGAGCGGGATCAAACGTCATCACCAGGCCGGGAGCTTCAGCAAATGGATCGCCGGGCAAGGCATTCAGGGCGGCGGTCAGTTCCGCGAAGGCCGTGCGGTGATCGCCGCGTTTTGCCGCGACCAAGCCGTCCATGGCGTGGGCGCCGGCGGCAAGGGGCTCCGGTAAGGCGATGCCCAAGGATGCGCTGCCGCCGTTCCGAACCCGTTCTAGGTACCGATCCGCCAGCAGGAGGAAGGCGCGGTCCCCGTTTGGTTCGCTTCGGCGAAGGTATGTTCGGGCCCCTGCTTCGTCGCCCCGGGCAAGGCACGTAAGAGCCATTCCGTAGGAGGCGAGGCCGTCCTGAGGGTTATCGGCGAGGCACACCTTCCACATCCGATCGGCGTTTTTCGTGTCGCCGGTCATCAGCAGCAAGGTTGCAGCCAGGTTATGAAGGAGCGGGTCGCCGGGATCCTGATCCAGAGCGCGGCGCACCACAAGCGCTGCACCACGCATATCCCCCGCCTGGATCTTTCGCAAAGCTGCTTCCGCAGGTGCCATTGGGTCCTGACTGTGGGCGACGGATGCGGCCAGAACCCCCGCGGCGCAGCACACGGTTGCGGCTGCGCGCATTCTCAACTTCGCCCATACGACGGTTCCGATGCCCATGAGGTTACACCTGGTTGCCGCGGCTCGCTACTAGACTTTTCGGATTATGGGTCTCCTGGCGAACCTGCAAAACGGACGGAGCTAGTATACCTTAGCCGGGCGTCCAGTCGGTTTGGCCTCAAAGGTCGCGGGCCAGGGAGGCAACGTAGACAGCGGCGCATCCAGCTTCTCGAAGAACGCGGGCGCACTCGTCGGCGGTGCGCAGGGTGGTGACGACGTCGTCTACAAGCAGGAGGGTGCGCCCCTCCACGTCGCCGGGTACCGGAACCGCAAAGGCGCCAACCACGTTCGCCGCCCGTTCGCTGACGTGAAGCGTTACTTGCGTGCGGGTGGCGCGTGTGCGGATGAGGACCTCTGCTACGGGGAGGTTCAGAGCTTGCGCCACTTCCTTCGCCAGCAGGGCGGACTGGTTGAAGCCGCGTTGGCGGAGTCGCTTGGGATGAAGCGGCACGGGAACTACAGCGTCGAACACGACGGAGGGGAAGGGCTTGGTTAAAAGAAAATCGGCGAGGGTCTGCCCCAGAGGTTGAGCCAACCTGCGTTTGCGCCGGTATTTCAGCGCATGCACGGCTTCCCGCAAGGTTCCATCAAAGATCCATGGCGCACGGGCTTGGGTGATATAGCGGGCTGGGGCATGGGTGCAATCCGGGCACTTCTCTCCGCGTGCCCGGGGTCGTCCGCAGTTTTGGCATATGGGGCTCTTCACCGGATGGAAGCCCTGGATGCACGCCGGGCAAAGCACGTGTCGGCCTAGGGTTCCGCAGACCAGGCAGCGCGGCGGGTAAACTAGGTCCAGAATGGCTTCGCCCAATTCACCGAATAGGGAAGCGTGCGGCTTAGGGTTGCTCATGGCATGGATGCCCCACCTTAGTCGAGGCGCCCGAATGCTCGTTATGGGGCAGGCCGCCATTCAGAGGCGGCTCGTGCCCGTTCCTCTATGAGAGGAGGATACCCACTCGCTTGAAGGAAGTAGAACCCCCAAAGCTTTCTGATGAGGACCGGTGGTATGCCGAGCATATGGCGATCCTCATCAGCACGGTCAAATGGGCGTTCCTCGGCACAATTGCGGGTGTCTGCGTAGGTGCCGGCACGCGGGCGTTCCTCTGGAGCCTTAGTGCTTCCACCAAGCTTGTTGCGCATCTGGACGCTTTTGGAGTTCGGTCGTACCTTTTTCTGCCGCTTGCACTTCCGGCTTGCGTGTGGCTTATCCGCAACTTCGCGCCGGCGGCGAAGGGCCACGGTACCGAGGCCGTTATTGCAGCCGTCCATGAGCAGGCAGGCCGAGTGGAATGGCAGGTAGCGCCCATCAAACTGTTGGCAACCTTGCTAACCCTTGCATTCGGAGGTTCGGTGGGCAAGGAGGGACCCTGTGCCCAGATCGGCGCCTCGATTACGAGCCTCTTCGCGGACCTTCTGCGGCTTAATGACCGGGATCGGCGCAGGCTGGTCATCTGCGGGATTGGAGCTGGGTTTGCTGCTGTTTTCGGAACACCGATCTCCGGAGCGCTCTTTGGGGTGGAAGTTCTGTATCTTGGAAGGATTGAGTACCCGGTGCTCTTTCCCTGCATCGTAGCCGGCATCGTGGCCCACCTAGTATGTGGGGCACGCCCGTACATTCCGCAGATCCCAGGCGCTTTTGTGGGAATGCATCCGGCAGAGGATGTGCCGTTGGCATTGGTATTCGGAGCTGCATTCGGTCTCGCAGCGCTGCTTCTCATCGAAGCGATGCGATTACTGGAGCGGAGCATGCGGCGCTTCGAGCGTCACCCGTATCTTGTGGCTGCGGGTGGCGGGATAGTGTTGGCAGTCCTCTATTCTGTGTTCGGAACCCAGTACGCCGGGCTTGGTGTGGGAACCATCGAAGCAGCGATGAGCGGAGCTTGGCGCGTTGTTGCCTACGCCGCCATTGTCAAAATTGTGGCAACGGCGGTTACACTGGAGACAGGCGGCAGTGGCGGCATCGTAACCCCTCTCTTCTTCATAGGGGCCACCTCGGGCGCTGCTCTGGCGCATGCCCTCCATCTACCGGAAGGACTATTCGCGGCATATGGTTTGATTGGGGTGCTCGCCGCGGCTGCCAACACACCCATTGCAGCGACGGTCATGGGAATGGAGATGCTTCCAGGCCCAATCGGTGTATACGCTGCTCTTTGCGCATGTGTCGCATTCCTGGTCGTGGGACATCGCTCCGTCTATGCCAGCCAGAAGATCGGCATGTCCAAATCCGCCGGCCTCGAGGTAACCCTGGATGTTTCTGTAGGGGAACTCGATCGCGCTCACATTCGGGTGCGAAAGGATAGCCTGGCGCAGCGCATCCTACACGTGCGGATCAAGCCGCGGTCGCGGCGTTCCGAGTGAGAGCGGAGGATATTTCTGCCTCGAAGGGTCGGATCGTCTAGCGGGGCGCGATGATGACCCGGCGGTCCGGATCATCTCCCTCGCTGTAGGTGCGTACGTCTGGATCGTCCAGCAGGGCGTTGTGGATGATGCGACGCTCATGAGCCGGGAGAGGATCCAGCTCGCACTCCTCCTGCCGTTCCTTAACCATCTGGGCGTACTGTTTGGCAAGCTCTTCCAGGATGGCAGCACGGCGGGCACGGTAACCGCCGGCGTCCAAAACGAGGCGAACCTCGGGGCCCACGCGGCGGAGGACGATGAGGTTGGAAAGGTATTGCAGGGCATCCAGCCAATTGCCGTGCCGGCCGAAGCTGGCAGGCACGTCGTTGCCGCGCAAGTCAATATCCACGTACGGGGGATGGAGCGCCACAGGCACCGGCTGGATGTTCAATCCGCCGGCGTGAAACATCTCCTCGAGGATCTGCACAGCATGCAGTTGCTGCGGTTCGAGGTCCTCCATGCTGAGGGGGAGATCCTTCCCTTCCTGTGCCTGTTGCGTCATAGCGCCCTCCCTTGTCGGACGGATTGCATGGGTTAGGCTCCTTGGCGTTGTGCTCCGGCCATGAGCCGTGGGCCCTTAGAATGATCTCATCGCTTCTTTTTACGCGGCCGCACCCGGGTGGGAGCGGCAGGGGTTGCAGCGGTGGCGACTGGGCTGGACTGTGCTGCGGGTGGAGAGCCTGCGCCGTTTCCACTCGAAGCCCCTGCGCCGGAAAGGCCAACCTCCTGGGCTCGGAGTTTGTGCGGCTTGTACACGTATTCGTACTGCTGCCAGATGGAGATGGCATTGAGCGCCAGCCAGTAGAGCACGAAAGCCGAGGACCAGCGGTAGCTCAGGAACATCACGAAGAAGAAGCCAGACATCATCACGGCCATCATGTTTTGCTGTTGCTGCTGCTGGGGATCCTGGGCCGGGGTCAGCTTCATCGTAACGTAGTTGCTGAAGGCGTAGATGGCAAGGAGCGGCACGTCGGGGTCCGCCAGATTGCGCCCGATCACATTGTAACCGAACACACGCCAGCCATGCTGGGCCAAAGAACTGCCGATCCAGAGGAACTTGCCTTTGAGGAAGGCGAGTTCGTATTCCCGAATGGCGGCAAAGACCAGGAAGAGGAAGGGGAGTTGCAGGAGCGTGGGCAGGCAGCCGGCCAAGGGGTTGACACCGTGCTCCTTGTAGAGCTGCATCATCTTCTCATTGAGCTCAGCCCCTTTGTACTTCTTCTGAAGCTCCTTCATGAGGGGCTGCAAGCGCTGCATCTCACGCATGCTGGCATACTGCTTGCGGGTGAGCGGGAGCAGCAGGAGTTTTACGAGGACGGCCAGCAAAATGAGGGCGAGCGCATAGCTGTAGTTGGGATTACGTCCCGTAAGAACCACGAGGCCGTTGAGAATCTGGTACTTCCAGTCGTGGGAGTTGCGCTGGTCTATCTCGTGCTCTAGTTGGCCCAGTTGGCCTGTAGGGAAGCCGGGCAAGGGCGCCGTGAGCTTGCGGTATGCCTGGGTGTCGGGATATTCCAGGTCCAGTTCCTTCCAGAGCTGCACCGCTTGGTCTTGGCCGCGTATCTTGTCTGCATAGGATGTGCCGAAGCGTCTCCAGGCGTACAGGCCGGCTTGATAGAGGGCTTCGGCGGCGAGCTCGGGATCGTTGCGATGTGCCCGGGCGATGGACACCCATTCGGTGAGCGCCTGTTCCTTCTTGCCTTCCTGTTCCAGCTTCAGGGCTTTGGCGAAAATCGGATTGGCGAGGGCAGGATCGTTACCTTGGGCCGGAGTGGCAATATTCCGGGCCGGTGCCGGCGGTTGGGGTTGCTGTTGGGCTGCGGCGGGAGGCTGTTCCACGCACAGAATTGCAGCGGCAATCAACACTAGAAGGCGACTTGCATACCGAAAGCGCATTCACTCATCCTCGGATTATGGAACGGGATCGTGCCCGCCAGGATGGAAGGGGTTGCATCTCAGGATGCGGCGCGCACCGAGCCAGATCCCCTTTAGGACGCCATACTTCTCGATTGCCTGTGCGGTATACTCCGAACAGGATGGGGTGAAGCGGCATGTAGGCGGCCGGAACCTGCTGGTCCGCTGGTACAACCGTATCAACCCGATGAATACCCTGCGCATGCCCGAGTTCCACTATGGTGGCGCCTCGTGATTGAGGAGCCTGGCCTTGGCGAGCAGGTTACGGATTGCAAACCGGAGTGCGGCGTATCCTTCCATTGAGGCAGCTCGGCGCGCCACGATCACCACGTCGAAGCCCGGTCGTACTTCGGGCAAAAGGGCGCGGCAGGCTTCACGCAGGCGGCGCCTAATGCGATTACGGATGACTGCACCGCCCAGTTTCCGTGACACCGAGAAGCCGAACCGCGTTACGCCAGGGTTGCCGGGAACCACATAAAGGACCATAAGCGAATGAGGATACGAGCGACCCCGGGTATACGCACGCTTAAATTCTCGGTTGTGGCGGAGGCGCAGCGCCCTGGGCAACATGAGGATCCCGGCGAACCGATGGCGGGCTTCGCCTACACGGTGAGGCGGTAGCGGCCCTTCAGCCGCCGGCGCTTTAGAACATTGCGGCCGTCCGTGGTGCTCATGCGCTGCAGAAATCCATGCACCCTTTTGTGGCGGCGGTTCTTGGGTTGGTACGTTCGCTTCATCCGTGGCCTCCCGTGGTCATAACGCGCTATTATAGCACATGGAGGGGCGCAGGCGGCAATGCCTGCCGGGGATGCAGCGGCAGCAGGCTGCCCATTGCGGGCCGGCGAGGGTGTTTATTATGGCAGTTGCGAATAGAAACAGCGTGGCGGATTATGCCGAGTACACCGGCTGGATCCGATGGATCATCCTGGTGTCCGTAATGCTGGGCACCATTATGGAGGTGCTGGATGTAAGCATCGTCAATGTGGCCATTCCCGATATGATGGGGAACCTGGGGGCCACACTGGACCAGATCGGATGGGTGTCCACCGGCTACATAATTGCCAATGTGATCGTCCTTCCCCTTACGGGGTGGCTCTCCGCTCGGTTCGGCAGGCGCAAATACCTGGCAGCCTCCATGATGCTCTTCACCGCGGCTTCTTTCTTCTGCGGCACCAGCAGGTCTCTCAATGAGCTCATCTTCTTTCGTGTGCTTCAGGGGACTGGCGGAGCGGCTCTCATTTCTACTGCCCAGGCCACACTCATGGAGGTTTTTCCTCCCCAGCAGTTGGGAATGATCCAGGGCATCTACGGCATCGGCGTCATCGTTGCGCCCACTGTGGGGCCAACGCTGGGGGGATGGATCACAGACACCTACACGTGGCCGTGGATCTTCTTCGTGAATATTCCCATCGGCATCGTGGCTACAACGCTGGTGCTCCTCTTTCTGCGAGACAGCCGCTACCACCAGGCGGGTCGCAGGAAGGTGGATGCCATGGGCATCGGTTTCTTAGCGATTGGGCTGGGGAGCCTGCAAACCGTGCTGGAGCGAGGCAACCGAGAGGACTGGTTCGACTCGCAGATGATCGTTTGGCTGACGGTGACCGCCGTCGTTTTCTTGGCGCTGTTTGTATGGTGGGAACTCCGCACGCCGGAACCGGCGGTCAACTTACATATCCTCCGCAACCGTGGCTTTACGGCAGGCACGACGTTCGCGCTGGCGGTGGGTTTTGGCTTGTACGGAGGTGTGTTTATCCTGCCGGTATTTCTGCAGGATCTGCGCCATTACACTGCCGAACAAACCGGGCTCATCTTCTTGCCCGGCGGCCTGGCTACCATGTTTGTAACGCCCATTGTGGGGAGACTGGTCAACCGCATCCCGCCTCGCATCCTGGCCGGCGTTGGCGCCGTGCTCTTCGCCGCGTCCATGTACAGTCTTCACTTCCTTACAATGGACACGGGTCCGGAGCATCTGTTCTGGCCGCTGGTGCTGCGCGGCGCCGCCCTGGGATGCATCTTCATTCCCCTGAGCCTTGCTACGCTGTTGGGCTTATCAGGGCGGGACCTGGCCTACGGTACGGGCCTGTTCAATTTGGCGAGGCAGCTCGGCGGGAGTGCAGGCATCGCCTTCCTCTCTACCTTTTTGGATCGCCGTACCGTGTTGCACAACGCGAGGCTGCTCGAGCACATTACCCCATACAGCACCGCTGCTGCCATGCGCATCAAGGCTCTGGAGGCCGCGTTTGTAAGCCGGGGTTCCATGCCTGCGGTTGCTCATAAGCAGGCTCTGGCAGCCGTGCAGGGGACCGTGTACGGGCAGGCTTCGGTAATGGCGTTCAACGATGCCTTCCTGATGATCTGTATTGCGTTCTTGGGGGTGCTGCCGCTACTCCTGTTCTTCAATAAGGGGCTTCCGGTAGGGATGCGGGGCGGAGTGAGCATGGATTGATGCATCCTTCGGGGACACAGGAAAAGGCCGGCCCGTCGTTTAATGTAAGCGCCGCCAAGGGCTCTGTCACGAGGAGGAATGCTATGCCCAGACCCGATGGGCGCGCCGCGGATGAACTGCGGCCGATCAAACTGACGCGCGGCTTCATGAAGTATGCCGAAGGGTCCTGCCTGGTGGAATTCGGCGACACCAAGGTCATCTGCACGGCCACCGTAGAGGATCGCGTGCCTCCGTTCCTCAAGGGCTCCGGGCAGGGGTGGGTCACGGCCGAGTACGGCATGATGCCGCGAAGTTGCCGCGAGCGCACTCCTCGCGACACCAAGGGGCCCGGCGGGCGGACGGTGGAGATCCAGAGGTTGGTGGGCCGCAGCCTCCGTTCCGTAGTGGACATGGCCGCCCTGGGTGAGCGCACGATCCTTCTGGATTGCGACGTGATGCAGGCGGACGGCGGAACGCGCACCGCATCGGTCACTGGAGCCTTCGTGGCCCTTGCTGAGGCCGCTCAATGGATGGTGAAGGAACGCTTCTTGCGTAAACTTCCCTTCTCCGACGTGGTTGCGGCTGTGAGCGTGGGCATCGTGATGGGTGAAGACGTTCTTGACCTGTGCTATGATGAGGACCGGTACGCGGCCGTGGATATGAACGTCGTGATGACGGACAAGGGTCGCTTCATCGAGGTACAGGGAACCGCTGAGGGGGCACCCTTCGATCGGGCGCGCTTGAACCGGCTTCTAGATTTGGCTGCAGGGGGCATCCGGCAGATCGTGCAGGTGCAGCGGGAAGCCCTTGCGGGGATTTTGTAGGATGGAGGCGTTCTCGGGCCATTGCGGCCTGGACGCGGGGCTCGCGGGCCGTGCGGCTCTGGTTACCGGTTCCTCGAGGGGGATTGGGGCGGCGATCGCCCGCGCCCTGGCTGCGTGCGGCGTGCGCGTCATGATCCACTACAATCGGGACGAAGCTGCAGCCCGCGAGGTGCTGGCTGCGCTTCCCGGTACGGACCACGGCATCATTCAGGCTGACGTAGCGGATCCAGCCGAATGCCGCAAATTGGTGGATGCTTCCCTGGAGCATTTGGGCGGGTTGGATGTGGTGGTGAACAACGCCGGCATCTACGAGAAGCAGCCGTTCACCATGGAGGAATACACCCTGTGGCTGGAAGCGTGGAAGCGCACACTGGACACGAACCTCATGAGTGCGGTGAACATAACCTACTGTATACTGCCGCATATGCTCGCGCGGGGTCGCGGCAAGATTATCAATATCGCGTCGAGGGCGGCGTTCCGCGGCGAGACGGACGCCCCCGCCTACGCCGTGAGTAAAGCGGGCATGGTCATCTTCACCCGGTGCCTTGCGCGCGCCCTCTCCGCAGGCGGTGTTTATGCCTACGGCATCGCGCCGGGATGGGTGGAGACGGCGATGGCTCGCGAAGGAATGGAAACGATGCGGGAGAGCATCCTGGCCGAGATCCCTGTAGGGCGCATCGCGACACCCGAGGATGTTGCCCACGTCGCTGTGTTCTTGGCTTCGGACGCCGCCGACTACCTGACGGGCATAACAATAGACGTGAACGGCGCATCATACCTCCACTGATGCGCAACGGGCGCAGGCGATAACAAAATGGCCCGCTCCCTTGCGGGAACGGGCGCCATCTACGCGATGGTCTTCAAGTGAAAAGGAGGACATGCGCACTTTTCAATACGCCAGCCCTGGTTGTTTGGTTCCTGCGTTGTGAAACATGTGCGCCGCAGGGGGAAGGCCCAATCGCCGGCTTCCCTGCGCCGCAGCAAGCCTATGCCCAAGCTGCCCAATTATCACTTGTGTTTCGTGTGCGGCGACCGCAACGCGGCCGGCCTCGCTGTACGCTTCCATACGGATGGCGAAAAAGTATGGACGTACTTCACGCCGAAAAAGCCCCATATGGGATATGCAGGCATCACCCACGGCGGAGTCCTCGCAGCACTTTTGGACGAGACGATGGGCTGGGCTCCATGCATCGCGACACGGCGCTTTTGCATGTCGGTAGAAGTGTGCGTGGAGTTTCTGAAGCCGCTTCCCTTGGGAACGCCGGTGGTGGCGACGGGCTGGACGCAGGACACGCGCCGCCGCATCTGGCAGGCCCACGGAGAGATCCGCGGAGAAGATGCCACCTTATATGCCCGAGGCCGTGGCAGATACGTGCCCATGACCGAGGAGCAAACGTGCGCCGTGGTGCGCTATCTCACTTTTGATGAGGGATGCCTCACACGTGCCGAGATCGCGCCCTATTGCAGCCGCGGGGAAGCAGAGGATCCGCCCGGATCCCATGGGCAGTGAGCCTGGAAGGACGTCCGCATGACTGGACAGCTATTCGAGATGGAGCAACCACCAGGTTCCGACGGTTACGATCCCGTTCTTTTCGGAGCTGACCCTACGCCGCGCATCGTTGCCGTAGAACCGGGCGACGCCGCAATGGTTGTGTGGCGGCGTTTGGAAGACGGCCGGGTAGAGCAAACGGAGGAACCGTTCCGGCCTTGGCTGATTACGCGGGCGCACAATCCCCTTCTGGGTGTGGAACCCCAAGAGCTGGAGGGTGAAGGCTTTCGGTATCTTTATGAATTTGCCTCGCTGGAAGAATACCGATCCGCCTTGGCGCATCTGCGCGATAACCACGTAGAACACCTCACTGCCAATACCCCTGCCCGCCTCGCCCTCATAATCACCGGGAAGACCCTCTTCAAAGGAATGCGTTTTGACGACATCGTGCGGATGCAGGTAGATATCGAAACGCAGACCCTGGATCCTCGGGCCCAGGAAGGCCGCATTCTCCTCATCGCGGTGACGGACAATCGGGGGTTGCAGGAGGTCCTGAGCGGTGAAGAGGCGGACATGCTGCGAGCATTCTCGGACCTCGTGCGCCGCCGCGATCCGGACGTGCTCGAAGGCCACAACATTTATGGTTTTGACCTGCCCTACCTGATGGAGCGCGCCAGACAGTTGGGGGTTCCCTTGACCATCGGGAGGAATGGCGCAGAACCCCATCGGGAACGCCTGCGCAATTGCGCTATCGGCGCCATGAACCGGCCTTTCGTGCCGATAGCAGTCCCTGGCCGCCATGTGTTGGACACATACCTGTGCGTCCAGCGATATGATTGGGCGCGAGGGGCACTCAGTAGCTACGGCCTCAAAGAAGTAGCCCGGGCTTTGGGTATTGCCCACGCGGACCGGATCGAAGTTCCGCGGGACCAGATGGCCCGCCTCTTTCGTGAGGATCCGGCACGCATCCGGGAGTACGCTCTCCAAGACGTGGTGGAGACGAAGCGTTTGGCCGAGCTCGTGACGCCTACGGAGTTCTACATGGTGCAGATGGCTCCGGACACGTACAGCAGTTCCGCTGTAAGCGGCACAGGGGAACGCATCAATGCGATCTTCCTGCGCGCCTACCTCGCGAAGCGCCACGCCATCCCGGCGCCCCAGGAGCCGCGCCCGTTTCCCGGAGGCTACACGGAGGTTCGGCGCACCGGAGTGATCAGGCGGGTAGTCAAGGCAGACGTTGAGAGCCTCTATCCGAGCATCATGCTGTCCCAGGGCATCGCACCTTCCTCGGACGTCCTCAATGTGTTCCTCCCTGCACTCTCCGCCCTTACGGCACGGAGGCTTCAGGCAAAGCAAAGGATGGCGTCTTCCAAGGGATCGGACCGTGCCTATTGGGATGGGCTTCAGAGTTCCTTTAAAGTGCTGATCAACTCCTTCTACGGATACCTCGGCGCACCCGGCTTCCATTTCAACGATTATGACGCTGCCGCCCGGGTTACAGAGGAAGGGCGGCGCATCGTGAAGCAAATAGCCGACCGCCTCGAGGCCAGCGGTGCGGCCGTCATCGAGATTGACACCGACGGCGTCTACTTTTCGCCGCCGCCATCCGTGGACGGCGAGGAGGCCGAGCGCGCTTATATAGAAAGCATTGGAGCGGCTTTGCCGGAAGGAATTCGGCTGGCCTTTGATGGGCGCTACAAAGCCATGGTGTCGCTGAAGACGAAGAATTACGTTCTAGAGACGTATGAGGGCGGCCTCATCTTCAAAGGGTCGGCGCTGCGGAGCCGGGCCGATGAGGAGTTCGGCAAAGAGTTCCTGGCCCAGGCCATCCGGCTTTTGCTGGAGGGGCGAGCCGAGCAAATTGCCGGCCTGTATCAGGACACGGCTCAAGCCATCCGCACCCATCGCATTCCCGTGCAGAAGCTGGCTCGGAGGGAGCGCATCACCGAAAAGACCCTCAGCAGCCCGTCTAACCGGCGTTTGGCTGCGGCTGCCGCCGGAGTTGCCGTAGGCGAATTCGTAACGGTGTACGAGCGGCGGGACGGGTCTTTGGGGCGGCTCGAGGATTACGAGATGAACGGAAGGGACGAGAACACGGCGCAGTATGTGGAGAAGCTGTACCGGTTCGCGTGTCGGCTGCGGGAGGCCATAGGCCCGGACTTTGACCGATTGGTACCGCGCCCAGCCAAAGGCTCGGGAAGTACCCCGGCCCAGGGCGACCTGGACCTGTTCGGCGTTTAGGAAGGGTGGTTGGGGTAATCTAAGGAAACCGGGCGCGGAGGGGAGCGTCGGCCCTCGTGTGCCCGGTGTCGCCATTATGGATCATTGGAACCGGAAGGAGGAAGCGGGCCGTGTTACGTAGTCGAAGGTCGTTCGGCTGGCTCGTTTGCGCCATCGCTATGGCTGCGCCTGGATTCCGGGCCTTTGGGGCTCCCAAGCGCATCCCATGGCAGCAGGATCTGGCGCAGGCTTTTGCGTCGGCGACGAAACAGCGCAAGGTTGTCATGGCCGAGTTCTTTGCGCCCTGGTGAGGGGGATGCAAAGAGCTGGACCGGGAAGTATTCACCAGCGACAAGGTCGTGGATTTTGCTTCCAGAATGATTGCCGTGAAGATAGACACGGACAAGAACATGAAGTTGGCGCGTCGTTACGGGGTGGAGGGGTTGCCCACGGTGATCTTTTTTGATGGGCGCGGGCAAAGGCTCCACCAGATCGAGGGGTCTATGCCCGCGGAGGCGTTCGTAAAGGAGATGAAAACGGCGCTGGCTCGGGCTGCTTCCCTCAACGGGAAGCCTGGGCGTGCGCCTGCAAGCGCCCGCCGTAAATGACCCCATGCAGACACTGCCGGTCCTGGCTCCGCTGCCGGCGGCTAAAGGAGTATTTTGGATGCCTAAAGTACGCGTGGAGAAGATCTTGGTATGTCCTGAGTGTGGGCAACCGATAGCGCGCAAACCCATTCCCGGCGCGGCGGTTGAGCGCACCGCGGCCTCAGCCGATGCGGGGGAGGATGAGGATATCATCGCCGATGACCAGGATGTAGAAGTGGAGATGGTGATCGAACAGGGCCCGGTGTGCCCTCGGTGCGCCGGGTACCGCTAGCGTTTTTGCAGGTTCAGGCAACGAATAGAGGGCCCGGGGTTCCCCGGGCCCTCTTCTATGCTTCCTTGCCGCTTCGTGACGCCTACGGCATGGTGATGCTCACCAGCGTGCGAGCCTTGTCTCGATAGATCACGAGACTGAGCGTGTCCCCGCTCTTGAGACCCTCCACCGCGGCAGCGATGTCGTTGGCGGAGCGCACAGGCCGCCCGTTGGCACTCAAGATCACGTCGCCGGGCTGAACGCCGGCATCCTCTGCCGGGCTGCCCGATTGAACCTGAACCACGAGCACTCCCGAGCGCTGACCATCCAGATTGTACCGGCGGGCTACATCAGGAGTGATGGGCTGAACCGCGAGACCCAGCTTGCGCGTGGCTGTCTGTTCGGGCGTGGCAGGCGATCCCGGACCTTCTGGAGCCGTGCCGAGTGTAGGCGTAAGGGTCACCTCACGGCCGTTGCGGAGAACCACTACGTTTACGCGGGTGCCGGGCGCAACATGAGCGACCATGTCGCGGAATGCAATATCATCCAAGACCGGTCGTCCGTTGAACCGCACCACAATGTCACCAGGTTGGAAGCCCGCCTGCGCCGCAGGAGTGCCGTCGGACACGGACTCGATCATGGCGCCTTGGGAGATGTGGTTTCGGGAGCGCTCATTATAGGTAAGGGCTCTGGGTACCACGCCCAGGAAGCCGCGGATCACCTTGCCCCGGGTGATGAGCTGGTTCATCACATCTTTGGCGGTGTTGATAGGAATGGCGAAGCCAATGCCCACATTTCCGCCGCTGGGCGATTCGATGGCCACGTTCACGCCGATGACCCGGCCATGAATATCCACCAGAGGTCCGCCGGAATTACCCGGGTTGATAGCGGCATCCGTCTGGAGCAAGTTCGGATAGGCTCTGGCAGGATCGTCGGGGCCGCCTACCACCTCTTGGCGGGAGCGTGCGCTGATGATCCCGAGGGTCATCGTGTCTGGAAGGTCGAACGGTGATCCGAAGGCGATGGCCCACTGCCCCACATGCACTTGGCTCGAGTCGCCCAACTCAACGGGCACGAGGTTGCTGGCATTCACCTTAACCAGAGCCAGATCGCTTCGGAAATCTCCCCGCACGGTTCCCGGGAGTTCCCGCCCGTCGCTCAGCTTCACAATCACGCGGTCCGCGCCGCCCACAACGTGTTCGTTCGTAAGGATCCACCCGTCTTCACGGACTACGAAGCCCGATCCGGTGCCGCGGACGCTGAATTGCCGGGGCATCATGGGTATTTGGGGCATTGGGCCCTGGAAGCCCGGGAAATCTCGGAAAAGGTTCCCGAAGTCGGGCATCGGTGACCCGGGAGCACTGATTGTTTTGCTTACTCGGATGGACACAACGGAGGGCCGGAGCTTTTCAGCAATAGCCTCGAAGGCAGTCTCCAAGTTCGCCAAGGGCGCAGTCCTCGCCGACACCTCCGCGCTGGACGGAACCACAACTTTCGGTTTGTGCTGCGGCTCAGATGCCGACACGGCGCGCACAACTACAAATGCGCACACAGCAGCCGCGGCTACAACACCCACTACGATGGCGCGAGTACGGCCGCGCCTGGACCAGAACCGGGTACCCATGGATTTCGAACACCTCCCTGAAGTATCGTGTCGGGACTATGTCCCGGTTATTTCGTTTCCCGAGCTTTTTACGTCATGCGATAGTGTCCATGTTCCATGCGAGAATGGGGAGGAATTAGGCGCGTCTGAAGCGAAGTGGACTTCACAAGCAGCCGGAGGCGAATGGAATTGACATTGGAGCAGTCCCTGGCGATCCTCGTGATCTTTTTGTTTTCCGTGTTCATCGCTTGGGGGCGCAGTTCCCGTGGCCGAATGGTGCTGATGCGTTGGTATGGAAATCACATGATGGCTGCACCGCGGTCTCATCGTTCGAACGCCCGCGCATCGTCGGCGAAGAGACGCCGCGGAACCGGCCGGTCGCATCCCACAACACCGAAGCCTGCCACAAGTCGCGGGCGCGGCAAATAACGTGCAACTTCGGCGTATGGGGGTGGTCGGCGCTGCATTGGTGCTGGCGGCGTGCATGATGGCGGCGGGGTCTCTGGCGCGCTGGCAGATGGTGAATGAGAGGCGAACGGCCTGCCAATCCAACGAGCGGAAGCTTGCTACGGCCCTGCTGCTCTATTCCCAGGACTATGATAGCTGCCTTCCCCAGCCGGAGTGGCGTGCCCAAGGGATATGGACCAACTGGATTTACGCGTTGGCACCCTATGCAGATGCTGCTCTATCGCTGGGCACCTGTCCGGCCAACCCGGCCGGAGGCGCCAGGAGCGCAATGAGCTTGGCGCCCTACCCATACAGCTATGCGTTGAACAACCGCTTCTACGGAGTATTCTCACCGGGACCATTTCCTTTGGACAACTTGGAGATCCCGGCGCAGACGGCGCTGATTGTCGAAACCGGCTCTTGCAGCCGGCAGCCGGGGTTGCGGGAACCTGCTTATACAGACACGTCTCGCGGAGCCTGTGTGTACCCGTCCCCCCACGAAGGGCGGATGAACGTGGCTGCTGCGGATGGCCACGCCGTAAGCATCAAAATCCGCCATTATCTGCCGAATGGTCACAACTCGCTGTACGGTCGCATGGGTGGGAGCATCTACAATTGGAATGGCGGGCATCCCAACGGGCGTACGTGGGAAGCGCCTTTGGAATGATGCCGCCGGCGCTTGCGTTTGACTGCATTGCACTGTATAATGGCAGGCGAAGATAAAGGCGGGGCACCGCTTCCTTCACCTGCTGGGCACACGAAACGAGGAGGACGATCCATGACGCGATGGGCAGCTCGAAGCCGCAGTGAGCGAACACGAGGCGCGCTCTCTATTCTCGCCTTAGGCGCCGCAGTTATCCTGCTCGGCTGTGGCGGTGGTGGCGGCGGCAGCAACCTGCCCCCAGGGGTTCAGGTATGCGGCAGCCCAACGACATCCCAAGTAGTCGTGGTGTGCGGCAACGTAATCACTGCGGACGTGGCCCAGGCTCCCGTGTCCGGCGCCGTCGTTACTCTTCTGGACAGTGCAGGCAACCCTGTGAAGGATGCCCAGGGCAACGTGATCCGCACCCAAACCGTGAGCGATGGATCGTTCCTCTTTAGCGGTGTGCCGAACTCGGCAGTTCTATTTCGTGTGGATCCTCCGGCATCGGGTTATTTCCAGAACATCATCCGTTATGACGACGGGGCCGGCCATGCCGGGGTCTACAGCTACACGAACAAGACCAAAGACGGCACGGGTGCGTGCCTCCCGGCGCTGGGTACCTTGGGTCCGGGGGATCACAGGATCGGCGGCCCCGGCATCCAGGTGTTTCCCAACACAACGCCGCCTCCTCCGCCCTTTGGCTGCCCCCGATAACATCGCGGTCACGGCGCGGCTGAACCCGCCGGGCGTATCCGCATCGAGGGCACGAGTGCCGGGTTCTCGGGAAGGTGCGGCGGCCTGATGCGTCGTTTGCTTCCCAGCCTAATCGCTCTGGCTGCACTTGCGGCGCTCGTCCGGCTTTTGCGCTTCGTGCAGGCATACGAGCCTGGTGCAGAAGAGAACGGCTTCTACCGCGAGGCCGGTCTCGGCGCGATCGCAATTCGCCTGGGGCGCTCACGCGTGGCCGCGCGATCCGGTGGGATGCTGCAGTGGACGGTAGTTTGCGATCGTGTGGACCTCCAACGCCGCCCAGGAGGGGATGTAACGGAAGTGGATCGCGCCGAGTTTGCAGGGCTCCACGAGGGCACGGTGTACCGAGGGAACCGCCCGGAAGCGACCTTCTCTGCCCGATCCGCTACCTATGATCGCCTTGCGCAGCAATGGGTCGTCCGAGGCGATATATCGGTGCAGATCCCCCCGCACGATCACATCCGGGCTTCAAGCCTGGTATGGTTTCAGGCGGACGACACGGTGCAATTTCCATCCGGCGCAGAAGCCCAATTCGGCGCAGATCGCATCAAGGCGCCCGTTCTCTTCTTCTCGCCTCGGGCGCGCCGCGTGGAATGTCCCCAGGGCGCCGAAGGCGTCGTGGGTGGATATCCCGTGCGGACCTCGGCACTCTTTTGGGATCTAGCGAAGGGTCTCGTAGAGATGCCTGGCCAGGTTTGGGGAAGCCGCCCAGGCTATGATTATTCCGCGCAGGGCGTGCGCCTGCAGTTGAAGCCTACACCCACGTTTCGGGCGAACAAGGGACGGCTCCTCTTCCGTATAGAAGGCGGGGCACAATCGCTCTACCAATCGCCATGAGCAGATGCAACGCGGGTGCAATCTTTGTGACCGGTGTCGCGGCGGTCTTTTGCGCGTGCGCTGCTGTGCCGCAGGCCCCATCCAAAGCAGTGCAGGGCTCCAAGGACGCGGCAACGCACAAGCCGGAGATCGTGCAAGTGTCCGGCGAGAACATCATCCAGAACGAGAGCACCGGCGAAGGTTCTGCCCGGAACATTGAAATCGTAGATGACCAAACGGTGATCCACGCCGACGATGGGCGGTGGAACACGAAGCAGCGCGTGGCTCGGATGACCGGCAACCTCAGCCTCAAGGATCCTCAAGCGGACGGCACGGCAGACACAGCCCAGGTGTTTTACGCTCGTTCCAAGCGGCTGGTGGTGCTGACCGGGCGGGTGCAAATCACCATCAAGCCGCGAAAGGAGCAAAAGGAGGCTCCCGCGCCTGCCCAGGTGTCTATCCGGAACGGAAAGGCCGAAGTGCCGCAAACCCCGGATGAGGAAGATAAAGACTCGCCGCGTAAATACCCTGCCGTCGTAACCTGCGACCGCGCGGAGTACCATTACGACCGAAACGTGAAGTACGCGCTGCTTACCGGGCATTTCAAGGTAACGCAGGCGCTTCCCGACAAGGTGCGCACCCTTACTGCGGATCACGCAGAGTGGTGGGGGAAGGAAGAGCGGGTGCTGTTGCATGGGCCCGTCCACATTGAAGACACGAAGGGCATGAATGGCGACACGGCCGGCGACGTCACACTCTACACCACAGAGGGCGACGAACGCATCATCATGCGGAAGGGAACCATCCGCATGCCGGTAGAGGACACGGACGAGGGCGAGGGCAAGCCCCCTGTCCCCTCTCCAGCCGTTCCAGGGGGTGCGAAGCTCGGACAATCTTCCAGATCCAGGAAACCATGAACTCTGCGCTCACCAATCGCATTCTTTTTGTGCTTGCGTTGGCAGGCATCGGGGTATCGGGCTATCTCACGTTGGCGCATCTCAATTACATAGATTTGGGCTGCTCAGCCGTCCGGGGATGCGAGGAGGTAGCAGCCCACTACACAGCCAAGGGCTTTGGGATCCCGATGCTTAGGGCGATCCCAACGGCTGCGTTCGGCCTCGCGATGTACGCAGCAATGGGCCTACTATGCGTCATCAGAGCAGGGGTTCAGGACGCGGGTCGCCATAGGGCCGTTGCCATGGCGCAGTGGCTCCTCAGCGCAGCAAGCTTACTGGTGAGTGCATGGCTCACCTATCTGGAAGCCTACGTGATCCGGGCATGGTGCCAGTGGTGCGTGGCCTCCGCTGTGATTGTGCTGGCAATGTTCGTGATGCTTTCAGCAGAGCGCCTCGGTACCCGCCGGGTTGCGCAAGGAGCGGCTCAGTGAAATCATCTGGGGAAGTGAAGTTGTTTGCAGGCATCCTTTTGGCGGCGCTGGTGCTGGCCGGGATCGCGGTGTATCCATCCCTCTCCGGGCGAAGCCCCTCGCCCCCTGCGCCGGCGCCCAAGCAAGTGTCCCTCACGCGGGACGTCTTGGTTCCCCCATGGAGCCACCGCAAGGGAGATCCTAAGGCGCCTTTCGTGCTGGTGGAATTCGGCGATTATCAATGCCCTAGCTGCGCCGCAGGGCAAAAGATCGTAGACAAGATCCTGCGGGAGAACCGAAAACGCCTGAGCCTTGTATTCCACCCGATGGTCGTCAATAGGAGCCACATCAACAGCCCCACCCTAACGATGGCGGCGGAGGCCGCGGCACTTCAGGGCAAATTCTGGGCCATGCATGACGTACTTTACCAAAACCAGAACCTGTTCGAAACCACCAACCCTGCTGAAGTGATGAATGCCCTTACGAAGCTGGCGGCCGATGCGAAACTCGACGTGCTGCGCTTTCGGAGCGATATCACCGGGGACGCAGTGCGCAAAGCCTACGAGCAGGATGCAGACCTGGCCAACCGCCTAGAGGTACACGTAACCCCCACGTTCTTCTTCGTGCCGCCCCACGGCAGTGTCGTCAAGCTAGAGTCCGTGCCGACGATGAAGGATTGGCTGGCCAACCCCGCGAACTGGAAGTGAACAATCCGGTGAGGGGAGTGGGGCAGCATGGCCTGTAAGAAGGTGGGGATCTTAGCCAATTCCACCCGCCCCGAGGCTTTGGAGTTCGCTAAGCAGGTGATAGGCTGGCTTAGGGAGCGCGGCATCTGCGTGTGCGTGGAGGCATCCGCAGCAGACAAAATCGGGTGCCGCGAGTATGCCTGCTCGGAAGGCGAGCTTGCGGACACGGACCTGATCGTGACGCTGGGCGGTGATGGGACCATTCTCACGGCCAGCCACGTTGCCGCGCCCAAGGGCGTGCCGATACTGGGTGTGCACATGGGGCACTTCGGCTTTATTGCCGAAACACACCCAGGAGATTTGCTGCCCCATTTGGATGATGTTCTTGCCGGGCGCACAGCAATCGAAGAGCGGATGATGCTTCGAGGCGATGTGATGCGCCAGGGCCGGGTGGTATTCAGCGCCATTGGCCTCAACGACGTGGTCCTAACCCAGGGCACCGTCGCGCGAATGATGCTTCTGGAGACATGGTTTGGCGGCGAAGAGATTGCAACGTACGCTGCCGATGGCGTAATCGTAGCCACTCCCACCGGGTCTACAGCGTATGCCCTCTCTGCAGGCGGGCCGTTGGTTGAGCCCACAGTGCAGGCTTTGCTCGTGGTGCCGATATGCCCCCATACGCTGTCCGCACGGCCATTGGTCATACCTTGTGATGAAACCGTGTCCGTTACTCTGCGCTTCGAGCGGGGGCAAGCACTATTCAGTGCAGACGGAGGCCGTGCCTTTCCCCTCGAGCCTGGCGATCGTGTGGATGTGCGCCGGGCAGAGTTTTGCACCAGGCTCGTTACGCTCGGGCACGCGAGCTTCTACCGGAAGGTACGCAATCGCCTTCTTTGGGCAGAACGCCTCAACGCGTAGGAGTGCGCCGGCCTCCGAGTGCTCACCTTCCCCATAATCCGGCATTTGGGCATCCCTCGGCGTCGGAGAGCGTGGGCACCCCTAAAAACACCAGCAGCTTCGTGCCGATATACGGAATAACGAACCGGCTGCACAACAGATGCCATGAGTGCGGCTGGGGGGAGCCGGATCCTCCTTCCTCAAGAAAGGTCTTTTCATGCGCAACCGCATGAGTTCGTCGGCCGCGTTGATGGGCCAACTTGGGCAGCGGCTATTGGCGGACGGCCACATCACGGAAGCCCAGCTCGACGCGGCGCTGGAACGCAAGCGGCAGACGGGCGGTTTCCTGGGCGAGGTGCTCGTGGAGCTCGGGTACGTGTCTCCCAAGCTCGTCGGCCGCGTCCTGGAAGAAGCCATCGGCATCCCTTATGTGGACCTTTCCGAGACGCACATCGAAGCTGAAGCCCTGGAATTGGTGTCCGAGCACTACCAGAGGCGCCACCGGGTAATTCCCTTCAAGGTGGACGGCCGCCGCCTCTTCGTGGCGATGACGGATCCCCTCAACGTGATGGTGATGGACGATTTGCACCTGATGACCGGCATGCAAATCGTTCCCTTCGTCGCTCTGAATACCGAGATCCAGGATGCTCTCAACCGGAGCCACACCGCGCGAAGCGCTGCCGAGAGTGTGCTGAAGGAAATCACCGACGCCGAAGCGCCGGGTGCCGAGCAAGAGCTTTCTGCGGACCAGCTTGCCGATCTTGCTGAGGATGCGCCCATCATCCGCCTGGTGAATTCCGTGATCGCCGGGGCCATAAATTCCAGCGCCAGTGACATCCACATCGAGCCGCAGGAAAAAAACGTCCGGGTGCGCTACCGTATGGACGGCATTCTGTACGAACAGATGACGATCCCTCTAAACCACCATCCGGCGGTAGTGTCCCGCATCAAGATTATGGCGCATCTCAACATCGCGGAACGTCGCCGGCCTCAGGATGGGCGCATCGTCTTCCAATTTGAGGATGTTCCCTACGATTTGCGCGTGTCCACCATGCCCACTATCTATGGCGAGAAGGTGGTGATGCGCGTGTTGGATAAAGCGGGCATCAATGTACCGCTGGATCGGCTCGGCTTCTTTCCCGATCAGCGGCGCCTGTTCGAGACGTTCATCCATCGCCCTCACGGCATGATCCTTGTGACGGGTCCTACGGGATCCGGCAAATCTACCACTCTGTACGCCGCTCTCAACAAGATCAACGAAGTGAGCCGCAATATCATTACGGTAGAGGATCCGGTTGAATACAACCTGGCCGGCATCAGCCAGGTGCAGGCCAATCCGAAGATTGGGCTTACCTTTGCGGCGGCGCTGCGGACCATCGTGCGCCAGGATCCCGACGTGATCATGGTAGGCGAGATCCGGGACATCGAGACCGCCGAGATCTCGGTACAGGCTGCGTTGACGGGGCATCTGGTGTTCAGTACTCTCCACACCAATGACGCCCCCGGCGCCTTGGTGCGCCTCCAAAACATGGGCGTGGAGCCCTTCCTCATCACCTCGGCCGTAATCGGAGTGGTGGGGCAGAGGCTCTTGCGGCGCGTTTGCCCGCAATGCTCCGAGCCCGACAAGCCGGATGTGGGGCTAATGAGAGCCTTGGGAATATCCGATTACGATATCAAGAACGGCACGTTTCGGAAAGGGCGAGGCTGCCCACGGTGCAACGGGCGCGGCTTCCGGGGAAGAACGGCTGCCTACGAAGTGATGCGGATGACCGACACGTTGCGCGATGCCGTGCTGCGCAATGTGGGGGGCGTCGCCCTCAAGGAGATCGCGATCCGAGAGGGGATGAAGACCATGAAAGAATCCGGCATTCGCAAGGTGTTGGAAGGCGAGACAACTGTGGATGAAGTATACAGGGTCCTCATGTCCGAAGATCCGCAGGATACTTCCAATTCGCTGCGTGAGGCAGCATGACATACGCGCCCATGGGATGGCGCATTGCGTGAGGTGCAGGGATGCCATCGTATCAATACATCGCCCGCGATCGGTCCGGCAAGCAAGTGCAGGGCTCTCTGGCAGGAACGGATGAACGTGCCGTTCGGGAGCAGCTCCGGCGGAAGGATCTCTTCGTAACCAGCATCAGTGAGCAACGGCAGAGCGCGGCACCCGGATCCAGGGGTTTCCGCCGCCGCAAGGTTAGCCTCAATGATATGGTGGTGATGAGCCGCCAGCTCGCTACCCTGGTGCATGCGGGTTTGCCCTTGGTGGAATGCCTGCATACCCTGGCAGCACAGACGCAGAACCCTTTGCTCAAGCAGGCCCTTACCGAGGTGCGCAACGATGTTCTTGCCGGCAGCACCTTCACCGATGCCTTGGCCAAGCACCCCCGCATCTTCTCCGAACTGTACCAGGCCCTTGCCCGCGCAGGCGAAGTCGCCGGAGCTCTGGATGAAACCCTCCATGTGGCAGCCGAGCAGTTGGACAAGGAACAGGAACTGCGCGAGAAGGTGAAAGCAGCCTTCGTGTATCCCATGGCAGTGATCATCACGGCGGTGGGCGTGGTGTTCTTTTTGTTGACCTTCGTGGTGCCCGTATTCGCCAACGTTTATGAGCAGTTCCATGCCAAGTTGCCGGCTCCGACACTGCTGTTGGTGACCATCAGCAAGATCGTGCGTGGATACTGGTACATGGTGGCTATTGGCGGCTTCGCGGGATGGAAGGCGTACAAACGATGGTCTCAAACGGAAAAGGGGCGGCGGACCATGGACCGCATCAAACTCCGGATGCCGCTCTTGGGCCCCCTCAACCGCAAGATTGCCATCGCCCGCCTCACGCGCACCTTCAGCGCCATGGTGAGCGCCGGAGTTCCCATCCTTTCTGGGCTGCAGACCTCGGCAAGGGTTACGGGGAATACGGTCTTTACCGACGTCATTGCCGACACGGTCCAGAAGGTGAACGAAGGCGTGCGCCTTTCTGTGCCTCTGGAACAGAGCGGCCAATTTCCGTCCATGGTCACCCGCATGATCGCAGCCGGTGAGGAATCCGGAAACATGGACGAGATGCTCCGCCAAATCACCACCTTCTACGACCGCGATATCGAGTATGCAGTCCAGCGGCTCACCCGGATGCTCGAGCCGCTTCTGACGGTAGTATTGGGTGTGATTGTGGGTTTTGTGCTTTTGGCTTTGTACATGCCGATCTTCAACCTGAGCAAGGTGATCCACCGGTAGAAACCGGTAATTCGACTGATCTTTGGTGTGTGGATTGGGTGGAAGAACGTAACTGACCCAATGTCCGGCGACACGCCGGCGCCCTGCGGAACGGTGGGGCACCGGGGCGCCCCTTTCTAGAGAGGGAGAGTTCCATGAGATTGATTCGCAAGCGCAACCTGAAGCGAAGAGGCTTTACGCTGATCGAGCTGCTGATTGTCATCTTGGTCTTGGCGATCTTGATGGCGGTGGCGTTACCTTTGTATCTTGCTGCTGTGAGTGACTCGCAGGTGAAGACCTGCCGTGCGAACATGCAGACGATAGCGAACGCCGAGGCAGCGTACAAGACATCCAGTACGGGCCATACCTACACCACGAACCTATCGGATCTGGCGGGCAATTTGGGTGCTACGCCTGTGTGCCCCAGCAGCGGCACCTACAGCGTACAGATTTCGGATGGGACGTTGACGGCAAACAACGGGACCACAGTTCCGTCTGGTGGTTTGGTGATTAGTTGCAGTGCCACGGGCCACGGCAAGTTTGCCCCCGGGATAGACAGTCAGTAAGGGTTTGGCCTCTTCCAGCCGGCGGGGCGCCGGCACTGATCAGGGTTTCGGGATGCCGGGCGGTACCAGATATTGGTCCGCCCGGCTGCGCGTTTGGTTCGGCGGTAGGTGATCCCAGCGGGTACAATGGCTTACCGATAGTTGTTACGCATCCGGCGGAAAGGATCACGCATGGCCGCGAAGCTCCAGTTCCGCTTCTGACGGTAGTATTGGGTGTGATTGTGGGTTTTGTGCTTTTGGCTTTGTACATGCCGATCTTCAACCTGAGCAAGGTGATCCACCGGTAGAAACCGGTAATTCGACTGATCTTTGGTGTGTGGATTGGGTGGAAGAACGTAACTGACCCAATGTCCGGCGACACGCCGGCGCCCTGCGGAACGGTGGGGCACCGGGGCGCCCCTTTCTAGAGAGGGAGAGTTCCATGAGATTGATTCGCAAGCGCAACCTGAAGCGAAGAGGCTTTACGCTGATCGAGCTGCTGATTGTCATCTTGGTCTTGGCGATCTTGATGGCGGTGGCGTTACCTTTGTATCTTGCTGCTGTGAGTGACTCGCAGGTGAAGACCTGCCGTGCGAACATGCAGACGATAGCGAACGCCGAGGCAGCGTACAAGACATCCAGTACGGGCCATACCTACACCACGAACCTATCGGATCTGGCGGGCAATTTGGGTGCTACGCCTGTGTGCCCCAGCAGCGGCACCTACAGCGTACAGATTTCGGATGGGACGTTGACGGCAAACAACGGGACCACAGTTCCGTCTGGTGGTTTGGTGATTAGTTGCAGTGCCACGGGCCACGGCAAGTTTGCCCCCGGGATAGACAGTCAGTAAGGGTTTGGCCTCTTCCAGCCGGCGGGGCGCCGGCACTGATCAGGGTTTCGGGATGCCGGGCGGTACCAGATATTGGTCCGCCCGGCTGCGCGTTTGGTTCGGCGGTAGGTGATCCCAGCGGGTACAATGGCTTACCGATAGTTGTTACGCATCCGGCGGAAAGGATCACGCATGGCCGCGAAGCCCCAGTTCCGCAATCGCCTCGCGCAGGAAACAAGTCCGTATCTGCTTCAGCACGCCCACAACCCTGTAGATTGGTACCCGTGGGGCGAAGAGGCTTTCTCGCGGGCCAAATCCGAAGGTAAGCCCATCCTCCTTTCCGTGGGATATGCTGCCTGCCATTGGTGCCACGTAATGGAGCGCGAGTGCTTTGAGGACCTCGCCATCGCCTCGCTCATGAACCGCCATTTCATCAATGTGAAGGTGGATCGGGAAGAGCGGCCGGATGTGGATCAAGTATACATGACGGCCGTACAGCTTCTTACGGGCCAGGGCGGTTGGCCGCTTACGGTTTTCCTCACCCCTGACGGCACTCCCTTTTACGGGGGGACGTACTTTCCGCCTCAGGACCGGTATGGGAGGCCGGGTTTTCCTCGGGTTCTCCAGGCGGTGGCGGCGGCCTGGGACCAGCGCCGGCAAGAGATCCAAGAGCAGGCAGGAGAGTTACTCAAGCACATCGAGGCTGCCATGGGCCCGCCTCCGGAGGCCGGTCCACTGCGCCCTGCGCTTCTGGACGAGGCCTTCAACGCTCTGCGCTCTACGTTCGACGAGCAATACGGCGGCTTCGGGGGCGCGCCAAAGTTCCCTCAACCCATGCTCCTGGACCTGCTCTTGAGGTATGAGCGGCGCGCCCGAGATGGCCGGGCCCTTGCCATGGCAGAGAAGACACTCCAGCAGATGGCCATGGGCGGCATCCACGATCAGGTGGCGGGGGGCTTCCACCGATACTCCACGGATGCCCAATGGCTGGTGCCCCATTTCGAGAAGATGCTCTACGATAATGCCCAGCTCGCCAGCGTGTACCTTAACGCGTTCCGAGTGACCGGCAACGGGTTCTATCGGACAGTCTGCGAAGACACGCTGCACTTCCTGCTCAGGGATCTGCGAATAGGGGGCAGTTTTGCCGCATCGCTGGACGCCGACGCGGCCGGCGTGGAAGGTTCCTTCGTTACTTGGACGCCGGAGGAAGTCCATGCAGTATTGCCGGCGCCAGAGGCAGATCTTGTGTGCCGCTTCTATGGCATCATGCCGCAAGGGAACTATGAAGGGCGCACCGTTCTTCATGTGGCTATCCCTTTGCCCGACTTTGCAGATCAGGAAGGCGTGGACGCATCCGAGCTGGCCGCGACACTCGCCCGCGCACGAGGGCTGTTGCTTTCCGCACGGAAGCGTCGGCCGCAGCCTGCCCGAGACGACAAGATCATTGCGGCTTGGAATGGGCTTGCGCTCTCCGCTCTGGCAGGAGCGGCGGGCGTACTGGAATGCCCGGAATATGCTGCGGCAGCCGAGGAGCTTGCTCAGTTCCTCCTTTCGTACCTGGTGCAGGAGCATCGCGTGTACCATACCGGCATATGGGTTGGGGAGGAGTTCCGCCGATCCCCGATCCCCGGCTTTTTGGATGACTACGCGTGCATAGCTCGCGGCCTCCTGGACATGTACGCCCTGGTGTTCCAAGAGCGCTATGCCCATGCGGCCATGGACCTGGCTGAGGCGATGGCTGCGCTCTTTGCCGACGGAGAGGGCGCCCTGTACAACACGAGCCACGACATACCCGCTTTGCCTTCGGTGCGGCCGCGCGATTGGGGGGACAACGCCTCTCCATCGGGCGCCTCCGTCGCGGCAGAGGTCTTCTTGCGGTTGGGTATGCTCTTCGGACGAAGCGATCTTTGGGAGGTAGGCGAGAAGCTGCTCGGGCAGTATGCCGCCGCGATGGAAGCGCATCCGGCAGCGTTCGGGGCGATGCTTCAGGCGGTGGATCTGTGGTTGGGGCCCAGGGAAGAGCTGGCTGTGATCGGTTCCATAGGAGCTGCGGACACCGATGCGCTCATCCGCGCCGCCCGTCGCGGATACCACCCCAACCTGATGGTGGTGGCGGCTACCGATGAGGCTGCGGACGAGAGCCCATTTCCTGCGCTGCGGCACCGAAGGAGCGTAGCAGGCCGCGCGGCTGCCTACTATTGCCGAAACGGAGTGTGCAGTCGGCCGGTAACGGAACCGCAAGAACTGGAGGAACTGCTCAATGGATAAGGGGATCCAGGCGCACCTGCAAGGACAAGTGCCCTTGGGAGGAATGGGGTCATCCATCGAAGTTGTTCATCCTGATGTGCCGCGTGGAGCCTTTCGATCGGTCCTCTTCGATTTCGATGGAACACTCTCGCTGATCCGCGAGGGTTGGCAAGGCGTCATGATCCCCTATTTTGTGGAGGAACTGCTGAAGACGCCGCATCACGAATCCAAGTACCAAGTCGAGGCGGCTGTCCGTGAGTTTGTGGAGCGCCTTACAGGCAAGCAAACGATTTACCAGTGCATCCAGCTCGCTGAAGAAGTGGCCAAGCGGGGTGGGGCGCCCAAGGAACCCCTGGAGTACAAGCATGAGTACTTGCGGCGCCTATGGGAACGCATCGCCCACCGAGTGGAAGGGCTCAAGAGCGGCCGCATACCGCCGGACACGTTGCTTTTGAGGGGTTCACGGCCTTTTCTTACCGAACTCAAGAAGCGCGGGCTGACGCTCTATCTGGCTTCAGGCACAGATCTGTGCTTCGTGCAAGACGAAGCCGCTGCACTGCAGATTGACGCGTTCTTCCATCCCCATATCTACGGTGCGTTGGACCGGTACCACGAATTCTCGAAGCAGATGGTAATCGAGCGCATCCTCAAGGAGAATGGCCTGAGCGGGCCGGAACTGCTGGTAGTGGGCGACGGTTACGTAGAGATCGAGAATGGAAAGGCGGCGGGCGGCTTCGCGTTAGGCGTTGCCTCCGATGAAGCGCATCCGGGCGGCCTAGATGAATGGAAGCGGCGGCGGCTCATCGGCGCCGGAGCCGACGCCATAATCCGAGATTATTCCGATTTGCCTGCACTCATGGAGTATCTCTTCCCTCCGCGCGACGAGTGAGCATCCGGGTGGCGCCCCTGTTCCAGGAACGATCTGCCGGCGCGGTTGCGCCTTCGGGACGATGGAGGTTGCAGCAAGCGCCGCTCGCGCAGTAGGGCATCGCGAAGACCCTTGAGACGCTGAAGGGCTCGGCCGCTTGTGTGTCCACGGCGTGCCGGCACGGCGAGCGCAAGCACAGGCACGAACAGGCGGCGTAGGCGGTATGGAGCCTTGCAATCTGGCGGCAGGTGACGTATAATGAAAGGGACACGGGGGTGAGTGGTGTCGACCCGGCTGAAGACATCCCCGGTGGCGAGCCGAGGCGCCGCTGGCCTCGTAAAAAGCGGCAAAACAATAAACGCGAACGCTCAACCGTACGCGCTCGCGGCTTAATTAAGCCGCGCGTCCAACCGCTTCCTGCCGGCCGAAGCGGAAATGGGCGTCACCCATGCCGGATTGCCTGATGGGGCGCGCTGGCGGCCCCACAAGGGACACCGACAGCTAGCTGGTGCGGCCGGATCCCGTCCGCGGGAACTCGCCGCACGAGAATTAGAACGCGGACTACGCTCGTAGAAGCCGGCGATGTGTCACCGGGGACCGGGGTTCGAGTCCCCGCACCTCCACCAAGAAGGAATGCTAAGCCCGACCCTCGAGCAGGGCCGGGCTTAGAGTTTTGAGGCGGCGGGTAAATCCTCGAGGGCGTAGCCGATGATGCGGTCCAAGAGCTGGGGGAACGAGATGCCGGCAGCCTTCGCTGCTTCCGGCAGAAGGCTCGTCGGCGTCATTCCGGGGATGGTATTCACCTCCAGCACGTAAGGCTGGTCTCCTTGTACGATCATGTCTACCCGGCTCATTCCCCGGCATCCCAGCACCTGATGGCACCGGAGGGCGTAATCTCGAGCAGTGTCAGCGGCTTGGGCGGAGATGCGCGCCGGGATGATATGGGTGCTCCCTCCCGGAGCATACTTGGCATGGTAATCGTAAAAGCCGCCGTGTGCTACAATCTCAATCAGAGGGAGAACCTGGGCGTCTACATTCCCCAACACCGAGGCTGTGATCTCAGTTCCTGTGAGATACCGCTCTACGAGCGCCGCGTCATCGTGCCGGAACGCTTCATGAAGGGCGCCCTCGAGCTGCTCGGGTTTCCGCACAATGGTGCATCCGAGAGTGGACCCGCCGGTGTTGGGCTTTACAACGACGGGGTATCCAAGGCGACTGCCGACGACCTCTGCGGCGCTGGAGTGCCCGAATTGGTGCCGCAGGATCAGAACATCATCGGCTACACGGATCCCCTCGGACCGGAAGAGGCGCTTGCTGAGGGACTTGTTCATTGCGAGGGCGCCGGCAAGGATCCCGGAGCCGGTATACGGGATGCCCAAGGTTTGGAGCAAGCCCTGGATGGAGCCGTCCTCGCCGCCTTTGCCGTGAAGGGCAATGAAGGCGACGTCGGGCCGATTTGGTCCCTGCGGATCGGCAATTTCGGCCAAGGGAAGCGGCAGCACGCCTTCCGGAGCGTCGGGTTGAAGCGCCTGGGCGCAGGGGAAGAGGGGGGCAGGGTCCCAGTTCCAGACATGATAGCGGGCCGGATCCAGCGCTGCGGATATTTGGCTTCCCGTTGCGAAGGACACCGCTCGCTCGGAAGACGCGCCGCCCATCAGAACGGCCACACGTAGTTTGGGCATGAGAGAGGATCCAGTGTGTTGTAGAGAGCGCCGCGCGCATCGGCGCGTCGGCAGGATTGAGCTTGCAATCATGATACCCCGCTGCGTCCATGCGTTCAGGTTCCAGGGAGCAAAGCTTTGGAGGAGATGGCAATAGAAGAGGTCGCCCGAATTTTGGGCGCCCGAAGCGTCCGCCCGAACGCGGGCTCCTGCCGTTTGGTGGCTACCGACACGCGGGAAAATATAGCCGGTGCTCTGTTTGTTGCCCTTCGCGGAGAGCGCACGGACGGACATCTCTTCGTTGCGGAAGCCTTCGAGCGCGGCGCGGCTGCCGCCTTGGTGGAGCGTGAAGTTCCCGATGCTCCCGGTCCGCAGCTCGTCGTGCCGGACACGCGGAGGGCCCTTCTCGCTCTGGCCGGAGCGTACCGGAGGCGCTTCACGCTGCCCGTCGTCGCAGTTACGGGAAGTGTAGGGAAGACCTCCACCAAGGCAATGACGGCCCTAGTCCTAGCGTCCTTGGGGCCCGTGCATGCAAACCCAGGCAACTTCAACAACGAGATCGGGGTACCGCGCACGCTCTTCGGCATCGAACGGCATCACCGCGCAGCGGTAGTGGAGCTGGCCATGCGAGGCGCCGGGCAGATTGCAGAGCTGGCGGCAGCAGTGTGCCCCACTGTGGGTATCGTCACCAACATCGGCATGACGCACATCGAGTTGTTGGGCTCACGGGACAACATTGCTGCGGCAAAGGCTGAACTCGTTACGGCGTTGCCTCCCGGCGGGGTTGCTATCCTCAATGCGGATGACGATTATGCCGGATATCTGCGCGCCCGGGCCTCGTGCAAGGTCATCACCTTTGGAGTGCGCACTTCGGCCGATTTCCAGGTGGCTGATGTCCGTTTCGGCGAAGACGGGACGCCGCAGTTCCGAGTGAATGGCGTGCCCGTGCGCCTCCGGGTTCCGGGTGTGCACCACCTTCCGAATGCAGCCGCCGCATTCGCTGCCGGCGCGGCCTTGGGCGTGGACCTCCAAAAGGCCGCCGCAGCTCTCGAGGACTTTCGTCCTCCTGCGATGCGGATGGAGGTGCGGCAACTGCCCGGCGGCGTTCTCCTTCTGGATGATGCGTACAATGCCGCTCCGGATTCCATGAAGGCAGCACTGAACACACTCTCCATCCTAGGGAAGGGGCGGCGCAAACTTGCCGTGCTGGGGGATATGAAGGAGCTAGGCGCCTGGAGCCGGGAGGCCCACGAATACGTGGGAGCAGCCGCTGCAGACGTGCATGTTGACCTCCTGGTTGCAGTAGGGGCCGAAGCCGCCCATGCCGCCAAAGTAGTGGAGCAGCGGTTGGGTGTGGGCCGGTGTCTCACTTATCCCCACACGGATGCCGCCGCCGAGGCGATCTCAGGATTGGTGCGATCTGGAGACGCGGTGCTCGTGAAGGGGTCGCGCGCCATGGGCATGGAGCGCATCGTGGCTGCCTTGGAAAGCGCCCGATGCAGCGCGGCGGAGCCGTAGATCGTGGGAATGCCGAGGCGGCCTCGAGGCCGGTGCTGCGGCGGGTGGAGGGTTTGAATGGCTGACCGAAAGGCGTACGATATCCCTCTGGATCAGGTGTTGGTGGGAGATGCGGTTCAGACGATGAACCAATTGCCGGCCCGCTGCGTGGATTTGGTTTTCGCCGATCCTCCGTACAATCTGCAGCTCGAGGACGACCTCTACCGTCCGGATCAGAGCAAGGTGGACACGACGCTCGAGGAGTGGGACCGGTTCGGCCGCGGGGATGATCCTCACGTGTCCTTTGCTTACTACGACGCCTTCACTTTGGACTGGCTTACGGCTGCGCGCCGAGTGATGAAGGACACGGCCACGATCTGGGTCATTGGAACCTACCACAACATCTACCGCATCGGCCGCATTATGATGGATCTGGGCTTCTGGCTGCTCAACGACATCGTTTGGATTAAGAGCAACCCCCTGCCGCAGATGCGGGGGGTCCGGTTCTGCAATGCCCACGAGACACTCCTTTGGGCCAAGAAGAGCCGGCAGCAAAAGCGGTATACTTTCAACTACAAGGGCCTCAAAGCCGGCAACGAGGACGTACAAATGCGCTCCGATTGGGTTCTGCCCCTCTGCAGCGGCAGTGAGCGCGTAAGGCTGGCCGGACGCAAAGCCCATCCCACTCAAAAGCCCGAAGCCCTCCTCCACCGCATCTTGGCCGCTTCCACGCGGCAGGGCGACGTCGTTTTGGATCCCTTTTGCGGTACGGGCACTACGGCCGTTGTGGCGAAGCGATTAGGACGCCACTTCATCACTGTGGATCGTGATGAGCAGTACGTGGAGTTGGCCCGGAACAGGCTGATGCAGGTGCTGCCCGGCATCGTGGAACAAAGCACCCTTCCCGTGGATCAACCCAGGAGGCGCATCCCCTTCCTTACCCTGGTGGAGAGTGGCCTTCTTCCCCCCGGAACACGCCTCTGGCTGAAGGATCGGCCGACCGTTACAGCCACCGTGCTGGAAGACGGTTCCGTGGTGTGTGGGTCTTTAAGGGGATCCATCCACAAAGTGGGTGCCCAGTGCTTGGGCCTTGCAGGCTGCAACGGATGGACCGCCTGGTACTATTTCGATGACGCTACCCAGGAATTGCGCCCGATTGACGCCTTGAGGCAGCGGAAGCTCGAAGAACGGTAGCCCCAGCGCAGCCGCCGAACAAGCAACAGCACGGCCATTGTGCCGTTCATGGAGAGCAAAGATATGACGTTTCAGGATTTGATGATGACGTTGGAGCAGTTTTGGGCCCGTCACGGCTGCCTGATCCTTCAGCCCTATGACCTCGAGGTTGGCGCTGGTACCAATGCACCCGCTACAACCCTGCGTGCCCTAGGACCTGAGCCCTGGAATGTAGCCTACGCTCAGCCTTCCCGCAGACCCGCCGATGGTCGTTACGCCCTCAATCCCATGAGGATGCAACATTACTACCAGTATCAGGTCATCATGAAGCCCTCGCCGGAGGATATCGTGGACCTTTACTTGGAGAGCCTTCGGGCAATCGGCATCGAGCCCGAAGACCATGACATCCGATTTGTAGAGGATGATTGGGAGGCTCCCACGCTCGGCGCCTCGGGCGTAGGATGGGAGGTCTGGCTGGACGGCGCCGAAATTACCCAGTTCACATACTTCCAGCAGATGGGCGGGATCGAGCTCAAAACCATCTCGGCTGAGATCACCTACGGCACGGAGCGCCTCGCCACCTGCCTGCAGCGGGTGGATAACGTGTGGGACATGGAATGGGCTCACGGCATCACGTATGGGGAGATCGAGCGGGCTTCAGAGCGGCAGCATTGCATCTACAACTTTGATGAGGCGGATGTCTCCATGCTTTTCGCCCTCTTCGAGCAGTTTGAACGGGAATGCGCCCGCATCATTGAGAAGGATCTCGTGTACCCTGCTTTCGACTACGCGCTGAAATGCTCCCACGTGTTCAACCTGCTGGATGCCCGCGGGGCCATCTCGGTGACGGAGCGGGCAAGTTTCATCAACCGCGTGCGGACGCTTTCACGCCGATGCTGCCTCCGGTATCTCAAGCAGCGCGAGGAGGCAGGATACCCGCTGCTGGGGAGGCTTCAGCGGACGACGCACGAGCTGAATGTGAAGGAGTAGAGTTCAAAGCCCGCGGCGTTTGTCGCCAGTTCCAACACGTGGCGGCCGAAGGCGTGATTGCGGATGAGGCGGTACATGCGCGGGCTGTCTACCCAAATGTAGGTGTTGCCGGCGGCATCCCTGCGAACGTCTGCGCCTGCGTCTTCGGCCGGAACCGGCCGCCTGTCCTGCCAGATGTAGAGGCGGAAGGGCATTCCTGTGCCGGTCTTGAGTACCGCATTGCATTCCAGAGCGTGATACCGAAGCAGCACGCGGTCCTCCAGATTACGGGTGGTACGGGGATGGCGGAGGCACTCGCGGAGTGTCTGCCACGTGCCCGCGAGGTAGATGCGGCCATCTTCCACAGGCGCCTCCCGCGGGTAAAACGCAATTTCTCCATCCGCCCAGTGCGGCACATTGCCAAGCTGCTCCTGCATGTGTCCCCGATATCCCGCGTAGATTTCCGGGGTGGTCGGGTAGCATACCGCGCCGGGGCGATCCTCGGGCCGCACCGGCGCCACGGGTGGCGGGAACGTAATGTCGGGATGAAGCCGGTGGAGCAGCTTCTGGATCTCCACCTCCGTAGCACCATAGCCGCCTTCACCGGCGTGATCGTAAACGATGACCCCGTCCTCGTTCACCAGAAACTTGCGCGGCCAGAACCCTTGGTCCCCCTGCCATGCCTGCCAGTTTCGGTAGGCGCTGTCTATGAGGACAGGGTAGGTAATGCCCAGGCGCTTCACGGCTCTGGCCACGTTGGCGCGGTCGGAAGCGAAGGCGAACTCTGGGGTATGGATGCCGACGATCACCAAACCGTACCGCGCGTATCTCTGGTGCCACGCCTTGAGATAGGGCAGCGTGCGGATGCAGTTCACGCAGGTGTACTCCCAGAAGTCAACGAGATACACTGCCCCGCGCCGGATCTGCAGAACCTTGCCGCCTGTGTTGAGCCAATCCTGAGGACCTCCGATGAGCTGAGGCGCCAATCGCGCCGGGACTGTTGTGCGTGGGGCAGGGCCCACCTGGGCAGAAAGCCGAGCGGCAAAGACGGATGCGGCCAAAAGGCTCCACACCCGGGCTCCCTGGGCGCAGACTGCGGCAACAGGGGATCGGTATGCCATGCGCAGCCCTCCTTGTGAAGGTATCCGCTTACGTTATACGCCGATAGCAAGGCGAAACATGCCCAGGCTTCCGCACATCACAGCCCGTTTGCTTCGAGAAGCGCTTCGTCCCCCAGGAGATCCGCCGTGGGGCCATCGGCAACCAATCGGCCCTGATGGAGAAGCAGAGTGCGTGGGCAGAGCGAGCGGGCGAGATCCAAATCGTGAGTGGCGAGGATGAGAGTACAAGGGAGGGGTGCAAGAAGACGGATTAATCCACGTCGGGCCCGCGGGTCCAAGCCGGAGGTTGGCTCGTCGAGGGCAAGGATCTTGGGTTCTACTGCCAGGACGCCGGCTATGGCCACGCGCTTGCGTTCACCGATGCTCAGATGGTGAGGGTGCCGATGGGCAGCATCACTCATCCCCACCTTGCGGAGCCACTTTTCCGCCTGCGCGATGGCCGCGTGCCAGGGAACACCTCGGTTCCAGAGGCCAAAGGACACGTCTTCCACTACCGTGGGCATGAAGAGCTGATCGTCGGGATCCTGAAACAGGATGCCGACGTATCTACGCGCGAGGGCCTGAGATTGATGGGTTAGAGGTTCCCCCAAAATGCGGATTTGCCCGGTGCAGGGTTCCACGAGACCACCCAGGCACCAGATCAACGTGGACTTTCCAGCGCCGTTGGCGCCTGCCAATGCCACGCGTTCGCCCTCAGACACGCGGAAGGTTACCTCCTCAATAGCCGTTTGTCCCTCCGGATAGCGATATGCAAGGTTTTCGACTTCAATGGCGTACACGGGTCAGCATTTCCAGGTAACTAAAGCAAAGACAATGAGCCACACAGCCACTCCAGCCAATTGGCGCGCTTGGATCGGCCTAAGCGGCGGCCCAGGGAATTCCCCGGAGAAGCCTCGTGACACCAATGCAAGGGCCACCTTCTCGCTGCGGTTCAGGGCACGCTCCACTAGGACCAATGACATCTGGGTATACACGCGCGGCGCCCGCCATCGGAAGGGACGCGCAGCCCGGGCGGCGGATGCTCTCAACATCCGCATTGCTTCCTCCTCGAGGAGGTGCACATACCGTTCTGCGAGCCACAGGATGGTAATGAGGTAAGCGGGCATCCGCATCCATCGTAGGGCAGTCGCAATCTGTGGGAAGGGTGTGGTGAGGGTGAAAGCGGCGAACGCAAAGATGGAGAGCACGATGCGTCCGGCGGCAGATGCAGCAGGAAGCGCTGGAGCCCCGAGGATCCATCCAAGCGCTGCGGCGGCGCCGAATGCAGCCGAGGCAGGCAGGAGGCGAAGAAGTGAACGGGTCGGAAGGCGGGCCGAAGCCATCAGACCCCCTAGGAGGGTTGCCTGTGCCGGCAATGCCCAGATGCGGTCTGGCGGGGCTGAGGACACAAGGCAGAGGGTGCCGAGCAACCCCAAGAGTTTGATGCGCCCGTCGAGGCGGTAGAGCCAGCTTTGCGTGGTATGGATTGTCGCGGAGGTCATGAAGGAATGCCGGCCCTAACCTGGCGGGGATATGCCTGGGTTTGAAAACCTTCGCCCGATGATCGCCGCCGCCGCAGGTGCGAAGAGGACCTGAAGGACTATGCCGGGGGTACCCGCCGCAACGGCAGCCCACCCTGAACTGCGGGGCGGTAGTCCCAGCCACTCTGCGAGCACCGAAGTGATCAGCCAGGTGACGCCGGCGCGCAGGGCAATGGCCACAATGGTTGCCGTCCATGGAGACATCCCAATGGCCACTAGAAGCGACGCCGACCCGGCCAGCACCGCGAGTTCCAGGCTCATGGCACTCGCGGTAGGGAAGGGCGGCATGCCGGTAAGGAAGGCAGACGCCCAGGGAGTAATCAACCCAACGGCTACAGCTTCGCGCGGGGCGAGGATCAAGCCCGCAATCAAGACGGGCAAATGCATGGGCAGAAAGACACGTCCCAGCCCCACGGCGTGGAAAATCATCGGTACCACGACACCGCAGGCACAAAGAAGCGCGGCTGCGGCAGTCTGCCGGACGCTTCGCAGCTCAATGGTGTGGCGCGTCATGGCGTTCCCTGCATCGCATTGTTGGGCTGAGCGGAAGCCGCCTCGTTTGTGATGTGGAAGAGTTCGCTATCCGGCGTTTCCCAAAGTTGGAAGGTGGCTCCTTCGTCGCCCAATTCGTCCAGCCATCGGCTGATCGTGCCGGGCAGGCCATCCGCCAAGGTTGCTGCTAATGCCGCACCGGTGTCCGTGTTTTGCATCCGTACTAGGATGGGTTCACCCGGCTCCGCCGTAAGGTTCTGCTTGCCATAGGTGGCGCCGGTGCTCCATTGGAGCCCGTCCAACATGCATGAGGGCGGCGGAGCCAGCGGGCAGCGGACGTTGATCCGGATGCCGAAGTGCGGGCGTGCGTTGAGTATCTGCATCCCGGCTTGGCCGATGCGAATGCCCAAGGCAAGCCATGGCCCCAAATGTCCGTGAAGGCGGCGAACGGAATCCCAATCCATCTCTGAGTTCATGAGCCTTTCCTCTCCGGTAGCCTATTCATCGGCTTCCGCGCGTTTGCGCCACTTGACGTGCCCGTCTGCGAAAGCGTGGGGACTGCCTCCGCGGTGGGCAAAGTGCGCTCGGCCGCCCGGCAGCTCGATGCGCTGGTCAATGATGATAGGTTGGTCGGCCGGCGCACCAATCGCTGCATAACTGCGCCCGTCCAGGATGCAGTTTGCCGCATAGGGCGGAGAGCCCGGCGGGAAGCTGAACCCCGTATTCGCGGGGAAGTCATAGCCGAAGCACCAGTAATTGAGCTTCCATTGGCCCCGGCTCCCGGGTTGTGTCGGAACCCCGAAGGTGCGACCGGGGCACCCTGCCACAGCAGACGGGCACAGGAAAATGGCCCGGTTTTTCACATAAGGATCTATCACGTTGGGGAGGCTGACGAACCGTTCCTGGGTGGGAGGAACAACCACCCCATTGACGATGACCTTCACCAAATTGGTCCCATCTGGATCCGCCGGGATGGATTTTACGATGGGGAGCGCCTCATCGGCATCCTGAAGATACATCTGGATGGCAAGGCCCATTTGCCGTAAGTTGGACATACACTGGGTTTTGCGGGCGCTTTCCCGGGCCTGAGCGAAGACAGGGAAAAGGATGGCAGCCAATA
This sequence comes from Chthonomonadales bacterium, assembly GCA_049967475.1. Lineage (GTDB taxonomy): Bacteria > Armatimonadota > Chthonomonadetes > Chthonomonadales > CAJBBX01 > JBMFSQ01. Next base: position 66,112 of record JBMFSQ010000005.1, on the reverse strand, counting down.
TAGCGATAATGGCTATTACAACAAGCAGTTCTATGAGGGTGAAGCCGGGTGTCCTGCGCATAACGAAAAGACCTCCGTTCCCAACCGTGCAGATGTTGGGCATAGACGTGTTACGGAATCAAAATTCGTAATACTCTATCACCGCGGACTGTCGTGCGTCAACCGGGTATTTGGTATCCCCGCGTGGGCCTTTAGTGGGGGCGATGCCCGCTATCAGAAGTGATCGAGTTCCTCAAACGCTGCGGCTTCAGGGGGCGGGAGGGTTGCGTCGGCATCGAGCGGGAGGACCATAGGGATGGCGGCGCTCCGCGGATGTGCGGTCATCCACTTTTCGTGGCGGTCGGGGCGGAGCCATCCGGACATATAGGAGAGACCGAGAGACTGGGCCATCCGCCGGGCTGTTGCCCACAGGCGTTCAGGGGCAGCTTCGGGCGCTGCCCATTCCCAGACGCGCATTCCGCGCAATTCTGTGGTAACGGTAAGGTATCCCACCTCATGCCCGTGATCGGCTAGGATCACCTCGTTCGTCACTCCCCGCCACCACCGGAAGAACCGCCACAGGGCTTCAGAGCGCGCAGGATGCAGGCGCATTCCGGCTGCTGCAGAGTGATACCATTCGAGCATCCGTGCAAGATCGCCAGGGAGAGCAGGTCGCACCTCGTAGGGATCCGTCATGGGAAGGGCCGAAGTGTCCGCTTCCCAGTCCACAGCCGGGTATTCGATGAAGCCGAGGCGCTTGTAAAACGCGGGAGCAATGTCGCTGTAAAGAACTGCGGCCTTCATGCCTTCGCGCGTTGCCTCACGGAGAGTGATTTGAAGAAGGCGGTGCGCATAGCCGTGGCCCCGATGTTCAGGCGGGACGAAGACTGCAGCAATGCCGAGGGCCGGAACCACCGCGTGATCCCATTGCAGCGCGATTTTCAGAAGCCGGCAACTGGCCAAGAGAGTGCCGGTGGGGCTCAAAAGCCCCACGTATCGCATGTTGGGGCCCATGCGGCGAAGGGCCTCCTCGATCCTGGAATGGTAATCCTCAAAGCTGCGCCCCTGGCGCCACAGCGGATACGTCTGCCGCGCTGCTTCCCGAATGCCGCCGGCCTCGAGGGTGCTTAGGACGAACTCACTTGAATGGCCCATGGTCACACTTTCTTTCTTTGCCTTCTGGAACCGTCCGAAAGAACCTGCAACGACAAGTCCTAACCGAGAACCCGCGCCTCACGGCTTCTGGGCGATGATCTCGGCAAAGGACCGGTATTTCCCGTCCTCACTATCTGCGAGGATTGAGTGAGACACCCAAAGAGTGTCTTCAGCGTAATAAAGGAGCCGCCAATGGCGGTACTCGAACTTGAGTTCGTTGCTGTCGAAGCAATAGAGGCGGCTGCGGTCTTCCGGGGGGCAACATTCCCGGCGATGCACGCGAAGCACGTTGAGACCACCGGAGGGTGTTGCGTTTTGAAGGCGCGCGATGTATTCCAGGCACTCCGGCCCGAGAGCCGAAAGGCTGTTGTTGGCGAATAGAACCTCGTAATTTGGCGTAAGCGGGAATTCCCGTAGGTCCGTGCAGTGAATGGCGACCGAAACGCCTTTCTCGGCCGCCAAGCGACGTGCCTTCTCAACGCCGGATGGCGCACATTCAACGCCGGTAACCTGGTGGCCGTTTGCAGCGAAAAAAACCGCGTCCCTTCCCTCACCACACCCGAGATCCAGGATGCGAGCCGCACGATCACCGCAAAGATCCTTCCAGTACCGGAGCGTAATCTGAGCTAAAGGGCTCGGGGCTCGGCCGAATACGTATGCGTTGGGATCCTTGCGGTAACGCTCTTCCCAAAACTCGAGAGTAGATGGAGCATGGGTGAGGGCATCGGGAGCGTCCATGAACGTTTCCCAACCTCCTGATAGGTCATTTTTGTGAAAGATCCGCTCGATCCTGCGCATCGGACACCGCGCGTGCCTGAGCAAGGAAACGCTGCATGCTCTGCACCATATTCTCCAGCACGGTGAGCCACTCCTCAAGGTGTGCTTCTCCCGCGGGGGTGATCTTATAGAGATGCCGGGCGGGACCGGGGCCTGTTGTGTCCCATTCAGACGACACGTATCCGTTTTCTTCCAGTGTCATGAGGGTGCGGTAGAGGGCGGCGCGATCTACTTCTGCGTCGGTGAGGGCGTGTTCCTGGAGGGCTTTGCCCAGCTCGTAGCCATAGGATCGGCCGCGCTGGCGAAGGAGAAAGAGCACCACGGGTTCCACGAAGCGGTATAGGTTCCCCATGGCGCACGAGCAGACACGGTTTGGGCCGTGCCGTCTGCAAAAGCCGCGTGGCATGGTTTGTGCTCCTTTCGCGCCTCGAACCTCTGTTCCCGCCGATCCGGGTTGAAGGATACGGCACGGTGTTCGGCTGGGGTATCGGTGCGTGCCGGTTACCCAAAAAACCGTTTGCGGGAACCCTTGACAGCATTATGGCAGATGTGGCATTATAGATGCAAGACACATCTAGCTGGAAGGAGCATCTGATGAAGATCGCGGTAACGGCGTCTCGCCCTGATGCCACGGCTTCTGTGGACCCCCGCTTTGGCCGGGGTGCGTTCTACATGGTTTACGACACCGATGCAGCTACATGGCAGGCGCTGGAAAATACCCAAGGCCGCGCGGCATCGCACGGAGCCGGGGTGCGGGCTGCGGAGCAGATTGCGGCATCCGGCGCCGCCGTGCTGCTGACAGGAAGCTGCGGCCCGCGCGCATTCCAGGTTTTGACTGAAGCCGGGATAAAGGTGTGCACGGGGGTAACAGGATCGGTGACGGAAGCCGTGCAGCGGTTCCTTCGCGGCGAGATCGCGCCGGCATCCGGGCCGGATCGCGACGGACCGTGGTAGATCTAAGGATTCCCACACCAGCGAACACAGCCTCCACGCCGGAGGCAGAAAGGAGCACAACAATGCCACGACTGGATGGTACAGGACCTATGGGACAAGGGCCCTTAACGGGTCGAGGTCTGGGCCGGTGCGCAGGGCAGCAGCCTGTTGCGGGCTGGTTCGGACGAGGCCGGGGTCTTGGGCTTGGTCTCGGTTTGGGCCTTGGTTGGGGGATGCGCCGGTCAGGGCGCTGGTTCGCACCGGCGGTGCCTACTGCCCAAACAGACGACACGGCCTTGCTGGAACAGCAGGCCGAGTTGCTCGAGCGGCAACTTGCTGCGGTAAGGCAACGTCTGGACCAGGCCAAGAAGCCGGAGGGATAGAACCCCTTCGGTGAAGCACGAGTGGGGGAGGCGCATTCCGCACGCGCCCGGCGCCTCACCCCTCGTGCCGAAGCGGGCGAACGATGTGCTGGAGCGTATTGGAAGGAGGCGGTTGCAGGCAGTGATTGTGGCAATAGCAAGCGGCAAGGGCGGCACAGGCAAAACGCTGTTGAGTGTAAGTTTGGCGCGAGTGCTGTCCCGGAGTGCTGCGGTGCAATACGCAGATTGCGATGTGGAAGAGCCCAACGGCCATCTTTTCCTGAAACCAGACCTTTCCGTTCGCGAACCAATTCGGCTGCCCATACCAAGAATTGACGCTTCCCTCTGCAGCCTTTGTGGCGAATGCAGCAGCTTCTGCGCATTCAACGCACTGGCGGTGGCCGGTTCCAGGCTGCTGGTATTCGACGAACTGTGCCATAGCTGCGGTGGATGTGCGCTTGTGTGTCCCAAACGCGCCATATCGTGGGTAGATCGTGAAATCGGCGTGGTGGAAGCGGGAACCTCGGGGCCCATTTCGTTTGTGCACGGAAGGCTTGCCCTGGGAGCCCGTTTGGTCCCTCCGCTGATCGAAGCCGTGCGAAAGCGGGCTCATTCTCACCCGTTCGTGATCGTGGATGCGCCGCCGGGCGCCTCTTGCTCCGTTGTGGCTGCTGTGCGGGGAGCCGACCTCGTATTATTGGTGACCGAACCGACGCCGTTCGGTCTGAATGACTTGGAGATCGCGGCGGAGCTTGTACGGCTCCTTGGCTTGCGGGCAGCAGTCATCATGAACCGCTGCGGCTCAGGAGACGACGGTGTGGAGCGTTTCTGTGAGGCGCACCACCTTCCCATCTGGGAGCGCATCCCATTCGATCGCCGCATCGCCGAAGCGTATTCATGCGGCCGGAATGTGCTAAGCGTAGTTCCCGAGTTTGCAAGGGCGTGTGAAGCGCTGGCTGCGAAAATCCAATCGGGGGCAGCTTCATGAAGGAACTTGTAGTTCTCAGCGGCAAAGGCGGCACGGGCAAGACTTCCTTCGCCGCGGCCTTCGTAAACCTGGCCGGGCGGTGCGCCATCACCGACTGTGACGTGGATGCTGCGGATCTGCACCTTGTGTTGGCGCCGGAGGTCCAGGAAACCGTTGCCTTTGCGGAGAGCAGCGTCGCCGTGGTAGATCCGCACCGCTGTGGGCAATGCGGACTCTGCATGGAACTCTGCCGTTTTGGGGCTATCCGGCCAAACGACCGCTTCATCCCCCAAGTGGATCCCTTTGCGTGTGAAGGATGCAGGGTCTGTGCGCGGTTTTGCCCGGCAGGCGCCGTTTCGATGCGGGAGGTGGAGAACGGCGTGTGGTTCCGGTCGAAGACGCGGTTTGGGCCATTCTTTCACGCCCGGCTCAGGGCGGGAGCCGAGAATTCAGGCCGCCTGGTGGAACTCCTTCGCCGCCATGGTCGGGAAGCCGCAGAGGATGAAGGCCTTGAACTTCTCATCACCGACGGCCCGCCCGGCGTAGGTTGCCCTGCCATATCGGCCGTGACTGGATCTGCCTATGCCGTCCTAATCGCCGAGCCCACGGTGTCCGGCGTGCATGACCTCGAGCGCATTGCCGCCGTCGTAGGCCAGATGGGGATCCCTGCCGGCGTTGTAGTAAACGAGGCGGATCTCAATATGGCGGTGGCAGACCAAATCGAGCGCTGGGCTGCGGCGGGCGGCTTGGATGTGTTGGGCCGCGTGCCCTACGACCCTCTGTTCACGCGCGCTCAGATTGAGGGCAGAAGCATCGTGGAATATGACGGCGGCGCTTCTAGGGCAGTCGAGCGGGTTTGGCAGAACGTGGAGCAGAGGATACTGGGATTACCGAACTAAACGGACCCTGCGTCCGTTTTCGACGCAGAAGGAGAAATGAAGCAGCGACGAAGGATCGAAAGGGGAACGAAATGAGGATCGTAGTGCCGACAGTGAGCGGTCGTGTATGCCAGCATTTTGGTCATTGTGAGGCGCTGGCTGTGGTAGACGTGGACCCCGAAATCAAAGCGATATCGGGTGTGCAGATGGTGAAGACGCCGCCCCATGAGCCGGGCCTCCTGCCCAGGATGCTTCACGAGCTAGGGGCGGACGTGCTCATTACCGGGGGGATCGGGTCGCGGGCGCGGGTGCTCCTGGAAGATTACGGAGTTACCGTAATCGCCGGCGTGTCGGTAGGAACTCCGGAGCAATTGGCTCTGAGTTTTGCCGAAGGGCGGCTTCAACCGGGAGAGAACGCCTGCACGCACTGAGCAGGTGCAAAGAGTGAACCGCCAACCGGGAACGCCAGGCCGGCTGCGTCGTCCTGAAAGTGAAGCAACATACCAGGTGCTCCGACGAGGAGCGGAAGGAGATGGCGATGAGAACAGCACGTTGGGTAATGACCCTGGTGGGCATAGGGGCGCTGGCAGCGAGCACATTCGGAGCGGTGTGGGCTCAGGGGCGTGGCCGCATGGGCGGCTTCGGCCCAGGTGCGGGTAGAGGCGCCTGCCTGCGTGCCGGTAACGGTATGGCCTTCGCTGGAGGCGGTTGGTGGACGCGCGTGACGCCTCGCACGGCCGAGGAAAAAGCGCTGGTGGCGCGCGTAACCGAACTGCACAACGCGCTGCGGTCTGCGAGGGCCGATCTGTGGGCGATGCAGGCGCGCAAGGCTCCGGCCAAGGAGATTGCTGCCCAACAGCAGAAGATCCTCAATCTGCAAGCAGAACTTCAGTCGGTGACGCAGAAGAACGAGGCATTGATTCGCGGCATGGGCATTCCCGCCCCGTACGGCGTTTGCGATGGCACCGGCCCGAAGGGGCCGCGCGGCGGGCGGGGGATGGGTCCTCGAAACGGCACCGGCCCGAACCCTTACTGCCCGTTTAGGTCACAGTAGCCAAAGGCGCGGAGAAGCGGCCGGCACATGTGCCGGCCGCTTTATTGTGCTTCCTCGATGCGCTCCTCCTAAGGTCTCGCACCGAAACCCGCCTGTGATCGTCTACAATGATATCGGGCATCGCCCGACCCCTGCGGCAGGAAGCCCACATGTCGGCGCCGCGGGAAGATCCGCTTCAATCGGGAAGGTAACTACAGATGCACAGACACGGCACTTGGGCGGCGGCAATGGCATTGGCAACCATCTTCGCGGCCCAATCCGCAAAAGCCATAGACACGAATATCCGGCACTACGTGTGTGAGAAGCTGGACGACTTCACAGCCAAGATGGTGGTAGTGAAAGCCGACCAACGCGAACTGGGTAAGATCAGCAGGGATGCCGGCTTCCTGTACCGCTTCCACGAAGTCACCATGAGCTACAAGGAGCCCAACAAGGTGCGCATCGAGGGATCCTTAGATGGGGCCAAGGGCCTCTATATCGTCAATGGCCCCATCCAGTGGGTGGCCATCCCCAAGATCCACCTCCAAACGCGACGAGATTTCGGCAATGCCCCGGGGAAGCGCAAGTCCCTCATGGATGTGGGTCTCATTTCGGAGTACTACCTCACCTACACCGAGGGGCAGTTTGTTCGGGAGGGCAGCGTGGATGGAACACCGTGTGCTGTCTTCCGCCTCCAATATAAGGATCGGGACGACACGAGCCACCAGATGGTGTACATAGATCCTCGCACAAAGGTGGTCCGCAAGCGTGAGGCGTACAGTCAAACAGGCAAACTTCAAGCGATCTACTATTACAAGGATGTAAAAGAGGTGGCTCCGGGCATCTGGTTTCCTACCCGCATCGAAGTGCAGAATACGGATCGCGTCATTGCGGGCATTACCGAATACAAGGACATTCGCGTCAACGTGGGACTGTCGGACCGCGAGTTCACTCTCTAGCCGATACGCGCATATCGGGAGGACACGACACATGGATAGCGCGCCGCCTACAGAAGGCTCCCTGGCGCCGGATTTTACCCTGGTTGCCCATAATGGGAAGCCGGTCGTTCTCAGCAGCTACCGGGGCAACCGCATCGTTGTACTCTACTTCTACCCAAAGGCTGAGACCCCGGGCTGTACCGTAGAGGCAAAAGACTTCCGCGACCTGTATGGGCAATTTCAATCCGCGGGCGCCGAAGTGTTGGGCGTTAGTCCCGATGACGTGAAGAAACAAGCGCGCTTTGCCCAGAAGCACGAGATCCCGTTCCTGCTTCTGTGTGACGTAGACCACGCCGTAGCGGATGCATACGGTGTTTGGAAGCAGAAATCCTTTATGGGGCGCACCTATATGGGTGTCGAGCGCACCACCTTTGTGATTGACCGGGACGGGATTGTGCGTCGTGTGTTTGCCAAGGTGAGCGTGTCGGGGCACGCCGCCAAGGTGCTTGAGGCGGTGCGCGCTTTGGGTTGACGATGGCGGCTGGTTCGCCGGAGGCGCGGCTGTTGTTGAAGGAGGGGGTTGGCTGTGCGCGTTGTGGCCTTCGGAGAGGTAATGGGGCGTGTCGCTTCGCCCGGCTTCCAGCGTTGGATGCAGGCATTGCCGGGCCAGGTTGAGATTACGTTTGCTGGAGCCGAAGCCAACGTGGCAGCTTCCATCGCGCTTTGGGGCGGGGATGCCTGTTTGGTGACGGCTCTTCCTCGGAACCCTATCGCCGACGCCTGTGTGAAGACGCTTCGCGGGTTGGGAATAGACACGAGTGCAATCGTGCGGACTTCTACCGGCCGGCTGGGGCTCTACTTCTTGGAGACCGGTGCAAATCAGCGCGGGGGAAGTGTGGTGTACGACAGGGAAGGCTCGGCATTGATGCAGACCCCAGCCTCGGATTACGCATGGGGCAAGATCCTTGCACGCGCGGACTGGTTCCATGTAACGGGCATTACCCCGGCGCTCTCGCGCAATGCTGCCGATGCCACTGCGGCGGCTGTGAGGGCGGCCAAGGATGCGGGCGTCCCCGTGTCCTGCGACCTGAATTTCCGCAAGAAACTGTGGAATTGGGAACCCGGCACGCCGCCCCAGGAACTTGCTCGGCGTACGATGGAAGCCATCTTGCCGCTCACAGATCTTGTGTTCGCAAATGAAGAGGATGCGGAGTTGGTCCTTGGTATCCGGGCACAAGGAGCGGATGTGTCCTCGGGGCGCATCGAGGCGGAGGCGTATGCGTCGGTGGCGAGGCAGATTACCCAGGCCTTTCCCAACGTACGTCGTGTAGCGATTACGCTTCGTCAGAGCATCTCGGCGTCCCATAACAATTGGGGTGGATTGCTCTATGATGCCGCAGCGGAGAAGCACTGGTTGGCTCCCGTGAATGCCGAGGGCCGATACGAGCCCTACGCGATCCGCAACATCGTAGATCGTGTGGGAGCGGGAGATGCCTTCGCAGCCGGATTGATTTTCGCGCTCAACACTCCGGAGCTGGCGGATGCGCACACCGCTCTGAGCTTCGCCGTTGCGGCGTCTTGCCTCAAGCACTCCGTCCCAGGAGACTTCAACTACGTGACACGTGCCGAAGTGGAAGCCCTGGCTGGCGGCATTCAATCCGGGCGCGTGAGCCGTTAGCAGGAAGGGGCTCGCGACGCTGTGAGCGGACCTCAGACGGGTTCTTGAGGGTGAAGTTACCAACGTGAGTTCCGGTGGCCCACTGAATACTGATGCTCGTGGAAGCCTGCTGGGCAAACTCGGCGCCATACGCGAATTGCCTGCAGCGGCAATGCTGGCACTGGTAGTTGCGTGGATTGCTGGGACGCGGGCATCGTTCCATACGTATGCGAACCTCGCCCAGGTAGGGCAGGAAGGCGCCCTCATCGGCATCATGGCGTGCGGCGAGGCTCTGGTCATTCTCACAGGAGGGATTGACCTATCTGTTGGCGCGATCCTGGCTCTTTCGGCATGTGCTGCCGGCTCCCTGATGATGGCTGGGTGGCCCGTTGCCGCGGCCGGCGCCGTTGGGCTCGCGGCGGGCGCAGCCTGTGGTTGGATTAATGGCGCGCTGATTACCTACCGGCGTCTTCCGCCGATCCTCAGCACGCTCTCCACCCTCCTCATCTACCGGGCCGTAACGAACATCGAAACGCGGGCGGAGCCATTCAACCAACTACCCCAAAGCTTCCGTATGTTAGGCGGAGGCTTCGTGCCCTTCGGTGTCTTCGTGGCGGTTGTGGCGGTTTTCGCCGCAGTATTGGCGCGGATGCGCTTCGGGAGGCGCGTGGTAGCCATCGGCGGCAGCGATGAAGCCGTACGGCTTTCGGGTGTACCGGTAGATGCGGTTTTGCGGCGCGTGTATATGCTCTCGGGTTTGTGCGCGGCCATTTCCGGCCTAATCATGTCGGCGGCAGCCAACAACGCCCAGTGGAACCTGGCCGAAGGATGGGAACTGGAAGTGATTGCCGCCGTGGTGATTGGGGGTGTACGCCTAACGGGTGGTATGGGGAGTGTAATCGGCGCGGCGTTGGGAGCCCTGATTATTGTGGTACTCCGCAATGCCCTGTTTCTTTCCGGCGTGCCGACGGAGCGATACGGGCTCGTAACGGGTGGGGTGATCCTGGCTGCCGCCATGGGAGAACAGATACGCCGCATGCGTCGGGAGGCGCTGGCGTGAGCATCCTTCCGGCAGAACGCAGGCGCATGTCTTTGCCGGTGGAGACCGGTGTGGCTGTGGTGCTCGTTGTGCTGGCCCTGTGGCTGGGGTGGCGCTTCCCGGACTTCCGATCCCCAGGGAACCTGGCTGCTGTTCTTGGGAGCAGTGCGGAAATCGGCATCGTAGCCGCCGGCATGACGCTCGTAATCGCCACCGGGGGGATTGACATCTCCGTGGGTTCGGTGGTGGGCCTATGCGGCATCGTCATCGGCATGCTCTGCGTCAACATGGGGTGGAACGTTTGGCTCGCGTGCGGCGCCGGGCTGGCTGTAGGTGCCCTTTGCGGCTTCATCAACGGCGCTTTAGTGGCAGGATTTGGATTGCCCCCCATCATCGCGACGCTCGCTTCCTATTCTGCAGCTCGGGGTGCCGCTTACGTACTGAGCAACGGTGCAAGCATCTCCGGTTTGCCGGATGCCATTATAGCTATCGGGTACGGGAGTTGGCTCGGTATTCCGACGCCGGCGTGGATCGCCGCTGCCGCCCTGGTAACCGTGGGGGCCATCGTGCGGTTCAGTACGTTCGGGCGCGCGGTGAAGGCGCTGGGCGGAAACCGCGAGGCATCGCGCCTCAGTGGGCTGGCAGTGCGCCGTACCGAGCTGATGACGTACGTCGTCAGCGGCCTTCTCGCCGGCCTCTCGGCAATTGTGGTTACAGCGAGGGGCGCTACGGCAATCCCTGATGCCGGCCGATTCTTTGAGATGCGGGCCATTACGGCCGTGGTTGTTGGGGGCACCTCGGTAGCCGGCGGGCGTGCTACAATCATTGGAACCATTCTGGGGGTCCTCACCATTGGGGTCGTAGCCAACGGTGTGCGTGATTACGGCAAGGCCGGCATCTGGGAAGAATTGGTGCTTGGCATGGTGCTGCTGGCGGCTGTGGAAGTGGATCGGTGGAGGACGCGCCGGAATAGGGCTGCATCCGTATAATGGAACAGGGCCGTAGCGGTGGCCTCGGTTGATGGAGCACCCGCAAGAGCACGAGCAGGACCTGGGAGGGTAGACAGATGCGGTTGGCATGTCGAGCGGGATTGATGGTGCTGGGAGCGATGCTGGCGATAGGGTGTGGGAAGAGCTCATCCACAGCTCCGGCTGGGCGGGCGGGTTCCGCGGGCGGAGCCGCTGGGGAACATAAGCCGCGCCGCATCGTCTTCGTTTTTAAGGTAGATGGCCTGCTGTACGGAGAGGCGTGCCGGCGGGGTGCCAAGCAGGCCGCCCAAGAGCTTCCCGGCGTAAGCGTTGAATACATGGCGCCGGAGAAAGCCGAGGTGGGTAAGCAGATTGAGATTATTCAGCAACTCATCGCCGACAAAGTGGATGCCATCGTCGTGTCGCCCAACGATGCAAAGGCCATCGTTCCTGTGATTAAGCAAGCGATGGATGCCGGCGTAAAAGTCTTTACGTGGGACTCCGACGCTCCGGATTCCGGGCGCATTTTCTATGTGGCGGCAGCCGATGACGTTCAGATTGGGCGCGATATTGCGGACCGCCTCGCCAAGGACATCGGTGGCCACGGCAAGGTACAGATTGTTAGCGGCGGAAGAGGCGCAGCGAACCTCAATCTCCATGTTCAAGGGTTCGAGGAAGGCTTCAGCAAGTACCCGGGCATCACCCTCGTAAAGCCCTACATCTACAATGATGATGACAACGTAAAGGCCCGTTCTATGGCGATCCAGGCATTCCAAAAGGATCCGGATATTGTTGGGTTCGCCTGTGCCAATTCACCGAGCGCACCTGCCGTGGGCCAGGCGATCACTCAGCTCGGAAAGATCGGCAAGGTGAAGGTGTGGGGTCTGGCGCTGCCCAGTGAAACTCGGCAATACTTGAAATCCGGTGCAGTGTCTGGCTTGATGCTCTGGGATCCTGCAAAACTCACCTATCTTGCCGCGCGGTTGGTGAACGATTATCTGGACGGCAAACCGCCCAAGGATGGCGCTGAATACCCGGGCATCGGTAAGATCAGTGTGAAGGATGGCGTCGTCCTAATGCCTACGCTCACCATCACCAAGGAGAATGTGGACGAGTTCAACTTCTGAGCTGGAGCTCGCCGGCACGTCCGGGGATATCGAACAGAATGCGCGTAGGGAGCTTGGCGCAACAACCTCGGCACGCACAGGAAATCAACCTCGCTAGGGTGCTGCGTTTAGGTTCGAGAAGGTTTGGCCGATGTGGGTTTTGACTTCTACGGATGGATTGAGGCCGGTGCATTCGCCGGGATCTTCATTACCGCGAAGTTGGGAGATGAGTAATGTCGGATGATTATGGGGCGCAACCGGCTGAAGTGTCCTTGCGGGACTATCTGGATTTGCTGAGGCGCCGCAAGGCGATCATCATTCAGACGATGCTCGTGGTGTTCGTGGTAGGGGTAGTCGTGACCCTCATGGCGAAGCCGGTCTATCGCACCACGGCCCGCATCCTCGTGGAAGGAAAGAGCCTCACCCTGGCACAGTACGATTCGAGCAATCCCCTCAGCAACGTCTTTATGCCCGACACCGGCCACGACGTCGCCACCCAGATCGAAGTGCTTCAGGGAGACACGCTTTTGGATGACGCCTTCCGCGCCTCCCGCGTACCGCGTGGGGGCGTTCGGGTGCAGGTGAAGCAGGTAGGCGCCACGGATGTAATCGAGATTACCGCCGAAGCGGGGAAGGCGCGCTGGGCCACGGATTTCGCCCAACAGCTCATCGAATCCTACCGCAAACATGTGGCAGGCAGCCGCAAGGATGAGGTAGACAAGGCCCTCGCCTTTGCTAAGGAGCGGTATGCCGAAGAGAACCGCAAACTGCAATTGGCCGAGGATCGCCTTCAGGAATTCCGGGCCCAGAACCGCATCGCGAGCCTGGCCAAACAGAAAGAGGCGGCCATTACCGAGATGACGCAGGTGGATGCCGACCTTCGCAAGACGCAGGGTGAGGTGAATGGTCTGGAAGCCCAGCTTGCCGAACTCAAGGCAGCCCGCGCTCGGGAACCCAAGACTAAGACCGTGGTGAACCAGGTGTCCAACACCGCCGCCAAGCAGGCCATACGGGATAAGATTGCATCCCTCGAAACGGATCGCCAGGGGTTGTTGATCCTGTACAAACCGTCTCATGTGAAGGTCCAGGAAGTGGACGCGCAGATTAAAGAGCTGCGGGATCAACTTGCCAAAACTCCAGACACGATCACGATGACGAACGTAATCCCCAACCCCAGTCTGGATGCTTACGACACGCGCATCGCCGAGACCGAGGCCAACCTTGCCCAAAAGAAGGCGGAGTTCGCACGCATCCTCGCAAACCGCCCTAGCGTAAACATGGGTTCATTCGGCCGGCTGGAGGTGGAGGAGGGGCGCCTTACGAGAGACGTGGAGGAGAAAAGGACCACTGTGGCCATGCTCGCCAAGAGTGTAGAGGATCTTGGGATACGGGCACAGGCGACGCATGACCCCGTGCAAGTGATTGCACCTGCCGGCCCTGCGGTGCAGGTGGCGCCGCAGCGTGGCAACAACCTCCTGCTTGCGGCGCTCCTCGGTTTGGTGCTGGGCTTATGCTTCGCGCTGCTGCAGGAATACCTGGACGATCGCATCAACGCCCCCGAGGACGCGCGGCGCATCCTGCAGGCGCCCATCCTCAGCTATGTTCCATTGGTTGAAGCCGAAAAGCACCGCCTGCTCACGAACGCTACAGGAGGCGGGTCGCTGCTCGAGAGCTACCGTGTAATGCGCACGAATGTGCAATTTGCTGCGGTTGATGCACCCACCGCCTCCATCCTGGTTACCAGCACCGCGCCCGGAGAGGGCAAGTCCGTAACCGCGGCGAACCTAGCGGTCGCTATGGCAATGGACGGGCGCACGGTCATCCTAGTGGATGCGGACCTGCGGCGGCCCACCATCCACTTGAAATTCGGCGTGGATCAACGTCCGGGGCTCACGAATGTGCTGGTTGGGCACACCGCCCTGGAGGACGCCCTCAAGGACACAGGGGTTCCCGGATTGCGATTGTTGACTGCCGGGCCCTTGCCTCCCAATCCGGCGGAGCTGTTGAACTCGCGTGCCATGGCGCACGTGCATGAGCAGCTCAAGGCTATGGCGGATGTGGTGATTTTCGATAGCCCGCCCTTCCTCGCTACCGCCGACGCCCAAGTACTTGCTGCCGAAGCCGATGGGGTGCTTTATGTAGTGCAGTTTGGGGAAGCCCGCAAATCCGCTGTACGCCATGCCGTGGAGCTGCTGCAACAGGCCAGGGCGCGGGTTCTGGGTGTGGTCTTCAACAAGATTGACCTCACCTCCCGGCGTGACGACTACTACTACGGCTACTACCGGTACTATAACTATTACAACACGCCACAGATTGGGGATGGAGACGGGCGCGCCGCGCGGAAGGCACGGGAATTTGAGGCGCTCATCTCCAACGGTAAAGATCGGCATAACGGGGAAGAAGACGCTGCCCCCACGTCCGAGGAGGCCGCGCCAGAGGAGGAAAAGGCATGAGGATGAGACGGATCGGAGCCCTCGTGGCCCTTTTCGCCGTATTCCTGGCAGGCGCATCGTCAGCGCAGACGAAGCCCCCTTCAGGGGATTACGTGCTCGGGCCCGACGACGTTATCGAAGTGTCTGTGCTGAACCACGAAGACCTCAACAAGCTTCTTGTGGTGCTGCCAGACGGAAAGATCATCTTTCCCGACGTGGGAGAAATCAAGGCTGCCGGCAAAACCCCCAAGCAGTTGGCGGCTGATATCCAAAAGGGCCTCGAGAAGGTTCGCAACAACGTGTCCGTAGCCGTGCTGGTGAAGGAAATCCATTCCCGGCGCGTTCGGGTGATCGGTGCAGTGCGCGGATCCGCAGGCGCCTACGACCTGAAGCAGGGCGGCAAGCTGATTGACATCATCGCCCAGGCCGGCGGGCTCGTTGCCAAACCCTCGCGCATCTCTGCCAAACTGATCCGCAACGGTAGCCAGATCATCAATCTGGATCTGGTTGAGGCCCTTGCGCACCCCGATGGCCCTGCCAACGTTCCCCTGGAACCCGACGACCTGATCATCCTGGACGAGGCAGAGCCTTCACGCAACCAGGTCAATGTAATGGGTGAAGTTGGGAAGCAGGGCGCCTATGAATTGGATCCGGGAGTGGATCTGGCAGCCATCATCGTACAGGCAGGCGGGCCCACAGACAAGGCTGCATTGAGCAAGGCGTATGTGCTCCGCGACAAGAAGGAAATCCCTGTCAACCTATACCCGGTATTCGCCGAAAGCAAGCTTACGGATCCTGCCGCCTCGTTCAAGTTGAAGCCAGGCGATGTGGTGGTGATCCCGCCCATCGAGACGCGGTATGCCGTGATGGGGCAAGTAGGGCATCCCGGGTATTACGTGCTCCCAGAGCGCAAACCGGTTACCGTGCTGGATGCGCTGAACTTGGCCGGAGCGGGCGGCCAGGGGTCGCTGGCGGACATGCGCCGGGTTGGAGTGATCCGTACGGTCAACGGCAAACCCACTGTGACCGAGGTAAACGTAGAGCGGATGCTGAAGACGCATGATCTCGCCAAGAACGTGGCACTACAGCCCAACGATATCGTGTACGTTCCAGCGAAATCCTCGCATGCCTTCAACTGGCTGGATATCCTATATCCCCTCAGCATTTTCAGCACACTCACGCGCTTCTAGGGACGGCGCCCGCTGCTCTCGGGTAGTACGGGCATTGCGGACGGCGAGGCAGAACGGCGTGACGGGTTTCGGCGGAAGCGCCGGGCACAATCACGAGGACCAGGGGGATTTATGGAGATGGCTGCTGATGAGGAGGCGCGGGTTTCCGGGCCGCCTTCCCTGCGGATTGCAGTTTTGGTGAGCGGGCACGGGAGAGGATCGAACCTCCAGGCAATCCTGGATGCCTGCGCATGCGGGAAGATCCGCGGCTCGGTGGAAATCGTGATCGGCACCCGGCACACAGCGCCGGCATTGGAACGGGCTCGCACGCACGGTGTACCTACACTCGTGGTATCGCCAAAGAAATACGGAGCAGATGACGAGGCTTACGGGCGAGCTCTTCTTCGAACGCTCTCTGCGCGTGGGGTGGGGCTTGTGTGCTTGGCAGGATATATGCGCAAATTGCCCTCAGTAGTGGTGGAGGCCTATCCCGGCCGCATCATGAACATCCATCCGGCGCTGCTGCCCCTCTTTGGCGGCCGGGGGATGTTCGGAGAGCGGGTGCATCAGGCTGTGCTGGAGAGCGGCATGAAAGTGTCGGGCTGCACCGTCCATTTTGTGGATGCCGAATACGACACGGGACCCATCATCATTCAACGTTGCGTGCCGGTTCTCGACGAGGACACGCCCCAAACACTCGCCGCGCGCATCCTTCCGGAGGAACATCGCGCCTACGTGCAGGCCGTGTCCTTGTTTGCGGAGGGTCGCTTGCAAATCGAAGGTCGCCGAGTGCACGTACTCGCGCCGGCTGAGCCTGCGGAGCGGCCGGTGGGCAGTCTGGGCGATTGAGGCGGAGCCAAGTGGCGCTGGCTGAAACTCATGGAGGCCGGGCATGGAGAAGGCAATGATCAGGATCTGTTCGGGTGCATTGTTGCTGGCAGTCTTGGGGCTTCCTGCATGGGGGGACGTGAAGGTGGAGAAGGTTGCCTATATGAACCTGCCCAACTGCTACCGTGTCAGCAACGGTACTGTTGAGCTCATCGTCACTACGGATATTGGGCCGCGCATCATCCGGTATGGCTTCGTAGGCGGCGACAATATCCTGGCAGAACTTCCCGACGTAGTAGTCCACACGACGCTGGGAGATTGGAAGCCTTGGGGCGGCCACCGGCTGTGGCATGCCCCCGAAGCCATGCCCAGGAGCTATTCGCCCGATAACAGCCCCATCGAATTCAAGCAGGAGGGCGAGAATACGGTGCGCCTCACCGAACCCGTTGAGCCTGCCACCGGCATGCAGAAAGAGATGGTGGTGACCCTGAGCCCTACAGGGACCGAAGTCACAATTGTGCACCGCATCATCAACAAGGGGCTTTGGCCTGTGGATGCCGCGCCATGGGCGCTTACAATCATGCACGGCGGCGGCGAGACGATCATACCGCAGGAGCCGTACATCTCACATGACGACTATCTTCTGCCGGCGCGGGCCCTGGTTCTGTGGCATTATTCGGACCTCAGTGATCCGCGATTTACCATCGGCAAGAAATACATCCGCCTCAAGACCGTAACCTCCATGAAGGATCCCAACAAGGTAGGCATCATGAATAAGCAAGGTTGGGCGGCATACCTGCGGGACCACGTGCTGTTCGTCAAGCGGTTCCCCTTCGTGGAAGGAGCCGCGTATCCCGACTACGGTTGCAACAACGAAACCTACACCGCTGGGGACTTCATGGAGCTGGAAACCTTAGGACCGTTGCAGCGCATCGAGCCGAACGGAGTTGCCGAGCACACGGAGCACTGGTTCCTCTTCAAAAACGTGGATGCAGGGACCACCGAGGCGACCCTGGATGCCGCGATCACTCCTCTGGTGAAGGAGACGGTTCCGGCCAACGCGCCGGCCCCTCCAAAGTGATCGGCCCGATTAGTGCCGGCAGAGGCGCGCCAAGCTTTTTTACGGAAGAGAGCGGCCCACGCGCTGGAGGATGGCTTCCGCGAGATCGCCCAGGAGGATGTAGTTGGCACGGCGGCCGGTGACGGTTACCACCGCCTGCTGCAGGGATGTAGATCCCACGCATCGCGGCTTCTGGGGCGCGCCGGGGTGCATGCGGGGTCCTCGGCCGCGCTGAAATACGCTGAAGGCCGAAATGCCGTTGGAGTAACGTACCACCGGCATGAGGCGCCCGCTTCCGGTGCGCATGACGCCAAACAGCACGATGCGGTATCCCGGCGGAACGTACGCAGGCAGCAGGATCGGGCGTTGCGTTTCCTTCTCCACGTCTGCTTGCGATGGTCGCGGCGAAAAAGAAGCAGGGCCGAAAAGCGAATTCGGCAAAGCGCGTACGGGGGCCCGAAACAGCGCAGGCTCCTGAGGCTTCAGCTCCACATGAAGCACCTCGGTGCTGGATCGCAGCTTCCCGCCTGGGGCAAGGAACTCGTCGCGCAAAATGATGCCGGTGCTGGGGTTCATCCAAAGGCGCCGGGAAGGATCCCATGCGTGGAGGGGTTCCAACTCTATTCGGACGGTGTCGAGTCCGGCGACGGGCGGGGCGGGCTGTACGTGAACTCGATAGGCGCCGAGGATCAATCGGGCGGCCAGGGCAGGGTCTGCATCGGCTGCATCGGGGAGGCGGATCCACTCGCCGTTCGGCTGCTGCTGCCACCAGGCGGTACCCTTCTTGAGCAGGCGGATGCGTTGTTGCGCCGGCCCGGAATATTGCCGAAGAACGTCGCCCTTTCCGTCGGCATAGATGCGCACGTCTGCCGTTGTTGGGGGGCCGTTGTCCCTGTAAAGAGTAATGCGGGCGGACGCAGTATACGGCTTCACCGGGCCGGACAGAGCCTTTTGGAGGAACAGGGCGCCCTCATTTGTGGGCTGAGCCCAGGCTCCACTGCAGAGAACCAGCAAACCGATTGGCGTAATCAGCCTCTTCACGGCTATCTCTCTTCCATAGCGGCGTAGCCAAGGAGGATGGCGCGATTAGGATCTTCTCCCGCCGACGAAGCTGATGCGAGCGCATGGGCTGCGAGCGCATTGTCACGCACAGTGTCGGCTACCCGCACGAAAGGAGCGGTGATCGGAGGCGAGACGCCCGCCGGATTGCGCGAGGGGCGGTAATTCAGGATCTGAGGGACCATGAGGGCAACTACCGCCAATATGGCAGCAGCGCCGGCCCAGGCGAGCGCGGGAACAGGTTTGGGGTCCCTTGTGCGGAGCGGTACTCCCCTTTGAGCCGCCACAGCGGTCCACTCCGCCTGAGGTGCCTGCACCGGTGGAAGCTCTTCGATTGCCTGAACAAGGGCGCTATCCAGGCGAAGGTGTGCGCTGCACGCGGGGCAAAGAAGGAGGTGTTCCTCCACTGTGTGTGCCGCCTGCGGTTCCAGCCAGCCCTCGCGATACGCGGCGATCTGGTCCTGGATCCTTGCGCACGTGTTTTGATCATGTGCTGCTTCGTTGGGCATCGTCGTCTACTCCTTCGATCCAATCCGCCAAAGCAGATCGCAGCTTAGCCCGAGCCCTTCCCAGCCGTGACTTCACGGTTCCTTCGGGTACCCCCAGAAGGCGGGCGATTCCCTGAACACCTACCTTTTGCAAGTGGTGGAGTACTACTACTTCGCGGAACTCCTGGGGAAGGGCTGCAATAGCGGCATAGAGAGCACCTGCGCGTGCGTCCGACTGGGCGATGCGCGCCGGGTCGAGCGCGGCATCGGCAAAGTCCACAGGTTCGGCCTCTTCTCGGCTTCTTGATTTTCGGAGATCGAAGAAGCTGATCCAGGGTTTTCTTCGATTGTTGCGGGCGCGATCTCGAACCAAGTTCAGAGTGATGCGATACATCCACTCCAGAAAGGCGTCGGCATCGCGGAGCCCGGCGATACCGGCAAAGGCCCGCACGAATGCCTCCTGGGCCACATCCTCGGCCGCGGTTCCGTCTCCCAACAGGTGGAAGGCAAAGCCGTAGATCGGGTTATAGTAACGGTGGAAGAGGGCGTCGAACGCTTGAGTGTCGCCGCGGCGCACCCGCCGCACGATCTCCGCATCCTCTTGGGCCCATCCTTGTTGGGCGAAGCTGCTCACCATGGCCCCTTCCATCGCTACTTTCAGGACGCCGGCCGGAGCGGGAGGTTCCCGCAGGGAGGCGTCAACCGGCGGCACCCCCCTGCGGGTAGAAGCGTTATGCGGTTCGGCCAGCCGGCTGAGCCGCGTGTCCTTCCTCTGTTTGGCAGGGTGGAGCTCCCAGCTTGCGCACGACCCACATCATGGGGCACCAATTGGTGAAGGCCGATTGGATGAGGTTGAGCCCCACGAATGCGGTGAACGCAAAGAACCAAGGGCTCACGGTTACGCCCAGCAGGACTGTTCCAGCCACGAAGAGGCCGGCAATGAGCCTGAGCCAACGTTCTACGGACATTTTTCACCTCCTTATAGATATAGGGCCATCTGGGCGCGCCGGATCGTACCGCTGTTGCGCCAGAGGCCGGGGCAACCGCGAAGGCGGGCCCGGACGATTACGATTGAATCTCGGCCATCTCCTTGGGGCGGCCGAAGGGCGCTTCCTGCCTCAGCTCTTTCTCGCGCGCCCGCATCATGTAATAGAGAACAGGGACAACGGGCCGTGAAAGCAGCGTAGACGTGACGCCGCCTGCCATGAGCGAGATTGCCAGCCCCTGAAAGATGGGGTCGAACAAGATCACGATGGCTCCCACAACCACGGCCGCAGCAGTCAAAAGCATAGGCCGGAAGCGCACGATGCCTGCGTCTATCACAGCCTCCTCCAGCGTCATTCCCTGGCGCAGGCGCAGTTCGATGAAGTCCACCAGGATGATGGAATTGCGCACCATGATGCCGGCTCCTGCAATGAAGCCGATCATGGAGGTGGCGGTGAAGAACGCCCCCAGCAGAGCATGAGCGGGCAGGATACCGATGAGGGTGAGCGGTATCGGCGCCATGATGATGAAGGGGGTGCGGAACGATTGGAACCATCCCACAACCAGGATGTAGATAAGCACCATCACGGCTGCGAAGGCGATGCCCAGATCTCGGAATACTTCGTAGGTGATCTGCCATTCGCCATCCCATTTCATCTGGTATCGGTTTGTGGTCTCCGGCAGATGCGTGGTGAGGACGTTCAGTTTGTAGCCCTCGGGCAGTCGCAGCTTTGCGATGGCCTTGTTCATGGCGATCATGGCGTATACCGGGCTCTCCTGGCGCCCTGTAACGTCGCCGGTGACGTATACCACAGGCAAGAGGTTCTTGTGGTAGATCGTCTTGTCCATGGGTATCGCTTGGGGGCGCACCAACTCCTTCAGAGGCACCAGGTGACCGTCCCGTGCGGCTACGTAAATCTGTTCCAGTCGGCGGAGGCCGCTGCGCTGGGCGCGTGGAAGCTGCACGACGATGGGCACATCTTCCCGGGCATGTTCGTCATGCGCCAGCCCGATGGGCGCGCCGCCTAAGGACATAGCCAGGGTGCGGTTCACCGCCTCGGTGTCCACGCCGTTCAACGCGGCCTTCTCTTTGTCTACCGTGAATTGATATGTGGGCTGATCGTCGTCCATGTACCAATCCACGTCCGTAACGCCTGGCGTGGTTTGGAAGATCTTCTTGATTTGGGCGGCTACACGTGCCCGGCCTTCATCGGTTGGGCCGTAGATTTCCGCCACAAGGGTTTCCAGGACGGGCGGTCCCGGTGGGACTTCGGCAACCTTCACGCGAACCCCCCATTGCTGGGCGATGCGGGCAATGGCGGGGCGGATGCGCTTTACGATATCGTGGCTTTGCGCCTTCCGCTCGTGCTTGCCGATGAGGTTCACCTGAATGTCGCCTTGATAGGGCTGGCGGCGGGTAAAGTAGTGGCGCACCAGTCCGTTGAAGTTGAAGGGGCTGGCAGTACCCACGTACATCTGGTAATCCTTTACCTCGGGGACTTTGGCGATCAGGTCCGCCAGGGCCCGGGTGGCTGCAGCGGTTTGCTCCAGAGTTGTGCCGTTGGGCATATCCACGATAATCTGGAATTCGTTCTTGTTGTCGAAGGGCAGCATCTTCACAATAACGATGCGGTATCCGATGAGGGCCACGGCTCCGATGAGCATCAGCACAATGGAACCTAGAAAGGCCCACCGCAGCGGCCACGACCGGAGCAGAGGCACAGTGGTTGCCCTGAAGAAGCGGGCCATCCAACCTTCATGGGTTTGGTGCATGTGCCGCGGATCCGCACAGTGAGGCCCGTCTCCTTGAGTGCCCGCGTCGGACGCGTGGTCCTCGTGGTGGCGCCCGAAGAGCCTTGCCACGAGAGACGGGCGATGCCCCTCACGGCCGGTGTGAAGTGTCTCGCTTCGAAGCAGGCGGTATGCGGCCCACGGCGTGACGATGAACGCGATAGCGAGGGAGAAGAGCATCGCCGCCGACGACCCGATGGGTATGGGCCGCATGTAAGGGCCCATGAGGCCGCTCACCAGTGCCATGGGGAGCACTGCAGCAATGACGGTGAACGTCGCGAGGATGGTTGGATTGCCCACTTCATCCACCGCCTGGATTGCCGCCTCGAGCGGCGGCCGGCGTTCGGGGATGGGCAGGCGGTAATGGCGTACGATGTTCTCAACTACTACGATCGCGTCATCCACGAGGATGCCGATGGAGAAGATCAGCGCAAAGAGCGTGATGCGGTTGAGCGTGTATCCGTACAGGTAAAACACGAGCAGCGTGAGGGCCAAGGTTACCGGGATTGCGATGGCAACCACGAGCGACTCCCGCCAGCCGAGGGTGATGGCGATCAGCAGCGTTACAGATACCACTGCGATCATCATATGGAACAACAGGTCATTGGACTTCTCACTGGCCGTATCGCCGTAGTTGCGCGTGACGGTTGCTTCGACGTCGCTTGGGATGAGCGTTCCCTTGAGGCTGTTGATCTTGGCCAACACACGGTCGGCGATGTCTATAGCATTGGTGCCAGGCCGCTTGGCCACCGAGATGGTTACTGCCGGTTCTATTGCGGACACGCTGGGGGCGCGTTCTTGCCGCTCCGGCTTCCATGCGGGTCCTCGACCGAAGAGGACATAGTCGGTGGGCTCGGAAGGTCCGTCCACCACCGTTGCTACATCTTTGAGGAAGATGGGGCGGCCGTTGGCGGATCCGACCACCAAGTTGGCGGCATCTCCCGGAGTGCGGAGGAACTTGCCGCTGCGCACGAGGATGTCGTCGTTGTTATCCGAGAAGCTTCCAGCGGACGCACGCTGGTTGGCTGCGCCGATGGCCTGAGCAACCATATCGGGCGCCAGGTGAAACCCGGCGAGCTTGTCCCGATTGAGGATCACGCGGAGTTCGCGGCGCCGCCCGCCGATGATGGTGGTTTCGGCCACGTCGGGCACCTGCTTGACGGCGTCGGCAACGCGGGTTGCCAGAAGCCTCAGTGCGTAATCGTCGTACCTGGAGCTGTGTAGCGTCACTGCCAGGATGGGCACGTCGTCTATGGAACGGGCCCGGATAAGCGGCTGGCTGGCTCCCGGGGGGATGATGTCCGCATGAGACATCAACTTCTCGCGGAGCTTGACGAGGCTGGCCTCTTGGTTTTGGCCCACGTAGAAGCGCACAATCGCCATGGATTGACCGGGACTGGAGATCGTGTAGACGTACTCCACGCCAGGTATCTCCCAGATGAGCTGCTCCATGGGCACGCTGATGCGCTGCTCTACTTCTTTGGCAGTGGCGCCCGGCATCCTCACCATGACGTCAATCATGGGCACGATGATCTGTGGCTCCTCCTCGCGGGCTGTGCGGAG
Source organism: Chthonomonadales bacterium (assembly GCA_049967475.1). Lineage (GTDB taxonomy): Bacteria > Armatimonadota > Chthonomonadetes > Chthonomonadales > CAJBBX01 > JBMFSQ01. The sequence continues at coordinate 42,946 of JBMFSQ010000005.1, read as the reverse complement.
CACTGCGAAGACCCCCAGCAGCAAAGAGGCCAGGATGATCACCGGCGTCAGTTTCGAGTTGATGAAGGCGGCGGCGAGCCGCCCGGCAAATCCTACGCGCATTGCAAGAGCCTCCAAGGGCTAAAGATCGGGAAGGAGTACGACAACACGGATCTCATCGGCTGATGCGGGCTATCTGCGCATGCTGGGATGCCGCTTCCAGCACCTTCGCGCCGTCCGTAAGGCTGGGCGGCACCTGGGCTATGATGCGCTCGCCGGGATTGAGCCCCGAAAGAACCATGCGTCGGCCATCTACCTCGTCGCCCACCGTTACCAGGCGCAGGCGGGCTACGTTCTGGTCGTCCACGACAAAGACGTAATGAAGCCCTTCGCGCTCGAAGACCGCTGGAGCCGGAACGAGCATGCGGTGCTCATGCGTGGTGGCAATGTGGGCGCGTCCGAACATGCCGGCTCGGATCCGCGCTGTTGCGGGCAGGTCTACTTTGGCAACAAAGGTGTGGCTGGCCGGGTCTCCCTGCGGCGCGATTTCGCTGACGCGGCCCATGAACCTGTGCCCCGCCAGGGCGTCGAGATCCACGGGCAGCGCAGAGCCCATCTGCACCCATTTGAGGGCGCTCTCGGGTACAACGGCTTCCAGACGGATCCTGCCGCCTTGCACGCGAAGCAGAGGCGTTCCGGGGTTGGCCATAGCGCCGGGATCCACGAGTTTTGCCGCGATTACGCCATCGAATGGCGCCCGGATGGTGGCATAGTCCCGCATCACACGGGCGATCTGGAGGGCGGCCCGCATCTGGCCTACCTGCGCCTTGGCAGCCTTCACCTCTTCACGCCGGACTTCTGCTTGGAGAGCTGCCGCCTTGGCTTGCCTCAGTCCCGCTTGGGCTTGAGCCACGGCGGCTTGGGCCTGGCGCACGGCCTCCTGTGCTTGCCGACGCTCCTCTGCGCGACTGCCCTCATCCACCATGCTCTGCTGCTGTACGGCGGCCTCATACTGGGCCTTGGCCACGTCGCGCGCAGTGCGTGTGATGTCGTATTGCTGCTGGGAGATGGCTCCGTCGGCAACCAGGCTCTGCATGCGCCGCAGATTGCTCTCCGCCAGGTCCAGGTTCGCCTTGGCCTGGAGCACGGCCAAACTGGCTTGGGCGCGCTCCTGCTTCCGAGGGCCGGTATCTACTTGCTGCTGGCGGGCAGTGGCGGCCTGCAGGGCTGCCTCGGCCTGCTTCAACTCTGCCTCGGCTGCCTGAACGCGGGAGCGGCTCATTGAGGTTTCCATATCCGCTGCCACGCGCGCATTCTGGTAACCCACCTCTGCCGAGCGGAGGTTCGCTTGAGCCTGGACGATGCCCGCGTCCAGATCGCGCGCATCCAAGAGCACCAAAGGCTGTCCCTTGCGCACGTGATCGCCTTCGTGCACCAGGACACTCATCACCCGACCGCTCACCTTCGTGGCGACTACGGCCTCAAATTCAGGGCGCACCGTGCCGGTGGCGTCGAGCCAGCTCGTGGTGCCTACGGGCTCCACAGTGTAGAAGGCCACGGGGATCGCCTTCGGCTCTTCAGGCTCCGAGGATTTGGCTTTGGCAGCCGGGTTGCGGTCCAATGTGACCATGAGCGCTGCCGCGACACCAATCACCGCGAGAGTAGATGCGGCAGCGGTCCAAACAATCTTCCTGTTCATGGGTCTGACCTCTTCCATCGAATGAACCTTGTACAGATTGCATCGCCGAGAATGAGAAACACCCGGCGCCCGGCCGGCATGGGCCGCAGCACAGGCGCTACGGATCTTCGCAACAGCATCCCCGGTTGCGGATGCACTCCAACAGCAAAAGGACGCTCCGGTCGGCGATGGCGTACCAGATGTGCGTGCCAGAACGGCGTGCCGTGAGGATGCCTTGGTCCCGCAAGATGCGGAGCTGCTGGCTTACGAGGGATTGCGCAGCGCCGGTAGCCTGCATGATCTGGCCAACGTTGCGCGGTTCTGCTTCGCTATCCAGGTAATCCAGGATGCGCAGCCTCAGGGGATGGGCCGCGTTGCGAATGATGGGCGCCATGCGCTCCAGGGTTTCCATGTCTATGAGTGGCCTGTGTCGAGTTCCGGTCATAAGCAACTCCTTGTGTCTGAGAGTATATCGTAATATCGCGATATTGTCAAGTACAGGCCGAAAGGCCGTCTTCCCAATCTGCTGAGTGGCGTGGTTGCCGTCGAAATGGCGTAGAATAGAGCCATACTTATTGGAGCAAGCATCTCAACGCGTCGTAAGCGGTTAGGAAGGATTAAATGAAATGGCGCAGTCCATACCAGCCGGTGACGAGCTTAGCGCATGCATCAACGCGCCGTTCGAGGAAGTGAAGGCACGCGTGAAGGAGGCATTCCAGGCGGAAGGGTTTGGCACGCTAACAGAAATAGACGTCTGCAAGACATTGAAAGACAAGATCGGCTTTGATCTCGAGAACTACTGCATCCTCGGCGTATGCAACCCGAGGTTGGCGTCACGGGCTATCACAGTGGAACACGAGATCGGCATGTACTTGCCGTGCAGCGTCGTGGTGCACGAGTGCGGCGGTGCCGTGAACGTGCGCGTGCAGGATCCCAAGCTGATGATGGAGATGTTGGGGAACCCGGATCTGGCTCCTATTGCCGACGAAGCAAGAAGCGGCGTCGTTCGGGCGATGGCCCGTCTTAGGAGCTGACGAAGGGTACGGCTATTGGGTGCGCAGCGGTATGAAGAGGTCCAACAGCGTCTGCCAGCGTGCCTCCGGCACTGCCAGGAACGCGTCGGCCAGATCAGGATCGAACTGTGTGGCAGCACATCGGGCGATCTCCTTGCGGGCCTCATCTACCGTTGCCGCTTGACGATAGGAACGCCCTGCCGTTATGGCATCGAATGCTGCAGCGATGGCTACGATGCGGGCTCCCAACGGGATCTCTTGGCCTGCCAGGCCATCGGGATAGCCGCAGCCGTCCCACCGTTCATGGTGATGGAGTACGATCTCTGCCGCGGGGCGCAGTGCTGGGATTGCCGCGCACATGCGGTATCCGATGATCGGATGAGCCTGCACCTCCACCCATTCGGCGTTTGAGAGTGGCGCCGGCTTGAGCAGGATCGCATCGGGGATGGCAAGCTTCCCTACGTCGTGGAGGAGTGCTCCGCGGGCTACGTCTTTCTGGAGCTCTTCCGGAAGATGCATCCTCGAGGCCAGTTCCATGGCGTAGGTTGCGATGCGTTCCGGATCTTCATGCGGGTCGGCAGCCTTGGTGCGCATGGCCGAAAGGAGGGCATCCAGGGCAGTTTCGTCGGCTTCGGCGGCCACACGGATGCGGTGGCAGGTGCGGTTCCAAATCCCGGCCGCGCGCATGGCTCTTTCGATGGCCAGCGGAAGGTCGTGTATCCCGAATGGTTGCGTCACAATCTCGGTGGCGCCCATCGCCCTGGCCCGGTGCGCCTCTGGAGCATTGCCTGCCCGCACAACGGCAATTACGGGAACATGAGGTGCCTCGCGGGTGATGAGGCGGATCGTTCGCGCTCCCATCCCCGTGATGCCGTCACAAAGGACGACCGTGTAAGCGCCAGTACCGGCTTTTCGGGGGCCTTCCTCAAAGAGGGCACTCTCCACGGAGTACCCCTCCCGGCGAAGCGCGCCGGTGCGAACTTCACACTCCTTGGCGTGTTCGTCAACAACGAGTACGGATATGGAAGGCGGCTGCTCCATACTGTTCGAAGGAATTCTATCGCGGCGCGGAAGTCTACGGCGTTGTTTTGCCGGCCGGCGCCCCCTTTGTATTCTCGGCTTGGAGAAGGATAGTGCTCAGGCATGCGGCGGGCGGTTTGAGGCGGGTCCGGCGAACCCGTGGTGGCCGATAAGGGGCACAAACATGCATTCCCCGCATTCGTCCGTAAACACGCGGCCGCCGGCATCCTTGTAGGCGATGGTGAGCATCTGCAAGTTCTCGTTGCCGATGGGCGCCACCAGGCGGCCGCGCGGAGCGAGCTGTTGGATCAGGGGAGGGGGGATGTAAGGCGCAGCAGCGGTTACGAGGATGCGGTCGTAGGGGGCGCGCGGGGCGTATCCCAAGCTGCCGTCGCCCACGTGGATTTCGATATTCCGATAACCGAGGGCCTCCAGCAGGTTTCTGGCCCGTTCTGCTAACTCGGGCACCCGCTCGATGCTTACTACGGAGGCGCTGAGTTCGGCGAGGATAGCAGTTTGGTATCCGGATCCCGTGCCGACCTCGAGCACGTGTTCGTCGCCATACAGATGCAGCAGCTCCGTCATGATGCCTACCATGAGGGGCTGCGAGATGGTCTGGTCTGCGCCTATGGGTTGCGGCCGGTCTTCATAGGCGTGGTTGCGCAGGGCTTCGGGGACGAAACGATGCCGCGGCACACGGAGCATAGCTTCGAGTACCCGGCGATCGTGTACATCGCGAGCTTCCAGTTGCTCCCGCACCATACGCGCCCTCGCAGCTGCGTCATCCATAGGCGATGGTGCCCGTCCCATGCTCCAGCGCTACTGGGAAGCGTTCGGCATCGGGCTCCTTTCTGGTCTGAGAAGTGGAAAGAAGATCACGTCACGGATCGAGGAAGCGCCGGTAAGGACCATGGCGAGGCGGTCAATCCCGATCCCCAGCCCCCCCGTCGGAGGCATTCCGTATTCGAGGGCCCGAATGAAGTCTTCGTCCATGGGATGGGCTTCCTCGTCGCCGGCGGCGCGCTGGGCAAGCTGGTTGGCGAACCGCTCGCGCTGATCTAGGGGATCGTTGATCTCGGAAAAGGCGTTCCCTAACTCTTGAGTTGCGGCGTACACCTCAAAGCGGCGGGTGAGCGATGGGTTGTCGGGATGCTTCTTGGCCAGCGGCGAAGTTTCCACTGGGAAGTCGGTGATGAAGGTGGGGTGGATCAAATGGGGCTGGGTGAAGTGTTCGTGGAGCTTCTCGATGATGCCGCCGAGGGTGTGCTCACTTTCCACACAGAGCCCAGCGCGTGCAGCGGCACTCCTAGCGGATTGCAGGTCCGCCAGTTCTTGCGGTTCAATGGAGGCATACCGGCGGATGCCTTCCAGGATCGGGATGCGGGGCCACGGGCGTTGGGAGAAATCCACTTCGACCTCGGCGCCGCCAGGCGTTCTCGTTAGGAAGCGCGGGGATCCGTTTACGGCGGTGGCGACGGCGACGTACATGTCCTCCACCAGGTCTTCCATGTCCTCCAAATTAGCGTAGGCCTGATACAGTTCCAGGAGAGTAAACTCGGGATTGTGCCGGGTGGAGATGCCCTCATTGCGGAACACGCGCCCGATCTCGTACACCTTTTCGAAGCCTCCCACGATGAGCCGTTTGAGGTAGAGCTCCAGCGAGATGCGCAGTTTGAAGTCGGTGTCCAGGGCATTGTGGTGTGTGCGGAAGGGCCTGGCTGCAGCGCCGCCGGCCTCGGCCTGCAGGACGGGCGTCTCCACTTCCAGGAAGCCGCGGCTGTCGAGGTAACGGCGGATGGCCTGTACCAGTTTTATGCGCTTCACGAGGATTGCCCGCGCTTCCGGGTTCGCCAGCAAGTCCACGTAGCGCATGCGGTACCGCAGTTCGACGTCTTGCAGACCGGAATAGTGGCGGCCGTCGCGCTCTTTCCCGATGGGAAGCGGGCGAAAGCAAAGGGCCAGGAGGGTGTAGCTCGCCGCCTGGATGGTGATCTCACCTGTGCGGGTTCGGAAAACTTCCCCTTCCACACCCAGAATGTCTCCGATGTGGAGCTGCTTGAAGCGTTCGTAGGCATCGTCGCCGACGACGTCACGCTTCACGTAGATCTGGATGCGGCCGGTCTCGTCCTGGATATGGGCGAAGGAAGCTTTGCCCATGATGCGGACGGCAACCAGCCGCCCCGCTGCGCGCACTGAGACACCGGTGAAGGATTGATCATCGGCCAAGATCTGTTGGGCGGTGGCGGTGCGCGGGTACCGCTCCACGGCGTAGGGGTCTATGCCACGCGCGCGCAGCTCCTGGAGCCACGCGATGCGCTGCGCTCGTTGTTCCAGTTCCTCCACAGGAAATCCCCAGCGACGGAGACGGCTACTTACTGATCTGAAGGATGCGGTAACGGAGGATGCCGTCCGGGATCGCAACTTCTACTTCGTCGCCCACTCTGTGGCCCATGAGAGCCTCGCCGACAGGCGACTCATCGGAGATGCGGTCGAAATTCGGATCGGACTCGACGGAGCCTACTACTTGCAGGTCCCACTCTTCGTTCGTGTCCAAATCGAGGACCTTCACGCGAGAGCCGATGCCCACGCGGTCCGTTGGGATATCACTATCGCTGAGAACGTGAGCCACCTGTATGATGCGCCTGAGGTCTTGGATACGGCCTTCTACGAAGGCCTGCTCGATCTTGGCATCTTCGTATTCCGCATTCTCCGTGAACTCGCCGAACTGCTTGGACTCGCGGATGCGGTCGGCCACTTCGCGGCGCTCCACGGTGCGCAGGCGCTCGAGTTCGCGTTCGATGCGGCTATAGCCTTCGGGTGTCAAATAGATCTGATGGTCTGACGACATCCGTTGTCTCCTGGGTAGGTCCTGCAAAGCTCATGCGATAGCAATGCACTGGGGAAGCATCTCCCCCCAGTGCATCTTTGGATGAGCCCCGCAGAACGATAGCGAACTATACCCGATATGAGACGACCGGTGCAACAGAACGGTTCCAAGGTTCGGATGGTGAATTTTGGCTCCCTTCAGGCGTGGATGAGGGATTGAAGAATGCTCTCAAAGATGATACGACCATGGGTCGAGCCCAGGATGCGCTCCGATGCCCGTTCGGGATGGGGCATCATTCCCAGCACGTTGAACGCTTCGTTGGCGATGCCCGCAATGTTCTCCATAGAACCATTGGGATTGCTGGCAGCATCCACGGTCCCCTCTTCATCACAGTAACGGAAGAGGACGCGGCCTGCTGAGTTCAGTTCAGCCAGAGTAGCCTCGTCGGCCACGTATCGGCCTTCCCCGTGGGCGATGGGGATGCGCAGCACTTGCCCGCTTCGGGCTGCACGTGTCCACGGGGTTTGATTATTCTCCACTCGGATGGTTACGTATTTGCAGATGAACTTGCGGCCCAAATTGCGCACGAGGGCGCCGGGAAGCAGATGGGCCTCGCAGAGGATTTGGAAGCCATTGCAGATGCCCAGAACAGGCCGGCCTGCGTTGGCATGACGAATGACGGCATCCATCACAGGCGAGAAGCGCGCGATGGCGCCGGTGCGCAAGTAATCGCCATAGGAAAACCCTCCGGGAAGGATGATGCAATCGAACCCGCGCACGGAGGTGTCCTGGTGCCAAATGTATTCCACGGGCTGGCGAAGCACATCCCGGATGGCGTAAAAGGCATCCTGATCACAATTGGATCCCGGAAAGCGTACTACCCCGAACTTCACTTCACCACCTCGAAGCGGTAGTCTTCGATTACGGGGTTGGCGAGGAGGCGGTTGCACATATCTGCCACTTCCTGTTCGATATTGGGTCCGTCTCGCAGGGTCAAGACGATGTACTTGCCGATGCGCACGTCTTCCACATCGGGGTAGCCCAAGGCGTGGAGGGCATTCTGAACGGCGCGGCCTTGGGCATCCAACAGGGTGGGCTTGAGGGTTACGTACACATGTACCTGAGGCATGGGGGCTCCTAGTAGGTCATCGCGGGTGCAACAGATACCATAATAGCACAGCGGCCGCTGCGGCGGCAAGGATCACGCGGGGCCAAATGGAGGCGGGCCGAGGTTGCGGGAGGCGGCCCTGGATGGGCCTTTGTGCGCCGGCGCGAAGCGTGGGGGTGCGATGTTCCGGCGGAAGAACCTCCGGACGACGGCGAGGCTGGTCATCCGGTCCTGATGCCTGTGGGAAGCCGAGGGATCGGAGCACGGAGCGGCGCAGAAGGCGCCCGGCTTGGCGGGCAAGGCGGGGCAACAGAGAGGGCGCGAAGATCGCGATGATCAGCACCGCCAGCGCTCCCCACTGGGGCGCAGAGCCGGCCATTGCTGCCAACAGAGGCATGGGCATCAGGACGATTTTCCCCCAGGGATGCGATCAAGAACGTCTGCGATGGACAGACCTTCCACGGACACGATCTTCACGCGTGCCGTGTGTCCCCGCACGATGCGGATGCGGGACCGAGGCACGTCCAGAGCTTCGGCCAAAAGGCGGATGACGGCTTCGTTCGCTTCGCCGCCGGCCGGCACGGCGCAGACCCAGGCGCGGATGCGTTCTCCATCGCAGGCCAGCCGATTTGCTGCAGCTCGAGGTGTCACATGGATGACGACGCGGGCAGGTTCCAAACGGTCAACTCCCAAGGATCAGCGCAAAGAGCAGCAGGATCATACTGTTATTGAGGGCATGGGCCACTACCGCGGGCACTAAAGAACCCCGCAAGATCGCCAGCCCATGAAACACGCACCCCAAGATGAAGATACCTAGAAAACCAATTGGAAGCTGCGGGTGGAGCAGCGCGAAGACTGCCGACGCAAGGAGTACAGCCGGGGCTATTCCGATGCGGCCGACGAGCGCCTTGTACAGAACTCCTCGGAATAAAGTTTCCTCGAAGAGCGGCGCCACACATCCGGCCTGAATGAAGAGGAGAACGTGCACCCAAGCGCTGCGGCTGCCGGCAAATTCCATCAGAGCCGGATGAACGGGAGACTCAAAGGCTCGGAAAACCCAACTCGAAACGACCGTTGCCAAAGCGACCAGGGGAAGAGCCACCATATATCCGCACACGCCGAAGAGAACATCTGCGAACAGGTTTCGGGTGCGCCATCCGATGAAGGATGGAGTGATGCCGGCGACGCGACCCCACGATCGGTAGACGTCGTAGGGAACCAGGGCCCAAATCACCGTGAGTAGCAGCGATGCGGCTACCCGCACGACAGGCTGGGCCTGGGAAATCGGCCGCCCTATTTGAGAGAGGACGATCTCAAGGAGCAGATACGCGGCCACATAGCTTCCAAAGATCGCCTTGAGGACGTGGCTCTGGTGGACGGACACCGGTTCTGCCGGTACCGGAGTGAGCCACCATGGCCGTCGCCGCCGCAGGATCGCCGTCACCGCCGCGACGCCCAGCGCTGTTCCCAGGACCGCCGCAAGAGCCAGGAATGAGAGGCACGTCTGCAGGACCAGCGCAGATCCAAGGGCAGCTTCCTCTTCTTTGGCGGCTTGCAACGGCATGGACGCATTCCTGTAGAGCGCGGATAGGGCGAGGTGCTCGAACCACCCTAAGTTGAGCTGCCGCACGCGCTCGGCGAGGTCAGCCACGTGTCGTGCAGGGACCGGGTGCGAGGCGAGGACGTCGTGCCATAGAGCAAGCTCCTGTTCCACGCGGAACGGCGACATGGCCTCCGGCGTATGCCAAAGAAGCGCCAGATCTCGCTGCCAGGATGCGTCCCCAAGGGTGTATCGCATAAGGACCAGCCTGCGCACAGCTCCCGGCGATCGCGTGGCTAGGGCTACGGTGTAGAGATCGTCCAACACCTTGCTCGAGATGCGCCTAAAGCCGTCGCCTTTAGTGGGTGTGTGGAACCGTAAGGCAAGGTACGCGCTCCTGCATTCCACAAGGGTGTCCAGAGCCAGTCTGTCTGAAGACTGCGTCTGCTTGGGGGCGGGCCGCGCCACCCAAACGGCGGCCCCAACGAGAAGAGCGGAGCCCGCAGCGAGGAGCAGTAGAAGGGGCCGGCGCGGTTGGTTATTCACTTGCGGGGGATCGAGGCGTACTGCGATCTTCGCGGGGAAGGGATGGCGCCTGAAGAGGCGGGCCCTGCACTAGGGCGTGGTCCTCTTCTGGAAGAGAGGGGAGCCGTTTCGCGTCCAGCTCTGCGAGATAGGCCATTAGGAGCGCGCGGAATTCGCGGGTAAAGCGCTCTCGTTCCTGCTCCATGGCGGCGGCAGCCCGGCGTTGTTCCTCCAACTCATCCTTTGCCTTCATGTGTGCCTGCTCCAGAACCAGTTGAGCCTCGCGCTGGGCATTCCTGCGCAGGTCATCGGCGGCCTTGTTCGCCAGCACGAGCGCCTCGTGAAGGGCGGTTTCCATATCCCTATAGCGCTGAAGCTCGCGCTCCATGGCTGCGGCTTGCTGCTTGAGGTGCATATTCTCGGCGAGCGCCGCTTCATATTCCGCGGCGACTTCTTGGAGGAATTCCTCCACAGCGTCCGGCCGGTAGCCGCGCATGGATCGCGGAAAGCGTTTGTGAAGGATATCTATGGGAGCTACGCGCACCAAATCCTCCTTATCTCAACGCAGCGATGCCTATCTTGAAAAGGAAGTTCTCCACCACCTGGAGCACGATGATTGCCAGCAGGGGCGAAACGTCCAATCCCCCGAGTTTGTACGGAGGTAGTAGGCGGCGAAAGGGGTCAAGGACGGGATCCGTGAGGCGCCGGAGCGTGCGTACCCACGGTTGATAAGGCTTTATGGTTCCAAACATAATGAGCCAGGACACGATCACTTCTGCAATGATGAGCCAGACCATGATCTGGAGCAGGTCAGCCAGGATCCAAAAGAGGTTGATCGGCGGAAGCAGGTTCACGAGGTTCCCTCCACGAGGTCAATGATTGGGTTGGGGCTGTGCCATCAGGCGCTTCAGGCGTTCGATGTTTACTTTTGCGGCAACATCTTTGGGGTTCCGTGCGGCCTCCTGCCACACGGCAAGGGCTTTGGGAAGATCTCCGGATTTTTCGTAGGCATGGGCCAGGGAGTGCAGCATGAAGGGATGGTAGTCTTTGAACCGGCGCGCCTCCTCGTAATAATGGATGGCCTGGCGGTAATCCTTCTTGCGCATTAGGTAATACGTCCCCAGCTCATCATACATATACGACGTGTGAGGGTTGGCCCGCAGTCCCGCCTTGTAGAGGGCAACCGCTTCATCATCGCGGTCCATGCTCCACAGGAGCCAAGCAGCGTCGGCGTAGGCATCCAGCAGGTCCGGCCGGGCTGCTATGATCATTTTGCACAGGTTGATGATGTGATTGTACTCTCCCTTGTGGAAATGTGCGTCAGTGAGGCGCCAGAGACCACCGATGATATCGTCGGCGATGGCGTCCGCAGCCTGTTGCGAGGAAGCGACCCGGATATTGCGAGGCGCGGGCGGTTCGGACATCGCCGACTTCGGCCACGCAGGCAGGGCCAATACGGTTAGCATAACGGCTAATCGGTTCATTGGTGCGCTCCCTTTCTATCCAATTTGGTGGGCGTGTCTCTGTGTGCGTCGAGCATGTGCATAGCGGCAACCGCCGCAGAGCGCACGGAAGCATCGCGGTCGGCGGCGAGTTCGCGCAGGGCGAGCACGGCACGCCGATCGCCGATGCGTCCAAGGGCGAGGGCCACATTCTTGCGCACGGCTTCGTCTGCGTCCCGGCGAGCGGCAATCAGTGCAGAGAGGGCAGATGCATCCCCGATCTTGCCGAGGGCTTTTGCGGCTTGTTCGTGGATGTCCTCATGCTCTTTGGGATCGGCTAGAGCCTTGCACAGAGCAGGAATGGCCTGGCGGTCCCGAAGCTCTCCAAGAGCCTGCACCGCTTGGAAGCGCACGTAAACGAACGGATCGTGCACGGCGCGGACCAAGGCGGGGCACACGCTGCGATCCCCAAGCCGACCCAAGGCGAAGGCGGCAGCAGCCCGGGCGAAGGGCATTCGATCTTGAAGGGCCTTTGCGAGCACTGGAACAGCGCGGGCGTCTCCAAGGAGGCCCAAGGCATTCGCTGCAAAATAGCGCGCCCCGAAGCGATCCTGAGATCTGCTGCGCCTCATCATTCGGATGAGTGCAGGGGCCACGCTCCGATCTCCAAGACCGCCTAGAGACATCGCTGCTTGATAGCGCACCTCGGGTCGGGCATCTTCGAGCCTTGCGATGATCGCCCCGGCAGCATCACGGCAAGGGATGCCCGCGAGAGCCGTGACGGCTCTCCTTCGCACCCTCCAATCGGCGTCGGTGAGGAGGTCCTTCACCAGCCTGCATGCATGGCCATCGCCCAAGAGAACGACCGCTTCTAGAGCTGCCTCCTTCACAGATGCCGCCTTGTCTTTGAGTGCCCGCCGCACTGCTGGGCAAGCGCGCCGTTGCCCGATGATCCCCAGAGCCCGCACTGCCGCGGCGCGTACTGCCGGCAGCCGGTGTTTTGCCGCGCGGATAAGCCCGGGGACGGCAGCGGGGTCCCGCGCATTCGCGAGGGCCGCGGCAATTTGGCTGCGAACCGAGGCAGTCGGCTCCTGCTGTAATCGCTGTACCAGAACGCTCGTGGCAGATGGGTCCTTGCGGCGAGCAAGAGCAGCGGCGGCGTCTGCCCGCACCGCCATGTTCGGCGACACCAGGCGCCTCAACAGGGTGGCCGTGTCCTGGCTGCGGCCGGGCGCCGATGCCAGCAGGAGGGCGAGAGAGGACGCGGCTGCAAGGGCATGCATTCGGAAAAAGCAATGGGCCGGCGAGGGCCTGGTCAGTGCATGTCCTTATCTCCGTAAAGGGTCTGAATGTAGTTGATTTGGCCCAGGTGGTAGGCCATATTCCAATAACCGATCATCATGACCCATGCGAATGACCGCGTCTGGCCGGCTCCGAAGCGAAGGGCAGCGTGACCACCTGTTCCATCAGGTCGTCGGGAAAGGAGGCTTGAGCGCTGGCGAGTGCTTCTACGCTCTTGCTCAAAAGGAGCAGGGCTTTGTCAACGGTGTCGGCCTCGGCGCGCAGCTTGTCGCGCCTGTGAGGATCGGCGCGGGGGATTTCCCTAGTGGCGAGGGCTTCGGCTACAAAGAAGTTGGCGGAAGCGCACTCCACGATCATGTCGTGAGCGTTGCGGCCGACGTCCAACGGCTTCCACATCTGCTTCTCGGCGGGCATGGCCTGTACGGTTCGCAGCAGGCTGTCGGCAACGTCGCGAGTGAGCATCGCTGCCATCTCTTGGGCTTTCACACTCGTTTCCTTTCTTCTTCGAGGCGTTCCCGCAGCAGGCGGTTCACTTGCTGCGGGTTGGCGCGTCCTTTGGACTGCTTCATGATCTGGCCTATCATGAAGGCGAACTTCTTGTCGTCGCCGGCTACGAGCGCGTCCCACACCGGGCGGTTTGCCTCGATGGCCGCGGCGACGAGGGAGGCGATTGCGGCTTCGTCGCTGATTTGGGGTCCCATGGCGCGCGCGATGGCGGCCGGGTCTTCTCCTGTCTGGAACATACGCTCAAAGAGATCCTTTGCCATCTTGCCGCTGATGGCCCCTTCGTTGATCAGGCGGATCATATGGGCCAAGTGGGCTGGGGTCACCTTGGAGTTCCGGATTTCCGTGTTGGTGGCGTTCAGGAGGCGGGCAAAGTCCCCCATTATCCAATTGGACACGCTTTTTGGGTCTGAGCAGATTGCGGCAGCTTCCTCGAAGAAGCGGGCGGTGTCCCGCGTCTGCGTGAGGATTGCAGCGTCGTAGGGCGGTAGGCCGTATTCCCGGATGAAGCGCGTGCGTGCTGCGTCGGGAAGTTCCGGCATGGTCCTGCGGATCTCTTCGATCCATTCTTCGGAGATCATAAGGGGCACCAGGTCCGGCTCGGGGAAATAGCGGTACTCTTGCTCGACCTCCTTAGAGCGTTGGGAGAAGGTCTCCCCCCGTGCGTCGTTCCATCCGCGCGTTTCCTGCACCACGCGTTCTCCCCGGCGGAGCAGGGCCACCTGTCGGCTGATCTCATATTCAATGCCCCGGTATACGGCCTTGAAGGAATTGAGGTTCTTGATTTCGGTTTTGGTGCCGAAGGACTGGGAGCCCTTTGGCCGCACAGACAGGTTCGGTTCACACCGCAAACTGCCCTCTTCCATCTTGCCGTCGGACACGCCGATGTAGGTGAGGATGGCTCGGAGCTTCATCAGATAGGCGCGTGCTTCCTCCGGAGTGTGCATGTCGGGCGGGAAGTCGGTCACAATTTCCATAAGGGGTACGCCGCTACGGTTATAATCCACCTCGCTTTCGTCGCCCACTACATGGAAGAGCTTCCCGGTGTCTTCTTCGAGATGCACGCGCCGGATATGCACGCGCGTGGTTCCCGTTTCGGTGTCCACATCAATCCAACCGTCCACGCCGATTGGGCGGTCGTATTGCGAGATTTGGTAGCCCTTCGGAAGATCCGGGTAGAAGTAATTCTTGCGGTCGAAGCGAGCGAAGCGGTTGATGCGGCAATTGAGCGCGAGAGCCGTACGGATCACATGCTCTACGGCTTGGCGGTTCATAACCGGCAAAGATCCCGGCATGCCGGTGCACACGGGGCAACAACGGGTGTTGGGGGCGCCTCCGAATGCATTGGGGCAGGCGCAAAACATCTTGCTGCGGGTGAGAAGTTCTGCATGAACTTCCATGCCGATAACGGCTTCGTATTCCTGCATGATCTCCTCGGCTACGGGTATGTCATCGGTCTTGCCGGCAAAGGTGTCGCTTGAGCCTCCAGCCATCTTTTTATCCGCCGGGCAAGGTTGGAACCTGCTTGTGCCAATCGGAATTCTGCTGGTACGTAAACGCGGTGCGAAGGAGCAGTTCTTCTCCGAAGGGTTTGCCTAGGATCTGAAGGCCAACGGGCATTCCGTCTACGAAGCCGCACGGAATGGAGATGGCGGGGATGCCGGCCATGTTGATGGGGAGGGTGCAAATATCTGCCAGCTTCATGGCTAGGGGATCGCCGCTTCGTTCTCCTATTCGGAAGGCCGGAATCGGTGAGGTTGGTGCGCAGAGTACGTCGAAGCGCTGAAAGGCCTCTTCGAAGTCACGCCGGATGAGCGTGCGCACCTGCTGTGCCCTCTTGTAGTACGCGTCGTAGTATCCGGCCGATAGAGCGTAGGTGCCGATCATGATGCGCTGTTTGACCTCGGTGCCGAAGCCTTCGCCCCGCGTTTGCTCCATGAGGCCGATATGCCCGCTCGCGCTACAGCTCCGGTACCCGTACTTCACTCCGTCGTAACGCGCAAGGTTGGACGAGGCCTCTGCAGGTGCAAGAATGTAATAGGCTTCGAGGGCATAATCCGTATGCGGCAGGGAACACTCCTCGGCGGCGGCACCCAGTTCGCAGAGCACGTCTACGGCTTGCCGGACGGTGGCAGCAACTCTCGCGTCCACACCTTCGCCGAAATACTCCCGGGGAACCCCAACGCGCAGACCTTTCACATCCGCACAGCAGGCCCGGGAATAATCGGGAACAGGCAGGTCCACGGAGGTGCTATCCATGGGGTCGTGCCCGGCGATGGATTGCAGGAGAAGCGCGGTGTCTTCCACCGTGCGACTGAACGGCCCTATTTGGTCGAGAGAAGAGGCATAAGCCACGAGCCCATACCGGCTTACGCGGCCGTATGTGGGCTTCAGCCCTACGACGCCGCATAGGGCTGCGGGTTGGCGAATGGAGCCGCCCGTGTCCGATCCCAGGGCGAGGGGCGCTTCCTCAGCGGCTACTGCCGCTGCCGATCCTCCGCTGGAGCCTCCGGGCACGCAATCCAGGTTCCAGGGATTGCGGGTGGGCCCGAAGGCGCTGTTTTCAGTGCTGGAGCCCATGGCGAATTCATCGCAATTGGTCTTTCCCAGCAGCACGGCCCCTGCGCGGCGCAAGCGCTCCACCACTGTAGCGTCGTAGGGCGGCACGAAGTTGGAGAGGATGTTGGAGGCGCATGTGGTTCGCACGGAGCGCGTACAGATGTTGTCTTTGATGGCGATGGGCACTCCGGCCAGAGGCCCCAGCGGTTCCCCTGAAGCGCGCCGTTCATCCAGCTCCGATGCCGCCTCCAGCGCCGCTTCGGGCGTAAGGGTTAGGAATGCGTGGATGGCAGGCTCTACGCGTTCGATACGCCGCAAAAAGGCTTCCGCCACATCGCGTGCGGATAACGCGCCCGAAGCAACGCGGCGGGCAATCTCGGTTGCGCTGAGTGTGTACAGGTCAGACATGGGCAATCAGGGTCCACCTTTCCCCGCGGGGATGCAGGTCCGGCAAAACGACGCGTTATCCGTCCACGATACGGGGAACAATGAAGAACCCGTCGCGTGCCTCGGGAGCATTAGCCAGTATCGCTTCCCGGTCCAATGCCGGCCGCTCGAGGTCCTCTCGGAGGACGTTGTAGATGGGGATGCTGTGAGAAGTGGGCTCGATGCCCTCCACGTCCAATTCTTGGAGCTTCTGGAAGCGGGCAACGAGGTCGTTGATGTGGCGCGTTTGGAGGGCGAGTTCCTCGTCCGAAAGATGCAGACGCGCCAGTTCTGCTACTTTGCGGACCTCTTCGGGTGAGAGAGCCACAATCTTCTCCTCGGTTGGTGCACGCACTCAGATTATAGCACGAGCCCTGCGGTTGCACAAACAGGCAGGGAGCGGCGGGGCATGCAGCGAACATCCATACAAACGAAGTGGGGAGGCGTAGCCGGTGTATAGGGTGCTGATTGTGGGAGCCGGAGGAATGGGCCGGGCATGGGGCAACAACCTTCGGGAGTGTGCGGACACGCAGGTTGTGGGCTGGGTGGACCTCAAACCCGGCTTGGCCGAAGAGGCACGATCTGCCTGCGGCTTGGATGCGGTTTTCACCGGGACGGATCTGAGCGAAGCCCTGGAAAAGACCGCCCCAGACTTTGTGGTGGACGTCACCGCCCCGGAAGCGCATCACGACGTCACCATCCGATGTCTGGAGGCTGGGCTGCCTGTGCTGGGTGAGAAGCCCATGGCCCACAGTATGGATGCAGCCCGCGAAATGGTGGCTGCCTCAGAGCGCACGGGCAAACTCTATATGGTGAGCCAGAGCCGAAGGTACGATGCGCGCATCCAGGCATTCAAGCGCCTCATCGAACGGGAGATCGGACCGCTGGGCATTCTCAACTCTGATTTCTACATCGGCGCGCACTTCGGGGGGTTCCGTGACGAAATGGAGAGCCCGCTCATCCTGGATATGGCGATCCACACCTTCGATGCCGCGCGCTATCTGAGCGGAACCGACGCAGTGTCCGTCTATTGCGAGGAATTCAATCCTCCATGGAGTTGGTACAAGGGTGCTGCGTGCGCCACAGCCGTGTTCGAAATGACCGGCGGATTGCGGTACACGTACCGAGGATCATGGTGCAGCGAGGGACTTCCTACGTCATGGGAGGCGGAATGGCGGGCCGTGGGACCCAAGGGTACGGCACTGTGGGATGGTGTGGGCGCTCCTCGCGCCGAGGTCGTGGTGGGCCATGGAGGGTTCCACTACCCCGTAGACGCTCGAACCGAAGAGGTTCGTGAAGGCACGCCCCAAGGCATCGCCGGCTCGCTGCGGGATTTCCTCAACGCTTTGGAGACCGGAGCGACGCCTATGGGCGAATGCCATGACAACATCAGGAGTATGGCCATGGTCTTCGCCGCCATGCAGTCGAGCAGGGAAGGGCGCAGAGTAAACGTGGAGGCGTGACCGGCGAGGGCTGTTCTCGGCAACAGCGGGGCAGTTCCACCCAAGGATCCCCTTCTTGACAACAGCATTGTGCCGCACTATACTGCCAATGGCGGGGCAGAGCGGATCGGTTTTGGCTCGCTTTCCCCGCGGAATTGCTGGCAGTGCATGAGGAGGCTTCCATGGCCCAGGGTGCTACTACGCGCTCAGAACTGCTCGAGAGGGAGTATTCCGCAGGCGTTACGCAGTTGATACGTGCGGTGATGCTCGTGGTGCTGTTTCTGGTGCTGCTGTACATGTTTCACTTCATCCCGTCTTCCACCACGCGGCTCAGCATGGAGATCCTCGCGGCGGCAGGGCTGGCCTTTTCGCTTTTTCTTGGGGGAGCTGCCGGCCTGCGCATGCACCGCGCTCATTCGCTCCCTACCGTCACCTTCAACTGCCCTTACTGTGATTATCCCATGCAATTCCTTAAAGAACCCACCGAAGACTTCGATTGCGATAACTGCCACAGGCGTGTCCAGTTCGAGAACGGCAAGCCCGTTCCTGTGCGGGAGATAACCTGTACTTTCTGTGGTACGAAGCACAAGGTGTCGGTGAAGGCGAAGCAGTATACGTGCGACCGCTGTAACCGCACGTTGAGCCTGCAGGATCCCAACGCGCCCGTGGGAATGCCTGGGGAAGCCTCTGAACTGCTTCAGAATTACGACGTACTCCTCACAGATGTCGGCCGGCAACCCACGGACGTGGCCATGGCCCTGGAATCCATAATGGTGTGCAACCTGAAAGAGGCGCGCCGACGGATGGAAGACCTTCCCCTCACGGTGGTGCGCAACGTGCCCGAGCGCAAGGCCGACGCCATTCGACGGAGGCTGCGGGATCTGGGCGCCACCGCCATCATTCGCCCCACCGAAGTGGGTACTGCCGCCCGCGGACGCCGGCGTTGATGGAACCGCCTCGGGTACACTACGGGTAGTATGCCGATCCCCATTGTTGCCTATGTAACGAGCTGGTGCCCCGATTGCCACCGCGCCCGCCGCATCCTGCGCGAGATGAACGTGGAATATGTGGAGATTGACATCGAGGCCGATCCCACCGCCGAAGCGAAGATGCGCGAGGTGAACGGCGGGTCGGGAAAGGTGCCGACGCTCATCATCGGCAATCGCGTTCTCGTCGAACCGGCAGACGCGACACTCCGCAGCGCACTGGCGGAATACCTCGGGGCAAGGCGAAGCTTCAGCCTGTTAGGCCGGTGTCCGGACTACTCGTCGGGCTTGTGGAACATACCGGCTGCATACCATCCGGCCACGGTCACCAGCGGCATCACCATCTGCACAACCATCACCTGCCATGAGGTGTCATTGAAAGGCAGCAATTTCGTGATGCTCTGGCCGACGGCTGCATCCATAGCCACACGGATTACCAGGTATGAGAGGTAAGCTCCGACGATAGCCGGATTGGCATCTTGCTTGAGGAAGCACAGGATGCCGTAGACGATGGCTCCTACGAAGGGGCCCAGCAGCAGGGTGCATCCGATGAAGATGGGCAGGTCGCTGGAGTCGTCTTCGCCGAACGGCACCGTGCGCAGCAACGGCATGGCCATTCCTGCCAAAAGGTTGGACACGGCCATCGCTGCCAAATAGAGATCCTTGTTGAGGTGAACAAACAGCGATGCCACAGCAGCGATGCCGGCCAGAAGCACGAGATTGAGGGCAACCTGCACAGGCATGTTCACCTCTTCAACCTCGATGGGGACGACTTCCTGGACCTCCGGCTCGCCGGTGTCCGCATCGTAATGCGCACCGGACACTGGGTCCAAGACCTTATCTGTGTAGTACTTGGACTTTTGGGCGCTGAAGGTGCCTAACTGCGGCACGCCGGGCGACGTCATGCTGCCGTTGGAGCCTGCGGCTGGTGCGGTGCGGGGTGGAGGCGGCGCCACCTCGGGCTTGGCGACTGTTTGCCGCATAGGAGCCCGCCGAGGCGGCGGGGAGGTGTGGCGGGTCGTGACCACGTGTACCGCTGCTTGCGGCACGTTGCGCAGGTCCCGATGGCACCAACTGCACACGTCGGGAGTGTCACTCTCCATGCCGCACCACCGGCAGTAATAGGTGCGTGTGGCACGCACTGCGGGGGGCGCAGGGGAAGACACTGCCGGTCCCGCAGCACCCGATGGACGGTAGATAGGCTGCACAGCAGGCGAAACAGGAGGGGCTGCGGCGGGGAGTGTGATGTCTATTCGCTTGCCTGGCGGCGGCGCCACAGGAGGCTCCGGGGCGGCAGGCTCTTCGATCAGCGGCGGAAGATCGAGTTCGCCGGGCAGGTCTGGCTCAATCGCAGTCCTTGGCGGCGTAGCAGGCGGAGCGGCCGGGGGGCCGGCCAATGGGACCACAGGGCGCTGGGCGGGCGG
>JBMFSQ010000005.1:0-23071 GCA_049967475.1 Chthonomonadales bacterium | reverse complement strand
CGGGCGGTTCTGCAGGGGGCGCCAGGGGTTGCCTGGGCGGCGTAACAGGCGGAGCGGCCGGGGGGCCGGCCAATGGGACCACAGGGCGCTGGGCGGGCGGTTCTGCAGGGGGCGCCAGGGGTTGCCTGGGCGGCGTAACAGGCGGAGCAGGCTGCTGGGGACGTGCCAGCGGGATGATCGGCGGCGGGGAAGCCGGAGCTCCAGGTCTGCGAATTGGAATAGGAATGAGATCCGGGCGATCCTCAGGCGGCTTCGGTTGTGCCGGTACGTACCCGGGGCCTGTTCGCAACGGCGGCGGAGGCACCGATGGAGGAACGGTGGGAGCGGGTGCCGGAGCTGGGCGTGGAGTTGGCGGAGGTTGCGGCGCCGGTACGAAGGGGACGGGACCTCCGCCGAACGGTAGCGGGCTCAAATCATCGAAGTCGTCAAACTGGGGTTCGGGTGGGGGTGCGGCAGCAGGCTGCCCTCCCGCGCCGCCCGGTTCTTGTGCACCCTCAGCGGCGGCACCTGACTGAGACGTAGTGAAGGGCTTCTTGCACCAGCTACATACGTCGCTGGTTTCACTCTCCAGCCCGCACCATTTACAGAACATGCGCCGGCTCCTGATGAGTTCGGCCTGAGCGTCCTGGGGCGCCGCACTCCCCTGCGGGCCCATCTTGGTATACATTCGCCATCGAAGGGAGGCTATTCCTTCCGCAGGCAGACCAGGACCACCGACCCGGATGCCGGAGCGCGGCAGCTTTCGGGGGCTGGATGCTGCACAGCACGTCCCCGCGCGATGCCGGCCGGACGGGGCAAGGCGCCTGTATTATACCGGCGCCGCTTTCGGGTGTCAACCAAAAGGAACGCATCGCCACACTGTGATACCGTAGTCCCTACAGCTTTGTTCCACGCTATTCGCGGAACGCTGGCGTTTTCTCCTCTTCTTTAATGGGGCAGCCGGATGCCTGGTTACCTGGAGCAATCCTACAGAAGAGTTATTCCGCAAAGCCTCGTCTGTTCGGGGATGCGAAACTGGGATAGGTTCCTCCGATGCAGGTCTGCCAAGGCACCGGACCCAGAAGGGAATGGGCGCGTGGCCGGTGAAACTGCCGAATGGCTCCAGCTCATGGGCTGGAGTTGCATAGGGTCCGATAAAGGTTTGTTCCTCGGATGCGCCTCGAGGCCAATTCCATGATGCGCTTGCTTCGTCCTTGGCTTGGACTGATCCTGGTATGCGGGGGTTTTTCACTTCACCCTGGATTTCTCCACACATTCTGGAGTGTGGATTATCTGCCGACCATTCTCCAGCAAGCTGCAACGAACATCATCCTCGCCGTAGGTATGACGTTCGTCATCCTTACCGCAGGCATTGACCTGTCGGTGGGGTCGGTGGTGGCCCTATGCGGCGTCACTTTGGGCCTCACCGTAAAGGGCGGTGGACCCGCCTTTCTGGGGTTACTAGAGGCGGTTCCTCTCGGTGTTGCCGCCGCTGTGGCAGGGTACCGGTTCCTGCGCATCCATGGAGCATGGATCGCGGGGCTGGGCGTAACTGTGGGCGCGGGAATGTTGATCTACCGCATGGCTGCAGGTGGTGTGCGCCTGGAATGGGCGATCGTTGCTGCTTTAGCTGTTGGCCTGGGGTGCGGCTTGCTCAACGGGCTCGTGGTGACAATGGGCCGCGTACCGCCCTTCATCACGACGCTAGGAATGCTCACGGCTGCTAGGGGACTTACTGTATTTGCAACAGACGGCAACAGCGTGAGCGGGCTCCCGCCGCGTTTGGGATACCTGGGGGAAGGAATGCCTCTCGTAGCCGTTGCCCTGTCTGTGGTTGTCAGCGGAGCGGTGCTGCTCAACCGTACCAGGGCCGGCAGATATATGCTGGCAATCGGCGCCAATGAGGAGGCCAGCCGACTTTCCGGAGTACCGGTGGCGTGGTACAAGGTTTTGGCCTACGCCTTATGCGGTGTGTGCGCCGCCATTGCCGGCGTAGTCCTCACGGCCAAGTTCCAGCTTGCCGACACCGGCGCAGGAACGGGCGCCGAGCTCAACGCCATCGCCGCCGTAGTGCTTGGAGGAACGAGCCTGAGCGGAGGGCAAGGGACCGTGGTGGGGAGCCTCATCGGCGCACTCACCATCGCCGTACTCAACTCCGGGCTGGTGCTGGTGGGCGTAAAAGACACGCTCCAGGGCGTGGTCATTGGGGCTGTGATCGTGCTTACCGTGGTTGTAGATCAGTACAGCCGGCGTCGGGCGCCGGTGGCGTGATGCGGTGCGCGGAAACGGAAGGAGGTCACAATGAAGCGAAATCTGGTGCTGCTTCTTGCTCTGGGAACAGCACTTGCCGGATGTGGGAAGGAAAGGGCCGAGGCGCCGGGCGCTTCCACCAAGCCCGCAGCGTCGGAGGAGCGGGCGGTAGTGCGTATGCCCGAGATCACCGGCCCCGAGTTGGACGCAGTACCGCGCTCCAAAAAACCCGTGAAGATTGCGTTGGTTGTCAAGACGCGCAACAATCCCTTCTTTACACCCATGATCCGTGCGGCAGAAGACGCAGCCCGTCGCCTGGGATGCGAGTTGGATGTGGAGGCGCCGCCACAGGAGAGCGACAAGGAACAGCAATTCTCCTTGGTGCAGACCGTGGTCGCCAAGGGGATCCAAGCCCTGCTCATCGCACCGGCGGACTCCAAAGGCATAGTGCCTGCTCTGAAGGATGCCCAGGCCAAGGGCGTCCTCGTAATCAACGTAGATAATCGCGTGGATGCCGACACTGCTCGAGGCGTCGGCCTGCAACTAGGCGGGTACGTGGGGGCAGATAACGAAGCCGGCGGGGAGCTGGCGGGCCAAGGGATGCTGGAAGCCCTCAACAATGAGGGCAAAGTGGCGGTATTGGAGGGGCTGCGGGGTGTGGATAACGCCGAGGCGCGCAAGCGCGGCTTTGAGAAGGCTGTGCGCGGCAAGCTCGAAATTGTAGCCGAAGAGGAGGCGAGTTGGGACACCCAAAAGGCGTATGCCAAATGCCAATCGGTCCTGGCAGCACATCCGGATATTAAAGGCATCTTCTGTGCGAATGACAAGATGGCGTTGGGCGCTATGAAGGCAATCAAGGAGGCAGGCAAATCGGGAAAGATCGCGGTCATCGGTTACGATAACATTCCCGACGTGAAGCCCTACCTATCTAACGGCGAGATGTACGGAACCATCGAGCAACATCCGGACCTCATGGGCAAGTATGGTGTGGAGATGGCGGTGGGGGTGCTGAACGGCGTTATTCCGAGGGGGCGCGAGTACTTGGTTCCCCTAGAGTTTGTTCGCTAGGTTTGGGTGCGCCGGGCTCCGAAAGCGGGTTCTATTGAGAATGCGATCGTTGGACCACAGGCAAGGTGAAGCGGCGGCGGGGTATCTGTTCCTGGCGCCGAACTGCTTGGGCTTTCTGGTGTTTACGTCGGTACCAGTGTTCTGCTCGCTCTACTTTGCCTTCACCCGTTGGGATCTTTTCCATCCACCGCGGTGGGTGGGCTTAATGAATTTCGTGAGCCTGCTGGGGTTCTCGAGATCGCAGGACGATGCTACGAGTATCCTCGGGCTGGTGCGGCTTCCCTACGTTGCCAACGATCCGTTCTTTTGGCAATACCTGTACAACACCGTGTACATGATGATGGTGATCCCGTTCACCATGGCGGGGTCCCTGGCGCTGGCCATTGCCCTCAATCGCAGAATGCGAGGCGTCGTGGTGTACCGCACGCTGTACTTTCTGCCCAGTGTCACCAGCGGCGTGGCCGTGTTCATTCTGTGGCGTTATCTGTATAACACCGATATCGGCCTGTTCAATGCCATTTTGGTGCGGTTGGGGGTAGCGCATCCTCCCGATTGGCTGGGCAGTTCCGTATGGGCAAAGCCGGCTCTTATGCTCATGAGCTTTGTGATGGGCGTGGGCGGGAGCAGCATGATCTTGTACTTGGCCGCGCTGCAGGGCGTTCCCCGGGAACTCTACGAGGCGGCTGACATTGATGGGGCATCCGGCTGGCAGCAGTTCCGCTTCATCACGTGGCCGCTCGTGACGCCTACCACGTTTTTCCTCACGATCATGGGCATCATCAGCGGTTTTCAGGGCGGCTTTATGACGGCCTATGTGATGACTTCCGGCGGACCGGCGGGATCCACTACGACCCTGGAGTATTACATCTATAACAAGGCGTTTACGGTGTTCAATATGGGATATGCCTCCGCAATCGCCTGGTTTGTGTTTGTAGTGGTTTTCGGTTTGACCCTGGCCGCGTGGAGGTACGGCGGGCGTGCTGTTCACTACTATTGATCTTGGTGCAAAGCGGGTGAGCCGATCCGCTGCGGGGAAGCCTATGCGCTCCAAAGCGGGGCGCTCGAGATCTATGGAGGTGTTGCGGATCGCGGCTCTTCACGTGTTCCTATGCGCCGGTGCAGCCGTAATGGTAGTTCCCTTCTACTGGATGATCGTAACCTCGCTGCGTGAGCCCAACGCAGCTTTCTCCACGGCGCACATCGAATGGTGGCCAAAGACAATCCACTGGTCCAATTACCGCCAGGCGATCCGTATGATGGCCGAACAGGATATGAACTTCTGGCGGCTCTACGGCAACAGTCTGTTCGTGGCCGCGGTGGGCACACTCGGGCAGGTAGCCACGAGTTCGCTGGCAGCATATTCCTTCGCGCGGCTGCGGTTTCCGGGGCGCGACCAGATTTTCATGGCGTATCTGGCTACGATGATGATCCCGGGTTCCGTCACGTTGATCCCTGTCTTCGTGATTATGCGGAGCCTCGGTTGGATAGACACGTACAACGCTCTCATCATCCCGGGCATCTTCAGTCCGTGGGGCGTCTTCATGCTCAGGCAGTTCTTCCTCTCTCTGCCCCGCGAGCTGGAGGAGGCCGCCCGCATGGATGGAGCCGGGCTCTGGTCCATCTACGTGCGCATCACTTTGCCTCTCTCCAAAACAGCCCTCGCAACGCTGGCGACCTTCACATTCATGGGTTATTGGGGAAGCTTCATGTGGCCTCTCATCGTTACCGTGAGCCCACAGCTTCGCACACTGCCGATCGGCCTCACCGTCTTCACTCAGCGCTATTCGGCGGATTACAGCCTGCTCATGGCAGCATCCGTAATGGCCACAGTTCCGGTGATCCTGGTCTTTCTTTTCAACCAGCGGTATTTCGTAGAGGGCATCAAGTTGCAAGGCATCAAAGGATAGGCGCGCGGGCCGTTGGGATGGTTAAGCCGACTTGCGCCGCCCCTGGGTTGGTGCCCTTCCGCACTTTATGGGCTCGCGCCGGCTCCCGCATCCAGGCGCGTGCCCACGGGTACTGCCGTTGCAAAAATGGGGTTTTGAAGGTATTTGCGCGCCACCCGCTCTACGTCCTCAAGGGTGACCGCCTGGATGCGGTATGGATAGTCCGTGTCGAAGTGCCATCCCAGCCCAAGCAATTCGTACCAGGCAAGGTAGAACGCTCTGTCGCTAAGCCTCTCGTGTTTGAGCGCGTAGGTCCCTGTTAGGTAACGCTTCGCGCGTTCCAGCTCATCCTGCGTAGGCGGACGGTCGAGGAGAGATGCCACGGTGTCGCGGATGCGCTTTTGCACTTCGGCCGGGGAGAGAGGCGTACCCCGGATGTCTTCCCGCTTTGGGTCGAACTCTACGAAGGCAAGGATGAAGCTGTGGCGCTCGAGGGGTGGAATGGATGCACCCACCGCATAGCCGATTGCAGCCGTGTCTCTCACGGACCGGAAGATGCGGGAACTCTTGCCTCCGCCCAGGATGGCCGTGAGCACTGCAGCAGCGGGATAGTCGGCATCCGTCACTCCGGGCGCAGGGCAGCACGCTAATACCAAAGCGGTGTGGGCCTGGACCGAGCGCACAATCGGTGCCACCTGCTGTGACGGCGCCGAGGCTGGGTGCCTTGGGGTTTGGGGCACGTCGGGGCGGTCGTAATCCACCAACTGGTCTTCCACTGCTTGGCGCACGCGTTCCGGTGTGATGTTGCCGGCTACCGCCACAGTGGTGCGGCCGGGAGTGTACCAGCGGCGGAAGTATGTTCGGATGGCTTCTGTGGTAACGCGGCGAAGGCCCGCCACCGTACCCCCGAAGGGTTGCCGGTAGACGCTGTCGGGATACGTAGCTTCACGGGCTGCCGCATAGGCTGCTTCGAAGGGATCGCGGGATTGGCGTTCGACGGCGGTCCTCACCACCTGGAGCGCACGCTGCACTGTGGGAGCGTCAAATTCCGCATTCTTGAGAGCTTGGCATACCAAATAGAAGGCGTCCTCAAAGCCGGCCGGGCTCGTGACGCAAAGGATGCGGGTGTAATCCGGTGTCCAGGTTGTTTGGAGGCTGCCGCCTACGTCATAGATGATGCGCTGAACCTCTTCTGCCGAGAGATTGAGGTTCCGTCCAAACAAGGCTTGTGCTGTTACGCTGCCGACCCCTGGTGCGTTCCCCTCTTCTGCGATGCCCGCCCTCACCATCACGCAGATCGCCACGAAACTACTCTCGGCGTCAGGCGCCACCACCACGCGCACTCCATGGGGGCCGATGAACGAAGTGACCTCCGCGGAGCACCGCGCGGCAAGCATGAGAGCGCAGACCGCCGCGGCAATCAAAAGATAGAGTGCTTGCGACGTTGGGCAGCCTCTCGCCAATTCCTTCAGTCCTTCCCGTACTGTTCTGTTTGGAGGAAAACGCCGTGCAGGGTGCCGCTGTGCACGTCAAGGTTTGGATGGCGGTTCCATCACGATTTGTACGGCACGGGCGGGCGTCAGCAAGCGTCGGGCAGCGGCGCGCACTTCGGTAGGAGGGATCGTTTGCAGCTTTTCGGTGTAACGCGCCAATTGGCGGTAATCGCCCAGCGTGTCGAACCGACCCAGGGCCGCCGCCATTCCTCCTTCTGTTTCGATCTGATACAGGTACTCCCCCAACAGTTCGCGGCGCGCCGTCTCGACATCCTCATCCGTCATCTTGTCTATGCAACTCCTAAGCCAGTCCCACAGTGCGGGCAGCCCTCTGCTGCCTTCGGGCGGGGCGTCCAAAGCCAACAGGGATGCCTGGCGGAGAGATATGAAGGTCACGTTGATAGCAGAAGCTTGGCCGGGGAAGCGGTCCAACCCTTGGTGCAGGGTCGCCGCCCTGGCAAAGATCTCCATGGCGGCTGCGCTTTCAACGTCGGTTGCAGGCGGACACGGGAAGCCGAGGGCCGCGATTGCCGGCGCGTTGGAGGATTGGGCCGAGACCGCCTGGCTGCGAGGCTGGGCGGTAACGGCGGGCAAGGCGGGCACCTCCATCTGCTTCCACGATCCGAAGCACTTCGCAGCGAGCGCCTCGGCAGCGTCCGGGGTGATGTCGCCGCAGAACACAAGGGTGGCGTTGTTGGGGTGGTACCATCGGCCGTAGAAGCGGAGAATGGCTGCCCGCGTTACCGTCCGAATGGCCTGAGGAGTACCCAACACCGGGCTGGCGTAGGGAGTGCCGGGAAAGAGGGTGGCAAAGAGGCGATCCAGGACTTCCTTTCTCACGTCGTTGCTGGATCGTGCAAGCTCGTCCAGGATAACACCCCGTTCGCGTTCGACTTCTTGGGGATCCAGCAGAGGATGCATGATGGCGTCAGCCAGCACGGGCAGGGCATCTGCCACGTGTGCCGAGGACACCGTTGCATAGAAATGGGCAGCGTCGCGGGTGGTTCCTGCCGAGAGGGTGGCGCCGAGGTCTTCAAAGGCGGTATCTATCTCCCCGGGCTTGCGGGTGGGCGTCCCCTTGAAGATGAGGTGCTCCAAAAAGTGAGCGGCTCCATGCTCCTCTTCCGTCTCCGACGAGGATCCGGCGCGGATCCACAAGTCTATGGCCACCAGCGGCACTGCGTGGTGTTCGCGAATGAGCACGCGAAGGCCGTTCGGCAATATGCGGAGAGAAAGGGAGGGATCGTGACCCGCGGCGTCTTGCTGTGCGGCGCCGGCGCAGGGAGCCCGGAATAGAACAAGCAACGCGAGCAAGCCGGCGCGAAGAAGAGTTCCGGCACGTCCGCGGCGGCGAATGCAAAAGAGCGCTCTACCGGCGCGCCACGGGGTGCACGGGATTGTGGCGGGCAAACTCCACTTCATTGCTTAGAACGCCAGTATTCCTCATGGGCGTACCGGAACGTGGGCGGGTCTTCGTCTGCATGCCAAGTGTGCACGCCGTACGGGGCAGGAGGTTGGTATTCGAAGCGGGCTTCATCACTCGGAACGTAATGCGCGCGGCTGCGCAGTTCGATGCATCGAAGGAGGACCCGCTGCTTGAGGGGGATATACGCAGGTACATGCGGTCCGAGGCGTTCTTCCACGTGGGCGGCCCGGAACTCATAATAAAGGACGCGGCGCAGAGATGGAGAACTGTTGTGCGGTGACCCATGAAGAACGAGGATATTGTGCAACAGAACGTCGCCGGGCTGCATGAAGATAGGGATCGCGCCGGCATTGCGGAAATCCTTCGGATGGCGGTCCGCCTCATGGTGTTGGGCTAGGAATTCTTCTACCCTATCGCTGGGCCAGGTGTGGCTTCCCGGAATTGCCCACACGCAAGTATCCTCATCGGCTTCATCCAGGTAGAAGTCCACATTGAAGATTGGGGTGTCGCCCACGCAGTCTGTGCCGGCGTCTCGATGCCACGGCACTGCGATGCCCTCATACGGGAGTTTGATCACCATCGAGTCCCAGGTGGGGATGAAATCAGAGCCTATGAGCTGCTGAACAACGCGAAGGATGAACGGGTGCCCCAACAGGACGCGGCACTCGGGGCACTTATCCACCACATACTCGATGCGGCGCAGAACCGGGCGGCCGCCTTTGTGCGCTGTGCCGTAGAGGTAGTCGGGGCCGGCTTCGGGCGAAGCATGAGCGATGAGATCTGCCGTGGCCTCTTGAAGCCGGACCAGTTCTTGCGTCGTCAGGACGTGCGGGAGGACGAGGAAGCCATTCTTGGCGAAAAAGTTGGCTTGTTCCGGCGCCAGTGCGGGCAGAACCATGGGACATACCTCGGAAGGGTTATTTCGTGGCGACGTTGAAGATGTGCTCTCGCCGACCCCCCGGGATGCGGATACTTTCCACTTTGCTGAAGCCTGCCTCGCGGCATACGGACACGTAATCTTCCCACGTCCACGCCAGCGAATTGCAGATAGCGGCTGTTTCCAAACGGGGACCGGATGCATCCCGGATCACGAAAAGGTAGTTCTCCACGACGCCGAACTCGAGCCGATCTCGAGCGACGACCAGCACCATACTCGTGTCGCCTTGCTCGAAGAAGTTGCGGATCTGAAACCTTGGCGCTGTTTGCCACGCATGTTCCACAAGGGCCGCCCGGTCTGCCGGGCTGGACCATTGGTCAGCGCCGGTGAAGATGTGCACGCCGCCTGGTTTGAGCACCGTCGCGAAGTTGTGGGCGGCAAATCGGAGCTCAGTGCGGGTGAGCGTCCAGGCGAAGGCGTCGTTGACGATGGCATCGAATTCGCCGGCAAACTGTTCTCCCAGGCATTGCCAGGTGCAATGGTAGAAGGGGATTTGCAGGTCCCAGGCGGCTGCCAGTTCCCTGGCATGTTCGATGGCTACGCCGCTGGCATCCGTGCCCACAACGTCGAAGCCTGCTTCTTTCAGCAGGATGGTTCGCAGGCCGAGGCCGCATTGGCAATCCAGAACGCGGTGGGCTCCGAACTGCTGGAGGGCGGCGGCCCAGATCGGGGTGGATCGGGCTGGGCGCCCTTCAGGATGGGATGGGTCGCGGAAGTAGGGCTGCCAGAGGGCTCGCCGGAACCATTGCCAGCGCCAGATGACATCCCAATCCTCGCTGTGGTTCATGGTGGCCACGTCTCCCGGGTGGATTAGTAACTGTTTCTCGGCGGCGAAGCAGAAATCCTGCGTAGCGCTGGAACGCCGTCGGGTCGTGCCCTCCCGCGCAACGGATTGGAGTACGGGAGCTTCCGTGAAATGGACCCATCCCCAGGCTGAACGCGCCGGCGGCAAACCGGACGGTCAATCACCCAGGCGGAACATTTCGTCAACCTGAGACCGTGTCACGAGAACCTCCCGCGGTTTGGCGCCGTCGGGCGGACCCACGATGCCGCGCTCCTCCATCACATCCACGATGCGGGCTGCCCTCGTGTATCCGATCTTGAAGCGGCGCTGCAGCATGGAGGTCGAGGCCTGGCCGGTCGTGACCACGAGCCGCACGGCCCGTTCAAAGAGCTCGTCATCCACCGGGTCCTCTCCCGTGTCGCCCCAAGACCGCCCTTCTTCGAGATCCACAGGTTCCATGGAGTAGACCGGCGCTTCCTGATCGCGCAGATAGGCCACGAGGGCATTCGTTTCGGCTTCGGATAAGAAGCAGCCCTGGATGCGTGTGGGTTTGGCGGCGTCTATGGGCAGGAAGAGCATATCGCCCCGCCCTATGAGGCGTTCGGCGCCGTTCATGTCCAGGATGGTGCGGCTATCCACGTGGGAAGACACGGCGAAGGCGATGCGGGACGAAATGTTTGCCTTGATGAGGCCGGTGATCACGTCTACAGAGGGGCGCTGGGTCGCAATCACGAGATGGATGCCCGTAGCGCGGGCTAGCTGGGCAAGGCGGCAGATGGAAGTCTCCACCTCGGCCGCTGCCTGCATCATCAGATCGGCAAGTTCATCCACGACAATGACCACGTAGGGGAGCTTTTCGTCGGGCGCCACGCGTTGGTTGTAACCCTCGATGTTGCGGGTTTGCATCCTGGCGAAGAGGTCGTAGCGGCGCTCCATCTCTTTGATGGCAGCTCGGAGAATTCCGGCGGCTTGTTTTATGTCTTTCACTACAGGATGAAGCAGGTGGGGGATGCCGTCCCAGAGTGAAAGTTCCACGCGCTTGGGGTCAATCATGATGAAGCGCAATTCTGCAGGAACCGCCCGGTACACCAGCGAGGCGATGAGGGCGTTGAGGCAAACGGATTTGCCCGAGTTGGTGGATCCTGCCACGAGGAGGTGGGGCATCTTCGCCAAATCCGCGTAGCGCACCATGCCCGACACGTCTCGGCCCAAGGCGAAGGTGAGTTTGCTGGGAGCATTCCAGAATTCCGGCGTGTCCAGGCATTCCCGAAGTGTTACCAGGGTCGGTACGGAGTTGGGTACCTCTACGCCGATAGCGGACTTTCCGGGGATGGGCGCTTCCACGCGCACATCTATGGCCGCAAGGTCCATAGCCAGGTTGTCGGCTAGAGACACGATCTTGGCTACCCGAATGCCCGGAGCCAGTTGGATTTCATAACGTGTAACGGTAGGACCATGGGCCACTTCCACTACATTCGCTTGGATGCGGAAGTGCTCCAAGGTCTGTTCCAGGATGCGGATCTTTTCGGCAAGTTCGTGCTGGGTCCGCTTAGGCGGAGGCGGCGGCTCGGCTAGAAGGGAGATGGGCGGGAGGCGAAAATCCTGCTGTTCGGATGTCTCCGCCTGGAGCGTGGGGAAGGCCCGCTGATCCGGTGTCGCGGAGCCTTTGCGGTAGGATGCACTGGTTCGGAACTTCACCGGAGCCCCGCTCCCTGGCGAAACGTTCGCAGATAGTTCGTCGCTTTCCTGGGCCGGTGCCTCCGGGTCTTGGCGTACCGGCAGGAACCCGAACCAGCGGGATGCACGGGACGAGCCTTCGCCTGATGGGATCGCACGAGCGGCATCCTTAACCGAGGCGACGCTCTTTGGAGAGCGTTTGCGTACGACGGCCAGACCCTGTTGAGCTGCCTTCACCGTTGCCCGGGCAGGACGGTGGAAGAGCGCCGCCAAGATCTCGGCGACGGGGCGCTCTGCAACCAGCACCAACCCCATGAGCCCCGCCATCACCAGGAACAACCACGTCCACCACCATCCCAGAAGACCGAGCGCCACGGTGGCGAGTTCGCCGCCTGCAACTCCTCCCGCATTCATAACCAGCGCAGTCCCGGAGGCATCCAAGGTGGGCATGGGGCCGTGGACCGCAACGAGGTGACGCCACGTGATGAAGTCGGCAAACAGAATGAGAGAACCGTAGGATGCCGGAGACACGGCGAAGCTCTGGAAGCCCACGAGGAACATCGTGCCGGCGTACATCAGCATGAAGGCGAGAATATAGGCGCCGGCGCCGAACATAAGGCGCAGGAAGTTCACGGCTACTACAGGTACGATGGCTTGTTGGGGCCAGCAGAGGCCCACCAGGAGAGCCGCACCGGCAAAGAAGAGGCCCAGCCCCACAAGATCCGCTGCAACGCGGCTGCCGGTATCCCCGCGTGGTGTGCGGCCGGCGGCCATGCTTCTAGGTCGAACCATTCAGCCTCCTTTGCGTTGCATTCCGCGCGTGTACAGTTGCTCGGACCCGATGCTGCAACAAACAACTCGGTGCTGAGGGGTGTTCGGCGCATTGCAGCCTCGACCAGAGTATAGCAGAGAAGTGTTCACCGGTCAAACGCCCGACTGTGGGTCTTCCTGTTCATTGATAGCGGCCTCCCACACCCTCCCCGTGCCTCATTAGGGTTGACGGGGATTGTGCGTAAAGGTATACTAGTTTGGTCAGGATTGGCAGGAGGGAATGGCGTCATGCCCCTGTTTAGCGCAAAGCTGGATTATGCACTCCGCGCCGTTGTGGAACTCGCATTGCAGCCGGCCGACCGGGCGTGCCAGAGCCGGGAGATTGCCGCAGCTCAAGATATCCGCGGTCCTTATTTGGACCAGATCCTGGCGGCGCTGAAGAGGCAGGGCATCGTCCGTTCCATCCGTGGGGCTGGGGGCGGATACGCGCTGGCGCGCAGTCCCCGCAAGATCACGGTAGGAGATGTCGTACGCGCTCTGGTGGGGGAGCACCTTCTCATCGGGAGCAGCGCGGCAAAGGTGGATCCCGCCTCGCCCGGAAGCGGATACACCATTCGCAAATACGAGGAAGAGGTGGAAAACCGCCTGAAGGCAATCCTGGACAGCACCACGCTTGAGGATCTGGCAGCCCGGAAGCAATCGCTGGATGACTCCCTGAGCCTCATGCCAGGCATCTGACAGTCCCGAGGTGAGGGTGCACGGGACTGAAACTCGTACCCCATTCGGCCGGAAAGGAAGGTAGGATGCGCATCGCCCAAAACGTAACAGAGCTGATCGGCAATACCCCTCTCGTCCGCCTCAATCGCATTACCGCCGGTCTCGAGGCCCAAGTAGTGGCTAAACTGGAGTATTTCAACCCGCTCAGCAGCGTGAAGGACCGCATCGGCGTTGCCATGATCGAAGCAGCCGAGCGCGAAGGCAAGATCGGGCCCGACACCATCATTTTGGAACCCACCAGCGGCAACACAGGCATCGCTCTGGCCTTCGTATGTGCCGCGAAGGGATACCGGTGCACGTTGGTGATGCCCGACAGCATGTCGCTGGAACGCCGGGCACTCCTCAAGGCCCTCGGTGCGGAATTGGTCCTGACTCCGGGAGCCGAGGGGATGCCCGGAGCGATTGCCAAAGCGCAGCAGTTGGCGGCCTCCGACGCCCGTTACTTCATTCCACAGCAGTTCGAGAACCCGGCGAACCCTGAAATCCACCGCCGCACCACCGCTGAGGAGATCTGGCGGGACACGGAAGGCCAGGTGGATATCGTCGTAAGCGGAGTGGGCACAGGCGGCACGATAACCGGCATCGGCGAAGTGATCAAGCCGCGCAAGCCCGAATTCAAGTGTGTGGCTGTGGAGCCGTCGGCCTCTGCGGTCCTCTCCGGAAAGCCTAAGGGCCGTCATGCCATTCAGGGTATCGGTGCGGGCTTTGTGCCCAAGATCCTGAACGTTGACGTGATTGACGAGATCGTCACCGTGGATGACAGCGATGCGATTGCTGCGGCGCGGCGCCTCGCCCGCGAGGAGGGCATCTTCGCAGGCATCAGCTCGGGAGCGGCCGCTTGGGCTGCGCTGCAGGTAGCAGCCAGGCCGGAGAATGCCGGCAAGCTCATCGTCGTCATTCTGCCGGACACGGGCGAGCGGTACCTCTCCACTCCTACCTACGCAGATCTGACGTAGAAGCCCGTCGTTGTGCGAGCCTGCCCTAATCCGGTGCGCATGCATCCGTCCGTCAGTCGGGTGGACCGGTTATGGAGCAGCCTTCCTCTTTGCTACGGTGCGGCCGGCTGTGAGTGCCATTCCAACCGGCCGCGCAGGAGCAGAGTGCACGGCAAGCGGACCTCCGCCCGCACGGGCCGTCCGTTGGACAGGATCCGCACATTGCGACGCGTTGCCGCTACCCGAGCGCGCCCCCTCCCCATAATCACCAGGGCGGCGTGGTCGGCCTGGTACTGGATACAACGCACCTGCACCACCCCGCTTCGTGGAGTAACCCGTATAGGAAGCCGGTACAAATCTACCGTGTCTCCGGGCTGAAGCCGCACGCGGCCGGGTACCGAGCAGGCGGAGTTGGGAAGGACGGTGGTGGTGACTTCCTCGGCACGGACGGAATTGGAGTGCGTCCGCACCATTGCAAGGGGCCGAGACGTCACCGGATAGGCGTATTCAGCCGGGAGCACCATGTCGGCTAGGTGCACCATGCGCACCCAATCCAGCGGGAGTTCGGCCGGCTCGAGGCTGGTCACCGCTGTAGGATGGTTGGCCGTGACCCTGCCATGAACCGCCTGGAAGGTGAGGAACCCTACCTGGTGGGCGGCGGGGAGCCCAAGGCGCGGCAGGAGCGCGGCGTAGACCGGAAGGGTGGGCGCGCTGCTGTTGATGCAGTACGCATTCGCGGATTGAAGGAGGATCGGCACCGCTCTTTTTTGGAAGGGCGCTGAAGTCAGCACCTTCACTCCGCGACGGAGGGCAAAAATCTGGGTGGCAGCGTCTATTGGAGTGTCGCCGGGCATGCGGGCTTTGAGCGTCAGTTGAAGAATGCCCCCACCCTGATTGCCCACGCCTCCCCATGGCATGCCGGGGAGATTACTGTTGGCGAAGCTCGCGGCAGGCGTCCATGCGTTTGCTGCACCGAAGGGCACGCTGGGCCCCTCTTCGCCATTGGGACCGGTAAAGCGCCCATCCTGGAATTCCGCGTGAAAATCACCCGAAGTTCCTGTACCGTTCACAATCACCGTGACGCCGGTGATGCGGACGATGGGCTTCCCCGCGAACTTCTCCAGGATCTCCTTAGCATTCTCCGTTCGTTCTGCCCAGCCGCCGCCCGTGGTCTGCCAATCCAGGGGGCTGCCGTTGTCATGGTTCTCATAGCTGGTTCCTTGGGCATCCACTCCTCGAAACCGCACATGGTAGAAGGTGTTGGGGCTGTTCCGAACGCGAATATGGAAGATCGGGAAGCGGTTGGCGTCCACGTCTACAGGAGTGCTTGCGCCTACCCACTGGTTTGCAGGGGGTAGTGGGACGCCGGTGAGAGCCGGTCGGCGGGGGCCCGCGGCAAAAAGGGCCATGAGCGGTCCTGTGCTTTGAGCGCTACTATTGATGAAGGCCACCCGAGCCCCTCGGCGCAGGCACTCCAATAATTCCTCTTCCTGCTGTTTGGTGCGGTCGCGGTTGATGGCAATCAGGATTTGGTACGCAGCCAGCATCTTGCGGTCAGCCCGATTTGCCAACACCACGCGCGCCCCCGGGAAAAGGTATCGGAGCGATTGAAGGAGCGCGCGTTCGGCTTCGTAGGGTTCCTGTGGGCCGTTGAGCCATCGCGGAAAGAGGTCGTCCGCCAAGATAAGGACACGCGGGGACCTGAACGGTGATTGGTGCTTCAAATCATGAACGATCGCGGAGAGTGCCTGCAAGCGCCAGTCTCCCCACGTTGCATCAGGGAAGATGTGTTCTCCCTCGTAGAACTCATTCCACCCGTAGTTGAACACAAGGGTTGGGTTGGATATGCGCGCGAGCTCGAGATCCAGTTGTAGGTAAAGAGGGTCGTTCACCACCGTTCGGGCGGCGCGTCCCTGCACGGTGGCGCCCCTGTCGTCGTAGCTCGCGACGAGTGTGGCTGCCTTTGCATTGATCTGCGTCTGGCCGCCCCACCAGCCGAACGTGTAGGACGTGATCTCGGGGAAGTGTTGGAAGGCGTAGACCTCGGGCATGGCCCCTGCGTCGGTCCAATAGATGTGCACCGGTGATCCTAGGCGGCTGCGCAAGCCGTCGAGGAGACTGCGGTAAAAATGGTCCCAATCCTTCACATTTCGGAAGCTGCTGTCGAACTGGTATGCATAGAAGATGATGGGCAGGGAACCGTCTCCTTCGCGCAGCCATAGGTGGCGCGGAATGCGGGCGTAGAAGGAGGTCACGTCCTGCAGAACGGATGCGAGATAATCGGCCGTCGGCTTGATGAAGGCAGGGTGTCCGCTGAACCGGATCTCCTGGTCATAGAACATGGCCACGTGCATCCGGGCATTCCCGATAGCTCGGAGAAAGGCTTCGGAGGGCTGCTCGCCGTACCATTCGTAATGGATGCCGTCGAAGCCTGCAGAGCGGATCATGCGCATCTGGACGGCGTAGTAGTGCTCGCTGACGCCGATTTCGCTGGGCTGGATGGAGTATCTCTCCCAAAGCGGCCGATAGGTCCACTGCCGTTGATACGACGCATAGGGGCGGCTGGACGAAACGTGGTACCAATCGAAAAAGTGGGTCGTAAAGAGCTGGGATGGGTGCTGTTGGGCTGCAGTTCCCGAAGAGGTCAAGAGGCAGCCTGCAGCAGCAAGCAAGAGCCATTTCATTTGAGTTCGCCCTCCAGTTCAACGGCGTTCAGAGTTGCTGGGAGGAAGGTCAGGTGCACGACGTCGCCGGACGCCGGCGCGCGTTGGTGCCTAAGGGCTACGGTGTCGGGTTGCACTTCGTTCGTGGCGTCAACGGACGGGCCGGCCAGGGTCCACATTTGAGCGGAGCGCACGCGAAAGCCGGGCACACGGATTACGGCTTGCACCTCAACTTCGAGATTGCGGTTCACGATCATGAGCGTTACACGCCCCTTGCGCCCACGGATGGTGCGCGCGGCGGCGACATCCAAATAGGGTACGTGGGGGAAGGTCCGCGGCTGGAAACGGATTGCGCGGACATCCCGAAACCATGCGGTGCCCGTAACAGGTCCTGCGCCGCCGAGCCTTCGTGCCAGAACCTGGATCTCTTTCGTGTCAGGTAAAGGGTGGTAATCAACCTGCACGCGCGTCCACTCGCGTGTGCCCGTGATGGAAGGGCTTACGGCGGCGGAATGCGTGGCAGGCCAACCCCGGGCATCGCCTACCTGGATGCACGCGCCATTGGAGGATGAGAGGCCCTTTGTCTTGATCCAGGCGGACACTCGGTAGCTGCTCCCGGAGGCTGCCGGCAGCGTCTTTGCGGCGTGGTAGTAGTTGACATCGGTTCCTGCCTGGAACTGGACGCGCAGAGTGTCGCCTTGCACGGTTTGCGATAGGCCGGGCACTGGTGTAACCGCCCATGGCCCATCCAGTTTGACCTCGTCGAGCATCCGTTCTTCCGTTCCCGCTCCCTTTGCGGGGAGAAGACCGAAGCCCCCTGGGCTCTCGTAGGTTGGGCAGTCTACATCGCATGCCACAAGCTCCTTGCCGAAGTGCTCGTGGTAAAGCTCAAAGGGATAGTATTGAGGTCTGCGTACCAGCGGCTCGCCGTTTAGCGCGTAGCCCTTCACGGCTCCCCAGTACTCATTGGGGAATTCCCAGAAGCAAGCCATCGTGATGTGGTTTTGCGGCTGCAGAAACACACGGATCATCTCGGCGTTGAGCAAGGCGTTGCCGAGAGTGTGCCGGTACGGTACCGGTCGCTCTTGGACGAAATGGCCGTTATATTCCGTCACAGCCACGGGTGTGTCGGGACGGCCGGTTGCCTCACGAATGAGGCGGTTGAAATGATTGTAGAAGTCCTGGATCTGATCGGGTGCCGTCAGGGCAATCCGGAAGAGTGTGGAGGCATCCGGATTGCCGTCGTTCGCGTAGTAACCCACTTTGTAACAGTGGTGGATTGCGAAATCCAGCGCAGGTCCGATGATCTGAAGCACGGGCTTCGCCCAAACGTTCAGATCGGGGAAGCCGGTTGCCAGAACAGCTCCCAGGCGGATATGGGGATCCACGGCGCGCATGGCTTTGCGGTAGGCGAGGTAGTTGTATGCGTATTCTTGCGGGGTGAATTTGCGGTACTTTCCGAAGTCGCCCTGTGTGTAGTGGAGCCCGTGTTCGCTTTCGTTGCCGTATTCGAACCACGTAACGTGCCAGGGCCGATTGTGCCCGTCGGATGCGCGCAGCGCGGCCCAGGGGTGGCGGCCGTCGTTGGGTGCGTTGAGGTACTCCACTAAATCTGCCGCATCTTGGGCTGTGCCGGTGTAATCGGATACCGTTATGAGCGGCTCGGCGCCGATATCCTTGCAATGCTGCAGGAACTCTGGAAGTCCCCACTGTTGGTTCGGGCGCTTGGCGAGGGGACCTACCGTCTTCTTCCATTCAAAAGTATGGGCCTCGCAACCTCCGGGCCAACGAGCCACGGTGACGCCGGCGCGCTTTTCCAACTCGGTCATTTGGGGGACCGATCGCCTCCGGATGGGATCCCACACACCGTCACCCTCGTTGCTGACGCGGGGGCCGTGGTGTTGGTACGCGATCAAGTTCGTACCGAAGATCCAAGGGTTCACTTTGCCTGTTGGGTGGGTTACGTGCACTACGATGGACGCCGTGAGAGGCGGCTGAAACGATGGAGCGGGAAAGGGAAGCATTATCATTTCTCCACGATGCACCCCACACCCTTGGGTGCTAGCGTAACTCCCAATTCTACCCAGGATCCTCTCCGCACCGGGCGCACGGCCGTTCCCGAGAAGGCATCCACGTAGCGCTTTCCCCGCCGGTAAGGCACGCGCAAGAGCGATCCATGCACAGAATGGAATTCCGCGTTGAAGAGTGTCCAGACGGTTACCCTGGGGCTGCGGAAGCGGTTGGCATAGACCGACGGCTTGAGTGTAGGGACGAGCACCTCCACATCCTGAGATGTGAAGGCGTCAGCATACTCGTGCTGGATGGCAAAGGCTTGCTCGAGGAAGGCGTGGGCATCCGCGCAGAAGCCCGAGTGCGCATTCTGAAGCCATATACCCTCTCCATTGAAAAACGGAAACTTGAGGAGCTGCCAGCCTCCTTCCACAAAGTCATTGTACGACACGAGCTGGAATACTTTGAAGTCTGGAAACACGAAGCGGAACAGGTGGAAGCGGCTAGGCGTTAGATCGGCATCGCTAAAGGCAACGGAATATCCGAGCGATCCGTCCTGACACTGGGAATTCACGTCACAGGGCACCTCTTCTGTGAGTGTGGCAATCGGTGCCGGTGTGGCGGACCGGATTGCCCGGAGCGTGCCGTATTCTCCTCGTAAGGGAGGGGCCGGTACACGGTGGCCGTGTTCATGGGAGTAGCAGACCTTCCACGTGTCTGCAAAACCATATTGGTCAATGTACATTCCGCTGGGACTGAGTTCGGCGGCCACGCGCCGGTAGGTATCCGCCAGGTGGCTCCGCCATCCCGATGCAGCGGGGCACATCATGTGTTCGGTGGACCCAGGCGCCCATAACAAGGGTGATCCGTCGGCCTTACGGATGCCATACTTGAGTACGTTCTCCTTGCCCCATTGGGCGCGCTCGTCGCAAAGATATCCTTCGATGTAGAGGCCGACGGGAACACCCATCTGTTTGGCACGGGCGATGGCTGCCGCCATGGCGTCCCGGCCGCCCAGCTCGCCGTAGTGGTTGTAATCGCCTACGCGCCCGTAAATATGCGACTCCCCGAAATCGAAGATGTGCAGGTAGTCAATGCATCCGAAGAAAGCCCGGTCTTTGCGGATTACCTCGTCCATGCGCCATGTGCCATCCGCGCGGCGAAGCTGCGTCCAGGCCAGATATTGACGGTAGTTGAAGCACCTCTGAAACCAGCGCTTGCGCGGCACCTGCGGCCGATACCAGGTAGCCAACCACTTTCGGTACGCGGTTATAGCCTGACGCCAATCGCCGCTGTGTGCTCTTACTGCAGTGGGAGCCGTCTCCACCCATTCTCCTGGACGGTATTCGCGGGGGAAGTACTGGATGGCCAAATCCACGCCCTGGGTCCCTTTGTCCAACTGCCATTGTTTGTAGATATCCTTGAGGTCGTAGGTTGCCAGTGTGAAGCCGCCTCGAGCTGCGGGATTGAACAGGTCGGCAATCTGCAGCGGATACTCGCCGCCGTACCACCCCCGCAGGGACACCGGCACATGGTTGAGGATGGCGGTCTTACCCGCCCAGAGGTACCAGGTGTCGCGGCCGAGCGTCAATCCTCTAAGGACGGGAAAGCGCACGGAAGGCAGCACCGGCGCCGAGCCGGTCACCTGGACGTGAAGGCTCATGAGGATGTCGGCTCCCGCGACCCGGCAATCCAACATCCCGTGGAGCGGGAGCCCCCGGGGTTCGGCGGTGAAAGGAATGCGCAGAATTCGCCCCGACGCCGTGGAGCAGATGCTTGCGGTCTCCGCGCGCACGTCCAAGGAACTGGCGCGCTTGCCGGAACATTCAAGTTCGAAGAGTGCACCGGCCTTTGCCCCCATTACGGCTGCATGCAGGCACCGGTTCGTAATGGCGCCCACGCCAATGCCGGGCAGGGTGCGGACTTCCAACGTGATGAGGCTGTTGCCCAAGAGATAGCCTCCAGGCATCCGCCGGATGAAGGCGGGCCCGGGCACGTCGCGCTTGGACGGGGCAGGCGGTGGCAGCGTCGCCACGAAAGGCAGGCGCTGGCGAGGTGTGCCTCGGTTGACTGTAACGCCTGCCAGGAGGAAGCTCGCACTTTCCATGCGGTTGATCAACGTGGCGCGGATTAGGCGGAGGCGTTTGGGGACAGGGACGCAGTAAACCGCAAGGCCTGCCTCCACCGCGTAGCGTTGCGCTCCCGCCGGGATCGGAAAGGCCTCGTCATTCTCGCCTGTGGCGTATGTGAGGCGCACCACGAAGCGCTCAGGGGTGTCAAACCGGCGCATGGGCGTTGCACCGAGCACGGAGGTGAGATCCTGCTTCGGCAAGGTTGCGGCCAGAAGAAGGTAGATCTCGGATGCGGTTCCGGAGAGAGGGATGTGGATGCTCCGGTTGAGCCCTCGCATGCCGACCGCGCGACCTTGCGGCGGGAGCAGGAAGGGAACGCCCATGGTTGTGATGGAGCGGGTTTCCGGCCAACCCGTTAGGCCGAAGCCTGAGAGGGCATCTGCGATGGACGCATCCGCCTGCCGGGTTAAATCCACCGGGATCATGCCGGGAGGAAACGCACCTCGCCGAGGCTTCAGTTCCAATATGTCGGCGAGTGGAAACGTTGGCCGCTCGGCACTGAAGGTGAGCCCGTCAATCCATAGGTCTGCGCGGGAAGAATTTCGCGCCTGAAGCTGCAATGCCATGAGCGTTGGAGCGAACTCAACCTTGATTTCTGCGACGGCTATATGCCATGCGCCGTCATCCTGGAGTTCGCTGAGCGCCATGGGTTGGGCCTCCATATGGCGGCCGCCCTCGGTGCGCCCCAGCCAGATGAAGTAATCGGACCCGGCGGACACACCCCGCGCCCGATACCGGACGGCAAGGTACTTGTAGGAAGATAGGTTCGGCCAACTGTTCAGGGGGATGGTCCACTTCATTCCCCGCCCGGGATCACCCACCGAAAGGTGCAGGCGGGAGCCTTCCCGCTGTGCCTTGATCTCTGCGGCAGGGTTCCCAAGCCAGGTTGGTTGCGGCACCGGGGCGGTTCCTGCGATCTGAGCGGCGCTGACGTTCCAGAGCGGCGGCGGTCCTTGGGTACCAGCGGGTGGGGACATCTCGAGGAAAACGAGGTTCAGGGCAAGGACGGGCCAAATCCTGATGCAGAGTAGCGTGTCAGCGGCCATCGTTGGGGGTTTTCTTTGGCGCAACATAGAAGATCGCTTGTCGAAGCAGCGTACGGAACGCAGGGTTGAGATACGCAGTGTGGTCGTGGCCTAAGGCGATGGTTACCACTTGGGACGCGCCGTATCGGTGTGTCCAGGCGATCACGGGGCTGCTGGAGGGCTCGGATGTTGTCAGCAGGGGAGTTACCTCCGCGTCTACTGCGAGCCCATGGTACGTCTCGTCTACAATGTCGAAGTCCTTTAGGCCGCGGGTGACCGGATGCTTCGGGTCTACCACGTGCACCTGGAAGGCGACGCCGTGCCGGTAATTGGAGGGCGGCAAAGTGACGCCGTTTTCGGTGTGAGGCTTCTGGAAATAGCGGCCCCCAAGGATGCGCTGGTATTCGGGCCAGTCCGGATAGCCGGCCAAACAATGATGAAGCGCTACAACCCCTTTGCCCTGGCGTAACAAACGCAGGAGGTCGCCCTGCGCCTGCTGCGAGAGGGAAGGCCACATGTCGTAGAGCAGCAGGACGTCGTAGGAGCGGGCTGCTTGGAGTTTGAAGAGCGCGTCGCTGGCTGGGTGCGCCACTTCACGGAAGGACACGCCCGGCATGGCGCGAAAGATGTCAAAGAACGCTTCGCGCTCGAAGTCGTGGCCGCCGGTAACGATCAGCACGCGGATTGGCTCCGGCTGGAGGGGTGCGCCAAGCGCAGTGGCTGCGAGGATGGCTGCGCAGGCACAAGCTGGGATCATGGCCGTGGCTCTTTATACTGGGTGTAAGTGCGCGTTGCACAAACGTGCCCGCGCCTATCACCATTTCGGCGCAGACAAGCTGGGATCCTCTGCCACAGCAAGACGCCTTTCACAATGGTGAGGATCCCCAGCACCTCCTATCAACCGCATCTGGAGGCGCACTCAACGCCCCACAGTTCATGGTTGCGCCGCTCCTGCCCACATCATCGGGAAATCCGTGGGTGTGAGGCAACGTCCGGCCGCCCTGTTCCTTGGTTCTTCGGCGCCCGAGTTTTGTGTGAAGCACCCGCCGGCAATTGGATGCCTGGCGCCGCGAAACGAGGAGGACAATGCACGCCCGCATTGTGCAGGCTCCCCGGATTGTGTTGCCTCTCTACGGCCCTGGCAGAAGCGTTGAGGGCGACCGCGAGCGCTTGCTGTGCCGTTCTCCGGCGCGAGGACAGTCCAGGACGACGCCTTGAGTTTTACTGATCCAGTGGAGGTTCCATCCGAGGAGTTTTG
>JBMFSQ010000004.1:20016-166024 GCA_049967475.1 Chthonomonadales bacterium | reverse complement strand
GGGCGGCATTGGGTGGCAGGCGGTGTCAACGCATCCGTCCACACGCGCCGAGGAGGTTGGGTGTGGTCCG
This sequence comes from Chthonomonadales bacterium, assembly GCA_049967475.1. Lineage (GTDB taxonomy): Bacteria > Armatimonadota > Chthonomonadetes > Chthonomonadales > CAJBBX01 > JBMFSQ01. Next base: position 165,954 of record JBMFSQ010000004.1, on the reverse strand, counting down.
GACCAAGAAGACTCCCCAGTATAGCCTCTCCTGCACCGAGCGCGTAACCCGACGCGCGCTCGTGGGGCGGCCAAGGCTGGGCAAGCTACAGAACAGGACCAACGACCCATGGCGTGAACTCATAATCTCCTAACCCTTGGGCTTCACTTTTGGTCTGCCGCCCGGAGGCCACGGCAACAAGCTCATCGAAGATGAGCCGGCCCATGTCCTTCAGCGTTAAGCCATGCAGCACGGCACCCGCATCCAGATCCATGTCTTCCTCCATACGCTGAAACACGGGCGTATTCGTCGCGATCTTCAGGACCGGAGCCGGCTTGAACCCAAGGCATGAACCTCGTCCTGTAGTAAAAGCAATCAACGTACATCCACCCGCAACGAGGCCGGTGACGGAAGTCTGGTCGTGGCCCGGCGTGTCCATAAAGCACAGCCCACGAGTGCAGATGCGCTCTCCGTAGCCATATACGGCCTCGAGCGGCGAACTCCCGGCCTTCATCACCGCCCCTAGCGCCTTCTCGTAGATGGTGCTCAGCCCGCCTTCCTTGTTGCCGTAGCTCGGGTTGTTGTTGATCTCCTCGCCGAAAAACGCCGCATACTTGCGCCACCATTCCATGCGTTCCAGCAAGGCTTCGGCGACGCGCGGATCCCGCGCCCGAGCGGCCAGTAGGTGTTCGGCTCCGCAAATTTCCGGTGTCTCAGCCAGGACCCATGTGGCGCCCCGCCGCACCATCTCGTCCCCCGCGAGCCCCAGAGCCGGGTTCGCAGTGATGCCGGAATACGCGTCCGATCCTCCACAGTTGGTGCCGATGACGAGCTGCGATATGGGTTGGGTAGATCGCCGGGCCCGGTTCGCCTGTTTCAATAACCGCAACGCCACCTCGGAGCCGGCTTCAACCGTGCGCCGGATCCCTCCCAGTTGCTGAATACCCAAAACCGGAACGGAGGCCTTCGTCGTCCCTCGGGCTCCGGCATTCAGCCCGCGTATCTCGCGCACCAACTGCACCGCCTGGTTCGTTTCGCACCCCAACCCGATGATCATGGCGGCGCCAACGTTGGGATGATCGGCCATCCCCGCCAGGGTTCTTTGCAAAATCCGATACCCCATAGAGCCCATGCCCATCGCGCATCCGCTGCTGTGGGTGATGGGGACGACCCCGTCCACGTAAGGAAACTCGCGCGTAATTGCTTCCCGCAGCCGCGCCGCCAGCATCTGCGTCGTTTCCGCAGAACAGCTTACTGTAGAGATGATCGCCAGATAATTGCGCGTCCCCACTCTGCCGTCCGGGCGGAGGTATCCTTCAAACGTACCGCCGCCTTCGTTGGCCTTCTCTTCGCCAAGGTCTGCCACGGATACGGGCACGTGCCGGGTATCCACCTTGCCGATCCTTAGATTGTGCGTATGCACCCAATCGCCGGCCCTAATCTCACGAGCGGCAAATCCGATGATCTGGCCGTACTTGTGAACGGCTGCTCCCTCGGCAACCGGCACGAGGGCTACCTTGTGACCCGCCGGGATGGCCTGCTTCAACCGCACATCCCCATGCTCCCACATCAGCACCGTGCCCGCAGGGAGGTTCTCCCTAAGTACTGCCACCTCATCCCCAGAATGCAGCCTAATCGCCTTGTCCGCCAACTCGTATCCCGGCACGTCCACCCTCCCTATGACCTCCAACATGACCGGCTTCCGCCCGCACGCAACGCCCCATGCCGGGCAGCCGGCTCATGGGATATAGTTAGTATGCGTTCCATCAACACAACAATCGGAATAGGGATACCCATGGAGCAGCCCATCAAGCCATCCGATGGGATGGTCATCCGCTCTAATACCGTTTTTGAGCCAGGCACCTATTTCCTGCCCAACGGCATTCGCATCGCATCTCCCGGCATTACCGTAGATGGCCGCGGTGCCGTGCTCGTGGGTTTGAACCGCCAGGGCGTGGGCATCACTCTCCAGGGCTGTGATGGCGTAACTCTCCGCCACATCACCCTCCTGGACTATCGCTGGGGCATTCGCGCAACCGAGTGTGAGGGCATCACCATCCACGGACATCGCGTCGCGGACACGGCGGAACTCGCGCCCAATACTGTGTTTCTGGACATCTGGTTGGATGAGCACAGCGCTTATGGAGCGGCGATTGTGCTCGCGGATGTCCGCAACAGCATCATCGAAGAGAATGACCTGCAGCATCAGCAGAACGGCATCCTGGCTTATCGCTGCACCAACCTGGTAGTCCGCCGTAACGAAGCCAACTACAACAGCGGGTTCGGGTTCTATCTATCCGCCACATGCAACAGCGTCTTCGAGGAGAATTCCGCCGATTACTGTTGCCGCTTCGAACCGCGCCCGGGTGGGCTCCATTACGGACATATGGGCGCGGACGCGGCAGGCTTCGTCGCCGTACGATCATCCTGCGGAAACCGATTCCTTCGCAATACCGCCCGGATGGGGGGTGACGGCTTCTTCCTGGCCGGGCTTGCGCCGGATGGAACTCCGGCCGGTTGCAACAACAACCTGTTCGAGGCAAACGATGCCTCCCTCAGCCCGAACATCGCTTTTGAAGCGACCTTCTGCAGCGGCAACACGTTTCGCCGAAACAACGCCAATCGGTCCAATTACGGTTTTTGGTTGGGATATTCCTGGGATACCCTATTGGAGGAGAACCAGGTGCTCATGAACCGTCAAGCAGGCATCGCTGCAGAGAACGCCCATGGCTGCCGCGTAGAGGGGAACACGTTCCAGGGGAATGGTCATGGCCTCCTTCTATGGTCCCGCTTCGCGGAGGAGTTCCTCCATGTATTCCCTAATGCCGTTACCAGCTTCGAATGGACCATCCTGAGCAATACTTTTCTCTCGAATGGAACAGCGATCCGCATCGCTGCCGATCAGGATCACGGCATCCGACCTGCGACACCGGGGCCCGATGGGCGAACGCGCCCGCGCAACCACGAGATACGGCGCAACAACATCCAGAACAACCGCGTGGGCCTTCATCTGACGCGCTGCGACACCACGTTGATTGAGGAAAACATTCTCAACGGAAACGTGGAAGCCAACCTGCGCATCGAAGATTGCATGGATACGATCGTGCGAAACAATCTCGGCTCTGCTGGAGGTTATCTCTAGCTGCGCCCGCCGGCCGTCCATTCCGTTACGATAAGGAGCGCGCATCCACTTGGACACCTTCGCAACCGACGCGCCTCACCGGCGCTTCAACGCACTCACAGGCGAATGGCTCTTGGTATCGCCCCACCGCACTCAGCGTCCATGGCAAGGCCATCATGAGGCTAAGCCCAACATCCGGGGTCTAGCGTACGACCCCAATTGCTACCTTTGCCCCGGGAATGAGCGCGCAGGCGGCGTACGCAATCCTGCCTACACCGGCACTTTCGTCTTTACCAACGACTTCGCCGCCCTTCTTCCCCAAAGCCTGCACCGCCCACAAAACGAACCGCTCTTCACTTCGGCTGCGGCGCGCGGCACGTGCCGGGTCATCTGCTTCGCCCCGCGGCACGACCTTACACTGGCGCTCATGGACGTCCCCGAAATCCGTGCCGTGATAGACGTCTGGGCCGAGCAGACCGCCGACCTCGGAAGTCAATGGGAATGGGTCCAGATCTTTGAAAACAGAGGCGAAGCCATGGGCGCTTCCAACCCGCACCCGCACGGGCAGGTATGGGCCGGCGATTGGCTCCCGGTGATCCCTGCGCGCGAAGATCAGCGCCAACGAGAATGGCTCAGCATACACGGCAGCCCTCTTCTGGTGCAGTATGCGCAGGAGGAATTACACCGTCGAGAGCGCGTCGTAGAAGAGAATGAGTACTGGGTTGTCGTGGTCCCATTCTGGGCCGTTTGGCCCTACGAGTACCTCCTCGTGCCCCGCCGGCACGTCCTCAGGATGCAAGATCTCAGCGACGCCGAACGTACCGCCCTGGCTCAGATCCTCCGGCATAGCCTCACGCGGTACGATAACCTCTTCCAAACCAGCTTCCCGTACTCCATGGGCTGGCACGGAGCTCCCACCGCGCCCGGATCATGGGACCATTGGCAGCTCCACGCCCACTTCTATCCCCCGCTGTTGCGGTCGGCCACCATTCGAAAATTCATGGTGGGCTTTGAAATGATGGCCGAGCCCCAGCGAGACATTACCGCAGAACAAGCAGCGGAGCGGCTGCGCAGCACGGAACTGATCCATTACACGCAGAAGCAGGGCTAGCGCGCAGTCCATCCCGCTAGATGCAGGAGATCTCCCTCGCCGTAACGAACCCACTAACAGCAGCGAGGCAAAGCGTTGCCGCCTGCACGCCGCATCTGGGAGCATCGGCGCAATCTGCAAGGATCCAAGGACACATGACGCACCATTACGGTCCCCACATAGATCCGCCCCTGGCTGCCATCCCGGCAATCCTCCGGGAGATGGGATGCACCATCTTCCAGACGACGTTGAGGAACCCCGTGCGCCTCTCCAAAGAAGGCATCCCAGATGCACAAGACCAGGGCGTGCTGGCCGCAATGATGGCATCGGACACAGATTTGTGGGGTATGGCCCATGCTTCCCTGTTAACAAACCTGGCGTCTCCCGATCCCCGCATTCGCAACGGATCCGCAGGGGCGCTCGTCCAGGATGCCGGGCTCGCGGCCGAATTGGGGCTCGCCGGCGTGTGCTTTCATGTGGGCTATGCCAAGGGGCATGCCTCGCAACAGGCCGCATTGGATGCCGTGGTGTCCAAACTCAGCGACGTGGTGGGAAGGCTGGCGCCCGGAGCTCGCGTTTTCTTGGAAAATGGGGCAGAGGGTTCGGAATTGGGGCAGACCGTGGCCGAGCTGGGTTACGTGATTCGCGCAGTGGGTTCGCCCCCGGAGAAGCTCGGGGTGGTATTGGATACGTGCCACCTCCACGTGGCGGGCTTTGATATGGCCCAGCCGGATGCGGCAGAACGGCTGGCTGAAGAAGTGCAGCAGCAAGGGCTGGCCGAGCGCCTCGTGGGCTTGCATCTCAATGACGCGCAGTTTCCATGCGGCAGCAAGCGTGACCGACACGCAGTTCCTGGAGAAGGCACGATCGGCGAGGGCCTCTTGCGCCTGGTGCACCATCCCCTCTTCGCAGGTCTGCCCTGTGTTTTGGAAGTGCCCGTGGAGGATGCAGCCCGAGGCATCGCGTATCTTGAGCACGGCAAGAAATGATCGGCCAACGTTCCGGCAACGCGCGACACGGATCCCGCCAATCCGGCAGCCACTGCGGGCGAATGGCGCACGACGTTGCCGGCCCGCACAGATCCTGCCTGTCAGAAGGAGACACAACCATGGATCACAGGAATGGCCTAACACGCCGCGAGATCCTCGGCGCAGCAGCATCGCTCGCCATCCCAACGATCATTCCCGAGGGCGTCATTGGGCGAAAAGGACGTCCCGGAGCCAACGACCGCATCATCTTCGGCCACATCGGCCTCAACGGCATGGGCAGCGCCCACATTGTCCCCGATGCCTGTGCCGCTATCTGTGATGTAGACGACAATGTTCTGGCGCGCATCCGCCCCCGCATCAAAGGCGATCCTTTGGTTACCCGGGACTTTCGCCGCGTATTGGACCGCAAGGATATTGACGCCGTAACCATCGGTACGCCGGACCATTGGCACGCCATCATGACCGTCATGGCATGCCAAGCGGGCAAGGATGTGTATTCCGAGAAGCCGGTCTGCAAGACCGTTGAAGAAGCGCGGGCCATGCTCAACGCCGCCCGCTATCACAAACGCATCGTTCAGATCGGGACACAGGGCCGGTCCAACTCCCAGGCGTTCAAAGCTGCTGAATTCGTTCAGAACGGTGGCATCGGCACCGTGAAGCGCGTGGACATCTGGCACCCCGAGAACTTCAAAGGAACCTTCGCGCCTCTGTCGGCGCCGCCGCCCACGTTGGATTGGGACCTGTGGCTCGGCCCGGCTCGGTGGGCGCCCTATAGCCCGGATATCCACCCGTTCAACTTCCGCTGGTACATGGATTATGGAGAAGGCTTCATTCGGGACCGCGGCAACCATGCCCTGAGCACCATGAATTGGATCATCGGCAACGACGATTATGATGGCCTGGTGGAGTGCGAAGCCACCGGCAAGGTGCAGTGCGACAGCCGCCGTGACGCCCCTTACGCCATGGATGTGCGATGGTACCTGCCGGGCCGCGACCTCATCATCACCTGGAGCCAGCCGGGTGTCAAGAACCCCCGCTTCCCGGGAGAATGGGGCGCCACCTACACCGGAACCGGCGGCGACCTGGTCGTTCTGGGTGGAGACGGCGGATGCGCCGTTGAGCAGAAGGCGCTGCAATTCCAGGTCCCTCCGGGTGGCAAGCACCTTTACCTGCACCCCATCCAGGGCGACGACGCCCTCGCCCGCCACCATCAAAACTGGTACGACTGCATCCGAACGCGCAAGCTTCCAGTGGCGGATATCGGCATTGCCCGCAAGGCGATCCTCCTCTGCATCGTGGCCGTGGCAGCCTACAAACTGGGCCGGAAGGTCACATTCAACATTGCGGAAGACCGCTTCGTTGACGATCCTGAAGCAAACCGCCTCTTGAGCACGCCCTATCGCGCCCCGTGGAAGCTCTAGGTGGCGGGCATGCGCCCGTTCGGCGACACGGAAGGTGCGGCCGGCTTGGTGCCACGAAATGTGCTGCTGCAGATTGCCCATACACAATGCGTGATGACGAGGACAAACAGCTATGAGCCTACAAAACCAGGATGTGGACACCTGGATCGAGCGCATCAGAACAGGAGATGAAGCCGCCCGGGAAGCAGCCCTGGCGGATGCACCGAAGCTCCCTGCCACCGCCGTAGTTCCGCTTGCACGCGTGATGGGGGGAGACGATCTAGGCGCAGGCCGGGCAGCACAAGAAGGGCTGCGAAGATTAGCCTACGCCTCGATGTCAAACGGTACCCACGCTGCGGTGGCGGCCGAATTGCTGAAGGTGATCGGGCCCGATTACCCCCGCGCAGTACGGTCGGATGCCTTGATGCTTCTTGGGTGTTGCGGCGGTGGGGCCGCGGTGCCTCCGATCTCGGCGTTATTGGAGGATGCCGATATCCGCGAGGATGCCCGCATGGCGCTGGAGCGCATTCCGGATCCTGCGGCTGCACGCGCTCTCAAGGCAGCACTCAAGCGTGTGCCCCAGGAGTATCGGCCTGCCATCCGGCAATCCTTGCGCCACAAGAGCATGCGCCTTAGCGCTGCCGGCCGATCCTGACCTATCCGGCCGCCGGGTCTCCTCCAGTAGCGCACACCGGTCCGTTTCGGCTGCACGCAGGGTCGAAATTCAATGCCGGACACAGAAAGCCTTCGGATGCGCTCATTCCGCGCCCGGGGGCTGAGATCGGGCCAGGCTTCCGAAGGCGTTCTACGGAAACTGGTGCGGCCGGGGTCTTTGCGGCCTGACCGGCTCCAGCCCGGAGACCCGGCGGTGGGATGCGCCGGATTATTCCCCAAGATAATGAAAAGAGGGACCGCATCCTCGGCCCCCTCCCAACATCGCAATACAGCAATCAAATTGTGGGCCTTGGTTCACACCAGTGGGCGCCGCATGACGCACTGGTATTCCGTTGCGATAGGAGAGTGCATGTATACGAGCTCCCAACCATCGCGGCCCAATTCCTTGAGGCGTTCCTCCAACACCTCAATGTGGCGGGCATGAACATTGCACACGTGGTAATCCCAACGCCGCACGACCGCGGGATATTCCACCTCGGTTTGGGCGCCGTCGGTTGTCATGCGAGTCACCTCCTCCTAAGATGCGTGCACGACGAACAGAACAGACTGCCAAGCCCTATAAACGTAACCAGACGGACTTCGTCCATCATTCTGTTAGACGAACCGGCCGTGCGGATGTTTCGCCCTTTTCGCATTGGATTGACGCCCTTCCTCGCCGACGTTGACAGGGCCGATCCTTGTGCGATATAGTGCGTACGAGGTGAATTTGGCAGCCTCCTTCCATATCGTGGCGCCATCGGCCGATGTTTCCGCCTCGTACCAAGGTGCAACCGAGGAGCCTCCAGCGCAATGCGTAAGCCTTCAGAGCCCTTAGACCGCATCCGTCGCCGCCGAAAGCGACCTCCTACGGCGGCTGCCGTGATCGAGTTCCTGGAATACCTTGCGCCGCCCTCCCTCGCCGTCCCGGAGGAACCTTATGGTGTTCAGGTCGGTACCTCGGCTGCCGAAGTACGGGCAATCGTGGTAGCCCCCATGGCTTCTTTCAATGCCCTCTCAGCAGCGGCCGCGCGCAAGCACGCCCTCCTCATCACCGCTGCACCGCTCCTGACCTCGCCGTTCACGTCTCTGAGGCTTGACGACCCCATCGGAGGGAAGGTTGCTTATTTGGTAAAGCACTCGATCACGCTCTACGCACTTCCCAATACATACGCCGCCGCACCTGGGGGCTTCGACGACACGCTTGCAGAACAGTTGGGATTGGCTGCTACGACGCCGCTGAAGCCAACCACCTTCGAGCCCCAATACAAGATTGCCTTCTATGTGCCTGAAGACCATGCCGAACGCGTCTTCGCCGCCGCTGCCGAAGCAGGAGCCGGCCGCATCGGGGCTTACACGCACTGTTCCTTCCAAACCCGCGGCGTCGGCACGTTCCTTCCTCAACTCGGGGCGAAACCTGCCGTCGGCGCCGTGGGCCGCCTCGAGCGTGTGGAAGAGCTGCGCATCGAGATGATCGTTCCGCAACGGGAATTGCAGGGTGTCATTGCAGCGATCCTCGATGCGCATCCCTACGAAGAGGTCGCCTACGACGTGTATATGGTGAAGAACCCCGGCGCCTTCTATGGCCGCGGCCGCTTGGGCGAATTGCCCCTGAAGGTAGCGTTGGACACCGTGCTGGCCCAAATCCAGGATGTGCTCGGATCCCCTGCCGTGCGCTGCTCCCACAAACCCGAATTCCCTATCTCGTCCCTCGCAGTGGCAAGCGGCGTCACCCAGGGTTTGTTCTGGCAGGCTGCACGGGCCGGAGCCGGGGCTTTCATTACGGGCGGCGCCTCCCTTCAAGACATGATCTTGGCCGATAACAGCCCAACAGTGCTCATTGATATCGGCTATCCCTCATCTGTTATGCCCGGCCTCAAGAGGCTCTGCACTCAATTGGAAAAGACCTTCGGGTCCGACGGCGTCGAGATTACCTACGTGCAGTGAAGCGCCGGCTGACCCACTTCGCACAATGAAACGAGAGGCTGCCATGCGCGTATTTGTCACACGAGAACTCCCGCACGAAGCACTAGAGCCCCTGCGACACGTCGCGGAGGTTGACGTTTGGCCCGGCGAGCTGCCCCCTCCGCGGGAAGAGTTGCTGAAGTGTGTCGCTGAGGCCGACGGGCTCCTCTGCCTCCTCACGGATCGCGTGGACGCTGAACTCCTCGACCGCGCGCCCCGCCTAAAGGTGGTAAGCCAGATGGCCGTGGGGTTCGACAATATAGATGTAGAGGCATGCACCGCCCGGGGCATCCCTGTAGGCAACACACCCGGTGTCCTCACCGAAACAACTGCCGATCTTGCCTTCGCACTCCTTCTGGCCACCGCCCGCCGCCTGGTGGAAGCCGACCGCGTCACACGATCCGGCGCATGGAAAACGTGGTCTCCCATGTTCCTAACAGGGCCCGACGTCCACCATGCGGTGCTGGGCATTGTGGGAATGGGCCGCATCGGAACCGAAATGGCACGGCGGGCTTCCGGCTTCCAGATGGAGATCCTTTATTCCGACGCGCAGGCGAATCCCGCTGCCGAGCGCGAGTTCGGCGCAAAACGGGCGGACCTGGAAGAGCTCCTTCAACGGTCCGATTTTGTAACCCTGCACACCCCCCTCACACCCGCTACGCACCACCTCATCGGCCCGCGCGAACTTGCCTTGATGAAGCCCACGGCAATCCTCATCAACACCTCCCGCGGCCAGGTGGTGGACCAAACGGCCCTTATTCAGGCCCTGCGCAACGGAACGATCCGCGCTGCCGGGCTGGACGTGTATGAGGAAGAACCTTTGCCCCCCGATGATGACCTCGTCGCCATGGACAACGTGGTGCTGTTACCGCACATCGGCTCAGCCTCCATCGCCACCCGCATCAAGATGGCTAAACTGGCGGTGGAGAACCTCATAGCGGGGCTCCGGGGCCTTCCGCTGCCCAACCCGGTGAACCCGGAAGTGATCCCTCGGCGCTAAAGAGGCTTCGTGGATTCGCGATCCGGTAAGGCCGCAGGCTGGGCCGACCAGCCACATCGCCGACCTGCTTGGCGGCGCCGCTAGAACTCCACGCTGTTTCCGGGCTGCAAATCATGGACCACCAGCCCCTCGATATCCTGCGTTCGCTCCTTCAGCTCCGCCGGGGTGCCCTGAAGAAGCGGGAAGGTACCGAAATGCATGGGGATTACGTGTTTGGCGCCCAGCAAGCGCACTGCCTTCGCAGCCTCCAGAGGGGACATCGTGTAATGATCTCCGATGGGCAGCATCGCCAGATTGGGCCGGTACAGTTCGCCGATCAGCGCCATGTCTCCGAAGACCGCCGTGTCGCCTGCGTGGTAGAAGGTGAAGCCGTTCTCCAGCCGCACCACGTATCCTACAGCCTCGCCGCCATAGAGGATCTGGCCGCCATCAGAAATGCCGCAGGAATGGTCGGCATGAACCATCGTGACGGCAATGTGTCCGAAGCGCTGCGTTCCCCCTTTGTTCATAGATTTCAGGTTCTTGACGCCTTTGCGCTCCAGCCATGAGAGCAACTCGACGATGCCGACTACCTCAGCACCCGTCTGCCGGGCAATGGGGATGGCGTCGCCGATGTGATCGAAATGCGCATGGGTGAGGAGCATCAAATCGCACTGGGTGATCCTTTTGTGCGCCTCCGGACAAGCCGGATTGTGCTCGACCCACGGATCAATGAGGATCCGCTTGCCGCCGGGCGTATCCACTATGAACGTAGCATGCCCAAGCCACGTAAACCGTGCAACCTGACCAGACATTGTGTCACCTCCGATTGAAGCCTCAGTGATGAAAACCTGCCGCCTTCATCCCACGGCGCATGGATAGGCCTTTCACTCGAGCCGCGCCACCTCCGGGCGCAACGCCAGCAGAAACAGGGCGTACAAAAGGAGGATGCCCGCGTCTATCTGAAGGGTCGCCGCCACTCCCCATCGCTGAGCCAACAACCCGGCCAGATAGGCGCCGAGCGGCTGAAGCCCTGCCATGGCGAACATGTGCACCGACACCGCCCTCCCCTGAAGCCGGTCCGGAGCGAGGGATTGCGTGAGGGTGTTCGCCGTGGTGAGTTGAGAGATTGCGGCCAACCCCACAACGAATAACAAAACGAGGGCAGCCGAGAAATTCCTCGTAAGGGTCAGTCCGAAGAGGGCCGCTGCGAAGATGAGGGCCCCGCTGAACATCAGCCTCCCCCGTCGCCCCGCCGCCGCGTGCTGTCCCACCAGATACACGCCTACCAGCGAGCCCAGACCCACAGCCGAAAAGAGCCATCCGTACCGATCCTCGGACAGGTGCAGTGTGTCCCGCCCGATCGCGGGCATAAGGGTACTGTAGGCAGAGAAGGCGAACACGCTGGTGACGGCAGTCAGCGACACCACGGCCTTCATAAGGCGATTGGAGCGAAGATACCGCAACCCCTCCATCAGACCGATCCATACCGAATTCTGGGGCTCCGCTTGGGCCGAAAGATCCGTCCGCACCAATGCCACAGCAAGGATGATGGCGCCGAAGCTCACCCCATTGATGAAAAAGCACCATGCCGGCCCAACAGCCGCATAGAGTAGACCGCCCACTGCAGGCCCGATCACCCGAGCCAAGTTGAACGCTGCAGATTGAAGCGCCACGCCCCCTGCCAGATCCTCCCTGCCGACGATAGACACGATCATTGCTTGGCGCGCAGGCCCATCTGCTGCGAAAACCGCCCCATTGATGAAGGAGAGGACGGCGATATGCCAGAGGGCGATGCGGCCGGTCCACGTCAGGGCAGCCAGCGCAAAGGCCGTGAGGCCGAAGATTGTTTGGGTCGTCATGACCAGCAAGCGCTTGTTGGCTCGGTCTGCAATCACGCCCCCAAAGAGCATCAGCACCGTGGTGGGGATGCCGCCCGCCAGCCCAATAATGCCGAGTGCCTCCTTTGATCCGGTGATGTGGTACACCAGCCAGCCCATCGCAACAATCTGCACCCAGCTCCCGATGAACGAAAGGCAGGCGCCGATCCAAAAGATGCGGAAGTCGGGATTGCGCAACGCTGTGAAGGCGCTCGCACTCTTGCTCTCGGACCGATCCGTGTCTACAAGCGTCGCCATAGAATGCCTTTTCGTGCGCAGCCGATCCCGCGCTTCTGGGATCGTTCAACGGCCGTAGAGGGAGGTACAACGGTGAAGGATCGCGTTTGGCGGGCCGCCGGATCGTGATGCTGCGCTGCCTCCGTATATGCCATTATACTCGCGGAACTTCCCTCCTTCAGGAGGTCGCTCGTGCAATCCAAGCGCTTCAGCGGACGGGTCGCATCCTTCCTCATTCTGCTGGCAGTGGCGGCGCTCCCACAACGATGCCTCTGTGCGCAGCAGAGCGGCGTGGAAGCGATCCGATACAACGTGGATGCCTCCAATCCCGCCACACACACCCTCCACATCACGATGCACGTGCCGGCTGCCGCCGGCGGTGTTACCGATTTGGCCATTCCCGCCTGGACCCCGGGTTATTACCAGATCCTCGACTTTAGCAAGGATATCCGCAATTTGTGCGCTACGGATAAAGACGGCAAAACGCTCCGTGTGGAACAGCCGAATGCGCTCACATGGCGGATCTCCTCCCCAAGCTCCTTCCGGGTAGATTACGACGTGAATGCCGTGGAGCCGGGCTTCGGCTTCTTTCGCTGCCATGCGGATGCGCATTCCACCTACATCAACGGAGCTGCGGCGTTCCTGTACGTGATCAACGGCGCGGACCGTCCGTGCACTCTCACTATCCGCGTGCCAAATGGTTGGCGCGTTGTTGCACCTCTAGACCCGCTTGGCCCCGTGAGATCGTCTTCCCAAGGCACTTTGGCTGAGTACCAAGCGCAGAACTACGAAGACCTCATTGACGCACCGATCCAATCGGGGGATCTGGAACAATTGGACTTCCGCGTGAGCGAAGTGCCCTTTTCTGTGGTGTTGGTTGGACAATCACCCGTGGACCGCGGAGCACTGGAGGACACGATCCGGCGCATCGCGGGCGCCGGGATGAAGCTGTTCGGTTCGGTTCCGTTCAAGCGCTACGTGTTCATCATCCACTTTGCCGTAGGCAGCTTCGGCGGCGGGCTGGAGCATCGCGCTTCCTGCGTGCTCAATGTGCCTTCGGCGCCCTCGAACCCTGCCCATCCGTGGGCCGCCCTCATCGCCCACGAATACTTCCACGCGTGGAACGTAAAACGCATTCGCCCGGTGGGACTGGGCCCCTTCGACCTCTCTACAAAGGTACGCACACCATCGCTGTGGTTTGCCGAAGGGGTTACGGACTACTACAGCCAAGTCTTGCTGCGCATGGCCAACCTCACGACGCCAGAAGAGTTTCTTGGCGAAATGGCGCGCCGCATCGAGTTATTCGACACCAACCCAGCCCATTTGCGCATCTCGGCCGAGGAAGCGAGCCGCCGCGCATGGGAGGGAGGCAGTATGGGCTACGGCGGCCTCGATTATTATATAGCCGGCAGCGTTCTCGGCTTCATGCTGGATATCGAGATAAGGGCCGCGACCGCCGGCCGGCGATCCCTCGACGACGTGATGCGCCTGCTGGACCATGACTACGGATCCGCCAACCGGGCCTATCCCGAGACCGCCATTCTGGATGCCGTGAACAAGGTGGCAGGGCGCGACCTCTCCGCCCTCTACAACCGCTGTATCAAGGCGCCGGCTCGCATTTCATGGAACGAAGTTCTCGGCCGCGCGGGGTTAGCCCTGGGCGGGCCGGATCATCCGGAGCCCTACCTTGGCGTCGTCTGTCCCCTGGATGGAGGTTCCCCCGCTGTAGTGGAGGCTGTAGATGGCGCATCCCCGGCGGCTCAGGCCGGTATCCAGCCGGGCGACGTCCTGGCGGCGATGGACGGTGCGCCCGTGAATGCCGCCAGCATCCGTGATGCGGTTGCGCGCCTCCAACCTGGCCAGAGCGTAGTCATGACCGTCAAGAGAGGAATGGAAGAAGCGCAAATCACGGTAAGGGTCGGATCCAGGAGCAGCGATGGGCGATTGCTTTTGCTCCCCGACGCCGACCCGGTGACGTTACGCATCCGTGATGGATTGCTCCGGAAGGAACTCTCCGGTAACGCAGCTTCACCAGCGGCGCAGGTACCCACCCAAAGCCCTTCCGGCTAAACCCAGCACACCGCCGGCCAAACTGCCCACCAACAGAAGGATGCCCACACCGGAACCTGCCAACAGCCCCGCGACCGATCCCGACACACCGCCCAAAGCGCCCCCGACGGCACTGCCGAATACTGCCAGTAAACCACTCACAATGAGGACGCTCAAAACGTTGCAGAGGCATCCCGCGAGCATCCCTCGTTCCGTTCCCCTCACAATCAGCCCGGCTACGAAACCGGCTATGAGTGGCCCCAGCACAGGAAGCCAGCTCAGAACTGCGAGCGTCGCTGCGCCGGCCAGAAGCGCCACAATCCATTGTCCAAGCCCGGAGGAAACACGATCGTTCAACCCCCTGCCCACCAAATTCGGTAGGCATCCCACACACATCGCAGATGATGCACCGGTTTTGCTCCGTCACTTCTGCACCAATATAACACGAACGGCGCACGGTGTCCATAGTGTCCGGTTGCCGCTTACCAGGGTGAAGCACGTCATCTGCTATAATAGTTCCGTCATGCCTATGTCGGTTCTGGAACGGGGAAAGACGGTCCTTCGAGAAGAGGCGCACGCCATTGCAGCTTTGGCCGACCGCCTGGGCGGCGATTTCGTTCGCGCTGCTGAGACGCTGCTCGATTGCCGCGGCCGGGTCATTACAACGGGAGTGGGCAAGGCTGGGGCGGTAGCACGCAAAATGGCCGCTACGCTCTCGTCCACGGGAACTCCGGCTCTGTTCCTCCATCCTGCAGAGGGCGTCCATGGGGATCTGGGAGTGGTCACCCCGGAGGACGTGGTGATTGCCCTTTCTTATAGCGGCGAGAGCGACGAAGTGTTGCGGTTGCTGCCCTCGCTGCGCCGCATCTGCGCGCGGCTCATCGCCGTAACGGGCAACCCGGCCTCTACTTTGGCCTTGGCAGCACACATCATCCTCAACGTGTCCGTCCCGTCGGAGGCCTGCCCTTTGGGGCTGGCGCCCACCACCAGCACGGCAGCCATGCTTGCATTGGGCGATGCGCTTGCGTTGGCGGTTATGGAGGCCAGGGGGTTCACTCGGGAGGACTTTGCCCGGACACACCCGGCGGGTGCGCTTGGCAGGAAATTGACACTCCGTGTGAGCGACGTGATGCGTACGGGCGCCCAGATGGCTGTGGTCACGTCGGACCGCCTCCTTCGGGACGCCATGTTCGCCATCTCCGATGCGGGCGCCGGCGCTGCCCTGGTGGTGGATGACGCCGGGCGGCTCTGCGGCATCATTACCGATGGGGATATCCGCCGCGCAATCCTGAAAGACGAGAAGAGCCTTTCCCACCCGGTGGCGGACGTAATGAAGCCGAAACCCTTCGTAATCGAAGGCAATCCCCTCGCTGCCGAAGCCCTGGCCCTTTTCGAAGAGCATCCCGTGAAGATCGGAGAGGCGCCCGTGCTGGATGCGGAGGGCCGACCTGTAGGCATCGTAATGCTCAAGGATCTGGTGCGCGCCGGCATCGTCTAGGAGCGCACCCGGGAGCCATGGGTCAACGCGCGTTCAGACCCAGGCCGCGCCAAACGTACGTGCAACCGCCCAGTGAGGGCCGGAGCACATCCTCCCGAAGGAGAACATCGGGAAACGTCCATGCCAACAGATGACCAGCCTCAAGCAGCACCCGATGCCTCGCCGGTCCAAAGGCTCGCCGCGATCCGCCTCCTTGCGCTTGACGTAGATGGCGTTCTTACGGACGGTTCCATCATACTCGCAGGTGATGGAGAGATCAAACGCTTCGATGCCTCCGACGGAGTAGGTATTCGCCTCCTCCTCTGCGCGGGCATCCTCGTGGCATGGATCTCGGGGCGGGAGAGCCCTTCGGTGGAACACCGCGCACGCGAGCTCGGAGTTACGCGCCTCTATCAAGGAGCGCGAAACAAATCCGTCGTCCTCGCAGACCTCATGGCCTCATACGCCCTTTCGCAATCCAACATCGCCTATATGGGTGATGATCTCAACGATCTTCCGGCATACTCCCTTGCCGGCGTTAAATTCGCTCCTGCAAACGCCGTAATGGAGGTCAAAGCCTTAGCCGACTTCGTCACAGAACGTGCTGGGGGCTACGGCGCTGTGCGCGAAGTGTGCGATGCCATCCTCAAAGCCAAGAACCTCTGGACCGACGCCGTCACTACTTATCTGTCGGACCTTATGAGGATGCAGTCGTGAGCCCCCTCGTCATCCTTCATACCAACGACTTCCATAACCGACTGACCCCGCAAAAGGCACAACGCATCGTGGAGCGCCGCAAATCCTTACAAGCTCATTTGCTCCTCGATGCAGGCGATGCGGTAGCCGCCGGAAATCTAACGTTTCATCCGGGTGGCGAGCCGATCCTGGATCTCATGTCTGGCGCTGCCTATGATGCCATGGTGGTAGGCAACCGGGAGTTCCACTTCACAGCCGCAGGCTTCCACGCAAAGCTGAGCCGGGCGCGCTTCCCGGTGCTTTGCGCAAATGTCCATCCCCGCGCACCCTCCGCAAACCTGCCCGTAGTGCCCTGGGCGCAATGGTCCGTGGAGGGAAAAACGGTCGTGGCATTCGGCCTAACGGTACCCATGATCACGGAACGCATGAAAGTGCGGCACGCTTCCGCCTATGTTTTCGCAGATCCCATCGCTACAGCTCGCCAACTCGTCCCCTCCCTCCGGCAACGCTGTGATTATCTGATTTGCATCAGCCACTTGGGTCTGCGAATAGACCGCGAACTCGCCTCCAGCGTTCCGGGCATCAACCTCATCGTGGGAGGGCATACCCATGCGCTCTTGGAACATGGCGAATTGATAGACAGCACCCTCATCGTTCAGGCAGGAAGCCACGCCCGCTTCCTGGGCATCGTGACGGTGCAATGGAACGAGAGTTCCCCGGCATCCCACGCAGTCGTCGAAACGCTATGATGGCAATCGCCGAGGCCCTCTGCATTCTCGCATTGGCCCATGGGGTAGGGCTTGCAGTGCTCCGAAGCCTTGCCGTCAAATTGGATCGCGCGGGCGAGCGAATAGCCTACGCCACAGCCCTCGGCCTGGGCGTGATTGCCTACGGCGTCCTCGCCATCGGCCTTGCGGGCCAGCTCACTGCGGGTGGTCTTTTCGCGCTGACTGCGGTTCTCGGATGTGCGTCTGCGGCAGTCCTCATCGGCGTGGGAAAGGCAAGGATCCGGGATCCCTTCCCCAACTTTCTACCTGGTCGGCCTACCAAGGAGAATGAACCCTGCGCATTGTCTGCCGGGGACACGCCTGGCCGCGCAGACCTGCACTCCGGCGGAACCAATCCTGCCGCCTTCGGTTCTCGCCTCGTTGTTGCGACGGCGGTCGCAGCGCTCCTCGTACTGGCCCTCATCGCCATGATCAACTGCTTCGTCCCACCGGGCGCCCACGAATGGGACGCGCTTTCGTACCACCTCGCCGCACCCAAAGTCTTTATCCGCCAGCACCGCATCGTCTATCTTCCGACGGACCACCACAGCAATTTCCCCTTCACGGTGGAGATGCTCTTCACGGCAGGTCTATTGCTTCAGGGTTACGCGTTGGCAAACCTCATGCACTTCTCCATGGGCGTTCTTTGCATCGTGCTCCTTTGGACTATGGGCAGGCGCTATTTCGGGCCGGCCGCAGCCGCTCTTGCGGCCTTGGTCTTTGCGACGGCACCCATTGTCGTATGGGAGGCGGGTTCCGCGTACATTGAACTTGGGCTCACCCTTTTCTCCCTGGCGTCCATCGCTGCCCTGCTTCGGTACGAGGAGAGCCGACTTCCCTCCTGGATTGCCCTTGCAGGCGTGCTGGCAGGTTTCGCCCTCTCGGTAAAAGCCCTGGCGCTGATCCCCTTTGCGGCCTCCGCGCTCATTCTAGGCTTCCTGCGCCCCGGTCTGAAGCGGTGGGGCCTCTTTGTTGGGATCGCTCTTGCGGTAGGCTCGCCCTTCTACATCAAATCCTGGATTTGGACCGGCAATCCCGTGTATCCCTTCGCGTACCGCATCTTTGGCGGCCGAGACTGGAGCGCCGACCGGGCAGCCGCGTACGCCGCGGAACAGCAAAGCTTCGGTCAGAGCGGCAACCGAACCACCGTAGCCGACGACGCCAATGGTCTGGCGGCTGTATACTCCAAGCCTTCGGTCGCTCAGCGCCTGCGCAATCTAATATTGGCTCCGTTCGACCTGGTGGCGCTCCCGTCGCTCTTCTACAATCACAATGATCCCGGCGTGCGCACACATCTGGGCTTCCTGTGGCTGAGCCTGGCGCCGCTGGCGTTATTAACCCGAAGACGGCTGATCCCCTGCAAGGCCTTTGCAATCCTCGCCGCAATTGCCCTGTTGTGGTTTCTTGCGTGGGATCTCTCCATGCAGTATGTGCGTTATTTGATCCCCGTATTGGCCCTGGCGTCGCTCATCGGGGGTGCTGCAGCGGAATCCCTGGTCGAAGGCCGACGTGTCTTCGGGGGTGCCGTAGGGGCCGCCGTTGTAGTGCAGTTCCTGTTTACGCTGCTCTACTACGGACCGACACTGCCCGCACAATGGATCCGGGCATCCGACGCTTCTGCCCGCGAAGAATACCTCGAGCGCAGCGTGAACTGCTATGGCGCGGAGATGTGGATCAATCAACACACTCCTAAAGATGCCGGCGTAGTACTCTTCGAGGACACTCGCGGCTTCTACCTCGATCGGCCTTACCTCTGGGGAAACAGCCCGCATTCTGCCTATATCCCTTACGAACGCTTTCATTCCGGGCGCGATATGGCTGATTGGTTCCTCGCGCACGCAATCCAATACGCCATTCTCAATCTGCAATTCGCTCCCGCCAACGATGGCCCAGATGCCCGCATGGCGCTCATAGAGGCGGTTCAGAACGGCACCACGCCTCGCCTCGCCATGGAATGGTATGCGCCCGAGCGCCAACAAGGCGAGAAATGGAGAGCTCTCGTGGGCGACGCCATGCGCACTGGTGCCGCGGTACCCATCCCGGAAGCCTGTTCCCGCGCTACCGTCGTGCTGCGTTTCACCCCGCGGGAGGGCCGCTAATGAAGCGTGCTCCTCAGCCGGTCACTCCCACGGACGCCGATAGGCATCCCCATAGGCGCACCCAGGGGATGATCCTCGCAGCAATTCTAGGGCTCTATGCGCTGTTCTCCGCCTGCCACGCTGTAGTGACGCCGGTAGCCCCGGATGCGGCCACCAATTACATCAACGCCCCGGATGAGGCAGCGCATCTGGCCTACGTAAGATCCCTGGCTTTGGGCAAAGGGCTGCCCACGCCTTCCGGCCCCTTCGCCACGTACGAATGGCACCAGCCGCCGTTGTACTACCTCCTGGCGGCGCCTCTGTTTCGCTTCGGTCCCCATGCCGTGCGGGGCCTTTCCATACTGCTTGGCCTCTTTGCCCTGGTGTGCCTCTTCTTGTTTGCCCGGACCCTAGATCCGGGATCGCCCGAAACAGCTCTCTTTGCTACGGGTCTGGCGGCATTCCTTCCCATGCGTCAGGCGGTGTATGGGGCGGCAAACAACGATGCTCTCACCGAACTTTGCTTCACGCTCACCCTCCTGCTGTGCATCCGAATTGTGGCTCATGGGCTTCGCTTCGGGCAGCTCGCCCTGCTGGGGATCGTACTCGGGGCCTCGTTCCTGGCCAAGAGCAGCGCCCTGCTGCTGGCTCCCGTAACCGCGGCGGCCGTGGTTCTGGCCGGCTGCCGGCACCACGCATCACCAAAGGGATATTTGCTCGGCTTCTCCAGCCTGGTTCTGGCGGCAATCATCAGCCTTCCGTGGCTGCACCATATGGCGGCGCTTACGGGAGAGGTGATACCGCTCCACACGTTCCATCAGGAATTCGCGGGCACGATGAGGGCAACGAACTTTCTGGAAGGGCGCGGCTTTGCTGCAGACCTTTGGAGCGGAACCGCCTACCCTGCCGGATCCATGGGTCGCGCCGAATACCTCGCCACAGTGGCCAATTGGACGTTCCGCACCTTTTTCGGCGCCTATACGCCCCCAGGCAGGCCGGCGCGTTTGGGTATTCCATACTTCATGCCGCCGCAGTTCTACCTGCTCTTTGCCCTCATCGGCCTCACCGGCGCCCTGGGATGGGTGCGGCTTCTGGCTGCCAAGGGTCTGAAGCGCCAATGGGATCCGGGCCGCCTGCTCCCCGCCATTCTGTTGATCGCACTGGTTGTAGGTGCCTTCGGCGCGTTCGTGTGGGTGTACTTCCAGGCGCAAGGACGGTATCTCTATCCGGCCCTGGCGCCCATGAGCACGCTCCTTGCCATGGGCGTTTCCGCCGTCGTTCCCCGAGCCAGGCAAGCGGCCGCGTTCATCGGCATCACGGCCTTGCTGATCCTTTTGAGCGCAGCCTTTCTGATGGCCGGGGCCCTCCCCGCCTACAGCGCTGCGCCGCCTGCGCCTCCTACTCCTGCGTGAAGAGCGCCTCCGTGCATCCCGCGGCAACCGGCACGCGGCACGGAACCTCAAGGATGTGCGCGTAGAACGGGCGCCGGTTACCGCCTTCCGCGCGCCGTGCACCCGTGTGCAATAATGGATCTGTGATCACTGTTTCTTCCTCATCGGCGCAAGTGACCCGGCGGATCGGCACGGCCATCGCAGCGCGCGCGGAGCCGGGAGATGCCATCCTCCTGGAGGGATCCTTAGGATCCGGCAAGACGACGCTCGTCCAAGGTGTGGCGGAGGGGCTCGGGATCCCCATCCCGGCAACAAGCCCTACCTTTACCCTAATCCACGAACTCCGCGGAGGCAGAATGCTCCTGTATCACGTGGATCTGTACCGGATTAACAGCCAAGAGCATCTAGAGGACCTGGGTATCACGGATCTCCTCGACGGAGAGGGACTGCTGGCCATCGAATGGGCGGACCGGCTCGGCAGCCTCCTTCCCTCCTCGTATCTCCACATCACCATAACGATGGCGGGCGAGGACCGGCGTGTAGTCCGATTGGAGGCCCATGGCGCCGGAGGACAGAGGCTCCTGCGGGCCGTAGAAGAGCTTGCTCCATGCTAGTATTGGCGCTGGAAACCACTTCCGACCTGTGCAGCGTTGCCGTAGCGGACGATGCCGGGGTTATAGAAGAACGCACATTCCGCCACCGCATGAAGCTGTCCCAGCGCCTCATGGGCGACATCGCGGAGGTGCTGTCCGATGCCGGCGTCGAACGCGCGGATCTCAACGGCATCGCGGTATCGCTAGGTCCAGGGTCCTTCACAGGGGTACGGGTAGGCGTTACCGTAGCGAAGGTGATGGCCGACGTTCTTGGAGTGCCTCTTGCGGGGATCCCCACATTGGAGGCGCTGGCCTGGCCATACCGAATGGTGCGGGATGCACTCCTCGTGCCCGTAGTTCGCAGCCGCCCGGGAATGGTATGCCTGGCTTTCTTTGGCGCAGGCGGGAAGCTTTCACCGCTTCGCGAAGGGTCGCTCTACACGTTGCAGGAGGCTGCAGCCACATTGGGGAGCATGGAAGGCGTTTTCTTGTGCGGCGAGTACGCCCCGCAATTCGCACGAGCGCTCCGCGAGCAGTTCAACCTGGAATTGGTTGCGGCGGACGCCCATCCTGCCCGAGCCAGTACCGTGGCCACGATCGCAATCCAGCGGCTTACGGAGGGCGCCGCAGACGACCCGATCGCATTGGTACCGATCTACGCAGCTCCGCCGCCCATCCACACGAAGGCGTGAGGCCCGTGATGTCTACGTGCTTCAGTGGCCGCCGTTGTGGTACTTGCGCACCAGCCCAATAACCTTGCCGATAACGCGGCCCCCGTCCCGTGGTACGCTAATCGGCTCATAGGCAGGATTGGACGGCATGAGCAGGATGCGCTTCCCTTCGAAGCGGATGCGCTTCACAGTAGCCTCGTCCCCCAGCAGAAAGGCCACGAGGTCTCCGTTTTCAGCCGTCGCCTGGGGGCGGATTACCACCAAATCCCGCGGCAGAATGTGGTCACCCACCATGCTGTCACCCTTCACCTCGAGCACAAAGGCTCCCGGCGCATTATGCACAATCTCCTGAGGCACGGGAATGTACCCTTCGATGTTCTCCGATGCGGTGATGGGCGCGCCGGCGGCAATCGTGCCCACAAGCGGAAGCATCATGACTTCGCGTCGCAGAGCGGCTTGCTGCTCCTGCCCGACGATAGTTATAGATCGGGCTGTGCTGGCTCTCTTGATATACCCCTTGCGCTCCAACGCATCCAGGTGTACGGTAACGCCGCGCAGACTGGCGATGCCGAAATGGTGTCCAATCTCACGTATGGAAGGCGGATACCCAGTCTTCGTGGTGTATTCCTCGATGTAACTGAGGATGCGCTCCTGTTTCGGTGTGAGGCCACGCGTCATTTGCTCTCACCTCGCTTTGCAAACGGTGCAGATGCTGCGCTCAGCAGGCACGGGTGCACGTACCCGTTAGCGGGGATGCTTGGGATAAGTGTACACCTACAGCCGTCTACTGTCAATAGGCGAACAAAACTTATCCCGCCGCCGGAACCGGAGACTGCCGGCGGGGCGGCGCACCGAACTCTGCAACAGGTGAAGACGGGCGGGGAAGGACGGATCAGGCTTCACCGATGCGAAGCACGCTCAAGAAGGCCTCCTGGGGTATCTCCACGCTGCCGATCTGCTTCATGCGCTTCTTCCCTTCCTTCTGCTTCTCCAGGAGTTTACGCTTCCGGGTGATATCTCCCCCGTAACATTTCGCCGTAACGTTCTTGCGATACGGCGCCACGCGGTCTGCAGCGATTACCTTGCCCCCTATGGCTGCCTGGATGCGCACCTCGAATTGCTGGCGGGGAACGACCTCCTTAAGGCGGTCCACAAAGGCCCGCGCGCGGGGATAGGCTTTGTCGCGATGGGTGATGAAGGAAAGGGCATCCACAGGATCGCCATTGATCAGGATATCCAGCTTTACAAGCTGCGACTGCCTGTAACCCGCGGGCTCGTAATCGAAGGACGCGTACCCGCGCGTTCGGCTCTTGAGCTGGTCAAAGAAATCCATCAAGATTTCCGAGAGGGGCAACTGATAATGGAGCATTACCCGTTGGGGAGCAGGATGTTCCATCTTGACGAACTCCCCCCGCCGCTCGCGGGCAAGATCCATCACCGTACCCACGTATTCCGCCGGGATGAACATCGTAGCGTCTACGTACGGCTCCTCTATGAAGGCGATTTGCGTGGGATGGGGCATGTGTGCCGGATTGTCCACCTCCTCCACGCGCCCGTCGGTGCGGTGGATGCGGTAAATGACGGAGGGAGACGTTGCAATGAGCGAGAGGCCGAACTCACGCTCCAACCGCTCCTGCACGATCTCCATGTGCAGCAGACCGAGGAAGCCGCACCGGTAGCCGAAGCCGAGTGCAGCAGAAGTCTCGGGCTCGAAGGAGAGGGCAGCATCGTTCAGTTGGAGCTTGAGGAGCGCCTCCTTCAGATCCGGGTAATCCCGCCCGTCCACAGGATACAAGCCGCAAAAGACCATGGGCTTCGCCTTGCGGTATCCGGGTAGAGGAGCCGGGGCAGGCCGGTCCGCATGGGTCACGGTGTCCCCCACATTGGCGTCGCCGATCGTCTTGATGCCTGCAGTGAGAAAACCCACCTCGCCGGTTCTCAGCTCCGAGGTGGTCTCCATCCTGGGGCGGAAGATGCCCACCGTGGACACCTCGAACTCCTTCCCAGTAGCCATGAAGCGGATCTTCTGGCCCGGCCTTAAGGAACCATCCACGATGCGCACATAACATACCACTCCTTGGTACGTGTCAAAATGGCTGTCGAAAACCAAGGCTCTAAGCGGTGCGTGGGGATCCCCCGAAGGTGGAGGAATAGAATGAACCACGCGCTCCAACACTTCGCGGATGCCGATGCCCTGTTTGGCGCTTGCTAGAACTGCATCATGGGCTTCCAATGCCAGGACGTTCTCGATTTCCTCACGCACACGCTCGGGGTCTGCAGCCGGCAAGTCAATTTTGTTGATGACGGGAACGAGCACCAGGCCATTGTTAAGGGCAAGGTTCACATTCGCCAGCGTCTGGGCCTCCACACCTTGGGCGCCGTCCACCACCAGCACAGCCCCTTCACACGCAGCCAGGGAACGGGACACCTCATACGTGAAATCCACATGGCCGGGAGTATCTATTAGGTTCAGCTCGTACGTGTCTCCACTAACCGAGGTATAGGAAAGGCGCACGGCGGTCATTTTGATGGTGATGCCGCGTTCCCTCTCGATATCCATCGTGTCCAGAGCCTGGTCCTGCATCTCCCGATCTGAGATCGCTCCCGTCAGTTCGAGGATGCGGTCCGCCAGGGTAGATTTGCCGTGGTCCACATGGGCGATGATGCAGAAATTCCGTATGTGGTCTTGGGAATACGGTTCCATAGGAGATCATCCAGAGCAGAACGCTTCCGGGATGGGGCGCGCCAGGCATCCGACGGGTCAGCGCGCCATGCCACGCAGAAGCATTATACTACCCTGCGCCGGCGGCATGCGCAATGCCATGCCCACCTGAACCAGGCAAACAGCGGTCGGCGCAAACGCCTAACATCCATCCGATTTGCAAGGGTATAATCGCAGCACCGTCTCTTTCCCAACGGAGGCAATTCTATGGCCATGGGTCCTTTTCTCAATAAGTGGCTCCATCTCGTGAGCATCATCTTCGTGCTAGGGGGCGTGCTGTACCAGCGGTTCGTAGCCATACCGGCTCTGCGCACCGGCGCCTTCTCGGACACCGACTGGGCCCGGTCCCTAGCGCGACGATGGGGCGTAGCGAGCGCCCTGCTGTGGCTCATCATCTTGGTTACGGGCTTTGTCAACTTCCACTTCGTTGCCCCACACGTCAACAGCACGTATGCTGCAGTGCTCGGCATGAAGATCCTTCTGGCGCTGGTTATGTTCTTTCTTGCCATGGCGGTGAGCCATCCGATGCCGTTTGCCGGCGCGCTGCATCGCCAACGGAACCAGGTCCTTGTGCTCCTGGCGCTCCTCGGCGTCGTCGTCGTTGGGATGTCGGCATATCTGAACCTCTCCCGCATCAATGGAACAGGCTTGCGGCGCGAGGAACCTGCTCCACCCTCAGTATCGGCGCCCCAAGCCCTCCCCACTCCTAGATAACGCCGCTATGGACGTATACCAGGCCTGTATCGTGATCCTGGCTCAAGACATGGACCGGAGCCTTGAGTTCTACCGGGATCGCCTCGGCTTGGCGGTGGTGCACGAAGAGGAAGACTGGGCGCGCCTCGTTCACAACATCGTCGTGATGACGGCACCGGAGCCGATCCCTCCTGAGATCGGGGCGATCAACTCGGTGATCCTCTCCCTTGCCGTAAGCGATCTTGAAGGAGCCTTCCGCGAGCTCACTGCCCATGGTGTTCCCTTCTTCGAAGCTCCCCAAGATCATGGGACCTTCAAGACGGCTGTCTTGCGGGATCCCGACGGCAATCTGGTACAGTTAATCGAATATGGCTGAGACGAAGGAGCCCGTTTGCGGCCAACCAAAGCGGAATTGGTGTGCACCCTCTTTACCCTTCGGACCTGCTCGCCGAGTGCGCCACGAGACAATGGCGGAGATGCGCTTTTTATACATGCCGGGTTGCCGCGTGGGCCCTTCCGTTCCCTCGGCTACGCGGGAGGATGAATGATGCCTCTTTATGAGTATCTTTGCACCGATTGCCGTACCCGTTTCGAGGTACTGCTTCAGTCTCCAGCGGCGGCGCCTGCGCTATGCCCGAATTGCGGTTCCTCGAGCTTCCGACGGCTGATCTCGACCTTCGCCATAAGTCGCAGCCTCGTGCCCTGTGGCGTGCCCGCGTCGGATAAACCTGCGTCGTGCTCGGCAGCGGCGGACGGCGGATGCGCCTGTTGCGGAGCCGGGCGGCAAGGCTTCGATGGGTGATCCCGGCGAAATGGCTGCGCCGGGCGTCTACGCAGCCATAGACGTAGGTACCAACACCGTCAAACTCACCATCGCCGAGCGGAGAGGATCCGGCTCTTGGACGGAGCTCATGGAACAAGCCCGCACCACACGCCTCGGGGAGGGCTTTTCCCAGGGGTATCTTCAAGCCGCTGCAATCCGCCGAACAATCCGCGTTCTTGCCGAATACGCCGAGCTCTGCCGCCGCGCAGCGGCACAAAGCGTAGCTGCCGTAGCTACTGCCGCGGTACGCCATGCCAGGAACCAGGATGAGTTCGTCCATCAGGCTGCGGAAGCCGGCATCTCGGTGGAGATCCTATCAGAGGGCGAGGAAGCGCGCCTCTCCTTCCTCGCTGTGCGCAAAGACCCGCTCTGGCACTCACTGAACATGCTCCGCGTTGTGGATATCGGGGGTGGGAGCACGGAGATCGTACTGGGCACCACCGGTGGCATTCGTTCCGCCACCGTCCCTGTGGGCGCCGTCCAGATCACAGAGGACATCCTTCGAACAGATCCGCCCACAACTGCCCAGATCCACGAAGCCGAACAATTTGTGTTCGAAGCGCTGCGCCATGCCCATTTGGCGGGAGGTCGGTGCCCCCTAGTGGGCGTCGGCGGCACCGTAGCCCATATGGCCGCCGTGCAACAGGGCCGCCCATTGGAACGTGCCGACCAGATCCACGGTTGCACGCTAGCCGCGCGTCAAGTGGAAGAACAACTGACGCTTTACGCGGCCAAACCCATCGCAGCTCGCAGCCAAATCCCCGGTCTCGATGCCGCTCGAGCCGCCGTGATCCTTGGCGGCGCCATTATCCTGCGCATTGTTATGGAGCGGTTCGGCAACGACACCGTCCAGGTCAGCGGGCGCGGATTGCGGTGGGGGTTGCTGTATGACCGCTTCGACGGGAGCGCCAACGAGGCCATCCGTTGAAGCGTCGTCGCCGTCCGGCAACACACGTAAAAAGGAGCGAAAGGGATGTTGGAACACGGTGCCCGACGTGGCCTCGGTGCACACTGGGCTGTGTTGCTCTTTAGGCTGCTTCGCGCGCGTGTGTGGTCCGTCCGCAATGCGTTCCTGCGTGCCCCCAGGTCGGAAAGGCACAGCATCCTTTGGAGAGCGCTCCTGCTTATTGGAGCGCCATTCCTCATCGGTGCCATGGCTCTAGGCCTTTTCGGACCCTTGGCGCTTCTTGCACGGGATGACGCCAATGCCGCGGAGCTGCTCGCGACCCTGCCTAGGCTCCTTCTGTTCGGCGCCTTCTGGATGCTCGCACTCTCCAGCGTCACGGTGACTATTCAGCGCTTCTATACCAGCGATGAGATTTCCCTCCTTCTTCTGGCACCCATCCCGGCCCGCTCCGTATTCCTGGCCAAGTTCCTGGACGCCCTGACTGCCAATACAACCCTGTTCCTAACCGTGGGAATTCCCGTAGCGGCGGCTTACGGGTTTGCGAGGGGCCAATTCTCGGTTCGCTACGTCGCACAGTCGGCAACAGCATTGGTGGTGTTCAGCGGGGTGCCTACTGCCCTCGGAGCAGCGGCTGCCTTTCTTTTGATGCGCGCATTGCCTGCAAGCCGCTTGCGGGAACTGCTCGGCGCCGCCGGTATTCTGCTGGGTGCTGCAATCTACATGGTTGCAAGCCTGGGCTTAATGGCGCACACCGGAGACGATGCTCGGTCACTCGGCTTCGAGAACCTCAGAGTTTTGGCTGCATCCCCGTGGGCAGTTCACGGCCCCTGGGCATGGGCATCCGCACTCATCACCGGACCGATAACCCGCCACTCGTTCGCCAACGTCGCCAAGCTCGCCGCCGCCTTGCCCGCCGCATGTTGGGGCGCCGCGTGGGTCGCCCAG
This sequence comes from Chthonomonadales bacterium, assembly GCA_049967475.1. Classification (GTDB taxonomy): domain Bacteria; phylum Armatimonadota; class Chthonomonadetes; order Chthonomonadales; family CAJBBX01; genus JBMFSQ01. Next base: position 137,851 of record JBMFSQ010000004.1, on the reverse strand, counting down.
CGCCTCTATTGGCAGGGGTGGGCCGCCTACCAAGAAGTTCCCCAGCGCGGTGGAAACCTTCAGGCCGCCGTCTTTGCTCGGTGGAAGCACATCCTCTGGATGCCGGCACCCATGCGAGGCATTCTCGCGAAAGACCTCGTCACCATCCGCAGGGATTTGCGGCAACTGTCGCTCCTTGCAATCCCTGTGGCTGCAAGTTTCGGGTTGATGTACAACGCGCTGCACGTGGATCGGGCCGGGCCCCGCATATTGATCCTAGTTCTGGGGATGTACCCTGTTCTCGGAATGATCGCGCTCCGGCTGAGCATGTCGGCCTTCGCTATGGAGAGCAGAGCCATGTGGCTCATTGCAGCCGCGCCGCCGGCACCCATGGTGATCCTCGGGGCGAAGCTACTTTTCGCCGCGACCTTCTCGCTCCCCTTGAGCATGCTCATCTGTGGAGCATATGCCGCCGCCGCAGAATTGCCTGCCTTTCAGACGTGGGCCATCCTGGCTCTCTCTCTGGTGACCACGGCTACCTTCTGCAGCATCGGCGTAGGCACCCACGGCCTCTACATGAACCCTCGACATAGCGACACAGACGCGACCATGTCGGGCACGGGGCGCACCGTCAGCATGGTAATCGAAATGGGATACCTGGCCGGGCTGGATGGCATCCTCATCCTTTGCACGGTATTGGCCGGCATGCACGTCTTTACCCAGGCCGCTGCCTACCTGGTTGCGGGAGGCGCCACCCTCGCGTGGTCTGGTGCGTGCAGCGCTGCCGTGCTGGTGTACGGCGCCCGGAGCTTGCAACGCATCGAGTGGTAGATGGTCCGGCGGGCCCCCTGCGCCCTGCGTGCCGGAGGCAGCAGAGCAAAGACACGCTCATCGCCAATGGGGGCATCAGCAGAATTTCGCATGGTGCTCGGGCTGATCCCGCCACTCCCGTGCCGCCACCCGCGCTGCCCGCCGTGCCCGCTCTTCATCCGGCAGGACCTCCCCCTGCATAGATGTTCCCATAGTTGCGGCACCGCCCCAGAACCGGTGCACGCGCAGCGCCGCAACCAGCGCGGCGATACCTGCAGCTACCATCAGCATGCCGTCCATGGAGAACGCGTGAAGCAGGCTCAAACCCCCATGCAGGGTGAAGTACGCACTTGCCAACCCAAAGTACGAACGGCGGCCCGCCGGCGACTGAGGCCGATAGGCCACCACGAAGCCTGTGGCCAGCGCCCATGCGGTTACAGCGCACCATAGGATTGGATAGAGGCGCTCCGTGAGCGTGTAATCCCACTCCCGCGGGATGGCATCCGCCAAAGGAGTTCGCGCATCCTGCCAAGCGAGCAGAGCCACCATGAAGCAAAGGGATGTTATCAGACCCTCGCGAAAGCGAGGCAACAGAAGGCCTACCAGAAGCGTGAAAAGGGCCACCGGCACGGCACCGGGCCGCAGGCGAACGAATTCCAGAAGGAACGGCCCGCCCCACACCACGCCGAATGCGAAGGCTAACGGCAGGAGCGCAGGCATGGCCCAGCGAAGCAGGCTTCCGAACCTCCAAGATCCTGACGGGTTGGTGCGCCGGATGGCCATGTTCCTATCCTCCGCAACCTGAGTATATCACAACTATTGCAGCATAGCGTGCCGGCACAACCCTGGGTTTCACTCCGCTTATGTCGCAAATCTCACGGAGCCGCAGAGGCGTCGGCGCGCCGAAAAAGCGGATGCCGTAACACCGAAAGGCAACCAGCCTTTCCGTCCGCCGGAGAAGCGTGGTTACGTCCGGGCATCCCTGGGTGCGGTAAAGAAGCCTCCCCAAAAGAGGAGAGCAGCAACGACCAGGTACACCCCTCCGGTAGAGGCAATCGCCGCGCTCATGGTGATGCCGGCTTCAGCAGCGCGCCCCACGGCGTATCCTCCGAGCGCGGCGCCGGTCCAGCCCACCAGGTTCATTACGCCTACGGCAGCCGCGCGCCGGGACACGGGGATTACATCGTACAAAGCGGCCCAGATGTTGGAATCGTAGAGCCCTTTGCACAGACCGAACAGGGACATTGCTCCGCCCAAGGTGAAGAAATCACGCGTGTAGCCGCACAAAAACACCCACGGAGCACCCAGCAGGATGCCGAACCCCTGCACCAGAATGCGTCCCCCGGGGTGCATCCGGCGCCAATGATCCGCCAGCCCCCCTCCAACAGCAGAACCGATCATGCTCGATATCTGAATGAAGAAGGTTGCCCCCAATCCGGCAGCCGCCACGTTCAAGTGAAACTTCCGGTTGAGGAACGTGGGCATCCACATCAGGATAACGCCGGCCACAGCGTTGGCCCCGAAGAAGGCAAGGATCAACACGACGGCAGTGGGTGTTCGAGCCCACTCGCGCAAGAAGCGGCCCATGGGCACCGGTGCTTCGTCTTCTTGCACTTCGGGACGGCCGAACACCTGCGTACGGGTGGCTTCGTCGCGGAGTGGTTCCCGGATGAAGAATGCCAGTACGGCCGCCAGAAGGATGCCTGCTCCGGCCAGAAATATGAAAGGTGCGCGCCAGCCATGATGCAGCGCCATCCATCCGGCCAAAGCTCCGCCGCCTATGGTTCCCACATAGACGGACGTTTGGTGCAAGCTCATAGCCGTTGAACGCGTGCGGCCGGAATGGTAATCGCTCAGCAGCGACATGGAAGCCGGAAAGTAGAACGTCTCTCCCAAACCCTCCACACCCCGCACAAGGGTAAAGTGCCACACGCGGCTGCACGCTGCGGTAAAACCCGTTACGGCGCTCCAAATCGCCAGGCCCCCAATGATCACCAGCTTCCGCGCGAGGCGGTCTGCAACTTGCCCGGCAAACGGAGCGCTCAGGGCATAAACAATCATGAACGCCGTGCCGATGCGCCCAAGTTCCTCATCATTGAACCCGTACTCGCGCTTCAAGAGGGGGAAGATGGAGAAGATCGCCTGGCGGTCCGCATAGTTGAAGAAGCAAATGAACCAAAGCATCGCAACGACCGCCCAAGGATAGACCCCGGAGCCGCCTGCGCCGGCAGCACCATCTGGCAACCGAAGAATGCGCCCCCGCACCCTTTTCATCGGGTGGCCTGTTCCAGCCATGCCCGGTTGAAATGGGCTACCATAATGCTCTCGCCCGCACCGAGCCGTTGTCGAGCCGCCCGATTTCCCGACCAGCTATAAGACACCCAGATCGTCCCATCCCGCGCCTCGATGACCGAGGGATACGCGTACGACCCAGCGTCGGGCCCAGGTGCGTCGTGTTCCAAATGGCGAGTGACGGGCCAGGTGCGCCCCTCGTCGTACGAAAGCGATACCGCCAAGCTGTGCCGCCCGTCTTCCGTGTCGTTGTAGGCCAGGAGCCAGCTTCCATCCCTGAGGACGCAAACATCGAGGCCGGATCCTGGGTTAGGCAGCTCCGTGTCCCGAGCTAGCGACCAGGTGAGGCCGCCGTCGGCAGATTGACTGGTGAGGATGCGTTGCGGCGGCGGGCCGTTGTCGCGGAAGTAGGCCACCAGTGTGCCGTCCCTGCGTTTGGCAAGTGTCGGCTGTACGTTGCCCGGGCCGACCAGAGGCTCACTCACTTTCCACGTCTGCCCCCAGTCATCTGTGATGGCCATGAGCGAGAAGTCGAACCCGTCCGAATAGAGCGGCACGATCAAACGCTTCCCATCCAAGATGAACGGGTGTGCCCTGGGCATCCAGCCGAGCCGCACCTTCAACTTTATTCGTGCATCTTTCTTTCTCTGTGCGAGGTAAGCATCCAGCTTTTCGCGATCCCCTGCTGAGGCGCCGGCGCGATATTGGGCCCATTGCCGATCCAGATCGCGATCCACGGCATCCTGAAACTCCTTCCCTGGCTTGAGCAGCACCACTCCCTCACGTTCCCACACGGGAGCGCCAGGCCGCTGGTAGTTTGCACTCACCTTCATCTGAAGGAGAGCGCTCTCCCAGGTGTTATCCAGTATCGTGGGCCAGAAAAGCCACAGCCGCCCTCTAGGATCTACCGTCATGCATGGGTTGCAATCCGGGAACCCTGGCGTGTCTGCCATTACGTAGGGAGCACTCCATTGTCCTTCGCGGCCCAGAGGAGGCCCGGCTGTGCTCCTCGATGAAAGCCGTGCCCCTAGAATGCGCACATCGTCGGCGTTCCGTTCCCCAGAGCCCTGATACCAGCACGCCAGGATATCGCCGTTGGGGCACTGCACGATGCAGCTCCCGTGGCTGTGGAGCTGCTTGGGAGGAAAAATGAGGCCGTAATGTATGTCGCCGTGGGGTGTGGGGGCTGCAAACATCGCGGCAGCAAGGAAGCAGATCATGGCTCATCCCCCAAGAAGGTGTCGCTCAACCTTGCTGTTTGGCCGGGGAGGCGGTCTTTTCCTGCATGCGCCCATGGTACCACTTTATAAGAGCCTCGCCCGCGCCTTCGCGATCCCCCGGCTTCAGCCTGCCCTCGATGACTTCGTTTACAAGGTATTCCTTGGCTTCCCCGATGAGAGGTCCCGGAGCCACGTTCAACACCTTCATGATCTCGCGGCCGTCCAAGGGGCTCCGGACGCCGGCCGCGTCGAGGTCCCGGCACACCTCCTCGATGCGCGCGCGCAAGACGGGCAGCGGCGTAACCGGCGCATCAGTGCCCATGGCGCATCGGTCCGCCTGAGCCAAAATAAACAGTTGTTCGAGGTAGGGAGCCGTGTCCCGGATGAGCCTTCGGATTACCGCGTCCGCAGCATCGGGTTTGGGCTCTCCCAGCCGCATGTGGAGGCGCACCAGTTCGGTCACGGTATGGATCGTCTGGTTTGGAAAGTGCAGGCGTTGCAGAACCTGCCGGGTGATTTCAGCTCCCACGAACTGGTGCTCGTAGAAGTGAACCCCCTTCTCATCCTCAGTGCGGGTGGCGGGCTTGCCGATATCGTGGAAGAGCACCGCCAGGCGCAACTCCAGGGGCGCATCCGCAGGAAGCACTTCCAGCGCCTTCACCGTATGCGTCCACACATCGTACGCATGCCACGCATTCTGGGTTACGCCCATGGTGTCCCTCAATTCCGGCAGGAACTGCTCCAACAACCCTGCTTCGGCGAGGAGAACCAGTCCCCGGGCAGGATCACGGCTCATGAGGATCTTTACGAACTCGTCGCGTATGCGCTCAGCGGACACGACGGGGGGCTTCGGGCCCATAAGGTTCAAGCGATGAGCCTCGCGCCGCATCGCCCGCCACGTGCTCCGTTCGATGCGGAAGCCCAGGCGAACAGCCAGGCGCACTGCGCGAAGCATCCTGAGAGGGTCGTCAAAGAAGGTGTCTTCAGGGGGCAGGGGCGTTTTGAGTAGCCGCATGCGAAGATGCCTGCGTGCGCATCCCAGAGGATCCAGGATTTTGCCCGTGTGCAGGTTCTCGAGAAGGGTGTTCACGGTGAAATCCCGCCGACGGGCGTCTTCGTAAAGCGAAGCGGGTATCACGAAAGGCTTACGGCTTTCGGCATCGTAATGCTCGCTTCGAGCGGTAACCATCTCCACGGTGTGGCCGTGTATGCTGATCATCGCAGTGCCGAAGCGGGGGTAAAGCACCGGCGTATGATCTGAATAGCCGCCCTCGTGAAGGAAACGCGCCAGTTCCAGGGCATCCCCTTCCAGCACGATATCCACGTCCTCAGGCGCCGGTAAACCCAAGAGCCGGTCGCGAGGATATCCTCCCACCAGGTAGAGGCGGCCCTCATAGGGAGTTCCTCGTGTCGCCTCGCGAAGGATTTCAATTACGGAACCCATGACACTCTATTATACACAGCATCTATTGACCGCCGGCACGCCTCGCGCATCCATCCCCGCCGGCAGGAGGTTGTGTGTGGAGCAAGGTATCTGTTATAATCGCCGTGCAATTCAACATCATCGGCTGGCTGAGCGCCAGTCTCGCCCAATTCGTAAGCCGCCGGCTAGGCTCTGGAGGTGTCTATGCATCGCCCCAAATCTGCGTGGGCCATGGTCTTGGTCCTTTGCATTGCCATGGGCGCGTCTGCATCTGCCGATCCGCTTACCGAGGGCCGCGCCCTGTATAAAGCCGGGAAATACCAGGAAGCTGTGGTCAAACTCGAACAGGCTGTAAAGGAACAGCCCGGCGACGCCAAGGCGTGGTGGCAGCTTAACTTCGCTTACAACAAACTCGGCCGGTACGCCGATGCATTGCGGGCGGTTGAGAAAGCCGCGCAGATAGACCCTCAGCACACGTTCGCCTCTTCACCTGCCAAGTACGAAGAGACGCTTCAGCGGCTTCGGTCCAAAGTAGGCATCGCCGTCACCGGTGCCCGCACTGAAGCCGGAGCCGTGCCCACACCATCACAGCGGGCTGCTGCCACAGGCGGCTCCATCACGCAACGGCTCATAAACGGCGATGTATATGTGGAGCCAGGAATCCGCGTGGATCCCGACCGCCTGGAGAAGGTGAGTTTGGAGCTGCGCCCCACTGTAGTGAAGTTCGTAGTGTTTAATCGAGACTACCGCTCCGCCTCGCTTGCACGCGAAGGAGACCGCATCCTCAACTACCTCAAGAGTTACATCAATCAGGGGCAGGGGTACGTCATTCTGGCAAGCCGGCGCGGCATCGCTGTGGCGACCAAAAGCCTCAGCCGAGACACGATACGCGATCTTACCGGTCAGGTAGCACCCCAAATTGAGGCCGGCCGCTATACGGAAGGGTTGGAGGCGCTGGCCAAGGGTCTCGTTCAGGCACATACCGCGTCGGCCCCCTCCATCCAGACGGGTGTCGGCGCGCCTGTACCCGTTCCGGTGACGCACCGGGACCCTGTGGGGCTCATCGTGGCAATCATCGCGGCGGTAGTGGCACTTATCTTTTTCCTCGCAGTTCTCGGCCGTGCAATCGCCAACAAGCGTGAGATGCATGCGCGCATGGGTCCCCTCAATACCCAGAAGAGCGAGGTCATCGCTGGGATCAACATGCTGGAAGAAAGTGCGGCTTCTCTCGATCCTGCCCTTGCCGCCCAGGTGCGCCAATACCGCATCGCTGCAGGCACCAAACTCGACGAAGCATCCCGCATCATCCGTAGCGCCCGCTCGTACGTAGACTTGGGACGAGCGCAAAGTTTGCTGGACCAGGCGCAGGGCGATATCGCCCGCGGGCGAGCTCTCATAGACCGGTCCGCAGGTGGCGCCCCACCTTCCGTGCCGGATGCCGTACCCCCCACCCAAACTCAGGCGCCTCCCCCACAGGATTGGAGCACGGTGCCCGCGGACCAGCGGGGCGTGTGCTTCTTCTGCTCTCGCCCCATGCTTCTGAGTGAACTCACCCCGGTCACGGTAAATCTGAGCGGACAGCAGCAGAAGGTCCTCGCCTGTCCGGACGACCTGGCAACCATCAAGACAGGTCAAATGCCGCAGATCCGGGCCTTCAACGACAACGGCCGCTACGTGCCTTGGTACGCCTACCAAGGATACGATCCCTACCGCGACTACTACCGCATGGGCACCGGTTCCTTCCTGGGGGACCTCGTGGCCCTGAGCCTCATAGACAACATGTTCTGGAACTGGCACCACCCCATGGGATGGGGATGGGGCGGCGGCTGGGGAGGAAACACATACGTCTTCTACCCGGATCACGAAGTCTATCGGGACTACTACGGCGGCCAAGCTGCAGGATACGGAGACTTCACGCGCCCGCCTGATGACGCCGCAGGAACGGACTTCCTACAAGACACGGCAGGCGATGCAGGCGGGTTTGCAGGAAGCGACCGGTCTTAGGCATGGCCCGTTCTTCGTAGCAGAAGCCATACCGGGACCGGGATCCTCGCTATACGCCCGGCGCTCCCGTGGGATCCGGGGCGGATTTGAAGGCGTTCACGTGCTCACATCCCGACTGAAAACCCCGGCGCCCGGCGCGGTCCGGTCGGAGAAGGCAGCTCGGCGGCGGCACGAGGCACCATGACGACTTTCACGCGCATCCTCTTCTATGCAGTCAACGGGCTGGGATTGGGGCATGTAACCCGCCTCCTCGCCATTGCGCGCGCCATCAGACGGCGAAGCCCTCATTCCGAGATCATCTTCCTCACTTCATCCGATGCAGAAGACGTGGTCTATCGTGAGGGTTTCGCCGCCTTCAAAGTGCCCTCAAAAACGCTGCGCAGCACGGGCATGATCCGGCCGGTAACCTACGCGCGCATGGTTCAAACAGTAACGCTGAACCTGCTCGCCTCATTCCACCCGCATATCCTCGTAGTAGACACGTTTCCTGCAGGGTCCATTCAGGAATTGCTTCCCGTACTCCAATGGGATTCGCGCAAGGTATTCGTGTACCGCGTCCAGCGTCCTGAGGTCGCAGGCTCGGCGCTCGTGCAGAACTCCCTGCGCCTCTACGATCTCGCAATCATCCCGCATAGAGAAGACGAGGAAATATACCCGCTCCCCGAGGGACTCGATCGGGTGTTTACAGGCCCCATTATGATCCGCGACCGCACAGAGGCAAAGTCCAGAGAGGATGCACGACACATCCTGGGGTTGCCGCCGCAAGGAAAGGTTCTCTACCTTACATTTGGCGGAGGCGGCGACGCTGCGATGGACGCCGCGCTGGCAACCGCCGTAGCAGCCCTGCAACCGTTGCGAGACGTCCATCTCGCAGTAGCGTGCCCTCCCCTGTACTATGGGACACTACGCCGAAGCGCATCTCTCAGCCCGGTATCCTACTACCCCATGTGCGAGCTTTTTCCCGCCTTTGACGCAGCTATCTCCGCGGCCGGATACAACACCGCCATGGAGCTGCTCCACCACGGCGTACCCACTGCGTTCCTACCCTTCCCGCGCCAAGTAGACGATCAGGAAGCCCGCGCCCGCCAGATCGCTGAGGCCGGAGCGGGTCTTCTGATCCCGTCACCCACACCGGAACAGATCAGCGCCGCCGCCACCAAATTGCTGGACGGCGACACTGCCCGCCGGATCGGGGAAGCGGCCCGTGCATTGGTGCCGGCATCCGGCGCCGATCGGGCAGCAGAAAGCATCCTCCAACTCCTTCGCTGACCCGGGATGGTACAAACCACGAAGCGCGCTCCGGGCGATCCTACGGTGACGAATGGCAGAGCCGGGCTTGCCCTAGAGATCCACGAAGCGATAGCCCGTGCGATCTACCAGAAGTCCGGCAAATAAGGTTTCCACATTGACGGCGAGGTGACGGCTGTAGCCCAAGTCTCGAAGGCGGATCGCCGCTTCAAGCCGGTTGTCCGCCTCGCCTACGGGCATGTCTGCGGGGGTCGCGCTGCCATCGGAACGGACAATGATGCGCTCAAATCCCCCGGCCTCCCCCAGACGAGGATCTCCAAAGTAGCGTATGGAGATGCGGAACTCGACCCTATGAGAGAGAGGTCTGGCAGTATCCACGCGCAAGTACAGGTAGCGCGCGTCGTGGCAAGCGTAGACACGCTGAACGTCTCCGCCGGCCTGGAAGTCGCGCAAAAGGTTGTCCCTCACAGGATCCAGTGCTACCGGCGCAATGCTGTTCCATTCGGCGGGGTCGCCATCTACACGGACCATCCCCTCCGGCACTGAGGGTGCAATTCCTGGGGCTAATTCGCCGAACAGCTCGTTGCGCCGTACGAAGGACACGAGGAAGCGCTTCATAACGGCGACCTGGCTATGGTAGGTCAGAATAGCCTGCCTCTTGCGCGCCTCTTCCTGCGGAGAAAGCGGGAACGCCTGCCAAGAAGTGTCCAGTTCTGCCATCTCCGCAGGCGGCATCAGAAGAGCACGTTCCTGCAGTCCTTGCGGTACCGGCCAGTCGCCCCGGTGAACCAAGTAATAGCGCAGCCGGCAGGAAGCGGCCCATGAAGCTCCTTCTTCTCTCAACGCCTGAAGAGCCCGCGTTACAAAGGCGCTCGCCGCCGCGTGATCTGCATGATCATCCGAAGGATGGGTTACGTACACATCCGTGGGCCGGAATTCCTGAAGCACCGAAGTAATGTCTTCCAACAAATATTGACCGCAGTACACAGCGTTGGGGCGAAAGGCTCGTTCGTATGGCGAGCGATCCACTTGGGTATATGCTGAAGTGAACGGATGATCTGGAGACCAGTTGACGGTCCACAGGGCCATCAATCCACGATCCGGATAGCCCAAAAAGTCCACATCGTCCCGGTGCAGTCCCAGGAGCATCAGCGCCGCAAGAGACTCATCTTGCCGCACCGCTGCGAAGCGCACATAGTCTCGGGGGGACACGCGCAGAGCCCGGAATTCCCGTTCTACAGCAACGCGAAAGCCATCGCCGTTCGTAATCATGACGACGCGGACGCGCGCTCCCGCCCTCACCGCCCTCTGGATCAGCCCGCCCGCACCAAGCGTCTCGTCATCGCAATGAGGAGCAAAGATGAGGATGCGTTGATCTGAACTCGGAGGGGATGCGCTCGGAAGCTGCAGGCGCATCCCGCTGGTGTTTTGGCGGTAAATCGTATAGACGAACATGGCGCTCGCCGCGCCGAAGTAAAGGAACGGCAGCACCAGTCCCACCATCACGGTTCGCCGAATGAGCGTTCGGTTCATCCGGATGCCCCAGTGCACTGGACCGTAAGACGCATGGATGGCGGAGCGAGTGGGATTCGAACCCACGAACGGAGTTTGTGCTCCGTTACACGATTTCCAGTCGTGCTCCTTCGGCCAACTCGGACATCGCTCCGCGCGGGTGTCATCACCCGGCTAGTATATCAGCGGCCGTCTACGGAAGTCAATCCCGCCTGCCCCAGCCCATCGGTCTCTCACGTAGGACGAACAGCCGGCGGGTCCAGCGCAGCGGCAAGGATTTCCACGGGATGGCGCAACTCCATCCGAATATTGTGATCCTTCAATCCTCGAGCGATCCAGGCCAAGCATCCGGGGTTCCCCGCGGCCAGAACGTCGGCGCCGGCAGCAGCAACGGCGCATACCTTTCGGCGCAACAGCTCAGCGGCAAATCCGGGCTGAAGAAACGAGTAGATTCCGGCGCTGCCGCAGCATTGATCTGCTTCGGCCAGCTCCACAAGCCGCAGGCCGGGGATCTTCTCCAGAATACGGCGGGGCGCCGCGCTGACACGCTGGGCGTGCACGAGGTGGCAAGCCTCATGATAGGCTACCAACCGCTCGTACCGCCCTGGGATTTCTGGGATGCCGATCTCGTCCAGAAACTCCATGACGTCTTTGGTCTTCGCCGCCAAGGAGCGTGCATCGGCGGAATAGCGCGCATCGTCCGCCAAGAGCTCGCCATATTCCTTTACAGTGGAGCCGCACCCGGCAGAATTGATTACAAGCGCATCGAATTGGGCCGGCTGCAGCGCATCAATGAGGCGGCGGGCCAACGCCTTCGCCTCTTCACGGTACCCTGCGTGAAGATGCAGGGCGCCGCAACAGCCTGCCGCCTGGGGAACCAAAACGTCGCACCCTGCCCATTGAAGCACCCGTACAGTGGCGGTGTTGATGCCGGGATACAACACGGGCATGACGCAGCCCGGCAGCACGGCGACCGTGAAGCGGCGCGGCGCATCCGCCGGATTGAACGGCGGCATCTTCTCGGGCACTGTATCAACTGCCGCAGGCAGCTCAATAGTCTGCCCGCCCCCGGCTCCCAGCAAATCTCCGACCCACTCTGGGAACCGGTCTGCCCTCCATCCTAAACGCTCCACTGCGTGCCTTGCAGCGAGTGCGCTCCGCAGCAACCGGGGACGGGTAAGAATGCCCAGAAGCATCCTGCGGGCCGCACGCTGGAAAGCAGGCCGGGCATCTGCCTGTTCCGTACGTGCACGAAAACTCTCAAGAATAGACCCGAACGGCACGCCAGACGGACAGGCGGTTTCGCACGCGCGGCAGCCCAGGCAGGCATCCATGTGGCGCAGCACCTCACCATCGAGAGCGAGGTGCCCCTCGCCGACGCCGCGAACGAGGGCGATGCGTCCGCGTGGGGATTCGGCCTCGTTGCCCGTCACCCGGAACGTCGGGCACGCGTCCAGGCAGAAGCCACACCGCACGCACTTGAGAGTGTAAGGCTCTTCAGGATACGGCGGAGCCCCATTCCCTTCCATGGATCAAAGCCTCCCCACGAAGCGGCCCGGACACAAGATGCCGTCTGGGTCCAATGCATCCTTGAGTTTGCCCATGAGGCGAAAGGCGCCTGCATCCCCCGCAGAACCCCAAGCATCAACCACAGCGAAATTGGGAGGCATCTTCTGCCATACGATGCGACCAGCCGTTGGAAGCGCATTATGGAGAGCAGCGGCTACCTCCACCGCTGCATCGGTCGAACCGAAGAAAAGATCCGTGATGCCTGTTGCCGCATAAACGTTTGCCGCCTGGGCTCTCCGGCAGATTACCGGCGCGCTTTGGCTGTAAAGGGAAACCAGATCTGAAGGCGCAGTGATCACGCGCAGTGCTGCACAACATTCAGCGCCCGCGTGGCGCACCTCATCCTCGAGGGCAGCCGCTCCATCATCGGGCCGTACGTCTGCTGAAATGCCCATCTTTGCCAGCAAATCGCGGATGGCGGATGCCTGCCAGGCGCACCTATTCCGATTGCCCATGAGGCCGATCATAAGGCGCGCTTCGGGTACCAGGCGGACGACTGCATATGCAGGTTCCAGTCGTTCCCGGTACAAAGCCTGGGCAGCCTCTAGGAGGGACGCAATATCACCGCCGCCTGCAACGAGGGCCAAACGAGCTTGCGGAAGCGGCTGTGTCTTGTACGTAACCTCTGTAATGATGCCCAATGTGCCCCAGGAACCCGCCATCACTTTGCCCACGTCGTACCCGGCCACATTCTTGACGACCTTCCCACCCGCTTTGACGATGCGGCCGTCCCCGGTGACGAAGCGCAGGCCGAGCAGGCGATCCCTGGGCAGCCCGAATAGGGAGCGCCACAAGCCCTGGGCGTTCGTCGCCGTGATGCCTCCGATCGTCGCCCGGCCAGGAAAGGGCGGATCGAAGGGAAGCATCTGATTGTGAGGCTGCAGGGCGTTCTGAAGATCCTGGAGCGTCGTTCCGGCCCGCACCGTGATCACGAGATCCTCAGGACTGTAGTCCACGATGCCGGCCCAACTCGTCGTACACACGGCAGACCACGCGCCGCATCTCAACGGGTTCCCCTGGGCGACTTCGGTCGCGCCGCCAATGGGAACAAGGGCGCACTTGGTTCGGCGTGCCCACGCAACAGCCTCCGTGAACTCCTCTTCAGAGCAGGGGCTCAGTACGTAATCCGGGCTTCGGCCGTCAATCGCAGGCACATTGACCTGATCCTCGCGAATAAGCGAGGAAATATGGAATGAGGATTCGGATGTCACTGCCCGGCCCCTCCAACACCTGGCGATGGATGAGCGCCGGGTGAACTCATCATGGCCGGGACCGCCCGGAAACGAAACGCACACCGGAAGCGTGTCCGCTGACTGAGGAGGAACGTGCCCATGGGCATCGCTGCTGAAAGCGTGGTCATCGCAGCCATCGGCATTCTAGACCTGGCAACTACACTGATCTGGGTGCAACATCATGGGGCGCAGGAAGGAAACCCCATCTTCCGTTACTACCTTGCCCTGGGCCCGCACTGGTTCGCCGTCGGCAAGATCATCCTTCTGGCCGGACCGATCTTTGTGCTGGAATGGGCGCGCCGCCGCCAGCCGCGCTTCACTCTGTGGGCGTCTCGCTTGGCCATCGCGGGCTACCTGGGCCTTTACGGCCTCGGTGTTCTCCACCTGAACCCCCAGCTCCTGCAGCCCCGCCGAGTTGTGGCCCAGATTGCATGGGAACCGAACCCAGGAAGCAACTTCCCCGGTCAGGCGGGCAACGACCTGCTCGATCTGCGGCCCAACGCGAGCCTTGCGCCCTTCATTCTCCACCACGACTTCTATGGAAAGCGCTTTCACACAAAATCGGCTCCGGATCCTTAAACGAAGGCGGCCCTTGGCTTCCACTTCACTTCCACGCACGAATGGCTCGCAGGAAAGAGCTTCCCGGGATTGCACAGGTTATCAGGATTGAATACGCGGCGGATGCGTTCCATCACATCCAAATCCTCGTCGGAATACATAAGCTTCATGGCGTTGATCTTCTCTACCCCCACGCCATGCTCACCGGTGACGGAGCCGCCCACGCGCACACACAGTTCCAAGATTTCACGTCCCGCCGCGAGAACACGCTGCACCTCGTCCGCGTCGCGCTCATCAAAGAGAACACATGGGTGCAGGTTCCCGTCGCCCGCGTGGAAGATATTGCACACGCGGATGTGATGCTTCGCAGCGATGCCGGCAATCTCGCGAAGTACATACGGCAGCTTGCTCCTAGGGATCACTCCGTCCTGCGTGATGATGCTGGGAGCCAATCGGCCTGCGGCTCCCACACCCTTCTTCCGCGCAATCCACAAGCGCGCCCGGTCCTGGGCGCTTGCAGCAGAGCGAACCTCCACGGCTCCGTTCGCGTAGCACACAGACTGGATTTCCGCCGCCTCATCGTCCAAGCCGGCCTCGAAGCCGTCTACTTCGACAATGAGCACTGCGGCTGCATCGCGTGGAAGCCCCAGGTGGAAGGCATCTTCGATGGCGTTCAAAATGACGCGGTCAATCATCTCCAACGCCGCAGGAATAATGCCCGCTGCGATGATTTGAGACACTGCGTTCGTGCACCCTTCCACCGTTGGGAACACCGCCAGCAGGGTTCGGAATGCCTGCGGTAGAGGGGTCAGACGGACAGTCACCTCCGTGACGATGCCCAGGGTTCCTTCTGAGCCCACCACCAAACCCACCAGGTCATAACCCCAAATCTCTTCCAGCGGGCTTCCAAGCGTTACCACTTCTCCCGTGGGAAGGACCATCCGTAACGCCGTCACATGGTTCGCCGTTACCCCATACTTGAGCGTGTGGGGACCCCCGGAGTTTTCGGCCACATTCCCGCCTATCGTACAGGCGCCTTGGCTGGATGGATCGGGCGCAAAATGGTACCCATCCCCAGACACTGCCTTTGTGACGTTGAGGTTGATGCATCCTGCCTGAGCTGTAAGGCGTCTGTTGGGAACGTCTATGGAGAGGATGCGGTTCATGCGCACCGTGGACAGGACGACACCGCCCTCCAACGGCGTCGCACCGCCGCTCAGTCCCGTGCCCGTGCCACGCGGAGTGCAGGGTACGCCCAGGCGATTGCAGAGCTGAACGATGGCCGCGACCTCCTCCGTGCTGCGCGGCAGGACCACCACGTCGGGTTCGGCGCGATCCACCGTGTACGCGTCACAGTTGTACGTCGCCCGGGCCGCGTTATCGGCGACCACACCGTCTGCGCCTACTATGGCGGCCAAATGCCCAAGGATCTCGCGGTTCATGATGATGCACTCCGCATCCACACCGAACCCGGAAACGACCCCGATGCGGCGTGTCTGCTCATCGGCAAAGACGAAGCAACGGATACTTCGGGCGTCCTATTGCTGCACGGCACGGTTTCTGCCCACCCGATCAACGTCCGGCCATGGCCGCGTCCGCCCGATACCGCTTCGGGTTGCAGCGAACTAGTTGACCAATTCTCCGGGGCCGAACCACAGCGCGAGTTCCGTAGCTGCAGTCTCGGGACTATCCGACCCGTGAACTAGGTTCATCTGAATATCGGTAGTGAAGTCGCCGCGGATCGTTCCGGGCAGCGCCTCCTCCGGCTTGAGAGCGCCCATCATGGTGCGCACGAGCTGAATGGCCCGGTTTCCTTCCCAAGCCATCGCCACCACGGGTCCGCTCGTGATGAAGGCAACCAGGTCGTCGTAGAAAGGCTTTCCCTGGTGTACAGCGTAATGCTGCTCGGCCAAGCGGCGGTCCGGTTGCAGCATCTTGAGGCCTACCAGCCGAAGACCGCGGTTTTCGAACCGGCGGATGATCTCTCCCACGAGGCGGCGATGCACGCCGTCGGGCTTGACCATAACAAACGTCCGCTCCATGCACTCCCCCAAGCGTATGCGGAATATTGGCTCATGGTACCCTTCGGGGAGGCTGCAAGGCAACCTGCCGCACGGGCTAAAGCAAAGCAGTTGGACGCAGCGCACATAATCCATGCTCCGGGCGCCCGGCTGTGATGCGTGGATTACATCTTGTGGTGTGCCCCTGCGTGCCCGTGGCCCTTGGCCGCTGCGTGCCCCTTCATATTGCACTGGGCGCAGCAATAGTACGTTTTGCCGCCGACTTTCACGGCTACGGTGTGCATCTTGTCCTTTTTCGGTGACAACGCCATCTTGCACACCGGGCACTTCGGCGCCGCTGCAGGTTTGTGTTGAGGATGCTTCGGCGCGGCCGATACCTCCAAAGCACTCACGGCGAAAACGGTGCATGCGATTGCGGCTCTCACCCATCGAGACATATTCGGCTCCTCCTTGTTGGTGCGTCCTGGCCCTGCCGGAACGGTTCCGGGGCAGGGCGCAGCATAACTGTCAATACGCTTTTGTGTAAGCTCAATGTTACCCATTGGCGTCCGACGATCCTTTTCTGAGGCGCGTCCGGGGTATTCTTTAAGGCGTCGGGAACCACTTCAGTAAGATAGATCGCTCTTTACTTTGTGAGAAGAAGCACGAGCGGATCCGCGGTGTACGCTGCGGATGGCTTCCCGGGAGGGGAGATGCACAAACAGAAGCGATTTGCACGGTTCGCCTGGTGGGTGCTTGCGTGCAATCTGGCAGTAATCGCCTGGGGAGCCTACGTTCGCGCCACGGGATCCGGCGCGGGGTGCGGCGGACATTGGCCCCTATGTGACGGCCAAGTTCTTCCGCGCACGCCTACAATTCAAATGGTGATCGAGTACTCGCACCGGCTGTCCAGCGGGTTTGTAATGCTGCTGGCCGGGGTTTTGTGGGTATGGTCGCGTCTGGCCTTCCCACGCGGGCACACGACACGGCGGATGGCAGGGTGGGCTCTAGCGTTTACCCTGTCCGAAGCGCTCGTCGGCGCAGGACTGGTGCTCTTCAGCCTTGTAGCCCACAACGCCTCCGTGTATCGGGCGCTCGCCATATCCCTGCATCTTACGAACACCTTCATTTTGCTGGCCTTCCTTACTCTCACCGCCCATTCTGCTGAGGCGCACGCAGCAGTCCGGTGGCGGCGTCAAGGGGCCGTAGGTTGGGCCATGGCTGGGGCGCTTGCGGCGGTGCTCATCTTGGGCATCAGTGGAGCGGTAACGGCCCTAGGGGACACCCTCTTTCCTGCACCCACGCTCGCAGCGGGAATTCGGCAGGAACTCTCTCCCTCCGCCCACTTTCTGGTGCGCCTGCGCCTCTTTCATCCGCTCACCGCTCTTTCAGTAGGGCTCTTTGTAATCCTTGTGTCCGGGCTTGCCGCCCATTTGCGGCCATCGCAAGCTGCAACACGCGTTGCCAGGCGCATCGCGGCGCTTTTCGCGCTCCAATTAGCCCTCGGAGCCCTCAATGTGCTTCTGCTCGCTCCGATCGCCCTTCAGCTCGCCCACCTTCTTCTGGCGGATCTGCTCTGGATCCAGCTCGTAATCCTTGCAGCCACCGTATCGGCAGACGGGATACCCCACGCGGAGTTAGAGGACGCCCCAAGCGATCGTGTGCAGGACGCAACTGATGCCTCGCCCGTAGGGTGGCGGGCCTACGTAGCCCTAACCAAGCCTCGCGTAATTAGCTTACTGCTCTTCACGACGCTTGCCGCCATGTTCATAGCCAAAAAGGGCTGGCCGGGCACGTTCCTCCTCGTGGCTGTTGCAATCGGAGGATACATGGCTGCGGGTGCAGCGAACGCGCTGAACATGGTTATTGACCGAGACATTGACGGGTGCATGAGCCGGACCTCGCAGCGTCCTACCGTCACGCACCAAATCGCAACCCCCCAGGCGCTTGCCTTCGCACTTGCGCTTGGAGCCGGATCCTTTGCAATCCTTTGGGCGGCCGCGAACCTCCTGGCCGCCGTGTTGGCCTTCGCCGGCTTGGTGTACTACGTGATCATTTACACGCTCATGCTCAAGCGCCGCACACCCCAGAATATCGTCATCGGCGGAGCAGCCGGAGCATTTCCGCCCCTCGTGGGCTGGGCCGCCGTAACGAGGGAACTGAACCTTTTCGCCTGGCTCCTATTCGCGCTCATCTTCGTTTGGACACCGGTCCACTTCTGGGCGCTGGCCCTGCTCTTGAAGGATGACTATGCCGCCGCCGGTGTTCCGATGCTCCCCTGTGTGTCGGGAGAGCGCATCACCGTAATTCAGATCGGGCTGTATGCATTGCTCACGGCAGCAATTTCGGCACTACCCCTCTTGCAGAAACAGACCGGCCCCATCTATCTCGTGGGGGCGGCTATCCTCAATGCCGTGCTCCTGATGCGCAGCGCCGACCTGTACCGCAGAGCAGACCGGCCACGCGCCTCCCGCCTTTTCCACTACTCCATGGTCTACCTGGCGGCCCTGTTCCTGGTGATGGCGGTAGACCGCATGATGCACGCGTAGCGACCGCGACCGCCGGCGGAAACCCGTACTCTTGGCTGTAAAGCCCCACGCAGAACCGCCGAGAATAAGGATGGAGCGAACGCCGCCGAGGCGCCTGACGCCGAAGCCCGGGCGAACGTCGGAGGGATGAGTTCGGGCGGTGGGCGACGTCGCTCCCAGCATGGCAGAACGGTGTTGCCGTGCCGCCCAACTCTCTGGTGATGACCAGCCGCCTCACCCGGAACTATGGGTGAGGCGGCTGCACGTTCAGCATCCTCAAGGCCGCTCAGTACACTAGGACAACAGGCGATCCATCCAACACGAAAGGTCCAGCGCCATTCTCGGCCGGAACAACCGCCATCTGACTCGGCTGCTGGTACCACCGGGGGGTCTCGAGCCATAGCGGTCGGAGCACAGGGGGCAGACTAGAGCCCGCCGGTCCCCAAAGGTGCGCCCACTCCGGTGACGGCGTCCCATCCGGTTAGGCATGGATAGCCGTTGTTCCCTACCACGATATCCCGCACGTTGCTGGTTCCGATGGAACTGTAGATTGCCTGGAGCTCAGCAAGGCTCGTACTCGAGCTGTTTACGTGCCCCGCAAGGTTCACGATGCCGGCCAACGAAGGAGCGGACACGCTTGTGCCGCCGAAAATGTACCACGACCCTTTCCATACCACCGTGACGCCCGTGTTGGGGTCCGCGTCAAACGAAAGATCGGGAGTACTCCTCATGCTGAAGGTGTTCGTTACATTGGTTTGATACGACGGCTTCGTTTCGTATGCGCTCGGGCCGCCGCCACTTCCGCTCCAGCCGGTTTCACTCACGAATACGCCGTTGTTCAGCGTAAGGGTCGTGCCTCCAGC
Organism: Chthonomonadales bacterium; assembly: GCA_049967475.1. GTDB lineage: Bacteria > Armatimonadota > Chthonomonadetes > Chthonomonadales > CAJBBX01 > JBMFSQ01. The sequence goes on along the minus strand of JBMFSQ010000004.1, from coordinate 118,613 downwards.
CGACACCACCCATGCAGAAGCGCTGGGATACTCCACCACGCCGCCGGTATCTCCGCTGGCAGCAAAGTACACGATGCCCGAATGCTGAAAGTAGGCATCATAGGCGGTCTCGCCGCTGAATTCGCTCCCGCCCCAGCTCATGGATATCTCCTGGACTCCTGGGATGCCGCTGGCTACCTTCACCGCCTTGAAAAGATCGCTGAAGCGGTTGGAAGCAGCTTCCACGAGAACGACTTTGGCATTGGGGGCCATAGCATGAGCCCATTCGATATCCAGGGAAGCTTCCTGAGACCACCCAGTGTTGTACCTGGGCTTGGAACCCGAAGCGTAGATCACCTGGAATACCTTGTTTGAGGAGGCAGTCGGATTTGTGGATGTCTCGACGGGCAGGCCGTAATACGCAGAGAACTTGTTGAAGTCGCTAAGAGCATAGGGATCGTGGTACGCGTCCACAATTGCAATGACGCCTGAACCGCCGGACGCGGGCAGATTATAGGCTGCCCGGATATCCGCCGGACCGATGCCGCCCCCGAACCCCGTGCCGCCGAGAGGCACAAGGCCGGTAAGCGCCGGCATGAAAATGAGATGGTTGGTGTGGGCGAAGTGCCCTCGATCAAATGGGCGCTCGATGCTGCTGTGGGGAACGATCACCCAGCCCGGCCGCTGGGCGTGAGCCGGCCCGCTGAAGAAGCACGAAGCCAACACCATCAGGCCGCCGAAGCACCTCGAGGCAGTTCTGTTGCCGATCATATTAGGATCCTCCGTGATAAGGGATTAGGGAACGATGCTCGAGTGGACACAACAACCGCTGCCGGCTTTGGCCCACCGGACAGGGGACCAGCCATAACCTGCAGTGCGTTCATCATACAGCAACTATTGGAAGGTGTCAACCTCGAAACTCTCACGGTTTCACTACCCGGGGCAAATGGCTGTAAACGGTGCAAGAGCGCGGCGTTGTGGTGGCACCCTTTGTTCCCGCCCATTCAAGCGCTGCGCATGCGGGCGGCCCGGCACCGCATGGAACCTCCTCTAGGGAGCACGGGAGAGCCGGCGGGCGGAACGTGAGCACCGATGCGCGCTGAGGATCGGCTGTAAACCTGTATCCAAGGCATCGGCTTCCCGTAGCCTTCGCCACCCTGCCCGCCCTCGCACTCACGATGGAGCCACAAGGGGCCGGCACGTCCTGTTCTTCTGCAGAGTTGCGCCGCGGATGCTTGACAAACCAAAGCCGTCCACGGTATCATATGTCTTGGAAACGGGGATGTTTCCGAACTACCTCCCTTTGCATTCTCACGATCAGCGGGACCATGGTGGTTTCCCGCGCAGGTAACGCTCTTGGAACCTCCATACTGGGAGGCGAGGGCGTTTTTTTGTGGGCGCGTTGGCGCATGTGCCTCGGCTTGAGGGCCCGCTTGCGCCCCCGTAATCCCCAACATGGCTCGCATCCCAACACAACCAAGAAGGAGACGACGACACAATGACGCCGCGTGAAGTCATTGACCTCGCCACCGAGCGAGAGGCCAAGATCGTTGATGTGCGGTTCGTGGACCTCCCCGGCCAGTGGCAACATTTCTCGATCCCGGCATCCGTGCTTACGGAGGAGGTGTTCGAGGAAGGCATCGGGTTCGATGGGTCCTCCATCCGGGGCTTCCAGAAGATCAATGAGTCCGACATGCTGTTGATCCCCGATCCGGACACAGCGTTCATGGATCCCTTCGCCGATGTGGCCACCCTCAACATCATCTGTGATGTGGAAGATCCCATCACCCGTGAGCGCTACAGCCGCGACCCCCGCAACGTAGCCCGCAAGGCCCAGAATTACCTCAAGTCCTCCGGCATTGCCGATGTAGCGTATTTTGGACCGGAAGCCGAATTCTACATCTTCAACGACGTCCGTTACGACACCACGCCCCATTCCGCGTATTACTTCCTCGACAGCGACGAGGGGATCTGGAACTCCGGTCGGGACGAGAAGCCCAACCTTGGATACAAGATTCGCTACAAGGGAGGTTACTTCCCCGTACCGCCCATGGATTCCCTGCAAGATCTGCGCACCGAAATGATGCTCACCCTCATCGAAGCCGGCGTGCAGTGCGAAGTGCAGCATCACGAGGTGGGGACTGCGGGGCAGTCGGAACTGGATATTAAGTACGGGCCTCTCCTTCAAACCGCCGACAATTTGATGAAGTACAAGTATATTATCAAATATACTGCGGTGCAGAACGGGTATACCGTAACGTTTATGCCCAAGCCCCTCTTCCAAGACAACGGCTCGGGGATGCACACCCACATGTCCCTTTGGAAGGGCGGCCAGAACCTGTTTTTCGATGAGCGTGGATACGCCGGCCTCTCCGAACTGGCCATCCATTACATCGGCGGCATTCTCAAACACGCGCCGGCCATCCTCGCCTTTGCCGCACCCTCTACCAACTCCTATCGCCGGCTTGTGCCCGGATATGAGGCGCCCATCAACCTCATCTATTCGCAGCGCAACCGCTCAGCCTGCGTGCGCATCCCGATGTACTCCAAGTCCCCCAAGGCAAAGCGCATCGAGTTCCGGGCACCGGATCCTAGCTGCAACCCATACCTGGCCTTCGCCGCCATGCTCATGGCCGGCCTGGACGGTATCGAGAACAAGATCCAGCCGCCGGACCCCATAGATCGGGATCTCTATGAGATGGAACCTGAGGAACGCCACGGCATCAAGATGACGCCGGGCAGCTTGGCAGAGTCCCTCGATGCTCTCGAGGCAGACCAAGACTTCCTGTTGAGGGGTGGAGTGTTCACCAAGGACCTGATCCACGAATACATTCAGTACAAACGTCTGAATGAAGTGGATGCTGTGGCGCTGCGCCCGCACCCCCACGAGTTCTACCTGTACTACGACGTATGAGCCCATCCGGGCTGCCGCCGGTCTTCACCTGCCGGCGGCAGCCCGGATGCAGCGACCTCATGACACCTCAGGCATACGAGATGAAACGCGTAGAGTGCATTATCCGCCCCATGAAACTCGACGAAGTGAAGATCGCCCTCGGTGAAATCGGCGTCACGGGCATGACGGTCACCGACGTGCGCGGAATGGGCCGGCAGCGCGGCCATCGGGAGACGTTTCGCGGGCCGGAATACTCCATAGAACTGCCCACCAAAGTCAAGATCGAAATGATCGTACGCGATGAAGATCTCGAAGAGGTAGTCCGTACTGTGATGGAACATGCCCGAACCGGTGAACCGGGAGACGGCAAGATCTTCATTCTACCTATGGACGATGCCGTACGCATCCGAACCCAAGAACGGGGCGAGGAAGTACTGTAGGCCAGGTACCCTCGGCTGGTCGCACACCCCGTCCGCCCTGCTCTTAACCCTCGCGCTCACACTCGCGCCCCAACCGCTTTCCGCCTCGCCGAACGCACCCTGCTTCGCCGCCATCCAAATTACCCATTAAATAACCGGCCGAACTTTGCCCTCACTGCTTCGTCAGAGTACCCAAGCGAGAGCAGCGCGTGCCCTTCGCACACGTGATCAGGGAGGTTCGGAGCAATGTGGCTGGCTTTCTGCTTATTGGCCTTGACGGCGCCGGCGCCGCCTTCTACTCTCACGCCGGCGTGGATTGACCACCGCATCCGTCTGGAATGGCGCAAAATGAGGATCGAGCCCGCACCACCCGTTGACGATGCGCGCTTCCTGAGGCGCGTCTATCTCGATATCGCCGGCGTGATCCCGCCCCCAGAAGCTGTAACCGCCTTCTTGAAGGACCGGCGCCCCGACAAGCGTGCCCGCATCGTGGATGAACTCCTGGCATCGCCTGCCTATGCAGACCACTGGACCGACTACTGGGACGACGTTCTCTTGGGACCTCGGCCTCGGGGCCAAGTGTTGGACCGCGCAGAGTGGCGGCGTTGGCTTCACCAGCAATTCGCAACGAACACCCCCTGGAACCGCTTCGTTGAGGCTCTGCTCACGGCATCGGGGCAAAACAGTCAGGGCGGAAGCTATAGGCGGCTGTTGGGCTTCGAGCGCGATGCAGCCGCGTCGTCAGCGCCAGACGGATCCGCCGCTTCGAGCAAGGTGAACGGCGCCGTGAATTGGCATCTCCAATACGCACAGAACCCTGCGGAACTCGCCGGCAAGGTGAGCAAGATCTTTCTTGGCGTCCAGATCCAGTGTGCGCAATGCCACGACCACAAGACGGAACACTGGAAGCAGACCGATTTTCAGCGCTTCACAGCGTGCTTCATGCAGATGCGCGCAATCCCCATAGACCGCGGCAAGGTGATGGGCGTCCGCAGGGTGATGCTCACCGACGTCCCGCAGTCCAGCCGGTTCCTGGGGCGCAACCTGCAATCCAATCTTACCGATTACCTTAGGGCGACGCCTGCCGCTTTGGATGGTACGGAATTCAGCAATGCCCCCAACCGCAGAGCCGCCCTAGCTCAATGGATCACGGCTCCAGACAATCCGTGGTTCGCCCAAGCCGTCGTGAACCGAATGTGGGCCTACTTCCTGGGCCGGGGGTTCGTGGATCCCATAGACGACTTTCGATCCTCGAACCCTCCTGTATTGCCGGATTTGCTGAACCGATTGGCTGCCGACTTCGTAGCCTCCGGGTACGATCTCAAACATCTGATCCGCCTGATAACGTCCACGCAGGTCTACGGGCTCGCCTCCGCCAAACCCGCGCGCCAGGATCCCGAGAACAAGCTCTGGTCCCGGTATCGCCTCAAGCCCCTGGAACCGGAGCAGCTTCTAGCGTCTATCGTCCAGGCCACTGGGCTCCAGCCTCTTCTCGAGCGGAGAGCACGCGGCAACCTTCAGGCAATGGAGTTCGCGCTCCGGAGGCAGTTTGCCTTTCTTTTCGATACCGATATGGAAGCCGAGCAGAAGGAATTCGAAGGCACCATTCCCCAGGCGCTGATGTTGATCAACGGCCGCCTTGTCAACGAAGGCAGCCGAGTTATTCCGGGCACAGCCCTCAGTGCGGTCCTTCAACTCCCGGCCCCAAAGCAGCGCATCGAAGCCTTGTACCTACGGACGCTGGGACGTCCGCCAACGTCTGTTGAAACTCAGCAATGGCTCGAGTTTGTGTCCGCTCCCCTGCCCCATGCTGGGCACCGTTCCGCGGCGCCTCGGTTGATTGGAGATCGAGGAAATCGGAGGAGTGAGAACTTGCCCGCCGGCGGTAGCGATGCCGAAGCGCATCGGTGGGAGGACCTTTTCTGGGCGCTCCTGAATTGCAGCGAGTTTCAATTCAACCACTGAGGTTGCAAAGCACTCTGAAAGGAGAATCCTATGGCAAACAATCTGGTCGAGCGCACAACCGGCCCGTGCCCAGGTCCCGTGGACCTGTTTGGGGATCCCTTAGATCGCAGGGGCTTCCTTCGGCTGGGCGTAGGCGGTCTGCTCAGCTTCCTGCTGGCTCAGTGGTTGGATCCGGTCCCTGCCGAGGCGGCCGGCAAACCCTCAGCGAAGGCATGCATCCTGCTCTGGATGAACGGAGGTCCCAGCCACCTGGACACGTTCGATCCCAAGCCCGGAGCTCCCACAGGCGGCCCTTTCAAATCCATTGCCACATCGGCGGAAGGCGTCCGCATCTGTGAGCATCTTCCGCAGGTAGCCGAGCAAGCCCGCCATCTGGCCATCATCCGGAGCATGACCAGCCGCGAGGGCAACCATCAGCGCGCTCAATATCTCATGCATACCGGCTACGCTCCAACCGGCACAATCCAACATCCCAGCCTGGGAGCTTGGGTGAGCGAAGAACTGGGCGACCCCGCTTCAGAGCTTCCCAACTTCGTCAGCATCAATGGCCCCTCTATCGGTGCAGGCTTCCTCGGGGTGCAATACGGCCCCTTCGTGGTGGCGCGGGCGGGCCAGCCGCCGGACAATGTGCATCTGCCGCCGGATGTGTCGCCGGAACGTTTCCGAAACCGAAGCCGGGCGCTCGATACCCTGGAGCGGCGCTTCAATGCCGACACGGGCGACGCCAAGGTCTCTGGCCGCCGGGCCGTATATGCCAAAGCCATTCGGTTGATGAACACGCCCAAGCTCCGGGCCTTCGACCTGTCGGAGGAGCCCGCGGCAGTGAAGGCGGCCTATGGCGACACCGATTTCGGCCGAGGCTGTTTGCTGGCCAGGCGCCTCGTGGAAGCCGGTGTGCGCTTCGTCGAGGTGGTGCTCGACGGATGGGACACCCACCAAGACAACTTCACACGGACCAAGCAGCTCATGCAGACGCTGGATCCGGCAATGGCATCGCTCATCAAGGAGCTCAATGAGCGCGACCTGTTGAGGTCTACTTTGGTGCTGTGGATGGGAGAGTTCGGGAGAACGCCTGTAATCAACGCCAACGAAGGGCGGGATCATTGGCCCCAGGTATGGGACGCCGTGATGGCCGGCGGCGGGGTCCGTGGAGGCATCGCGTACGGCCAAACGGATGAGAACGGCAGTCGCGTGGTAGATAGTCCCGTGAGCGTCCCAGACTTGTTCGCTACGGTAGCCGTGATCCTCGGTATGGATCCCTCTCATACAGTCATGACGCCCATCGGCCGGCCCATTGCCATCACGGACCGCGGGCAGCCCGTGAAGAGGTTGATCACCCTATAGAGGAGAGATCATTGATTGGCGAGTTCGACGGTGAACTCTACCATCTCCTTCTCGAAGCCGAAGTCCTGGGGCTCATCGTCTGGCGGGCGCAGGTATCCCTCATCACGGATCATGAAGTGAAGGTGGCGACGCAAAAGGTCGGCCATGGTCGTGCCTTCCCAAAAGGCTTTGCGGCGGAGCCACTCGTGTTCATATCCGCTCAGGCGGACAGACACTTGCCTCTCACGCGGCATGGCACACCTCCTGGAACCTATTCCTCTTGCTCACTCCGGCCCAGCGCAGCAGGCGGCATGGTGCGTATCAGCATTGCTACAAGGATGGTAACGATGTAGGGCAGGCTGCGGAGTAATTCGCCGGGCAGTTGCACGTTGCCTTGAAGTTGGTATTGGAGGGAATCAAAAGCACCGAAGACCAGAGCCGTTGCGGCTGCCTCCACGGGGCGCCAACGGCCACAGATAACGGCAGCCAGGGCAATGAAGCCGCGGCCGCTGACCATTCCATCACTGAAGCGCCCTACCTGCGCCATTGAGAGGTACGCCCCCGCTCCTCCCGCAACGATGCCTGAGAAGGTGACACCGATGACGCGCATTCGGTACGTGTTGATGCCCGCCATCCGCGCCCCTTCCGGACTTTCGCCTACTGCCCGCATGCGCAGGCCTGTGCGGGAGCGCGTCATGAACAGATGAAGAGCGGGCGGCAGTACGAATGCGGCCAGCATGAACCAGCCTACTGAAATCGGGTGGGACACATTGGCTTCCCTTACGCTGAACAGGCACCTCATGAGGTAGGTAGTAGCAGAAGCCGCGAGGATATTGAGCGCTACTCCACTGATCACGTGGTCCATTCGAAAGCGCTGCGTAAGAACGAAGTGCAACACGCCCATGGATCCGCCGGCCACAAGAGCCGCCGCCAACCCCGCCCAGGATCCCCAAGATTGGGCAGCCCACATACCCGTGAAGGCGCCCATGGTCATCATCCCCTCCAGGGCAATATTGATCACGCCCACACGTTCCGAAAGGATGCCCCCTTGTGCTGCCAGAATGAGTGGAGTAGACTGCCGGAGGACGGCAGCTATAGCGGGCAGGGCCGGAACCATCGCTATCACAAGGTTCATGGCAGCGTTTCACCGTGGATGAGCGTCGAAGCATCAGGCGGCGAGTGAAATCCACGCCGAGGCAGGCCATGGGCGCATTCGGCAATTTCCTTGGTCATTCTGCGTGCGTCCTTTGGTGCAGGTAACGGGCAGCCGCTGCGAGGATCACCACCGCCTGAATGATGCCTGCGATTTGCCGGGGCGTGTTGGTTGCAGACTCCATGGCAATGGCTCCGCTGTTCAGGGCGCCAAAGAGGATTGCCGAGAGGGTTATGCCAAGACTATTGAGCGCTCCCAGCAGCGCCACCGCGATGCTGTCGAAGCCGTATCCCGGCGAGAACATGTCGAAGAACCGCCGATGCACCCCCAGCACTTCAACGCTTCCTGCCAAGCCGGCCAGTGCTCCCGAAAGAACCATCGCTGTCACCACGATGCGCCCCACAGGGATGCCCGCTGCCCGGGCGGCGTCTCGACCCAAGCCTACCGCCCTCAACTCGTACCCAAGGGCGGTGCGCCGCATCAAGAAGCCGTAACCCGCCGCTGCTGCCAGCGCCATTAGAAATCCGACGGAGAAGTTGGTGCCATGATGCGTGTGGGTCAGATCCGAGAGGGCCAGCAACCGAGCTGTGGGCAAGATCGGAGGGGTAGCGACGGCACCTGTGTGGGGATCACGCAGAGGGCCGTTCACGAGATAGTGTGTCGCTTCGAACGCGATGTAATTCATCATGATGGTGACGATGACCTCGTGTGTGCCGCGCCATGCTTTGAGGAGGCCCGGGACGAACGCCCATGCGGCACCAGCCAAAACGCCTGCCATGAGGGCCAAGGGCAGATGCACAAAGGTGGGGAGCCCTGGTACCGCGTATCCTACCCATGCGGATGCAAGTGCGCCCACCACCAACTGCCCCTCAGCGCCGATGTTGAAGACACCCGCCCGCAAGCCAACAGCGACAGCAAGTCCTGTAAAGAGGAGTGGAGTGGCCTTGGCCAGCGTCCGCAGAACACCGTTCTGGTCCCCAAATGCCCCATATACCATGGCCGTGAAGGCCCCAAGCGGATCGCCGCCGGTGATCGCGATCACCGCAGCCGCGACGGCAAGGGACCCTGCCACGGCTGCGGCTGCACCGACCAGCCCCGGCCACCTTCGCCTCATGAATGTCCCGCCGTCATCAGTCGTCCGACCATGTCCCGATGCGCTTCCCATATGGGGAGGACGCCGGCGATCCGCCCATCGTACAGCACAGCCACACGATCCGACAGCTCCAGTACTTCATCCAAATCGAGCGAGAAGAGTATCGTTGCCATGCCCCTCGCCTTGGCCCCGCGGATCAGTTCGTATACAAGGTGCGTAGCCTCCACGTCGAGCCCGCGGGTCGGCTGCATACACACGAGGACCCGAGGTTGCGCTTCCAGCTCCCGAGCAAGGACTACCTTCTGCTGGTTCCCTCCTGAAAGTACGCGAAGGGGCGTGTCGGGAGAGGCTCCGCGAATGCGATGCCGACGAATGAGCTCTGCGGCGCGGCCTGCGATGACGTCCAGGTCCAGGATGGTCCCGCCACCCATGCGGGGTTCACGCTGGCGACCCAGGAGCAGGTTCTCGGCGACTGAGAAGTCGGCAATGATGCCCTCTCGGCTGCGATCTTCCGGAATGAACGCCAGTCCGCGTTTCATACGGCGGGAAGGCGGCTCGCGCGTGACGTCGGTTCCGTCAAGAAGAACGGCACCGGTTATCGAACGCCGCAGGCCCACAATCACCTGAGCCAATTCGCGCTGCCCGCTCCCATCTACTCCGGCTACTCCCAGCACTTCTCCCGGCGCCACGCTCAGCGTCACATCGTGAAGAGCCGTGGCGCCGCGGTCCGTACGGGCCGTAACGCCTTGCACTTCCAGAACCGGAACCGGCGGTGACAGCGGAACCCGCATTGGAGCGCGCGCCTCCTCGCGCCGTGAAAGATCTATCCCAGACCTGCCGCCCATCATGAGCGCCAACAGTTCCTCGGGCGTCGTGCCGGCCGTGAGGCGGTCACCTACATTGTGTCCGGCTCGGAGCACTGTAACGTGAGTGCTGTGCTCCATAACCTCGTTCAGCTTGTGCGTTACGAACAGGATGGTAGTTCCCTCGCCTGCGAGGGCATGCATCAGGCGAAAGAGGGCCTCGGCTTCTTCCGGCGCGAGCAAAGCCGTAGGCTCGTCCAGGATTAGGATCGAGGCGCCACGATAGAGGGCCTTGACGATTTCTGCCTTCTGCAGAACGGCCACCGACAGGCTGCCGGCAGGCGCATCCCAGTCCAGTGATACCGAGAGGCGGGCACAAAGCTCCTGAACCCGCTTCAGGGCAGAGGTCCGATCTATCAATCCACGGGACACAGGCTCCGATCCGAGGATGACGTTGTCGAGGGCGCTCAGAGCTGGGATCATAGTGGTGTGCTGGGTTACCATCCCAAGTCCCAGCCGGATCGCTTCCCCAGGATTATTGAGGGTCACGTCTCTCCCCCGGATGCGGATGCGGCCTCGATCCGGCTTGATGCGCCCGAAGAGGATGCCCATCAGGGTGGATTTGCCTGCGCCGTTCTCTCCGATGATGGCGTGGATGGCGCCGGGCCACACTGTGAGCGTTACGTCCTCGTTGGCCTTCACTCCTGTCCTGAAGGTCTTTGAGATGTTGGCCATCTGGACGATGGGTTCCATTGCATTCATGTTTCCAACGATTGTAGCGGACGGCCACAAGGGCTGTCAAACCCTCTTCGAACACCTTCGATCCCACGGGCTTCTCACCCCGCCAAACCGGGTATGAGGCTTGTGAAAAGCAACGTGAGGGAGAGTACGATCATCAGCAGAGTGGTTGTCCATGCCACCACATTGAAACGCCAACTGTTGGTGTATTCCCCCATGATGCGGCGATCGTTCACCAGGCGCAGCATAAGCACGAGCACGATGGGCAGCAGGACGCCGCCAACGATATTGGGCAAGATCATGAGGGAAGCCAGGTGCCGCGGGAAGAGCAGCACCAGGAGCGCAGCAGCCAAGATCAGGACGGTGTACGTGCCGATAAAAAGGGGAGCCTCCCGAGTGCGCCGGCCCAGCCCGGACTCCCATCCCAACGCTTCGGTAACCGCATACGCCGTGGAAAGAGGAACCACGATGGCGCCAAAGCAGGACGCGTTGAAAAGCCCGATAGCGAAGAGCAGTGAAGCAAGTTTTCCTGCCAAAGGGGCCAGCGCCAAGGCCGCCTGACCGGCATCTTCGATGTTGCGCACGCCGGCTGTGTACAGCGTCGTCCCGCACGCCACGATGATGAAATACCCAACGAACTGCGTCCAGAAGGCACTGAAGTAAACCTCCAGGCGCGTGATAGAGTAATCCCGGAGCGTTAGGCCCTTATCGCGTATGCTGGATTGGATGTAGAACTGTCCCCAAGGTGTAATCGTAGTGCCGACGACGTTGATGACCATGAAAACGTACGCCCGAAGAGGAAAGACGCGGCGAAGATCGGGCCACACGGTCTGTCGAAGAACTTCACCCCACGGGGGATGGGCGAGAAAGGCGCTGATGACATAACTAAAGTAGATGAGGGATGCCGCCAGTAGGATGCGTTCGAAGCGCTGGTAGGATCCGCGGGCCACCATCCACCACACTGCGGCCGCGGTAACGGGGATCACAACGAAGCGAACAGATGGACCTGTAAAGGCCTGGATGGCAGCCAGGATGCCGGCGAATTCAGCAACGGTTGTAGTGAAGTTCGCCACAAGAAGGGCAACCATGGCGAACACGGTAATGCGGACGCCGTAGTTCTCGCGGATGAGGTCGGCAAATCCCTTGCCGGTGACGGCACCCATGCGGGCGTTGATCTCCTGGCAGACGCCCAGCGCCAATCCAGACACCACCAAGACCCAAAGAAGCGCATATTGGTACTGGGCTCCGGCCTGGGAATAGCCCAGGATGCCCGTAGCGTCATTATCCGCGTTGGCCGTGATGATGCCCGGCCCGATGACTGCGAGCAGGATCCATATTCGGCTGTCGGCAGCGTGCCGTCGCAGGAACCGCCGAAGCATCGGTGGACCTCTGAAGAGACAGATGTGTTTTCGGCCATGTTGGCGTACATCCGCATTCGCCCGTTTGGGGCGGCCCAAATCGCCGGCATCAACGCCTGGTGCAAGCGGCCAGGCGATCAACCCGGCATCCACACAAAAAGGGACCTCGCGTTGAAATCAAAACGGCTTGGAACGCATTCGCGCTGTGTTGCCGAGCGGTTCCATTCAGCGCAGAGGGTAGCACTTCATTATAGCCTGCGGGCTCACCCGTGTCAACGATCTGGACCGGCATCATCGTAGCTTGACAAGTCTGCAAATCAACCAGTATAATGGTGCTGACGGTGCGGGGTGGAGCAGTCCGGTAGCTCGTCGGGCTCATAACCCGAAGGTCGCAGGTTCGAGTCCTGCCCCCGCTCCCAATTCCCCTCCCTCATTCCCAGCCAAGCATCCGTTCCCAATCTGAGAACCGCGCACTGGCGGCAAAAGCCGCGCCTGGAGCAACAGCGTTCACTGCCTTCGCCGAACGCTGCCCCATGCCGGTTCCGCCGTCTCGTCGGCCGGCACACCGGAGGGCACGGCCACGGTGTAACGCTTCCGCCCCCGAACCGCCAGGGTCATGAAGTCGCACTCAATCCTGCCTGACCGTGCGTATCATGCAGACAGGCTGCGGCCCGATACACCTCGAGCGTGCGCTCGGCAACTCGGGTCCACGAGTTATCCGCAGCATAGGCTGCAGCAGCCCCCGCAAGGCGTATCCGGTATGCGTCGTCCTCGAGAACCGCCCGGATGCGCTCAGCCAGGTGCCCTGCGTCTCCGGCGCGAAACAAATCCACACAGCCTGCGCTCCGGGCAAGCTCAGCAAAGCACGCCAGGTCCGAAGCCACCATAGCCTTACCATGGGCGAGCGGCAGGGTAACGGAATAGGAACCGGTGGCTACCGTGTGCGGGAGTAACACAATTTCGGACGCGGCCATCGCCCCTGATGCTTCCACATCCGATAGAAAGCCGGTCACGAACACCCGCCGCTCCAATCCGCCTGCCTTGATCCGTTGCTGCAGATTGCGCACGTAAGGCTCATCATTGCTTGTCCGGGCGCCACCCGCGATGACGAAGACGACGTCCTGCGGCAGATGCGGCAGAGCTTCAAGCACTAGCTCGTACCCCTTGAAAGGCGTAACATATCCAAACACGGAGATCACGCGTCCGTCTGGAATTTGAAACCGCCTTCGAAATCCGACCCCGCCATCGGCGATGACCGTGGCTTCCGGGACCCCAGCAGGGATTACGTGAATACGGCCTGGTTGGATAGACCGCCGGGCCAATTCCTCTGCAGCCATGTGAGTATGAACGATGACATGGTCTGCCCAGGCAAAGGGCGCCGCTTCTATCCATTCGCGGTAGGGCCGGAAGCGGCGGAGAAGAGGAAGAACCGCCTTCATCCTTAGACGGCGATAGAGAATTCGAGCCAGATCCTTTCCGCGGGCGTTTGGAGGGACCTCGGGGAGTACAATGAGCTGCTCCAGCGGCGAGGTTGTGTGCGCCGTTATGACACGCGGCCGCCGGATACGCCGTGCAACCTGGAAGAAGCGGTTCTTGCCCGGCACGAAACCTCCCCAAAAGCTGTACTCGTGCTGGATATGCACCACGTCGCATGCGTTCAACCGGCCTGCCTGTTCCAGGTATTCCTCTTTCGACCTCAACCCTGGAGTGATCGGTACCACCTCTACCTGGATGCCGAGCCGGTTCGTCAGCGCATCTACAAGGGCTTCGGTGTACGCGGCAATACCGCAGCGGATGCGCCATGTCGTAAGCATCCCTACCTTCATGGCCGGATGCCCGCCCCGCCACGCTGAAGGATGCGGTCGCGCAAGCGTACCCCCAAGATCCGGCCTGTGCGCAGCGTAACGGTAGCAGCGCTGAGAACGCGCAGAAGCCATGCCGCCGCGGCGCCGTGGTGCTTGCGGAAATACAGAAACTGGCTCCGAAACAGGCGCCGGGTGGCAGCGATGTTATCCTGTTTCACGCTCTGCATCCAGTGGTGATACACACGCGCGTCTGGAACGTAATAGACTTTCCAACCCGCCATCTTGGCGCGCCGGCAAAAATCGACCTCTTCAAAGTACATGAACAGGCTTTCGTCGAGACCGCCTATCTGCTCAAATACCGATCGCCGCGTCATCAAGCACGCCCCGCACACAACGTCCACCTCAGCTACGGTGGTGAAGTCCTCCCGGCCGTACCCTTCCAAGTCATAGGCGCGCTGATTGACCTTCTGCAACCCGAGGACGCCTATGAGTTCTCTCCGGAGGGTAGGAAATCGCGTGCCGTTCGGCATATGAAGCCCGCCTGGGCTAAGCAACATCGGACCCACCACGCCCACATCCGGATGATCCCGCAGAAAGGCCACCAAGGCTTCCATCGCCCCGGGATATACCTCCGTGTCGGGGTTGAGAAGCACCACGAACTCCCCTGACGCTACTGCCAGTCCCTGGTTGTTCGCGCGGCAGAACCCTTCGTTGCCCTCGTTGGCTATCAAACGAACCTGCGGATACTTGCTCCGCACCAACTCCACGCTGCCATCTCGGGATGCGTTGTCCACAACAATGATCTCGAACGCGAGCCCGCAAACGTTTTGGTAGAGAGAAGCAAGGCAGCGATCCAAAAAGTCCTTCACGTTCCAGTTTACGATGATAACGGAGAGATCCACGTTCCCGCTCCTGGCCGACCCCAGTTCCACCCTAAGGCATCCTTCCTGCGTTGGGCTCACCTATCCCTCGCCCGGATGCGTTGCATGATAATGCTTCTCCCAAATCTTGCAGCGAAGTACCAGCAGGTAAAAGGTATTGAGAGCACATACCATGAACCCGTGGATGCCGTCCCGATAGCCTTTACGGCGCACATAGTAGTCGAAAAAGATCTTGGCCAAGGCCGCCAGCGTGCGCCCCGGCCGCGGCAGGCGGAAATTGGGATCGGTTACGTCCATCCGCTCTACATCGCGGTCGGTGTAATAGTTCATTTTCGAGATCCATCCAGACACTGTCGGATGGGAATAGTGGTCGTAGAAGTTCTTCAGATAGCCGTAGTGCCCCGTAGTGGTGAGCGGCTCGTGTTCGCTGCGGCATTCGTGGTGCGCAGTGCCTCGCCGGAAGAGTTTGGGTGCGTAGGGAGGGCCTCCGGTGGCAGGGTCGAGAGCCACTCCGTAACGAATGCGCCTGCCGAAGAAGTACACGCGGCTGGGGATGAAGAACCCACTCTCTTTCAGATCCTCACCCCGCTCCAGTACATTGCGCTGGATCTCTTCTGCCAATTCCGGCGTAACGATTTCGTCACTGTCTATCTTGAGGATCCAGTCCCCTTTCGCAATGCTCGCGCCGTAGTTGAAGTTGCCGAAGATGTAATCGCGGCGCTGCACGAACACTACATTCGGATAGGAACGGCAGATCTCTTCAGTGCGGTCGGTGGAGTACATATCCACGACGACAACCTCATCCGCCCACCGGAGCGCATCCAAACAGCGTCCGATGATGGGCTCAACATTGTACACGGGGATGACTGCACTAAGGGACTGGCGCGCCACCGGCTGCCTCCTGATGGCAACTGGAACCATCCGTATCATACCCCAGCCCACGTTGTTGACGGGGAACAGGGGGTTCCGACGGCAAACGGGCGGCCGAAGGTGGCCGCCCGTGTTCGCCGAATTCTCCAAGCAGCTACTTGAGAGTGGAGAGATAGGCGATCAGCGCCTTCATGTCCTGTGCGGATATCTGCTGCGGACCGAAGGCCGGCATGATGGAGTTCGGGTTGCTCTTCTTGGGATTGCGGATCTTCGCCTCCATGGCTGCCGGCTTCATAAACTTTGCTACATGCGTCAGCGCTGGGCCGGGCTTGCCGCTCTTGGCCTCACTGGCAGTCGCAGCGTGGCACCCCGCACACTTGCCGGCGAAGATCTTCTTGCCCGTTGCAATCGAGGCCGAGGCCGCCGGCTTCGCAACTTTCTTGGGCTTGGGCTTGCCCGGGGCCGCAAAGGACAGCCCCACCAATGCCAGCGTCGCCACACCGCAGATCGCCCATGCGCATAGCGCTGACCTCATCGTTCCCATACCTGCCAAGCTCCTTTCCGTGGCGTCCCCTAATTGCCGCGGGTTCGCCTCCCTCAGCCGGGGGGCACCGCAGTTCTCGAGTACGCTTGCCCCGTTCCGGGGACTGTGTCTTTTTTCACTGTGTGCTCCGCCGATTCCTGCCTCCCGGGTCCGCACGGTACAATGATCCCCAGGAGGACAATCCGCCCATGCCGCTCACCCATTCCCAAATATTCCAGGCTTTCGTGTCTTCCGGAGCCTTGCTCGAGGGCCATTTCCAACTCTCCTCAGGGCTCCACAGTGATCAGTACCTCGAAAAGTTTCGCCTCGTAGAGAATCCGCGCCTGTTGGAGCCCCTCTGCAAGACTCTTGCAAGCCGCTACGCGAACGCCGGAGTGCAGATCGTGCTGGGTCCCACGACAGCCGGCATCATCCTCGCTTATACGATTGCCCGCATTCTTGGCGTGGAGGCACGGTATGCGGAACGCGCCGGCGAAGCACGCGTCTTGCGCAGAGGTCAAACCCTCCCAGCATCCACCCGTGTCCTGGTGGTAGACGACGTCCTCACAACGGGAGGCGCCGTCAGGGAATGCATCCACCTCGCGAGGGAAGCCGGCGCCGTTGTGGTCGGTGTCGGGATCCTCGCCGACCGCAGCGGAGGCTCGGTAGACCTCGGGGCACGTGTGGAAGCCCTCCTAACCCTTTCGATGCCCACATACCGCCCGGAGGCTTGCCCACTCTGCCGCGCCGGCATCCCGCTGGTAAAACCGGGATCCACCCCGGGGTAAAACGCAACCAGGATCCGCCAACAGGAGGCGACCCATGACAAGCCTTTTCGCTCTTCTTATCCTGTCCGCAGGTTTACAACCCCATCAGGCTTCACCCGGATTAATCCCTAATTCCGGCTTCGAACTCGTAGAAGGCGCGCTGGCTGCCGGTTGGGCGCCTTTCGAACACGGATATGTTTTGGACAGCGAAGTAAAACACGGTGGAGCCCACGCCATCCGATGCAGCAATTCCTCTGCATCTGCAGGCAGCGGAGCTTCCGTCACCCTGGTGTTGAACCAAACCCGCCCCACACCCATCGTTGTGACGGGCTGGAGTAAGGCGCAGGATGTGTCGGGTACCGCAAACAGTGATTACTCCATCTACGTGGACCTGGAATACCAGGATGGAACCCCGCTTTGGGGTCAGGTCGCGCCATTCCATACGGGCACCCACGACTGGCAGCGCGCCCAGGTGCTCATCGTGCCCGCGAAACCCGTGAAATCAGCCCGCGTCTACGCACTCTTTCGGAACCATGTGGGTACCGTTTGGTTCGATGACTTTCAAGCATCCCAGATTGCCGGATCGGGCATCTTCGACGGCCAACCCATTCATGCCCCGGCGCTGCCTGCCAACGCCGAATGGGGTTGGTTCGCCCGAGATGTGGCAAACGACAGTAGCGTCGCACCAATCTGCGTAGGGCGGCGAGGCTCTGGGGTGCGGTCGCTTCGAGAGCTTCGCACCTTGGGGCTCGCCATCGTAGGCCTGAGCCACACCGGCGCCCTCTCCACGCTTCGCGTTGCCGACACGACGGGGCGCACGCGGGCCCTCACCCTCTACTACGTCGAAAGGGCGCACATCGCCAAGCCCGTCTGGTGGAATGATCTCCGCTCCAGCGTGCCCGCCGATGCCCCCGGGGATTACTGGAACCTCGTGCGTGTAGGCAACACCGGCGCAATCGGGATGCAGTCTCTATACCCATTCGCCTGTATCTCAAACACCCGCTCCGGCGTCATGATCGGCATCCCGCCGGACCTTGGGCCGAGGATCTACCGCCTGGGTTATCACGCACCATCGGGCATCATCTTTGCCGCCTTCGACGTTGCCCTCACCAAGGAGAACCTCGCCAACCGGGATCCTTCGGGCCGAGCCGCAGCCTCCGTAGCCGTTATGCGAAGCCGCATTCCAGGCGTCTGGGGCTTCCGCGCAGCAATAGAAGCCTATGTGCACAGATTCCCCTGGGCCTTCCAGCGGCGCACACAAGCCTCAGGGCTCTGGATCCCCTTCACCAAGCCGGAGAGCGTGGAGCGCCTGCAGGATTTCCATTTTGCCTTCCACGAAGGTGACAATTCCGTGGCAAGCGATCGCCGGTTCCACATCCTAAGCTTCCGCTACACGGAACCCATGACCTGGTGGATGGCGATGGATCCGTCTATCCCCCGCACCTATGAGGAAGCAATCAAGATCGCCCAACAGCACCTCAACGGTCCTAACCAGGAGCTTCGCCATTGGGCCCAGGCACTCTGGAACTCCGGCACTATGGATGAGAGCGGCCGCTTTAACGTGCAGTTCGCCAATACCCCATGGACCAATGGAGCAATCTGGGTGCTCAACCCTAACCCCAGGTTGCCTCACCTCCCTGATCAGTGGACGAAGGCGCGCCTGAGCTACGATCCTGCTGCCCCCATTACGCCATTGACACCGGACGGCGAATACCTGGACTCTCTGGAGGGCTGGGCCGAGATCCTGGACTATGCGCCCCGCAGCATCGCGTACTCCCAAGCTCCGCCCACTTTTACCTCGGACACCCATTCCGCCGTAATCCCGACTTGGTTCTCTGTGTGGGAGCTGGCCGCATTCATGAGCCGGGATTTACATAACCGCGGCCGTCTCCTTATGGCCAACGGCACTCCATGGCGCTTCAGCGTGTTCATGCCCTTGCTGGATGTTGCCGGAACGGAAACCAACTGGATGCCCGGCGGCAAGTGGCAGCCGGACAGCGACGCCATCTTCAACCTGAGGCGCACTATGAGCTACCACAAGCCGTACCTTCTCTTGCAGAACACCGACTTTGACCGCTTCGACCATACTAGGGTCGAGCAATACTTCAATCGGTGTTTGTTCTACGCCGTCTTCCCCTCCATGTTCAGCGCCGATGCGTCAACACACCCCTATTGGGAAGAGCCGAAATGGTACAACCGAGACCGGGATTTGTTCGCGAAGTATATTCCTGCGATCCAGGAGCTTGACAAAGCCGGCTGGGAACCCATAACGCACGCTAGCTCATCGGATGCCAACGTTTACATGGAACGGTATGGGCAGGGTTATTTCGCCGCTTTGAATACATCATCCGCACCCGCATCTCCACGGATCACGATACACTTGGCGGCCCTCACCCATAAGCGCCGATCCGTCTGGGCGCTTGTAGACCTCATTACCGGCACCAGGATCCCATTGACCGTATCAGGCAACGCTGCGCATTGTTCGATACAGTTGGCGGGCGGAGAGGCCCGCGCCTTCCGCCTTGAACCCAGCATAACCGCAATGGGGCCCCGCAAATCGCATTCCGCAGCGGCCGATCGAACGTTCGCACATACATCCTCGCGCAGGTATCTGCAGGGATCCGAAGAGGCCGAACTGCATCACCCATACTGAGGTCCTGTTAGGCTGTTCGAGTTCGCCAAAGGGCCGGGTTCCCCCGCATCCCGGCAACGCCGCTGGCCCCGGGATAGGAATCCAGCCCTCTCTCAAAGACCTAACATGGCGCATCTGCCGGCGCCGGGGCTCATCGCAGGGCAGATGAGTGTCCCACACGATACGCCTGTATGGGGATCCGGCAAAGTCTATCGCATGAATAGGTCTTCAGCTTCCTCCTCGTCCTCGTCACCGTTCTCCCAATCCTCTTCGTCCTCGTAATCCTCCTCATACTCTTCGTCGGGCCAGTACGTCGTGGACGAAAGAACGCGGCCCCGGCTTCGCGCGGCCGAAGACGGCGCGAGCCCTCCTGATCCAACCAGATCCTCTGCTTTGGGATCAAAGATGGCGGCGTGAACTACCCGTCCCCGCACCAATAAGGCACCACCGGTGATGCGATCGTCTACGAAGCGCAGGTCCTCGCCCTCGCCGATGGCAGGAAATACCTCTCGCTTGGCCATCAAGGCATCCTGTATGAACCCCGTGGCCCGCACTGTGGAAACGGCCATCGGCGCCGAAGCGACCTCCAGAGCATCCAGGGCGTAGCTTCGCACAAGTTTGGGGAGAAGTTTAGCGAATGTAGTCGGCGCATCGAACAGTTCGAGCCCCACGATCTTTCCTGCGATGGCGAAACATGCACCCACCTGGCCCTCTGCAGGCTGCAATGCTTCGCAGAATTCTTGTATGCGCTCGTCGTAGACGGCAAATATGTCGTCCATGGCATACGTGTCCGACGAAACGTTCAACCGATCGATCCGTTTCGCGATGCCTTGCCACAGGGCACCCTGATTGGAACTTCGGCTATAGCCGCGGGTGGCTTTTAGCGACCGCGACACGTCTCGTGCCTTTCGCACCCGCACTCCAGCAAGCGCTACGGTCTGTGCCACTGCAAACTGAGGCGATGTATGATGCCACCGGCCCTCTTCTACGCAGCTCACAGGTATCTTGATGGCTTTCTGAGGCGGGGCAAGGATCGTAAGGTTGGCAACGCGGTTTTGCTTCGCTCCCACCAACTCCTCGCCGTCCAGCACAAGCACCGACGTGGAAAGGTCATTCACCAGCTTCAGCTCTGGTACAGACCCATTCTGGTTTACTTCCGTAATCCTCACATGGCCGGCACTCACTGCGTCGTCGAGTACCATGTACCCAGGGTCCGCTGCCGCCGGCCCAAATAAGGGAAACACGGTTAAATTGCGGAAAGTGACCGGCTCTCCAACCTTCAGTTCACGAAGCGTCCGTCCCAACACGTCCATCCGTGTACCTCCCCTCGCGGCTCTGCGTTCCGGAGCCGATGCCGCAACGTGCCGCTTACGAATAAGTAATCGGAGCAGACGCACGAAACCGGAAACATGCTGCGCTGCAATTTCGGACGGATCGGCAGATGCTGCGGGGAGTATCCGGCATGACCCTACAGGAGATCAGAGGCTCCACTGCTCCAGTTCGGCCAGCAGATGGTGCGCCGTCAGATCCAAATGCACCGGCGTAACGGAGATATATCCTTGCAAAACAGCGTGGACGTCCGAACCCGGGTCGGGGGCATCTTCCTTCAGATTGCCGCACAACCAGTAGTAGGGCCTTCCCCAGGGATCGGTCCTCCGGTCAATGCGGTCCACGTATTGTGTGCGCCCCTGATGGGTAATGCTGACGCCTGCAATCTGATCTCTGGGGATAGCGGGCACGTTGACGTTGAGGAGGGTCCACGGCTCCAGGCCATGCTGCACGATGCTCCGAGCGAGCCTCACGGCAAACTCAGCCGCGGCACCATAGTCGTACGGCGGCCGATCCCCGGCTACCGATATGGCAACCGACGGCACCCCGAGGATGGCGCCTTCCATTGCTGCCGATACCGTACCACTGTAGGTAAGGTCCCACCCCAGATTAGGACCCGCGTTGATGCCCGAAAAGACGAGATCCGCACGCCCCTCCATCACCACATCGAAACCAAGCGTGACGCAATCACTGGGCGTGCCGTTCGACGCCCAGCCCTTGCCTCCCCCAGGCAGATCCACCTCCGTGATGCGCAGCGGCTTGTGCAGCGTGATGGAATGGCCCGATGCGCTCCTCGGCCGCTCCGGTGCCACTACCACCACCTCTCCGATGGCATCCAAAGCGCGCTTCAGGGCCCCGAGACCGGGTGCGTTCACCCCATCGTCGTTGGTCAATAGAATGCGCATGATCTCTCCACTATGGCGCTTGCGACGCGCCGGTGGCAGCCTTCCCGCGGTCACAACAACCTGCTGCACTCGAAGGGTACTGCCGCACGCCCCGCATGGACACCACCTGCACCAGCAAGCCCGCGCACATCATGGCGAAGGAAAATAGGAAGGCGCCATGGTACCCAACCGCTTGGCGAAGCGCAATGGCACAACTTGGAGCAATGGTGCCGCGGATCCCGAAGAAGCTGGAATGAAGCGCCTGATACTGCGCCGCTTTCCCCGGCTCGGAGAACAGCAAAATGGTGTTGAGGTATCCGATATCAATCCCGCTCATACAAAGCCCCGTGGCGGCCGCACCCCAATAAAGCCACCCAAGGCTGCCTGCCAGGGCATACAGCAGAGGAACTGTAAGGTTGATGGCTACCGATGCGGCAACCGTAAACAAAGGACCCCGGCGATCCAGCAGCCCGCCCCAATAGAAAAAGCCTAGGATCGTGCATACTGAGGTTACGTTTTGCAGGTTTGCCACATCCGTGTTGCTCACATGAAAGCGATCCACCTGATAGATGGGATAGAGCGTCGTTGCCATGAGATTGCCGAAGCCCGATATAAACACCGAAGCCGTGAACCATCGGTACCCAGGGTTGCGCACAAGGATCCCCAGCGTCTCCTGAACGAACGCCGCAGTGCCTACTGGCGTGTCCCTGGCAGGAGCGGGATTTGGTACAGGGATCCTGCTGAAGGTGAAGGCGCTTAGGGCTCCAAAGACCCCGCCGGCGCAGAACGCCCACCGGAAATCCAGGCCTCTATCCATCCAGCGCCCCACTGCCAGAGCGGTCACCAGTGTAACCGTATTCATCGCAACGCGCACGGCGCTCATCAAGCGGCCGCGATGGCGATCGGCATAGATCTCCTTCATGATCGCCGTATAAGCAGGAGTAGACACCGAGAAGAGCAGCGGCGTGATGCACACCAGGGCGACGTACTGCTCCCGCGTGCGCACAAGGGGCGTCAGCAGAAAGAGACCCCGGGCGGCAAGCCACGTCCAGTAGACGAAGGGGAGCTTCGCGCGGCCTTCCATCTGGCGCGCCCATACCGTGGCAAACAGATACCCCGCAGCCGGAGCCGCCGCGATCCACGCCATTTGAGCACTGGACACGTGCAGATCCGCCCGGGCAACACGCATCACGAAGGTCCAAATCGCCCCTTGGTACAAGCCCGCAAGAATGCCGGTGGCCATATCCCATTGCCACGCTCTGCGGGTATCCTTGGGAAGGGCGCGTACCCTAGCCCGCATCCCAGCCCATATTTCTGCCGGACGGATGGACACAAATCGCCTCGTCACGGGCTAGCCAGGCCCGGTACTGGAGCGCATACGCCCGAAAGCAGCGTCCGCTTCCATTGTACCCGCCGGGCAGGAGAACGGCCGGGCGCCGGCGAAACGTTTGAAGGCGTGGATGGGCTCCGCAGTCCCTTCCCGCCGCGCAAGGCACGCGTGGGCCGTGGCAAGGAGCGCAACAGGAGGCGCGGCAGCCGCGCTTTTGGTACGTGGAGGGCGATCTTGGCCGCTCTGGATGATGCGGGTTGCAGCCCCGTTGACATTTTTGAAGCACGAATGGTCCGACGCCTGCGCAACGGCGACCGCGAGGCGTTGGACGGCCTCTTCGATATGTACGTGGACCGCGTCTACGGGTATGCCCGATCCCTCCTCGGCAATCGCGAGGATGCTGAGGAAGTAGCCGCTGAAGCATTCCTTCGCGTGTTCCAGAATGCTGCATCCTTCCGATGCGACGCTCCATTCCGGATTTGGCTCTTCGCGATTGTGCGCAACCTCTGCCGTGACCGGTTGCGCCAGCCGCGCCTCCCCACGTGGGCATTCGAGGAAGCGCCTGCCTCCAGTGCAGAAGAGGAGGAACGCGCCGCAATCCATGCGGACGTTCGGGCCGCACTCAGCCGCCTGCCGCAAGAATATCGCGAAGTACTGCTCCTTTGTGATGTGCAGGAGTGGAACGCACCCGAAGCTGCTACTATTCTCGACCGTTCCGTTCCCGCCACCAAATCGCTGCTCTACCGCGCCCGCAGAGCCCTCCGCGCTCATCTCGCCGAGTGCTGGAGGGAGGAGTAACCATCCCATGCGCTGCTCAGAAATCGCCGCCCTCATAGATCTCATGGTGGAGGACAACCTTCCGGAAGAGCTCCTGTCGCGCATCCGGAAACACCTGATCCGGTGCAGCCGCTGCGCCCATGACGCCTATTCCTTGCAGCACGCCAAGAACCTGCTCCGCCAAACCTTCCCCAACACCGAGGCGCCGGCACCCTTCCGCGAGCGCGCTCTGGCAAAACTCCACGATGCCCTGGCGGACCAATTTCCTGCACAGCATCCCGAGCCGGAGAAGCAGCTCCCGCTCCCCAACATGGACCGGCAGTAGAACGCGCTGCTCCTCGATGCCCAAGATGCACGAAGTGTCCATCATGGAGAACATCCTGGCAATCGTTGAGCCGCCGGCCCGCGCAGCAGGAGCCGCGAGTATCACACGCATTACCCTCGTCGTTGGGGAGCTTTCGGGGGTGGCCCCGGAGGCTCTTGAGTTCGCCTTCCAAGCGCTGTCCCCAGGTACCCTGGCCGAGCATGCAGAACTCGTCATCCGGCGCATCCCGGTCCGATGCTTCTGCAGAACCTGCCGAAAGGAGTTCCAACCAGCAGGTCCATTTTACGAATGTCCGAGCTGCGGCGGCCTCACCACTGAGATTACCGCCGGCCGAGAACTTCAAATTGCCTCCGTGGAGATCCCTTAAACCATGCCACGCAAGAAGACCACAACCGTTCCGATCAATCAATCCGTCCACGCACTGAATGACCGCATCGCGGCAGACAATCGCCGGCGGTTCAAGCAGCACGGTCTCTTGGTGCTGAACCTGCTTTCGTCACCAGGGTCCGGCAAAACTGCCTTGCTGGAACGCACCCTGGTTGACCTCAAGCAGAGCCTGCGCATGGGCGTGATCGTGGGAGATCTGCAGACCGATAACGATGCCCAGAGGCTTGCAGGGAAGGGGGCTCCCGTGGTGCAGATCACCACGCAAGACGTGTGCCACCTGGAAGCCGACATGGTGTCCAGAGCAGCCTCAACCCTGCCCCTCCAGGACCTTGACGTGCTGTTCATCGAAAACGTGGGAAACCTCGTGTGCCCCGCAACCTTCGACCTGGGAGAAGATCTGCGCGTCGTGCTCGTGTCCGTCACAGAGGGCGAGGATAAACCCTTAAAGTACCCTGTTATTTTCAAGAACGCCCATGTGGTCCTCATCACGAAGATGGATTTGGCCGAGGCCGTAGGCTTTGACCGCGAAGCTGCCACACGCGCCATCCGGCGCATCGCACCCCAGGCAACGCTCATGGAGATATCGGCAAAGACCGGCGCGGGTATGGATCAATGGTACGCTCTTCTGAAGTCCTTCCGGTGACTCTTGGTGTGGAGGGCGCGCAATGCGACGAGCGTCGGAATCGCGCCGCGGTCTGGGGCCGCAACTTCTTTTGACCCGTGCCTTCCGGATCCATCGCCACACGCACTCCTGCCTCAACGGCCCCCGAGAACGCACCCTTCAAGGATGACCGGCACCGAACCCGGCTGCTGTGACGCGGCGGAGAACGGGGCAAGAGATTCCTGCTCAAATCGCCACAATAGATATGGCAGAGTAAGGAAGCGAGCATAAACCAATGGAGCGCACCGCCATGGATGTGTGGGAATTGCTGCAGAATGTGCGATCGCGATATTCGGACGCGGTACCTAACGGCCGGCCGCTTCCATCCGCACGCATGGAGAGAAGGAGCCATCCACGACAGAAGGTCGAGCCGCTCCCCGCCATGCTCTACATCGGCGCAGACGACTTTCCAGTGCACATAATGGACATCAGCCTTACGGGGGCCTGCGTCCACGGCAGCCCCATTGAACTGGAAGAAGGGGACTGCGTAGTGCTGGCCACGACATTGGGCGCATACGGCCCTTTCGTTGTGGTGTGCAACGTAAGCCGCGCACACCTCGGCGATGGCGAGGGTGAATTCGGCGTGCGCTTCATGGCCCTGGAGCAGGAAGACACCAACGCTCTCTTCTTCTTCCTGTACGACCTGTGGCAAAAGAACGCCGCTGCAGAAGACACCCACGAATTCGCCGGAGCAGACGCCTGGTAAACCCGAAACATTCCGGCGACACTTTTTGGTCCTCCACTACCGTCTCTCTTTTTGAAGTTCCGTCACGGAGGATCAGCCATGTCTTCTACGCTCGTCAATGCGCCCTTCGCGCTCAAGGCCGTGTGCCCCAGGAAAGATCTGCTGGAAGCAGTTCAAGTGGTAGCCCACGCCGTGTCCGGCCGCACCTCTTTGCCCATTCTAAGCCATATCCTCCTGGAGTCGCAGGAGGGCGGCCTTCGCCTCACCGCCAGCGATCTTGAGCTGGGCATCTCCACAACCGTCCCGCAGGCCGTAATCGAAAATCCCGGCGCCATCACAGCCCCTGCACGGCTTCTGAGCGAACTCCTAAGCGAACTCCCTGAAGCCGACGTGTCCCTCTCCGCCGACCTTACCCACGCCGTACGCATCCGGTGCCTCAACTCCGACTACAAAGTGCTCGGGCTGCCGAGTGAAGAGTATCCGAGGTTGCCCGAGGTGCCGGAGACCCTGCAGCTCACGCTCCCCCAGCGGACCCTGCGCGACATGATCCGAAAGACGCTCTTTGCGGCCTCCCAGGAAGAAGCGCGGCCCATCCTTACAGGCATCCTGATGGTGCTCAAGGAAGATCGCCTTTCCCTGGTATCTACAGACACTCACCGATTGGCCGTGCGCACGACGCGCGTGGCATCCGCTCAGGGCTCCAACCAGGCATTGGTACCGGCGCGCGCCATGAACGAAGTCCTGCGGATCCTGGAAGACGCGGAAGGCGACGTGCAGATACGCTTCTCCAAGAACCAGGTTCTCTTCCTTACCCCTGGCGGCATCACCGTAGTGTCGCGCCTTATCGAAGGGCAATTCCCCAACTACGAACGGGTAATCCCTACTTCGTGCGACAAGAAGCTCACTCTGCCAACCCAGATGCTCCAGCGAGCCGTAAAGAGAGCCTCCATTGTCGCCAGGAACGACGCGAACCGCGTGGTGCTGCATACAGTAAAAGACATGCTGGTGATCCGCGCCGAATCGCAGCAAGACGGTACCGCCTATGAAGAGCTGGAAGTGGCGCGGGAGGGCGAGGACATCGAAATCGCCTTCAATGCCAAGTACCTTTTGGATATCCTCGCTGTAACCGACACGGAGGGTTTCCGACTGGAGCTGACAGAGCCTCTGAAGCCTGGCGTCGCCAAACCCGTTCCGGAGGACGAGAACGACGATGCGGATACCTATCTGTGCGTTCTGATGCCGATGCATCTGGTTTAGAAGCGCACATCCCTCGACACCTGCGCCTGTAGCTGCAGCGGGCACAGGTGCCTTCTCCTTCCAGTCTGGGAGTTTGGGCGGCCGGGCGGGCGTAGTGCACAAGACGTGCCGCCCGCCCCGTTCCCGTGCTTGACGCTGCGAGGTAAGCCGGAGGTATAATAGCAAAGCCGGTGGGCGGTTGGCTCAGTGGTAGAGCGCCTCGTTCACACCGAGGAGGTCACTGGTTCGAATCCAGTATCGCCCACTCGCTCCTCGGCCCTTGCGTTGGACGCCTCACGCGGTTGCAAAGAACCCGCGCGGCACTCTCATGCAGCGATCCTACACAGCGTCGGGGTTGCACGAGCGCCACACTTCGCTCGGGCACCAATCCGCTCTGCACTCTGCAAATGGGTTATTCCGTACTCTGAAACTGCCGCATGCACAGGTGCGTCACCCACCCGTCGCCATCCACAGCCATGTACATCAGTTCGTACACAACACCGGGCTCGAGCGGCTCGGTATGCAGGGGATCATGCACATAATACGGCAGGTCGCTCAATCGCGGATAGGGCCATTGTGTGGTGCGCAGATATACGCCGGCGAGGAGGCGCTCTCCGCGAGCAACGGTCAGAAAGTGGATCCAGTGCTGAGGGTTGTTCGGTGCAGGCCAACGGAACACGGTGGGGACGCCGGGTTCCACTTGAACAAGCTTCGGCTCAAAGACCGTGGGAACTTGGTGGACCTTTGACGCCACAATGCCCGAATCCCGGTGCCGTTCTCCGGAACAGCACCGTACGAAGTAGTAGGCCGGTAACCCACAGTTATCCGTTTCAAAATAGAACACCCGGCCGCCGTACATCGGTTCGGGTGAAGAACCCGTCCTATGAAACAAAGCTTTGGGCCCGGGAGGAGCCCCTGCAATTGCCTCGCTTTCCCATAACTCATAGGGTCCGGCAAATCCTTTTGGAGGACGAAACATCACCAGTACTGGGGGGGGCAGCGCCCTTCCACGAAGATCCTCCTGGCCGCATAGGCATGGTAAGCGCACAGCAGAGAACCATGCTGTCACCCACTGCCATCTTGGCTTTATGAAGCGGAGCGGCCCATCTGGCGGCTGCAATTCCCAGGAGCATCCAGCGCTTGGAGGCCCAACTTTGAAGTGTGCGGAGGCTCATGATGCGCAGCGCTCCACTCGCTTCAAGGCGCCCTCGATTGCCTCTGTCGGAGGAACCACTCCCTGAGACACAACGGTACCGTTGATGATCAGGATCGGCGGGTGCCAGGCGCCTTTCAGCAGAGGCTTCCAGAACCAGAAGAACCACGGCTGCACTACAAAGCGCACCTGGGTCCCCGGTGCTGTTCCGGCAATGGCGCGCTCTACTGCGCGGATAAGCAAATCACACTCGGGGCACCACGTATGGGGTATTTTGAAGAGCCCCTGCCAACCGGAGAACCGGTACACAACTACCTCCACGTGCACAGTGCCTGCTCCTTCATTTGCAGACTCCTTCTGAGAAGCCGACCAGAACATCATGTGAGCGACACGCGGGTGGACACCAGGCGGGCCAAATTCAGCAGGCGATCCGGCGGCGTGCAGCATACGAGGACAAACGTGTCATTCTTGGAGTGCCACGCGACGAACGCCACTCCGGCAGCGGTCCCCGTTATAAACTCTCGGCCGCCAAGCTGCACCGGCTTGCCTCCAGGAATTACGCCGGCATCACCTCGTATCTGAAGGAGGGTTGTGCATGACGCGCCGCTTGCGTACCGCAGGCAAGCAGCCTCGATGCCGCACACGGGTTCTACCCCGCCGCCCAGCAGGCGTAGCCCCACATCCGACAGATCCGCCACAGCCACCTTGAAACCAGCCCGCTCCGTCAACTCTCTGGCGAATACAACCGGATCTCTCACCTCAGAAGCGGTGCCCATATCCAAGGATTTCTCGTGGATCTCAGCCAGAACCGCGCTATCCAGCACAGGCGGTGCCACCCGCACGTAATTGCTTCCGGACCCACGCACAAGGGACAGGTGGTAGCCTGCCGCAAACCCAATGAGCAACAGAAATACCGCTCCGGCCATTGCAATGGCTGTGCGAAAGCCAGCGTATCCCTGCCCGGCGCGCGAGGGGATCCACTGGGCAGGCCGCGGGGGAAGAGTTCCGATTGTATGCATCACTCGAGCAACGAGGGTAGGAGGCGCAGCGATGTCTGCAGGGCAGTGCTCGGTAACGTGGTCGAATGTGCGCGCCAGCTCCTCAGCCAGCGCCACACATTCCTCGCACACGGCCAGGTGATGCATCAGCCGGGACCTGTCCTTATCGCGGATCTCGCCTGACAGATAAAGCAATAACCGGTCCTGGTACCAATTGCAGTTCATTTCTCCACCTCAACTCCCGCCGCTTCCAGCCTACGCCGCACCTCCTGAAGTGCACGCCGCACGCGGGATGCGGCCGTTTGTAATGGAACGTTGAGTACTTCCGCCACCTCCCGAAATGAGAGACCTTCCAGTACTCGCAGAACGAGCGCCTGCCTAAGCACCGGTGAAAGTGCCGCAATCGCTGCTTCGCACCTCCGCCGCTCCATATTCGAGGCTGCCGCCATCATCGGATCGCAAGCCGAACCCTCCCCACCCACGTCCTCGGGCAGGCCCAAATGGATATTCGCTCGCCTGCGCGTACGGGACTTTGCCAGGTTGATGCACGTGTTGGCGGTCACCCGGGTTACCCAACTTTGAAAGGGCCACTCCGAACGATACCGGCCGATGTTGCGATAGATGCGCAGGAAGCACTCTTGGGCCCAATCTTCGGCGTCCTCCCGATTGCCGGCCATGCGGTAGCAGATCCGAAATACCCTGTCCCGATACCGATGCACCAGCTCCTCGAAGTCCTCTATGTGCCCTATAGCAGCCCGGCGGGCAAGTAGCTCATCCGGTAATTTTGTGCTCAAGTACCGGCCTCCATTCTCTTACACCAGGTCATGACCCCGTCCCTAAGCTAGGTAAAAGGGCGAGCGGCTGCGCGTACCGGAATAAAGGAAACCGCTCGTTTGCGGGGTTGTTTTGTAACGCGCGTTCCATCGCGTCTCCCACAACGAATACACCTGGAGCCCCTTGATTTACGCATCTGAGCGACGATGGAGCCACGAACTCCCGTTGTAGTGCTGGATACGAGTGGCCCACCAAGGCTCCGGGGAGACCCTACACCGTATATGGAGCCCTATGAGATGTCGTCGCAGGCGGCGGCCCGAAGATCACCTGTAACAATATCGCCGCATCGACCGGAATAAAAACGGCAAGCCCATTTGTATAATGCCATGAAGCGGGATCGTCCGCCGGGCATTACAACCCGCGGACACCAATCATACGGCGAAAGGAGTTGCAAACTATGAAAGGACGTTGGCTCTTGGTCGTGTCTGGGGCCTTCGCAGTGGGTGTATTGGCGTGGGGAATGGCGGCGTCTGCCCAGCACGGGCATGACGACGACATGGCCATGATGCGCGAAATGATGATGAACCGCCCGAAGGCTCTCAAGCAAGCCGACCAAACTGTGCAGACCGAGAAGAAGAAGCTCATGAG
Organism: Chthonomonadales bacterium; assembly: GCA_049967475.1. Classification (GTDB taxonomy): domain Bacteria; phylum Armatimonadota; class Chthonomonadetes; order Chthonomonadales; family CAJBBX01; genus JBMFSQ01. The sequence continues at coordinate 88,224 of JBMFSQ010000004.1, read as the reverse complement.
CGATGGAAAGTATGGGTGTTGCCTCAAGCATCCCTGCGACCTCTGCGCACTGAAAATGGGTGCCTGTCCCTGCGGCATGAATGCGGCATCGAATAAGCCTGTTTGCAATGAATGCAAGGGAGGCTGGTACGCAGGTGACGGGGCCATCGCGGGCAAATCCGCCAACGATATCAAGACCATGCCTCGCATGGATATGAAAATGGATAAACACGCGGAGCACGGGCCGAGAACAGCATCCTTGGAGGACCCCAAGGCTCCTGCCCAATGCCCCCATTGCCGGTGAGAAGAACCGGCAGGACCCAATGCCCATAAACGAGACGCGACGTCCCCGAAGCCGGTGATAGATGCTGTTCGGTACAACGGAAAGTTGCCCAACACAACCAACCATCGGGCCTGTACTCTTGGCCTCACATGCCTCTTTCCATATGGGCATTGCAGGCGTTGCAGGCTGCAGACGACGCACAACGACGTGTGACCTGCGGCCTGCAACCGAATTCAGCAAAAACTCTGTGCCAGCCCGTATCCGGGTGGTCGAGCGATATCGTTCACCCCTGCATCAATTGGAAGAAGTGAGTTAACCCATGCAAGGTTGTAACAGTGCCCCGACTAAATGCCCCACGATAGGCACGCCGTTTCTTCCAGCCTTGCTGGTTGCCCTCACAGGCCTAACCGGCGTCATTCTCCTCCCATACTACCACCCCGCCGCCAACCGCGCCTACCACGATGTTGCGGCCATCTCCCGAAACCCCTTTCTGCAGATCGCACGTTCCCTGCATCACTGGCTTTCGGCAGTACTCATCCTGCTCGCTGCATTCACCACCGTTGCGGTAATTCTTCGTGGAACCTACCGCCGGCCACACCACTTAGCCTGGATTACGTTTTTGGGCGGCTCTGGTCTGTTCCTCTTGTTCCAGATCACCGGCCACGCGCTGCCATGGGACTCCCATGGGGTTTGCACTGTTTCGATTGAGACGGGCATCGCCGGAAACGTCCCGGTTATCGGTGCATTCCTTGCTAAGACATTACGCGGGCAGACCGTCGTAGGTCCCGCTACGTTGCGGCTGTGGTACATTGCCCATGTTGTTCTGCTTCCCGGCGCCTTGATCCTTGCCCGGAACCGTCATGTTCGCGCTTTGGCTGCCTACGTTCTCGGTGTCCGCGGTGAGGAGGATGCGCTAACACCGCTGCAGCACATCGCCACAGACGACCCAGACCCAACGGTACGCCTGTACGCTGTTGAAGCCTTAGGCCGTATAGGAGGCAGCAGCGTTCGTGATCTGCTTCACCGCATTGAAACATCCGACGGCAACGGAAATGTGCGGTTTGCTGCGACACAATCCCTCCGCCGGATGCAATTGGGGCTTCCACGCGACACCCTCATGAAGGAAATCCGCCTGTTCCAAAGCGACCAAATGGCATTGGCTCGTATCGGCAAGCGCGCACCGGCTCCGCCCCTGATGGAACCCGTTCCGGTCACCAGCTTTGCAGGGCTCGAACGCCTGTGAGAGGAAAATCGGCCGTCGCGCTATTGGCTCCCGCGCCCGACGCCCAATCTTTCGTGGCCGACAACGCCCGAAGCATTCCGCCGCATCTGCCCAAAATCGCGGAGGCACCGCCGCCACAGGTTGGGACTGTTCCGGACGCCATTCCGGATAGGCATCTTCCCCTGCCTCCTGCCAGGCGCACGCATTCAATAAGAACCGTACTGCGCCGCAATCCAATTGATGACGATGAGGGCGTACAATCCCAGGTTCAGGGCGCTGTTGGGAACATACGCCATGCTCGGAACATACTGGCTGAAAACCAAGTAGTTGTCCGACGTGTTCCCATACCAAGACCCTATCAAGCCGGTTAAGTGGTCTCCCTCCACGTGAAGCTCGTTCAGCTCCAACGCGCGCCGCTGGAGATCGCCATCCGGACATTCATGCGCGCCAACCGGCACCATGATCCGAGTAATGATCCCGCTGTAATAGACGGGATGGTGCCTGTCGGCCTCCATCTGCAACAGGATCGTGTTATCCCTGAACGGAAACTCCGCAGCGAGCCCACTGGCGTCGCCCGTGGTGAGGACGCATGCCGGGGCCAGCGCAAAGATGCGTATCCTTGCAGCCTCCAGGTCGCCATTTTCCCATGGGCACCCAATCTTCCGCCCGTAAGCATGCAAGACCGGCTCTACGTTCACCCACTCGTCTGCCGTTAGGCGCGGGCCGTTGCGCGGATGGTGGGTTACGTCCGGCTTGGCACCGATACGATCCAACAGACGGAGCATCCGGTGCGCCTTTCCCTGCTGCATAGATGCCGACCAAACGATCAGCCGCTGGAGATCAACGGGCGTCGCTGAGTGAACAATGTGGCTGGAAGCAATCTGCACGCGAGTGGGATCTTTTGGGTCACGCACGAACCCGCTAACATCCGGCAGCACGGCCAATTCCATCAGGCTCTGTAAGGCTCGGTTACTCTGCGGAACGTCTCGGGCGAAATCCGTGCGAATTTGGATCCGGGATATTACGATCCCGTCGTCGTCAATGCATGGCTCGGCCCAGATGCGCTGAGCCAACAGATACCCCCACCACGTGAAGCCGCGCTCCTCACGCACACTCCACTCGTCGTCAATCTTCAGAGAGTTGTAGAGATACTCGATAGTGTCCATACCCACGTCGCCCATTGCTTCTTCCTCCTCCGCCTACATACATCTAATCGCAGACGAGAGCAACAGGCGGAAAGGATTTGGAACCAAATCCGAAAGGCGCGCACAAAGGTAGGGGGATGGACCTCGTCGGTGCCATCCCCCTAACCTGGCTGAGGCCTTCGCCCGAGTATAGGCGCCTTCAGTATCGTGGAATGCGGCCTTCAAGCTGCAAAGTCGCGTTCCAGGACACACTAGGCAATTACTCGTTGGAAGGGAGGTTATCTATGTTATGCATCCCCCAGTTGGTTACATCGGTTTGCGCCTTCGTCGGATCGAGCGTAGACGAAAAGCGCAGCCACTTTACATGACCGTCTAGGAACGCATAGTTGTCTCCCGAACTGTGACGCCCCGTGTTGTTGGGATCGGGCACCTGGCTGTCCGACCCGAGGTCGCCTATTTGATAACCGGAGCCGTCCAGGAAGCCGCGCTCCCAATCACCATTGGGGGCGCTGGGCCAGGGATGGTAGTCGAAGAAACCGATCCCGGTGTGACGCTCCGCCACGAGGATCTGCTCGGCCGGCCGTGAGAACATGCCGATGAACGCTCCGTGCGCGAAGAAACCGTTGATCAGGTAGTCCGTGCGAAGGTTCTGCCAATCCGCCTGGGATAGCCAGCTCGGCATGATCGTCGGCGTGTCATTCAGCGACGGACAATGGAAGATGCCGCCGTTCTTGATGTACGCCTGCAGCGGCCAATACCATACGTAGAGGTTCGCAATCGTCTCGCCTTGGGCCAGATCGTGGTGGGTCTTGCACGTATGTTCATCCCAATCCTGAGCATACATCAGGATGGCCAACCCAATCTGGCGCAAGTTGGATGAGCAGGCGCTGCTCCGTGCCTTCTCCCGTGCCTGGGCGAACACAGGGAACAGGATGGCAGCCAGTATCGCGATGATCGCGATAACAACGAGCAGCTCAATGAGCGTGAAACCCCGATTCATTCCTCTCATGCTTCATCTCTCCTCGTTCAATGGAAAGATCCGCCGTCGAGCCCATGCGCCGCACCTGCCGGCGGTCCCGCTTCATTCGAAGCATGAGGACCGCGAAGCAAAGTTACTGCGTCTTTGCGACACATGCGCACAAGCGGAGGTTCAGTGGGTACCGGCGCACACGATGGCCTTAGCCGCGCCGGCGCCCAATCTACGATCAAGCAGGGACGAGGGGAAGAAGAGGGGGACCTCGAGGGGGATACGCGCGGCGCATCCCAGGGGCAAATCCGGGAACTACCGCACCAAGATACCTTGGCGGAGGTACCTGAACCGCAACGCGCACCGCAGCGAGTGCGGCACACACATTCATCGCCTGCCATTCACAGGCTACACACACTCGCGTATGGGAGCCTTCTTTTGAAGCCTTTGCGAGGCGCTCGGAGGGTGCAGAAGGCTCGCCGGGAAAGCGTGCTCCGGCAAACGAGGGGTCGCTGGAGGAAACAAGGACCAGTACGTCGGTATGGCGCAGGGCAACGACCGTGCTCATCCACATATAGCATGAGGCTACAAAAGCAGCCCACATGCGCAGCCAGAATGAACTTGAAAGTCGCTGCTTCATTCCATGCCTTCTGCGGCGCAACGGGCCCGGGCGGGCATCAACGGCGGCCCGTTGCCGCGGCCGGCTCCACGTCTTCCAGCATCAACTTGGTTACTTTGACGTCGGGAGGAACAGGTATGGGGTACCGGCCATCGAAGCAGGCGCGGCAGAATTTGTTTTTGCCGAGCCCTACCGCGCGAACCACACCGTCCAATGAAAGGTACCCCAACGTGGTGGCGCCGATCAACTTCCGAATATCTTCCACGCTGTGGCGAGCAGCCACCAGCTCCGCTTGCGTCGCCATGTCAATCCCGTAGAAGCACGGATGGCGTACCGGCGGAGCGCTAATGCGCACGTGCACCTCTACGGCGCCGGCATCCAAAAGCATCCGCACCAACTTGCCCGTAGTGGTCCCTCGCACAATGGAATCATCCACCATAACCACACGTTTGCCGGCCAGCACATCGCGCAAGGGCGTGTATTTCATGCGGGCGCCCAAGTCACGCATGCGCTGATCCGGCTGGATAAAGGTGCGCTGAATGTACCGGTTCTTCACAACGCCCTCACCATAGGGGATGCGGGAGGCTTCTGCAAACCCCAGTGCGGCCGGGATCGCTGAGTCCGGGATCGGAATAACGATATCCGCGTTGGGACAAGGATGTTCCCGAGCGAGTTCGTGACCCATGCGGCGGCGCGCAGCGTGCAGGTTCCTGCCGTAGATTTGGCTGTCCGGCCTCGCGAAATAGATGAATTCGAACAAGCAGGTCGCGTGGCGCCCAACAGGAAGAACCTGCTCTTCTCTCAGACCGTGAGCGTCCACTACGATCATCTCACCCGGCTCCACCTCGCGTACAAAACGGGCTCCTACTACGTTGAGGGCGCAGGTCTCCGAGGCGAATACGTAATGTCCTCCGTTCAGCAGACCCAGGCAAAGAGGACGCACACCGTAGGGATCCCGCACGCCAATCAGGCGATCACGCCCCATGATCACCAGCGAATAGGCGCCGCTCAGTTTGGAAAGCACCATCCGCAAGGCCGATTCCAGATCATCCGCCGGATGCCGGCTCAATAGCAGGGCGATCACTTCGCTGTCGTTGGTGGTGGCGAAATCCGCTCCTTGAGATTTCAACTCATCCCGGAGCTGAGCGGTGTTTATGAGGTTGCCATTGTGGGCCACCGCCACTTGCCGTGACGCGAAGCCGCAACAGATGGGCTGAGCATTGCGTACGACGCTGGAGCCTGTGGTGGAGTAGCGGGTATGCCCTATGGCAATATGCCCGCGAAGCCCCCGCAGTGTGGCCTCATCGAATACCTGTGTGACGAGACCCATCTCCTTGTGAACGATGATCTCTCGACCATTGGCCACTGCAATGCCCGCGGATTCCTGTCCTCGGTGCTGAAGGGCGAAGAGCCCGAAATACGTGATGCGGGCCACATCCTCTCCAGGGGCAAAGATGCCGAAGATGCCGCACTCTTCCCTAGGTCCCTCGTGGGCCTGCAAACACTCTGCCCCATGCGGACCCTCACAACCAGCAACCGGGTTCATTCCCTGGTCCATCGTTTGGCATCCCGCCGACCGCCCCACGCTGCCGCAGCCATCCCACCGTGCTGCGGCGCCTCTGCGCTCCTCTTCTTCTACTTGGCGCCGAGCACATTTAGTGCCTGCTCCAAGAGCCGGCGCACCGCCGGCCGCGTCAGATCCCTGGCCGGTAGCACATTCCCGTTTAACGACACGGAGCCGATCTTCAGCACCTCCAGCTCAGCACGCTCACCTGAGAGGGAGCTATCCACCAACCTCTGGCGGATCTTCGCGTTGGCGTATTGTCCTCCGCCGGGATTAAGGTACTGATAGACGCATCGAGCAAGATCCTCTGCCTCTCCCACCAGCGCTTCACGGAGGCATCCGTCGTCCCCGCGAAACACCCACCGATACACGGCGGGGCGAGACCATTCCTCACGGAACTCGGGGCTCAACGGCTCCGGAAAGCGGTACTTCTGGCCGCCATGCGTCGTTACCGGCTCCCATGAGTATTCTACCTGTACAGTTAATGAGGCCATCCGCGCCCCCTTCTTCCTTTGCCGTGTCTATACGGTTGCAGGCGCCATTATCGCTTCGATCGAATGATTGTAAATGCGCCGGAGCTCATCCAGAGGCTCCTGGATCAAGACCTCGCCATCCAACGCCATGCGCAGTACATCCCCACCCACCGTCCCGATCCATAGTGCGGGCACATTGTGGGCCTCGGCGAGCCGCTCCAAACGCTTGAGCTGCTTCTCGGTGCGTACGGATACTACGATGCGGCCCTGGGCCTCGCCAAAGAAAACGGCGCTGGGAGGCAGATCGGCGAAGTCCCGATAACGCAGCAGCACCGCCGCCCCAACCCCACCTCTCATGGCGCACTCCGCCAGGCATACCGCCAGCCCACCGTCCGAGCAATCGTGCGCGGATACAAGAAGCCCTTCCCGAATGGCATCCAGCACACAGTCCTGCAAGCGCCTCTCAGCCGCCAAGTCTATACGCGGAGGCGCCCCTGCTTCTACATTGTGGACCAAAGCCAGATATTCGCTCCCGCCCAGTCCCCCTGAGGGATCTGCGGCTTCGCCGAGGAGAACGAGGATATCCCCTTCCTCACGGAATGGCAACGTGCACCGGCGGTTCACATCCTCCAAAATGCCCAGCATCCCGATAACCGGTGTGGGGAAGATGGCGGCATCCGGTGTCTCGTTATAGAACGACACGTTGCCCGACACCACTGGGGTACCGAGCGCTTCCGTCGCCTCCGCGATGCCTTCCACGGCGCGCTGAAATTGCCAGAAACCGGCGGGCTTTTCGGGGTTGGCGAAATTGAGACAATCGGTTACGGCTGCAGGCCTGGCGCCCACGCAAACCACGTTGCGCGCAGCTTCGGCAACCGCGATCATGCCTCCCACAAGCGGATCCAGCGCACAATAGCGGCCATTCCCATCCGTCTTCAACGCAATGCCTTTCCGCGTGCCACGGATGCGCAGCACGGCCGCATCGCCTTCGCCCGGTCCGACTACGGTTTGTGTCTGAACCATGGTGTCGTACTGTTGCGTAACCCACCGCTTGGAGGCGATGGTGGGCGCACCCAGCAACCGCTTGAGTGTTTCGCCGTATCCCCCTGGTTCCGGCAAAGTGAGGGGATCGAAGGATTGCACGCGGGCTACGTACGAGGGTTCACGCGCCTCGAGCCGGTACGTTGGGCACAGATCCGTCAAAGCCTTGGCAGGGACCTCTGCAGCGATGCGCTCGCCCTCCTTCACGCGCACCATGCCGTCGGACGTCACATGCCCAATCACCACGGCATTGAGACCCCACTTGCGAAAGATGGCCGCCACCCGTTCTTCGGCTCCCCGCCGCACGATGGCAAGCATCCGCTCTTGGGATTCGGAAAGCATCACCTCATAGGGCGTCATCCCTGCCTCACGCCTGGGAACCAGCAACACGTCTATCTCCATCCCGGTTCCGGCTTTGGATGCCGGTTCGCAGGTAGAACATGTGAGGCCTGCGGCACCCATGTCCTGTATGCCTACGATATCTCCCGTAGCTAGGGCCTCCAGAGTCGCCTCGATGAGCAGCTTCTCCATGAATGGGTCGCCCATTTGAACATTCGGGCGGCGCGCCTGCGTGTCCGGGCCAAGTTCTACCGAGGCGAACGTGGCTCCATGGATGCCGTCGCGGCCGGTGCTGGATCCCACATAAAGCACCGGGTTACCGATGCCCTCTGCACGCGCGCGAGCCACGCGATCCAGCTCCACCACACCCACCGCCATGGCGTTCACCAGCGGATTGCCGCTATAGCACCGGTGGAACGCCACCTCTCCGGCAACGGTAGGCACGCCCACACAATTGCCATAGTGGGCGATGCCCTCCACCACGTTTTCGAACAGGTATCGGTTGCGGGCTGCTTCACGAACGCCGGCGATGGGGCCGAAGCGCAGGCTGTTGAGGCAGGCAATCGGCCGCGCGCCCATCGTGAAGATGTCACGCAGGATGCCGCCTACCCCGGTTGCTGCCCCTTGAAACGGCTCGACGGCGGAAGGATGGTTGTGACTCTCCATCTTGAACACCACGCCGAGCCGATCGTCCAAGGGAACCACACCGGCATTCTCCAGCTCGCCGTGCTCCTGAGCCTCGCGATACGTTTTGAAGAGGGCCAGGACGGGCCGCGAGTACTTGTACCCGCAATGCTCGGACCACATGACCGCGAACATTCCCAGTTCTGTTTCGGTGGGCTCGCGTCCGAGGATTGCTTCCACCTGTTGATATTCGAGGTCATTCAACCCCATGCGGCGGTAAACATCCGGGTTCATGCGGTGCGCTCTCTCCGTATAGCCTGCCGGCAAACAACAAGAAGGAAGAAGGCTCCCCCGAAAGGGCTGCAGGGGCCCTTCTCCCTCTGCGGCTTAGTATATCTTCCCGGATCGCGCGCGGTCAATGGCCGAACGGTGACTTAGGCGAAGGCCAATCTTCCCTCTGCCCGTATCCGGCTGACTGGAGAAGTGAAACAGGCATCCCTACGCAACGCCCCGAGCCGCCCATCACCCACCGGCAAACTTACGGCGCCCGCGAAGATCGAGACGGGAGCCAAGCCTCACCGATATCCGGACACCACGGGAAGCACGACACACGAAGGATGGGACCGCTCCATAATCAGGGTATTGCGGGCGCTTCGGCTCTCGGAGCTGGATCGAAACGGCGCGCCCGTGTTCGGATTGGGATCATACCCGGGGACACTTGCGGAAGCAATATCCACGCGCAGCCGATGCCCCTTGTTGAAGATGATACTGGTAGACCACAAATCCACGTTGAGCCGATAGGTGCGGCCAGGTACAAGCAGATGCTCCTTGTCCAGCCCATCGCGGAAGCGGGCACGGATCTGGCCCTCGCATACGTTGTAGGATGTGCCGTCGGGGTAGACATCGCAAAGGCGCACGAAAAAGTCGGTGTCCGGCGCATCACTGCGCACCCAGAGCTCTGCTTTCACGCGACCGGTTACTTCCAATGGCGCAGAAAGCGCTTCGCTTGTGAAGCTCAGGACGTCCGGCCGGGCCTCGATCGCATTCTGCTTCTGGGGACCTGCCGGGATCGTGAGCTGAGGTCCGCCTACCCCGGGAGTTGGGTCCTTTGGATCGTAGGTATACGTGAGCGAGGCGCTCTTCTCCGCAGGCGGCCGGGATCCCAGGGTACGATCCTGATGGAAGTAATACCGCGTAGCCGTAGAGGGAACAGGCCAGTCGGGGGCAGTGCGCCATTGGTTGCCAGGTGCCGAGGGGTCTGTAACATCGCCCATCACATAGTACACAACAGGCGCAATGCGATCCGCCCCATTGTCCTTTCCCGAAAGATAGTGGTCGAACCACCGCCATGCATCGTCGGCATGGTTAGGAGGTGCGGAGGCGTTGGGCGGATAGGTAAGCGCTCCTGCAGTGCGGCTGCCCACGCCGTGCGTCCACGGCCCCATTACGAGGCGCTGCTTGCCGCGAGCTCCCGGGCCCCCTTTGTGCTGATAACCCATGAAGGCATCCAACGTCCCCTGCGTGAAGATGTCATACCAGCCCCCAATATGGATCGCAGGTACGTTGACCCAGGACCATCGCGTACCGAGGTCTCGAGCCTTCCAGTAGGCATCGTACGTCGGGTGGGATACCCACGTTGTCAGCGCCTGGGGCTCGAAGCGCGTCGCCTTGAGCCAGTCTTCGATCAGGGCGCGCTTGAAGACACCCCCGGGGTAGGTGGCATCCGCGTAAAAGTTGGGGCTTCCTACGATAATCACCTGACACGTCAGATGCGGCGGGTTCGTACCGGCCATCAGGAGCTGAGTTATCCCAAGCGCAGATCCGCCCCAAGTGCCGATCTTTCCTGTGCACCACGGCTGGCGAGCCACCCACTCCACGGTGTCGTAGCCGTCGGCGGTTCCGTCCAGCCAGCCGTCGGCTTCGAACGGCAGGTTCGCGCCCTGGGAGGCAAACCGGCCTCGCGTGTCCTGCACTACTAATGCGAAACCATGGGTGTTCGCTACTGCGGCGAGCGGCGCCCCCATCCCTTTACCGTAAGGGGTTCGCACGAGAACCGCGGGAAACGGTCCCGTCCCGGATGGAAGATAGATATCCGTGGCCAACTTCACGCCGTCCCGCATAGGTACCATCACCGTCTGGGGTCCGGCCCAGGCGCATGAAGCAAGGGCCAGAACTGCAAACGCCTCTAGGGTTCCCGCCAAGCGCCTGCCGTACCCGCTCTTCCACCACCGACTGAACATCCTTCGCCTCCCCGTTACGCCGAAGTCAACGCTTGGTCATAAACAGCCTGAATGATCTCGTTGGCGCGCAAGCCGTCCTCACCGGTCACCAGGAGGGGCTGCACGCCGCGCACTGCATCGGCAAAGTGCCAGATCTCACGCTGAAAGCGGTCCGGCCCTTCCAGCTCCTTCGTCTCCCACGCGACCCTGTCGGCGGTTTTGTAATGGACGCGGTTGGTGTCGTAATCCACGATGCAGGCCCCGGCCGTTCCGTAAATCTCCACAACATTGCGGCCGCCGGGTGTTGCCCATGAGGCTTCCACCACGCCCATCGCCTTGGTGTCCGCCAAAAGGGTAACTATTGCGCTGTCTTCCACCCGCAGATTGGGGTTGTAGGTAGCGATGGAGCCGTGCACCTGCGTTACCTCCCCCACGAGATAGCGGAATAGGTCAATAGAATGCACCGCGGTGTCCAGCAGAGCGCCTCCGCCGGCCACTTCCGGGTCGGAGAACCAGCGGGCCTCCACACCCGTAAACTGGCCGCTGAAGCGGTTGCGGAACATCACAACCTTGCCGAGGTCATCATTCTCCACCAGCTCGCGAGCTAGAGTGATCGGCGGGTGGAACCGGTGGCAGAAGGCCGGCATGAGCAGCTTCCCGCATTCCCGAGCAGCTTCCACCATCCTCAATGCTTCCTGGAGAGTGCGGGCGAGGGGCTTTTCGCACAAAACGTGGGCGCCGGCCCGAAGCGCCTTCACCGCTATGGCTTCATGGAGATTGGGGGGAGTGCAGATGTCCACGACGTCCAATCCCCCGTCGCCGATCAGCGCCTCCCAATCGGTGTGGGCCTCAGCGCCGAACTCTGTGGCAACCCTATAAGCCAAAGTGGCATCGGCGTCGCACACCGCAGCGATCCTCGCTCCGGGCACGCCCGTCCACCGGTTCAAGTGGACTGCTCCCATGCCGCCGCATCCCACCACCGCGATCTTCAGTTCACTCATGCAGCAGCCCTCACTTCCTGTTCCGCCAGAAGGGCAAGCCCTTCGGCATGTTCATGGCACAAACGAGCCACCAGCGTCCGCAGCGTGTCGCCGGGCTTCATTTCGCCGCCACTTGGCACCGCCATCTTCTTCACCGCTTCATCGGAGGTGATCTCCCTTCGCAGGCATTGCACCACCAGTTGGGCAGCTTCGGTTCCCGGCACTCCCAGCCGGTAACCATTGGCTAGAAGGAATGTCGCCACAGCAAGGAACGCTGTAGCCAGATTTCCCGAGGTAAAGGGCGGATTGCGAAGCATCGTCCCCAAAAGATGGGCAGCCTGCCTTAGCGCGTTGTCACTCCTGCCGTAGGCGTACTGAGCCGCCATCGCCTTCTCCAAGGCTGCGGGATCATAGGGCATTCGAACGCCGGTAACGACGGTATTGATCCACAAGAAGTCGTGGATCGCCAGGTAGTGCATCCGAGGTGGTCCTCCTGAGGCAATGTTCGGCGTGCCGCAGCGCGAATGCGGGCCCAATCGGAAGGCGCGTGCCGCTCAGAGTGCGCAGGGCATCCCGACATGCCAAAGCGGCGCATGGGCGGCCTTCCTCACGGCGCGAAGGATACCTTACGAGCGCCAACCTGTCAATTGGACACGACAGATCGAGGAGCCTGCGCGGGGACCGACGGAGGAGAACTGAATTCACCAATGAGAGGCGTTGAGGCTCGACGAACTATAGCTGTACCGGCCCGATCACCCAACCGCACCCACGGAGCCGGATAGATGCCGATGGCCAGTGTCGCCGCTACGCACACGGCAATGGCCCACCCCAACGGGCGACCCGCGAGCATCCTGCGGTCGTCCTCGGGATCGCGGATGTACACTTGCAAAGCCACCATAAGGTAATAGTAGAGGGCCGCCACACTGATAAGGGCTCCGAGGACTACCAAGCCGGGCTGGCCGCCCTTCCACGCCGCGGCAAACAGGTACACCTTCCCCACGAAGCCGGCCAGAGGAGGGATGCCGCCCAACGAGAAGAGGATGATGAGCATGGCGAATGCCAGCCCCGGCGCCCGCCTGTGCAACCCGCGCAGAGCAATCACTTGGTCTGAGCCGGTAGCATCGTAGATCGCCTGAGCCACCAGAAAGCCGCCTACATTGGTGAAGGCGTAGAGGAAAAGGTACATCAGCACTGCGCTCGTCGCTAGAGCAGGATCAACGGCTGCACCCGACAACCCCACCAACACGTACCCGGCTTGGGCAATGCCGGAGTACGCCAGCAGCCGCTTCAGGTTCGTTTGGGAAAGAGCCACCAAGTTGCCCAGCGTCATGGAAAGAGCCGCCAAGAGAACGATGATCATAGACCACCGATCTCCCATTGCCGGCAACGCCACCAAAAGCACGCGGATGAGAGCCGCGAAGCCTCCGGCCTTGGAGGCTGTAGAGAGGTAAGCGGACACGGTTGCGGGGGCTCCCTCGTATACGTCCGGGGCCCACAAGTGAAACGGAACCGCGGCAATCTTGAAGCCCAGGCCCGCCAGCACGAGCACGATGCCCAGCCAGAGCGCCGCAGCATAACTCCCTTGCATCCCCTCCAAGGCCTGAGCGATCTTCTCCAGCTGTGTTGAGCCCGCTGCGCCCATCGTAGAAGCCATGACACCATACAGGATGGAGGCGCCGTACAGGATCACCGCCGAAGCTACGGAACCCAGTATGAACATCTTGAGAGCAGCTTCCGCCGACCGCTTTTCCCGCTTGGCGAAGCCCACGAGGGCGAAGAGCGATATCGTCGAGAGCTCCAATCCCAAGTACAGGATCAAAAGGCTGTTGCCGGCTGCCATGAGCATCAGGCCCATGGTTGAGAAGATGAGGAGTGCGTAGTACTCTCCAGCAAACCTCATCCTCCGCTCCCCCGCCGCCGACCCGGCCGCGACAATCGCCAGCGTGGCCAGAAACACTCCGTCGAATGCCTTACTGTATCCGCCGAAGTCTAGAAGCCCCTGCCATGGGCGAGAGGCAGGCGCGTGCCAGTCCAGCCAAAGCGCCGCCAGCGACGCGGCGGATGTGGCCCAACCGAGCCACGCGGACCGCCTATGTGCTGTGAAGGCACCCGCCAGCGCAACCACCAGCGCAGCGAACGTCAGCAGCATGTAGGGATAAAGCGGCCGATAGTCAGAAATCATGGCGCATTCCGCTGCCGTATTGGCCTACCACATGATGCAGAAGGGCACGCGTATTGCCCCTCCGCAAAGGTGCCGCTGCCGAAGCAACCCGCTCTACACCAGGCACCGTCCTCAGGCCGATGTCTATGAGGCGCACGAGAGGCATGGGCACCATCCCAACAATCAGCAATACGAGCGCCAAGCTGCTGATGGCGACCCATTCCGTAGTGCGGGCATCGGGAAGACCGGGGTACCGGTCCTCGCGGAACGGTCCGAGAAAGATTTTCTGAAGCACCCGCAATACGTAGATGGCTGTGAGCACGATCCCCGTAACTGCCACGAGCGTCAGCCCTGGATAGCGCTGCCATATGCCGTAGAAGCAGAGGAACTCCGCGATGAAGCCGCTGGTGGCAGGCAAGCCGAAGGAAGCCAAACCGCCGATCGTCATGGCCACAGCGATGCCGGGCATCCTGCGGGCAAAGCCGCCCATCTCCAGAATGTTGCGGGTGTGGGACTTTTCGTATACCAAGCCAACCACGGCGAAGAAGAGACCCGTCATGATGCCGTGAGAAAACATTTGCATCACCGACCCGTTCACACCCACCGGGTTCAGCGAGGCCAACCCCAGCATTACAACGCCCATGTGCGACACACTGGAATAAGCCACTACATACTTGAAATCGGTTTGGCCCATGGCCGATAGGGCGCCGTACACGATGTTGATCGTCGCGATCGCGGCCATCAAGAGGGCCCACTCTTGCGCTCCCTCGGGGAGCAACCCCACCCCAACCCGCAGGATCCCATAGGCTCCAAGCTTCATGAGAACGCCGGCGTGGAGCATAGACACAGCCGTGGGCGCAGAAGCGTGGCCATCCGGAGACCAAGTATGGATGGGCCAGATCCCTGCCAACACGCCGAAACCCACATAAACAGCCAAGAAGGTCCATCGCGCAAAGCTTCCGCGGAACGCAAGCTTGCCCAGCTCCGCCAGATCGAAGGTGGGAACGGGAGCACTGAAATAAAGCGCCAAGATGGCCACCAGGATGAAGGCACTTCCCGCCAGCAGCATGAGGGTGAGCTTCATGGCGGAGTATTCTTTGGTGCGTTCCTTCGTGGAAGTCCCCCACACGCCGATCAGCAGATACATGGGGAGAACGGCGATCTCATAGAAAAGGAAGAAGAAGAACAGATCCCGGGCGACGAAAACCCCAAATACTCCAGATACCAGCAGCAGAAGAAGAGCAAGGAACTCCTTCGTGCGCAGCTTGTTGGTCCACGACGCGAACACACCGCCGGTGATGATGAGCGACGTGAGCAGAACCAGCACAAGGCTCGTACCGTCGGCGCCCACGTGGTATCCCACGCCAATGCTGGGGATCCAGGGAACTTTCCACTCAAACTGGAACCCTCCGCGCGCCCGATCGTAGGCGATGCAGGCCCAAATGGAGGCAGGCAGAGTAAGTCCGGCGCCGGCCAGGGCTGTGAGGCGCACCAAAAGCCCATGCCGCGCCGGAATGAGGAGGCACAGCGCCGAAGCGGTCAGAGGGCATAACACGATGAACGTAAGCACCAGATGGTTCAACGCCACACCCCCCTGGTTACACCAGCCACATTGAGTGCATGCGCCGCTGCCTGGGCTGAAGGAGCGGATCCGGCCTGCTGCTCATAAAGAAGCACAAGCACGACCAGAACCACCACCGCCGTCACGAAGACTGCCGCGTACGACTGCGCCTGGCCATTGGCAGTCCTCCGGAGGATAAGCCCGCCCCGGGCGCACAGCCACGCCGGGGAATGGGCTACGTAGCGGTCCACGATGTTGCGATCAATCCACGCCACCGTCCGGCCGGCGGCCAACGTCCACGCGGCACCCACGCGGTTCCAGAATGCATCCATTCCCCAAAGATTGGCGAATGTCCTGTAGAGAACTGCCGGCAATCGCCTCACAGGCTCTGCGGCTGCATCGAGTTCCGGAACAGCGTACAGCCGCGCTGCCCATGTCATGCCGGCCAGCGCAATCAGCGTAGAGAAAGAAGCCAGCCCCCAATTGATTGCCTCAGCCGCTTCTCCACGGCCCAAGTAGGCTGCGAACCTGCCGCCCCACTCCAGGTACCCCCCAAGCCCCACCGAGGCAATGGCCAGCACCCACAAGGGAACCGTCATGACAGCAGGCGGTTCGTGGGCATGGGCTGCCTCCTCGGAGCGGGGCTGCCCCCAAAAGGTCATGAGCCACATGCGCGTAGCGTAGAAGGCAGTGATCCCGGCCACCGCGACGCCCACCGCTAGGGCAAGCAGGGCTAACGGGTCCTCGTGACTGCGTTCCCAAGCTGCACCCAGAATGGCATCCTTGCTCCAGAAGCCTGCGAACGGTGGGATCCCCGCCAAAGCCAGCACTCCTATCCCGCACGTTATCGCCGTGGCGGGCATCCTACGGGCGAGTCCGCCCATATGGCGCATGTCGTTGGGATCCTGACTGTGGTGAAGAGCGTGGATCACCGAGCCGGCAGTCAAGAACAGCAGCGCCTTGAACATAGCGTGCGTAGCCAAATGGAAGATGCCCGCCGTGGGACTTCCAGCGCCAAGACCCACCATCATGTAACCCAATTGGCTGATGGTGGAATAGGCCATCACCTTCTTGATGTCCGTTTGGGTAACCGCGATGGTCGCGGCCATGAAGGCTGTTATCGTTCCGATGCCCAGCACAACACCCATGGCTATAGCAGAGGCGGCAAAGATCGGGAAGAGGCGGGCAACCATATACACGCCGGCTGCCACCATCGTGGCGGCATGGATGAGCGCGCTCACCGGCGTAGGGCCCTCCATGGCATCGGGAAGCCACACATGTAACGGAAATTGAGCGGACTTGCCGATCGCGCCGCAAAAGAGCAGCACCGGCACGAGCCATACGAATGTAGAAGCCCCCACCAACGATCCCGCCATCATATGCCCCGCGGCGGCCGAGCGAACTGCCCGGCCTGCATCGTCGAATTGGAAGGAGCCGGCAGTGGAGGCAAGCAACAGAACGCCCAGAAGAAACCCTACGTCTCCGAAGCGTGTTACGACAAACGCCTTCTTCGCGGCATTAGCTGCCGAAGGCTTGCTCCACCAAAACCCGATGAGCAGGTAGGAACAGATGCCCACGAGCTCCCAGCACACATAGAGCTGGAACAGGTTGTCGGCCACGACCAGGCCCAGCATGGAAGCGGTAAAGAGCGACAGGTATGCGAAGTAACGCCCGTAGCCCGCTTCACCTGCCATGTATCCAATGGAATACACTTGCACCAACAGGCTCACCACGCATACTACGCCCAACATCACCCATGTAAGGGCATCCACGTGCACGCCGAGGCTGATGGCAAAGGCAGGCGGGATCCGGAGCCAGGTAAACCTTTGGGAGAAAACCCCCGCTGGCCCAGGCTGTGCCAAGATGGAGATGCACGATGCGGTCGCCGTTGCCAGGATGCCGATATAAGGGGTGGTCTTATCTCCACGCCGCGCGAGGGCCAAAACACCGTTGACGAGAGCAGCGGCCGCCGGTGCAAGCGGAATGAGATAGAGTGGCAGATTGTTCATAGCGTCATTCATGGCATCCGGGACGGCATTCCGATGTTATCCGAAGCGCGTCCCACAGCCGCGTCACCCTTTGAGCTCGTTGATGCGCTCCACCGCGATGGTGCCGAAATCCCGGTATATATTGAGGATCACGGCAAGTCCCACGGCAGCCTCTGCAGCCGCAACCGTGATCCCCACCAACACGAATACCTGCGCTTCCATGCTCCCCGGCGCCAGATACCGCCAAAAGGCCAGGAAGTTGAGGTTCGCTGCGTTCAACATCAGCTCGACACCCATCAAAACAGCTATCGCATTTCGCCGGGAGATCACGGCAAAGATCCCGAGCACAAAAAGAACGGCACCAGCCACAAGATAAGGTACGAGCATCTCGCCTCCACTCCGACGCCCAGTCAATGGACACCGGCCGGGCTCACGTCCGGCGATGAAGGTTCTGCCGCCAGACCCTCTTCGACCAAGGCCAGAGGGGGCTCCTCGGGCACATCGTCGCGCTCAGACTTGGCCAGCACGACGGCGCCGATGAGTGCGGCAAGCAGCAACAGCGACGACACTTCAAACGGAACAGCATACAGCCCGATCAACGCGGCGCCGAGTGCCGCAGTTTGGTGCGCGGGTTCGGCGGGAAGCGCAGACGTGGTACGCCACCCGTAACCGGCGGCGATAGCGCCCATACCCGCCAGCATCGCCGCACACACGAGCCCCGCCCACGGGGCCAGCGTATTCGTTTGGGCCCTTCGGGGATGCATTACGTTGCGCGTGAGCATCACAGCAAAGATGAACAACACCAGGATCGCGCCCGCGTAGATGAGAAGCTGCACCACGAAAAAGAAATGTGCCGCCAGCAGAGCGAAAAGCCCTGCTATGGATGCGAAGCATGGAAGCAGCCAATAGCCGGCGTGGAGGATGTTGCGCGTGGTCACTACCTTGAAGCCCGACACCACCATAAGGAGTGCGAGGCCGTAGAATGCTGCCTGTTCCGCTAGACCGCTCATGCCCCTGCATCCGCCTTCCCGGCGTGGTGCGCCGCCTCCGTTCGGGCGGGCTTCCGGGCAGCCTCCTCGGCAAGCGCCGCCTCGATGGTGCGCCGATTGTGTTCCACTGCCCAGGCGCCTCCTTGAGCCAGATCCTGTATCCGGAATACACTCGCATTGCGATCAAAGGATGCCAATTCGTACGCAGGCCCCATGTAGATGGCCTCGAATGGGCATGCCTCGATGCACAGGTTGCAGAACATGCACCGGCCAAGATCCATATTGAATTCGCTCACGCCCGCGTGCTTCCCCGCACCCAGCTTCGTCATGCTGATGACATTGGTAGGACACGCCTGAGCACACAAGGTACACCCAACACATTTGAGCCGATCTGCTTCATCGTCGAAGGGCAGATAGAAGAGCCCCCGGTATCGCGGAGACACGGGCAGCCTTTCGTAGGGATACTGCACCGTGATCTTCTCGCGGCCCACCAGGTTCCGGAAGGTAACG
The DNA here is from genome assembly GCA_049967475.1 of Chthonomonadales bacterium. GTDB lineage: Bacteria > Armatimonadota > Chthonomonadetes > Chthonomonadales > CAJBBX01 > JBMFSQ01. The sequence goes on along the minus strand of JBMFSQ010000004.1, from coordinate 69,560 downwards.
GCCATCCCGGCGAAGATGCTCTGGAAGCCGCTCAGAAAGTCCAACAACGCGTTTTGCCGCTTCCGAACCTCCATTGCGCCAGACCTCGTCGTATCCGCGGGATGCATGATCACCTCTCTATGGAAGCGCCACGGCCCACAGCGCCGCTACGCACAGCACCGCCAGCGATGCAGGAACGAGGAGCTTCCAGCAGAACCCCATCATCTGGTCAATCCTAAGCCGAGGCAGCGTCCATCGTATCCACATCATCACGGTGATATAGATGAGCGCCTTCAACGTGAACCAAACGGGCCCAGGCAGAACCGGCCCCAACCATCCTCCGAAGAAGAGGACCACGGCGAACCCGGCCGTAAAAAAGTTGTTGGCAAACTCGGCCAAGAAGAAGAAGGCAAAGCGCATCCCCGAATATTCCGTGTGGAACCCGCTCACCAGCTCCGACTCCGCCTCGGGAAGGTCAAAAGGAGCCCGGTTCACTTCTGCCATGGAGCACACAAGATAGATCAAGAATGCCGGGATCAATATCGGATACCGAACAATGTTCCACAGCCCCTCCTGGCGCACAACGATCTGCGTGAGCGACATCGTGCCCACCATGGTGACCACCGTGAGCACCACCACCACCATGGGGATCTCGTATGAAATGAGTTGCGCTACAGCGCGCATCCCGCCCAGGAGCGCGTACTTGTTGTTGCCTCCCCATCCGGCCGCCAGAATACCCAGAGCGGCGATGGTGGACACGGCCAGGGCGTAGAGCGCTCCCAACGGATAATCGCAGCCCACCCACGTGAGGCTGAAGGGAAGGACCATGAAGGTCATCAAGGTCGGTATGAAGGCGAGGTACGGCGCTAGAGCAAAAAGGGGGTAGTCGGCCTTGGCGGGAACGATGTCCTCTTTCAGCAGCAGCTTCAACGCATCGGCCACCGTCTGCGCCAAACCCTTCCAGCCCGTGTGCATGGGTCCCAGTCGCGCCTGCAGCCATCCGGCGAACTTCCGCTCCCACCAGATAAGGAAAAGCACGTGCAGGGCTACGAAATTCGCCACGATGAAGGCTTTGACGAAGGCGTTGAGCACCGGCCGCTCACCAACAAAGGTGATCATCGGCTGGGCCCATCCCCACGGCAGATGTGCTACGATTACAGACACCACCAGCAGCATTGCCGCAATCGTCAAACCCGCCGCCAATTGGCCCACTTTGTACGCGCGGGTTACGCCAAAGGGCGACGATGCCACACTCATCGGTCCACTTCTCCCAGCACCGTGTCCAGGCTCCCAAGGATGGCAATAACGTCGGCAACCTTCACTCCCTGCAACAGCTCGGGAAGAAGGCTCAGGTGAACGAACGACGGCGCACGGACGTGCACCCGCAACGGGTTCTGCCCGCCGTCGCTCACCATGAAGAAGCTCAGTTCCCCACGGGGCGATTCCGTTCGCGAATAGGCCTCCCCGGCCGGGGGCTTGAAGATCTTCGGGAGCTTCGTAGACACTTCCCCCCCGGGCATGTCGCGCAGGCACTGTTCGATGATGCGCACACTCTGGCGCATCTCCTCGATGCGCACGCGGTATCGCGCCATGCAGTCTCCCTCATAAAATACGGGAACGTCGAATTCCACGCGATCGTACACGTCGTAGGGCTCCCGCTTGCGAATGTCGAAGTCCAAGCCGGAGCCTCGTGCCACCGGCCCGGAGGCGCCGTAGGCAATGGCCATCTCCCGAGAAATCACCCCGATGCCCTCACAACGCGCGCGGAATACCCGGTTGCCCGTCAGAAGGCGGTCGTTGTCATTGAGCGCAGGCAAAAAGGTTCTCAGGAACGCCCGCGTCCGCTCGGCGAACCCGTCCGGCAAGTCCGCAGCGACACCTCCTGGGCGGATCCAATTGTACGTAAGACGAGCTCCCGTCATGGCCTCCAAAAGATCAAGGATAAGTTCCCGCTCACGGAAAGCATAGAGGAATACCGTGGTGGCTCCTACGTCCGTGGCGAACGTCCCCAGAAATACAAGGTGGCTCGCGAGACGATTGAGTTCACACAGCAAAACGCGGATGTACTGAGCGCGCTCGGGAACCTCCAACCCCCCGATGCGCTCAATGGCCTGGGATATGGCGAGGTTGCAGTTGAGGGACGAAAGATAGTCCAGCCGATCCGTAAACGGAACGTTCTGCACATACCGCCTGGCCTCCATCATCTTTTCGAGGCCGCGATGCAAGTACCCAATGATGGGCCGGCAGCTTACCACTACTTCTCCGTCCAATTGAACCACGAGCCTCAGCACTCCATGGGTCGAAGGGTGCTGGGGTCCCATGTTCACCGTCATCCCGGCGCTGGAGATTTCGGTGGTGGTGATCGGCATCAGTTACGCTCCTGCGGCCCGTGAAGGGGATCCCCGGTGAAGACAGGCTGGTAATCTTTGCGGAACGGATGCCCCTCCCAATCTTCGGGAAGGAGAATACGCAAGACTGCAGGGTCCTCGCCGTCAGGATGCCCCTCGAAGCGCACACCATACAAGTCGAAGCACTCCCGCTCGTGCCAGTTGAGTCCCGGCCAAACGGCAGTGAGGCTGGGCACCCGAGGATCCTCCCGATCAAGGGTAACGCGCATGACGACCGTCCGGTTGTGGTCCATGGAATACAGCCGATACCAGAGCACCAGAGCGCTTCCGGTGTCGTAACAGGCAAGATCCGCCGGGTAGTCGAATTGGAGGTTCGGATGCTCCCGCAGGCGCCTTGCCACATTCGGAAGGTCCTCAGGTTTGACCTCTACCCCCGGCACGCCGCCACGAACCCACACGCTTTCAACGGAAGGCCCCAATATCCGCTCGATGTCGGCTATTTCGTCCATGGCTTCCACCTGCAACGCCCCTGCCCCTGCTGTGTCGCAATCGCCATCACCCCTCGATGACGATGGGTTCGCCCCGCTTGACGGGCCGGCCGGAGCGCGTCATCGCACGCTCCGACATGATCTTCTCTTGAAGCTTCAGAATGCCGTTGATGAGGTTCTCGGGCCGAGGCGGGCACCCATAAACGTACACGTCTACCGGAACAAAGCGGTCCACACCCTTTACGATGGTGATGCTGTCCCTGTAAGGACCGCCCGCAGAAGCGCATCCGCCCATGGCGATGACGTATTTCGGCTCGGGCATCTGATCGTACAAACGCTTGATGAAGGGAGCCATCTTTACAGACACCCACCCTGCCACGATCATCACGTCGGCCTGACGAGGCGTCGCCCTGAAGATCATCCCGAAGCGATCCAGATCGAAGCGCGGGGCTGCTGTGGCCATCATCTCGATGGCGCAACACGAAAGCCCAAAAGTGAGGGACCACAGGGAGGACTTCCGCGCCCACTGCGCCAGGCGATCTACAGGAGCTAGGATCACTGCTCCGCCTGGAATAGGTACCCTCCAGGTGTCTATTTCCTCTTGTGTCAGCTTTGGACCCTTCATTCCCATTCCAAGGCTCCCCTGCGCCACGCGTATACCAACCCGGCTGCCAGAAGGGCTACGAAGAGGATCATTTCAGCAACAGCGTAGGCGCCCAGCGATTTGAAGGCCAGTGCCCACGGGTACAAAAACGCAGCCTCCACGTCGAAGACGACGAACAGCAGCGCAAACAGATAGTAGTGCATGTTGAACTGCTGCCACGCCTCACCAAACGGCAGAGGCCCGCATTCGTACGTTTCGAGCTTCTCGGGATTGGGGGCCGCAGGGCTCAGCAACCGTGCGGCGAAGAGGGACACCCCCACGAAGGCCGCCCCTACCACAGCAAACACGAGGATTGTAAGGTAATTCTCCATACCTAGGTCACAGCTCCGCCGGGATGCCCGTCACCTTGCCGGCAAGTCTTCGCGTTCGCCCAAGATTATACCCATGTGTTCCTTGGAACACTTCTGTTAGATGGGCGACGACCGGGCGCACGTATAGGAAGATGGTCACGGGCCAACATTCTCCAGTACTACCCGCCATCACAACAGCCCTCCGCAACAGACTCATGCTTTCTGATAGGGCGGGAGCGTGTCCACTCCGCCCGATCTCCTATCCCATCGCTGGGTACTCATCAAACGCCCGCACCCCATTGTTTCATTGCTGTCCCGAGACCCGCCCCTCGCGGCTCGCCCGAAGCAGTTTCTCCAACCCGAGCGTGCACGGCGTGCCTTCGATCACCGTTTTGCCCTTGAGGCGCAACGTGATGCGGTCTGGCCCGTTGAGCGTGAAGGGATGGGCAATCACGGCGTCGTGAACCAGGCCGTCCAAGGAGTAGATGCGGTTCCTTCGCCTGGCCCAAAAGTCTATAGGAGAATGCCATGGAGAGTGGCCGCCCGAGCTTTCGAGCCTCCAGACAAAGATGCGAGAGTTCTGCGTCCAAGCGGCTTGCGCCACGCCATATCCGTGCTCTCCATCCCACGATGCGTAGCTTCGGCGCGCCACGATGCGGCCTGCCTGGTTCCAGATCTCCACGCAACTCTCCACGCCAGGGTGGTGGTCCGCAGGGGACACCGTTATGATCTTGGCAAGGAACCGCCGATCCGGGCTGAGAACCTTTCGAACCAACTCGCCATGACCAACCCGGTACGGCCCGCCGCCCAAAGCCCCGAGCACGCACAAGGCCATCATCTGCACCATTGTCGCCCCTCCGCCCTCCGAGCCATGCCGTGATGAGCACAGTTCTGCGTTCATCATACCAACGGTACAGGCGGCGCATATCCGCACGTGCGATGGTCCGTTACAGCAGGGAAGTCCCAAAGATCCGGTCTTAGGCAAGGTCTGTGTCGGGAGGCTCGGCCTGCACCCTGCCTGCGGTGCCAAGATCCCATACCTCGGGAACGGATAATCCGTTGACGAAGCAGGCGCATCGTAATACAATTGCACCGTCCGGGAGCGAAGCGGAACGGGTGCGGCAGACCGAGACCCGCTTTGCTTCCGCTCGAACGGCTCCTGTTGGGGAGGCTCGATCCATGCACACGCTTCTTCTGGCCACTGTCCTCCAGTACAGTCTGGCCGCTTTGCCGCCGTGGCGCAACGGCCCACCCTTTGGGCCCGGGTACTTTCCCATCGCCGTGTGGCTCCAGGACCCCGCCAACGCCGCGCGGTACAAGGCCGCAGGCTTCAATCTTTACATTGGACTATGGAAAGGGCCCACCGAAGACCAGCTCCACGCGCTCGCCAAAGCCGGTATGCCTGTAATCTGCCAGCAGAATGAAACAGGTCTCAAGCACATCCATGACCCCATCATCGTGGGATGGATGCATCAGGACGAACCGGATAATGCCCAACCCGTCACGGATGCCAAAACCGGAGCTCAAGGATGGGGTTCATGCATCCCGCCGCAGAAGGTCGTGGCAGAATACCTGGCAATGCGTGCGAAGGATCCTTCCCGCCCTGTGCTCCTCAACCTGGGCCAGGGTGTCATCAATGAGCAATGGGTCGGCCGAGGTCCGGGAGCCTCCCTGCGGGATTACGAGACGTACGTGAAAGGTGCCGACATCGTGTCCTTCGACATCTATCCAATCGCCGGCCTGGATCGGCCGCATCCCGAAGATTACTTGTGGTACGTTGGAGCCGGCGTCGCCCGGCTGGCCGGTTGGACCGGTGGTCGGAAGATTGTGTGGAACTGCCTGGAATGCACACGCATCGCCAACGGCGCGCGCAAAGTAACGCCGGAACAGCTTCGTTCCGAGGCATGGATGGCCATCGTCAACGGATCACGCGGCTTGATCTACTTTGTTCACGAATTCAAGCCGCGCTTCAACGAACACGCCCTTCTCGACGATCCAAGGATGCTCGCCGCAGCAACGAGGCTCAACGCCGAGATCCGCAAGATGGCGCCCATCATCAACAGCCCCGATATACCCCTGCCTCAGCCCTCGGAAACGGATCGCACATCAGCCTCCATCGCTGCCGTAGCCAAGCGATACAAGGGAAGTATGTACGTGTTCGCTGTGGGGATGCGGAACCAGGAAACCGAGGCGACGTTTCACATCCCCGGGACCAACGAGGCCGGTACAGCCGAAGCCCTCGGCGAAGGGCGCACGATCCCGGTGGAGAACGGCATGTTCCGGGATGCATTTCATCCCTACGAAGTGCATCTTTACCGCATCCGACTGCGTCGCGGCTGAGCTGCCGAGGCGCCTCGGCGCACACGGCGGATGGTTCCCTCCCATCGCGCCGAAGCATCTTCTCGGGGCCGCATCCCGGAATGTAGCGCCATGCCCGCTACCTCCGCCGAAGACCCTGGCGTTGTTACCGGTTTTTCGCATCAGCTCCCCCCGCCCGGCGCGTGCCGTTTCCGGTTTCAGCCGATATGCCCGATCAGATTCCGTGAACGCAGCTAACACGACCAGCCGTACGAGCATACGTTCCGAAGGAGGATTGACGATACAGCGCATACGCTTACGGGTGCTGAAGGCAGCAACCCTATTCATGGCTCTAGCTGTGCCCCTCAGTTCCCTGGCAGACCAACCTCAGCCTCAAGCGAGGCTCCATCGCTTCCAAGAAGGCGACGAATGGAACTACAAGTTCACCTACACGCTCTACTACACAGGTGCCATCAACGGTTTTCCCTGGCCCATGCACCAAAAGTCCGCGCTGGACGTGCGCTTCCGCGTTGTGAAGCAGGAGAAGGAAGCCGTGGCCGATCGGGCCCTTCTCATCACCGTGCGCGGAAAGACGAGCGGCGATGCGAAAGTGGACGTGGCCGGCCTCGTGTGGATCCGCCAGAAGGAAGACGGCGCGCTCGAAGTGATCCAGCCTGAGACGCCGGGAAGTCAAAACACCAAGGAAGCAACACTTTTGCCCGGAGAGTGGAAGGACGGCCTCTACTTCGCCATGGGTTGGGTTGGAGACTGGCTGGCTGATGTGTGCCGAGTGGGCGTTGCGGCGATCCGCACCGGGGATTTGTGGGAGACAATCGGAAGCGTGGTCGTTGATGGTGTGGACGTTGTAAAGACGCACGCAGGCAAGTTCGTGTGCTGGATGGGCAAGCGCGTGCGCTTCGGCACCGGGCGTCAGCCCACCGCCAACACGTGGTACTTCGCGCCAGAAGTCGGGCTACCCGTACGCTCCGTAGCCGAATTCCCAATTGACAGCACCAGCCACTTTGCCGTTACGTGGGATCTGGAGTCCACCAACGTGGTTCCTCCCCCAGCCCGTCGTTGACCTTCGCCGCCGGCACGCGGTATACTAGCCCGGTTCGCGCCGATACCGTTACGGCAAGCCGCGCTTCCAAATCTGGGTTTCCTTGCAACCGGAGGATGGACGCCGGAACGTTCACCCGTTCCCTCGTTCGTCGTCCGCTGTTGGTGCATCCGCCCGCACGAGCGCACATATGTTCGACAACCTTACCGACAAGCTTTCGAGGATCTTCACACAACTCCGGGGGCGCGGTCGTCTTACGGAGGCGGACGTCGCCGAGGCGCTGCGCGAGGTTCGTCTCGCGCTTCTCGAGGCGGACGTAAACTTCAAAGTTGTGAAGGACTTCGTCGGCCGAGTGCGTGAACGCGCCGTGGGTCAGGAAGTTCTGGAGAGCCTCACGCCGGCCCAAATGGTCGTGAAGATCCTCCACGAAGAGCTGATCGGCCTGCTCGGCGAAGGAGCACCCATCAGGTTTGCTCCCAATCCCCCCAGCGTCATCATGCTCTGCGGCCTGCAGGGTTCAGGCAAAACCACAACTGCCGGGAAGCTCGCCCTGTGGTGCCGCCGGCAGGGTCGCAACCCGCTCCTCGTGGCCTGCGACGTATACCGGCCGGCAGCAGTGCGCCAACTTCAGGTATTGGGTCAGCAACTGGGCATCCCCGTGTACATTGCGCCCGATGGAGTGGCGCCTCCGGCCATCGCGCAAGAAGCGGTCGGCGTCGCAAAGCGCTCAGGCTGCGATGTGGTCGTGCTCGACACAGCCGGCCGCCTCCACATCAATGATGAGATGATGGCCGAGCTGGAACAAGTGAAGGCCGCCGTGCATCCCGAGGAAACCCTCCTCGTGGTGGACGCCATGACTGGTCAGGATGCCGTGAATTTCGCCCAGGAATTTCAGAACCGCGTTGCGGTAGACGGCTTTATCATGACCAAGCTCGATGGGGATGCCCGTGGGGGAGCCGCGCTTTCCATCCGGGCAGTAACGGGGGTGCCCATCAAATTCATCGGCGTGGGTGAGAAGATGGATGCCCTGGACGTTTTCCATCCCGACCGCATGGCGTCGCGCATCCTGGGCATGGGGGATGTCCTTTCCCTGATCGAGAAGGCCGAGCAAGCACTGGACCAGAAGAAAGCTGCAGAACTCGAGCGAAGGCTCCGCGAGAACCGTTTCGACTTGAATGACTTCCTGGAACAGCTTCAACAGATGCGGCGCATGGGCCCCATGGAGCAGGTTCTGAGCATGTTGCCGGGGATGAACCGCCTCAAAGGAGTGCAAGTGGACGAGCGCCAACTGGCACGCCACGAGGCCATGGTTCGCGCTATGACGCCCGAGGAGCGGAGCGATCCCAGCATCCTCAACGGCAGCCGCAAGCGGCGCATCGCCCTGGGCAGCGGCGTCACGGTACAAGAAGTGAACCAATTTCTGCGGCAGTTCGAACTCATGCGCCAGATCGTCCATCAGATTACTGGCGGCGGCGGCAAGCGCCCACGCCGCAAATTGCGCTTGCCGTTCTAGGTTGCGTCGAAGAGCGGGCCGCTTCGGGGCGGTCCCGTGCGGCAAAAAGAAAAGAGGAGGTTGGCACGTGCCGGTCAAGATACGGTTGAGGCGTATGGGCGCCAAAAAGCGCCCCTTTTATCGTGTAGTAGTGGCGAATAGCACCAGCCCGCGGGATGGTCGCTTTATAGACATGCTGGGGCACTACGATCCCAATACGGATCCGCCAACAGTCAAGATAGACAAGGAAAAGGCCCTCAGGTGGCTCAGAAACGGTGCTCAACCTACAGACATCGCGCGCGCCCTGCTGAAGCGTGAAGGCATCCTCGGCATGCTCGAAGGGCAGAGTGAAGCATCCAGCGAATAGGAACGGGGAAGACCATGGCCGCAGCAGAGGAACCGTCGCTCTTGGCGTTTATCCGATTCGTAGTTCAGGAACTCGTAGATCAACCTGAACAGGTACATATCACGGAAGTGCCGGGAGAAGGAGTGGTGACCTACGAGGTCCGCGTGGCGGCGCAGGATCTGGGCAAAGTCATCGGCAAACAAGGCCGCATCGCCAATGCCCTGCGTACTGTCGCCAAAGCCGTGGCCATGAAGGAGAAACGAAAGGTATACGTGGAGATCATACCTTAGGAACCTGCTCCCCGGAATTACGGCCATGCTCGACGAATGGAATTGGACGATCGGTACGATAATAGCACCCTTCGGCCGAGCAGGTGAAGTGCGCATCCGTTACGACACGGACTTTCCGGAACGTTTCGCGCGCCTCACACAAGTGTGCCTGCGCAATACCCAGGGTGTGGCACGACTTTTCGCCGTTGAGAGCGTTCGCCCTCACAAAGCCGGCGCCGTGCTCAAGCTGGAGGGGCTGGAGAGTATCAACCAGGCTGAGGAGTGGCGCGGCGCCCGCATCCAAGTGATGCGCACCCAGGCGGAACCCCTCGGGACAGACGAATACTATGTGGCAGACTTGGTGGGCATGGAGGTCGTAACCGCAAGCGGCCGGCGCCTAGGGGTGCTGGAAGAAGTGCTGCCCTATCCGGCGCAAGACCTTTTCCGCATAGGAGAGATACTCATCCCTGCGGTGAAAGAGTTCATTCGCGAAGTGAACCTGACGGATCGGCGCATCGTCGTGGCGCCGCCCCAGGGGCTGCTCCCGGAGGATGCGGCGGAGCCCGGGGATGCGGATTGACGTCGTCACGATCTTTCCGCAGCTGGTGGACGGAGCGGTGGGGCACGGTATCATGGGCCGGGCGTTAGCCGCCGGCCTCGTGCAGTTGCGCGTAGTGAATTTGCGCGACTACGCTACAGACCGCCATCGTACAACCGATGACAAACCCTGCGGCGGCGGGGGAGGAATGATCATGAAGCCCGAACCGCTCTTTCGGGCCGTAGAAGACCTGCAACAACCGGGAAACCCGGCACGCATCATCTTGACGGATCCACAGGGCACCGTTTTCAATCAGGCGAAGGCAAAGGAGCTTGCGCAGGAGGCACATCTCATCTTTCTATGCGGTCGCTACGAAGGCGTGGATGAGCGCGTCCGCCGATACCTCGCAACGGACGAACTCTCCATCGGGGATTACGTGCTGAGCGGCGGAGAACTTCCTGCCCTCGTCATGATGGATGCCGTCGTACGCCTCCTGCCGGGCGCGCTGGGCAATGCCGATGCACCGGGTCAAGACAGTTTTTCGGAGGGATTGCTCGAGTACCCACAATACACTCTCCCGCGAGACTTTCGCGGCTGGAAGGTTCCGGAGATCCTCTTCTGCGGCCATCATGAGCGCATCCGCAAGTGGCGTAGGTGGCACCAACTCGTGCGCACGCAGGAACGACGACCGGACCTTTGGAGGAGCTTTAGACCCACTCCGGAAGACGTGCAACTACTCGAAAGCGGGGAACCACTCGATGAGGCAAACCCCTAACGGAAATGCTCTCCCGGCGCCGAAGCGCAGAAGAGGCTCCTCAACAGCTCAACTAGAAAGGATGAAGGAACATGGCTGATGTGATATCGGAATTGGAGCGTAGCCAGATGAAAGCCGAAGTCCCGGAATTCCGGGCCGGCGACACCGTTCGCGTTCACGCCAAGGTGGTGGAAGGCGGCAAGGAACGCATCCAGGTATTCGAAGGCGTTGTCATCGCGATGGGCGGCACGCTCAGTCGGACGCACTTTACCGTACGCAAGATCTCGCACCAGGTCGGCGTGGAGCGCACCTACCTCCTTCACTCGCCGCGCATTGAGCGCATCGAAGTGGTGCGGCGGGGCAAGGTGCGGCGAGCCAAGCTCTACTACCTGCGCAACGTAGTCGGCAAAAAGGCACGCATCAAGGAAGACCGGGCTGCCAGACAATAAAAGGAAGGACGTGCGTACCTCATGCATCCTCAGGAAGTGGGCGCCACTGAGTGGCTCGCGAACCTTAGCATCGGTTACGTGGTACTGGCAGCCTTTGTACTGACGCTGGTCCGACTGGCGCTTGTTCCCAGCGAAGCCCAGCTCGCTCGATCCGTCGCAGAACTGGCGGAATCCCTAATCATCGCCGCCGTCCTTGTATTCCTGATCGTGCGGCCCTTCTTCGTGCAGGCGTTCTACATCCCATCGGAGTCTATGGAACCGACCCTCATGGGGCACGATGCGGGGTATAACCCGGCAACGAATACGGATTACCCCACGTCCATCCACGATCACATCTTCGTAAACAAGCTCATTTACCGGTTGCGGGATCCGCGCCGCGGGGAGATCATCGTCTTTAGGGCCGAGAAGAAGGCAGACACCATGGGCGGCGGGCAGAACGAGAATGTCCTCATCAAGCGCCTCATCGCCACTCCGGGCGACACTGTGGAAATCAAAAAGGCGCCGGACGGACAGATGCGGGTATTCCTCAATGGCCGCCCCCTCATGGAGAAGGTGGCGAATCCCGACGGGAGCTGTACGGGTGCCCCCTACTGCATCAAAGCTCCCATGGACGATCCGCAGCCCGAGCAGGCTCATTACGCCGAGGGAACGCCGCTGCACCTCGGCCCCAACCAACTTTTCGTAATGGGCGACAACCGCAACAACTCTAACGACAGCCGGTTCTGGGGCACGCTCCCTCGGAACCGCGTCATCGGCAAGGCTGAGGTCATTTTCTGGCCCCTCAGCCGGATACGCATCATCCACTGAACACGCGGCCGGCTTTGGACGGGGCTTGCCGGCTTGGGCTGAAGGAGCAGCAGTGCATCGCAACGTTGCGGATCTCTGGGTAGCCGAGCGGGAGGCCCGCGAGCACGGCATCTCTCTCATCGCAGGCGTAGATGAGGCAGGCCGGGGACCTCTAGCCGGACCTGTGGTGGCTGCCTGTGTGATCCTTCCCTTCTGCGCCGCTTTGCCGGCCCTGAAGGATTCCAAAGCCCTCTCCCCGCGCCGGCGGGAGCAGCTCTTCCGGATGATCACCGGCGCGGCCCTCACGGTGGGAGTAGGCGTTGCAGACGTTGAGGAGATTGACCGCCTCAACATCCTCCGCGCTACCCACCTGGCCATGCGGCGCGCCGTGGAACAATGCCCGATGCGGCCCGAGTTCGCCCTCATAGACGGATTGCCCGTCAACCCATTCCCGGTGCCCCACCGCGCCATCGTGAAAGGAGACGCAACCAGCGCCTCCATCGCCGCGGCCTCGATCATCGCCAAGGTAACACGGGACCGCATGATGCAGGAACTCGACGCCCGTTATCCCGGCTACGGCTTCGCCGCGCATAGCGGTTATGCCACGCCGCAGCACCTGGCGGCTCTTGCCCGCTTAGGTCCATGCCCCGCCCACAGATTGTCCTTCGCCCCTGTATCGGAGGCACGAGGCGCCCGTCTCGAACTGGATCTGTCCGAATGCCAGTCCATAGGTCTCAAAGGGGAAGAGATCGCTGCAACCCATCTGCGCAGGCTGGGATGGGAGATATTGGAGAAGCGCTACCGCTGCCCCCAGGGCGAAATTGACGTAATTGCTCGGCAGGGTGCAACCCTGGTCTTCCTGGAAGTGAAGACATTGCGGACGCGCGGGAAGCATCCGGCGGGTGCTGTAGACAAACGCAAGCGGTCGCGATTGGCCGCAGCCGCCGAGCACTATTTGGCTTGCCGCCATATCGGCGAATGCTCGTGCCGCTTTGACGTGGCCGAGGTAGAGATGCTGCCCGACGGAACCGGCCGGGTGCAGCTCATCACGAATGCCTTCATGGCGGGCGAATAGGGAGCATACACATGGCAGAGGACGGCAAACACGAAACCCCTAAGGCAACATCCGCCGGTGAAGACGCAAACGCGGTACCGTCCCAGGATATGCAACCGGCGCCCGGGGACGAGCTCCATTCCCAAGACACATGCCGCAGGCGCATGCCGCCAAGACTCCGCAGATATCTACTGCAGGTGCAGGGCGGCAAGCTCTACCTGCCAGCAGCCTACCGCATCGTCTGGTTCCGGGACGAGTGCCCCGATTGGGGCGTAACCACGCAGATTGTGGAAGGGGGCCAGAAGGAAGGCTTTGCGACCGTGCTTGCCACCATTCGCAACGCAGAGGGCCGCATCATAGCCACAGGGCACAAAACGGAAACACAACAGGACTTCCCCGCCGGCTGGGTGGAGAAGGCGGAGACGGGCGCCATTGCACGCGCACTCGCTCTGGCAGGTTTCGGGACGCAGTTCTCCCCCGAATTGGATGAAGAGGGCCGCCTCGCCGATAGTCCCCTGCCGCCGGGACCGGATGCACGGCTCCCAGTGGAACGGCGGGTGCGGCAGCCGGCCCTTGCCAGACGCGAAACGACCTACGAGGCCGCCGTCAAGGAACCGAAGCCCGGGGCGCCGGCCGGCGAAGAAATATGGCAAGGCCCGGGCCAGTGCCCCCGCTGCCACGCTCCAGCTGGCAAACCCCACGGCAAGCCGTGCGTGGACTGATGCGGGCGCCAGTCAACCCGTGGAATTGCAACAATCTTCCGTCCTGTGGGGCACGATGCGCACAATCGTGCGGTGCCCGTCGCCAAGCTGAACACGGCAAATATGCACTCTGCCCGCCACAGGGGCTTCCACCAAAGCCGTCCCATCCGGAGACAAACCAAGCACCTCCCCGGGTTGGACCATGTCTCCGTCGGCGGGGACGGCCCCGTACACCGGATGGACCTCGAGGTCGAATGAACTCATCCCGCTCCTTCAAAATGGCATCCGTACCCAACAGCGTGCCGGAACTCGTCCGGATCTGGTAACCCGCGGGACGCCTCCATGCGTAAGACGGCATATCAGGCTGGTATGTTCACTCGCTTCTAGAGCCCAGAACCGGCATCATCGGGCCATAAGGATATCGGATGCAACAATTGTCTGCTCCCGATGCGGCCCCACAGACACGCTCACCACCGGCACCTCTACGAGCTCTTCCACCCGGCGGATGTATGCTCGGGCATTCGGAGGAAGTTCATCAAGGCGTCGGGCGCCGCTGATATCCTCACTCCATCCCGGGAGCTCCTCATAGACCGGCGTTAGGTCGGTGCGATTGCCGAGATCGGTCGGAAGGTCTGTCAGCACACGCCCACCCACTCGGTACGCCACAGCAATCCGCAGGGTGTCGAGACCCGTCAATACGTCGAGCAGCCCCAGGCACAGGCCGGTGAGACCGTTGACGCGGGCGGCATAGCGAAGGATCACGGTGTCGAGCCAACCGCAGCGCCGGGGTCTCCCCGTTGTGGTGCCGTACTCATTTCCACGCTCACGAATGGTGTCGCCGATGGCGTCTTTCAGTTCTGTGGGGAAAGCCCCTGCGCCCACGCGCGTCGTGTAACTTTTTGCGACGCCGAGCACGGAATGAATAGCAGTAGGGCCGATGCCCGTACCTACGCAGGCGCCGCCGGCTAGAGGATGAGAGGAGGTTACGAAAGGATAGGTGCCCATATCCAAATCCAGAAGCGTGCCTTGGGCACCTTCGAACACAACCCCCGCCTCTGATGCAGCCGCCTTGGCTACCAGAACCGACGTGTCCGTTACAAAGCCCTTTAGGCGTTCGGCATATCCGCTGTACTCTGCGATAACGGCATCGGCATCCAAAGGCTCCTCGTCGTAGACGCGCGTGAAGATAAGGTTGTTCTCGGCGATGCGCTCACGGGCGCGCTGAGCGAACCGCTGGGGATCCACGAATTCATGCATCCGGATGCCCACCCGAGCGGCCTTGTCGGCGTATGCCGGCCCGATGCCGCGGCCTGTGGTTCCGATGGCGGCAGCGCCCCGGCGTTTTTCGGCGATGTCGTCGAGCCGATGGTGGTACGGCATCACCACATGGGCATTCGCGGAGATCCTGAGGCGCTCCACGGAATGCCCCCGGGATTGCAGCTCCTCCAATTCGGTCACGAGCACTTTCGGGTCCACCACTACGCCGTCTGCGATGACGCAGGTTACTCCGGGGTGAAGGATGCCGCAGGGCACCAAATGGAATTTATAGGTCGCGCCATCTACTACCACGGTATGGCCGGCATTACTCCCTCCGCCATAGCGGACTACCATGGCGGCACTTGCAGCAAGATAATCCACGATCTTGCCCTTTGCCTCGTCTCCCCACTGCGCCCCTACTACCACCGTGTTGGCCATCGGCAATAACCCTTCCCCAAAGCAATAATGGATAGCGCAGGGCTATCCATTGCGGCGTTCGATGTTCACATGTCGTATTATAGCTTCCTATGAAGTGCGCGGTCAACACAAAACGGCCGCTGCGCCGGAAAGGAGCCTGGGGGAAAGGTTCGTTGTTGCTTGTTTCGCAGCGAGATTATGCTTTTGTCGGTCCGAAAACCCTCTTGCGCCTTTGGCTCGGCTATGTTATAATGCGGCGATCCGGTTCGATCCGGGGAAGTGATGCTGCTCGCCACCAAGACATGGCCGTTTCGTGAGGCATTCAGCCGGAGGCCTCCTGCTCTGTCGTTGGTGCGGCGCGATCGATTCTCAGGAGGTTGTTTTCAGCAATGCCTACGGTCGGTACAGTCAAGTGGTTCAATGCAACCAAGGGCTACGGCTTCATCGCCCAAGATGGCGGAGAGGACGTCTTCGTTCACTTCAGCGCCATCGAAATGAGCGGCTACCGTGAACTTCATGAGGGCCAGCGGGTACAGTTCGAGGTGGAGAACGATCCGCGTGGAAAGGGGTTGCGCGCAGCCAACGTCGTGGTAATCTAGCGACGCGCGCAATACATCTCCGAAGCAGTCAGGAGGGGGTGAGCCCGGCGCCGCCCCCTCCTAGCTGTTTGCCAGGCGCACGAATTCCTCGATCTCTCCGCGCACCACGTCAAGGCTCGATCTCCAAAACGCACTGGCGGCCAGGTCGAACCCGAACTCTCGGGCCAGGGAGGCTGCATCCGCCAAGCCGGTACGGGAGAGGAGTTCATCGTAGCGCCGCCGGAAGCCGTCTGCATCCTGCAGATATGCGGCATAGAGCCCCAATCCGAACAAGAGCCCAAACGTATACGGATAGTTGTAAAAGAGCGGTCCGTAATAGTGCCCTTTCACCGCCCACATGTACGGGTGAAGGGGATCCACTGCATCCCCGTAGGTGTCCCGCTGGCACTGCATCATAAGGTCCTTCAGCTCCGTCACCGTAAGATCCCGCTCAGATCGCATCGCAAACACGCGCCCTTCGAAGAGGAACCGGGAGTAAACATCCACAAGCACGCCCAGATCGCGCTGCAGCACGATATCCAGAAGCACGAGGCGATCCGAAGCGTCTGCGTTCCTCAAAGCGGCGTCGAATGCGAGCGTCTCGCAGAAGATCGAGGCGGTCTCCGCTAGTGTCATCGGCGTGGCCCGCTGGAGCGGAGTGCGTGTCGCGAGGTTCAAATTGTGATAGGCGTGGCCTAGTTCATGGGCGAGGGTCGAGATGGAATTGAAGGATCCATCGTAATTCATCATGATGCGCGACACCCCCGGCTTCAGCGACGTGCAATAGGCGCCCCCTTCCTTTCCCACCCTCGGCTCGGCATCCACCCAGCGGTTCTTGAATGCGTAACG
Source organism: Chthonomonadales bacterium (assembly GCA_049967475.1). Taxonomy (GTDB): domain Bacteria; phylum Armatimonadota; class Chthonomonadetes; order Chthonomonadales; family CAJBBX01; genus JBMFSQ01. The sequence goes on along the minus strand of JBMFSQ010000004.1, from coordinate 52,943 downwards.
GGCAAAATCAGCAAGGCGATCCGAATACGAAGCGAAGTTCCGCACGATGAACTCCTCCGCTTCTTGCCATTCCCACTTCTTGGCCTCGCGTCCTACGGGTGCAGCCAGATCGTACCATGCCAGCCGGTCCAACCCGAGGATCTTGGCCTTCGCCTCCAGATAACGCCGGAAGTCAACCTGCACCTCTGCCACGGCGGAGTGCATCGCATCCAGGATCCTACGGTCCACGCCATTCATAACGAATGTGGGCTCCAAGTCGTCCTCATATCCGCGGCGGCGGCGCACCACCTGCTGGTACCCCTTCACGCCGTTGAGCGCAGCAGCAAAGGGAACCGCCACACTCTCCCAGGCCAAAAGTTCAGCCTCGAATGCAGCGCGGCGCACTTCACGGTTCGGATGCGACGCAAGAGCACGCAGGCGGCTCATCGGCAGCTCTTGGGCTTGACCATCCAGTTCCATCTTGCCTACAAGGCGGGCGCTCATATTGCCGTGGAGGCGCGCCCACGCCTCGATGGAAGCCGGGCGCAATGCTGAAGCAAGGTCCTCTTCCCCTTCGGCCATCTGATGGCGCGCAAGGACCTGTGCCCTCCGCACCGCATATTCGTGTTCCCGGGCAACCTGGGACCTTAGGAGCAGCGCGTCCACGTCGCTGGAGCCCACCCACGCGGTAAAGCGTGTGAGGAGCTGATCTACGCGCACATGATGGGCGCTCAGAAGGCTCTCCGCACTCTGCGCCTGTTCGTTGGACGCATCTGTAGTTACGATGCACCCCACATAGGCGTCCAGCGTCCGCAGCTTCTCCAGCAGACCGTTGATCTGCGTCATTACTCGCTCGAAGTCCGCCACGAATGCATCGTCCACTTTGCTAATCGTCCTGCGGCGAACCCCGAACTTTTCGAAAAGGTCAGCCAACTGCCCGATGTGGGCCACAGCATCGTCGAGGGCTGAAGCGAATTCCTTGGAGTCCAAAGAAGGGAAGGCTTCGTCAAGATCCCATCTCGGCAGCACCGCCTGTTCCACGACACGACCTCCTATCCGTATTCAACGTGGCTGCCCGCCTCATGAGCCGGCACGGTTGCATGATACCTTCCGCGCTGCTGCACAGTTCCACGCCTTGAGCAGGGAAACGCATACGAAGCGTTTAATCACGCCTGGGGATCCAGGCAGATCCTCAACCAAATAAATCGGGGGAACACGCACGTGATACGAGTTGGCCTTGTAGGCTGCGGCGGCATCATGGGCGCCCACATTCCAGGCTGGAAGGCTGTGGAAGGTCGGGCCCAAGTTGTTGCCGCATGCGACGTGAACGAGGCAAATGCTGTTCAACGCGCAAAGGACCTGGGGGGCACCGCGCAGGTCTATACCGACTGGCGCGCCATGCTCAAGGACGTGGAGCTGGACGCCGTGGATATTGCCCTCCCGCACCGCCTGCACCGCGACGCCATTGTAGATGCAGCGGAAGCCGGCAAGCACATTCTCACAGAGAAACCCCTCTGCACCACGCTGGAAGAAGCGCGCGACATCGAGGCCGCAGTGACCTCCAACGGCGTCACCCTTATGTGCGCCCACAACCAGATGTTCGAGCCGGCTCCGCGAACCGCACGGCGCTGGATCCAAGAAGGCCGCCTCGGCCGCATCTTCAGCGTACGCACCGTGGACTGCTTCCTCATTCGGGACCGCCAGACGCGAGACCGCTGGGGATGGCGCGGTTCTGCCGCCGAGGCCGGTGGAGGGTGCGCCTTGGACACGGGATACCATCCCACATACATGCTCATTTCCATTGCAAATTCAGATCCGGTGGAAGTGGTGAGCATGACGGACAACTACAACCAGCCCAGCCTAGACGCTGAAGACACTGCCCAAACGATGGTGCGTTTCGCCAACCGAGCCGTGGGAACCCTCCAAACCTCCTGGGGACATCCGTGGCCCAATGGACACTGGCAGATCCACGCCATCGGTGAAAAGGGGCAGATCTACGGACGCGGGAACACCCTTTACTTTCAGCCCCTTGATGGAGAAGCAGAGAAGCACGAGCTCCAGCCGGAAAACGGCTTTGTAGGGGAGATCAAGCACTTTGTAGAGTGCATCGAGACGGGAGCCGCTCCGGAACAGGGGCTTAAAGAGGGCATCACCGTGCTCAAGATCATCTTGGGAGGCTACCAGTCCGAGAAGGAGAAGCGCGTCATCCAACTGTAACCGGCGGACCTCACCGACACACGTTGCGAGGAGCGCAGTTGCCCATTTCATGAGGAGGGCCGAACAGCCTTCGACGCCGCCCCCGGCCCTCCCCTGGCATGTGCCGCGGGTTCGCACAACGAACCATGCTAACGCCACCCGCCACCGCCCAAGCCCTGGCCGTTCCGGCCACGCTCTGCGACCGCCATGCCTCACAAGCCGTTAATGGTGCGAGGCTCCCAGGCTCGTTACGTCTGGCGCACCCGGGGGTTGTACGCGCGTTTGGGCCAAGAGTTCTACAATCTCATCTTGGATCTGCACCGGCACTCGGCGCGGGCACGCGTAGTGGTTCATCAAGATCACAAACACAAGCGGGGTTCCATCTGCACTCACTACATATCCGGAAAGGCTGCTTACCCCGGAGAGGGAACCGGTTTTGGCGCGGCAGTTTCCGGCGGCAGCGGTGCCCTTCATTCGATTACGCAGAGTGCCGTCCACGCCGGCGATCGGCAGAGATGCGCGGAATGCATCCGCCCACGGCTGCCGGGCTGCGATGCGAAGCACGCCGGCAAGGCTCTGGGCGGTCAGCAAGGTCTGCCTCGAAAGGCCTGATCCATCGGTTATCACAAGGCCTGTGCAGTCCATCCCTTGCCGAACGAACCAGTCACGTGCTGAGCGAGCCCCGGCTGCCGCCGAACCGTCGCCGTTCTTTACGGCACCTGCCATTCGCAGGAAACATTCTGCCATGAGATTGTCGCTCGGCTTGTTCATCCGCGGCAAAAGATCCCGCAAGGATGGGCTCCCATGCTCTGCGATCTCCACCCCGGTCTGGGGCGCAGCACCGGTACCCGAAGGCCCATGCACCGCGACGCCCGCTTCCCGGAGCTTGCGGGCAAATACCGCCGCGGCGAATTTCGCCGGATCCTCTACCGTAACCCGCGCAACGCTTCCGCCGTCTGCCGCGCCTTGCAGAGGAAGCCTTCCCTCTACGACGATTTCATTCCGGCCCAGCACGCGCCACGCACGCAAGCTCGAAGGCTCCCCTGCGGCTGCCGTCTTCGCACAGTTTCGTACTTGCACGAAGCCCACGTCCGGCCGAAGCCGCACGGCCACCGGATCGCCGGCGCGCCTGCCCGGCCGGCACTCGACGATTACCACGTTCTCGTTCAAATTGAGGGCCGACACCTCCGGGGAGTACGCATACGAGAAGTCGTCCCACGCCCACCCGTCACCGTAGGGGCCGTCGGTGAACAGGGATGCGTCTCCCACAACGCCGCCTGTGATGCAGCGTACGCCGGCCTTCCTCACTGCAGCCGCGAGATCGTCCAGATCCTGGTCATTCAGCAGAGGATCGCCCCCTCCTTTCAAATAAACATTGCCGCGGACCATGCCGTCCGGTCCGGGCGCCTCCGCTGCAACGACGCGCGTGATAAACCGGAAATCCGGGCCGAGGATGGCCAAAGCCGCTGCGGACGTCACCAGCTTCTGGTTCGATGCGGGCATCAACAGCGCGCCCGGGTTGAGGGAATAGAGGACGCGCCCGGTTGCCAAATGTTGGATTACCACGCCCATCGTGCATCCTTCCAGCGCAGGATCCTTCAGCAGCTTCGAGATGCGAACCGAAGCCTCGTCCCAGGCCACCACACCCGGCGGGCTCGACACGTACGCTGCGGTCGGCTGAGCGGCCCACGTGCTCATAACGCAGATTGCCAGGATGAGGCGCATGCTGCCGCACCGATGACGGCAAGGCGCGGGACCAGCCCGCCGATCGCCTGAAACACCCGATGTCATCATCGCTGCACACCTCTATTGCACCGCCCGCGGCGCCGCATCAGAGACCCACGCCTTAGAAGGAGACACCCTTCGGCGTGCCGAATAGCCTCGCTGCGTCTATCCTACCTCTATGGAGGCTTCCATGCCAGCGCGACACCTGCTGCGCCATGCAATGATCGTGTTTTTTGTTGCTGCTTACGCGAGTGTGGTCCAGGCACAGTCCAACTCGTTCCAGCATCCGCCTGCGCCAGGTCAGCCCCCTGGCCCGGGTTCCACCAAATCGGCAGAGGGCCAGAAGCCCGGACGCCTCAAGCCCTACAGCGAAGTAATCCCTTCAGATGCTAAGACCATGGCGGGCCTCTTCACGGTACACCACGTGGGCGACAAATACTTCTTCCAAATCCCTCCCGCGCTTCTGAACCGTGACATGCTCCTTACAACTGAAATCGCCCAGCTTCCGGCAGGTATGGGTTACGGGGGCATTCATGTGCAAGACCGCGTCATTCGCTGGACGCGCAGAGAGAACAAAATCTATCTGCGCACCGTGAGCTATGTGATCCGCGCGGAAGGCGGCGCTATCGAGCAGGCCGTACAGGCCGCCTCCCTTGAACCCATTGTTGCAGCCTTCGACGTGGAGACCGAGGCTCCGGGCGGCGAACCCGTGATTGACGTGACACGCTTGTATAACACAGACATCCCGGAATTCAGCGCGAAGAACGTCCTGGGCGGGGGCGGGCTGGATCCCGCGCGTTCCTACATTGACAGCGTCAAGGTCTTTCCCATCAACATCGAGGCTCGTTCCATGCTCACGTATACCGGCGGCGGTTCGGTGGGCGGCCCGATCGGAGCCATGCGCCGAGCGGTACCCTCCAGCATCACGGCCCTCGTTCATTACAGCATGGTCCTCCTCCCGGAAAAGCCCATGATGGGCCGCCTGCGAGACAGCCGCGTCGGCTTCTTCTCCGAAAGCTTCCAAGACTACGGCCGGCCGGATCACCGCGTAGTGGAACGCCAGTACATTGCCCGCTATCGTTTGGAAAAGCGCGATGCTACCGCCCCCATATCCGAACCGATCCAGCCCATCGTGTATTACATCAGCCGTGAAGTACCCGAGAAGTGGCGCCCCTACGTAAAGCAAGGCGTAGAAGATTGGAACCAGGCGTTCGAAGCCGCAGGGTTCCGTAACGCCATCGTGTGCAGGGAAGCGCCCACCGCAGACCAGGACCCCGGCTGGGATCCCGAAGACGCACGCTACTCGGTGATCCGCTGGGCTCCTACCACATTCGAAAATGCCATGGGCCCACACGTGCACGATCCGCGGAGCGGCGAGATCATCTCCGCGCACATCATCGTGTGGCACAACGTCCTCAAACTCGGAGAGGATTGGTACTTCTCCCAATGTGCTGCCCAAGACCCCCAGGCACGCCACCTTCCGCTACCCGACGCCCTGATGGGGCGCATCGTTCGCTACATCATCTGTCACGAGGTGGGCCATACCCTGGGGCTCGAACACAACTTTAAGGCATCATCCTCCTACACCGTTGCCCAACTCCGCGACCCCAAGTTTACAGCGCAATACGGCGACGAGGCTTCGATCATGGATTACGGCCGCTTCAATTACGTAGCCCAGCCGGGCGACGGAGCACACCTAATCCCGAAAATCGGCCCCTATGACATCTTCGCCATCAAGTGGGGATATATGCCGATCCCCGGCGTGAAGACGCCCGACGACGAGAAGCCAACGCTGGATCGCCTCGCTGCGCAGCAGATATCCAACCCGATGCTGCGCTTCGGCAACAGCCACTTCGAGGATCCTACCCAACAAATGGAGGATCTGAGCAACGACCCCATCGAAGCCACCCGCCTAGGGTTCCTCAATATCGCCCGCGTAGCCAAGCTTTTGCTCTCGGCCACCAGCCATTTCGGCGATGATTATAGTTTGCTGGAAGATGCGTTCAATACGCTGGTACGCCAGCGCACCACCGAGCTGATGCACGTAACCAACCTGGTGGGCGGCGTAGTCCAGACGGATTACCACGCGGGCCGCGGCGGGGAAGTCTATAAGCCGGTTCCAGCCGAGAGGCAGGCAGCAGCAGTTCGGTTCCTGGCCCAACATGCCTTCACTACGCCTCAGGAGATCCTGCGACCCGAGGTTCTGTATCGCATCGAGCCTTCTGGTGTGGAGGACCTGGTGCTCCAGAGCCAAACGGCCATCCTTCAATCCCTTTTCAACGACGCGCGGATCCGAAGGATGCTGGACACCGAAGCGCTGAGCCCGAAGAACGCCTACCCCGTGAAGCGCTTCGTTGCGGATGTTCAAGGAGCGCTTTGGAGCGAGCTCTCGCAGCGTCGGCCCGCCGTCAGCCTCTTCCGCCGGAACCTTCAGCGCGCTTACCTCGAATTGATGCGCGCCCGCCTGACCGGCGAGAGTACCACCCAAACAGACCTGAGACCCCAGGCACGAGGAGCCCTGGAAGCCCTCGCCAAAGAGATTGACCGCGCGCTCCCCAGGGCAGCAGATGCGCAAACAGCTCTGCACCTGCACGACTGCCGCAAAACGATCGAGCGCATCCTCAACCCCAGGGATTAGGAAGGGCTATCCGGCTGCCGCGGAGCATGCAAACGCCAAAACTTGGGCGGCATAAGCAAACCGCCGTGACGGATACCGAGCATCGGCCATGGGACCCGGGTCAACAAAGGGACACGGCCTGTCTCTGCAGTGCGCTCAGAAGGGTAGGAATGGCGGCGATGCCGAGGCTGCCCAAGCCGTTTGGAACCTGGCTGCACCCAATGCAGAACGACACGGGCGGCGCACCCTTGTCCTGCTTTGAGAGAAATGTCACTCCGGATCGCCGCACCGTTCCGGGCTCACTCCTCGCGGGCCGTCTGCCGGGATAAAGACAGGTCCACGACGATGGGAACATCCGGCGCCGTCGTTGTCTGCTGGCCGAAAAGGGACACGCGGATGCCAGGAGTGTCGCAAACCAGGGTTGCCTGATCTTCGGACACGGACACCTCCCACGTGCCGTTACGTAGATCCAGGGACACAAGCTGCCGGCCCCCCAGCAGGATGCGCGTGGGAAGCGTTGAAGATTCGCCGAGGGTACGGATAGGCGCTCTGCCCCAATTCTTGATGAGCCACTTACCCGGTGCTCCGCTTTGGGCCGCCTGCAGCTCCTGCCCGCTGTTCTGGGCCACGCTTACCATCTTCATCACATATCGCCGGGATCTACTTAACGGAGCGCCATCCAGAGACACCGCCATGAAGGCCCCTACCGCCGTCCCTGTAACGACGGTCCAATCCCCCAGGTGCACGGGCTGAGCGCACGGCAGCTCGCCGCACACAGCGATGGCTCTGGGAGTTACCAGTTCCAGCCGGCCTGCCTGGGTACGGCGAATGATCTCTCCGGTGGCTGATTTCAGAACGCCGGCACCGAACATCAGAGCATCGCACGAGGCCCCTGCCATCCGAAAGCGCTCGAGTACTTGGGGGAGGAGCCATCGGTCGCCCGCCGACACTTCTAGGTCTTTCGCGATGACACGCGCCCGATTTCCCTTCGAGCCACGCCTCCCGCGAGCGGCAAGACGCGTCCGTGTTCGTGCGGGCGAACGTTCCACGCCGGAGGAACCATGGTCGGCAGGCCCAGGTGTATATTCGCTCTCGATGCGCACCGCCCAAGCGCACCGGTAGAGGTCGCCAAGGGTGCTGGGCCACCGGAACAGCTCTGCGTCGGAATACCGCATCGTGAGCACATAGGGAGAGGGCTTCACGTCGCCGCGGAGGAAGCACTGGGCCGCCAATCCGAACAATCCCCAAACGGTAGGATCCGCCTGATGATCGAAGTCCCCAAGGCGACCAGGGTCGCGCTCCACCTGATATCCGAACAGGAGTACAGCGTCAAAATCCTGCAGACCGGCGTAGGCCGCCATTTCGGGCATGGCAACTGCTCGGTATCGGTTGGGCCACACTACGGCCCATTCGCGCACCACCACCGGCTTGCCTTGCCAGCGCAGCGCCGCAAGCCACGGTGCGATCTGGTACACCGAGCTGAACCGAATCGGGTTCGTGTCGTTGTAAAAGAACGCACCTTCCCAATCTTTGCCCGTGAAGGCAGGATGGTCGAAGTAGTAGTTCTCTGCCGTGAAATCCATCTCGTCCGCCACCGATGCCAGGTCTGGCGGAATATCGCTGGACACCACACCTGTTATGGGAACCTTCACGCCGAGGGTGCGCAAGAAGAGGTGCATGCGCCGAAAGTATCTTCGCTGCATGTCATACAGGAAGCGCACACCGTCGGCCACGCGTGCCGGCGCCGTTCGCGGATCCCCAGGTTGAGCCAGGATGCCGCCTTGCACCCCGGGCTTATCCGCCTCAGCCTGCGACCCGGACCGCGCGAACAGCGGCAGCGCCACCGTCCCCGATGCCGGGTCTTCGAATGGCTGCAATACCTCCCGCCCAGACGCGCGCTTCCAGGCCAACGCTAATGCATCTCGCGAGCGGTACCGCTGCACCAACCATTCCGACCACAGCCGCCGCAGTTCCAATGCGTAATAATCCGGCAAAGTGTCCAGTTCAGCGGCTTTCATGAAGAGACCATGCTCGTTGCACACCTCTATCAGCGCGATGGCCGGGTCATCCACATAGCGCAGTCCCGTATAAGGGTTGCGATGCGTGAGGAGCTGGCGCGCGTATTCCTCCTGCAGCGCGATGAGCCGATCATCAAAAACAGCACACGGCTTGGCGGCACGCCCAAGCTGATCCCATGCAGGCACACCGTCGCCCGCTTTGAACTGCCTGAAGTCCAGCAAATCGAGGTAAACGTAAATCCCCCGCTTCTTGAGTTGCGCGATCCAATAATCCAGCCGCTCCAACCGGTCGCTGTTTAGCGCCCTGGAACTGTTGGAACCGGGAACATCCAGAATGCCCTCAGCCGTGTCCAACGCTTCGAAGCGCACCATATTGCAACCTGCGCGGGCGAGAACTTCCGCCACCTGTTCGATGCGCGAATGATCCACCCAAACTGAGCGGCTGCTGATATTCACGCCCCAAAACTTCCCTCGGGTACCGTCGGCCCAATAAAAATGACCGCCACGGGCAGTGAGGAAACCGCGCTTGCCTGCAGGGGCATCCAGTAGATACCGGAAGTCCACCACAGATGAGGCAGGAAAGAGGCCGCGGTTGGGGTCCGTGGACGGTACGGCAGGTACCCGAGTGTCGGCAGTTGCCAAAGCAGCCGCGGTGCTGAGGAAGGCTGCGCAATTCCAGAAGAGATCACGCCAAACCCGCATGGAAATCGCTATCCCGTCGCTCCCGAACTGCCGGAACCACTCGCGCAGCCTCCCGGCACACTTCTGCTTTGCGACGCATAGAACTGGGCGCGCCGCCATCGTTCCAACCAATCTGCGCGCTAAGAAACGGCAGTTCAGTCGCGTTATGCTGCCGGACCACTGTATTATGGCTTACAACAGCGTAGAGAGCTGCCCCGCCTTCCGAAACAATGGGAAGGACTCTCGCCCGGTAAGGAAGAAACGCTCATGGGAGGCGGATTGCGCCGCCCAGCCAGCACTCTTTATTAGGAGGACACCCAATGCACCGTAGAGGTATCGTTGCCCACGCTGCAATCCTTTGCATCGCCTTCACCGGGATGTGCGGCGCCGCTCCCAAAGCGCCCCACCCGCCGAAGCCGGCCATGCCGGCCGATCAGAACCGCTTCACTACTGTGGACGACTTCCTTCATGCCCATCGGGCTCCAAAAACCACGGTGTCTGTGGAAGGTTATGTGGTTCTGGCATCCATGGAAGGCAAAGCGGCCTTGCGCCTGGCCATAGTGGACTCCGTGGACCATGTGCTGAGCGTTCGCGATGCTGTGGCTTCCAGTCGGGGAGGATGCATCGCGCGCATCTCTGCGACGGCCATCAAGGCTCATCCCACGTGGGGCTGGAGGGCCAAAGGAATGGAAAGGTTCGCCATGTATGCCGGTTCCGCAGGCGGCGTGAGGCAGCTCCACGACACCGTCGCCAAGCTCCGTATAACCGGCCTCTACATCAAACCCAACGGTGTGAGCCCGGTTACCCTGATCGAATACCAGAATGACGACGGCGAGTGGACCAAGCTGTAAGGGGTACTTACGGCAGCCATCGCCGGCGTTCCAGGCCGAGGAAACTCGCGATGGCCCACGCAAGGTTGCTCACTTCGGGCCTGTTGTAGGCAGTATGGATCACCCATTCTGCTCCGTCGGAGTGCAAAAGTACCAGCCGATGGATCGGTACGCCGGCAGGGTCCGTGGTGCATCGAAGGACGACGCCTTCTACCCGGTCGAGGCGCGTGACGCAGCGGCCGTTCACCGACACCGTTCCGGCAATCCGGTCGAACACGATGCGGGTGCCGGCCCGGTAGGCCCGCGCCGCATAAGCCGGAACCAGTCCGAAGAGAACGGCCATGGCCACGAGCCACAGGAAACCGAAATGGTTGCCGTGGGGGCTGAAAAGCTGCGGCGGATCAAGGGCAGTGTGGTCCGTACCGCTCTCGGCCTCCCACAGCAAACCCAGAAGACCGAGGATGCCTGCACAGCACAGAGCGATGCCGAAGTACACGCAGCCCACGGAATGGAGGCGCCCCTGGTGTGACTTGTACAACACAAGTTTGTGGTCATACTGTTGGACCGCAAAGCCGGCCATGGTCGTGTGTCCGCTCGCTGCAGCCGAATATGAAGATGGTTACGTCGGCGCGGCCGGCCCGGTTCCCCGCCTATAGTCGCCGGCTTCTCGACCGACGGATGCCGAGTTTGTGGGGCCTGCAGAGAGCACAGTTTCTTACAATGCCCAGGCAAGGCGGGCGCTTGCCGCAGGCACACCCGGGACGAAGACCTGCAGCCGGAAAAGACGGCGGTATAATAACCATAACTCCGGCGTGGCAAGAGGAGGACGTTTATGCCCGAAGTATTGGAATTGCATGATCCTGACGGATCCTCCGGACCTCCGCGAAAAACCACGCCTGCACCCCAAAAGAAGGGCTCCAAGCGCTCGGCCAAGAACACCGGTGACGCAAGCCGCTGGAAGCAGATCGCCTACGCGGTGATTATGGTTCTGGTGACCGTGGTTGCCCTTCTCTTTGTGGGGCGCGAACTCTTCGGCGGCCGGCACCCAACGGGAACAAACCCGCCTCCGCCCGGCCGCACCGCCCAGGCCCATTCACCGCTTCCTCCCGCACCGATGATGCGCCCAGTGCCCTTCCGCCGGCCGTCAAGCGGCAGCCCTGCGCCCATTCTCCCCTCTTCTGCTTCCCCTGCGCCGGCCAATTCCGGACCAGCCATGGGGGCGCCTGCCACAGGCGAAGGCGAGGCCCAGGGCCCCGGCATCAACTGAGGTCTGATGCCCGGCTAGCCGGGGAAATGGCATGCCACCCGATGTCCGCTTCCCATCTCTCTAAGTTGCGGCTCCTCGGTTGAGCACCGTTCCTGAGCCAGCGGACACCGGCTGCGGAAACGGCATCCGCCGATTTCTACTCCAAGCGGCGACACGTCCCCTTCCAGAGGGGGAGCAATGCTTCGGCGTTGAGGATCGGGTACAGGCACTGAGGCGATCAGCGCCCTTGTGTATGGATGGAGCGGTGCTGCAAAGAGCTGGGCGGTGGGCGCCGTCTCCACGATTACCCCCAGGTGCATCACAGCCACCTGATGGCAAACATGCCGCACGGCCGAAAGATCGTGGGCAATGAAGAGATAGGCCAACCCCAAACGTTCCCCCAGATCTTGCAGGAGGTTCAGGATCTGGGCGCGGATCGAAATGTCCAATGCGGAAACCGGCTCGTCCAATATCACGAGCTTGGGCCCGGTGGCAATCGCTCGCGCAATCCCGATGCGCTGCCGCTGACCTCCCGAAAACTCATGGGGATATCGGCCGGCGGCGCCGGCATCCAGCCCTACTTGCTCCAGTAACACTTGCACGCGCTCACGGGCTTCGCGGCGGTTCTGAACGACGCCATGAATGCGCAGAGGTTCCGCTATGATGGCTCCCGCCGTCATCCGCGGGTCCAGTGAGGCCATGGGATCCTGGAATACGATCCCAAGGTTCCGCCGGACCGCCCTGAGCGCGGTTCCTCGCAACTGGGTAAGTTCCTGCCCCTGGAACCACACGCGGCCCGCTGTAGGCTCCACGAGACGCAAGATGACGCGACCCAAGGTCGTCTTGCCGCACCCGCTCTCGCCTACCAGCCCCAAGGTCTCGCCGGCATGCAGAGTAAGGCCTACACCATCTATCGCCCGAACCACGTGAGTGCGGGTTTGAAAGCCCGAGCGGTACCTAAGGAGGAAGTGCTTCCGGAGATCCTCTACACGAAGGAGAGGTTCTTGCATGAATGACACCTCAGCGTCCAAACCTGTTCGGGAAAACCGCTGAATGCCTATCGAGAACGGTCAAAACCCGATCTATGGCGCGCCAGATCCTCCAAACGGCGGACGGTGGCGATCGCTGTGCGACGACGCTCCATAGCCTGGGCCACCTTAAGAATAAGGAGTTCGTACACGTCCACGCCGGGCGTGTTCTTTTCGAGGTAATCAAAGGCTCCGCGCCGCATGGATTCGACCGCGTTGGCGACGTTCCCGTAGGCCGTCAGCACGATTACCTCGGTGAATAGGTCGTGAGCCAACGCTTCCTGCAGCACCCGCAGGCCGCTGTCGGCTTCCTCCATGCTCATGTCGGTGACCACCACATCGTACGCAGGCTCGGCTCTCCGAATGGCTTGTTCCGCATCTGCAGAGCTGGAAGCTGTGTCCACATGGTATCCTTCCCGCTCCAGTCGCCGCCGCAGTGCCGCCAGCACGTCCTCCTCGTCGTCAACAACCAAGATCCTGGACATGTCCTCTCCTCGCTTGTGCCCCTAATTCAGTTCCGTACACCGAATTTTTCGCCGTCGTGTGCCCGGCAGGCGTCTTGCACACGAAGCCGCCCAATGTCCGCACCCAACTGAGGCAGCCTGGCTGCCCCACGCACGGTTCATCCGGCTTCGTGACTACGCGGGCTTCCCTTGCTCCGGGGCGGGTTGAGGTTCCGCCACCGGCAAGTAGATTACAAACCGTGCGCCCTCGCCTGGTACCCCCACCTCCTTGATGATGCCCTGATGCGCTTCGACGATCCCTTGCACGATGGATAGGCCCAACCCCATTCCTTTCACACGCGATGTATAGAATGGACGAAAGATAAGGCGCTTCAGGTCCGTTGGGACACCAGGGCCCCGGTCCGCAAATTCAATGCGGATATACTGGCGGGAATGCGGCAGCCCATGATCGCCGCGCTCCTCGGGATCCACGCGACACGCGCACACCCTAAGCTCACCGCCTTCGGGTTGAAAGCTTACGGCATTCTCGATCAGTTCTCCAAACGCCCGCTTCAGGCGCACCGCATCGCAGAGGACCACCGGAAGATCTGCGGCAATGTTCAACTCCAGCTTTACGTTGCTCCGTTTGGGCAGCGTTTCCTCGATGGCCTCCCGCAGTACGCCGGCAACGTCGCAAGGCGCCGGAGTAACCTGCGTCGCCATCACGTAGTCGCGGAACTCACGGAGTATCTCTTCCAGCCGGGCGAGCCCGTTCTCCATGCTCCGGGCGATGCCAAGAAGCTGCTCCTTCTCGGAACATTGTGGAAGCTGCTCCACCACATGGAGCAATTCATTGAGGTCCCCCCGGAGGGCGAACGCCCGATTGCCGATCATGTGGGCCGAACGGGCAGAGAGTTCGCCCCACGCCGCCATGCGCTCCGCACGGATCATCCGTTTGAAACTCCGTGCGTTGTCTATTGCTGCGCCCACCTGGCTGCCGATTGTGGTGAGGACGCGCTCATCTGCCTCGGTAAAGCGGTTCGCGAACCAGGCTGTGCGAACCTTTCGGCGCAGCACCCGGATCACGCCCAGCACCCGGTTGCGGCTCTCGATGGGCACAGCCATGAAGGCGCCCAGCTCGGCCGCGGGGAACTCTGTGAAGAGGCCTTTCCACCGAGGATCGGCAACCGGGTCGTCCAGCCGAACCGGTTCCCCGTGCAGAGCCACCCATCCCGTAAGCCCTTCTCCCAAGTGATACACGGCCTTCCCCACCTGGAGCGCAAGCGAGCCGCGCGTGGCCTTAAGAACCAGATGCTCCGTCTGCTCGTCCAACAGAAAAACCGAGCAGTCCTCAAACTCCAAGGCGTCGGCCGCCAGATCCACCACTTTGCGCACGAGTGCGTCCACATCCACTGTGGATGCCAGATCCTGGCCGATGGCAACCAGAGCGGTCTCACGCGCTCGGAACCCTTCGATGACCATGCGAACGGCGGCTGCGTGGGCTAACGGCGCGAGGTGAGCTACGTCATCTTCGTCGAAGGCATCGTACTCCGGGCTGTCTATATTGATGACGCCCCGGGCCTGACCATGGGCGCCCAAAATCGGGACGGCAATCTCACTTCGGGCATCCTCGAAGAAGCGAAGATGATGGGCGTCGTTCGCCGTATCTCCCGTAACGTAAGGCGTTCCGGTGAGTGCCACATAGCCGGTAATGCCCCGTTGGCCCTCTTGCCCCAAATTGAGCCGCAGGCGCTTGCGCTCCTCCGTCCAGCCCTCGCCTGTAGTGCATACAACCTCCAATTCGCCGGTTTCGTGATTGACGATGGCCAGGAAGCCTCGACGGCCCTCCACCACGCGGACGGCCGCTTCCAGGGTGGACTGGAGCATGTGCTGAACGTCGGACGAACCCCTCACCGCCTCAGCAAAGAGGCTGTCCAACGAACGCAGGAACTGTTGGGTACGATTGATGGAGTGGGAATGCACCTTGCCCATTGCGATCCCATTATAGCCTATTGGCCGCAGGCGCACAACGTGGGAACCGTTCGCATGGAGGCAACGGCCGCCCGGCAGGATTTGAGGAGCCCAACAGGGAACTCCACCCTGAAGACCATCGAAGTTGCCAACCCGGCGGAGGATTGCTTAGTTTGGCCGCCTTTCAAAACCCAGACGCGCCCGCCACGACGGTGAAGCACGGTCTGCCGCTCGGTGTGATTGTCCGCGGCTCATTGGCGCGTGGCCTGGAGATGAAGCTCGCCCCGAACCACCCGGTGGAGGATCTGCGCGCCGGACGCCTTGTAGTGGTGGAAGGGCGCAGCCACATCTTTTACGCGCTCATTACGAATGTAACCCTTTCCGCCCTCAGCGACAAACTCGTTCTCAACCCACCGGCAGAAGAGGAGGGCTTCTTGCGCAAGGTTCTCGAAGGCACCGGCGCCTATGTCACTGTAGAGCTTCGGCCCATGCTTATGGCCCCGGCGCACTCCCCAACTGCTTCACCAGAAACGCTCCTGATGCCGGTGCGCACCGTGCCGAACCACTTCAGCAATGTCTATAGCGCCACACAGGAAGACGTCAGCTCTGTGTTCGGGCGAGAAGACCAGAAGGGCTTCTACCGCATCGGAAGCCCGGTGGAAATGGAAGACACGGCGGTGTGCCTCAACCTGGAGAGGTTCGTTGAGCGCTCCAACGGCATCTTCGGGAAATCGGGGACCGGCAAAACCTTCCTCACCCGGATTTGCCTCGCCGGCATCATCAAGCATCGCGCTGCCGTGAACCTCGTGTTCGACATGCATAATGAATACGGATGGTCCGGCACATCGGAAGATCGGCAACGGAGCGCCGTTCGGGGGCTCAAACAACTCTTCGATGAAAAGGTGGAGATCTTTACCCTCGACCCCACGTCCACTCGCCAGCGCGGCGTCCCTTATGCAAAACCTGTTACCATCCCCTATTCCGAGCTTACGCTGGACGACGTTATCCTGCTGAAAGAGGAGCTGAACCTTACGGACACCGCAGTGGAAACGGCCAATATTCTCATCAACGCCTATGGAGAGAAGAAATGGCTGGCAGCCCTCGTGGACCGCAGCATGACATCGCAGAAGATCAAGGAATTCTGCGACAGCAGCGGCGCCCATACCGGGGCCCTCACGGCCCTTCAGCGCAAGCTTCGAAGCCTCATCCAAAGGTGCAAAGGCTTCCTCGTAGAGCCTGCTGCCGGCCGGCAGGAACAGGAGGATGCGTCCAGCGAAGCACCAGCCTTGGCCCAAACTGCACCGCCAGCCCCACCAAAGGATACTTCTGTGCGGGAGATTATCGGTATGCTCAAGGATGGGCGCCACGTGGTTCTGGAATTCGGCCACTATACCGACCCTGTGCAGTACATGCTCGTAGCCAACATCCTAGCCCGCCGCATTCACGAGCAATGGGTGGAAGACACGGAAGCCGCACTAGGCCAACAGAAGCCGCGCCCGCGCCACCTCGTCCTCACCATCGAGGAAGCCCACAAGTTCCTGTCACCGGCTTTGGCCAGGCAGACGATCTTCGGCACCATCGCCCGCGAGATGCGCAAGTACAACGTCACGCTCCTTGTGGTGGATCAGCGCCCCTCCGGCATAGACACGGAGGTGCTTTCCCAACTCGGTACAAAGTTGGTGTGCCTCTTGGATGACGATCAAGACATTCAGGCCGTGCTCTCCGGGCTTCCAGGCGCTGCGAGCCTCGCCGGCGTTCTCGCCACGCTAGACACGAAGCAGCAGGCATTGATCCTCGGGCACGCAGTCCCCATGCCTGTGGTGGTTCGCACCCGCACCTATGACGATGAGGGGTTCCGCAAGGAAATGTTACCCGGCACCTCCAGCCGCGACGGGGAACCTGCAGAGTGGGATGTGAGCAGTGACTTCTAGAGGCTGGAAGGGGATGGGTGGAGCAGCAAGGCTTGGCCGCCGCCGGCCCGAACCTTGGGAATACCGAAACAGCCTAGGCACCACACTCGCTTCGTGCGGAGGGATTGCTTCCATGATCCTGGCGCGGCCCGGTTGCCTCCGCATCGCCTGTACGGCCCTGCTACTTTTCTGTGTCCAGGCATTCCCACAACTCGCAGCGTGCCAGATTTCCAAACGGACCAAAGCCTCCCAACCGGTGCTGGGTCAGGTGACGATTGACCGCTACCATGACCTCGTGTGGCAACCCGCCGACAACACCTTCAAATCTCCCGGACCGGTGCGCATCATCCTCACCGATGCCGTTACGGGTGAAAAGACCGTGATTGTAGCCGACGATGCAGAAGGCAAAGCCAATGGCGATATCCTGGTGCGCGGGGCGGTGCGGCTCGAGCGGGCCGAAGGTACCCTCGTGGGAAGAGACCTCAAATTCAACAGCCAGAACCAAACCGGTTCCGTGCTCGAAGCCAAAGCCGACCTAAGCGGGATCCGCGTACAAGGGAGCCGGTTGGATTTACTCCCCGGCAGAGCCATCCGCGCCACAGACGCATGGTTCACAACGTGCAGCCTGCCCAATCCGCACTTCCACATCACGGCTCGGCAACTGGAGGTGTCCTCAGGCCGACGCGTAAAGGCCAAACACGTTACCTTTTGGCTTGGCCACGTTCGCATCCTCTCACTTCCTGAGATCAGCAAGTCCTTCAGCAAGACTTCGCAACTCGCTTTTCCTTTCCCGGGCTACAGCAAGGAAACAGGCATCCAGTTTCACCTGCAAGACGACGTTGTGTCCGACCCCGGCACTCTGATGACCTACGATATCGGCCTTTCGATGAGGCGCACGCCCACAGGCACAATCGCCTATAGCCACGACGTCATTCAGCAAGATCCTGATGTTGGACCGCCGTCGGCCCACCTGACCAGAGCCGTGGAGCCGCTGCGCACAGCCCTTGTAGCCACGCCACCGCCAACTTTGAGGTCCCTGGATGAGAACCCACCTGAGCCGCCCCGGCGTACAACCCTATACGCCATGCTCACCTCATCGGCCTTCCAGTACAACCGCAAGCGCACGGACCTTCGCGTGAGCCGGCTTCCTGAAGTGGGCATCACCATTGCCAATCTCACGGGTGAAACGGCTCAGGCGTCCCGCTCGTCCGAGCGCTTGGGACCGGCGGTATTCCGCGCCAAAAACTGGATGGTGAACATGGCTTTGAGCGCAGGATACGTTAAGGAAGCTCCTACCGGCGCATCCGACGAACGCATCGCGCTTCAAAGCGAGGCAGTCGGGCCATTCCTCAAGATTGCCGGGCCCCTCCATGCCCGCTTCGGCTTTACGGCTTGGACGAACCTCTACGGGCGGGGCACGGGTTACGCCCTCCTGGCTCCGGAAGCAGAACTGGATTACCTCGTCAATCCCCGCACGCTCTTGGGGGCAAGTTATCTCATCATGAAGGACTTCGGGGCCACCCCATTTGCCTTCGACCGGCGCGATATAACCCATGAGCTGCGCCTCCGCTTCGGCCACTCCGGAACACAATGGGCCCTCGATCTCGGCGTGAATTACGATTTGGATCGGCACCGGGCCTATGACGTGGAAGCGGCCGTCCGAAGGCGTTGGGATTGCGTGGAGGTGGGCTTGGGATGGCGCACGCGGGCACAATCCGTCAGCCTCATCTTCAACCTCCTGCCTGCCAAGCAAACTAAGGTGCAGCCCGAAAATCCCTAGCTGCAATCCGAAATGGTGTCCAAACCTTGCCGAACGAAGCAGCGCCCTACGAAGCCGACGCCGCAACCCTCCTGTGCTGCACTCTCGCCAGCCAATATCTGCGCACAGCCACACGAAGGATGGCGGCCAGGGGTGGAGCGAAGAACATGCCCAGCAGCCCTCCGAACTCGCCGCCGATGAGCAGAACGATGATGATCAGCACGGGATGCAGCCGCATCCGATCACCAATCACCATAGGCATAAGGAACTTGCTCTCTGCGAAATGGAGGCATGTAAAAAAGATGAGAACGGCAAGGGCTACACCCAACCCTCGGGTGATGAGCGCCAGCAGAACAATCGGCACTCCTCCCACGATGGGCCCGATGATCGGTATGGCGCGCGTTACCCCGGCAAGAAGCCCAAGCGTTACCCAATAATCCATGCCCAGAGCCCATAGACCCAGACCCACGATGACGCCGGCCAATACACACAGAATGCATTGCCCCACCACATAGCTGTACATAATGCGGTTGAAGTCGTGAACCAGGCGCATGGTTTCTTTGCGGCGCTCCCGCGGCAGAAGAGCTACGAACTCATGTTTCAGCTTCTTGCTGTCTACGGCAAAGTAGAAGGCAAGCACGGGGAGCAGTACCAGTTCCACCACATTCTTGAGGGCGCCTGCTACACTCTTCAGCCCCTCCTGGCCCCATTGCGTTACCTTTGTTTGGATGCTGAACTGCGCTCCGGCGTTGCTGCGGGCCAACTGCTCCTCCACCCACTGGCGCGTGCGCTCCGGAACGTTCTGGCGATACCATTCGCGCAGATCCCGCGCCTGCTTCTCAAGCCTGCGCTCCAGCCGCGGCATGTTTAGGGCAAGGTTCCGGGCTTCCTGGATGAAGGGGTTCGCCACGAGGCGCAATCCGAGCCAGAGTGCCAGCATCATTAGCACCAGCACGTAGAGGCTCGCAATCACGCGCAGCGCATGGTCCCCCAAAGGCAAAGTTCCGGCGGTACCCGAGACCGGGCTCTGCTTCGATGTGCCCAGGCCCGCTTGGCGCTCCTTCGCCGGTGTCCTGCCCCGCACCAAAGATGCCAGAAGCGCTGCTGCCGAACGATGGACCAACCGGAAACCGTGAAGCCCTGCCATCCAGCATGCAATCGGGCGTATGATGTACGCGAGGATTGCCGCCACAAAGAGGGAGATCAGCACCGGCTTGAGGCGACCCAGAACATAGACGGCGCCGAAGGCCGCTCCTCCCAGGAGGACAAGGCGCAGGATCATACGCGTAATCGCCTGAACCCAGGCATCCGGGCTGGGCTGACAGGAGGCGCTCATAGCTCCCTCAGGGGCACGTCAATGGCTCGCTCGAAAGATCAACAGCGCTGCAGCACAAAGCAGCGCCGTGCATCCGTAAATGACCCAAACTGCTTGCCGGTGCGTGAGCCCGCGCTCCAGCAGCCGGTGATGAAGATGACGGCGGTCGCCTGCAGTCAGCGGCGCTCGGCTGACCATGCGCCGCACGAGCACCGCAGCGTAGTCGAAGATGGGCACTCCCAAAACAAGGAGAGGCACGAGCACCGAGATGGCTGCGGCGATCTTGAACGTGCCCAGTATGGAGATGGATGCAAGCATCAACCCCAGAAACTGGGCGCCCACCGTACTCATGAAGATGCGAGCAGGATAGTGGTTGTACTTGAGGAAGCCGACGCAGCTCCCGGCAACCGACGCCGCCAACAAAGCAACCGTGGGTCCTTCAGGCTGGTGGGAGGCTGCGGCCAAGAGCGCCAACGTTCCGGCAGAGATCGCGCAGACGCCTGCTGCAAGGCCATCGAGGCCGTCTATGGCGTCCACCGTTTTGGTGACGACAAAAACCCAAAACAGCGTTGAGAATACGCTCAGCCATAGAGGAAGCTCAATCCACCGCCAGGCGCCGGGCGTTTGAGCGAGAAGAGGGTTCGTAATCCCTTCGATGCGGACGCCGAAAAGTACGAGCACACTCCCGGCCGCAACAATGGCCGCAGCCTGGTAGAGCGGCTTCAGATCCTTCAGATCGTCCGCAATGCCCATCAATGCCATAAACGTACCCGCCACGAGTACTCCCACCAGGTGCAACGTCCACCCATGAACGCCATGGGTAATGAAATGGCGGGCGGTGACGGTGATAAGGGTCGCCGCGAGCACTCCAGCGTAGATGGCAACGCCGCCCAGCCGCGGCATAGGCGTGGTGTGCACATCCCGCGAGCGCGGCACGGCTACAGCTCCGAAGCGTACCGCGAGCTTGAGCGCGGCAGGCGTTGCTGCAGACGTAACGACCAGCGCCACCACAAATGCCACCGTTACGGCAATCATAACAGCTTCTCGCGCGTGCCGTGCAGAGCGCTCCGGAGCCGGATCAGCTCGATGCCCGCTTCCTCGAACAGCTCCATGGCGAATTCGTCGGGATAATCGCCGTCGAATACAACCTTCACGATGCCGGCATTGATGATCATCTTGGCACAGTTATTGCACGGCTGGCAGGTTACGTAAAGTGTGGCGCCACGCAAGGACACCCCGTTGAGCGCCCCCTGCACAATGGCATTCTGCTCAGCATGAAGAGTACGGATGCAATGGCCGTCCTGCATCTTGCAGCCAACTTCCGTACAGTGAGGCAATCCATGAGGCGCCCCGTTATACCCGGTGGTCAGAATGCGCCGATCCCGTACTACAACGGCCCCTACGTGGCGGCGGTTGCACGTTGCCCGGGTGGACACGACCCGGGCGATCTCCATGAAGTATTCGTCCCACGAGGGCCGGGCCCGGCCTCCGCGCAGGACGGGAATGTCTGGGGCTTGGGGCTCGCTCTCGCTCATGCCCAGATCGCCTGCGGGCTCCTGGCCATCATCCCCCGGCATCATGCTACACCGTCCACAAGCGGAAATCGGGCTGTAAGTTCGCTTACGTCGTGCCGCACAGACGCGAGCACCGCCTCATCACCCAGGTTGCTCAGGGTTCGATCCAGCAACTCCGCCACCTGCTCCATTTCAGGTTCGCGGAAGCCCCGCGTGGTAACCGCAGGGGTTCCGATGCGGATGCCGCTCGTTCGCCAGGGCTTCTCCGGATCACCCGGGATCATGTTGCGGTTCACGGTGATGCCGACCTTGTCCAGCTCTATTTCCGCCTTGCGCCCCGTCACCTTCTTTGGACGAAGGTCACACCAAACCAGATGGTTGTCCGTTCCTCCGGACACCAGGCGCCATCCCCTGGATACGAGAGCCTGCGCTACAGCGCGCGCGTTGCGCCGTATCTGCGCCTGGTACTCCCTGAACTCCGGCTGAAGAGCCTCTTGAAGAGCCACAGCCTTGGCGGCAATGACGTGCATCAGAGGGCCGCCCTGCATCCCGGGGAACACAGCCTTGTCTATCGCCTCGGCATACTCCTCCGTGCAGAGGACCAGACCGCCCCGCGGTCCCCGAAGGGTCTTGTGCGTCGTGGTCGTAACGAAGTGTGCGTGGGGTACAGGCGAAGGGTGCTCGCCGGCCGCTACCAGCCCGGCGATATGCGCCATGTCCACCATCAGTAGAGCACCAACATGGTCGGCGATCTGCCGGAAGCGAGCGAAATCTATGATGCGAGGGTAGCAGCTCGCCCCGGCTACAATAAGCTTGGGCCGATGTTCCTCTGCCAACCGCGCAACCTCGTCGTAGTCTATCAAACCCGTGTCGTGGTTGACGCCGTACGGAACGGGGCGGTAGAGCATGCCCGAAAAGTTGACCGGGGAGCCATGGGTAAGGTGACCCCCTTCGGAAAGGTTCATGGCCAGGAAGGTGTCCCCAGGCTTCAGCGCGACGCTGTACACTGCCTGGTTGGCCTGGGCACCGCTGTGAGGCTGAACATTGGCGTGATCGGCGCCGAACAAACGTTTGGCCCGTTCCCTGGCCAAATCTTCCACCGTGTCCATATTCTCGCAGCCGCCGTAATAGCGCTTGCCTGGATAACCTTCAGCATACTTGTTGGTGAGTACCGAGCCCAGCGCCTCGAGCACCGCCCGGGACACCACATTCTCCGAAGCAATCAGTTCGATATTGCGGTTGAGGCGCTCCACCTCATGCCGGATTGCCGCTGCTACTTCCGGATCCACCTCCGCCAAACCCGCTGTGCGGGACACAACCCTCTGCTGCGATAGGCTCACTCACTTCTCCTTGTGACCAACACGAAATGCTTCCACCAATAATCGAGCGCCCCATACCCCATGTGCTGAAACCTGCTATCCCGCCAGTTTTACGCCGGAGCCTTCCTCGATCCCGCTGATCTTGCGAACCCTGCGCACATGCCGTTCACCCTGCGAGAACGGCGTGTCTAAGAAGACCCGCACGATCTCCTCGGCCACTTCCGGCCCCACGATGCGCTCCCCCATGCAGATGACGTTGGCATCGTTATGAGCCCGGGCCAGTCGTGCGGACACCGGTTCGGACACGACCGCTGCCCGTACGCCCTTCACCTTGTTCGCTGCCATGCT
This sequence comes from Chthonomonadales bacterium, assembly GCA_049967475.1. Taxonomy (GTDB): domain Bacteria; phylum Armatimonadota; class Chthonomonadetes; order Chthonomonadales; family CAJBBX01; genus JBMFSQ01. Next base: position 30,044 of record JBMFSQ010000004.1, on the reverse strand, counting down.
CATCCCGATGCCTGTGCCGCAGATGAGCACTCCCAGATCCGCCTCATTGCCGGCGACCCGAGCGCCTACAAGCACGGCAAAGTCCGGATAGTCGCAAGACTCGGCGGTGAACGATCCCACGTCGCAGACGTCGTGCCCCTGAGCCCGCAACATATCGCGCAAATGGTTCTTCAAATGAAAACCGGCATGATCCGAACCGATCGCAATCCGCATGGTGCGCCCGCCTTTCGATCCTATTCTACTCCATAGCGCCTGATGATGACCACGGATAGGGCAAACCTCGCCGTGCCACGCCTGCCAGTGTTCGCTGCGTGGATACTTCAATCCTGTGCATCCGGCGCGGTGTGTGTCACAATTTCTTCGTCGAGCGAAACGCGTCTGCTTCGCACACCGTCTGTATCACGGTCGCTCCGCCACAGAGACAGGCATGGACATCATCGAGGCCCAAGGGATCACCAAGGAATACGACGGAGTGCGTGCGCTGGACCACGTGTCCTTTCACGTGGAACCAGGCCAGCTCTTTGCGCTCGTGGGCCCCAACGGCGCAGGGAAGACTACGTTGCTGCGTCTCCTCACCGGCATTCTACGGCCCGATAGCGGCAGCCTGAAGGTGTTGGGCAGTTCCATGATCCTGGACGTGTTGCCTCAGGTAGGTTACATGCCCGAGGAGCGCGGCCTCTACCGCGGCCTGACACCTGAGCAAACCGTCACCTACTTCGCCCGCCTCAGAGGCGTCCCAGCCGCCGCAGCGAAGCGCGCAACTGCCGAGGCCCTGGAAAGAGTAGGTATGGCGCGGCACGCCCGCCGAAAGCTCGAGGAACTCTCCAAAGGTATGGCCCAGCGGGTCCAACTGGCGGCCACCATTGTCCACCGTCCTAGATTGCTTATTCTGGATGAACCCTTCAGCGGCCTGGATCCGGTGAGCGCCCGGGACCTTCAGGCTGTGGTTCGGCTTCAGCGGGACGCCGGCGCTACGGTATTACTCTCGACACACAACATGGAGCATGCCGAGAAGCTGTGCGACCACCTGCTGATGCTGTACAGGGGCGCGGTGAAGCTGTTCGGAGCCATGGCCGAGATCAAGCGCCGCTATTCCGATGGGGCGTTCGTCGTAGAAGTAGCAGGAGATCTTCCGGAGCTTCCGGGATGCATCGTCGAGGCCGCTCGTGGTGAGGGGGAAACGCCGGCGGCCGCGCCCTTGGGCGACGCTGGCACCCTACGAAATGATCCGGCCCCCCGTGCAAACGCCGGAAGCACCGAAAGCAGGATGCAGACTTATATCATCCGCCCGGAGGAGGGCGTGGGCCGCCGCGAGGTGCTGGCTGCGCTTCTCGCAAAGAACGTGGATATCCTCCGCTTCGAACCCTACGAACCCACGCTGGAAGATATCTTCATAAGAGAGGTAGGTGCCGAAGGCGCCCAGGCTCTGAGGGCCAGCGTAGAGGCATCCCTTTGACCGGATCCGGCATCAAGAGCGAGGGTCAAATGGCACACCGAGCGCTCATTATCGCCCAGCATGAATACATTACGAACGTCCGCCGCAAGGAATTCCTCCTAGTAACCCTGGGGCTCCCTGTGTTTCTCCTTGTGGTGATGGGCATCAGCATGCTCAGTACTGGCATGACCATCGGCGCTGCAACGCCGCGTAACAAGCCTTTGGGTGTAGTGGATCACAGCGGCGCCCTCAGCTTTCCATCGGCGGGCACGTGGAACCCGCCTGTGGAAGTTTTTTCGAACGAGGATGAAGGATTGCAGGCAGTCCGATCCGGCCGGTTGCGTGCATTGATCGTGGTGGCGGCAGATTATCTTGCGTCGGGGAAGGTCGAGATCTACCAGCCGGCCGGCCCGATCTTCAGCGGCGCCGACATCCAGGCTGATGGGGTCCTCACGCGGGCGCTTCTAGCCAAGACGCGCATACCCCCTTCCATCGTTGAGCGCGTAACGCTGCCCACCGGGCGGCACGGACCCTCTGTGTACACGTGGGATGCTAAGGCAGGTCGCTTCAGCCGTCGCACCGGCGCAGGCGAGGCTGCCCGCTTCCTGGTACCATACGGGTTCGGAATGATGCTCATCATGGCGGTATTCATCTCCGCCAATTACCTGCTGCGATCCGTAGCAGACGAGAAAGAGAACCGCGTAATCGAAGTGATCCTCTCCTCCGTCACCGCGAGTGATCTTCTAACGGGAAAGCTCATAGGGCTGGCGGGAGTTGGCCTCACTCAGGTAGGAGCATGGGTGCTCATGGCCGCTCTGCCTGCGTTGCTGCTCTTCCACCGCTTCGTCCGCATCCCGCCCGCAGCCCTAGGGATGCTGGCCCTCTACTTCATCCTCGGCTTCGGCCTCTATGCCACGCTCATGGCGGGCATCGGCGCCCTGGGCACCTCCTACCGGGAGTCGCAACAGATCGCCAGCGTCGTGTCCTTCATGGCGTTTTCACCGTTTTTCGTCCTGATGCCCATCCTTCAGTCACCCAACGGCGTTCTGGCTCAAGCGCTTTCCTACTTCCCGTTCACGGCGCCGCTCACCATGGTTCTGCGCAGCAGCGCCGGGGAGATACCGGCCTATCAAAGCGTTGTGGCTGTGCTCTTGATGGCCTTGACCATCCGCCTGATCCATCGCCTCTCCGTGCGCCTCTTCCGCTTCGGATTGCTGATCTACGGGAAGCGGCCCAGCTTTGCAGAAACGGTGCGCTGGCTCCGCGAAGCACAAAGCGCCTGACGCCTCTAGCCGCTTCCCACCCGTACTTCATGTTCCAGCCGGGGCGCCGCGGGCTCCAACCTCCAAGGAACTGCCGCCGCAGGGAGGAATACGTTCCGCCAGGGCGAACATGCCGTTGGCTTCTAGCCGATCCCGCAATCGGAGGCATCCCATGAACGTCAGACCCACCCCTGGAGACACCACCTGGTTCGTCCATGACCGATTTGGCCTTTTCATCCACTGGGGCCTGTATGCGCTCCCAGCCCGGCATGAATGGGTGAAGCAGCGAGAGCGGATGACGGATGAACAATACGATGTGTACTTCCGCCATTTCGATCCCGATCTCTACGACCCCAACGCGTGGGCCGAGGCCGCAGCCAACGCCGGGATGAAATACTTCGTGGTGACCACGAAGCATCACGAAGGCTTCTGCCTTTGGGACACCAAGTACACCGACTACAAGGCCCCCAATACCCCCGCCCGCCGAGATCTGCTTCGGCCCATGGTGGAGGCCTTCCGCGCTCGCGGCCTCAAGGTGGGCTTTTACCATTCCCTCATAGATTGGCACCATCCGGATTTCGTCCTGGATGACCTCCATCCGCTGCGAGACCATCCTGACCGCGCGCGCCTCAATGAAGGGCGCGATCAGCGCCGATACGCCGAATACCTTCGGAACCAGGTTCGGGAGCTCCTCACGGAGTTCGGCAAGGTTGACATCCTGTGGTTCGATTTCAGCTATCCCAGTCGGGAAGGATGGGTCGGCAAAGGCCGCGACGACTGGGAAAGCGAGCGGCTTTACAAGATGGTCCGGGAACTTCAGCCCCACATCATCCTGGACGACCGAATGGACCTTGCGGAGGGATGGGACATCAAGACCCCGGAACAGTATCAGCCTCGGGGCTGGCTCACATTCGAGGGGCAGAAGGTGGTTTGGGAGGCTTGCCACACCTTCTCGGGATCGTGGGGATACCACCGTGACGAAGCCAGTTGGAAGAGTGTGGACCAGATTATCCGCATGCTGGTGGACACGGTAAGCAAGGGCGGCAACTTCCTGCTCAATGTAGGTCCTACGGCACGGGGAGAATTTGACGCACGCGCCTTGGAGCGGCTTCAGGGCATCGGCGAATGGATGAAGCGCCACAACCGGGCGATTTACGGATGCACACAAGCTCCGGAACACCTGCCCACGCCCCAGGATTGCCGCCTAACCTACAATCCCAAAACGAACCGCGTATACGTGCACGTGTTCGCCTGGCCCTTCGAACACTTGCACCTGGATGGGTTTGCCGGCAAAGTAGAGTACGCACAGCTCTTGAACGACGCCTCGGAGATCCCGATGCAAGGGCCGGAAGCGTGGCAAATCGCTGCGGAAGGAGGGGCCAAGCCCTCCGACACGCTCACGCTCCGGCTGCCCGTGCGCAAACCCGACGTCGGCGTCCCGGTGATCGAGCTGTTCTTGAAGGAATAACCGCTTCCATCAGCCGTCTCAAGCGCGGGCGGTTAGGGAGCTTTCGCAGGCCGCGACCTTTGGGCACTGCGGCAACCGGAAGCACCTCCGATCCATCGGCGGAGCATAGACCTCCTCACTCCCTGCCGCCCACCCTGCGTCACCGCCCATATAGGTTCCGGAACCGACGGCGCGCAAGTCCGTCGGGTATACTCACGCCGTTTACCCGGAGGCGCCTATGGCCTACGACGATTTTCAACAATTCCTCTCCCGGCTCGAGCGCGAGGGGGAGCTGTGCCGCATCCGGCATCCCCTGAACCCAAAGCTCGAGATCACAGAGGTTGCCGACCGGATGATGAAGAGCCCCAAGGGCGGTAAGGCTCTCCTCATCGAAAAACCCGTAGGCTCCTCGATCCCCGTGGCCATCAATACCTTTGGATCGCGCCGCCGAATGAGCCTCGCGCTGGGAGTGGAAGACCTGGAGGACGTTGCCCGCCAAATCGAGGAACTCCTCAAGCCTGAAGTACCCGAAGGATGGCTCGGCAAGATCCAGATGCTTCCCAAGCTCGGCAGGCTCGCTGCCATGGCTCCGCGGCGCGTGTCCTCCGGCATCTGCCAGGAAGTCGTCCATACCGGCGCAGATGTGGACCTCGGCCGGCTGCCGATCTTAACCTGCTGGCCGCAGGATGGCGGCCCCTTCATCACTCTGCCCCTGGTATTCACCCGGGATCCCGCAACCGGCAAGCGCAACGTCGGCATGTACCGCATGCAGGTGTACGACCGCAACACGACGGGCATGCACTGGCAGCTCCACAAGGTGGGAGCCGAACATTACCGCAAGAGCGAGGAGGCGCAGTCGCCCATTCCGGTGGCCGTAGCCCTTGGAGGAGACCCTGTTCTCACCTACGCTGCTACCGCGCCTCTTCCTCCCGGCATAGACGAAATCGCCTTCGCCGGTTTCCTGCGCGGCCGACCGGTTGAACTGGTTCCATGCAAAACGGTGGATGTGCTGGTTCCCGCATCAGCGGAAATCGTGCTGGAGGGAACCGTCCAACCATTCGAGCGGCGCTCGGAAGGCCCTTTCGGCGATCACACCGGATACTACACGCCTGTGGAACCGTATCCGGTGTTTCGTGTGAGTGCCATCACACAACGCAAAGCGCCCGTCTATCCTACCACGATCGTAGGAAGGCCTCCCATGGAGGACGCATGGCTCGGCAAAGCCACCGAGCGCATCTTCCTTCCCCTGATCCGCATGGTGATCCCCGAACTGGTGGATCTGAACCTGCCCGTAGAAGCATGCTTCCATAACTTGGCCCTGGTGTCTATCCGCAAGCGGTATCCTGGCCATGCCTTCAAGGTGATGCACGCCCTATGGGGACTGGGCCAGCTCATGTTTACCAAGATGATCTTCGTATTCGACGCCGATGTAAACGTGCAAGATCTCAAAGAGTGCCTCTGGCGCGGAACCAACAACCTCGATCCCGAGCGCGACATGCTCATCACGCGAGGGCCCGTAGACGTGCTGGACCATTCGGCTCCGCTGGAGGGCTTCGGATCCAAGATCGGCTTCGATTGCACGCGCAAACTTCCCGGTGAAGGATACTCACGCACATGGCCCGAGATCATCACCATGACACCGGAAGTGAAACGGCGAATTGACGACTTGTGGCCCCGCCTGGGGTTAGGGTAGCGGCTTTGTGGATTTTCGGCGCCCCTCAATCAAGACCAGCCCCATGCACTGCCTGCCGCAGCGGCGCCCCAACGGCTGCGCGGCCTCTCCGTTTGTTTAATCTGCGCGCATAAGGATGGCCGCAAATGCACCTCCCCCACCTCCTGGTAGCCTGGGACCGTCACCTGTTCCTGCTGATCAACCACACATGCCCCAATCGCTTCCTGGATTGGGCCATGCCGTTAATCACCGATCTGGGACTGGGTCATGTGCAAGCGTTGGCCATCCTGACGGCAGCCATCGGTGCCGCACTATGGCACGGTGAGGTACGGCCTCCGTACCGGACCAGCTTGCCTCAAGCCATAAAGCGGAGAAGTTGGTGGGTAGTGCCGCTCCTTACCGCAATAATTGCTTCGGGAGTGGCGTCGGACGTCGTCAAGAATACGACCTCCCGCTCCCGTCCCTGGTGGTTCTATGAGCAGGAACACCGTGCGGGCCATGATCTCCAAGTACACATTCGGACTGTTCCCGGGGTATACCCTTTAAAAGTTCGTGGCTTTCCTTCCGGGCATACGGCAACCTCTGTTGCAGTAGCCCTGGGGATCACGCTCCTTATGCGGGGGCGCAGGCGCTACCGGCTAGCGGCTGCGGCGGCATGGGTTCTGGCGGGCCTCATTGCTTTCTCCCGTCTCTATCTGGCCAGCCATTGGCCCCTGGATGTGGCGGGCGGCGCAGCGCTGGGAGCGGTTTGCGGATGGGCCTCAGTTCGTTGGTGGACCCGCCGCCTCCAGGAGAGCCCATGACCCGGCGAACATGCCCGCACGCCGTGCACAATTCATCGGAGCATCCTAATGCCTGCAACGGGGCAACTTGTAGTCGGGATTACAGGAGCCAGCGGAGCCATCTACGCCGTCCGCTTTCTGGAACACGCCGCTACCTCCTTCCGAACGCTGTATGTCACCGTGTCCGAACACGCCCAACAGGTAATCGTGAGCGAGCTGCATCGCCCCCGCCTGGAAGCTGCAGCTCCCACTGCCGAGTGGCTGCTTGGCCATCCGTGCCCCAATCTGGTATTCTTGGACCGAAAGGATTATTTCACGCCTCCGGCCAGCGGATCTTTTCGGCATGACGGCATGGTTATTGTGCCGTGCTCCATGGGGACCGCGGGGAGGATCGCGGCCGGAGTGTCCGACGACCTGATCACCCGGGCCGCGGACGTGTGCCTCAAAGAAGGCAGGAAGCTGGTGCTGGTGCTTCGGGAGACGCCGTGGAGCCTCATTCACCTGCGCAACCTGGCAGCGCTGGCCGAGGCAGGAGCCGTCATCATGCCGGCTAGCCCAAGCTTCTACAACAATCCCAGTTCTGTGGAAGATCTGGTAGACACCGTGGTCGCCCGCATCCTCCAGCAATTGGGCGTAGAACAGGAAGTGGTGCCGCAATGGCAGTTTATCCAGGCGGATTAGGAACAGGCGAGCGCCCTCCGATGCTCGTAGCGGGATGGCGCAGCTTCTGCACCATCCTCGAGATGATCAAGGTGGAGCACACCGTGTTCGCCATGCCCTTCGCCATCATCGGGGCCCTTCTGGCGGCGCGGTCTCTGCCCCACGGAGTGCCACCGGGCCGCGTTACCTGGTGGATCGTTGTTGCTATGGTAGCCGCTCGAAGCGCAGCGATGGCCTTCAACCGCCTGGCTGATGCAGAGCTGGATGCGGCCAATCCCCGCACAGCCCAACGCGCCATCCCTGCCGGACTACTTACTACGACACAGGTGGGCCTCTTCACGATTGCTTCCATCGCCCTCTTCGAATACGCTGCGTACCGCCTCAATCCCCTGTGCTTCACGCTCTCGCCGGTCGCGCTGGTCATTATACTGGGTTATTCCTATACGAAACGATACACCGCCCTCTCTCATGTAATCTTGGGATTGGCGGACGGCATCAGTCCCGTTGGCGCGTGGCTCGCCGTCACCGGCCGCTTCGATGTACCCCCGCTGCTTCTGGCGGGCGTGGTAACGCTGTGGATCGGCGGCTTCGATATCATCTACGCCCTGCAGGATCTGGAGTTTGACCGCAAAGCCGGCCTCCACTCCATCCCAAAGCAGCTAGGTCCCGAAGCCGCCCTGCGCCTCAGCCGTATGATGCATGGCGTGATGTTGCTGCTGCTCGTGGCCGTGGGGCAGCTTTGCGGCCTGCACCAACCCTACTATTTGGGAGTCATGGTAGTAGGCGCGCTCATCGCCTATGAACATTCCCTGGTGCAACCCAATGATCTCAGCCGCATCAACCTGGCCTTCTTCGTAATGAACGGATGGGTGAGCATCGCGCTCCTGGCCTTTGTGGTATTGGACCGCATCCTGGCGCATTGAGCCGAAACGAGGCGCGCCTCCTGTGGGCTGCCCGGAAGAGTTGAGCCCTCCGCCGCGCAGTAGGCTCTTTCGAGCGGATCGCGGCAGCCAAGAACCTGTAGGCAAAGGGAACACATGCATGGAACAGACGCTCCGAATAGGATGCGTGCCCTACCTCAACGGCAAGCCCCTCATTGAATGGTTCCACAGCCCGGATTGCTCCGAAGCAGTAGACGTTCGCTATGACGTCCCGTCCCAGTTGGCTCGATACCTGCGCGAAGGAAGTCTGGACGTGGCCCTCGTGTCTACATTTGAGCAGTTCGTGCACCCGGAGCTTCAGATCGTTCCAGGCATCTCCATTGCAGCTGACGGCCCCGTCCAGAGTGTGCGCCTCTTCTCCAAAGTACCCTTCCCCAAAATCCGTTCCGTAGCCCTGGACACCAGTTCCCTCACCTCCGCCGCACTCGTGCGCATCCTCCTGGCGGACTGCTACGGCATCCACCCTGTGTACCGTAAGCATCCTCCCCAACTGGACGCAATGTTGGGCGCCTGCGACGCGGCCCTCATAATCGGCGACCTGAAGCTCTTCGAGACGCCGGCGCAGTACATCATGGATCTCGGCGCTCAGTGGAAGGAGTTGACCGGCCTTCCCTTCGTCTATGCAGCGTGGCTCGCGCGGCCGGGCCTCAGCATGCGGCACCCGGGCGATCTCTTGTGCCGGGCGAAAGTCTGGGGCATCCGATCCCTGGAGAGCATCACCCGCAAATGGGCAGAAGCAATGGAACTCCCTGAAGAACGTGTGCGGGAATACTTCTTCCGCATCATGCAATACGATTTGGACGACGCGAAGCTGGCAGCGCTTGACGAATTTAGAAGGCGATGCATCATCCATGGGTTGGTTCCGAAATAGGGAGGGGCGACGCCAGCCGCCGGCCACAGCGCGCCCGATCGTCTGCGGATATCCCCAGCAGCCGTCGCGCATCTGTTTGCGCGGCCGAAGCCAGGGATGATGCCGTCTTCATCCAAAGGAGGCGCCTACAATGAACCGCATCATTGCAGAAATGCAGGCTGCACCAGGAACAACCCTTCGGCTCGTTCAAGGAGACCTCACCGAAGAGGCGGTGGACGCCATCGTCAACGCCGCCAATGAACACCTCATGCATGGAGGCGGCGTGGCAGGAGCGATCGTTCGGAAAGGCGGCAAGGTAATTCAGGAGGAGAGCAACCGCATCGCGCCCATACCTACAGGTCAGGCAGGGGTTACCTCCGCAGGCGCCCTGCCCGCGCGCTACGTGATCCACGCCGTGGGTCCTGTATGGGGAAGCGGCGACGAGGATCGGAAGCTCCGGAGTGCTCTGGAGAACAGCCTCTTGCGCGCGCACGAACTCGGCCTGCAATCGGTGTCCATACCCGCCATCAGCAGCGGCATCTTCGGATTTCCCAAAGACCGATGCGCCGAGATCCTGTTGGATGCGGCACTAGATTTTATTGCCAACCATCCGGACACGTCCCTGCGTGAGGTGCGCTTCTGCCTCTACGACGAGCCCACCCTGACCGCCTTCCGCAAAGTGTGGGAGCGCCGCTTCCGCCAAACTTCTATGCCGCCGGAGGGATCTTAGGCGGGGTTCGGAGACCCACTATTTGTGAGGGCCGTTTCGCGAGCGCCGCACGCGGGGTTCGCGCATATTAAAGTCCTAAGGCGCCGGGAGCCATAATGGATCAGCGATCGGCGCGCGACAATGCGAGGGAGGCTTCACGATCATGAGACGTGTTTGGATGGGGTTGTTCCTTGCCGCCGTGTTCTATGGCGTCTTTATGGTCGCATCGTTCCCCCGCACCACCATAGACGACGCGTACATTACGTTCTA
>JBMFSQ010000004.1:0-19916 GCA_049967475.1 Chthonomonadales bacterium | reverse complement strand
CGCCAAAGGGTGGATTACTTCTTCGCCCACAACCCGGGCGCCGCAATCTTCATCGGGCAGTACTTCTGCCCCGGCGAAGACGGCGCCGATGGGCCCGCAGGAGCCATCGGCAGGGATGCGCGCTTCCAGCGGTATGCACTGGCAGCCGTCTTCCGCACGCGGGCCCAGGGATACACCTGGTATTCCCAGGTCTGTTACATCCGCAAGGATCTGCTCAAGAACCGGCCGGCCGGGTTGGCCGCCTACTCCTCGAACACCTCGAACTCCCACAGCGAATAGCCGTAGGGCGTCGCCCGCTTCCAGCCGTACAAGCGAACCCAGCGCGCCTTCACCGGAGCGAAGCGGATCTCCTCGCGACCGCCCCGCCCGTTTTCTGTGCGGTAAACTTCCCGCCAGCGTTGCCCGTCCTCGGACACCTGAATGGAGTACGCTGCTCCATAGGCCGCTTCCCAATACAGCACTACCCGGCCGACGGTTCTAGGGGACCCGAGGTCCACAGCAAACCATTGGGGATCGCGAAACTCCGAAGACCATCGGGTAGAGCGGCAGCCATCGCATCCATAGCGCGCCGGAAAGGTACCCCGCCCGTCGTGGATCTCGCTGGAGGCAACCGCAGGGCGGCCCAGCGCCATACTGATGACCTTGGGGGCTTCCTCGGCGCTCACCACCTGCAGCTTCCTCCGGCAGAGTACGCGCTCCCTGCCCTGCGGCTCTGCACACACCATCATCCACCAGGTGCCGGCTTGCGAAGGCATCCTCATCGAGATGCGCACGCGTTTTTGGCCCCAGGCGTCCACCACAAACGGAACTGCCGGCCCGGCAGGGCGCCCCTCGCTCAAACGATCGCTCCGTCCGACGAGGATGCGCACCCTGCCTCGCACAGGACGATCCGCATCATTTGTCAAAAGGATCTCGGCCGAACGATCGCTGCCCGCCACCTCATAGGCGCGGTAATTGTCCAAATAGACCCCCAGCGGATCGAAGGCATTGCGAAGGTAATCCACAAAGTGCGGCTCCAAAACGAGGCGGCGCAGATCCAGGAAATTGTCACTCGTGACGCCTCCAGGACGGGAATAGGTGAGATAGCAAAACCACTGCACACCCGCAGCCTCCCTACGAGCCCGCCAATATTCCGTGAGGGCAGCGCCGGTATAGGCCAGAAGCATTCGCCGCGCATCCGGTGACGCGTGGGGACCCAACATCGCATCGTAGAAGCCTTTGTACCCGGTAGCGGGCTCTCCGTTGCGTTGAAGCCACAACGCATCGTACTCGTTGATGACGAAAGGAGGTTTGAGCAGAGGAACGGCACGATCCTCCACGCGGCCGAGAGCGCTTGGATCCCAGGGGACCGCCTGCCCAAGAAAGAGGTACGGGTGGATCTCCATAGGGTCCGAGGGAAGTTGGCGAGGGCTGTACCCGTTGTCCCACGGCCGCTTGGAAAGGTCCAGCGGCCGCGTCGCAGCGATGAGCATACCCGTGCGCGGGGTAAGCGTCTCATTGCAGGCATCCCATACTACGATGCTCGGGTGGTTCCAACGTTCGTGCAGCCATTCCCGGAACTCGTTCTGCAATTCCTCCTGGCTCCATTCGTCGTGGAAGCCCCAAATCGGGAACTCATCTTGAAGCAGCCATCCAAGCTCATCGGCTATGTCGTACCAGAATTCGGGGAAGGGGGCGATGCATACCCGGGCAGAGTTCCAATGCAGCTTTTGACGGGGCAGTGCCAGCAGCTTCCGCACCCAACGGCGGTTCCAGGGAAGCGTACCGCGCTGGGGGTCCTCGAAGAAGCGGAACATGCAGAAGTTCGTGCCGCGCAGGAAGTACGGCTTGCCGTTCAGCAGTGCCCGCCCGGAAGCAGGATCGTACCGGAACTCGCGCATCCCGAAGCGAACAGACACCTCGTCGCACACCCGCCCCGCAGCGCGGACTACGCACTGTGCCCTGTAAAGGAAGGGATCCTCCGGGCTCCAGAGGTGCTCCTTCGGCACCTTCACCGGAATCAGAAGCGTCCTCGTGGCTCCTGGCGACACGCGCACGGTCTGCGCCACCGGAAGACCCACCGGTTTGTTCTTCCGCCACTCCCACAAACGGATCTTGAGTGTGGCTGGGACCGCTACGGGCGCGTCATTCCGAAGCGCAATCTGGACGAAGGCCGTTGAGGAACGAATGTGGGGCGCAATCTGCACGCTCGAGATATGGGGCGTACCGCTGAGGATCAGCGCCACGTCATCGTAGATGCCCGGGATCCACTTGGCCTGCTCGAAATCCGTGTTCGTAGGGACCCACGGTGGGACGGCTGCCCGATCCGCACCGACCCGCACCACGATGACGTTGCTCCGGCCCCATTTGAGGGCGCGCCGAACATCGAACACCCCAGGCGTGCAGCACCCCCAATGGACGCCGACCTCGATATTGTTGACCCAAACCCGCGTTCCGAATTGGGCTTTGTTGATCTTGAGGATGGCTGCCTGCCACGGACGTTTGGGAAGCACGAACGTGCGCCGGTACCAAAAGGCTCGGCGGAGGGGGCTCGGTGTGCCTACGTCCCGAAAGGCCGGCCGCGCGAGATCCGCAAGGCCCGGAACCGGGACCTTCCGGGAAAAGGTTTCTTCCGGGCGCTCCATGCTGCCCTGAGAAATCTGCCACCAGCCATCCAAAGAGATCACAACGCGCCCGGCACCCACCGTCCATGGTTGGAGCGGCTCTCCCGGCGCGATTCCTCGCGGCGGTTCGGGGACCTTCTCGCGGCTCGCAGGATGGCGCGCGGCAGATGCATGCGCACCAATCTCTCGAACGCTTGGCGGCAGGAAGCCTTCCTTTGGGTTCCACCCCGCCGCGGGCAGCGTCACGAACATCCACGCCGCCGCGCCGGCAGCCATGAACGAACCGGCCCTTTTCATGGATGTGCCGCTCCGGCCCCGGAGGGTGCAGCAGGCTTCTGCTGTATCCGCTCGAGCCGGATCCACTGGAGGTTGACGGCTTTCCACTCAGAAGGATCGGCGGCCTGGGCCACTACCCTCGCTTGGCCGGTTTGAGGTACTTCCACAGTGCCGAACCTTATGGTGCGATATTCGTCCCAACTCCCCGTAGCAGGCACGCGTGCCGTAAGTGTGCGACCTGCCACCATAAGAGCCAGGCTCGTGCCGGCCACCGACGCGCATCGTGCTGTAACTTCGTATGTTCCGCTCGGCAGACTGCGCACGCGCCATTCCGCCTGATCGGCCGGATTGTCCCAAAACCCGATATTGGGCCGGCTGCCGCGCTGCTCCACCTGGAGTGCGCCATGCAGATCTGCCTGGTCAGCAGAGAGTTCCACATTGCCGAGCGCATCGGGCGCTACGCTGGGCGCCGGCGCCTGAGGGGCAAGTTCGGGGTGGAAGTCTCGAAGATTGCGCCCCGTGATGCGCAAAGCGTACGCATACTGGCAAGGTCTCTTGGCCGGCAAGTGCACCACGAGGCCATCTTCGCTTTGTTCGAAGCGCAAAAACCCAGGATGGCCCAAAAGCTGCACGCCTGTAACGCGCCCCTTGGCCCCGCCGACGGCTGCCAGTGATCTGATCACGAGCCTTCCATCGGCGGGCCAGCCCAGAGCGATGGCGTAAAGGATGGGTCCCTTCGTCGTGAAGCGGATATCCGCCGCCGTATAACGCGTGGCTGCGTTTTCGTTGAACGACCCGGCGCGCAATCGCGTGGGGCCCTCCCCGAAGACGATCCAGGGCCGCGTCCCATAGATGCATTCACCGTTCACCGCAATCCAGCGGGCCATATCCTCGCAGAATGCTACTTCGTCCGCATCAATGGTCCCGTCCCCGCGCACGGGAATGTTGAGCAGGAGATTGCCGTTCTTGCTCACGATGTCTACCAGCATGGGCACCACCTGAGACGCCTTTTTATAGGCGTGACGTTCATACAGAGAGCGAAGGTAGTGCCAATCTCCTATGCAGGTGTCCGTTTGCCATGGGTACGGTTCGATGCGGTCGCTGCGCCCGCGCTCTATATCCCATACCACCGTGCTGCGAAGATCCGGAGGCATATTCTTTGTAGTGAGCACCGCCTCCAGCCGGCCGCCATGGCGCGCCCTGTTGGCGTTGTAGAAGTGGGCTGCTATGCTCAGCCCCGCCCATCCCAGCGGCAATCGGCTGTCGTCGAAATAGAGCAGGTCGGGATGATACTTGTCTACCAAGTCCTGCGTGCGCAAGAACCACTTCTTCACGTACAGTTCATAGGCTTCCGGCGTTCTTGCCGAGCCTGCCGGTCCATAAAGGTCGGAGGGATCGAGCCCATCCCACCACATTCCCTTGCCGTCGGCTTTCGTCAGGACACCGTCGTAGGGCACGCCTTTGAGAGGACCCGCGGCGTCGCTCCCATGGGCTACGTCGAACCAATCCCAAGCCCGTGCGGAATGGACGGTTACCCCGAAGCGAAGCCCATGGCGTCGGGCGACGCGGGCCCAGATGCCCACGATATCTTTGTGGGGTCCAACGCGCACCGAGTTCCACGGCTGGAAAGTGGAGTTCCAGCAATCGAAATTGTCGTGATGGTTGGCCATGGCTACGAAGTATCGGGCACCGGCCCGCTTGTAGAGTTCCATCAGCCGTTCCGGATCCCAGTGTTCGGCATGCCAAAGATGGTCAATATCCTTGAAGCCAAACTTGGAGGGATGCCCGTAGTGAGCCACGTGATAATTGTACTGGGCGCTCCCCTGAATGTACATGTTGCGGGCGTACCAATCCCCCTGTTCCGGAACGCATTGTGCCGTCCAATGCGCCCAGATGCCGAACTTGGCATCCCGAAACCAACGCGGGCACTGATAGCGTTTAAGGCTTTCCCAATTTGGCTGGAAGGGCCCCGGCGCGATGCGAATGGGTGTATTCCGAATGAGGTTCGCCGTATCCGGAGGCTGTTGCGCCCGCACCGGCGCCTTGAAGAAGATGCCTGCGGCAACGAAGAGCCCCACATGAACCGTGCGCATCCGATGGATCATCGAGTCGCCTCCTGGCAAGCTGCGTCCACGATTCGGCGGAGTGTCTCCGGATCGTGGTTTCCTGCAATCGGGTTAGTGCCGCTCCCGGCAAATTCCTCCCATCCGATGCGGAGGAGTTCGAGCGTAGGCTGCATAACCATCCTGTAATTCCTGTGCCGCATGTACGAACGGGAGGCAAGGCATCGTGCGCATTCTGATCACCGGCAACACAGGCCACATCGGTCGCGAGGTGACGCAGGCCATCGCCGGCGCTGGGCATACCCTTAGGACGCTGGATCAAGCGGCCCAGCCCCGAAACGACCCATGGGACCACTACCCCGCGGATATCCGCTCCATCGGAGAGGTCCGCCGCGCCGCGCAAGGAATGGATGCTGTAGTGCATCTTGCGGCCGTCCCGGGAGATCGCTCGGGAAATCCCAACGAAGTCTTCACCACCAATGTTGTGGGAACATGGAATGTGCTTCTGGCGGCGGCAGAAGCCGGGGTGGAGCGCGTGATCTTCTTCTCCAGCGTGAATTCCCTGGGCAACTTCCAGGGACACCGCACAACCCTTTACTTCCCCATAGACGACGCCTATCCCCGCCATCCCGTGTCGCCCTATCAGCTCTCCAAGCACTTGGGTGAGGAGATGTGCCGCTCGTTCACCCTGCGCACCGGGATGGTCACCATCGCCCTCAGGCCCATGTTCGTAACCCATCCCGAATATTACGCCCATTGGAAGGATCCTAGCTTCTACGGCTTCCATCGCGAAACACGCGGAAAGGTGGATTACTGGTCCTATGTAGACGTGCGGGACGTGGTAGCAGCGGTGATGGCAAGCCTCACGGCGCAGGGTTTGGCGCATGACGCCTTTCTGCTGGCAGCCGAAGATACCACGCTGGACATCCCTACGCCGGACCTTATTGCGCGCCACTACCCAGACGTTCCATGGCGGGTGGATCGCGATGCCTACTTCGCCGAAAACCCATACCGGTCCGTGGTAGATTGCACCCATGCTCGTGAGGTGCTGGGATGGTGGCCCAGCCACTCGTGGCGTCAGGAGATAGGTGGATGAACAACGGGATGGGAAAGGGTAGCCGGCCGCATACGCGTAGGGAGTTCCTTAAGCGCCTTGCCTTAGCCGCGAGCACAGGAACATTGCTTCCGGACGAAGCATCGCGCTACGGAGCTGCAGTGCTCAAGGAATCCGGTCTTGTAGCCTACTGGCCTCTTCACGGCAGCCTGCGTCCGGCCTTTGGCGCAGTTGAAGGCATGGAGCGCGGCGGAGCTGCCTCATACGAAGATGGACCTCTCGGAACACCTTCCCTTGCCCTCATGTCCGGGCGCAGCGTTCTATTCGATGCCGCCGCCTTTCCTCCCTCGCAGGAAGCAACGGTAGAACTCTTTTTCTGCCTCCTTCCCTCAGCGGCGCCCTCGTACAACCCCTGCATCATCGCGCAACGCATCACATCGCCCCAAACGCGCTTCAGCATTCATTACCATTCCGACCGATCCAGCATTGACGTTTGGAACGGGAAATCGGTGGCAAGCTGCCGGCCTCCTTCCGGCCGCCTTGAATTCGGGGAATGGCACCATCTGGCCGTCGTGTCTCGTCCGGATCGCCTGGAAGTGTATCTGGACGGTATCCCATGCGAGAGTACGGGCACCGCCTCCTTCAACGAAGACCATACTGGCCTGCCCTTGATCCTTGGCGCCTCGTCGCCCGACGGGGCCGAAGCCGCAGCGTGCCGTATCGCCGAAGTAGCCGTCTACCGCCAAGCTCTGCAGCCTCAGCGCATCCTCGCACACCTTAGGGCCGCAGGTTGGATGGAACGACGGCAGCGCATTTTGGAGGCAAAGCGCCGCCGCGAAGCCGAACGCGCCCGCGCGCGCCGCGCAAAGGTCAGCCGAATGCTTCGGGACCCCCAGCTCGTTGCGCCGGGATCACCGCGCATCTACCGGGGAGCCCATCTCGAGGCTATCAGCTTTACCGTAGGAGGCATCGGTACCGGATGCATCCAGATGAATGGCAAAGGGGAGCGCGCCATCTGGCAGATCTTCAACAACTTCGACGGAGGGGTTCTCCCGAACAGCTTCTTCGCTGTAGCCGCGGCGCCTGCCGGCCGAGAACCCGTGTTCCGCGCTCTTCAAACCGTTCCGGTTGCGCCCTTTCCGGCTATGGCCGATCTCTCGTTCCGTGGCGAATATCCGTTCGCCTGGTACACCTTCCACGATGAGGATCTTCCGGTGTCCGTCTCGATGGAAGTCTATAACCCGCTCATCCCGCTCGACACACAGAACTCCGCAATCCCATGCGCCATCTTCAACATCACTGTGGCGAATTCCGGAGCAAGCCCAATTACCGTCGCCCTCCTGGCCCTGCAGCAGAATGCCGTGGGATATGACGGAACGGCGCCCATCCTCCTCAACCGAGCCTCGGGATATGGAGGAAACCGTAACCGCATCGTGCGCGACGGAGGCTCAACGCTGCTGCACATGACGTCAGACGCCGACCCGTCTTCACCATCGTGGGGAGATATGGTGCTTCTCACCACCGAGGCGGCTGCAGGCATCCCCGCCCTTGCTGGTTCGCGAGCCGCTCTCGACGCCCTGGCCGCATCGCTCCACGGGCTCCAGTCCAACCTTCCGGATGAAGCAGGCCCTTCTCCGCCGGGCCAAACACTCGACGGCGCCCTCATCGTACCGGTGAAGCTTCTTCCCGGGCATCGCACAACGGTGTCGTTCGTTCTTACATGGAGCTTTCCCAACGCCCGTCACGGAGGCGAGATATCCGGCTGGGAACATCGTGGGAACATGTACCACAACTGGTGGCCGGACGCCCTTTCCGTAGCGCGTTATCTCATGGCGAACCTCCCAGCGCTGGAGCGGCAAACGCGCCTCTACCATGACCTCTTCTACAAAACCAACATTCCGTGGTGGCTCAAAGACCGCATCACGTCACAGACCGCAATCCTAAGGAGCAAGACGTGCTTCTGGGCGGCGGATGGCTACTTCGGCGCGTGGGAAGGCTGCCAGCCCAATTCAGGTTGCTGCGCCGGTAATTGCACCCATGTTTGGCATTACGCCCAAGCCCACGCGCGCCTCTTTCCTGCCATCGCTCGGCGCATGCGTGAAGAGACCTTTTCCTACCAGAAGCCGGACGGATCGCTTCCACACCGCCATCCGAGCCTGCCCCCTGCATTCGACGGCCAGTGCGGCGACATCCTTGGGGCCTACCGTGAGCATCTGTGCTCCACGGATGGCACATGGCTCGCTACGCTATGGCCAAAAGTGCGCAAAGCCATGGAGCACACCATTGCCCATTGGGACCCCGATGAGGACGGCGTACTTGCAGGCGCTCAGTGGAACACGTTGGACGGTGAACTCGGAGGGAGTACTTCGTGGATGGGCACCCTCTATCTGGCTGCGTTGGAAGCATCGGCGCGCATGGCCGAGATGCATGGAGAGATGGCTTCAGCCACACGATACCGCCGCATTCGAGCGTCCGGGGCGCTCCGCCAGAACCAGACGCTCTGGAACGGAGAATACTATATCCAGATCCCCGATCCTCAGCCCAGGCAGGATTACGGCACCGGCTGCGCCATAGACCAAGTGCTTGGGGAATGGTGGGCACGCCAGCTCGGCATTCCCGACGCCTATCCGCTTGAACGCGTGCGCAGCGCTTTGAAGTCCCTCATCCGGTACAACTTTCAGCCGGATTTTCACGGCGTCGTGCAATCCCCGCGCAAGTTCGTAGCCGATGATGACGCCGGCATGCAAATGATTACCTGGCCGCGTGGGCCGCGACCTGTTCCTGCGATCCTCTACGGTGACGAGGTTATGACCGGCTTCGAGTACTCCGCAGCCGGAGCCATGCTTCAGCATGGTCTTGTGCGTGAGAGCCTCCTTGTGGTGCACGCCATAAGCAACCGGTACGATGGCCGCAAACGGACCGGCCTTACACCGGGCGGCTTTGCCTCATGGGGGTACAGTGGAAACCCCTTCGGCGACGACGAATGCGGCAAGTTCTACGCCCGCGCCATGAGTGTGTGGGCGCTCCTCCTGGCTGCTCAGGGCTTCCTGTATGACGGTCCTGCCGGCACTATTGGCTTTAAGCCGGTGTGGCATCCGGAACGGCACGCGTCCTTCTTCACGGGTGCCGAAGGATGGGGATTGTTCCGCCAGTCACGCTCGGGAGGAAGGCAGCGCAGCAGCATCGAGCTGGCCTGGGGCACACTTCTCGTCCGGCGCATCCTTCTACAGCCCCTTCACGATGCAGGATCGAACCATGCGGAGGTGGTTCTGGACGGTAAACGCCTCGCCGCAAGCGTGCATCGCGAAGGAGACACGATCACCATCGGGCTAAGCGCCCCTGTTTTGATGCAGGCCGGCTCCTCTCTACAAGTCACCCTGCACTAGCGCTACGAAACCCGCACCCATACCGGTGGACCTCGCTCCGCCCCGAACCGAAGATGAAGTTGCTGTTCTCCTCACGCGGCGCAGAAAGGGACCGACGCCGCTGCGTGGACACTCCGGGGAAGCCCTCCGGAGGGGAACGGCTGGCCGGGCGCGTGGACCGCGCGCGCTTGCATGCACGCTATTCGCAAGATCGGCCCAATGGTCCAGACCCGGGTGCGTCCTTGGAGGCAGCCGTAATGCCAAGGGTGCACCCGGGGTTATCGCGCGCACGCTCCCTGCCGGCCAAGTGGGAGATCGCCTGGGGTGAGGCCGCAGGCATCTGCCACACACGCGGCCCGCTCGAGGGCAAAGGTGCCACGAGCGGCAAGGAACAGGAGGAGAGAGTATGGCCGGCTTCGACCCTCTCTCGTCAATAGAGCGGCTGGGTCTGATCCGGGTGGAGCGCCCATCCGCACCGGCGCAATTCGCGGGCGGGAACCAGCAAATCCGCGGCGGCGAAGCCCGGAGGCAGCACTTGGAGGCCGCTCTAGAAGATCAGCTCAGCGCCAGCATCAACCGCATCCGGGAACGGTTGCAGGGTACGTACACGGCAGAGACCAGCCCTGCCGACGGACCCGGCCGCGTTGATATCCTGGCGTAACCCGGTGTGCGGCGCGCACAGGGACAGGTCCTCCCCGTCCCGCCGTGTCCGCACACCGGGCTCTCTCACCACGGACCGGCCGCGAGCGTTACGGAACGCATTAGGAGCCGCCGATAATGGTCATAACCTATCGCACAAGGATCAGGCAATGACCGGCATGGATGCCGTCAGCTTGAGGTTGCACAGCGGCATACCCATCATAGACGTTCGCGCACAGATGGGCGAGGGCGCCGAACAGGTAGTGCACCGCACTATCTCGGCCCTGGCTGAAGCCGGGCACTTCGAGGTGATCCTCAATGTTTGCCAGGCCGGCGCGCTCAACAGATCTCTTTTGCCGATCTTGGTGCGCGCTGCCGCCGCGCTTCGCGGCCATTGCGGGCACTTGACGCTGGTGCACCCCCAGGCTTCGGCGGATGTTGCGCAGCTCGCAGCCCAGCCCGGCATCCGAATAACCCACAGTGAGATAGAGGCGCTCGCACGGATCAAGCGAATGCGTCTTCTTTCGCCTGGCCCCATCTGCCGAGCCTATCTCGCTGAATACGGAGGAACCCCCTGCCCCTATTGCCGGTAGTGAGGACACGTCCATGGAAGGCAACGAACCTCTTCAGCTCAAGATCGTCCGGCTCATGGAACCGGCGCTCTGCTTGGCATGCCGGCATGCCTGCATCGCCACCGTGGAGATGGAAGACGGGTCCACCCGAAGAATGCTCCACTGCAAGCGGCTCGATTGCGACAACTGGCAAACAGAGGATCTCTCCCAAACTCCGCGTCGTGTGGCCGATTGCGACGAATAGCAGCTTCTCGCTCGGGTAGGGCCCAACCCAACACAGGCTCTGTTGTGGGCCGAAACCCTGAGACCTCCTTATCTATGCGCGCTCCCCTGTCCACGCCCCCGCCGCGACGCACCCCCGTTGCGGGTAAAATAAACCAGGTTCTGCCTGAAGAGACCCCGAGCTTTATGAGCCCAGCTCCCCGTGCTTGACGAAGGGATCCCGGGGATGCCACACAGGGGCATGGGATAGCGGCTAGGGCCGCCCGCTCTTTATCCTGGCGTATCTTCGATTACCCATACTTGGTTGGGGTGCGGACATGGTAACGGAAGCCAAAGGCACAGACGCAGGAGGCGAAGGCAACGGGAACGGGAACATCCTCCTTGTAGACATCGAAGAGGAGATGCGCCGTTCCTACCTTGGCTACGCCATTTCCACCCTCATATCCAGAGCTTTGCCGGATGTGCGCGACGGCCTCAAACCCGTCCAGCGACGCATCCTGCTGGCCATGAACGACCTCAACCTCACCCCGAATGCCCAGAGGATCAAATCCGCCAAGATCTGCGGCGACACCTCGGGAAACTATCATCCCCACGGCGAGTCGGTGGTGTATCCCACCATGGTGCGCATGGCCCAGGACTTTTCCCTGCGCTACCCATTGGTGGATCCCCAAGGCAATTTCGGTAGCGTAGACGGCGATCCTCCTGCCGCCATGCGATACACCGAAGCCCGCATGTCGGTGTTCGGAGCCGAAATGCTGGTGGACCTGGACCGGGACACCGTAGATTGGATGCCCAATTACGACCAGCGGAGCCAGGAACCCGTCGTTCTGCCGTCCCGTTTCCCTAACTTCCTGTGCAACGGAGGCGAAGGCATCGCCGTAGGAATGACCACGAAGGTGCCGCCGCACAACCTCCGGGAGGTGTGCGACGCCTGCACGCTCGTCCTGGAGCATCCTGAAGCCACGCTGGACGAGATCATGGCGGTGCTGCCGGGCCCGGATTTCCCCACCGCAGGCATCATCCTGGGCACCAAGGGTATTCGCGAGGCGTACCAAACCGGACGGGGACGCATCGTGATGCAGGCCAACGTGCACATAGAGCCGATCGGCGGCGGCCGGCATGCCATCGTGATTACGGAGATACCCTATCAAGTCAACAAGAAGCGCCTGCAAGAAGATATCGCGGATCTCGTAAAAGCCAGACGCGTGGACGGCATTACCGCCATCCAGGACTTTTCCAACCGGCAGGGGATGCGGGTCGTGATCGAGTTGCGCAGGGATGTGCATCCCGGCAAGATCCTCAACTATCTCCTCAAACACACCCAACTCCGCACGACCTTCGGCGTGATCATGCTGGCCCTGGTGGATAACCAGCCCCGCCTTCTCAATCTCAAGCAGGCTATCGAGCATTACCTCAATCACCGCCGGGAGATCGTGGTACGGCGCACCCGCTATGAGCTCGGTCGTGCCAAGGCGCGGGCACACATCCTCGAAGGGCTCCAGATCGCTCTCGACTTCCTGGACGAAATCATTCGCATCATCCGCAGCTCCGAAGACGACCAGGTTGCCCGCTCGGAGATGATGTCACGCTTCGGCTTCACCCAGATCCAAGCAGAAGCCATCCTCTCCATGCAGCTTCGGCAGCTCACCCGCCTCAACCGCACGCGCCTGGAGGACGAATACAAAGCAAAACTCAAGGAGATCGGCGGCTACGAAGACATCCTGGTGAACCCTGCGCGCGTCACGGCTATCATCAAGAGCGAGCTCAAAATGCTCAAAGACAAATATGGTGATGATCGCCGCACCACGATCCGCCCCATGGAAGCGGACGAGATCAGCGAAGAGGATATGATCGCCGAGGAAGATATGCTCATCACCATCACCCGCGACGGCTACGTCAAACGGGTGCCCATGACGGCATATCGAACGCAGCGCCGGGGCGGCAGAGGCATCATCGGTGCGGACACGCGCGAGGAAGACGTCATACAGCATCTCTTCGTGGCCAATACCCTGGATTTCATACTCTTCTTCACCGACCGCGGGAAAGTCTACAAACTCAAGGCCTGGGAAGTCCCCGAAACCACCCGTACGGCCATGGGAACCGCCATCGTCAACCTTATCAATATCGAACCGGGCGACACGGTCACTGCCACAGTACCCGTCAAAGATCTGCAGAATGCGCGGGGCTACATGCTCATGGCCACACGCAACGGAGAAATCAAGCGCGTGGCGCTGGCCGACTTCGCCAACCTTCGGGCCAACGGCCTCATCTGCTTCGACCTGGAAGACGCCGACGAACTTCGGTGGGTGAAACTCACCAACGGCTCGGCCGAAGTCATCATGGTTACCCGCAACGGCAAATGCATCCGCTTCAAGGAAACGGATGTTCCCGTCCGCGGGCGGCCAGCAGGAGGCGTGCGGGGCATCGAAATGCGCGACCAAAGCGGGCAGTTGCAGGACACCGTAGTCGCAATGGATGTGGTCAAGAGCGGCGAGGAACTGCTCGTAGTGGGCGAGAAGGGCATCGGCAAGCGCACCCCCATCGCCGATTACCCGCTCCAACACCGCGGTGGCCGTGGCGTCATCACCATGGCCATAACCGCCAAAACCGGGGCCGTGGTCGGCGCGATCGTCGTGCAGCCCACCGATCGCCTCATGATCATGACGCAAAACGGTATCGTTATCCGCATGCGCGTCCAGGACATCCGGAGGACCGGCCGCAGTGCCCAAGGCGTCAAGCTGATCAACCTGGATGAAGGGGACCAGATCGCCTCCATCGCCCGCATCGCCCGGGATGAAGACGCCGAGACAACGGGCCGCCCAGGAACTCCCGGCGCTCCACCCGAAGGGAACGGCACTGAAACCGCTGGAGACGGCGGCGAACCGGAAGAAGAGGCCCTCACCGACGGCGAATAACCGGCGGTTCCCCGCGGGATGGCATTCAACTCTCCAGTGCACCCGGATCGAGAGGACGACCTCTCATCAGGCAGCCGGCAGGCCGCCGCTCCACGTTATCAGTGCGAGCCTGCCAGCGGTCGGCTCGTAAGCAACCCGATGCACCGCCCCTGTACCCCTACGGCACAGTAATACAGATAGAACGTCCGGTTCGCACGGTTATAGACCAGAGATACCTTGTGGGCGTACTGAGCATCGAGCCCTCCAGGGTGTCCCCCGGCTTTGTAGAGC
This sequence comes from Chthonomonadales bacterium, assembly GCA_049967475.1. Classification (GTDB taxonomy): domain Bacteria; phylum Armatimonadota; class Chthonomonadetes; order Chthonomonadales; family CAJBBX01; genus JBMFSQ01. The sequence continues at coordinate 5,937 of JBMFSQ010000004.1, read as the reverse complement.
GGCTCCGGATCTACCGTCCAATGAATGAGATCGCGGGAGAACGCAGCCATGATGTGAGCGCCGCCACGCCCCACACCAAAGAAGAACATAACCCAGTGGTCTCCATCCCGGAAGACCTTGGGGTCCGAAGCAAATTCCGAGTTGTACCCGCCTGGAACCACGCGCACAACGGGGTTCCCGGGGAAGCGATCCCATAGGAACAGATCCTTTGAAAAGGCCACACCGGTCTGCTCCACGGAGCCCTGGGCAGCATTATAGAAGTCGAAGAAGCGGCCTCCGGCCTCCACGAGCCATGGCTGGTAGATGCAGCTCCTCTCCCATTCCCCGGCGTCGGCGTCAAACACCGAAAGGATGGGCTGGCTCCGTGCTCGCCGCCACTTCAGGCCGTCCTCGCTTGATGCTACGCCCTGAAAGCCCGGCCGAAGCTCATAGCCGCCCTGCCTCGGATAGGCCCCGTAAAGGCTCCAGAACTTGCCGTCGCGCTGCTTGAGCAAACGCGGCGCCCGGATGTCGTAGGACTGATAGAGATAGGCTCCCAGAACCGCGCCGCCATGATCGAAGGAGCCCGGCGGGCCGAACCCCATTGCCAACCTGGGATGTTCCCAATGAATGAGATCCCGGCTTTCGGCAACGAAGCTGTTGTACCCCTTACCATTGAAGGCGATGAAGCTCATGTACCAGCGGTCCGGCTTGCCGGGTACTTGGTATACGCATGGACAGTCGGGGCTCTTGAAATCCTCGAACCCCGGGATTTTCGGGTCGGGCGCGATCACCGCTTCGGGCCAATAATGCCACCACCGGAAACGTGCCGACCAATGCCGCACCGTCGCAGCATCCAAACCGTTCTCATGGTCGCTTCCCACAGCTTGGGCACCCACGACGAGCATCCAACCCGAAAGTGCTGCACCTGCACCTATGGCAGCAACCCGAATAAGCCATACCCACGCTCTTGGATCTGGTGCCGGCATCTTTCTACCCCCACTTTCCGTATTCCGGCAAGCACTGTGCCCCCCGCGATCGCCCAACAACCGGCAGGGCACACTCCGCGCGCGGCTCTGTTCGCCCTGCCGCCAGGAGAACCCTTCTTCGGCCGAGTGGCGCCTTCGCGGCAGGGCACTCCTCCGGAACTCCCTCCCCGCCGGGATGTTCGGACGCTTCCTCATTGAAGACACGGCCCCCCGTACCAACGTGCTTGACGCAACGCCCGTTCCCGAGTAGGATAATGGGTGTTTTGCGGAGAGGTGTCCGAGCGGTTTAAGGAGCCCGTCTTGAAAACGGGTGAGCCGATGAGGCCCGCGGGTTCGAATCCCGCCCTCTCCGCCCTGCTTCGCGTCCATTGGGCTCGGCACCGCCCACCAGATTCCAATACCGGCCCATCCAATAGGGCAAGAGCCAGAACACCCCATCGGCCTCGGTTTGGCCGCCATCTCCTTGCACGGCCTCCCAAGGATTGCCGTCCCATCGCATGAAGCATATCTCTCCAGGCGGAAGCAGCCGGCTCGTCTGGATGGCCTCCAACTCGGGATAGCGCACGAGGCGCACATCCTCCCGGCGGCTGTTGTCCATGCGCCACCGCACCAGGTCGAGCGGAGCGTCGCGAAGGAAGGCCACAGCGCCTGACAGATCTGCGCGTTGGCGCCCAACCCCGGCCCACACAAAGTCGAAGAGAGGCGAGTGGTCGGCGGCCACAGCTTGATGCCATTGAGCCAGTCCCTCCAGGTAAAGGCGCCTGATGCGCGGCTCCGTTTCATACCGAAGCAGAGCCACGTATGCAAGCGCCAAGAGCTCATCGTCAATGTGCGTCCGCCAAGCCGGATCCATCGTTTTGGGATGTCTCACGAAGGCTGCGTACCCGTGATCCCTCAAAAGGCTAGTATAGGCATCCCGGTACCGAGCATCTCCAGTAACATGGTAGGCCGTCAGGAGAAAGGAGAGGATTTCGACTGCGTTGATGCCTCTTTCTGCCACCCAATCCGGATCCCGCCCGAGAGCCGCGGGCGCCCACACGCCCCATTGCGTATGCCTTCCATCGCGATCGAGGAGCGTATATCCGCCGGCGATGATGCCGTCCATCACGCGCCGCACGTGCTCCTGAAGAAGAATGCGATCCTCGGCATCTGCGGCCAAATCGTAGTATAGGCCATAGCCGAAGAAGTGCCCCGTGATTTCGTCGCTGCTGGTGTCCCGCTTCCACAGCCACTTGCCATCCTGAGAGCGGTTCCAGTGATCCTCCACCCGCTTGGCCCTCGGGTCCCGCACATGCAGTTCCGCCCACTCCGCGTCCGTCATTTTCCGGTTCGGATCAGCCATCACCTTCCAATCTGAGGGAACCACTGTCCGCGCGACAAAGGATGCCGTGCCGGTAACCTTCTGCAGGAAGCGAAGTGCGTGAAAGGCCCTCTTCGCCCGCCGCCGTGCTTCAGGATCCTTGGTTACTGCGTAGCGCAAGGCTTCCATAGCCAAGTACATGGAGGTGTATTGGCCGTCATTGTCGTCGTCTGCAGGCTCAAACGCTTCCACGGAACCCACGGTCGGCAGCCGGCACGCTCCCACGAGACCGGGTGCCCGAACGTGCCGCGCCTCCGTGATATCCTCGTACAGGCGGGCCTTTTGAGCCAGCGTCATATTCACAGCCTTGATGGCGCCCACCCCTGCTGCTGTTCCCACCCAAACCGTTCCCGCACCGTCGCATGCGATGGTGCGCACATCGTCCGACGGGAGCCAGCGGAGGCCGTGATACAACCGCCACGACGTGCCCCGCAAAACGGCAGCTCCGATGTGTGTCCCCACCCATACCGTCCCGCCGGCGCAGGCCAAACTCGTGACATCGGAACTGGGCAACCCCTCTCTCGGCGTGATGGCGCGTACGAGGCGGCCGTTCTTCAGGACACTAATGCCGCCGAGGCAGCCAACCCACAGAGTGCCGTCCTTCTGCGCTGCCAGGCCGCGCACCGCAGAACTTACGAGCGCGTGGGGCCAGATCAACCGTGTCGCCCGCCCATGGACCACCCGAAAGAGCCCCACATCCGTTCCCACCCATAACGATCCCTGCGCATCCGAAGCCGCACATCGGACGGTCCTCGCCACATCCAGGATTGCATCGGTCACACCGGCAGATCCAGCCGTCAGCGCGCCGTCCGGCCCCAATGCGATGACGCCCGCTGACGTGGGCGCGAGGACGGAGACCGGCATCCGCCAGGGCGAGGCACGGCGCATCTCGGCTTCGTGACCAAAGAAGAGACCATCCCATGCCCCCGCCCAGACGGTGCCCGAGGCATCCACGGCTACGCAGAAGCAGGAGCCATCCGGACCGCCTTTGGGAGCGACCCAATTCCTCGCACCCGGTTTAAGGAAATACACGCCGCGATCTGTAGCGATCCATACAATACCGCTTGGCGCCAGGGCCAAAGAACGGATGTTGAGAGACGGCGGCTGGGGAACAGGCAACCGTGTCCACTGCGTGAAAGGGCCGTCAGATGCTCGGCTGCCTGGCCCGGTCACAGCCGCCACGGCCAGTACAACAGAAAGAAGCGTCAAGGCAATCCTCCTTTTGCGATGCACAGCTCTCTTTTCGTATCAGACGCCGGCACCCGGTGGCGCTCCGGCACGACCTCCCCGGCGGTCGGGTTCTGGCGAACACGATACGCCGTCAAGGTTCAGAGCACCGCGTGCCCGGCAGCTCCTACCGGTGCATCGCCAATCCGAGCAGGGCACTCCCCGCAATCAGCCAAACGGGAGACACGCGAGTACGGAGCATTAAAACGAGCGCCGCAGCCGCTATCAGTACAGATAGAAAGGAAGTGAACGACGCTGCGCCGATCTGCAGCGCAGTCGCCGCCAGAAGCCCTACTATAGCCGGCACCAGGCGTTCCATCACCCGCTGCACGGGGGGCATCTCGCGGACCCGCCCGTAGCTCTGCGTTAAGAGCAGCATCAGGATGAAGCCCGGCAACAACACGGCCACCGTGGCAAGGACCGCTCCAACCGGCCCCGCCACGCGGTACCCGCAGAACGTCGCCACCACCGCCACCGGACCCGGGGTGAGCTGGCTTAGCGCTACCCCATCCAGAAACTCCCGCAAACTCAGCCAATGAAGATGCACCACCAGCTCCCGGTGGATTACAGGGATGAGCAGGAAGCCTCCACCGAAGAACAGGAAGCCGATCCTGAGGAAGACCCATGCTACGGGAGCCAGGGTCGCTGCGGCAGCATAGACGGCTTTCACCCTCGGCGCCCTCGAACCCAATAGTGCCCGCATCCGTAGGCTACGGTGGCACCAATGATGACTGCTACGGGAATACGCATCATAAGCATGGCAAAGGCGACAGCGGCCACGACGACTGCCTCGAGGCTTTGCATCCTTCGCCCACCCATCTGGACCGCGGCATAGAGGATCAGAGCCACGATCACGGGTTCAATACCCTTCAGCGCTGCCTGCAAGGCAGGAACCTCATGGAAGCGGAAGTAGACGGCAGAAAGCACTATCACAAGGGCAACCGACGGAGCCATAAAAGCCGAGGCTGCAACGATCGCGCCGGGCAATCCGCGCAGCCTATATCCAACAAAGGTTGCAGCGTTCACAGCGAACGGCCCGAGGATCTGCCCAAAGGCCACTCCGTGGGCAAATTCCTCCACGCCGATCCACCCGCATTCCTCGACGCATACCTTCTGCATGAGCGCGATGATGGCCATCCCTCCGCCAAAGCCGGTGGCCCCGATAACCAGGAACCTCCGGGCCAGATCCCAGAGCGACACATCCTGGGCGGAAGATACGCATTCACCGGGTTGTTCTGCGTTCACCGCGCCCCCATTGCTCCTCTCGTTGCCACAACTAACCGAGAAATGGTTCACGATACGAAGGGCCCAGATTGCCCTGCTTCGGGCTGTCCTTAACGCCGGGAGCTCGATGCTGGGCCAGGAACCGCCTTGCGCCGATCTCGTACAAGATGGAGTGCAGCCCCGCGCCGCCGCTCATGGTTCCTCGGTCATGGCTCCTGCTGATTGGGCAGAGCCGCCGTTCCTGCGCAACGTGCAAACAAGCTCTGCCGGCTCGCAGCGCTCCACCTCCACCTGGATTGTCGCATGGGTGATGCCGAACACCCGCTCCCATTCTGCCGCCGCTTGCTCGGCGATCTCTTGGGCGCTGCGGACACTTTGATCGGCCACCACCACATGGCAGCTCGCCGCAATAATCCCCGATGAAATGGTCCACACGTGCACGTCGTGAACGCTGAGCACTCCGGGCACCGAATGGACCGCTCGTTCCAGTTGCGAAGCGTCAATCCCTTCAGGAGCTGCCTCCAGCAGAATATTCAGGGCCTCTACGAGGATCGCGCCCGCGCTCCACAGGATGAGGAAGGCGATTACCATAGACACGACGGCATCCGCCGCACTCCTGCCCGTAAGCCACACGAATGCGCCGGCTATTGCCACGCCGGCCGATGAGAAGGCGTCACCCACCATGTGCAGGTAGGCGCTGCGCGTATTGAGATCTTCCCGAGCTGGAGCATGGAGCCAAAGACCTATCAGGGAGTTGAGAATGAAGGCGATGAGCGCCACACCTACCATCCATGAGGCTTCTACATGGGCGGGATGCCTCAACCGCTGGACCGCCTCGACCCCGACTGCCAACGCCACGGCCACCAAGGACATTGCATTGACGGCGGCAACGAGAATGCCCGCTCGGTGATAGCCGTAGGTGCGCCCGGCGGTGGCAGGCTTCTGGGAGATCCATACCGCAAAGGCCGAAAGACCTAGAGACAGAGCATCCGCAAGATTGTGTCCCGCATCTGACAGCAGCGCCAGGCTGCCGGACCGCCAACCTGCCAAAGCTTCAGCCGCCACGAATGCCACAGTAAGGCCCATGGCCATGCGCATGCGCCGGCCCGCCGATGCCCAATCCCCTCCGTGCAGATGTGCCAACCTCCCCCTCCCGCA
>JBMFSQ010000003.1:0-184586 GCA_049967475.1 Chthonomonadales bacterium | reverse complement strand
CAACGGTTGTCAAGGGTTTTTGCCCAATTGATCTCCACTATTTTCACAGCCGCCCATCCAATCGGGCGCACTCGTGGAGTAAGGGGTTACAGGGGTTTCCACCGGCGCAGGCACGGTGTCCCCGCGAACGCCCGCCATAGTCGTCGTCCAACGAGGGGGGCCTAATCCGCATTCATGGGCGGCAATGGGTGGCCGGCGGTGTCAACGCATCCGTCCACACGCGCCGAGGAGGTTGGGTGTGGTCCGGACCAAGAAGACTCCCCAGTATAGCCTCTCCTGCACCGAGCGGGTAATCCGGCGCGGGCTCGTGAGGTGTCGCTGCCCGGAAGCTCGCCGCCGCGGAGCTCTTCACTCGCCAGCGCCCTAAGATTGGGGCCGCGCCGCCAGCCTGGCATGCCAACGCAATCCAACCTCTGCTGCAAGCCAGCCGATACACCCGCCTATCAGCCATCCGCCAAAGACATCCGTAGGATAGTGGAAACCCAGGTAGATCCGGCTGTAGCCGATCAGAAGCGGCAGCAACAGCCACAACCAGCGCTTGCGGCTCCCAACAAACCGCATGAATACCGCAGCCAGAGCCATCGTGTTGGATGCGTGATTGGATGGAAATGAATGAGATCCCGGGCAGTGCGTCCCGGGGACCAAGCGATCGGCAGGCACGTGCATCGGCGCCCATGGAGACGCACGAAAGCAGGGGCGATCCCGTGGTATCATCCGCTTGACCATATGCGAAGCGAAACCGTCGCTGCATCCCACGGCCACCAGTGCACACAGGATGCAGATGCGTACTTTGGGGCTGCCGCGGATGAGCCCAAAAACGAGTGCCACTCCCACCAAAACGAGGAACCAGGCGTTGTGGTGCAGGTTGGTGATGCGGGGCATGAACCAGTCCAGAAAAGGATTTGCTGCCCCCCGGTTCAAAATGCTAAAGAGACGCCCATCCATCCACTGCACCATGGAATTCCCCATCGCGAACATGGCTACGGCAAGTTGGCAAGTTCATAGAGGGCGTGCGCGTAGATCTTCGCTGCGCGCAGCAATGTGTCCAGCGTAATGCACTCGTCCGGCTCGTGCACAGGACCGTCCTGTGCCCCGGGAAAGCCTGGACCGAAGGCCACCGCCCGTGGGGTCGCACGGGCGTAGGTGCCGCCTCCGGTTGTCTGTGGAAGCGTGGACACGTCGCCCGTTTCTTCGCGGTAGATGCGCAGCAGGGTTTGCACCGGTTCCGCGTCTTGGGGCACGTACAAAGGCGGGCTGTCGGTATAGGCCGCGAGAACCCATCCGGACGCCTCGGCCACGGGCTTGGCCCGGTCGAGCAGCGCTTCCACACTCCACGTCACCGGATATCGAATGTTGTAGACCGCGCGCACGCGACCCGCACCCGCATCCAGCACACCGAGATTGCACGTAAGAGGGCCTGCCACTTCGTCCCTGCCCGCAATGGCGAGCCCGTCCCCAGTTGGATCGGCAGAAGCCACGATCCATTCCAACCAGGCGCGGTCTGCAGGCAGATCCACCTCAAGGAGCGCCCGGGCGAGGCGCCTGATGGCATTGTCCCCGGCTTGGGGCGTGCTGCCGTGAGCCGACTTGCCCACAGCCGATACCCTAACTCCCTCTTCCCCGGCGGCAACGGTTACATTCCGATCCCAGTGCCGGCTGAGGCGCACCATGGCCCGGTACAGTTCCGCCGGATCTCCTTCCAACAGCGCTTCAGCGCTATCGGGCACCATATTCGGGCGGTATCCTCCCCAGGCGCGCGCCACACGCACCGATGCGGAGGCAGCATCCACGGATCGTTCCAGAGTAAAATTCGCGATGCCTTTCTCAGCGTAGATGAGTGGGAAGCACGCATCAGGTGTAAAAGCGTAGGCCGGACGTTCTTGACGGCCCTCGCCCCAGTAGTAATGCACGCAGCCGAAGCCGCTCTCCTCATCACAGCCGAAAATCACGCGGATACGGCGTCGCAGCGGCAATCCACTCTCCATAATCGCCTTGGCAGCATAGAGGGCAGCGAAGATAGGGCCCTTGTCGTCGAGGGCCCCGCGGCCGTAAATGCGGCCGTTCGCCAATTCGCCCCCGAACGGCGGAAACCTCCAGCCTTCTCCTTCGGGAACCACATCCAAATGGCCCAGAGCAGCCACCATCTCCTTGCCGGACCCCATCTCAGCGTGGCCGGCATATCCGTCCACATCGGCAGTTTGGAACCCCAGGGCCCGGCACCGTTCCAGCGTATAGTCCAGAGCCTGCCGTATCGGCAACCCGAACGGCGCGCCAGGTCCGGCAGCAGCCTCTTTCTTACTTGGAATGCGCAAGACCCCGCGCAAATCTGTGATGAGATCCTGCTGGTGTGCATCAATCCACGCATGAAGCAAACCGATTTCGTCTCCCATTCCGTTTCCCGACCCTCCAGGCTGATCAGTCGGCGCCATGTTCGCGGCGGGGAAGCCGCATCCCTTCTACCCATCGCGTCGAAAAGTACATTTCGGCATCGGAGTGTTGGCCAATACAAGGGGCCGAGCGTTCGCACATCCGAGACGGAGGCCTCCATCCGGATGGAATGGCGTATCGGTCACCGACGGCCGAACATAGAAGTCAGTACATCCCGCACCGCCGGAGCGGCAGATCTCCTTCCATAGCCGCCATGTTCAATGATGCAGGCAAAGGCATAACGCGGACGTGTGAAGGGCGTGTATCCTATGAACCAGGAGTGCGGCATCGTGTCGCCGGCGGACGTCTGTGCTGTACCGGTCTTGCCCGCAACCTCAACGGGCAAGCGATCGAAAATTCCCGCCGCCGTTCCGTCGGTTACGACCGAGCGCATCATACCCGCAAGACGCCGAGCGTTCAGCTCGCCCATAGGACGAGCCATCTGTATGGGCGTGAAGGCCCGCAACACCCGGCCCTCAGGGGACACGACCTTGAGCAGGTAGTTGGGCTGCATCATCACGCCGCGATTGGCTACGGCTGCGGCCATCCGCGCAAGTTCAAGCGGTGAGGCGGTGACCGTGCCCTGTCCGAATGCGTTTTCCGGAAGGGAAGCGGCAAATACATCTTGCGGCTTGATCCCTTTCAGGCGAAGTTGACCGGCCAAATACTCGCGCAACCGAGAAGCGCCGAGGCGGATACCCAGGTTGGCAAAGTACAGGTTGCAGGACACGCGCAGAGCCCGCGCCATCCTGATATGGTTGTGCGGCGGGTCGCCATCGTCGTCGCTGATACGCCGCGGCCCGTAAGCCGTCCCGTTTGACCGCCAGCGGAAGTACGCCGTGTGGTTGCAATCGAATACAGGATCGAGGCCCTCTTCCAAGGCGCAGGCCGCCGTCGCGATTTTCAAAGTAGATCCGGGAGGATAGGCGCCGAAGCGAGCCCGGTCCAGGAATTGGCCTGCATCCTTGCCCCCTTGCGCAAGCCGGGCCCACCGGCGCGGCGTGAGAGTATTGGGATCGAAGGACGGGATCGAGGCAAGAGCCAGGATCTCCCCGGTGACGGGATCCAACACGACCATAGCGGCGTGCCTCCTGGCCGACGGCCTTCCATTCCCGCCTCCGGCAGTTGTGCGCTTGGCCAGGATACGCATCACGTCTTCCTGCAGCGCGGCATCAACGGTCAGGTACACGTCACTCCCCCGGCGAGGCGCATACCCGGGCAAGTCCTTTGCCCGAAAATCGGCTACAAGTTCGCGGTAATCTGTGAAGCCCCGTAGATACAGGTTGAATTCTTTCTCAGCTCCTACGGGCCCGCCAAAGGCCGGATCCACATACCCTACGAGGTGCGCCAAAGCAGAGCCATGGGGGTAGTAACGCCGCTTGCGCATGGTTCGCCGCACTTCCTTGAGCGTGTCCACGGGGTGATCCGATGCCCCGGGCTCGGCGAATATCGCGCTGGATATCTCGTTCAACCGCGACGTCGCTAATACACGGCCCTTCCGATCATAGATGGACCCGCGGACGATATCGCGCTCCACCGCGGTGAGGCGCGGGTTCACCTTGGCCCGCACCTGGCCGTCGGCATCGGGCGTTCGCAAGAGTGCGCTCGCTATCTCATCGGCCTTCCCTACCTGTATCGGCAATAACCTGCCCAACAGAATGAACCCCAGCATCCCCAGGGCCGTTGCATCCGCAAGACGTCGCAGCCCGCGCCGAAAGAGCGGGTTCGTAGAACCCACGGGGACGTCTGGGGTGGGCGACGAGATGCCTCGCAAGATGCCCAAGATGAAGAAATCCGCCATGAGTGACGAATTGCCGTATGCCATGAAGGGAAGTGTTATCCCCGAAAGCGGTATCAGCCCGCAGACGCCGCCCATAATGAGCAGCGTCTGCAGAGCCAGCAGACACGTAAGCCCGCCGGCAAGGAGGCGCTCGAAATCCGAGTGCGCATGGAGCGCAATGCGCCATCCCCGCCCAAACAGCACGAGGTACAGAACGAGAATGATGCATAATCCCGCGAACCCAAGCTGCTCGCCCGCAGCAGCGAATACCAAATCGTCACGCCCTCGGGGCAAGGTATTCGCTGCACCGAGACCGAGCCCTGTTCCCCAGAACCCGCCCGAAGCCAATGCCCAAAGGGCGTGCCCCAACTGGGATCCGTTGGAATGGGCATTCTTCCAGGGTGAGAGCCACATATCCACCCGAACGGGGATCACTCCAAAATGCAGCACATAGGCGATTGCGGCGCCGGCACCTGCCAGGAGCGTTCCGATCCACAAGACGCTGATGCGGTTCGTGGCGATGTAGAAAACGGCGAGAAAGACCCCGAAAAGAAGAAGGGCCGGACCAAGATCGCGGATCACCGCAAAGAGGCCCAAGCATACGCCGTACATCACCGCAATCGGACCCATGTCCTCGGTTCGTGGAAGATCCAACCAGCCGAACCGCGAACCTGACGGTCTGCGCCAACGATGCAGTGCATGGGCGAGATCGCCGCCGTGCTCCGTGAGGTACCCGGCCAGAAACAACACGAGGAGCACCTTGATGAGCTCCATCGGTTGGACGGGACCCAGCGAAAGACGTACGCCCTGAGGCCCCCTACCGAAGAGCCACAGCGCCACCATCAGTACAATCGCGCACACCGCCCACAGGTACGTGTAGCGCCGAAGGTCCATTCTGCCTGGGAGCCATCGGCCCCCGGCGCGGCGCGGAGGCAAAAGAGCAGCAGCGGTGAAAACTCCAAGGCCCATCAAGATGCCGTACGCGTGGTGAATATACACCGGCGCATCCCGCAAAGGATCTCGAAGGCTGAAAAGTGTGATGACCCCAAGCCCCGAAAGCAGTATGGAGATGGGAATGAGGAATGGGTCGCCGCGCACGCCCGCTGCCCTGAGGACGCCTGCAAGCAGCACAGTAACCACAGAAAGAACCACGCCTGTTAGGAGAAACTCCCAAAGAACCTGAGCCGGTGTGCGAACGATTAGGCGCGGGCCAAGATCCGCAAGAACACGGGCATCCAGAAGCGGAACGGCAACAGCGTCTTCAGGCTTGTGAAATCCGCCGGGCAGTTCCTCTCGAAACGCTGCGATGCGGCGCGCCGCAGCTATCGGGATGGAGAGGACGCGCGAAAGCTCCGAAGCCGATGCTTTGTTGATGGGAACCGACACGCGGGCGAGCACCCGCTTTACGCGCTGTACCTCACCCGCATCCATAAGGACCGGCACGGTTCCAGCCTGCCGCACAGAAGCAAAGCCCCCGTTGCGCACACGAAAGCGCACGAAGTCCTGAGCAAGATCGGGCTCAATCTGGAGGTTCAGGGAAAGGTCGTCGGCAGAGGCGGTGTTCAGATTGATCGCGTCCGTCGGCAAACGGAGACTGGTCCGGGCCAAAAAGACCAAGACGGCTCCGGCTGTCAGAATGGCGCATACGAGTGCAAGTAAGGAGCCCTCGGCACGACGTCCTTGATCGGGAGCGCGCATTCTTCGTCCTCCTGCCGCCCAATGGCCTTACGCAGACACGGGCATGCCGGAATGGGTCTGCCCTTCTACACAGCAGGGCCCGCGAAGCACACGACGCACAGTACCCGCCGAACTCCCGAGTACGGAGTGGGCAACCTGCCGACACCAAACTCCGGCGGCAACAAGCAGGGCGTGTAGATGCTACCCGGGACGAAAAAGGCCCGTTTACTCGCTCTTCCACCGGTCAGATGGCTGAAAGGCGACCAGTGTCCTTTCCCTGGCGGCCGGTGGGATCATCTGCCCATGGTAACCGCAACGAGGATGCTCACAACGAAGAAGCTGATGCCCAGATACTTTGTGATCTCGTTCAAGCGGTCTTCGAAGGCGGGTTTGCCCTTGAAGGACGACGTGACCTTACCGCCGATGGTACCGCCAAGCCCTTCCGTCTTCGTCTGCTGAATGGCGACGATAAAGATAAGGCTGATCCCGAGGAGCACCTGGACGATGCTCAAGAGGATGAAGATCGTGTGCAAACTCTTGCGCCTCCCTAAAAGAATGATGGCCGCGGCCGACCGGGCCTCGCAGGCCCGGGAAAGGACCAGATAGCCGCCTACCCGCGCCTATTCCTTCTTGGCCTCCACTTTTTCGGCTTCCGCGGTCTTTGTCGCCGCAGCCTTCGTGTCGTCCTCGTCTTCCCGGAGACCCTTCTTGAATTCCTTCATTCCCGATCCCAGACCCCGCATGACCTCCGGGATGCGGCTTCCTCCGAACAGAATGAGAACGATGACGAGGATGATGAGCCATTGGGACGGGCTCTCGAACATCGCCAGAGTATCAATCATGGTGCATCCCTTCCTTTCCCGGTTCCACAGCCAGTGCCGGCGTTGACGAATGCGCCTGCGAATTGGGCGACGCAGCCAATCTGCCCGAGTTTTCTCCCACCGCCGGTGTCAAGCCTCCCGTCGGAACTTCTTGGCTTGCCGAGGCATCGTCCTGGCTTGCCCCCGTTCCCTGCGATTCTTCGCCGGTATGAATAGGCAAGCCGACGATGGTGTAGTCGGTGAGGTCTACCGGTGCGGCCCCCTCCGTCGTATGCGGCACAGAATAATCGTACTGGGTCGAATACCCGTAGCTGGCCGCGTTGTCGTATTGATACGGGTCGGACCGGTACGGTTCCGGTTCATGATCCGCGTTGAAGGAATTCATGACCTCGTTGCTGGCCCTCTTCAGCTCCCGCAAAGCCTGCCCGATCTGCCGGCCAATCTCAGGCAATTTGTTTGGACCAAACACGATGAGCGCAATAAGGAGCACAATCCCGATCTGTACCGGGCTCTCAAGGAACAAGAGTTCGCTAACCATGCTGCGTCCCCGCCTTCCTCACAACCGCTCGAGTTGCACGAGGGCTGCCAAGCGCTCGACTTCGCTGCGCTCGATGAAGCCTGCACCAAATGTGGCGGCATTGGCCGATCCCGCAGCGACACCCGCGCGCAGGGCCTCTGCAACGCCGGTACCTTGTTCTACGCTCCAAAGAAACGCGGCCACAAATGCGTCGCCGGAACCGACGGCGCTCACAAACTCCACAGGAGGGGCGGTGGCGCGCCACGTGCCGTCGCGGCTCATCACAATCGCTCCGCGTTCCCCCATTGTTACGGCCACCACTTCAATCCCCTTCTTCCGGGCGCTCTCCCCTGCTTCCAGTACCTCATCCAAAGAGCGCAGGTTCCTTCCGCACCACGCCTCCAGCTCGTAAAGGTTCGGCTTCACCATCCACGGCCCCGCCTCGATACCCATCGTGAGGGGAAGACCGCTCGTATCCAACACACAGTCCACGCCATGGGACTTCGCTTTGTTGATTAATTGCGCATAGGTAGCCGGCGGCACTCCCGGCGGAATACTTCCCGAAAGCACGATCCACTGGAACCGATACACCCCAAGAAGCTCTTCAAATTTGAGAAGGAACCTCTTCACTTCAGAGGGCCGCACAGTGGGGCCCACCTCGTTGATCTCCGTTTGAGTACGGTTATCCGGATCAATGATGGCGATGCACTCACGAGCCTCTTCCGCAACGCGCACGAACTCCGCGGGAATACCCTCCTGTTGCAGCGAATGCAAGATGAGCCTGCCGTTGATCCCCCCGAGAAAACCCGTGGCTAACGGACTTCCACCCAGGATGCGATACACGCGGGCAACGTTGATGCCTTTGCCCCCAGCCGTTATACGCCATCGGGTGGGCCTGTACACCCGATCCACCGAGAACCCAGGGATCGTGAAGGTCTTGTCTACTGCGGCGTTCAGTGTAACCGTCAGGATCACGCCTTCCACCCCTTGGGTCTGCCGCGTTGTGCTTGACTCGATTATACCAGATGCCGTATAATACCGGCAGACTATCCTGAACGTGCCCAGGTGGTGAAATCGGTAAACACGCTAGGTTCAGGGTCTAGTGCCCTTACGGGCTTGGAGGTTCGAGTCCTCTCCTGGGCACAACGAATGCGCTGGGCTCCAAGGGCGTGGCGCTTTTACTTTGTTGGAGGCCAGCTTCATCTTATATCCGTGCTCTGTGTCCGTGTGTAGAGCAGTCACGCGAAACGGCGCGGGGAGGTTGCAGGCATGAGAGCCCTGTGCATCCGATCTCAGGGGCCTGTAGAACAACGCCCTCTGGTGATGGACGAACGCCCGATCCCATCCCCGGGTGAAGGTGAGGTTCTCATCCGCGTGGAGACTTGCGGTGTTTGCCGCACCGACCTTCATATCGTGGAAGGCGATTTGCCGGCGCAGAAGCTGCCGATTACCCCCGGCCACGAGGTGATCGGCTATGTTGCCGCATGCGGCCCGGCAACCAAGCGCTTCCGGCCGGGAAGTCGGGTGGGCGTAGCTTGGCTGCACCGGAGCTGCGGGCGATGCCGCTTCTGCACGCATGGGCGCGAGAACCTATGCGAGCATCCTACGTTCACGGGATGGCATGTGGACGGCGGATACGCTGAGTACATGGTGGCGCCAGAGGATTTCGTTTACCCCATTCCCCAGTCACTCGATGCCGTTGAGACGGCTCCTCTCCTCTGTGCGGGCATCATCGGTTACCGGGCGTTTCGCATGAGCGAAGCCGGCCGCGGAGAAACATTAGGATTGTATGGGTTCGGCGCTTCCGCCCATATCGTCCTCCAGATTGCCCTTCACGCGGGCTGCCGGGTGTTCGCCGTGACGCGGGAACCTTCCCGTCAGCAATTGGCTCGGGATTTGGGAGCGGAATGGGCAGGAGGGCTCGACGAACGGCCTCCGGTTCCCTTGCGTAGTGCGATTCTCTTCGCGCCCGTTGGTGCCCTCGTTCCTGTAGCCTTGGAAGCCCTCGACCGAGGCGGCACCCTCGCAATCGCAGACATCTCCATGACCCCCGTTCCCGCTCTAGATTACGAGCGCCACCTCTTTTACGAGCGCAAAGTAGTCAGCGTGACGGCCAATACGCGGGAGGATGGACGCAGCCTGCTCGAGTTGGCCGCCGAAATCCCTATCCGCACGCATGTCGAGCCGTTCGATTTGGAACAAGCCCAGGATGCCCTCATTGCGATGAAGGAGGGCCGCCTGCGGGGCGCTGCCGCAGTTTTGAGGGCGTCGGCAAGCTGAACGTGTCCTCGGAACCCCGGCCCTCCAAAGGCCGTCATCCCACGATCCGAACACCGACCAAAGCCGGGCTCCGGCGACCAACCTCGGCAGTGCGCTCCATGGCCGTGGACACACGAAGATCCGTGCCGGACGACGGCACCCGGAGGGTCGCCCGACACTCCACCACGGAACACGCCGCGTGCCCCAGGTTCCTCGGATCCCTATGGCGGGGAATGCCAGGCCGGCTGCGCGTGCAGTGCACTTGTGCTGCAGCGATGTTAGTGGGAGCGCAGTATTGATGGTTGCTCCTCCCCTTCCGGAATGAAGACCCGTGGGCCCATGCTGAAGGATTTCGGCGCGCAGGGGCGTAATCAGAACACAGCTCGAGCGATTCCCTATATCCGGAGGCTCTTCCATGCCTGCACGCTGTTGGCTTTCCGTCGGATCCTGCTTGCTACTGCTGGCTGTGGCGACGCTGTGCTCCGCCGGCTTCGCCCAAGATCAACCTGTGATGGTGAACCCCGAAACTGGAGAAACTCCCCAACAATTCCTTGCCCGCACGCGTTGGTGGCGTGAAGCGAAGTTCGGAATGTTCATCCACTGGGGCATCTACTCCGTACCTGCCAGCGCCAAGGGAGGCGCGGAATGGTACTTCTACGGAACGCGGATGCAAGTGAAGGATTACGAAAAGTTCGCTTCCCAATTCGATCCTGTGAAGTTCGACGCAGCGAAATGGGTGCGCACAGCCAAAGATGCGGGCATGAAGTACATCGTCATCACGAGCAAGCATCACGATGGCTTCTGCATGTTCGACACGAAGCTCACAGACTACTGCATCACCAAAGCGACTCCCTTTAAGCGGGATCCTATGAAAGAACTTGCTCGCGAATGCCGCAAGCAAGGGATACGCCTGTGCTTTTACTACTCCATCATGGATTGGCACCATCCAGACTACCTGCCCAGGCGCCCGTGGGAAGCGGACACACGCCCGGCCGACGGCGCAGACCTCAACCGATACATCGAATACATGAAGGGTCAGCTTAGGGAACTGCTGACCCACTATGGCCCCATCGGCGTCCTATGGTTCGATGGCGGGTGGGAACACAATGAGAAGGAACTCCATTCCCTGGAAGTCAACCGAATGATCCGCTCGATCCAGCCCGGCATCCTCATCAATGACCGCAACCGGCTTCCTGAGGATTTCTCCACTCCCGAGCAGACAATACCAGCCGGCGCCATGCCCAACGGACGCTTGTGGGAAACCTGTATGACCATCAACGACACGTGGGGCTACACCCGGGACAACACAAACTGGAAATCCACAACGGACCTGGTGCACAAACTGATTGACATCGCGTCCAAGGGCGGCAACTTTCTTCTGAATGTGGGTCCGACGGATCTTGGTGAATTTCCCCAGCCCATAGTGGACCGGCTCGAAGGTATCGGCGCATGGCTCAAAGCGAACGGCCAGGCGATCTACGGCACCACACAGTCGCCCTTCCGCAAGCTTCCCTTCGATGGCCGGTGCACGCGGAAAGGAAACATCCTCTACCTGCACGTCTTTACGTGGCCCGAGGGAGGGCTTACGCTTGAAGGGCTCAAGACGAAGGTCCTATCCGCGCGCGCCCTCAAGAGCGGGGAACGCCTCGCCTTCACGGAGGAACCGAATAGCTCAGGCGAGGGCCCGTCGGTCCTGCGGATTGCTCGTCCCTCGGAGCTCGATCCCATTGCTACCGTGGTGGAGCTTCGCCTGGCCGGGCCGCCGGTAGTGGATGTGGCTGCCCTAGGCGCCGTAAAGCCTGCAGCAGACGGGTCACTGGTGCTGAAAGCTGCGGATGCGGCGATCCATGGACAAGCGCAATACGAACAGGGGAACGGACATGACAACATCGGCTTCTGGACCCACCCCGAGGACTTCGTCACCTGGACGGTAGACGCACCCACCGGAGGTCGCTACGACGTAGTGCTCGAATGGGCCGCTCCTGAGGATAATGCGGGATCTCGTTTCAACTTAGGAGTTGAAGGCGGGGAGCGCCTCCATGGAACCGTAGAAGCAACCGGAACGTGGACGGACTTCAAGAAGGCGAAGATCGGCATCCTCTCCCTGCCGCGCGGCCGCTGCACCTTTTCTGTGCGCGTAGAAGCAATGCCCCGGGGCGCAGTGATGAACCTGAAGAGCATCACACTGGTTCCCGTTCGGTGACGCGCTTGGAATGGCGTGCGTCCAAACCCGATTTCGCTCTAGCGCGAGGCCCTTCCACAGCACAGCCCGATGGCAAGCAGCCGCCGCCTCGATACGGGCTGCAGGAAGCGCACCCCGAAGCAAACGCACGCCCGGCGCACGCATTCTACGCTTGGCTGCGCAACGCGCTTCGGGCCGGTGCGCTCTTCGCCCATTTAACCGTGGCTTGCTGTTGGCCGACTGCGGGTGTTTGTAGAGAAGCTGCCGACTCAGGATCCGCGGACGTGCGTGCCCATGCGCGTCCGCGCGCGACCAGGAAACTTGTTGCGGGGATCGTGGACCCTTCCCTGTTGGTCCCATTCGAATGGACCCGCGACGGCATCGGCCCGTGGTCCCTCCAACTCATGGCAGAGGTTTATCGGCGCCAAGGCTTCCGTGTGAAGGTTCTGGGTCGCAATGACCTGACTGCGCACGGTATCAACACACTCAGCGTCCTTGTAATCCCGGGCGATCACGTTTATCCCGAGCATGGGCCGTGGAATGGAACGATCCTGCACAGCATCGCCAGGTTCGTTCGCGGCGGCGGCGTGTATGTGATGCCGGTAGGCGTGAGCCACTACGTGTCCCGCGATATGGTTACCGGCGCGCGGGATGCGGGCCACTGGGGTCCCGACGCTTTAGGGTTGCGGTTCCAGGTAATATCCGGCGCAGGTCCCGTTCGATTGACACGCGAAGGCCGGCGAGCGGGCATCCCCGATCCCCGAGGCATTCCTCCGCCTGTTCGCTCGCTGGTTTTGGGAGCACGTACGGCGATCCTCGCCTGGGACGGACACTATCAGCCTGCCTTGGTAGCTGTGCGCTTCGGTAAGGGTTATGTGATCCATACGGGCTGCGGGGAGAGAATGGACGGAACCTTCGCGCGCTGGTGGATGGCCGCAAGCGCCTCAGCAGCACGCCAAGCTCTGGAAGGAAGGCTCACAATGAGCACGATGGATGAGGTCATCGCGGCTAACGGCCTCAAGGGCGTGTCCCTGGACGATCTGGATCGCCGAGCATTCCGGCCCGGTCCCGGCCCGCTCCAGGTACCGGCGACCCAGATCGAGCTATCTCCGGGCGCAGGCAAGGACCATGCGCGTGTCCCGGAAATCCTGAAGGCAAGCTCCGTGTCCCTGGACGGCGTGTGGGAAATGGCAGGCGGGCATCCTGGATCCCCCGATCCGCAGGAGAGGCTTGCGGACAAGCCGTGGCCCGACGCGATCCCTGCCCGAGTTCCTGGCTCGGTTCACACGGCACTTTTCGTCGCGGGGAAGATACCGGATCCGTCCGTGGGCCTTAACGCAGATATCGCCCGCGAGCAATCCTTCAAGGAATGGTGGTTCCGGCGCCGCTTCGATCTCGGCGACATCCCAGCCCATACCGAGCTCCGCTTCGATGGAGTGGACTACTCGTGTACTGTGTGGCTCAACGGTCACCTTCTCGGCCGTCACGAGGGAGGATTTGGCGGGCCTGTGTTCGATGTGTCGGGGATGCTGAAACCCAGCAACACGCTCGTAGTGCGCCTGGATCCCGTGCCTCCAGATTGGCGTACGGTGCTCAAAACGAACGTGGTCTACGGATGGCATTACGTGAACCTGCCGTCGCTGGGTATTTGGCGATCGGTTTGGCTGGATGCAGTGCCCCGGGTAAGGCTCCGCAATGTCTTCGTGTCGTATGGTGCGCGCCGGCCCGGCTTCGTGGATGTCTGCCTGGAGCTGCAGGCTGCCCACGGGTTGATTGAAGGCACCTTGGAAGGAACGGTGGCCCCAGAAAACTTCACCGGCCGTCCATACCATTTCCTCAAGCACCTTCACGAAGGAGCCGGCACTCGACCGCTGCATCTGACATTCAGGATTCCTCATGCGCGGTTGTGGTGGCCCAATGATCTTGGCCGCCCTAATCTCTATCGTCTCGATTTGCTCTTCACTCCACAAGACGGCGGCGCTCCCTCGGCATCCAGCACACCCTTCGGATTGCGTATCATTCGGATGGCTCCCCTCGGCGGAAAGCCTTCTCCCGGGTTATACAATTGGATTTTCGTGATCAACGGGCGCCGGGTTTTCCTCAAAGGCGCCAATTGGTGCATCCTCGATGCGCTCCTGAGGCTGGATCGCAGCAGATATACCCGCTTCCTCACACTCGCCAAGCAGCAGCACATCCAGCTCCTTCGAGCTTGGGGAGGCGGACTGCTGGAGACAGATGACTTCTACGACCTATGCGACCGATTGGGCATCCTTGTTTATCAGGAATTCCCTCTCACGTGGCAGGACTTCTCGAAGCTGGATCCGGCCGTGCTGCGCGAAACTGCCGTCCGCAACGTCCTCAGGCTGCGCAGTCACCCTTCGCTCGCAATGTGGGGCGGCGGCAATGAGCACTCCGGATCCGGAGAGCCCGTGGAAACCATCGGGCGGATCTGCTTGGAGCTGGACGGCACCCGGCCCTACCATCGCACGGATCCCTATGGGGGGAGCCTCCACAACTACGACGTCTATTGGGGCCGGCAGCCTCTGGATCGCAATCTCCACCTCACTGCCCCATTCATTGGGGAGTTTGGTCTTGCTTCGCCGCCCATCCTGGAGAGTGTCCGGCGCTACCTGCCTCGGGAGGAACGCAATGTCTGGCCTCCTCCCGAAACCGGCAGTTTCGTGCGGCATACGCCCACCTACAACAAACAGCACATCGAGATCATGGACCAGTACGCCGCAGAGTTCATCAACCCCAGCACCTTGCCGGCTTTGATTACAGGAATGCAGCTCGCTCAGGCAACCGGGCTTCGGCATACCCTGGAGCTCGCTCGAACCCGCTGGCCCGAGTGCACTGGCGTCTGCTATTACAAGCTTACCGATGTGTATCCCGGTTGCTCATGGGCTACCGTTGATTGGTACGGGGCTCCAAAGGCGGCGTATTGGGTAGTTCAACAGTCCTATGCGCCAATCCACGCGTGCGTGCTTTTCGACACTCTTGCTGTTCCCAAAGGCGCCCGCCTGCGAGCGCCGGTATGGCTCCTTGACGACGCAGGAGCCCTTAAGGGGGTTTGGAGCGTTCATGCTTCCGCATATGATGCGCAGCTCGCAAAAGTAGCAGACTTCCACTTTGCAGGGAAAGGCAAGGCGCCGCGTGCCAAGCGCCTGGGGATACTCGATGTGCCTGCGTCGGCGGCATCCAGCGTGCCGCTCCTGATAAAGGTGGAAGTCCGCCGTGAAGACGCACTCGTGGACCGCACGTATTACTGGCTCAACTTCGCTCAGCGGCAGGGCTCTCTCTTCGCATTGCCGCCGACGCGCCTCGAGGCGGCAGCGCGCGCCGACGGGCTCGAGATCACCAACAGAGGCCCGGTCCCCGCCGTCGGCGTTACCGTGCAGCGTCCCGGGCATGCCGACACCTTCGCATGCGCCGCTTCGTACCTGTGGGTGGAGCCTGGCGAGACGATCCGCATTGAGGCCTCTCCTTTAAACGGCGTCACCGTAGCAGCCTGGAACGCGCCGACGGTGGATCAGGGGGATCATCCATGAATGTCTCGTGCCCGCAATCGGCCGCAGACCATTCCAGGGTCATCAAAGCGCTCCATACCCGTGCTGCTACGGCACGAGTGCAATCTTGAGGACGCTGCCTTGGTGACCCAGGACTTCCAAGGCACGCTGGCCTTCCTCCAGCGGCATCGTGCGGGTCCATGCCTCCAGGGACACCTCCCCGTCAGCAAGGGCTTTCAAAGATGCCGCGAAGTCCTGCGGCGTATATCCGAAGGAACCGCGCAGATCCAGCTCGCGGCGAACTACCGTGTCGAACGCCAGCAATCCTTCCGGTCGTTGGAGCCCGAGGAGGACCAGCCGACCGCCGGGCCTAAGAACACGAACCGACGCTCGGCGTGTTTCTTCAGCACCGGCGGCCTCTACCACAAGATCCGCACCACATCCGTCGCTCCAGCGGTCGCACACGGCTTCCACGTTGTCGGTCGAGGAGAGGACGGTGAGTTCTGCACCGAGGCGGCGAGCGATTTCCAGTCGAGAAGGCTGCCGATCCACGACCGCGATGGAGGAGCATCCCCGAGCCCGGGCAAGCTGCAGAAAGAGGATGCCCTGGACGCCGGCGCCGAACACCACGATGCGGGCTTCCGGTTTCGGATCGGCAACGTTCATCAGGTGGATGGCATTGGCAAGAGGTTCGGCGGCCAGAGCAGCCCCGTCGGAGAGGTGGGGCGGGCATGGAAGCACGCACGCAGCGCTCACACGCACGAACTCTGCGAAGGCGCCCGGCAGTCCATCCGTCCCGAGCAAGCGCAGCCTTCGGCAGAGGTTTGGGCGGCTCTGCCCGCATTCGGGGCAATCGCCGCACGGCAGCAAAGGGTTGACAACCACTCGCTCACCCAACCACAACCCGTTGTTCCCGGCTGAAGCAGATGCCACGACACCCACAACTTCATGACCCAGGATAGCCGGTGGGTGGATGCGGCTGCTGGTGCCTTTGAACCCGTGAAGGTCCACCCCGCAAACGCCGGCCGCCAGCACCCGCACGAGAACCTCTCCGGTTCCCGCATGCGGCAGCGGGACGTCCTTCATCTCCACGCGGCCCGGAGCAGTGTATACAAGCGCCTTCATCGTAAGAAATCCAGCCTCCAGCCGGCGTGTCCTTTGAACATCACCATAATCCAGGGGCACGAGCAATCCATCGTACTCCGTATCCTGCTCGCGATCAAGAGAGGAGCGCCCGGCGGAGCCACGAAACCTAGTGCGGAAAGAAAATGGGGGTCGGCACGCGCCGGCCCCCCGTGCGGCAAAGAAAACGCTCGTTCTGTATTCAGGCAGATCCGCGCCGGCGCCCGCGCACCCGATGCTCTTCCTGATACTTGCGAAGGACTTCTTTTTGTTGTTCCGTTAGCAGCGCTTCGATCTTGTTGCGGGCTTCCTGCCTCAGCTCTCGCCCCTGGGTCCGCCTCTCATCCGGGGAGAGGCCGCGGAGCTTTTCGCCCATTTCCTTGACGACTGCGGCGATCTTTTCATTCTGCTCTGCGGTAAGCTTCAGTTGGGGAAGCAGATCGAGAGCGATCCCGGCAGACCGGAGGGCGGACCAAATTGGTGCAACCTCCCGAAGCTTTTCGGTTTGCTCCGGGGTGAGGAGCGCCTGGATGTCGCGATCAGCCTGATTGGTAAGATCCCGGAGCTTCTGCATGTTCGCAGGATCTCTCGGACTGCCTGGCGCAGGGCGGAGCGGTTTCGCATCCGTGTCGAACTTGTCCTGAATAGCCTTGATCTTGGTCTTCTGGTCCGCAGTGAGCTTCAAGGTGGCTTCGAGGGTTTCAAGAGGAACCGTTACAACGGGCACGCGAATTCCCGCCCGTTGACGACGTGGGGCCCCGGGCGTCTGCGCCGACGCCGTCAGAAGAACTCCGGCAAGCAAGACACCTGTAAGGGCAAGTAGAGAACCGACACGCACTCGCTTCATTTGCGCCTCCTTCGCTGAGAGTAATCGTCATGCGGATGGAGCGGGCAATCCGAAGGACATCCTTGCCCTTCCTTCCGGTGGATACAGACGATGGGAGCGGGCAAAGGTTCAAAGGAAGGGTAGAACACATCATATTGGAGGCTAATTTGGAACACCCGGAGCCCATCCGTTCCCATTCCCGTTCCTGGCGCGGCCCATGGATTCCTGCCGTCTTGGCCCTGCGCCCCAGTACGGACCCGGTGTGGCTTGCAGGTCTTTCTGGATATCCGGCTCGGACGGCGTTTTGTTCGCCCGAATGCGGGTGCGCTGTCCTACGCGCTGAAGAAGTGTTGGGCCGGGAGGCTCTTTCCCGTGCCGGGTTCCGGGCGATGCCGCTCGCACCTAGCCGGCGCATGCCTGCTCAGCTCTTGCGGCGGTATATCCGACGCCGCTCCGTGGCCTGGTTCCACGACCATGGCTCGGGCGTTTTGTTCTGGAACGCCGACGAGCAGGTACCTCGCACGATGCTGGTGCTTGGGAACAACAATCTGCCGATAGGGGAAGGGCCGGGGCGTGGGGTCGTTCTTCCGTCGGCTTTGCGGCTCTACCGCGTAGTCCATCCGAAAGAAGCGGTGGGACGCCGCAAGTGGCGCCTTGCCCGGGCTCTGGCTGAATGGGCCGCCGTGCGCTGGCTGGAGCCGTATCCCGACGTGTGTGCGGACGGCGTTCTGAGATGGCATGCACTGGGGCGCGCGGCCCTGGCCTTTGTAGAGGCCGCCATCCATGGCGGTGGGCGATCTACTCAGCCCCGGGAGCAGGAGGGCATCGCCTCCATCCGCTCGGATTGGGAGAGCCGATGGAGCGTGGGCGTGGAATTCCTCCACTGCGCCGCAGGAAAAGCCCGCACCGCCTTCGCCAACCGGCTGAGGTGGGCTGCTGAGATCCTGGAGGACGAAGCAAACACCATCGCGCGCGGGTTCGATGCAGCCTCTCCCGATAGGACCGGCAACATTCCGCAGAGCTTCGCCGGCGAACTCAGGCACGACGCGGCTGCGCAGTACCTCGCTGAAGCAGCAATGATCCAGGCCGGTTTACCGGCATCCATCATCTCTTCGCTGCTGGAAGATCCCGTACAGCCACTTCGAGACCGATCCCTCCATGAAATCATCTACCTTGCCAGAGCCGGCGTAGACGAGTTCCGGGCCGTCGCGGCACGACGTCTTATGGGTGCGACAGGGTCACCGGCGGCGGTCTCCACCCTGGAACAACTGCTCTATGCCGGGAACATGGTGGTACAGCTTACGGCCGTAACCTCTCTCTTGACACATGGAGCCGACGGGATGCGCACGCTGGCCGGGTTCGTTGCGAGCCAGGCGGCGCATCCTTCGGAGGATTGGGATCTCTGTTCCGCTGCAGCCCTCGCCGGCGTCCTGACGCACGATGGACATGGGGCCGCAGAGCTGGTCTCCTGCATTTTGGAACGGGCGCTTGCGGATGCCGTCGGCATGGTGCGGACGAAAGCAGTTGCCCAAGCAGCAGCAACAGGAACCTTCCTCTTCACTCCGGTCCGGTGATGGCGGCGTCTCACGCGATGGCTGTGGGGTGCACGAGACCGGCTCCATCCCATGGCTTCACGGAAGCGCGACGAAGAGCGCATGCAGCATTCCGCACTTTCGGCCGGGACTGCCCACCCACGATACCAGGCTGCCGATTGCCTGTTAGCGCTGGAGCTGCTCGTTGGTTGAAGCCCGCCGGAGCCTGCTCAAAGGAAGAGCAGGCGCGGTCCTCGCCTGGTTTGGCCTGGTCCGCGCCTGCCTATCGGACACCCCCTGCCTAAGCTGCCACGGGCATCTGAGTGTTTGCAGGGTGAGCCGGTTCGCCGGCTCGTGGATCTGTTACCACGGCAATCGAAGTAACGCGATCCAGCCGGATGTCGTCGGTGTCCGTAATCAGATAACCTCCGTATAGCGGGACAAAGGTGGCGTCGTGGATCTTCGAGATGGTGCGTACCATTTCTCCATTCCGGTTACGCCACCAGATCTCGCATACATTGCCGACGAGCTTCTTGGCGTCCGAGATGACCACCTGCATCCCTCCTCTCTGATGACACTGTTATTAACGGCAGGATCCTTCAGGGTGAATATCCGTGAAAATGCGTGATTGGCTGCCAAGTCCCGAAGACCCGCAACCTTGCTAGTGAGGCCTCATGGGTCCGATGGCAGGCCCCTGAGCGCTGCAGTGCAATCGTGGTCGCTCACCTCCATAGACCGGAACTGGGGCCCCATAACTACAATGTGCCGGTCCCTGGAGCGCAAGTGGGCGCAAATAGGACTCCTGCTGCATCACACCAGCAACGAATCTTCTGGCATAATGGTCTCAAGGCGAGTTTTCGGCGGCGCGCCGGCTTTTGTGGTTCAAGGGGGAAACGATGATCCTTCATGGAAGACCGTTGGGCGGGGGTGCCGTGCTCGGCGTCGTCCGGATCGCCGCAACTGCCGGCCGGCCACAACCCGAACGTTCCGAGGATGTCAACGTAGGCGAGGAATTCCATGTGGACCCGGAAGGTCGCGCATACGAAGCGCCCTCGGCGTTCGTTACGGGAACGAGCACTCCCCGGCGGCGTCATAGCTCTGAGCCCGCCGACGTCATCTTGGTAGCAGCCAACACCGCTGCGGCAGCCTCCGTGTCCTTGGGTGAAAGCCGCGTGGTTGGGATTGCCTTCGAACAAGAGGTAGCGGCTGGAGATTGCGCGCCGCTCCCCGTCGTAGCAAACGTGCCAGGGCTCCTTAGGCATGCGCGCAGCGGCACACTGGCGCTCTTGGATGCAGACCGCGGTGTAGTGATCCTGGATCCGTCACCCGAACACCTGGCGCATTTTCAGGCTGAGCGAGAGCACATCGCACCCCGTTATCGCATCCACCTGGATCAGCGGCATCTCATAGCCCACACTTTGGACCTCCGCCCAGTCCACGTAGTTGCGGACGCTCGTCACCTGGACGAAGTGCGCGAGGGTGTTGAAGAGGGCGCCGACGAGATCCTCCTTCCCCTCACCGCGGCCCTCGACGCGGCAGAGGAACCAACGATGCTCTTCGACACGCTATGCCTTGCGGGCGAGGCTGCGGCAGGCAAGCCTCTTATCGTCTACGGCGAACGCCATCCTGCAGCGATCTCCCCCATGATGCGCGCCGCCGCCCGCGCTCAAATCAGCTATGCGTTGCCGCTAGCCATAGGCAAGCAAGGCTTCCAGGCTCTGCGCCGTGAGATGGCGGCGTGCGCGGACGACCTGATTGCCCATGACCTCTTGTACCTGCCGTTTTCGTTGGCGGCTACCGCAACAGAGAGCGATGAGGCGGACGAGAGCATCACGGAGCTCAACATCAATCGGGTAATTGCCCGCCTTTGCTCGCAACCCGCGCAGTGGAGTGAGCGGATAACCGAATGGCTCAGCGACCTCGCCACCCTCCTACGCCCCATCATGGTGCCGCTCATCGCTGCGGTTCCCGAGGAAGCCCTGGAGATCGCAGTTCAATGCGGCGCCGCAGGGCTCATCGTGCCCCCCTCCCGAGTTCAGCCTGCAAAGATGCGCATCCGCGACATGGGGCCGTTTTGAAGCACCCGTACCGGCCGCACATGCTGCCGAGGATGGGGCTGCGGCTAAACTTCCTCTTGTTCTCGCATGGTAAGGCCGGTGACCAGTAGGACGATGGCCGACGCACCCACCAGGGCGAGCAGCGAACTCCACCAGGCTGCGTATTGCACTACATGCCCGAGGGAGTAGGTGCGGAACAGATACCCGCCTGTGGCGCCTCCTACGGCGCCCGCCAAGATATCCAAAAGCACGGAGTCCGTGTCCTCCCGCGGCATCAGGCGGCGTGTGGAGAGGCCCACAACCATTCCAAGCAGAACCCACCAGATCGCTGCCATGGCGTGTTCCCTCTACGGTTTCGTGTTCTTCTCCCCTTCAGTCTATACGCTTCCATCAGCGCACCCGTTACCTATAAGGCAGCGAGGCGCATACCTAATCCACCGGTGCGGGTTCTTCACGCTGCAGGCGGGGCGCCGGCTCGAGCCTTCGGCCAAAGATCCTACGCCCAATGAAACGACTGAAGTCATCGAAATACGTGTACACGCAGGGGATCACGAGTAAGGTCAGCATCGTGGAGAGGATCAAACCGCCGATAACGGGGCTCGCCAAGGGCGCTCGAAACTCCGCTCCACGCCCGAGCCCAAGAGCAGTGGGCAGCATGCCGAAGACCATGGCGATCGTGGTCATGAGGATCGGCCGCAGGCGGGTTGGACCGGCCTCGAGAATGGCATCCGTTCGGGAAAGGCCGCGGCTTCTGAGGGTGTTTGTATAATCCACCAGCAGAATGGCGTTCTTCGTCACCAGCCCCACGAGCATGATGATGCCGATCATGGAGACGATGGTGAGCGAGTGATGAGCTACCATCAATCCCAATAGGGCCCCAACCATTGCCTGCGGCAAGGAAAGCATGATGATGAAGGGATACAGCAGATTGTCGAACAGGGCAGCCATCAGCATGTAGACCAGCACGATGGCCAGCGCCAGTGCAGCGACCATGTACTTCCCTTCATCGGCCTGAAGCTTGTTCTCGCCGCCCCACTTGTAGATGTTCTTGCCGAAGTTTATAGCCGCCAGCTTCTTGTCTATGTTCAACTGCATATTGCCGGGCGCATACCCTGGCGCAACATTCGCCGTAACCGCCACGAGCTTTTGGCGGTCCATCCGATCAATCTTTGTGGGTCCCGTGGATGGAAGGATGCTCGCCACGTCTGCCAGGCGGATCGGCTGCACTGTGCCTCCGGGGAGCACCATTGTGCCTACCACCAACTCTGGGATCTTGCCCGTGTCGTGCCGGTCGCGGTCGGAGAGCTGCACCCGTATCGTGTATTCGTTGCCATGTTCGCGGTACACCAAGGTGTCGTCGCCCTCCAGCGACACCCGCAGGGCATTGGCCACCTGAGCCACCGTAAGGCCCATGGCCGCGGCTCGCACCGGATCCACGATTATGCGCTGTTCCGGCTTGCCGATGCGCACAGAAATGTCCGGATTGAGCACTCCAGGTTCCTGTTTGAAGATCGCCAGGACCTTTTCGCCCAAAGCAGTGAGTTCGCGTACGTCGCTCCCTTCCAGATCTACCTCGAGGGGCGCTCCACCTCCCCCAAACCCGGTTACCGCGGCGATCTTCAGGGTGACGCCCGGCAATTTGCCGATCTTGTGGCGAAGGATCGCTGCCACCTGGGTGTCTGGGATCTTGCGCAAATTGGACTTATTGACGAAGGGATTGATGCTGTCCCCCAAACTCATTCTGTCCCGCAGCTTTAAGCTCATGGTGAAGTACTGGGGCCCGATGCTGGCATTGCCGCCCGCCACCCCGCTGGCCGTAGCGCCGACTTCGGTAAAAATGTTCTTGACGTCCGGCTCAGAAGCCACTACGTTCTCGATGTGCTTCGCAACGGAAAGCGTCCGGCTGATGGAGGTACCCGCCGGCAGTTCCCCGATAATGGACACCTGCCCCTGGTCCTGGTCCGGGGCGAACCGGAAGAGCAGCAGAGGATGCCCGGCTGCGGCCCCGATGCCGAAGGCGGCGAATACGGCAGCTACACCTCCGGCCGTCACCAGCAGCCCCAGCAGGCGATAAGGAGTGAGCAGAACGAGGCCGCCGATGACGAAGAGGCCAATGACCCACGGGAGCAAGCGCGTGAAGGCAGCCCCGAGAACAGAAGAGATAATGGCCACAAAGATGAGCACAAGGAGGCCCGAGCCCACATATACTACGATGCCGCGGTATCGCAGAGCCCAGGCGAGAGCCCACCGGTAATGGCGGTCCAACGCATGATAGAAGCCCTCGATGGCGCCAAAGACGCCTCGTGTCGTCTCCAACACCTCCCCGGCACGAAACCATCGCGACGCCAGCATGGGTGTAAGGGTGAAGGACACGAACAGCGAGAACAGCGTAGCACTAGCCACGGTGATGCCGAAAGACTTGAAGAATTGGCCCACAATGCCGCCCATAA
This sequence comes from Chthonomonadales bacterium, assembly GCA_049967475.1. GTDB lineage: Bacteria > Armatimonadota > Chthonomonadetes > Chthonomonadales > CAJBBX01 > JBMFSQ01. Next base: position 161,430 of record JBMFSQ010000003.1, on the reverse strand, counting down.
AGGCGATGGGGACAAACACCACCACATCCACGAAAGTGATCGTGATGGCGGCAAGCCCTATCTCGCTGCGCCCGTTGAGAGCGGCCTCTACCGGCTCTTCGCCGCGGGCGAGATGACGGTAGATATTCTCGATGACCACGATAGAGTCGTCCACGAGGATCCCCACAGCCAGCGAAAGCGCCATCAACGTCATTCCATTCAGCGTGAAGCCGAACGCGTACATGGGGAGGAAGGTTGCCAAAATGGAAGTAGGAATCGCGATCGCTACGATGATCGTGCCGCGGACGTTGTGAAGGAACAGGTACACCACGAGAACGGCGAGGAACGCGCCAAGGAAGAGGCTGGCCTTTACATCTTCTACGTTGTTCTCAACATTGACGGAGGTATCTTGGTTGAGGACGAAGTGGATATCCGGGGGGAGGATCTTCTGGAGCTTCGCGACTTCCGCGCGCACACCTCGGGCTACCTCCACGGTATTGCCTTCTGAGGTCTTCTGCACCACGATGGCAACGGAGTCTTGACGATTGATGCGGCTGATATCCCGCTGCTCTTCAACCGTGTCTTGAACGTCGGCGATATCGGAGAGCTTCACCGTTTGGCCGTTGGGCATGTGCAGCCGCGTCTGCCCGATGCTCTCCACATTCGGGTATTCGCCCACTACCCGAACGTTGTATTCGCGGTTGCCCTCAATCACGTGCCCCACCGGGAAGTTCAGGTTGGTGCTCTGGATGAGGGCCACGAGCTGCTGGATGCCGATGCCGTACGCATCCAGGCGGTCCTTGTGCACCGACACGCGGATTTCCCGTACGTTGCCGCCGGTAACGTTTACTGCCGCTACACCTGGGACCTTGCCAAGCTGAGGCTTGATGACGTTGTCTGCAAGATCGCGTATCTCACGGCTGGGCCGCTTGCCCACCACGCCGTAATAGATGATGGGCATGGAGTTGATGTCAAACTTGAGGATCACGGGATCCTTCACGGCCAGCGGCAGAGAACCGCGTGCGGCGCTCACCTTCTCGCGCACGTCGGACGCCGCCACGTCGGAGGACACTCCGATGCGGAACTTGATCAGCACCGATGAGATGCCTTCCTGGGAGCTGGACGTAATCTGGTCTATCCCATTCACGCTGGCCACCGCATCCTCGATCTTCTTGGTGACCTGGGTTTCAATCTCCTCAGGGCCGGCGCCAGGGTACGAGGTGAGGACTGAGATGTAGGGAACGTCTACGCGAGGGTTCAGTTCCAGGTTCATCTTGCTCATGGAATTGATGCCCAAAACGATCAGGGCCGACACAACCATCAAGATGAACACCGGCCTGCGGATCGAAAGACTAGTGAGCCCCATGGCTATGCTCCTTGGATACGACAGCCGGCGATCCGACCTGCGGCGCGGCTGTCCAGAACCCACCGCCGGGCGCCCCCCACATGGGCGCAGTACACCAAGCAGAGAAAACGACTGCCGCCCTGCTCGCCCGGCAGCGCAACCCGGCGCCTGCGCTGCGCATTCTCAAACCTGCACGCCCCAAGGAGAGGCATATTCTCCTGGCGGCAATCGGCGTTTGGAATGATAAAGAATGCGCCCACAAAATCACCGAATAGTAACGAGATCGCCGTCCTGCAGCGTGTTCTGGCCGGCAACTACCACCACATCCCCGGGCCGAATGGGCCTGAGGATCTCCACGTCGGAGGGAGTTACGAAGCCCGTGTCAACCTGCACTTGATGGGCGTGCTGTCCCCGAACGGTAAAGAGATGCGCTTCATGGCGCTCCACATCGAACACGACGGCATCCTTAGGCACCAGCGTGGCTCCTCTGTGAGTAGCTACGAGGATGGAGCCGTGAGCAAACATCTGGGGCCGAAGCTTGGCGCGATCGTCGAGTTCTACGCGCACAGTGAAGATGCGAGCCTGGGAGGCCACAGGCCAGATGCGCCGCACCACGCCCCTAAAGCGCTCATTGGGAAAGGCATCCACCGTTATGGTGGCTACCTGGCCGAGGCGCACATCGCGGTACTGGCTTTCGGAAAGCTGAGCCTGAAAGTAGATCGAATGGGGCGCGACTACCCGCACGATCGGCGCGCCTGCGCCTAACTGCTGGCCCGGCTCAGCGAAGCGGTCCGCCACAATGCCGCCGATGGGCGTCTTGATAAACGCGTTCTTGAGGGCTTCCTGCGCAAGGTGCAACGTCGCCCGCGCCTGTTCGACACCCGCCCGGGATGCCTCCAGACCAGCTTCGGCTGCTTTGACCCCTTCTTGGGCCGTAAGAACGTCCTGCTGGCGCAGTTGCACCGTGGTTCGATCCGCTTTGGCCTTTGCCAAGCCGTCCCGCGCCTGCTGAACTGCCAGTTCTGCCTGCCGGATGTCCTGCGCGCGCGCCCCCTCACGAACAAGTGAAAGGGATTGTTGCGCACTGCTGTATTGCGCCTGAGCTGCGTCGGCCGCTGCCTGGGCCTGGTCCAATTGGCTCTTGGAGATTGCCTGTTGCTGATAGAGGTTTATGGCCCGTTCCAGGTCTGCCCGAGCCTTAATGAAGTTGGCACGAGCTGCGGCTACTTGGTCTTCGGCCTGGCGCCGTTCCTGCGGTCGGGCACCTTCCCGAGTTTCAGAGAGCCGCTCCTGGGCGATGGCAAGCTGGCTCTGGGCCACTTTCAGTGCGGTAGCTGTAGTAGCATCGGTCCAATGAAGGTTCGTCCTGGCCTGTTCCAGTTGGTTGCGTGCTTGCTCGAGCTGCGCCACTGCCTGCTGCTGCCGCGTAATTGCCGCTTGGAGGCCGGCCTGGGCTTGACGGAGTTGGGAGAGAAGATCAACGGTGTCCATCTGAGCCACCACTTGGCCGGCCGCGACACGGTCTCCGGCGTGGAAGAAGACCTTGGCCACCTTACCCGCCTGCCTGGGCCCGAGGACTACATCGTGAAGGGCCGCGAGGCTGCCGTCCACATCCACGGATTTGGAGATCGTGCCGATCCTCGCCTTGGCAACGGACACCGCGACTGCTGCCGAGGATGCAGCCCCGTCCGGTGCGGCTGCGGCTGTTCCGGGCGCCCTCCTGCCGCAACCGAGTAGTGCGCAGAGACACAACAAAACCCACAATACGCCCCTTCGCGCGGGGCACCCGCTCTTTCCATCCGCCAAAACGCTCCGCGCCTCTATCGCCATACCGAACCTCCCTCAGTGAACTTCCAAGCGGCCAGGGATACCCCGCCTTCCGCGCCGCGACGAACCGCCCATCCTTCCTGCCTCGAGCGGCTAAGAGCGATGCTTCCCGTACGAGTGGGCGCCGTCGAGCCAAGCGTGCGCCCGTGCGTCGTTCCTGCGGCAGCCCGGTTGCCGCAGAGCTCGCAACTATTTGGGCGATTGAGCGTATCTGCCCAAGGCCCGATCGAGCCTTGCCTTCGCAGTCTCCACGTCGTACTGTGCGTTCACCTGGTTTGTCTGAGCCTGGGTCAGAGCAGTCTGGGCATCGCTCACTTCGAGAAGAGGGCTCGTCCCAGGCTGCTGGGTAACTCCGGCTTTATATCGCACTTGAGCCAGCCTGTATTGCTCTTCGGCCTCAGCCAGCGCCGCGTTTGCCACGCGCAAGCGTTCCTGGGCCTCCACAAGAGCCAGATAGGATTGGCGCACATCCAGCGCGATGTTATCGAGTACAATCTGCTTGTTCACCTTCGCCGAGTTAACGTCGGCACGGGCCTGCTGGATGCGCGCGCGGGCCAATCCTCCTTCGAACAGAGGCAGGGTGATTTGGGCCACGGCAGTCCAGCTTGTCGTAATGGGTGCAAAGCCGGCCGCATCCGGTTGATAGCTGAAGTTCCATGAAAGCCCAATCCCTGGAAGCAGGGAACGCTCGGCTATCTTGATGCCCTTCTCGGCGGCTTTGATAAGGGCATCCTGCTGAAGAACCTCGGGCCGCTGCTTATAGGCTTCCGCGAGCCCCTGGTTGAAATCCGGCGCGCTGGTCGTTTCCTCGTGGGCAGGCTTCACCTGTAAAGGCGTGTTCTGATCGAGACCTAGAGCATTGTTGAGAGCAGCCGTCGCAAGGTTCACACGGTCTTTGGCCGCGATGAGGTTCTGTTGGGCGTTGGCAACTTCCGTTTGGGCGCGCAGAACGTCGAACTTGGTTCCCGTCCCTGCCCTCAGATAGGCTTCCGCAGTGGAAAGGCGGTCCTGAGCGTTCTTATACGCAGTTTCGGCCACGGTAACGAAGGCTTGAGCGCGCAGGACATCGTAATACGCACTCTTGACGTCGGACACGAGCTGGTTTCGCGTGCGGCTGTATTCCAGGCGGGCTGCAATCTCCTGAAACTGCGAAGCACTCACCGCCGCGCCGATGAGCCCGCTTACGTCAATGGGAAGAACGGCGGACACGCCAACACTCCGCTGATCTTGCGCGTTGAGAACCAATGTCTGCGGCTGGCCGTTGGCGTCGGGAAATGTGATGGACGTCTCCCGGTCAAACCGGTAGATGTTGGTCGTAGCGTTAATGCTGGGAAGGTATTGGGCCTTGCTCTCGTTGACGCGCCCGCGCGCTTTGTCTATGCCTTCCTGGGCAATCCGCAACGTCTTGCTGTTGGCAATGGCGATGCGCACAGCCTGGTCCAGTGTGAGGGTCAATGGAGCAGGATTGGATCCAGGTTGGGTGGTCGGGGAGGCGGTGATGCGCGCAATCTGACAAAAGGCGCTTCCACCGGTACCCAAGGCGAGCATTGTAGCGAAGACTACTCGTATCTTTCCGGAATGCATGACGAACATTCCCTATCTCCTCATGCGGCAGCGGTGCTCTTCTCAAACGTTTCTGCGGTAGACCACCTCCCGTTAAGAGCGCTGCCGCGTTCCATGCAGTTGGGTTTACGGGCCATTGGACACGCCATGCGGCGGCGCCAGCCCGTTCATTAGAATTTGCACCGCCGCCGCGGCGAAGTCCTCCACCATACGCCGCCACTCTTCGTGGCTCCTGCGGCCGTAGAGGAGGAAAACCGAAAATGCACTCCCCATGAGCATTCCCGCCGCTGCGGGCAAGTTCGCATTCCCGGAGATCTCGCCCATGTCTTGGCGGCCGCGCAGAAAATCGGTAAGGACCTTCTGACTGGCTTCGATATTGCGCAGATACTGATCTGCCATTTCGGGATTGTGCTGCATCTCGGCCGCACACATGCGAACCGACGGGCCGTGCTCGTAGAGCGTCTCGAGAAAATCAACGACGATGTCGTAGAGAACGCGCGCAACGGGGGCGCCTTGAGCTTGTGCCAGAATGCGCTCCAACTGGGCCCGCCAAGATCGCTCCTTCCAGCACGCCTCGAGGAGCTGCTCCTTGCTGGAGAAGTAATGGTAGAGCAGTCCCTCCGTCACCCCAATCTCCCGGGCAAGATCACGTATGGAGGCACCTGCGTAACCCTTCTCGGCAAAGAGCTTCACAGCGGCATCCAAGATCTGCTCGCGGCGGATTTCACCGTGGCGGCGCCTGGCATCGGAACCCGACATACGCTATGCCTTAATTAAGTAAACGTTCACTCAACAAGCGGCTCATTCTACCTTACGGATGTGAAGGATGCAAGGTTTCAGGCATCTACCCTTCCCTTTCGTCCGGACACGACGTTGGGTTGGAATGCTCTTCGCCGAGCGGCACCAAGCGATCTTAGGTGAAAGGCAATGCGTGCCGCTCGCCGACCCACACAGGCCGACAGCCGCTCCATGGCACCGGCTAGAATCGCCCATGTGAGCCGTCTTGCCTGGAATGACGGACGCAGAAGACCAGCGCCTAAAGATCGGAGAATGCGGTGTGACCCCGTGCAACCGCAAACATCCCTCCGGACCCTGACGGTTTAAGAAAACGGGAGGACAGGGATGCGTTCGCATCAGCAGGAGGTACCGACGGAGAATGTGAGGAGAACCCGTTCACGCGCGGGCAATCCAACCCCGGCTATTTCGGAATGGGAAGGTTCATGGACTTGTAGATCCCTTCGATGAGATCCCGGCCGGCGGCGGCCTCCTTATTGCCCGGATCGAGCTCCACTGCGCGCCGGAAGTAGCGCAAGGCCGCGGGATATTTCACCTTGGGAGGCTGCGTAGACTGCGTCATCATTTGATTGCCTGCATCGTAATCTGCCTGGGCTGCCTTTTGGCGAAGCGCCGCATCGGCGGGATTGGCCTTCAGATCAGCTTCAGCCTTTTGCGCGCGGCCTACCGCGGCCACTACCTGCGGGTTCTCTTTGCCGCCCTTCTCCGAGGCATGGGGATTGGGCATGCCGGCCGGCATTCCGCCGGACATGTGGGGATTGAATGTTGGGCTGTTGGAGGGCGAATTCGGCGTCAGTCGCGCAACATCAGGAGTAAGCGGCGGAGCCGGCGTATTCTCCGTTTGGGACGGCGAGGCTGCCGAGCTGTTTGCCTCAGGCTGCTTGGAGCAACCCGCCACGCACAAGACTACGATCGCTAGAGCTAGAGCGGCACCTGTTGCAAGGGCTCGGGCCATGATATTTCCTCCTGTCGGTCCTTGGCGCACCGGATCTGGAACGGCGCCCACCGCACTTCAATTGTACCTTGTGCGTGTGTCTCCGTCGGCAGCGACCGGTGATCTTACGGCTTCAACACAGCACCTGCGTCCTCAGGGCAGGGAACGCCGATCGGCAGCCGCAACTGGGCTTCGGTGGATCCATGGTGCTAGCGGTCGAAGGCTCCCGGTTCCATGATGGCCACGATGTCATTGGGTACCACGGTGGGTTCCCGGCCCACTGCCCACACCAGGTTCGGGCCGAGCCCGTAAATGCGGTTGATGTTCTTGTAACCCGTCAGCACCACATCCCACGTGCGCCCGCCGTCGAGCGTGCGGTACATTGCAGCGCCTACATGCCCCACATCGGAGTTGTCTACAGCCACGAAGCCGCGACCCAGCTCATCGAACCATATCGCTGCCACCCCCCGATCTGTAGGAAGTTTGCAGAGAGCCCAGGTGTCGCCGCCATCGTGCGTAACGAGCAACCTCCCGTGGGAAAGCCCAAGCCATCCGTCCCGCGTCGTGGCGAAGAAGAGTTGGCCGAAATTCCAAACGTCGTCCTGTGTCAATCCGTGGGGCAAGCGGAGTGCGCTCCAGGTTCTTCCGCCATCCGTGCTTCGAACGATGCGCACCTCCGGCTTGCCTTCCGCACTCCCAAGCCCAAGGACGTAAACCGCACACCCTCTTCCCAGGATATGATCCCCAGGAACCGACACGCGCCAGGCCTGGATCAGCAGTCCGCCGAAATCCACTTTTCGCCATGTGCGGCCGTTATCGTGGCTGCAAAGCGCCGCTGCGCCCGGCGGCACGACCCATCCACCCAAAATCCAGATTTCGCCGCTCTGGCAAAAGAAATCGAGGTATCCCGGAACTTGGCCATCACACACTTCATGCCACGTTTGCCCATTGTCGGAGCTGTGCCAAAGCCATGCCCTGCCTGGCCCGCCGGGATGGAGCCCTTCAAGAAGCCAAATTTCCTCCTGCCCGGCCATGCCCACCCGCATCCAGCCTCCGCGAGGCTTGATCCGCCGCCAAGTCAAGCCTCCATCGTCGGTGCGAAAAAGGCCTCCATACCCGCATGCCCAACCCACGCGCTCGTTCCAGAAGACGACATCTGAAAGGTGGTCATGAGGATCCCCTCGTCCGAAGCCGCCGCCGCTGCCGCCCGTGTCCGTAACGAAAAACGTTTGGTGCGGCGAGACGGCCAGGCCTCCACGAGAGTACGGAACACCTTGCCAGCGGTCTGCCATTGGAGCTTCCGAAGGGCGTGGCGGCGAATTCCATCCGATCCATGCGAACCACGCCACGGCTAAAATCACCTTCGTCACTCCACCACAAAGCGAGCCCAGGCTCGAGGATCAATTTGGACCTCGCTGAAGAGGTCATTCACCATGGCGTTGGCGGGGTTCGCCCAATACATGCGCAGTTCGTCCGACTTGCCTGCGCGGTCCGAGTAAACGACGCCGAAGTCGCCGCGATAGGTATTCCCCTTCTCCGGCCGGAAGCCCAGGTCGGCCAATGGAATGGCTGCCCGCACACTGTATTCGCCGGCGCCGCGCTCGATAAGGACCGACGCATTCTGCAGAACGCGGACTTCGTCCACCGGATAGGCTCCTACCGGAGAGCGAAATCGCACGGGCGTTCTTGTCCCGGGGACACGGTACCGGTACAACACCGCGATGGGTTTCCCCTGGAATACGCTGATGACGACACGCAAATCTCCAGGAAGTACGCTGGGGCTATCGTTGTTAGGCGTGGTGCGTATCTCGAACTCTACCGCATCACCGGTTTTGAAGAGGGTCTGAACGTCTCGGCCATCGTTGATCATGGGGGTGTCATCGCGTATTGCTGCCACAGCGAGATAGAGCCACTGGCCGTCAAAGGTCCAGGTGGCCGCGCCGACTGTGTGGAACGGGTCAAAGCTCCACCGGGCAACCCTGCGGTCGTCGCTCAAAGGAAATTCTGACCATTCTGGAACGCGTGATGCAGGCGGATGATCCAGCGGAGCAATGGCGAGGACTTTGAGCGGCGCTTCGACATTGGCACGCCTCTGGAGGAACACTCGAGCCCGCGCGCGGTCGGCTGCGGTGAACGAAAGGTGCGTCGAGGGCAGGCGCCGGATACTTTCCAAACCGGTAACTTCAGCCACCACGGACGCCTCCCGGCAGGACCCAACGGGACCACCCAGGTAAATCTTGTGATCCAAGGGGTTCTCGAAAAACTCTCCTCCGAAGGACTCCCCTCCTGCTGTGCACGCGCTGATGTCCATACCCCGCACGGGAATGTCCGGCAGTGCATCCGGCGCGCTCCGGCAATCTGCAAAGAGGCTGCCCACGAAGAGGCCGTCCCGCGTGAACAGATACCGTTCGCCCAAGTTCGCCCCCATGCAGAAAATGGAACCGACCCTTCGCAGGTGCACCGAACCCAGAACCCACAGGGGGCCGATCACTCGCCCGCGCCGGGAGGCTGGAGCTGTGTGAGACCCGTGGACACCCGGCCAGGCGTTGGGGTAGGTCCACAGCAGTTTGCCGGCGGGAGAAAACATCATCAGGGGGTTCTGCCCGATAAGAGTGTCCCCATAGGCATCGGTCCAGATGGACGAGTCCACGAAGCCCAGCACCGGTACGTCTGCAATCTTTGTGGCGTCGGCGATGCGATAGTCCGGCACGCCGGATGCGCTCCACGAACGGGGGCGAAGCTTCCAAAGCTGTTGGCGCGGCGTGCCTGAGCTGTTGCTGCCCGGCAGATAGACCGTAAAATCCGGTCCTATGCCGAAGCGCCAGTCGCCGGCAAGCTTCATCCCGCGTAGTTCTTCCCGGGAATAGAAGCGGATCTCGTCATCCTGAATGCGGCCGTCCTCGTTGCGATCCGTCCAAACGAAGTACTGGTGCACGTTGGTCTCACCAAGCATGAATGCCACATCCGGATAGGCTGCGCCGGATCCGTCGAAGGCTTTGGGATGGCGCTGCTTCAGCTTCTCCAATTCTGCCGGGCTCGAAGCCAAATGCCGGATGATGAGATCCGGCCAAAGGTGGCCAGGCTGATATAACCCGTAGATTGTGCCCATAGCCGCTACAGGCTTGGCGCTGTAGTCATGCAGTTTCGCGATGATCAAGAGGCTGGAATTGCTGGCGATTAGGTAATCGCGGCCCTGCCGCCGCCGAACCTCCAGCACCAACCCCTCGGTGGAAGCGTCAAAGAGCTCATCGGGATGTTGCGGGCGGAACAGCGTACCCGCCACACGCCAGAGCCCCCTCTTCCAATCCAGATCACAGACATTGCCCATGACGAAGGCCCTGTTCGGACGCGAAACATCCACGCGAGCCCCCACGCTTGCGTACCATGTGGATCCGCAGAACTCCCTGAGGAACCGGCCTGTGTGAGCATCCCATACGCTCAGCCGGCGCGGGCTGTTATCGCATTCAGCCACCCAAAGACGGCCGGAAGCATCCACCGCGACGCCCCAGGGCCGGAACATGCCCGTGGGGTCATAGCGGCCTTCCAACGGCCGCCCGCCAAGCCGCCCGATTGTTCGTGAGAAGTGCCCGTCCGGCGAAAACACTTCCACGCACATACGGCTGCCCCAATCACTCACGTAGATTTCGCCGTCGGCATCCACGGCCAATCCCACAGGCGCCTCCAGACCTTGCGTCACCACCGGACGCCATGCGCCGTTCTGAAGAACCACGATCCGGTTCCCGCTGATCGCATAGACCACACCGTGCGGGCCGCATGCCAAACCGGCAGGACGCCGAAGCGGAATATGGGCCATCGGGGTTCCGGTACCGGCATCCACCTGAATTACGTCATCCTGGTAATAGAGGGAGGCGTAGATGCGACCGCCGCACACCGCGATGCCCATAGTTTGGCGCTGACACCAATCGGCGGTGAAGCCATGACGGGCCACAAGCTCCCCCTCTGGGCGATTTGGCTGGTACCAACCCGCTGGACGGCCTGGCGGAGACCCGAGTTGGTCCCCAAAGGGCACAGAAGCCGGAGGGATGGAGGCGATTGTGTGCATCGCCTTCCCGTCCGGCCAGGGTGCGTAGCGTCCATTGGATGCATCAATCCTGAGCAGTGCTACTTCGTCTTGAGGCGGGCCGCCCCATGCGGTCGTCGGGCCTCCCACGAGTACGTAAAGGTATCGGCCATCCTCGGCCATCATGCCGCCGTTGATGTTCCCTATTCCCCACAAGCGCTTGCCGGAGTAGCTGGCCGCCATAACCGCTGTAGCGCCTTCGGCGAAGGCAGCGGAAAGATAAACGCGCCCTTTCCCTGCACATACGTCCATGGGCGGAGCGTGGTTGGAGAGCCATCCGCCCGTGCCGGTGCTGTTGTCGTAGGGCGGGTCTCCAGGATTGCCGTAAGCGAAGGCGTACCGCAAGCCAAGCCGTTTGTGAAACAATCCCCGAACCACATACCGGCCTGCCGGTACCAGGTGGCCTGCGTCGTCCGTGCCGTCCCAGTATTCCGTATGTACCCCTGCAGTGCGGGGGTATTCCCCTATCAGATTGCGCACGCGGCGGCCGTCGGGCGATTCAATCACGAGGGTTACGAAGCCGCTCTCCGGCAGACGATAACGAATGGCCACAACGCCGGACGTCCGGTAGGCGAGCTCTGCGTAGCGCGCGGCCACCGACACACCATTCGGGGCCGGCAGCGGTCGGAGATGCCCGCGCGCCTCCAGTACCGCTGTCCCCCACGCATCGGGATTCTGCCAGAAGAACGACCGCTGGGGCCGGTTGGGGTTCACCAGATCGGCGTAGCGATGCTCGGGGAAATCGTTTGCCTTCGGCGAGCCCCAAAAGAATTCCAGGCCCATGCGGAAACGGCTCCGAACCGCGGGGCACCGACCGCTGCGCGTAATCAAACGCCAGGGGACTGCCAATTCTTGTGTATAACCGGTTGGGTCTTTGCGGAACGCTTCCTGAGCGCCGGCCGACAGGGGATTGATCAGATCCGCCTGGCTTGCGGGATTGCCGGTGTCCCAAAATCCATAGTGGATGTGCATGGCGGCGCGGCGGCCGTCGGTGTAGTACCAAGCCGTAACGTGGGCGACGCGATCCGTCTCGATCCGCATCTGCACGGCATCCGCCTTCCAACCTCCGTCGGGGTCTTGGCGGGGATCAATGTGATTGATGAGAGGTGTGCGATCCTTGAAGCGGAACGCAAGGTAAAGGAAGCGGCTGTCGTACATCGCCGCGGCACGTACACTGTGGGTGGCATGGAGACGCGCCCAGTCGTAGCAGCAGAGGATGCTCCCAGAAAGATCCCAATCCTCCAGACGCCCATCAACCCGAACTACGCCCGGAGCGGGAACGATCCTAAGAACGCTGTTGGTGGTTTCTTGGGCCCAAGAGTGCCGCCATCCGAAACACGTCAGGCAAGCAATGAAGCGCAGCACGCCGAACCCCACGCCCTGCTTTCGAAGGCGGCAGATTACGCCCGTCCTTTTCGGCTGTGCGATTGGCCGCGTCTCTTCGGTTGCTGTGCTACGGCGATCCGGATGCCGTATTGGCAGGAGCATCAGGCTGAAGCTCCAGAGTGACTACAGCGTCCACTTTGCTTGGGATCTGCTTGGGTTCATCGGGGGTCTGCGGTTTGCCGGTAAGATCGTCGGAGATATCGGCTTTGATGTTCAACTGTCCCTTCGTAAAACGGCCGGCATTTGCATCAAAGGTGAGGATCCCGCCCCCAGAGATCTTTCCCTTCATCGTGCGATGGGCCAGGCTCGCGTCGGCCACCGGCTTATGGTCTCCATCGAAGTTCTGGTCAACGTTCAGGGAGAAATCCGTCTTGATGCGGGCCAACGAAGGATCAGCGCCGGACTGGTCCTCCGGCAAGAGTGTGGCGGTGAATGCGGGCTTGTTCCGTTGACCGCCCAGCAACTCACTCTTGTAGGGCCACGTGTCTCCGGGCTTCACAGGAGCGGTTGGGAAGACCACAGGGAAGAGCAACGAATAGAGGCGCTTCGGATCCACTCCTGGGATAGACACACCGAATGGAAGGGGCCCACCGCCTGTAATCTTCTTCACTTCGCCCGTCTTTGAGAAGGTAACCGTTTGGTTGAGGACTTTCTCGGCATCCTCCAAACCGATGGGAACGGGAAGGCCCTCCAGTTCCACATCTACGCTTTCCACCTTGAGCTCTACGTCGGAAAGACCGTCTGCCAGAACGGTCTTCGGCGTAGCAGCGTACACAAGCGAGATTACGCCATTGTCTATGGGGGTAGGCGTCCCGAGGAGCGGGATCGTTCCCTTGATGCGTGCGGTAAGCTTATACCGAAGCGTCTTTCCAGGCACGAGCTGATAAGCAAGCACGCGCCCGCTGCCCGCCGGGCCAACACCAGACGAAGAAACCGGTTGGGCCTGAGCCAGGGCCACACCTCCGGCCGTGCAAGCTGCCAGCAAAACGAACAAAAGCGTTCTCGGCGACTTCAAGGTGGTATCCTCCTTAATGCGGCATTATATCATTTTGCGCAGACGGCGTCAAAGCAGGACGCGTGCCTCGGATTGGCGCGCAGACGTTCAGAAGGCAGTACGCGTGTTCGCCCGCCCTGGGTTCCATTGAATTGGGCCATCATGCCAGGTGTGTCATGAGTTCGATAGCAAACAACATTGCCGAAGTTCGGGCCCGCATCGCACGAGCAGCACTCTCGGCAGGCCGTGATCCAAAGGACATCACACTCGTGGCCGTATCCAAAACGGTAGACACAGAGCGCATACGCGAGGCATGGGAGGCAGGGATCACAGACTTCGGAGAGAACTATTACCAGGAAGTAAGAACCAAGATGCAGGAGCTGCCCCGGCAGATCCGCTGGCACTTCATCGGGCACCTGCAGACCAACAAAGCCAAGTACATAGCCGGCCGCTTCGCGCTCGTTCAGAGCGTGGATCGTGAGGAACTGGCGGAGGAGCTGGGGCGTCGTGCGAATGCCGCTGGATGCACGCAGCCTGTACTCGTGGAAGTGAAGCTGGATCCGGCCGCCACGAAGCATGGGGTGCCGCCCGACCAAACGATAGACTTCTGCAATCGAGTGCGCGCGATACCCGGATTGCAGTTGACGGGGCTTATGGGCATGGCGCCTCTGCTGCAGCACCCGGAACAGGCCCGGCCTTACTTCGCCGAGCTCAGGCGCATCTTTGAGCGCCTGCCGGAAGAGAACCGGCGGGTACTCTCTATGGGGATGAGCGCAGACTTCGACGTTGCAATCCAAGAGGGCTCTACGATGGTTCGGGTGGGAACCGCAATCTTCGGAGCCCGGCAATGATCCTACGTTAGGGAGGACATCGTGTCTACACAGGATCCAATGGAGCCCTACACCCGCAGATCCCTCTGGAGCCGCTTCCATGACCGGCTGTTTGGCATCGAGGACGGCGAGGAAGAGGAGCACGATGCCGAGGAAGACGGCAATCGCCGGCACAGTACGATACGACTGGATACCGCGAGGGCTCATCGTGTCGCGATCCGCCTCAACGCCTCGGTATTCAACGATGCGCGCATCGCAGCGGACGGCCTCAAGAACGGCCAGCAGCAAATCGTGAACCTAGAGAAGGCTGCCCCTCAGATGGCGGAACGGATCATAGATTTCTTGAGCGGCGTAACGTACGCTCTGGATGGGACCGTAGACCGCGTTGGCGAAAAGGTATACCTGTTTGCTCCTGCCAATGTAGAGGTAGAGCTGGACGCAGGTACAGAGCCGCACGGCGAGCTATAGCTGCCTTGAAGTATGCGGTCGAAGTTCATGCCGCCGTACGCGACATTAACTGCGGGAAACCACAGTCGTGGGGTGCGCCGGCCATCCGTATCTTCAGCGGATTAACCACAGGCACAGCGCCTCCATTCATACTGCCCTACGAGGATCATCATGGAACTGCAGGACAAACGCATCGGCATCATCGGGGCCGGGGTCATGGGCGGAGCCCTTTGCCGCGGGCTGGTCAGCGCCGGAGTGCTGCCAACCGCTTCGATCCTTGTGAGTGACGTTCACAAAGGGCATCTGCAGAACCTCAGGGACACCGTCGGCGTGGGCACCACGCTGCACAACGAGGAGGCCGCGGCTTTTGGCGACGTAGTCATCCTCGCCGTGAAGCCGCAGACCATCCATGCCATACTCGAACAGATAGCGCCCGTGATGCAGACGCACCAGCTCTTGGTGTCCATTGCAGCCGGGGTACGCATTCCCACGATCGAGAGTGCCCTTCGCAAAGAAATTCCTGTAATCCGTGCCATGCCCAACACTGCTGCCCAGGTTCATGCCGGTGCGTGCGCACTGTGCCGCGGAACCCACGCCAATGACACGCACGTGGAATGGGCCTTTGAAATCTTTAGATCCGTGGGGGAGGCCGTAGAGGTAGACGAGCGGATGATGGATGCTGTAACGGCCCTTTCGGGGAGCGGGCCTGCCTATGTGTACCTGATGATCGAAGCCTTGGTGGATGGAGGTGTAAAGGTGGGCTTGCCGCGCGAACTTGCCCATCAACTTGCCGCCCAAACGGTGCTTGGCGCAGCGCAAATGGTGATCCAAACGGGGCGCCATCCCGCAGAACTCAAGGATATGGTGGCTACCCCATCCGGCACGACGATTACAGCCCTTGCCGCCCTTGAGCAGGCCGGCTTCCGTGCGGCGCTTATTGACGCAGTGGAGCGCGCCGCCATCCGGTCTGCGGAGCTCGGCCAGTAGTGATGGGCGCGCCTGTGGCCTACAAAGTGCTTCTTGCGGCCGCTCTCACACGCCCATCGGATCATCGGAGCAGGAACTTTGCGGCTAGGCTATAATCGCTACGGGGCCCGCGCATCCGGCCCAGGGAAGGAGGCTCTATGCCCGAACAGGTATTCCTAAATGACACTCTCATTCCTAAGGAACAAGCCGCCGTTTCCATATACGATCATGGCTTCCTTTACGGAGACGGCGTATTCGAAGGCATACGGGTCTACAACGGCCGCATCTTCAAACTGGAAGAGCACCTCGCCCGCCTGTACCGGTCGGCCCATGCGCTGGCCCTAACGATCCGCATGCCTCTTCCCCAGATGCAGAAGGCAATCGTTGACACCGTACGGGCCAATGGAATGGCGTCGGGATACATCCGCGTAAGCGTGTCCAGGGGCATCGGCCTGGGTCTCGATCCCAGCCACATTGACTGCACGAGCACGGTGGTGGTGTCTACGGAACAGCTCCGGCTCTATCCGGCCTCCATGTATGACAACGGATTGGACGTCATCACTGCCTCCACGCGCGTTCCCCCAGCCGTGTGCATTGATCCCCAGATCAAGTCGTTGGGACGGTACATCAACAACATCCTTGCCAAAATGGAGGCCAACCGTGTAGGGGCTGGGGAAGCTCTCATGCTGAACATGGAAGGAAACGTAGCCGAGGCTACAGGCGATAACGTGTTCCTCGTGATCGGCGGAGAACTCATTACGCCTCCAACAAGCCAGGGCGCGTTGCCCGGCATCACCCGGGCCACAGTCATCGAATGTGCAGCTCAGCTTTCCATTCCTGTCCGAGAGACCGTCGTGACCCTCTTCGACTGCTACAACGCCGACGAGGCCTTCCTCACCGGCACAGCGGCAGAAGTGATCCCCATGGTTCGCTTGGACGGCCGGCCGATCGGTCGCGGTAAGCCCGGGCCCGTCACGAACCGCCTTATCGAAGCATTCCGATCGGCAACGCAAACGCAAGGGGTGCAGGTCTAGTGGCCACGGTTTCAGCCGTATGCACGTTCTGCTCTTGGTTGGCGGCCTGGCGCGTAACCGACAGCGGTGCGCCGGTGGACGTCTGCTATCGGTGCCTGCCTGCGGTTCTGGCGAGGAAGGGCGTGAGCGCCGAAGTGATCCGCTTCCTTAACGCGTGGGCTCCCGAGGCATCCGGGGAAGGCGCCGCCGTGTCAGGGGCCCGGTTGGCGGACAACCGCGCGCGCCGGAACATGTGCCCCGCCTGCGGCCTCACCTGGGAAGCAGCCTTCACGTCTCGATTGCTGGGCTGCCCGGAATGCTATTCTGCATTCAACATCGTCCTGCCGCTTACAGAATGAGATCTTTGCGGCCTTCAGGGCGCGGAGACGTATGCGCACACCTTCGCAACCGGACACCGCGGTCGTCGGCCGCCTGCGCTCAGCGGTCTGTGAGCGAAATGGAACCGGATATTTAGCGCCATGGTACTTCCTCAAGTGCCTGCACCCCTCTGGTTGAAGGATCGCGGTCCCAGCGACGACGTCGTTGTGTCTTCCCGATGCCGGCTGGCAAGGAATCTGGATGGATTTCCGTTTCCATGGCGCTGTACCGAGTATCAACTGCGGAGGATCGCTCAGGCTGTCGTTGAAGCAGCGAGCTTGGGGCCCGGCGCGATTTCAGAAGGCATCCACGTGGCTGTACGGCAGACCACTCCGGAACAAAGGGCTGAGCTCGTCACTATGAGGTATGCCACCGCGGATTGGAGCAACTCCACGCTGGAGAGCTACCTCATCATCGGTTCGGACGGGGCAACATCCCTTCTCATCAATGAGGAGGACCATGTACGGTTGCAAACGCTGCTGCCGGGGCTCCAGGGGGACCAGTGCCTGGACGTCGCCCAGTTCGAACTCAAGCGCCTGTCACAGTCGCTCAGATTTGCATGGAAGGAAGGCATAGGGTACTTGACGGCCTCTCCAGCCAACGCAGGTACAGGAATGCGCTTGAGCGTATTGGTCCAACTGATGGGTCTCACCCAGATGGGAACGTTAGCACAAACCTTACGGGCTGCTCGAGACCTCGGTTCGGCAGTGCGCGGGGTGTACGGAGAGAACAGTCGCCCCATCGGTGCACTCTACCAGATAAGCAACGGGACTTCGCATGGTTCCAGTGTGGAACGGTGGGCGGCAAGGGTCAGCGCCACCGCTGCATACCTTGTGGAAGCGGAGCGCAGAGCCCGCATGGAGCTCTACCACGGCCGCGCTGCGAAGCGGGACTTGGCCGACCAGGCGAAACAAGCCCTCGAGCTTCTCTTTGAAGGTTCGGTGTCCACGGCGGAATTGCTCTGGATTGCTTCCTTGTTGCGGCTGGCCGCATTTGAAGGCGTTATCTCGGTGGACCGGCGGGAAGTTGAGGAGTGGCTGGCGATTGCCGCAGCAGGTTTGAGCATCCCCGCGGGCAGCCCCGCCGAGACTGCTGCCGAGCGCTTCGACGCCATACGGTATGGCGCCGCACTGCGGGCGAGAATGCGTGCACGCGAAAGGGGAACTTTGCCTACCACAAACGCCGGATTATCTGGTAGAACAGATATGTGAACGAGATCGCCCAGCGATGTCTTCACAGGCGGCGCATTGCACGAGCATACCCGTAGACGAGGGGGTGTTGATCCAGCCAGCTTCGGGTACATAATACGATTGGCACGTGCGCAGTATTCTGCACGCGGCCGCATGCGGCATCAGGGTTGGCGCTTGACGGCGAGCCCTCGGTGACGGCGGCGTGCAGAGGAGGAACCGAAATCCATGTGGCAGAGATTTACAGAGCGGGCGCGGCGCGTTGTGTTCTTCGCCCAGGAAGAGGCCGGCAGGCTCGGCGAGAACTATGTGAGTACGGAACACCTTCTGCTGGGCCTTGTGCGTGAGAATGATAGTGTCGCTGCACGCATCCTGGACCGTATGGGCGTGAGCCTCGGCAGGATCCGCTCTGAGATTGAGCGCCAGGTTACACGCGGGGACGGCCGCCTTGGCCAAGATATGCAGCTTACCCCAAGGGCCAAGCGCGTGATTGACCTCGCCTATGATGAGGCAAGGCAACTCAACAACAATTACATCGGAACGGAGCACCTTCTGCTTGGCCTGATCCGCGAAGGCGAAGGACTGGCAGGCCGTGTCTTGGCGAAACTTGGTGTAGATCTCGAGCGCACGCGCCGCGAAGTGATGGCCTTGCAGGACACCGATGCCACCACAGGAAGCAGCTCCGGATCCTCGTCTGCTCGCCAGCATCGGTCCCGCACCCCCACACTCGACGAATTCGGCCGAGACCTAACGGAGCTGGCGCGCAACGATAAGCTGGACCCTGTGGTGGGCCGGAATACCGAAATCGAGCGCGTCATCCAGATCCTCTCGAGGCGCACGAAGAACAATCCTTGCCTCCTCGGAGAACCCGGCGTAGGAAAGACCGCAATCGCAGAAGGGCTCGCTCAACGCATCGTGTCGGGTGATGTGCCCGAGATGCTGCGAGACCGGCGCATCGTGTCCTTGGACTTGGCAGGGCTCGTAGCCGGCACAAAGTACCGCGGCGAATTCGAAGAGCGCATGAAGCGCGTCATGGAAGAAGTGCGCAAAGCCGCCGGCGAGGTGATCCTCTTCATAGACGAACTTCATACGCTCGTTGGTGCAGGAGCCGCCGAAGGCGCCATTGACGCATCCAACATCATGAAGCCCGCCCTCGCGCGCGGAGAACTCCAGTGCATCGGCGCCACCACTATGGATGAATTCCGCAAGTATATCGAGCGGGATGCGGCCCTCCAACGGCGGTTCCAGCCCATCAAAGTTGCCGAGCCTTCCGAGGAAGAATGCATCGAGATCCTCAAGGGACTGCGCGACCGATACGAGCAGCACCACAAGGTCCAGATCACAGATGAGGCCCTTGTGGCCGCCGCTCGACTGGCCAACCGCTACATCACCGATCGCTTCCTCCCGGATAAGGCCATAGACCTTATAGACGAAGCAGCCTCGCGCGTGCGCCTGCAGTACGCCTTGCCTCCCGCGGAATTGCGGCGCGCCAAGGCCGAGCTGCTCCAAGTACAAAAGGAACTCCAAACCGTATCCCGGAACAACCAGTATGAAAAGGCCTATGAGCTGGAGAACCGAGAGCGCAAACTCAAGGCATCCATTGACGAAATGGAGCTGGAATGGAAGAACCACCGCGAAGAGCTGAAGCGCGTGGTGGGCGAGGACGAGATTGCCAACATCGTCCAAAGCTGGACCGGCATCCCCGTGAGCCGCCTCGTTGAGGCCGAAACGCAGAAGCTTCTCCGCATGGAAGAGGAGCTCCACAAGCGCATCATCGGCCAACACGAAGCCATCGTGGCCGTATCCAAAGCCGTGCGACGTGCCCGCAGCGGCATGAAGGATCCGAAACGTCCCATGGGCACGTTCATCTTCCTGGGACCAACCGGCGTAGGCAAAACCGAGTTGGCGCGAGCGCTGGCGGCGTTCCTATTCGATAACGAAAACAACCTCATCCGCATTGACATGTCGGAGTACATGGAACGCTTCGCGGTAAGCCGGCTCGTTGGCGCACCCCCAGGTTACGTAGGGTACGAAGAGGGAGGCCAGCTTACCGAGGCCGTGCGGCGCAACCCGTACTCCGTGGTTCTGCTGGACGAGATCGAAAAGGCTCATCCGGAGGTCTTCAACATCCTGCTTCAGGTTGCCGAAGACGGCCGCTTAACCGACAGCCAGGGAAGGGTGATTGACTTCAAGAACACCGTGATCATCATGACCTCCAACATCGGAGCCCGGATGATCCACCGCGAGCCCGGCATCGGACTGCGCACACCTCAAAAGGTGGACGAAGATGCCCGCTCCTATGATGCCATGAAGGGCAAGGTCATGGAAGAGATGAAGAAGGTCTTCCGGCCTGAGTTCCTCAACCGTATAGACGAAACCATCGTCTTCCATGCCCTTACAAGCGGAGAGATCCTTCAGATTGTAGACCTCATGCTGGATCGGGTGGCCCATCAAGTGCGCCAACAGGGGATGGAGCTGAAAGTTACGGACGAAGCCAAGAATATCTTGGCCAAAGAGGGCTTCGATCCCCAATTTGGGGCAAGACCCTTGCGCCGTGCCGTCCAACGCATGATCGAGGACCCCCTGGCGGAGCAGCTTCTTCTGGGCGCCTTCCAGGCCGGCGACATCATTCGCGCTGAGGTGAAGGACGGGGATATCGTGTTCGTCCGCGAGGAACCGTCGGAGGCGCCGCCTCCTGTTGAAGAACCCGCAGGCGTAGGCTAGAGTTCGTACGGACCGCTAACCCGGGCGCCTCTCGGTGCAACAAGCTGGAGGCGCCCGACGCTTTTGCCCACCCAATACCTTCCGGCATCTCCCGATGCGTTGAGGTTAGGCATCGGCAGCCGGCGGGTGGCCTTTTGCCAAGCCACGGATGCAAACATCCGTGTGTGTCAATGGGCGCCCCACACCAATTGCATTGTTGACGCTGCACCCCGCCGGATCCTCTCCAGCCCGAACAGCGTATCCTTGTACCCGCCCCGCCCAAAGAGAACCTGTTGGTCTGCAAAGTGCGGGCTCTTAGGATCTTGGACCTCTCCATAGGGAAGGATCGCCCAGGACCGCACCCCTTTGGGATCCAGATCTACAATCATGCGGAAGCTCGATCCGACGTTGCACTCGATATTCCCGTTGCGAAACGGACCGGTATTGGGCACCACGGCTACGATCGGTCCATATTGAAAGCCGCTCACAGGCGCACGATGGCCGTCCCGCAATGAGTAGTGCATTTCGCCCCACGGGACGTCCAGACGCCCGTGATCCGCCTTCATGCGCCGTACGGCTTGCCCCAAGGCGCGCAGCGCCTCGCGACTTTCGTCCGCAGACCAATCCTCCCCGCGCCCGGCTTTTTGGGAAAGAGCCACCACATCCGTGCCCGAGTTGAGCCAGTAAAAATACAGGCCACATCCTTCGGAAGCGATATCCGCCCTTCCGTTCCAGCCCCGAAGTATGCTTATCCCACCGGCGAGATCCGGGTTGCCGTCGGCCCCAAAGCGGCCGAACGCCGCCTCCAATGCCGCCGCGGTTTCACGCGCATAGGGCACCAGCGTGTCCGTGGCAATGGTCATGGCCTTTTGAGGTGTGACGGTGTGGTCCAACCCTTTAAGGAGCGCAGCAAGGCGATCGTAGCGCGTGGTCCGTCCGCTGGAGGTAACATAGGCCGGCCAGCTACCGGCCCTCAGTTCATCTCCCAGAGGCGTAAGCCATGGAGCAGAATTGCAATTCACCAACAATCCGGACGCCGGATTTTCCACATGCGGCAGGTCGTCCAATGGCCAGGGCGCGCCGAGCCGCGTGCGGGGATCTTCCCCTGGAACGGATTTGCGCCAATCGAAACTGGCGTCCCGGCGCGGCACGCGGGCATTGTACTGATACCCGATGGTACCGTGAATGTCCGCGTACACGATGTTCCACATGGAGATGCCCAACTTCTTCAGAGCCTTCCGAAAGTCACGGGCATCGTGGGCGCGAGCCATGTCCAGCGCTTCATCCAGCATGCCCCAATGCCCTACCGTGGTCAGGTCCACGGCCGTGGATGTGAAGGGAGCAAGCGGCCCCCAAATCGTCTTCCGAACCATCTGCCGCACCGTGCGCAGCGTGGATCCTTCCCGGTATCGAAGCTCGATGGGCACCTCTTCGAAATTGCGCCACTTTCCATAGGCGTTATATTGGTGCGGGTTCGCCGGGTTCACCCGCACCTGGTAGAGGGCAAAGAGTGAGGGATCGTTGTTGGTCATACACCAGGCAACCCGATCTGTGTGGCCCATCACTCCGAAGGGCAAGCCAGGAATGGTTACGCCGCGGAAATTGAGACCCGGCGAATAAAACGCAAATTCATACCATACGAGGGGCCCGTCCCACGTAAGGTGAGGATCCATGGACACAATCGCGTGGCCGTCCGCTGTGCGCCGGGCTGCGATGGCAAACTGGTTTGAGCCGAAGCCGGGCAGCAGAGATTGTGCGATGCTCAGCAGGGGGAAGGCTGAGTTTACGAACTGTGCGAGGGCCAACACGTCTGCGGGTGTCACAGGCTGGATCCAGGCAGGAAGTTGACTCTTACGTTCTGCGATTGCCCGGTTGGCGCCCTGGCAGAAGGCGTTGATGAGTTGCCGCTGATATGGAGCGAGCCGCCGAACTTGCGCCTGCGCGGCCTCCTCCATTCCCAGCGATCGAATGAACGTGTCGCCCAAGAGAGCCTGGCGCCCTTGCACCTCCGCCATCCGTCCCCTTGCCTGTTTGTAGTTGAGGCACATGCGCTCGGGGCAATCCGTCCCCGTAACATACCCAAGCGCGTAAACCGCATCCTCCAATCGGTTTGCCTGAATGGAAGGAACTCCAAAGCCGTCCCGATAAATCACGGCACGGTGGCCCCTGGAAGGCTCCGCCTGCAGCGGCCCATTGATTGCAGCGCCTAGGCAAATCCATAAACCAAATGCAACCCGTATACGATGGCGCACATTCCCCTCCTCACGACCCGGCCCCAAGCGTGTTGTCGTCTCGAACCGTCGGCTGAAAGGGGCGTTTCGCCGTAGAGTGCGGGCTCTCCTGCCATAAAGCGTGTGCGGAACGCAACAAAAGAGGCGGCCGGGCCATCATGCGGCTCGACCGCCTCCCTTCCATCAGTCAGTCCGACGCCCTGCAGCCGCTCCTGCTAAGGAGCAGGATGTTGAGATTGGCGCGGAACTTGCACGGCTCGCCGAAGCGCAGCCGCACCGGCATCCAGCAACTTATAGAAGATCGGCACGTAGATGAGCGTCAGGACTGTGGACACCAGAAGGCCAAAGATCGCCACCACGGCGAGCCCGGCTAGCCTCTCCAATCCGATGGCCCAACCTAAAGCAATAGGGATCATGCCCACTGCGGTTCCCACCGCGGTCATCAGAATGGGCCGCGTCCGGATACGTACGCTGCCGACGAGCGCGTCGTCCAAACTTTCGCCGCGTGCCCGCGCTTCTTCGATGAAGTCTATCAGCAAGATCGAGTTCTTCACTACGATGCCTGCCAACAGGATCATCCCCATCATCGAGGGCATCGAACTGTGCAACCCTGCGATCAGCATCCCCCAAGCGGCGCCGATGAGCCCTAGAGGGATCGCCGTCAGGATCGTCAGCGGATGCAGCCACGATTTGAATGCCGGTACGAGCGAGAAATACAAAAGCGCAATCCCCAGTGCCAAGGAGAGGATCAGCCGCGCAAAGGACTCCTGCATCAGCTTCACCTCCCCTTCGTGAGAGATGGAATACCCAGCCGGCAGCGGCAGCCCCTCCAGCGCACGCTCTACCTGTTCCTGAAGGTGGGTGATGGGCATCCGGGCCCGGTAGGCTTTGATATCCAGTGTCCTCTGCAGCCCCTGCCGCGTGATCAAGGCCGGCGACACTCGCGTGGTGAGCGTCCCGAACGACGCAAGGGGAACAGAGCCCATCGGGGTTTGGATCCTGTAATTCGGCAGATCCGATGCCTGCGCGCGCTCGGCGCTCGGATATTGCACCCAAAGGTAGATACCGTCCTCGTTCGGGATGCGGAAAACCGATGAAGGCAAGCCCCGAACCGCGCCCTGGACCTGGGCAGCCACTGCAGCCGGTGACACGCCATAAAGGGCTGCTCTTTCGGGAATGATGCGGAAAGCGATCTCCTTATTGTCTAGGCGCCAAGAGCTTCTGATGGAGGTGATGCCCTGCACATTGGCCACGAGGCGCCGAGTTACATCATCGCCGATGCGCTGAAGCTCGTTGAGATCGGGTCCCGAGATCATTACATCTACGGGTGCGTTGATGGTCGAAAGCGGTGTGGCCCCGTAATCGAACACATCCAGATATTGGATCCCCGGGATGCTGCGCCCCGCCTGGCGGAATTCATTCTCCAACTGCCAGATGTTTTTCTTCCGGTGGAAGCGGTCAATGAGGTGCACCGTCATATCACATTGTTGCGCCGTCCTGGCGGACCCAAACGAAATCACGGCGGGTTCGGATCCGATATACGTGGAGATGCTTGTTACCTCGGGATGACTTCGGATGCGCCGCTCCAGTTCCGCAACGGCCGCGTCCGTGGCGGCGAGGGACGTGTTGGCAAACATCTGCATGGAGATCTTTACGATACCGGTATCCATGGGAGACATGAGATCCCGGCCGATCAGGGGCATTTGCCTGAGAGACACGACCAGGGCGAGCAGGGCCGGGGGCAGAAAAATCCAAGGCCGTCGCACGGCCACCTGCACGGCACGTACGTATGCGTCCCGCAGAGGCCCTACGGCTCGCTCGTCAAACTGATGCACCCATCGTTCGATGAAGCTGGGTCTGCGTCCATGGGAGAAGCGCAGCAGCACAGGCGCTAGAATAGGGATGACCGTTACCGACACCACATAAGAGGCCAGGAGGGCGATGACCAAGGTGAGGCCGAACGGCTGCAGCACCGTCTGCACATACCCTCCGATGAAGATGATCGGGAGCAGTACCATGACGGTGGCGTAGGTGCCCGAGAAAATGGCCAGCATCACCTCTTCGGTGCCGCCCACGGCAGCATCGTACGGCGTCTTGCCCAACGATTTGTAGTGGCGCTCGATGTTTTCCAGCACGACGATTGCGTCATCCAGCAGCATTCCCACCGCCACGATCACAGCCGTAAGCGTGGTGAGGTTGAACTCGGAACCCATGAGCCACATCACGGCAAAGGTGATCAGATAGGTGAAAGGGATGGAGACGGCTGCCAACAGCATCAAGGGGATGTCGGCAAGAAAGAGGAAGATCACCAGCACTGTCATGACAATTGCGTCGCGCAGCGCATCCTGCATGTTGCCTACAGAGAGCTTGATCAAATCCCCCTGGTTGTCGGGCACACTGAAGGCAATGCTGGGGAACATCCGCTCCAATTGGGGAAGGACCGCTACGACGCTGTTGAACGTATCCAGCGCGTGGCCCGAAGGCGCCCGTTCAATGTTGATGGCTATGGCTGGCGCTCCGTCGGCATGGTAGGAGCTCTGAGGCTCCAGAATCCCCCGAGTAACCCTCGCCACGTCGCGTAGGTGCACATCGCCTTCAGACCGATGCGCCACTACGATGTTGCGGGCATCCTCTACCGTGCCGAATTCTCCAGCGCGCTTCAACAGGTATTGTGAGTTGCTGTTGATTACCAAGCCAAGGGGCTGATTGCTGTTGAACGCAGCCAGAGCGGTTTGTACGTTCTGCGCAGTCAGCCCGTAGCGATCCAATCGTTCCGGATCTACGTCTACGCGGATGACAGGCTGGTGCCCACCAAAGACCTCTACGTTAGACACGTTCGGGACCTGGAGCAGCCACTCCTTGATGCGGTTATCCGCCAACTCCCGTACCATGTCGAGTGTCAGCGGGCTTCCGGGCTTCGGCTGGAGCGCCAGTGTGAGGACAGCGGGCGTGGCCGAAGACACTTTGAAAATCATCGGAGGCTGGATGCTTCTGGGAAGCTGCGCAGAGATTTTGGAGAGGGCATTTGCTACATCTGTGGCGGCCGGTTCCAGCCCCTTCTCGTATTCGAACTCGATGTTTACCGAGCTCACTTCATCTCGGCTAACGGAGGTGACCTTGCGCACCAATTCAATGGTGGACACTTCTTTCTCGATGGTGCGGCTCACTTCTGCTTCCACGTCGGCCGCTGCCGCGCCAGGGTACACCGTCACCACTGCAATTTGAGGGCGCTCCGAGTCAGGAAAGAGGTTCACCGGTATCCGTTGGTAGCCGATCAGCCCTACAAAGGCCGCCACCAGCACCAAGGACAGCAGCAGATGGGGCTTGCGCAAATATCGCTCAACGAACCTCATCGGAGGACCCTCCCGGCTGGATCGCTGCAATCTTGCGTCCGTTCGTTACCACCATAAGCTCTGCCGGCGTTCCCACCACGACGACGTCCCCCGGGCTCAGATTGCCGCTGACGACGGCTTCCTGAGTTCCCCGGGTGAGGACCACAATCGGAACGCTGCGGGCGACCCCGTTCTCCACTTTGAAAACCAAAGATCCGTGGGCGCCATCCAGAACGGATCGAATGGGCACAACAATGCCTTCTTTGGATAGGGTTTGTAGAGCCACCTGCACCGTGGACCCGCTCTTAAGGCCAAAGGGTGCGCGGGCAAGAAGGATCTCAGCTACTCCCAACCGGCTGTTGGAGAGGGAGGGATAGACGCGCGTTACGTACGCACGCATGGACCCAGCCGGTGCAGAGAGTATCGCATGCGTTCCCGTCCGCACGAGCCCCAGATCCTCCTGAGGAAGGTTCACGATGACCTTCACAGAGCCCGGTTTCAGAATGCGGTAAATCGGCTGCCCCGGCATCACCAGGTTCCCTGGTTCCGCCAAACGTGCCGTGATGACGCCGTCGTAGGGTGCGCGGATGAGCGTATAGCCCAAGCGGGTGCGCACCGTCATCACGTTCTGTGCCAAAGCCTGGGCCTTGCGTTCCGCAGCTTCTGCCGTGTGACGCTGGGCGGCGACACGCTGGCGGGCGTCGGCAAGGGTCGCCAACAGGGAACGTACTTTCTTGTGGGCCTGCTCCACATTGTTTGAGAGTGAAGCGATCCTCTGGCGCGTGGCGTCCATCCCCCTTTGAAGCGACACCACCCGCATCTTTGCTGCATCTACTCCCCGGCCCAGCGCCTCGATCTGGCGTTTGAGCGCGGCAACCGCACGTTCACTCTGCACTAAAGCCGTTTGGGAAGCCTCCCATTGCTCTTGGGATATGGCCCTGTTTTCGTACAGGATGCGGTCCCGTGCAGTTTTCGACCGCTGAGTTGCAGCAGCCGCCTCCGCCGCGGCAAGGTTCTCTCGTACGCGGTCCACGTCCGCCTGCTGGGCTGCGACGGCCTGTTGTGCACCTTGCATATCGGCTGTCTGCGCTGCCAGCAGTTGACGGGCGGCATCCACTTCTGACTGGGCAGCAGCCGCGGCGGCACGAGCACCCTCCACATCGGCACTGCGGGCGGCAACATCCTCGCGGGCCCGGGCTACTTCGGCGAATTGGGCTGCTGCCGCCTCCCGCCCGCTCAACATTTCCGATGCCTGCGTATTGAGGATGTCGCGCAGTTCCTCGTCGTCCAGCCTCGCGATGACCTCTCCTTCCCGAACACGATCGCCTTCGTGCTTGTTCACTTCGATGCAGCGAGCCATCACTTGCGGGGCCACAGCACTCTCGGTCTCGGCCACCAGCACACCCTGCTCGGTGATCGTGGCGGAGACGCGCCCCTGCCGCACCGCAGCAGTCTGCACGGCAAGCGGAGGCTCTTCAAGGCGGGGAGCATCCTGAAGTTGGCGAACACGCAGCATGCGCACCCTCGCCAAAGCGCCTATCCCAATCAAAGCTGCCAGGATCCAAAGGGTTGCGCGCAAGCGTGGATTCATCGGACTGCCTCCTGTTCCGTGACGTGGTTGATTTGGGCGCCGCTTACCAAAACGAGCGCCTTCGCATTGGCCTGCGCGGTTCGCGCCGCCGCCTCGCGAGTTCTGGCGCGCAGC
Organism: Chthonomonadales bacterium; assembly: GCA_049967475.1. Lineage (GTDB taxonomy): Bacteria > Armatimonadota > Chthonomonadetes > Chthonomonadales > CAJBBX01 > JBMFSQ01. Next base: position 133,734 of record JBMFSQ010000003.1, on the reverse strand, counting down.
AAGTCTTCGATATCTCCGGCTCCCGTGTCGTACCTCAATTGCTCGATCCGTGCGACCTCGCGGGCCGCATCATACTGAGCGTTCGCAGCATCCAACTGCTTCTTGGCGGCATCCCACGCCGCAAGTGCCGCCTGGAGATCAGCCATCGCCTGCAGCCTGGCGCCGTCGGCTTGCGCCTTTGCCGCCTGCGTCTCCTCCCGGCTTTTGCTCAGGGCAGCTCGGCGAACCCCCCAATCCAGTAAAGGCATAGAAACGGCCATCCCTACGAACCACGTTTCCCGCGAATTGTCCGGATAGGCGGCGTCGAAATGCCTGAGGTAGCTCGTCTGGAGCGAAATCACGGGCTCCAAAGAACCGCGCGCCAGGGACACATTGCGCTCCCCCTGCCGGACGGTGAGTTGGGCGACGGTCACCGAGGTGCGCCGTGCCGCAGCCGCTTCAAGGTCCTGAAAAGCCATCCGAACCGACGGGAGCTCCTCTGGAAGAGGGGCCAACTTCGGAGCGCCGGCGGGGTCACGCCCCATGACAGCCAAGAGCGTGGCCACCACCCGCCGCCGCTGCGCAAGGACGGCTTCCCGCGCGGCCTCTGCTTCGCGAACCCGATCTACGATCTTGAGCAGCTCCACGTCGGCGCGCTTCCCGATCTTCACGGCCAGCTCTGTGTTCTTTCGGGTGGTGTCCAGCTCCTCGATCTCTGCGGTGAGGGCATCCGCCTGGGCCCGCAGCGCCTGAGCCTGCACGTACAGCGCAGTGACGTTGTACGTCACATCGGCTCGGGTGCCTTTCAGAAAGCTGCGGGCCTTTGCCTCGCTAAGTTCAGCGATTAGAATGCGGTTGGCGATCTGCCTGCCATCGTACAGTGGGAAGGTATAGACCGCTCCTGCATGAAGCTGGTCTTGGGCAAATGGAGCCGTGGCCATGCTGGAGGCGGAGATCGGCCCAGCCAGAGGCCGGAGCAATTGCGCATCATTCAGGTGCTGCGCGGTAACCAGTGCGTCAAGCTCTCCATACGCAAGGCCTCGAACGCTGTTTACTTGCTGGCGCCCTGCCGCGACTTCCCTCTCGGCAGCGAGGATCACCGGCGCGTTTTGAAGCGCTCCGTTGATTGCCGCCTGAAGTGTCAGCACGGCTTCTTCGCGCTGGGTCGGCTGAGCAGAGACTGCGGTGCATCCTCCCATCAACATCGCTCCAGCCAGCAGGATCAGGCGGCCGGGGTTCCGCAGCCGGTGGATCAATGGGCGCCTGGTAGCCCGTGCACCCGGCAGACACAGCATCTTCCTACCTCCTATCCGGCGATCTGCTGCAAGTGAATCGTGCAGGACATTGGTATTTTCCCATATCGCCAATAATATGTCAAGCCCCTTTGGGCTGCCCATAGCACCCACCCGGAGGACCACTCCGCCTCGTGGCCTATGAAACCCCCTTGACACGCTTGATACCGCTATGCGACAATGGGCGAGCATCCCGCGTGTGAGTGGGCCTCAGCCTGCAAGCCTAGCCATGACTGCTGACCTTCACAAAGCACTTGCCCGTATCGCAGAGACGGTGGCAGCCGGTCCCATCCACAATAGCGTGTTCAGCATGCTTGTTGCCGAATTGCGCCGTTTCACCGGCGCTGCCACAGCCGCCCTCGGGATGTGTGATGCTGCCAGGCAGTACCTGGACTTCATTGCCGTAGACGGCCCGAATGAAGCGGAACTCTTGGGGATGCGCATTCCATTCCAGGGATCTCTGGCGGCAGCCTGCATCGCTACGGAACGCATCACCTACTCCCAACAACCGCCTGCAGTGTGCGTTCCCATCCGGTGCGACGGTGTAACAACCGGTGCGCTCATCGCCGTAGGAATTGAAGCCGGGGCAGAGCGTGCTGATGTTGAGGCCGTCGCAGAGCTCCTTGCGGGTTTGGCGTCTATCGCTGTCAGCCGGCAACGGCTGCTGGCGCGTTCTCATCAGATCGAGCGCGAGCTCTCCGTGCTCTACGAAGCCGCGCGCTCCGTAACCGGGAGCCTCAACGTACAGGAAGTCCTGGACACTATTCTGGACACCGTATGCGCCCACTTTTCCTACCACGGCGCCGCGGTTTTTCTCCTCAACGACGAGCGCACCCATCTCTTCATCGCAGCCCATCGCGGCCTGGACGAGGACGAGACGGAAGTGCAGTTGGCGGCCGCCGATCCGCAGGTTGCTCCTGCATTGGAGGAGGGCAGAGCGCGCATTCTTCAACACGACGGAGAAACCGGAGCCTCAGACGCAGGTTCAGAGGCTCCGCCGGATCGGCCGATTACCCCATCGGCGATCTTTATCGGTTCGCGCTCCGCCTTGGTCGCGCCTATTCGAAGCCGCAACGAGAACCTGGGAGTACTGGTCATCTCCAGCCGCCAGCCCCAAGCCTATACCCATGCAGACGCCGAGCTTCTTGGGGTGGTGGCCGCGCAATCGGGCATCGCCATCGCCAATGCTTGGCTTTTTGACGACGCCACACGCCGCGCCGAGGAAGCCACCGCCCTCTACAACCTCTCACAGAAGGTTAACACCGACCTAGCTCCCGATCATATTTGCGGCGTCGTCGCCGATGCGGCCCTGGAGCTCCTGGGAGTGGACCAATCTGCGGTGATGTTGCACAATCCTCGCGACGGGCGTTTGGAGGCGCGAGCGGCTCGCGGAATGGACCTTGCGGACTTCAACCGTGTTCGGCCGCGCCCCGGCGAAGGCATTGCGGGATGGACCTATGAGTGGATGACCCCTACGGCTGTGGCCGACGTGGCCGCCGACCCTCGCAACGCCTCAGCACCATTGCATGCGGCGTCGGTTATTTGCGTCCCTGTGTCCGTAGGAGATGCGGATCTGGGCGTTCTGTTGGGGCTTTCGCTTCGCCGCCGCCTCTTTACGGTAGCCGAGATGGAGCTTCTCTATACGGTAGGAAACCTTGCGGCCACCGCACTTTCCAATGCTCTGCGCTTGGAAGAAGCGCGCACGAAGTCCGCAGAGCGGCGGCGCTATCTCATCCGCATCGCACGGGCCATCGGCGCCGCACCGGCGTCTTGGGATCTTCCCCAGCTCCTGGCCGATCTGGCCATCGCAGTAGTTCGAGCGGATCGGAGCGCTGTGTACGCGCTGGATGGCGACGCCTTGACACTCTGCGCTCATAGCGGCTTCCGCAGCGGTCAACAGCCGGCGCGCAGTCTGCCTCTTGCCGATCCTCTGGCAGGCTGGGTCGTCCGCAGAGGGCGCCCGCTGGTGCTGCCCGGCGCAGAGCTGGATATCCGGTCAACATCAGCGCCCGTACCGGCCCGGGATCGCTTCTCGGCCTATTTGGCAATCCCCGTAAGCATTCACAGAAATCGAGTGGGCGTGGTAGAAGTGTACCGCACGGATGAGCGGCCGTTCCTGCCTGATGAAGCGCGCCTGTTGACCCAGTTCGTGCGCCACGCGGGATTGGCCGAACGCCTCGTCACCCCGCATTGAGAGCCATTCGCGCTTAGCCGGCGCAGTTCTCTGGCGGTTCGCCGTTGGGAACTTTGCTGCCTGCCCCTTCAGCGCCCCCGGTATATGCGGGTAGCCCCAGTAATGGAAAAGGGGCCTTCTGCCGAAACTCATACTAACGTCCGCGGCTGGCCAGTCAGGTGCTGGAGCCTGCGCGCGAAGCATTCGCCGGCCGCTGCAGCCCGACAAGAAGCACGAATGGGTACCGATCATTCGTTACGATCCAATGTGAGCGTTGCGCTCGTCCACCTCAACGGCGCAGCGCATCAGTTTCTGTTACGGCCCGCAGCCGTCAGGACGAACCGCTGCCGGCGGCCGCTGCACTGCTCGGGCAGGACTACGAACGGCTCTTCTCCGAGGATCTCCTCCACACGATCGGCTCTGATGCCTGCGCTTTCGTTTGCGTTCCTTGACCCGATGGGGCTGGCTCGACCTGCGGCAACAATCCTTCACGCGGTACAAAGCCTCCACTGGAGCTCGATGGCTCTGGTAGGGTTGGGCGTCCTGCTGGCTCTCCTTTGGCTTTACGGACGGAGGATCTATTGGGCGCACGTTTCTGCTGCTCTGACGAAAGACCTGGGAGGCGAGATTCGAGCGACATCGTCCATCAAGAACAGTCCGTCGGCAACGCTTCGGCCTGTAGGAGTGCCCGAACCGCCCCTGGTGCGTACGGAAGTGCTTCAAGTACAGCGGAGCGCCATTCTGCTGAGGCTGGTGGAAGGAGACGAGCGGTTTTTGGAGCGCAATCAAGCGGTTCTCGTAACCGTGGCGGCTCCCACTTCGGCCTACCAGTTCTATGCCACGGTCCTTAGCGTGGAGATTGCCGAGGACGTACAGGTACGTGTAACCCGGCCCCCTTGGGTTGCCCGGATCCAGCGGCGCCAATTCTTCCGGGTCGGGGTGGATCTTCCCACGATGGTGTCTGTTTCCGGCGGTGGCTCCGGATCGGAGGAATTTTATTGCGGGGCGATCCGCGATATCTCGGCCAGCGGCGCGCGCATCGGCGTTCCGACACAACTGAAGGCAGACACGCGCATTACCGTGCGCATCCCCATCACCGATGAACGCGGAACCCTCTTCCATGCATCCGTATTGGAATGCCGCCGCGCGCCGAAAAGCGAGCCTTACCCCTACGTCGCGCAGTGCGCCTTTACTGACTTGTCCTGCGACACGCAGGAACTTCTCTTACGCTACTGCTTCGACCTCCAGCGCAAGCACATGTTGGGCGATCGAGCCTCGAAGCGCGAAGCAGGATGACGCCCTGCGCCGGCAAGACGGGTTACGTTCAACGTCGGCCCCTGTGGCCGCGCGGGTCCGACCTTGGAGGCTTCGGCCCGCAGCCCGCACCATGGATCCTTGGACCGCTCCCAAGAGCATCCGGCCCTCAGCCTCCCCGCCTGCCTAAACGCTCCTCACGGCCTTCGCCATAGCTTTGCCGGTTCTGGTCAGCGGGAGGCCCTTTGCGGCTAGCTGAGCGCTGAGCAGCTCGAAAAAGAGACGCCGGTCCTCGCCCCGCACAACAGCGAGTTCATGGGCTTCAGTGAGAGCCCTGGGATAGCCAAGGCCCTTCTGCACCTGATCCCACACGACGGCATGCACGCGGTCGAACCACTCGCTCTGTTCGGCGACCCACGCGGGTATTTCGATACGCGCCACTTCCCCCTCCAGCCGAAGGTAGCAGAAGCAGGTACGGTTCTCTTCCGCCAGATCCTGCAAGATGCGCGAGCGGCTGCGGAAAACGGCCGAGCGCTCGCCGGGCTGCAGAACTGCCGCGAACAGAACGGCATCCGTTAGATCCTGAAGAGGTTCACACGGAGCTCCTTTCCTCAGCGCCCGTCGTGAGAAACACTTCAGGCCGCACGGCGCCTTTTCGATGCCGCAGCGCAGCGCGTGGAGCAGGTTCATAACATCCCGGCTCCCCGGATCGCTGATATAGCCCGCGATAGGAACCTGCGCCGAATGCGCTATGTTCAGCAACCGCTCGAAACCTTCCAGTGCGCGTTTCCGCACTTCATCGGTCTCGGCTTCCAAGGACCACGGGATCAGCGTCCCATCTACCAAAGCGATGGTCGGGCGCGACGAGCGAGCTTCTTGTATCAGTTTCCCAAGTTCCTGGCACTCTTGCTCCATGCGCAGCGTGGAGATGCGGCGCGCGCTGAGAACGTGGGCGTCGCCGCCATCAGCCTCCATGAGCTCCTCCGTTCTGTAGAGGAGCGTGGGGCATCCATCCAGCCGAACGGCGGGCGGATCATCATACTCGATGCGTACACGCCCAACGTTGATGAGGGCACAGGGCGCCACCTCATGGCGGTCATAGCCGATTTGGGAGCCATCGGTCGCTACGACGCAATACACGCGCGGCACCGCCGGCAAGGGATGGCGGGCCGGAGGCGCCTCCTGAGGAATCGCGATGAGACCTCCTGCATCGGCAGCTTCGATGCGCTCGGCCAGCGTCTCCCATCCTTCCGCCAACCCCGCGATTACCTCCAGCGCGGCATCCTTCCCACCCCTACACGCCGCCAGCTCGGCGAGACGGTATTGCACGAGGTCCGCTATCTGGGGCAGCAGTTGTTCGAGATCTATCACGGCCTCCTCCCTGATTGGAGCGCAGGAACCTCATTGCCCTTCATGCCGTCGGCCAGGACGTCCAAGCGGCCCTTCCTCTCCCACCCCAACCCCATGAAGCAGCCGAATGCGATGGGTCCGGCGATACCGGCCGGCTGCTACTTTTCGCCCGACGCCCGCTTCAACAGCTCGGCTTGTTCGGCTGCCTCGATTTCGGCTAACGTCTTGCGCGCCGCCGAAGAACCTTCCACGATGGTGGCGACATGTTCTCCTTGTTCCTTCTTGGGCCCGGAGCCTTTGCCCTGAGCGGATGGAGCACCGCCCTCCCCAGGGACCTTTTCCAAGTCCTTACCGGACACGAGAACCACATAGCGAAGGTTGAAATCCTTCTCGCGCTCTGTAAGATGGCTCCTCCCCTCTTCGGAAAGGCCTTCCAGCCATTTGGTTTTCATCTGGTTGCGCACATCCAGGTGCCGATCCCGTATTTCTTGCGAAAGGCTCTCCGGATGCACCTCCACGGCAATCTCCAAATCGTTATAGACCTTCTGGACTGTGCCGGTGAGGCCTCCATAGTGGCCAAAGTATGTTTGGTTCTTCAGATCATCTGCCGTTACTTCGCGCGCGACGATGCGCACACGGTCACCTTGCTTCCACCGGCTCATCCTCTTCTCCCTTCGGTTTGCGGTTTCTGTTGTCTGGGGCCATCGGCGTGCACGCCGCCACGAGTTCCGCGGTGAGGCCCTCCAATACGAGCCGTACCGACACGTTTTGGTCCAGCCTGCGCCGGGCCTTCAGCAGGGCTTCCAAACACGATGCCCACACGACAGGCGGGGCCGCATGCGCCAAAGCCAATACCCTGCTGCTACGATGCTGGAAAACCAAAGCTTCTGCGTTACGCTTGAGGCTAGCAGCCAGCAGATCGCGATACAGCATCGTTGCGAGGTCTACGGCGGCCGCAGCCTTCCCGCGTCCCACACGGTCTGTGCCTGCGCCGTCGTCTCCCGACGCCTCGACGGCTTCAGAGGCGGAACTCGTGGCCGACGCAGTCAACCGCCTGAATGTGTCCGCAAGCTGGGGCGCGGCCAGAGCCGGCGCTGTAGGGAGCGCCTCGGCCCAATCCAGCACGCGATCCATGTCACCAGTACCTCCCTCAGCTCGGGCGTATGAAAGAGCGACCCCCGGCCGCCCCCCGGAAGCAATCGCCAGGGCTCGGGCCTCATCGTAGGACAGATGGGCTACCTCCTGAAGGCGGGCAGCCAACTCGTCAACGGGCACAGGCGAAAGACGAAGCATCCTCGCCCGGGAAAGAATGGTGGGCAAGAGGCGCGACGCATGGGCCGCAAGCAGCACAAAAAGCACGTAGGGCGGCGGCTCCTCGAGCACCTTGAGCAGGCTGTTTGCAGCCGCTTCCGTGAGGGTGTCGGCCCGCTCGATTATGAATACACGCTTGCGACCCACAGTGGGCGCGAAGCCAAGCGCTCTCTGAAGCACGCCGGGCGGCTTACCCTCGCGGTCCCAGAATTGCCAAATCTGCGTCTGCTCCCCAGCCGGAGCGATCGTGACGATCTCAGGTTGGGCGCCGACAACAGCCCGTCGGCAGGATGCGCATTCCCCGCAGGCGTCGAAGGGCTCCCGCTGAGGGCTAAGGCAAGCCGCCGCGGCGGCAAATGCTTCCGCCAACGCCGTCTTGCCGACGCCGGCTTCACCCAAGATAAGGAACGTACCCGTGTCCTCGCCATAGGCAAGCGCTCGCCGGAGCACACGGATTGCCGGCTCGTGGCCGATGATGTCTCCGAAGCGCATGGCGATGCACCTTCTGCGAAACTACCAGGGATCTGAAGGAATGGCGGCCGGATCCTCGCCCAGGGCTGCCAGGTACCGCTCGGCCTGAATTGCGGCCATGCATCCGGAACCCGCGGCCGTAATCGCCTGGCGGTACTCGTGATCTTGCACGTCGCCGCAGGCGAATACGCCCGGAACGCTCGTGCGCACGTCCTTGTGGGTAACGATATATCCCGCGGGATCCAGTTCCAACTGGCCAACGAACATATCGCTGTTGGGCTTGTGGCCGATGGCGATAAAGAGCCCTCCGATGGGCAGAAAGCTTTGTTCACCGGTCACGGTGTCCTTGAGGGTCACTCCGGTGACGCGCTTGATCTTCACATCGTGAATGTCTACCACGACCTTGTTCCAGAGGATGTGGATCTTGGGGTTCTCCATGAGGCGCCTTTGCATGATCTTGGATGCCCGTAGTTGGTCGCGCCGGTGGATCAGGTATACCCTCGAAGCAAAATGCGTGAGGTAAAGCGCCTCTTCGACGGCGGTGTCTCCCCCGCCCACCACCGCCAATTCTTTGTTGCGGAATATAGGCAGGGCTCCATCGCAGGTAGCGCACGCAGACACGCCGGCGCCGCCCAATCCGCCCTCGAACACCGGCTTTTCCGCCTCCAGTCCGAGCCAGCGCGCCGAAGCTCCGGTGGCGATGATCAGCACGCGACATAGGTACGTGTCGTCACCCACCCAAACCTTGAAGGGCCGCTGCGTGATGTCTACACGTGTCGCGAGGTCTTCAACGAAGCGCGTCCCAAAGCGTGCCACCTGTTCTCGCATGCGGATCATGAGTTCCGGGCCCATGATGCCTTCGGGAAATCCCGGGTAATTCTCTACTTCCGTAGTGATGGTAAGCTGGCCGCCCTGGCCCTGAAGCGCTTGCCCCATCCCGGCCCCGCCATCCACCAGCAATGGCTCTAGGTTGGCCCGAGCCGTATAGAGTGCGGCAGTGTATCCCGCCGGCCCGCTTCCTAGAATGATCACTTTGTGCAGACTGTCGCCCCCTACGGCCATTGTCCCTGCCTTTCTGTCCAGCGATGTGCTTCAAAGTCGTGCCGCGTAGACACCGCGGCCCGTTGTGTTATGGACCCGCGGCCGCTATAATAGTTTTACCCCGATGGGAGCATTGCGATGGCAGGCATCGTGCTGGCGGGCGGCAAAAGCATACGCATGGGGCGGGACAAAGCGTCGCTGCTCTGGGATGGCCGCACGCTGCTGGACGCCGTCGTCGCGCGCCTCGGCGAGGTAACCCATCCGGTGTACGTGGTAGCATCGCCGGCGAGCACCTGCCCGGCGCCGCACGACACAAAGGTGGTGCACGACATTGTCATGGACGCCGGCCCCTTGGCAGGCATCGTGACCGGCCTCATGGCTGCGGGAACAGGCAACCACCTGGTGGCTGCCTGTGATATGCCGTTCTTGAATGCACGCGTGCTCCAATTGCTGCTTCAGCTCGTGGAGGGGCATGACGCGGCGGTTCCCGTGGTGCACGGCTGCTTGCAGCCCACGTGCGCGGCGTACTCGGGCCGAGCCGTTGCGCACCTCCGGGCTCGCTTGAATGAAGGTGAGCGGGCTCTCCACCGTGCTTTGGAGAGCATGGACGTTCTCCATGTGGCACAGGCGCTCTTAGAAGAGGTGGATCCGCGCCTGCTGACATTCACCAATATCAATACCCCAGGCGATCTGGCCCGCTGCAAAGCCGTCACCACGGAACCCGCGGCAACTGTTTTCCCTGCCGACGAAGCGTATTCCTAAGCCTCCAAGGCACATTTTGGTTTGGGACTTTTTTCGAGGAGAACGCCGAATGGAAAACCTTACGCATCTCGACGGAAGCGGCCAAGCCAGAATGGTGCCCGTAGGCCACAAGGCAACCACTGAGCGCACCGCAACAGCCCGCGCATCGGTGATCCTTTCACCGGCCACCATCCGCCTTCTTAAGGATGGCAAGGTGCCCAAGGGCGACGTGTTTGCCGCAGCACGGATCGCCGGCATCATGGCAGCGAAGCGTACCAGCGAGCTGATCCCTCTGTGCCACCAGGTCGCACTCTCTCATGTGGAAGTTCATCTGGATGTGCTAGACGACCGCGTGGAAATCGAAGCCCATGCTTCCACTGTGGACCGAACGGGTGTGGAGATGGAGGCACTCACCGCGGTGACATTGGCAGCTTTGACCGTTTACGACATGGTCAAAGCCGTGGACCGCAGCGCCGTCGTGCATTCTATCCGCCTCGTGTCCAAAAGCGGCGGCCGCAGTGGTACATTCCTTCGGAGCGACGATGAGCCGTCGGCTCCTATGAATGGATCCGGGAAGGAAAGCATGCGGTGAGTAGGAATTGCAATTGCGCTGGAAGCTGCGGTCCCTACGGTGTAACGCGGCGTGAATTGATGTTGTTGGCAGGAAGCAGTGCGGCCGCCGCCCTCGCCGCAAAGGCCGCATCCGCATCCCTCATAGACGCGGCCGCAGGCGAGGATCGGCGTGGCGATCCGCCTAACCCCGGCGAGGCGCGCGTGTACCTCTCCTACAAGCATACTGATGCACGGATGCACCTGGGCGGCATCGGTACAGGGAACTTCGAGATCGGCGCGGATGGGCAGCTCACCACGTGGCAGCTCTTCAATACTCTGCGGGACGGCTACGTTCCGTGCTTCTTCGTCATCAAGGCAGGTGAGGCAGGCAAACTTCTTCAGACTTCTGGCGGCCCGGAGTTTCCCCGCATCCACCAAATTGAAATGCGGGGCGAGTACCCCTGTGCCACACTTACATTCCACGACGCGGACCTGCCTGTACGCCTTCAACTCGAGGCCTTTACCCCGTTCTCGCCGCTGGACACACGCCTCTCCTCCATGCCGGCGGCTGTATTCCTTTTCAAAGTGCACAATCCTACCCAAGAGCCCATTCCGGTGTCCATTGCCGCGCTCATGCGCAATCCGGCAGGATACGACGCCATGGGGCCGGCGGCTCCGTTCTCGCGAGGACCGCAAGACCTGGGCACGAGCCACCCCAATTTCGGGGGAGCCGTAAACCGCTCATCCGGACGGATGCTCCTTATGGAATGCGTCCCCAGTGACCCGGCAGCACTGGATCGCCCGCTCCGCATCTACACGAACATCAGCATCCAAGCCCTCAACGCCACACCGGCCGTGAGACCGCGGGATCTTCAGGTAGACGCCTTCGAGCGGCTCGCGAATGCGCCATCTTCGGAACGCGCGGCGGGTACCGTCATCTGGCTCGAGGACCCAGCTCCGGACCTTGATCCCATGCTACTGGAAGCAGCCCGCCGGGCGGTGGAGCACGGCGCCATTCTGGTGCTCAGCGGGGATCACCCGAGCCTCATTGCCGAATACGTGCGCTACAGCCATACCGACGCCGGCACCCCTATTCGGCCCGACGTGGTGTTCCAGGACTTCGAGCACGGATACGGGGATTGGAAGGTAGAAGGGACGGCGTTCGGCACCGAGCCAGCCAGAGGGACCCTGCCCAATCAACAGCCCGTCAGCGGCTTTACGGGCCAGGGTCTCGTAAACTCGTACCTTGGAGGAGATGCCGCTACGGGGCGCTTGATCAGCCCAGAATTCACCATTCAGAGGCGCTTCATTCGATTCCGCATCGGCGGCGGTTCCCACCCCGGAACTCAGATGCGCCTAATCGTAGAAGGAAGAGCCGTACGAACGGCATCCGGCAGAAACAGCGAAGCGCTCATCCCGGCATGGTGGGACGTTCGCGAGTTCGCCGGGCGCACTGCCCACATCGAGATTGTTGACGAGGAAACGGGAGGCTGGGGTCATATCAACGTGGACGACATTGTCTTCTCGGACTTACCGGCCGGCGAAGGCGCGCTCCGTATCCTAGCAGACCTCATGCCGGCATATATTCGATCCGTGGAGACCGGTTCCGACGGCAAGTTTGAGTATCGAGGTCTTTCCTTGCGCCCGGGCGCACGAGAACAGCCCCTCCCTTCGGGGCACACAGCCATAACGAGACCCCTGAAGACCGGCGCTGTAGCCTTCGTACCCGGACGCATTCTAGATCCCGCCGAGGCGGAACTCGCCGGTGCCCAACATTCGGCCTATCGCGAGATCTGCGCACTCGCAGGGGCTGCGTACCATGCGCCCAGGTCCGCTACCGCTAAGTCCCCAGGCTTCGGTTCCCTGGCCTTGGCAGCCCTTGCAGGCAAAGTGACCACGCTTCCCTCCTTCATCGAGTGGATGGAAGCTTGGGAGAAGCTCGATGCTCGGTCCGGTTTCGGGGCCAACCGCCACCCGCAGCAGCAACCCACCTCAGCCGGAAAGACAATCAATGGAGGGATTGCTTCCTCCATCGTTGTCCCGCCCGGCAAGACGCTGGAGGTACCCTTTATATTGTCGTGGTGGTATCCCAACAAGTACAATGCAGCCGGCGAATGGATGGGCAACCACTACAGCACCGTTTGGCCCAGCGCAGCGGATGTGGCCCAAGAACTGATGCGCTCCTTCTCGTCCGTTCGCCGCCGCACCCAGCGCTTTCGGGACACGTTCTACGCAACCAGCCTTCCCTATTGGCTCCTGGATTGCCTCACCTCGCAGATGGCCACGATCCGCCACATCGGGGTGGTATTCCGCATCGCCAATGGAGATGTGTACGGCTGGGAGGGTTCCAACGGCTGCTGTCAACCCACCTGTACCCACGTATGGGGATATGAGCAGACGCTCAGCCGTGTATTCCCGGAACTGGAGCGCGAAATGCGCCGCGTGGACTTCCTGCATCAGCAGCGGCAGGATGGGGGCATCAATAATCGAACAGATGTGCCGTCGCCGCCCCATCCAACTGGGGAACATCCCTTTGCAGACGGCCACGCAAGCACCATATTGAAAGCCTATCGTGAAGCCCTGAACTACCCCGACGACACCGTTTTCCGCGAATACTGGCCGCGGGTGCAACGGGCGGTGGAGTACCTCATCGCACGGGACGCAGCCTCCAACGGCGGTGAGCCTCAAGGCATCCTTCAGGACGATCAATGGAACACGTATGATGAAGCTCTCCACGGTGTCACTACCTTCATCAGCGGATACTATCTGGCGGCTCTGCGCGCGGGCGAGGAGTGGGCCCGCCGAATGGGAGACGCGCGTGCCGCGGAACGATACCGATCTATCTTCCGGCTAGGCCAACAGAACCTCATGCGCCTCTGCTGGAATGGCGAATACTTCCAGCAGCACCTTCCGGGATACGAAAAGATGCCGGGTGAGGTGGGGCCCGGGTGCATGAGCGACCAATTGATCGGGCAATGGTGGGCGCACCAACTGGGGCTCGGGTATATCCTTCCGCGGGAACACGTTGCATCGGCCCTTCGCGCCATCGTTCGCTACAACTGGAAGCCCGACCTCACAGGCTGGCACCACGCACCCCGGGCCTTCGCCGGAAACGGCGACCAGGGGCTCATCATTTGCACTTGGCCTCGCGGCGGCAGACCGCCCATCGTGATGCTCTATTCCGACGAAGTGTGGACGGGCATTGAATATCAGGTGGCGGCCCACCTCATCTATGAGGGGATGCTCGAAGAAGCCTTCACGATCATCAAAGGAGCGCGTGGCCGCTACGACGGCATCCCAAGACCTCCAATTCCACGCAACCCCTGGAATGAGATCGAGTGTGGAGGGCATTACGCTCGGGCCATGTCCTCTTGGTCCATACTGCTGGCCGCCTCGGGCTTTCACTACGACGGACCTGCTGCCGCGCTTACCTTCAAGCCGCGCATCCACCCAGACCGCTTCCAGAGCTTCTTCAGCGGTCCGCTAGGCTGGGGCAGCCTCGTCCAAGTGCGCCGCGGCAACGGGCAGCGCAACGAGATACGCGTTGTGGAAGGTTCTCTCCGGCTGGCGCACCTGCATCTCCAGGCACACCACGCACCGCGATCGGTTCGGGTGTCTCTGGCCGGTCGCACGGTTGCCGCTACCTGGAAATCCGAGCAAGGAGAGATCCGCATAACGATGGAGCATCCTGTGGAGGTGCCGGAAGGTAAGACGTTGGCCGTCGTTCTTTCCTAGAACCGTGCTCCCACACCCGGTGCGCCGACACTACACCCGATGGACCGGCCCATCCGCATCCATGATGGGGTGCCGTAAGAAGCCGTGCTCCCGCACAATCAACCGCATGCAGGACGACCAACCCGCCGTTCAGGATCGCCATGTTGCCTGACCCCTCACTCTGGCCGGAATTGGACGATGCGGCCGTTGCCGATGTTGTTGTAGACGCTGAAGCGCCGGACCTGCGCCCAACGTATACCTATGCAATCCCCCATCATCTCCGAGATTTGGGCGTAGGCGAATGCGTACTGGTGCCATTCGGTGGACAGGAGCGCATCGGATACGTAATGCAGGTGCGGCGCATGCATAGGAGCGACCCACTCGCGGCCATTCTGAAGCCGCTAATGGGCCGTATCCACGGGGCCGTCACGTTGGACGCGCAACAGGTAGCACTCGTCCACTGGCTGGCGGAGGCCTACGTATGCGATCTCCTTTCCGCGGTCCGCTGCGTGGTACCTGCGGGTATGGCCTTCTCCCTCGAGAAGGTGGTTACGCTGGCATCCTCCCAAATGGAACCGGAAGTGGCCGACAGATCCATCCTCCAAGCGCACGTGCTCACAACTCTCAAGAGGATGGGAGGCAGGGCGTCGGCCGAAGCTTTGCGCAAGGCGTGCGCCGTCGGCAGCTTCCCATCGGCTTATTCCGCTCTCGTGCGCAAAGGGCTCATCCGTGAAGAATACCGCCTCGTGCAGCCCCGCATCACGCAGCGAACGATCCTCGGCTATTCCTTGGGCCCGGTGGCCTCCCCACTGACGACGCGGCTCTCCGCCGAAGCCAAGCGGGTACTCGACGTACTGGCGGTGCTGGCGCGAGAAGGAAAGGCCCCTATACCAGCAGGCGACTTGGCCGAGAAAGCCCGCGTGTCTCCGTCGCTGCTTCGAAGCATGGCAGCCCGGGGAGCGATCCTGGCCGAACGGGTGCCCGTCCGCCGGATCCCATACGCCGGTGTCCGTTCCGGCGAAACGCCCGTGTCCCTCACACCTTGGCAAGACCGCGCCATTGCAGAGCTCGCGTCGCTTGCATCCGGCGCCGAGAGTACACACAACAATCGAGAAGCCTTACTGTTTGGGGTAACGGCATCCGGGAAGACCGAGGTTTATCTCCACGCGATCGAGCATGTACTGGCAACCGGCCGCAACGCTGTAGTGCTCCTGCCGGAAATTGCGCTGACCACCCAATTGGTTGGGATATTCGCACGCCGGTTTGGAGACTTGGTAGCAGTACTTCATAGCGGCCTATCGGAGGGAGAGCGGTACGACGAGTGGCGCAGGCTCCAGCAGGGTGCGGCCAAAATCGCCGTGGGCGCCCGATCCGCCGTATTCGCGCCTTTGAGCAACATAGGCCTCTTCATTCTGGATGAGGAACATGAGCCGAGCTATAAACAGGAAACGACGCCGAGATATCATGCCCGGGACGTAGCCCGGCAGCGAGCGCGCAGCCTCGACGCCCTCGTTGTTCTCGGCAGCGCGACGCCGTCCCTCGAAACCTTTTATGAAGCGGACCGCGGACGCATCGCCTGCATCCGCATGGAGGAGCGCATAGATCGCCGCCCCTTGCCGGAGGTGCAGATTGTAGACATGCGCGAGGAGTGGAAGCGCAGCCGGTGCCTCCTGAGCGAACCGCTTGTGCAAGGTCTGCGCAGGGAGCTGGGTCGGGGAAAACAGGCAATCCTCTTCCTCAACCGCCGCGGATACTCGCAGTTCATGCTGTGCCGCGATTGCGGGCACGTCATCCGCTGTCCGAACTGCGCAGTGTCCCTTACGCTTCACGCAGCCGAGACGGCGCTCAAATGCCACCATTGCAATTACCAAAGAACCGTCCCGCATCTTTGCCCGCAATGCGGCGGGACGCGCATCCGGGGCTTCGGCCTGGGCACGGAGCGGGTAGAAGAAGAGACGGCCCGCGTCATTCCTGAGGCTCGCATCGCCCGCATGGATCGGGACACTACCGCCCGAAAAGGCGCCCATGCGGCGATCCTGAACGCCTTCCGGCGCGGCGAAGTGAATGTTCTCATCGGCACCCAAATGGTAGCCAAGGGGCTCGATTTCCCCGATGTGACGCTCGTGGGCGTGGTAAGCGCAGACACCAGTATCAATATGCCGGACTTCCGCGCAGCCGAACGAACCTTTCAGCTTGTAACCCAGGTGGCGGGCCGTTCCGGGCGCGGCGACGAACCAGGGCGCGTGCTGGTACAGACGTTCGATCCGGAGCACTACAGCCTCCAGATGGCTGCATCTCATGATTATGAAGGCTTCTATCGCCGCGAAATCGCGTTTCGCGATGAGCTGCGCTACCCGCCATTCGCCAGGCTCGCCAACCTCGTATGCTTCGACGAAAGCGCCTCCCATGCGCAAGCCAAGGCGGTTCTTCTAGCCGAAGCCCTCAAGAAGGAGGTCGGTACCGCCGCGGAGGTTATTGGACCGGCCCCGGCACCCCTCTCCAAGCTCAAAGGGAATTACCGCATCCACGTTGTTGTCCGCACACACCCAGAGGCGCCCCTGCCCCAATACATCCTCCACGCCTTGAGCCGACTCCCCTCTACACAGAGGCAGCGCATCTCGGTAGATATGGACCCCGTGTCCATGGCTTAGCGTTGCAATCGGAGGGAAACACACATGGTGCGGCGAACTCACCCATGGAAAGGCGCAGCCCACTCCTGCGCCTGCACTTGAGGGAGGATCGTTGGGATGCGCATTGCATGCTGCGCCTATTCCTATCGGGAGGAACTGCAGAACGGATCCATGACCCTGGAAGACTTTTTGGACACGATCGCCAAGGTGGGCTTTGACGCCGCTGAGCTAACGGCTTACTATTTTCCCACTACCGACCGATCGTACCTCAATCATATCAAGCGCAACGTGCATGAACTTGGGCTCACCGTGTCTGGAACCGCAGTGGGAAGCGATTTCACCCAACCTGACGCCGCAGCGCGCCGGTCACACATCCAAATGACCAAGGATTGGATCCGACACTCTGTGGTGCTTGGGGCCCCGACGCTGCGCGTTTTTGCCGGCCCGATCCGAGAAGGCGTGACCGAGGAGCAGTCCTTCCGTTGGTGCGTCGAATGTTTGCAGGAATGTGCCTCTGCAGCCGAGCAGGAAGGGGTGATCTTAGCCCTAGAGAACCATGGCGGCCTGACAGCCAACGCCGAGGGCACGCTCAGGCTGCTCGGCGCAGTGGGGAGCGATTGGCTGCGGTTGAACCTCGATTTCGGCAACTTCGTCGGGGATGTTTACGGCCAGTTTGAACGCTGTGCTCCGTACGCTGCAGCAACCCACGCCAAGGTCCATTATAACGGTCCCTCCGGCCGCGAAGCGGTGGATTACATGCGGGTGCGAACGATCCTGGAAGGCGCCGGCTATCATGGATATATCGCTATGGAGTACGAAGAACCTGAGCCAGCGGCCACCGGCGTACCCAAATTCGCGGAAACGCTCTTCCGTGCGTTCCGCGGGTAGGGCATGCCCCAAATTGAGCTCCTAGCGCTTCTTGCCCGTCGCTCGAGCGAGAACTTCGTCCGTAAGA
The DNA here is from genome assembly GCA_049967475.1 of Chthonomonadales bacterium. Classification (GTDB taxonomy): domain Bacteria; phylum Armatimonadota; class Chthonomonadetes; order Chthonomonadales; family CAJBBX01; genus JBMFSQ01. The sequence goes on along the minus strand of JBMFSQ010000003.1, from coordinate 116,271 downwards.
TCCACGGGAGCTACCACGAGGCTGGATGTGTCGAACACCTCGGTGATGGAATGCTCCTTCGCTACCTTCCGCACGATGGCGCGGACCTCAGCCAATCCCTGCTGCGTTGCCTTGTCCTGCTCATCGGTCACCATCTGTTGATAGATGTTTCGAAGCGTTTCCAGCGCTTGCGGTTGAAGAGCCTGAATGTCGCTCAGCTCCTTGATGCGCTTTCGATCAGCATCCGTGAGATCGGACTGCTTCTTCTCACTCAACGCCTGCATCTCGGCCATGCGGCGCGTGGATTCCGCTTCCAGGCGCGACACGGTGGCTTTGTCCTCAGGGGTGGGATTTTGGGCGTTGACGGCCTGCGTATACTGCGTGAGTTCGTCGGGGTTGAGGTATTTGAGGCGCGCGGTTGCGGCGTACCGCTCGAAGAGGATTTGGCCATATTGCCGGATGTGCTGCTGCGCAGCCTTGCGAGCGTCGCTGGCCAGATAGACACGCTGCAAGTCCACCTGCGCGATGGTGCCGCTCTCTGCGCGGAACCCGGCAGCACGAACCCAGTACGGGCTTGTGAGAAGGCCGGCGCACAAAAGAAGGATAGACGTCGTTGTGAAGACACGGGCAGACATGGGCTCTCCTTTCCAGGTACAGGTTGGCGAATGCCCAGAGGCGGCATGCAGCTTGTTGAAACACAAGCGGTACTCAGCGCGCACACGATTGAGTGCACGCGGAAGGTGCGCTCCCCTACTTGCCGAATTCGGTCTGATCTCGGATGTCTACCGGCATGTTCGGAGCGGCCGCTCCTTGGAGGTTACCCGCCCCCACAGGAGGTGCAGGCTTCCGGGGCGGAGTGAAAGCAGCTCCGCCGGCTTCCGGCATCGCGGAAGGGGTGGAAGAAGGTACGGATGCCTTGCTCCCTCCCAGCAGCCAGTAACCACCCGCCGCCAGAAGCAGTACCAGGACAAGCACCCCGATGGCAGCAGCGAGCATTTTCGGCTTCCGAATGCCTCCCGGGCTGCTTCCGGCTGATCCCTTCCCGGTGCTGCCCGATGAAGACCGCGTAAGGACAACGGGCATGGTTTTGCCTCCTTGCTTGAGGGGGAGCCTTGATACACTGCTCCCCCTGACACACGCGTTACACGAAATGCGTTTTGCCTGGAACCGGCGGCTTGCCTACAGGGATCGGAGCCTTGGGATCGGTAAGATCGGGATACAGGTTCTCTTGCGAATTGAGCGCCTGGTCCCAAGTGATCACCTGGCCTGTATAGGCCGCCATACGTCCCATGATCGCGGTGAGAGTACTCTCCGCTACCTGGCGCGCCTCATTGAGCGGCTTTCCTGCCCGGATGCTCGCGATTAGGTCCGCATGCTCCTGAACATAGGGATTGGGGTTATTGCCCGAGAACCGCCATGCATTGGGTCCCGAAATCTGTCCCCACGGATTGGCAGTACCCTTTGTTCCCACGATATGCTCGGACACATTCCCCGGGCAATCGTCCCAATGGCGACACATACTCAAGATGTGCACGCCGTTAGGATATTCGTAGTCTATGGCGAAGTGATCGAAGATCATGGGAAAGCGCACAGGATCGGTGCGCTGGGAGCGACCTCCCACGCCCATGGCGCTCACGGGGTGCGCGTTGAATACCCAGTTGGCTACGTCCAGGTTATGAACGTGCTGCTCTACGATATGGTCTCCGCAGAGCCACAAGAACTGATACCACGAGCGTATCATCCATTCCAGGTCTGTCTGCCCCGGCGCCTTGGGCGGCACGCCGTTGCCCACGCCGCCGCCGTTCCAGTAGACCTGGCCGGCAACCAGATCGCCGATCGCTCCATCATGGATGCGCTTGATGGCCTCCACATAACTCGCCTGATGCCGCCTTTGAGTGCCGGCTACCACGGCCAGCCCCTTCTGCTCCGCCAGGCCGGCGGCCGCCAAGATCTTGCGGATGCCCGGCGCGTCCGTGCCGACAGGCTTCTCCATAAAGACATGCTTGCCCGCCTCTACTGCCGCCTGAAAGTGGATCGGCCGAAAGCCTGGGGGCGTCGCGAGGATCACCAGGTCCACGCCGCTGCCGAGTACGCCTTTATAGGCGTCCAAGCCTACAAAGCAGCGGCTGTCGGTGACCTCGGCTTTGTTACCGAGTTGAGCCAGGGAGCCTCGGCATCCGTCGAGGCGGTCGCGGAACATGTCGCCCAGCGCCCAGATGACCACGCCCGGCGCAGCGTTCGCGCAATCATGCGTCGCACCTGTTCCGCGACCGCCACAGCCGATGACCCCTACTTTGATGCGGTCGGATCCCTGCACATAGCCGAGGCCCGGCGGCATCGCCGCGAACAGAGACGCTGCGGCGCTTGCAGCCGATGTTTTTAGGAACTGGCGCCGCGTAACGTGATTACGATCCTGGCCACGTTCTTCAGTCATGCCAATCTCCTTTCCAAGCCCTGTGTCCGCCCGAGGGCACCATGCACGATGGCGTCAGGGTTCACGCACCACGCGAAAGCCCGCGAAGGGGCCGTCCGAAAGCCACCACTTGCTCTTGGGGATCTGGGGATCCGTTTGGTTCCATGCAGGGGTTTGACGCGCCCGAGCGCGGCAATTGACTTTGGTAGGAGGATCCATGAACGATCCTCCGCGAAGCACGGGTTTGCCATCCACACCGATACACCACTCCCCGGCATTTCCCAGCATGTCGTAGAGCCCGAAGGCGTTGGGTTCTTTCTTCCCTACAGGATGCGTGCTGCCGCCTGCATTACCTGAATACCACGCTACTTGCTGCAATCCCTTCTCATCCAGCCTTACCGGAGGGCCGCCGCACCTGCACGCAAATTCCCATTCGACTTCCGTGGGCAGGCGGTACTTTCGGCCCGTCTTGAGTGAAAGCCATTTGCAGTACTGTTGGGCCGAGTAGTATGTGAGCGATATGGCTGGATACCCCGCGTGGCCAAAGCCGCGATCCGGCGGCATGTACGGGTGACTGGGCCGCGCGACGGCATCGGCAGTGCCGGGCTTGGGCTTCTCGGGCACAATCAGAAATTGATCGAACTGATCCCACGTGACCTCGGTCTTTTCGATCCAAAAGGGTTTTACTGCCACTACGCGCGAAGCTCCGGACACGGGATCCACAAAGGTGAACGTTCCTCCCTTCACGGGCACCATGTCGAAGCGTACCTTGTTGCTGTCGCCAGTCACGGTAACAGTCTCCGTGTACGGCGCGATCCCAGATGACGGATGGCGTGCCTGAGCCGGCTTCTGCTTTGCCGCTTGGCCAGGACCCCCGCCGATCAATGCCATAATGATCCACGGTGCCAGCACCGGCGCCATATTCCACTGTACGGGTCGGGGAATGCCGATGGGTAAGTTCTTCATGCGCAAGGATGTCCTCTTATGTCTTGTGGTTTGGAGTGGATGGTTGGGGAGCCCTCTTGGAGGCCGCGCAAACCCGCTCCAAAAGGCATGGACGCGCTTCCAGTATACTCAAATCCATATGGGCGTGCAAGTGCGCATCCTTCTCTACGCCCCCGATGAAGCCGCCGCAGACCGGGCCGCCGCAGCCGCATTCCGCCGTTTTGAAGAACTGGACCAGATCATGAGCGATTACCGTCCATCCAGCGAGCTGATGCGGTTATGCGCGGCGTCCGGAGGACCCCCAATCCGCGTGAGCGAGGATCTCTTCAGAATTTTGCGCGCATCCGTAGAGCTCTCGCGCCTCACCGGCGGGGGATTTGATGTCACAGTGGGTCCGGAAGTTGCCCTTTGGAGGCGCGCCCGAATGATGCATGTACTGCCCGATGCCCAACAGATCGCCTCGGCCCGGAAGCTCGTAGGCTGGCAGAACATCATCCTGGACGATGCGCGCAAAACGGTGCGCCTGGCTTTGCCGGGGATGAAGCTGGACCTGGGCGGCATCGCCAAAGGCTACGCAGACGACGCTGCGCTAGTTGAACTCAAGCGTTGCGGCATCCGCAGCGCACTCGTGGAAGCGGGCGGAGATATCGCCCTCGGCGACCCTCCGCCAGGGGAGGCGGGGTGGCGCATCGCAATTCCCAACGCGGCGCGCAAAGGAAGCCCGCCGGAACTTGTCCTGCACAACTGCGGCATCTCCACATCCGGCGACACCGAGCAGTATCTGGAGATCGGCGGCAAACGCTACTCGCACATCGTGGATCCCCACACCGGCATGGGACTTACCGACCGCATCGAGGTGACGGTCATCGCACCCAATGCTACCACTTCGGATGGCCTTTCCACGGCCATCAGCGTGATTGGAGAGGAACGTGGAAGAAGCCTTGCCCGGCGGTACCACGCATCTATCTATGTAAAGCACGCGGAGTGAGCAGGAGCACGCGCCATAGGCTGTGCCTTCGTTGATGCGCCGTGTCGGCTTGCTCCCGGTGTCTATTTCCTGTATAATTCGGGATATCCTGCGGGCGTGAGGGACCCATGCGGCAGCGAGGCTATACGCTTGTGGAACTCCTTACGGTGATCGGCATCATTGCATTGCTCGCCGCTCTCCTCTTTCCCGTATTCGCCACGGCACGCGGCAAGGCACGGGAGATCACCTGCCTGAGCAACCTTCGGCAGATCGGCATGTCCATCCGGATGTACAGCCAAGATTACGATGACCTCTACCCCTACGCGCTGGATGCTACAGACCGGTACACGCCGCAAATTTGGAGCGGCTTTCCGGAATTCCAGGCTCAAATCCCGTATATGCCCATGCTCCACGAGGTCCTCCAGCCCTACATCAAATCCCCGGAGATCTTCCATTGCCCCGCCGACACCGGGTACACCGTAGAGGATTTCACAGGCGAACTCTTGGATGCAACTCCTACGAGCTATGCCAAGTTTCACACGAGCTACAACTACCGTACCGAGATTGCCTTCCGGCATGTAACCGAAGAGAGTTTTCCCAACCCGGCTTCGGTGAATGTACTTTTCGACGCGGCGGGTAAGTGGCACGGCGGGGTCTTCACAGACCGCATGCGCTATAACGTCCTCCACGGGGATGGGCATTGCAAGAACCTCTCCAGATCCCAGCTCGACCAGCTTTGGAGCCAACCGGTCCAGTGACGCGATGCGTTCGCGCGCGCTGGATTGTGCCGGTGGCGGCGCCCCCCATCCATAACGGCGAAGTCCTTATCGAGAACGGTCGCATTGCGGACATCCGCCCGGCGGCCCCGAAGCAAACCGTGCCGAATGTTCTGGATCTGGGCAACGCCATCGTGCTCCCCGGCTTGGTGAACGCCCACACGCATCTGGACTACACCGTGTTCCGCGGCCTGCTGGAAGACCTCCCGTTCTTTCCCTGGATTAGGGCTCTGGTTCAACGTAAGAACCTCCTTACAGATGAGGACTGGCTTGCGTCGGCCGTCTTAGGGGCGGCGGAAGCTGCCGCTGCGGGCGTCACGACGATCGGGGATTGTACAGATAGTGGCGCGGCTGTGAGGGCGGCCCGCATCATTGGGCTTAAGGGCGTGATCTACCAAGAGGTTTTTGCCCTGGATCCCAACGAGCCCGTGGAAGCGACCCTCGCGAGGCTGCGGCAAGCCTTGCACCGCCTGCGCCCTCACACCAAATCCTCACGCCTGCGCCTGGGGGTGTCCCCACATGCGCCCTATACCCTTCACCCTGAAGCCCTCAAAGCAGTGGTCCGCTTCGCGCGGCAAGAGCGCCTCCCCCTATGCATCCACGCAGCCGAAAGCCAACAAGAAGCACTCCTTCTGCTGCGCGATGAAGGTGAGTTTGCACGCATCCTTCGCGAGCGTGGAACTTCTTGGTGGCAATCGCCGCCCGGGATGAGCACGATTGCGTATCTCGATGAATGCGGGGTTCTTTCCTCCGACACGCTTCTCGTACATGGTGTTCAGGTAGGCCATGCAGATTTCCGGCGCGCTGCTCGCGCCGGCGCGTCCTGGGCGCATTGCCCCAAGTCCAACGCGAAGCTGGGCAACGGCGTGTCCCCGCTCCTGGCGTTCCTCTCATCCCTTCGTTCCAAGGATCCGCTGCAAGGGAGCGTGCCCATCGGGCTCGGGAGCGACAGCGTAGCGTCAAACAATACCATGGACTTGTTCGAAGAGATGCGTTGTGCCCTTCTGATCCATCGTGCAACCAACCGAACAGCCGACGCCCCCACAGCCGCCGATCTGCTCTACATGGCAACGCTGGGTGGCGCTTCGGCACTCGGAATGGCCGGAGATGCCGGATCGCTGGAGGTAGGGAAATGGGCGGACCTTGCCGCCATCAGCCTGGACGGATTGCCCCTCCAACCGTGTTATGATCCCGTCACAAGCCTTGTCCATTCCGCTTCAGCGAGGGACGTCCTCTTGACCATGGTGGAAGGTACGGTCATCTATTCCCGCCTGCATGGCCGGCCTTCGTTTCCTGGGTGCAGGCTGGCCCGCTACCGGCAGCGCTTTGCTTCCACTGCGTGCCGATTGGCGTCCACACGGATCGAGGCGTGATGTATTCGGAGGATCCTTCCAGCGTAGCGGAAGCCAAGACGGGCGGCGGAGGCCATCACGCAGCCGGCCAAAGTCTGGCAACGCTCCTCGTAGGATCCGGCGTTATCGCGTGGCTAACGCATTACAACCTCCAACAGAGGTCCGTGTGGAGCCCGCCGAGCTCTCCTATTCCCTACTCCTGGGACGAGTACCTGGTGGTGAATACCACGCTCCTTGCCCTGCCTGCGCTCCTTCTGATCCTGGCAGGCTTCAAGCAGTCGCCTTGGGCCTTCGGCTTACGGCCTCCAGAGGCCCGAACGGCCCGTGTGGTGTGGTTCTTCTACATCCTCATGTTGCCGGTGCTTTGGCTCGCGGCTCACCGCCCAGACTTCCAAGCGCAGTACCCGCTGTTTCATTCGGCTGCGAATAGCTGGGCGGCGCTGGCAGCCTACGAGATCACGTACGGCTTCTATTTGTTCTGCTGGGAGTTCTTCTATCGCGGTTTCCTCACCTTCGGCATCGCCCGAGGCTGGGGCTCCACGGCGGGGGTAGTGCTTCAAGCTGTGGGTTTCGGGCTCATGCACCTGGGAAAACCTACGCCGGAGTTCCTCTCTTCTTTTCCCGGAGGCCTCATCATGGGCTGGCTGGCCCTTCGTACCCGTTCGTTTCTCCCTGGATTTGCCCTCCATTGGGCCATATCGGCAACGCTGGACCTGCTGGTTATCGCAGTGCGCCATGCCGGCTTAATCCACATCGGCTAGCGCTTGACAGAAGCCGGCCATATTCAGTAGATTATATTAGCACTCTCGATGGTAGAGTGCTAAGCGGGCGGTCGGCGTTGCACTCGACCACCGCCGCACACTCAATCCACAAGCTGCAGGAGGGTTCCGCATATGCCGTTGCGACCGCTATCTACCAAGATCGTTGTAGAGCCCGCTGAAGAAGAAGAACGGACTGCGGGCGGCATCGTGTTGCCCGACACCGCCAAGAAGAAGCCTACCGAGGGTAAGGTGATTGCCGTCGGCTCGGGCCGCACATTGGATGACGGGACCGTAGTTCCGCTCAGTGTGAAGCCGGGAGACACGGTGGTCTATGCCAAATATGGCGGCACTGAAGTGACCCTGGACGGCAAGGATTACGTCATCCTGGATGAGGACCAGGTTTACGCGATCAAGGTATAGGGAGCGGAACCCGCGAGCCTCCGGCTCGACTGCTCCCCCAGCGCAAGACCTTATCTGCAAGGAGGATTGGAATGGCAGCCAAGCAGCTCATTTTCAACGAAGAGGCCCGGCGGGCCCTGGAGCGCGGGGCCAATGCCGTGGCGAATGCCGTTAAGGTGACCCTGGGACCCAAGGGCCGCAACGTGGTTCTGGATCGGAAATGGGGCTCCCCCACCATTACGAAGGATGGTGTTACGGTTGCTAAGGAGATCGAACTTCCCGATCCGTATGAGAACATGGGCGCGCAGCTCGTAAAGGAGGTGGCCTCCAAGACGAACGACGTGGCCGGCGACGGAACCACCACAGCCACAGTTCTGGCTCAGGCGATCGTCAATGAAGGCCTGCGCTACGTCGCCGCGGGAGGCAACCCCATGCTCGTGAAGCGGGGCATCGAACTGGCCGTAGAGAAAGCCGTGGAAGCCATCAAGGCCGAGTCCATCGAAGTGAAGGGGCATGAGGAAGTAGCCAACGTAGCTTCCATCGCCGGCAATGACCCAGCCATCGGCAAGCTCGTAGCGGAAGCCATGGATAAAGTGGGCAAAGACGGCGTCATCACCGTCGAGGAATCCAAAGGTACAACCGACTCCCTCGAGGTCGTAGAGGGGATGCAGTTCGACAAGGGCTACATCTCACCCTACTTCGTCACCGATCCCGAGCGCATGGAAGCCGTGCTGGAAGATCCCCTCATCCTCGTTCACGAGAAGAAGATCAGCGCGGCAGCGGACCTCATCCCGCTGCTCGAGAAGGTTGCACAGGCCCGCAAGCCCCTGCTCATCATTGCCGAGGATGTGGATGGTGAGGCTCTGGCCACCCTGGTCGTCAACAAGATCCGCGGCATCATCAACTCCTGCGCCGTGAAGGCCCCGGGGTTCGGCGACCGGCGCAAGGCGATGCTGGAGGATATCGCCATCCTCACGGGCGGCAAGTTTCTCAGTGAGGACCTGGGCGTGAAGCTCGAGCACGTGGACTTCTCTTACCTTGGCACGGCCAAAAAGGTCGTTGTGGGCAAGGAGGAGACCACCATCATCGAAGGAGCCGGATCCCATGAAGCGGTCACCGGCCGCATCAACCAGATCCGGCGGGCTATCGAGGAGACCGACAGCTCGTACGATCGGGAGAAACTCCAGGAGCGCCTGGCGAAGCTTGCGGGCGGCGTTGCCGTCATCAAGGTGGGAGCGGCTACGGAGACCGAACTGAAGGAGAAGAAGCATCGCTTCGAGGATGCGCTCTCGGCTACGCGCGCGGCTGTGGAGGAAGGCATCGTCCCAGGCGGCGGCGTCACCTACCTGGCCGCCCAGAAGGCCCTGGACAACCTGGGCGATAACCCCGACGAGCAGCACGGTGTCGCCATCGTACGCCGAGCTCTCGAGGAACCGCTTCGCCAGATCGCCCAGAACGCCGGCTGGGAGGGCTCTGTAGTCGTGGAGAAGGTAAAGACGCTTCCCAAGGGGCACGGCTTCAACGCTCTCACGGAACAGTTCGAGGACCTCGTGAAGGCCGGCGTCGTGGATCCTACTAAAGTGACCCGTTCCGCCTTGCAGAATGCGGCTTCCATCGCAGGCATGCTCCTCACCACCGAGACACTCGTAGTTGAAAAGCCCGAAAAGAAGCCCGCACCTGCCGGCGGCGGTGGAGGCGGCATGGACTACGACATGTAGTCCGGCTTTCCCCGGGTGCCAAACTGCGGGCGGCCTCACTCTGCCGCAATGGGAGTGGGCTGCCCGCATTCTACGAGAAGCGGAGTACAACCCAAACGTGTGCCCTTGGCTGACGAGGCACAAGCTGATATAATCCTCGGCGGAGAAGCATCCGCAGAACGGCAAAGGAGCATCGCTATGGTGGTCATAAAGGGACAGGGAACGATCAGCGTCACTGAGCCTGGGCACGACCGAGGCACGTACTACGAAAAGGCCGAGATCACCGTGTATGGCGACGTGGTGCACTTCATTGCCTACGGCAAGCACCACACCGCAGCAGCGAGTATGTGCCTCATTGGGTGGGACGCGCCGCCCGAGATTAGGGAGACACCGGGTTAGCCCGCGTGCATGAGGCCTATCGAGCCGCCTCCTCCGCCGAAACGGCGAGCGCTGGATCTGCTTTCGGCATCATGAGAGGCGCGGACCTCGCTCCCCGCACGCGGTAGATCACCCTAGCAGCACGGCCGTGTCTCATCCCGCCGTCGTTCTGACCTTTTTGACGCCCGGCCTCGGCTGTGCTATAATCGCCTCATAGAAAAGGTTCCTTTCATACTGCTGATAGAAAGGGGTTGGTTCGCCCTTGTCTGGACATTCCAAATGGCACAACATCCGCCTTAAGAAGGGCAAGATGGATGCCGAACGCGGGGCCAAGTTCACAAAGCTCGCCCGCGAAATCATCGTTGCCGCCAAGACCGGCGGAGGCAACCCTGAAGCGAACCTGCGCCTGCGCCTGGCCATCCAGAAGGCGCGTGAGAATTCGATGCCGCAAGACAAGATCAAGAACGCCATCCAGCGCGGCACAGGTGAGATCGAAGGGGCCGTCTACGAGGAAATCACCTACGAAGCCTACGGCCCCGGCGGCGTGGCCATGATCATCGAGTGCGCTACGGATAACCGAAACCGGACCGTAGCGGACATCCGAAGCATCCTTACGAAGAACGGAGGCCGTCTGGCGGAAAGCGGCGCCGTGTCGTACCTCTTCAGCCCACCGGTCGGCCTCATTACCGTCCCCAAGCAAGGCACCGACGAGGACACTCTCATCGCCGCCGCCCTGGATGCCGGAGCCGACGATGTGAAGGCGGAAGAGGATGTGTTCAGTGTCCTCACCGAACCCGGCAATCTCTCCGCCGTACAGACAGCCCTCCAAAACGCAGCGATCCAGATTTCGTCGGCGGAAATAACCCGCATCCCGGCGACCACCGTGCGCGTCGAAGGCAAAGAAGCTCAGCAGGTGTTGCGCCTCATGGACCTGTTGGAAGATCTGGACGACGTTCAGACGGTACACGCCAACTTCGACATCCCCGACGAGGTTCTAGAAACCGCAGCCGGGTAGCGGGCCGCAGTCATTCCGGCGGTCGGCGAACACCGCGGGACCGGGGCAATGGGTGGGATGTGCCGATAATGCGCATCCGGCCTCCTGTAGGGCATACAAGACCATGCACCGTTACACGGGGCAAAAGGCCGTCTTCATTGCAGCGCGTCTTTTGGCAGGCCTGATCCTGACTGCGCTCCCCTGCCGGGCCGATCTAACCGTGGATGCATTCATCGGCTTCGACCGCTTCGTGAGGGCCGGTTCCTGGTCGCCCGCACTCATTACCGTTAAAGGCACGGGTGTCACCACACAGGCACAGTGCCAGTTGCTTTTCCCCGCATCCGAGCCCAATTCGGGCACCACTACGTTCATGCGGTCCGTGGATTTACACGCCGGTGTTCTCAACGAGCGCGTCCCGTTGGCCTACTTCGCCGACGAAGATGCACGTCTGGACGAAGCGCGGGTTCGCCTCGTGGCGCAAGGGCATGTTCTGGCAGATCAGAAACTTCCTGCGGTGCAGACCCTGAGCCCCTTCCAGCCGTTGATCGTAGCGCTCACCCGGGATCGCAGCGGCCTCGGCTACCTCCATCGAGCGGATCTGGGGTTGCCGCACCAGCCATCCACAGCGCTTCTTTCCGTGCAGTTCACCACGAGAGGAACCGGCAGCCGGCAGCAATACCCGTGCGCCGTGGCGTACCCGGAGCCCTTCACCCTCCCGACTTGCCCTGAAGCCTACAGTGCAGCCGATTGCGTGTTTTTGGGCGATATCCCGTTGGATGCCCTCTCAGACGCTCAGTGGAGTGCCCTGATCCAGTGGGTGCGCGACGGAGGAGCCATCGTTATATCGGGAGTACCCGACATCAGCCGCCTTCGCGATCCCAAGATCGCCGGCCTGTTACCCATGATGCCGCAAGGAACGCGCCAACTCCCCAGCCTTGCCGCACTCGCAGCCCGATACCGAGCACCTTCTCTCTCCAGCCCGGTAGCGGTGGTCACGGGCACGCTAGGGCCAGACGCAGTGGTCGTGTGTACCCAGGGGGCCGTGCCCCTCGTCGTGGCTCGGCGGGAGGGACGGGGCACCGTCATCTTCACGACCTTCGATCTCGCCTCCCGCCAGATCAGCGCATGGCCGGGCGCACCAGCGCTCTGGCGTGAACTTCTGCGCCTCCGCCAAGCCGAGCTTTCAGCCTCTGCGATCGTGGAAGCGCAACTGCATCGAGGGCTCAATTCCTTTGCAATGGGATCCTTCGAGCCCCAAGGTGCCTTGCGCATGCTGGGGGATGCCTTAGCGGGCGATCAGGCTGCGAGCGCACCTGGGGTGGGATTTGTTGGGCTCTATCTCGCGGCGTACATCCTTTGCCTCGTGCCTCTCAATTACATGATTTTGCGCAGGAAGGATCGGCGCGAATGGGCATGGGTCACGGCGCCGCTCGTGGTCGTGGCCTTTTCTGTAGGGGCCTACGGAGTGGGTTATGCGCTTCGCGGGTCCAGCTTGCGCCTCAGCTACGCTACGATCCTGGAGGGCGCGGCAGGCCAGCGGTCTCTTCGCGCTCTCACCCTCGCCACCATCTTCTCCCCGGCCTCAACAAAGTACGATCTAGCCACGGCGGACACACAAGCAGTCGCTCGAGGCGCCTCCTTCGCGCCCTTCGGATTTGGAATTCAAGCGCAGGATGTCGCCGTGGATGAGGGGCCGGGGCACGGCGTCCGTGATGTCCGCGTCCGAATGTGGTCCGTCCGGAGCTTCGAACTCGTGGGCCACGCAGACCTTGGGGGTGAGATTGATGCCGCTTTCATTCCGGGCATTCGGGCAGGGACCGTTCGCGTCACCAACAATACCGCCCACCGCCTGGTGGATTGCGCCGTCACGTACCGCGCGTCGGCTGTGTTTCTGGGGACCATGGAACCCTATTCCACAAAGCTGGCTTCCCTGCGGGTTGCCCCCGCAGAACCATGGGGCCGTATCGCCATCGCTGCGCCATCCGTCATGGGTGCCTCCCCGCAATATTCCGGCAGCTATCCCCGCGGCACCTCAAGCCTTCAAGAAGACCGCATCCGGCAGGCGCTGGCAGTCGCCATCTCCAGTAATCCCGCGCAATTGGAGGGATCCGATCCACTCCTTTTTACGGGCTGGCTCGACGAGCCGGTTATCGGCCTCACCATAAAGCCGGGACCCGGCATCCAGCACGGCACAACGCTCGTTGCCATACACGTGCCCCTTCCCACATTGAGGTCAGGTGCGGATCCGCAGATCGGCCTGCCGCCGCACAGCCGCAGGGATCCCTTTGCCCCTGCTCCCTTGCGCCGCATCAAGAAACCCCTTCGCAACTCGAGCGGACGCCCACGGCCAGGAGGATCGCGGTAACCATGTGGGAAAACCCCGTCTTCGTTAAGGAGCTCCGATCCAAATTCCGTGGGCGCCAGCACCCGAGGACGCTCGCCGCAATGGGCTTTGTGGCCCTCGGAGTGATCGCGTGGCTCTATTGGGAGGCGATCTCCTACATCGTGTCTTTCTCTGCGCCCAAGGGCGCGACGGACTTCTGGTGGATGGCGTTCGTCCTGCAGGCGGTGATCATTTGGACGATTGCACCAGGACTGGCAGCCAACGCCATCTCGCAAGAACGGGAACAGCAGACCTGGGATATGCTGCTGTGCTCGCCCCTTACGCCGCACGAGATCGTACTGGGCAAGCTCGCCGCTCGCAGCCTACCTCTGCTCGCGATCTTCGGAGCGTTTTTGCCGTTCCTCGTTTATTCGTCGCTGGTGTCGGACATTCAGGCGACCCAGATGATCGTCGGGCTGGCACTTCTTGTGTGCTGGGCCTTCTTCTTGATCTCCACCAGTCTGTACGCCTCATGGTCCAGCCGCCATTCCCGCGTGGCTACGGCGGTGGCGTACCTGATTACCTTCCTCCCGATCATCGGTGTGGCGGCCGTCAACTCCGTCCTATCCATATCCGGCGCGGCCTGGCAGGACACGCCCATATGGTGGCTGAGCCCGTTTCGGGCCGGGGAAGCTCTTTACCAACTTCCGTCGCATTTGGGGACTGCCGAAACCGTATTGCTGTTTCATCTTGCCGCTTACGGAGGCGTAGGGGCCGCATGCGTAGCCAGGATGATCCTGGGCTTCCGCCGCCAGTCCAATCTGGGGCAATGAACTCACTGTGGGGCGTGAACCGGGGCTGCTGTGAACCGTTCCCGGCCGGAGGGTTGCGCCCGCCGCAATCGGAATAGAATGAGCGACACCCAGCACCAAAGGAGGGTTCCATGCCTCCGGCACTAGAAATTGTTCATCTTACAAAGCGCTATAAGGACCTTGTGGCCGTGCGCGACCTTACGTTCACTCTGGAGCCTGGCGACATCTGCGGGTTCATCGGGCCCAATGGAGCAGGAAAGACCACTACCATCCGGATGCTGGCTACCCTGCTCGTACCTTCGTCGGGCACGGCGCGCATTCTCGGCCACGATATCGTCGGTGACCCGGAAGCCGTCCGCACCGTGATCGGATACATGCCCGACTTCTTCGGAGTATATGACGACATCAAAGTGTGGGAATACCTCGACTTCTTTGCTGCTGCTTACCGCATCCCCAAAGAGAAGCGGCCGCGCGCCATAGACGACGTCCTTGCCCTCACGGACCTCCAAAACAAGAGGGAGGCGTACGTAGAAGCGCTTTCCCGAGGGATGAAGCAGCGGCTGTGCCTTGCCAAGACACTCATTCACGACCCGGCCGTGCTCCTGCTGGACGAGCCGGCATCGGGGCTGGACCCGCGGGCCCGCATCGAGATCAAGGAACTTCTTAAGGAATTGCGGAACATGGGCAAGACGATCCTCGTGTCTTCCCACATTCTCCCGGAACTTGCAGACTTCTGCAACAAGATCGGCATAATCGAAAGAGGGGAGCTGCTTCTCTTCGGAGCCGTAGACGAGATCATGCGGCGTCTCGCCGGGCACCAGACGCTGGATTTGCGCATTCTCGATGAGGCGGCGAACTCCCAAGCCGACGGCCACAGCCGCGTGGACCGGGCGATGGAAATCCTCACGGCCCTGCCCGACGTCGGCGAAGCCCACCATGAAGGCGACGGCGTCATCACCCTCAATTACGCAGGTCCGCCGAATGGCGAGTGGGCCGTGCTTCAGGCGCTGGTGATGAACGAGATCAAGGTGCTGTCCTTCGCGGCACGGAGCGCCGATCTGGAGGACGTGTTTATGCGTGTCACCAAGGGAGTGGTGTCCTGAATGAACGGCGTAGCGCGCGTTTGGGCTGACAACCCGGTGCTCATACGGGAGCTGCGCACGCGGATGCGCGGCTCCAGAGCCTATTGGGCGCTGGCGGGTTATCTGGTAGTGCTTTCCAGTGTCCTGTTTCTTTCATACTTGGGTTGGTGGACTTCTGCCCGCGTGAGTGGGGGCTTCTCCGAGGTCGGATCGTTAGGCGTTTGGTTCTATCAGATGCTTATCGGGGTTCAGGCGTTCCTCGTCGTATTCATCGCTCCCGCCGTTACAGCAGCCTCTCTTACTGTGGAACGAGAGCAGCGCACGATGGATCTGCTTGCCGTAACGCCCATTCCTCGGGTTCATATCGTGATGGGAAAGCTGCTTTCGGCCGCGGGCTTCCTCATGCTGCTTTTGTCGGCGTCCCTGCCCCTGGTGTCCTTGTGCTTCCTTTTGGGCGGTGTGGATGCCGGGATGGTGGCTCGCGATTATCTGAACCTGCTCCTGTATGGGCTGGATCTGGCAGCGCTTGCTCTGGCTTGGTCCTCCGTTGCAAGAAATACCTCAGCAGCGATCGTTTATACCTATGCAACCCTCTTGGCGCCCTTGCTCGTTCTGGGATTGATTCTGTGGCTGGCAAGCACCGCCATGAGTGGGCCGAGCGGCGGCTCGACGGTTGTTTACACCAGCGTCTTCGTCCCTCTATCAACTGCGCTCCCTACACTGCTCGGGTATCTTTCCGGACTAGCCGGGACATTCGGGCCGCCGGGCGCCCTTCCGATCGGCCAGTCCCTCACCTTCTATGGCATGGCAGTGCCCTGGTGGGTTTTGGCGATCGCCATGCACGGCCTCGTCGTGGCCACTCTGGCTGCTGTCGCCGCGGCACGCCTAGAGCTTTATCCGGAACGAAAGGCTTGTCTGTTGAGGAGCCTCGTATCCGCCCTCTTGTGGTACGTGTCCGCACTCTTCTTTGGGCTTGGAGGCACAGGCGGCACGGTTGCAGGCACGCTCGCACCCGGCCTGCGAGCATTGCCCCTTATGTTCTTCTTTCCCCTTGGAGCGCTGCTCTTCTTCGCGCCGATGTTTGCCACAGGAGAAATCCCACTGGTTCGTTCCCGCAATCTGAAGCGGTACTTCTCAGAGGGGTGGCGATGGGCCGGCCTCAAGGCGGGGAACGTCTCATCCGCGCTTCCGTATCTCCTTCTGTTGCTGGCAGGGGAACTGCTGCTGTTTGTGGTCAGCGGGGCGTTCATGGCGAGCGGCGCAACGGCCTCACGATCTCTGTATGGGGCGGCGTCGGTGGGTCTGCAAACAACCGCCGCGTGCGCTGCTGCGATTTTCGGCATCTGGTGTATAGGGATACTTCTGTCGGCTCTCGTGAAAAACCGATGGACCTCGATGCTTCTTCTGTACGGCGTTACCGGGCTGATGGCTGCTTTGCCGTTTGCATGGCAAGTGAAGGCGATGTACACGTCCAGCACGCCGTCAAGTTCGCCGGCAGCCGTTCTCTATTATCTCAACCCGTTGGTCGTATTGCTGGATGCGCAAACCAAGGGACGCCTCCTGCAACAATTGAACCTCATTCCCGGCAATCCGCCGTCTTGGATTTGCTGCGTACTCGGCTGGACGGTGATCTCGATTTTTGCCTTGGGCTTCCTGCCGCTGGTTATTGAACGAGCCGGAGTGGCCACCCTTCGGAGGGGAGGCAAGCCGCCTGAGCCTGCGTGAGGTGCCGCATGTCGTCCAGGGAGCAACAAACCATGAGGGTTCATCCCGAACTGAGCGCAACCATCCGGGCGGCCAGGCGCCGCCTCCGCGTCTTGATGAGCCTGCGCTGGGTAAGCCGCTTCCTAGTATGGACCGCATGCGTGAGCCTGGTTTGGATTATTGCGGCGCATTTGCGCCTCGTCCATGAACCGGCGGTAACGCCTCTGACGCTCCTCGCTGCGTCGGCAATGGCAGCCGGACTGGCCTTCGCTTTCGCAACGCCCCTGACCAGCTTCCGCGTAGCCTGGCTCTTGGACGTGCGCGGCCGAACCGGAGACCGGCTCGCCTCGGCTGTTGAGTTCGGGAGCCGGGAGCAGCAGGACCCCCTGGTCTTGCGCCAAGTAGCCGACGCCGCAGCTTCAGCAGCCGCACTCGATCTCAAAACTCTCTATCCCATTGTGGTTCCGAAGGAAGGCATCGCAGCCCTCGTGCTTGCAATCATCGCTGTTGCGGCAATGTTTCTGCCGAGCCTGCCCGTCTTCTGGTCCGCCCAGCAGAAGAAGGAAGCAGCCGAGGTGCGCAACGAAGGGAGGCGCATTGAACGCCTCGCGCGCCAGGCCGAGCAGTCTGCCGCGCGTAACCGATTGGCAGAAACGCGCACAGCCGCCCTTGAAGCGCGGAGGCTTGCCGAAGCGATGAAGCGCGGAAGCCTGGACAAGAAGCAATCTCTCATCTCCCTTCAGAAGCTCACGGATCGCCTCAGCAGGCGTCAGGATATGTTGGCCCGGGCCGCCGGTTCCGCTTCACCCGCGGTGCGGAAACGGATGGATGACCTCGCACGCACCTTCGCCCGCAGGCAGATGGAACAGGCGGCTGCGCGTTCCGGCAGAACCAATCCAGCCGATGCCTCTGCCGAGAGGCTGATGCAGAGCTTCTTTCAAGCTCTCAGAAGCGGCGACGCCCGGGCCCAAAACGAAGCTCTGCAGCGCTTGGCGGATCTGACACAGAGCGGTCAACTCTCGGCTGCGTCCATCGCACGCCTTCAGCGCCAACTTCAACAAATCAGCCAAGCCCTCAGCGACACGCAGCTTCGGCAACTTGCCGGGCAGCTCGCTGAGATTGCCAAACTCATGGAACGCATGAAGCTGGATCCCCGCACCCTTCAACGTTTGGCCGAGATGATGCGCCAAGCTGGAGGCACTTGACTGAGCTGTGGAAGGCCTTCGCTGGATGCGGAGGCGCTTGCCGCGCTCATCGAAGCGCTCAAATCCGGCCGTATGCGCCTCGTAGCCGGCGGCGGTGGGGCCGGTATGCTTTGGGGAGGACACGGCGTCAAGACCAATCCCATGGCTGCCACCCCCCGCGCCCGACCGCGCCTTACGCTCATGGGCAAAGGCGGGCGGGCAAGCACGCGGACACAGGCGGCAAAGACGTTCGCTCGATATGCCGCTCAATGGGCGCCTCCGCCGAAGCACCTGCCTAACGCACTCGTAAAAGGACAGCTCAACGCCAACGACACGGAACTCGTACAACAGATAACAGGCGATCCCAATGCGGGCGTCCGCGCAGGGACGCCCTACTACCAGGTTTATCAGGAGCAGAAGCGTGCTGCCGAACGGGCGGTGTCACGGGAGAACATTCCACCCGAAATGCAGCACATCGTTCGCGATTACTTCGAGCGCATCCGGCCATGACGCACCGTCACCGGAAAGCCCCAATCCATGGAGGACACAGCCTTTGACTGACCAGGACCTGCAGGAGATCGAAAACGAGGTCGAGGAGTTCCGCCGGAGCTACCACGCGATACGCGAGCAGATCCGGAAGGTGATCGTGGGGCATGAGGACGTGATCGAGGGTGTCCTCACGTGCCTGGTTGCCGGCGGCCACGCATTGCTGGAAGGCGTGCCGGGATTGGGCAAAACGCTCCTGGTGCGCACGCTGGCAGAGGCCGTGAACCTTACCTTCTCGCGCATCCAATTTACTCCGGACCTTATGCCTGCGGACATTTGCGGAACCAACATCTTAGTGGAGGTGCCCGGGGGCGGAAAGGAATTCCGCTTCCAGCCGGGTCCGGTATTTGCGCAGATTATTCTGGCGGACGAGATCAACCGGGCAACCCCCAAAACCCAGTCCGCGATGCTCGAGGCGATGCAAGAGCACGCCGTCACTGCTGCCGGGGTGCGCCGCCCCCTGCAAGAACCCTTCTTCGTGATGGCGACGCAGAACCCCATCGAGATGGAAGGCACTTATCCCCTCCCGGAAGCCCAGCTGGACCGCTTCTTCTTCAAGCTGATTGTCCGTTCGCCAGGCATAGAAGAGCTGAGGGCGATCGTTGAACGTACGACGGGTACCCAAGAGCAACACGCGCACCCCGTGGCAGATGGTGCCGCTATCTTGCGGATGAGGCAACTCGCACGGCGCGTTCCGGTGGCATCCCACGTGATGGAATACGCTCTCAGTTTGGTGCGCGGGACCCACCCGGATGCGGAAATCGCTCCCGAAGCGGTAAAACGATACGTACGTTACGGATCGAGCCCAAGGGGTGCCCAAGCCCTCGTGCTCGCCGCCAAGATGCGCAGCCTGATCGCCGGACGGTTCAATGCCGCCGTGGAAGACGTTACCGAAGCAGCCCAGCCCGCGTTGAGGCACCGCATCATCCTGAACTTCGAGGGCGAGGCCGAGGGCGTCTCTGCGGATGAGCTGATCAAAGGGCTGGTGGATCGCCTTGTGGCAGCGTACCAGGGCATGGCTTCCCTTTAGCACTCGAACGCCTTTCTCTTTTGGCGATGCTGCTTCCCTACGCAACGGATGCTCGCTCCACACAGCCGCCGCTGGCGACCGTGGCGCTTATTCTTGCGAACTTTACCGTATTCGGCATCATCGCCGCCGTTACCCTGACGCGAGGTCCGGAGCTCCCTACACAGTGGTTTGCTGCGTTGAGCCTTGTACCTGCATCGCCCCGCATCCAAACCGTTCTCACCTACTGCCTCCTGCACGAAGATGTGTTCCACCTTTCGGCGAACATGCTGTTCGTTTGGGTATTCGGCGGGCCCGTGGAGGAGGACGTGGGCTGGCAGCGCTTTCTCTTGCTTTATGGATTAGCGGCCGTCGGCTCCGGCCTTGCTCAAGCGGCAGCAGCCAGGATCGCCGGAACTGCAGCAGCCGAGATGCCCATCATCGGCGCTTCAGGAGCGGCAGCGGCCCTGGTTGGTGCGTTCGCAGTTCGATACTACCGAGCTTCCATTCGCTTCATCGGCCTTCCTGTGCGGATACCTGCCGCTGCACTTTTGGCCGGCGCCGTCGCAGCAGAAGTCGTAGCTGCAGGGCTGCAGATGGTCCGTCCGGCGTCGGCGGCTGCCGGGAGTTGGGCGGCACATTCCGGGCATGTCGCGGGCTTCATTCTCGGCATCCTCTGGGCGCGCGCGACTGGAATGCCATCACACGGCCAAACCGCATACCTCCGCGCCGACGCTGCAAAGATTGCCTCCGACGGAACGCCTATGTCGGCCCTGCGCCGCTGGGAGGAAGTCCTTGCCAAGCGCCCTTCCGACGTCCAGGCGCACGCGCAGATTGCCCTCCTCTGGGCAGTGGCTGGGGACCGGGAGCAGTGTGCGGAACATTACCGTAGCGCCGTCGCCGGATGGATGCGCAATGGGAACCGTCAAGCCGCTGCCGAGACTTTCTGCACGATACAGGAACAATTGCCGGGTGATGATCTTGGCCTGACGCATGAAGAAGCCCTTTTTGTAGCCTCGGGACTGGAAGAGCTAGGCGCCACCGAACAGGCCGTTGCGCTCCTGCAACGAGCCGCCAAACACTGGAACTCCGATGCAGCCGCGCTCCGTGCCTGTGTGTTGCTCCTCCGGAGGCTCCACGCACACCACCGCGCTGCGGATGGACTGCGGGAGTTCCTCGAGGATTACCCCGCGTCCGAATGGAGGCAATATGCCGCTCAGATGCTCCGCGAAGCCGAAGAAAGCGCCCAGAGCAACCGATCGTCACCGTGATGTTGACAGACACACGCGCTTTGCGGCTACAATAAACGGTTCCAGCCTTTGGATTTGGGGTGATGCGTGTCTTTGCGCTATCTTAACGGGTTCATTCTCATCGGCATTATTCTGCTTTTCATCAGCATTGCCGGCATGGTGAAGGGCAATGCGCTCCTGACGGAACCGGGGCAGCCCACCAACACGTATGCGTGGCTGGAATATCTGGCGGCGGCGATCCTAATGCTCGTGAACGGAGCCGTGTCCATCTGGAATGCTCGCCGGCACGAAATCCGGGCAACACGAGCAGCCACAGCCGACACAGGCTCGACCCCCAACAAAGCCTCCGGGCCGGCGCCGGTCAAGCGCCGGGAGCCCTGACCCAATGGAAGGTGTGCGTATGAGCCTTGAAGATCTAGCGATTAACGAAGTTACCTGCTTTGAATGCGGCAAACCCATCCCCTCCATACCATCCTGGCTCTCCACCGCCAAAGTGAAGTTCCAGTGCGACGAGTGCAGGCAGCGGCATCCGCGCCCACCGGGAATGGTGGAACTGGATCCGCATCGGGTGCTCGCTCATGCGGATGATGTCGTGGAAGATCTGGATGAAACGCCCATCGCGTTGGAAGACGACGTGGAAGAGGATGCAGACCTGCTGGACGAAGCAGACGATCTAGCAGAGTAACGCCCTGCGGCCACCGCCCCCGGCAAGGAGGCAAGCTCCTGTGCTTAGCCCCTCCGGGGGTTTTTGCGCGCCTTTGCCCTGCGATCGGCGGCCTGGGCTTCCGCGTACAATTCTGCAAGAGCCAGATACGGATTCAGGGGCGCTCCCTGATTTGCTTCCTGCTCTGCACGGAACGCTGCAATACGTTCGTCGAGGCGCTTCCAACTCCGGCGTACCACAACCGCCAGCCAGCACGTTATCGCCGCGCCGCCCGCCAAGTAGACACACTTCGCAATAGTCCCGATCATCAGCGCCCCCCGGACCTTCAAAGGCCCAGAGCGGCCGAGACGTCACGCATCCCAGCGATGCACTGGGCAATGTGCTCGTCCAAATCCACGCCGAGCTCCTGGGCCCCTTGGACGATTTCCTCGCGGGACACCTGCCGTGCGAAGGCTTTGTCCTTCATCTTCTTGCGCACCGAGGACACCTGCACATCCTCGAGCTTGCGCGACGGGCGCACATACGCCACGGCCATGATGAATCCGCAAAGCTCGTCAACGGCAAACAACGTTTTTGCCAGGAGCGTGTCCCGTGGGATGCCTGTATAGGACGCGTGGCCTCCGATTGCCCGGATCACCTCATCGGGCCAACCCCTCTCCCGGAGGATCGCCATGCCCTTCAGTGGATGATCTGGCGCCGAGGGCCAGCGTTCATAGTCGAAGTCGTGGATGAGGCCGGTGATACCCCAAAGCTCCTCGTCCTGGCCAAAACGCCTGGCATAGCCCACCATGGCAGCCTCCACAGCCAGACCATGCTTCAACAAGCTTTCGCTCTGGGTGAACTCAGTAAGGAGCTTCCAGGCATCCTCCCGTGTCGGTCTCATGTTACATCCCCATGATATGGTACCCGGCATCCACGTACAGCACCTCTCCGGTGATACCGCGGGCCAAGGGGCTCATGAGGAAGGTAACCGCATCGGCAACCTCGTCCGCAGACACGCCGCGCTTCAATGGAGCGTGCTCCGCTACATGCTTCAGCATAGAAGAGAGCCCGGCGATGCCGCTGGCTGCGAGCGTCTTGATGGGTCCCGCAGACACCGCATTGACGCGGATATTCTCGCCGCCAACGTCGGCTGCCAGGTAGCGAACGCTGGCCTCGAGGGCTGCCTTTGCCACCCCCATCACGTTGTAGCCGGGAACCACCTTCTCACTCCCTAGATACGTGAGCGTGACGATGCATCCGCCGCCGGCAGCCTTCATGAGTTCCCGCGCCCCCCGCGCCAGAGAGACCAGCGTATAGACGCTGCTGGTCATGGCAATTGAGAAACCTTCTTGAGATGTATTGATATACTCTCCCTGAAGTTCCTCGCGCTTGGCGAATGCGATGGCGTGTACCAATCCGTCTAATTGCCCGCCAAAGGCATCCGAAACGTCCTCGAACATGCGACACACTTCCTCATCCTTCGTGGCGTCGCAAACGTAGATGGGAGCGTCGGCGGCACCCTCAGCCTCCAGAAGCTTCCGCACATCATCGCGTTCCCGTTCGCTGTACACCGAGAATGCGGTGCGGGCTCCCTCCCTCATGAGGGCCAGCGCGCAGTGCCAGGCAATAGACCACTTGTTCCGAGCTCCGCAAACCAGAATGCGTCGGCCGCTGAGAATGGGCTCGCTCACTCTTGTGTCCTCCACGAAGCGTGTATCGAAGGGATTGCGCGTTCCTGCGGGGAACCATCGCCTGCATCCGATGCGTCTAAGCATGCGGCGGATTTGCGGATCCTCGCCGGACGGCCGGCTTCTATGGGATCAACCACCCTCAGAAAGCCGGTAGATACAGGATACCCGGTTTGCCGCCGGGGAAAGGAGCTACACGTTGACCAATGCTCTGAAGTGGGCGGGCTGGAACCTGTTTCTGGCGTTCATACCGGTGGCCCTCGCACATCTTCTGGCATGGGGATGGTATCCTGGCTCCAAGAAGCGGCGCCTCCCTGCTCCATTCGGACTGGCGCTGGGTGTTGTCTGGTTCCTGTTCCTCCCAAACAGTTGTTACCTGCTTACCGAGTGGCGGCATCTTCTGTTCGATCCCAAGTGGATGCTGTCTGTTGAGAACAGCAGAGGCCAAGACCATGCGGCAATGCTGGCCACAGCCAAGTCCGCACTGCTCTTTTTGGGCTACAGCGGAGCCGGGATGCTCATGTTCGTGCTGGCCATCCGCCCGGTGGAACGGATGCTCCGTGCAGCAGGGGGACGTTTTTTTCTTTTCGCCCCTGGGTTCTTCTTTCTCATTTCCCTCGGCGTATATATGGGTTTGATCGAACGCGTCAATTCCTGGGATGCCTTCACGCACCCGGCCATCGTATGGGAGGCAATAGACGACGCCCTTTTCAATCGTACCGTCGTCACGGCAGTAGCCGTATTTGGCGCAATCCTTTGGGCGTTGTACGAGGCCGTGGACTTGTGGGTAGACGGCTTCCGGCAATCGTTGGTGAACATGGGGCTTCTGCGCAAATAACCCTTGTTGACAGTAGAGCCAGGAAGGCGCATAATGCTACAGGAAGAGAGGGAAGGCGATGAACCATGCACCATCTGTTCACCGCACGAACAGGCATAGGTTCGGCTTCTGCGCCCGCGCGAGTGGGCTCACGACGGTGCTTCTGTGTGCCGGAATGACCCTATGCCCGGCGGAACAGGCAGCCCTCGGCCAGGCATTAGCCCAAGGCGTACGCCCCCTGATAGTTGGAGCGACCATTGACGGCCTCATCATGCCGCCCACACGTGATTACATCGCCCATGCTCTGAAGCATGCCGAGGATGCCGGGGCGCAGTGTCTGCTGGTGCGGATGAACACCCCCGGCGGCCAGGCGGAGGCCATGCGGGGCATCGCTCAGCTTTTTCTCAATGCGCGCGTTCCCGTCGTGGTCTATGTCGCACCGGATGGTGCCCAGGCAGCCTCCGCAGGGGCCATCGTTGCTTTGGCCGCCAATATTCTTGCCATGGCTCCGGCAACCAATATCGGAGCAGCGCACCCTGTGTTGATGACAGGCGGCGACATTCCCGGCGATATGAAGGCAAAGATGGTCAACGATATGGCTGCCTTTAGCCGGGCCTTGGCGGATAGGCGGCACAAGAGTGCCAAGATCGCCGAACAGTTCGTTCGCAACTCCATATCGCTTTCGGCATCCGAAGCCGTCACGCAACATATCGCCGATCTCATAGCACCGAGCCAGGCGGCGCTTCTGCAGGCCATTAACGGCCGCCGCGTGGACACGGCCGCCGGCCAGGTGACACTTCGCACAACCGGGGCAGCCGAGGAAGTTGAAGAGCCTTCCTGGATCCAATCCCTACTCATGATCCTCCTCAACCCCAATGTCGCTCTGATCCTCGGAGCGGTCGCCTTATACGGCATCATCGCCGAAATCCAGCATCCGGGAGCCATCGTGCCGGGTGTCGCCGGATCCATTGCATTGATCCTCTCCCTCTACGCCATGTCGGTGCTTTCCGTCAATGCAGCGGGGTTGGCATTGATCCTCTTGGCATTCTTCCTGTTCGGCCTGGATCTCTACGCTCCCACCCATGGCGTATTGACGGTGGGCGGCATCGCTTCCTTCATCGTAGGCGCACTGATGATCTTCAACGATGCACAGACCGGCGTGCAAGTGTCGTTGGTCGTAGTCATCAGTTTGGCGCTGGTGACAGCGCTTTTCTTCGGCACCGTGCTGGCGGCGCTAGTCCGCGCGCGCCGGAGGCCGCCGGGAAGCGGACCCGAGACCCTCATCGGTCAGACCGGCATCGCACGCACGAACCTGGATCCTCATGGCATGGTGTTTTGCGACGGCGCTTTTTGGAGAGCTGTGAATGCCGGGGCTGAGCCCGTGCGTTCGGGTGATACCGTTCGGGTGGTTGGACGGGACGGCCTCACCCTTCGTGTGGAGCGGGCCGAAGCGTTGGAACCCGAGCCCGTATATGCTCAACAGGAACTCCCACAACAATGAGGCATCCGTCTGGGAAGCCCGGTTGTAGCGGTCGGCAGGCGATTGCAGAAGAATGGAGATCTTCGCGATGAAAGAGCTGTTCGATCTGGTAACGCAGTTCATTGGTGTACCGCTGGCGATCCTCATTGTTTTGGCGCTGGTGATACTCCCGGCCGCCATCAAAGTCCTCCCCGATTGGGAACGAGCCGTGGTGCTGCGCCTGGGCAAGTTTCACCACGTCGCCGGCCCCGGCGTCATTATCTTGTGGCCCTACCTCGACCGCGCCATTCGTGTAGACACGCGCATCGTAACCATGGATGTGCCCCGCCAAGAAATGATGACGCGGGATAACGTGCCCGTAACCGTGGACGCCATCGTCCTTTTCAAGGTGGTGGATCCCAAAGGAGCCATCCTGCGCATCGAAAACTATATCCGGACGACATCGCTCATCGCCCAGACGACGCTCCGCAGTACCATCGGGCAGGCCGAGCTTGACGAATTGCTTGCGCAACGCGACCGCATCAACCAGAAGCTGCAGACCGTAATAGATGAGCAGACCGAACCCTATGGCGTAAAGGTCACCGGGGTGGAGATGCGGGACGTGGCACTCCCCGAAAGCATGAAGCGGGCGATGGCCGCCCAAGCGGAGAGCGAACGGGAGCGGCGCGCCAAGGTAATCAATGCGCAAGGCGAGTTCGAGGCGGCCGAGAAGCTCACTCAGGCAGCCGCTCTGATTGCGACGCAACCGGCGGCTCTACAACTTCGCTTCCTTCAATCCATGCGGGAAATCGCATCGGAGCGATCCACAATGACGATCCTGCCTGTACCCATTGACTTGCTGACTCCGTTCATGGAGATGAAGAGGAACCTTGGAGAGAAAGCCTGATCCCACCCGTTGCCCAAGTATCCTGCTGAGAGGACGCCTGTTTGCGTTGCCCGCAATGTGACACCAATAACCCCGACGGGGCCGCCATTTGCACGGTTTGCGCGGCGCCCCTAACAGCCTACGCTGGGGCCACAACCCTGGAAGTGAACCATCAGCGCATCGCACAGCTCGAGCGGCTGCGCACGCGCCCCCCAGCCGTCCTGGGGTTCGTGCTCTTCGATTTTATGGTCCTGGTGCTGGGTCCTGTCGCCACACTGATGGGGAGTTTTCGCGCCCAGCCGGCATTGAGCCAAGATCACACCAACTACATCGGGCACGCCTTCGGCGCAGTAAGCACTGCACTGTGGGCAGTGTTGATGGCTCCCATAGCGATTGGGTTGATCGTCGCAGCGTTTTGGGCATGGTCTCAGCGATCCGGAGGTTGGTGGGCCACCATGATCGTCGCAGCATTGTTGGGCCTAGCTGCTCTACTCGGTTTGGGAATTGCCGGCCCACTGCGCCTGCCGGCCTTGGCAGCCAGCGCAGGCGTTTTCGCCATGGGATTGAGCGCACGGATCCGCGAGTGGTACGGCATTCAGTAACCACAGGCAGTCGCCGCTGCCCAACAAACCTTGCAAAGGAGAGAACACGTGAGGATTGCATCGGTTCAGGCAGAAATAGACGCCACACTTAGGGAAGCAGCCCGCAATGCAATAACTCAAGGAACGGGCAAGCAATTCCCAAGCCACCCTGCCCTTGCCAGACTGCGCGAGTTGGGAACCGAGTTATGGCTGGACACGGGCCTCTTGGAAGAAGCCCAGCCGCTTTGGCATCAGGAATTCACCGCTCTCACTACCAACAACACTCTAGCCAACCAGGTAGTGCAAACCGGAGTGATGGACGACCTTGTGCGCCAGGCAGCCCGCCGGCTCAATTCCCTCGGCACAAACCTGCCGGAGGCAGAACGCATCATGGAGCTGGGCTTCATTGTGAATTGCCACATAGCCCTTCGCCTCGTTGCCGCCATGGGCGCCCGCGTGAGTGTGGAGCTCCACCCATCCGTCGCCGAAGATCTCGATCGCACGGTCTTTTTCGCTCAGCGATACTATGCGGTCTGCCCAGAACGCTTCATCGTCAAGATCCCGCTCACCCCGGAAGGGATATGCGCCGTAGCAAGGGCATCGGCCCAATCCATTCCAATCAACTTCACGCTGGGCTTCTCTGCACGGCAGAATTACGTGGCTGCCCGAATAGCGAACCCTGCCTTTGTGAACGTGTTTCTAGGCCGCCTCAACAATGTGGTGGCCGACAACGGCTTAGGCGATGGCCGGAACGTGGGGGAACGGGCGACGCTGGCTTCTCAGGCAGCCGTGGCCCAGCTCAGAAGCGAAGGCAAGTGCGCTTCGCGGCAGATCGCCGCATCCATGCGTGAGGCCTCCCAGGTTGCTACCCTTGCTGGAGTAGATGTGCATACCATGCCGGTCAAAGTCGCCAAAGGATTTCTGGATGCCGGCCCCGACCCTGCCCGCCTCACATCCAACGTCGGCGCGGATCTCCCCGTGCACCTGAATCCCGATGCAGCCGCCAAGGTCGCCGTGCTGTGGGAGGTGGATGACCGCGTCCGCGCTCTGGCCGATGACCTGGCCCGTCATACCCCCACCAAGCTCACCGGCGCCGATATCCGCCAAGCAGACGAAGACCACGGTACCCATCTGTTCCATCGGTTCACATCCGAAGAAGCGGAGGTGATCCGCCGGCACGGAAAGATCCCCGATCTGGGCCGCTGGAACGCGCAGCCCCAAATCGCCCTGGATGACCTGATGACGCAATCCGCCCTCCAATCCTTCGCCGTAGATCAGGCCGCTTTGGATGCACGCCTGAAGGCTCTCGCCAACGCCTCGGATGGATCATGAACCGTGATTGTACCGGTTTCCTGGCGTAACCGACACAATGGCACACATTCTGCAGGGTGCATTCAATGGAGGGATCGCATGCCCCCGCACGCGCACCCTTCCGCGATTATTCCTGCAGAAAGGTTTTGCAGAAGTGGCCATCAAAGGAAAAGTCAAATGGTTCAACGACGCCAAAGGGTATGGCTTTATTCAAAGCGATGATGGCGTAGACGTCTTTGTTCACTACAGCGCCATCATGATGGAGGGCTTCAAGTCCCTCCGCGAAGGGCAGGATGTGCTGTACGAACCCGTGGAAACGCCTAAGGGGAGGCAAGCCGCCAACGTAGTCCCGGCACCATGACGGGCAGTGCGCGCGGATTGCCCACGGGAAGGCACCGCAAGCAATCCCAAGAGCGCGATTTGCCGATAAGCAGGAATTTCGCAATCTGAAGGCGAAGGAACCTTCCATCGGCATTAACCGCTATTAAGCTTAGCGGATGCTGGCGGGTACCTGCCGCCAAACACCGAGAACTCCGGAATGGCCCCGCCGACGTGGCCGTGGCCGGATCGCTGATCCTGGATGGAGGTTCGTGGAAAGCGAGGAACCTGATGAAGGCGTTTATCGAACAACTCGTCCAAGCTGTAGTGGACCTTCCCGAACAGGTCCGCGTAGAAGAGGAACCGGGCGAAAACGCCACCACCTACCGTGTGCACGTGGCCCCGGAAGACCTCGGTAAGGCAATTGGGAAGCAAGGCCGCATCGCCAACGCCATGCGTGTGCTGGCCAAGGCAAGCGCGATGAAAGAGAAGCGCAAAGTATACCTCGAAGTGGTAGGGATGCCCGCAGAAACCGCGGCCGAATAGCGCAAAGTTCTGTGCCGGGCGACAGGCGGGCTCCGCCCGGCACGTCTTCTCAACACGCCCTTCAACCTCAGCGGCCTTTCCTTTAGCCGCGCGGATCCGGCACCGTTGAGCCATCCGTTGCGGCAAACCTGGGTTTACGCCTAAAGGATCTCCCCGCCCGGTTCCATAATACTAGTGTCGCCTAAGCGCGAGTACGCTCGTTGCCGCATCTACCTTGCTCGAGAGCGAGCCTATGCCAGCCGACAGCACACCCATCCGCATTGATCAGGAACTCTTCCAGCAGATGCTGGAGAAGAAGCTGGCGGATCTTCCGCCGCTTCCCGCAGTCGTCACCCGCATCATGCAAACCGTCAATAACCCCAACAGCGGGGCCGAGGAGCTCAACCGCTTGATCTCTCTGGACCAAGCGCTCTCGTCCAAGATGCTTCGCATCGTCAATTCGGCCTATTACGGCTTCCCGAAGCGCATCGGAACCATCACCCACGCCATCGTGATCCTCGGCTTCAATACCGTGCGGAACCTCGTCCTTGGGGTATCTGCTTTCGGTATTCTCACGCGCAAAGGAGGCATCCCAGGCCTCAATCGGCGTATGTTCTGGGAACATTCGGTGGCGGCGGCTGTCGGCTCGGGCATCGTGGCACGGCAGAAGCAGCCCCGCAACCGTACCCTCATGGAACAGGCGTTCCTCGGCGGCCTCCTCCATGATATCGGCGAACTGTTTCTGGATTGCTATTTTCCCGCCCAGTACACACTCACCCTGGCCCATGCAGCGCGCAATGAGATCACCATGCTGCAGGCCGAACGGGAGGTGCTGGGCATAGACCATACGACGATTGCGGCGCGCATCTCCGAAACGTGGAACTTTCCTCCAATCCTCGTGGCCTCCACCAGCATGTGGGAGGCGCCGAACCCCGAGCATGAGTTCTTCCCAAGCGCAGCCACAGTGCACGCAGCGGATTACTTTGCCTGGCACTCGGGCTTCGCCAGCAGCGAACACCTGGCCGCGCCGCGGCTGTCGGAAGCTGTGTCCGAATGGCTCGCCTTTACGGACGAAGACATGGAATGGATGATCGGAGAGTTGCAATCCCAGTTCGAGTCCGCCCGCACGCTCGTGGACATAGCTCCTGCGGCGTAGTTGCGCACCCGTTCCTTCCCAGGCTCTGTGGACACGCCCTTGGCGCCCGATCCTTAATCCTGGGAAGGAGTTTTCCGCTCCAGATGCGAAGTTTAAAGCGTCTTCAGTCGGAGGATGCGCGCGCTCAGTTCCGGCTGCCGGCGTCGGTTTGAAGGCATCCTCAACGAACTGCCTATCCAGCACCTTACGTGGGTATACGCTGCCTCAACCGTGTCCTCCTGCCGTCGGCTCTGGTCCTCGTGTGGGGATGCAGCGCAGGATGCAAGCACCGTGCGCCCTCTCACGATGCGCCGGCCGCCCATCACGAAGGCCCATGGTTCGCCGACGTCGCACAGCAGTCCGGCATCCGCTTCCGCTGGGGGCCGAAGCACATATCGCCCGTCACCGCACTGGATGCATTCGGTCATGGATGCGCCTTCTTGGATCTGAACCGCGACGGCTTGCTGGACATACTCCTGGTGGGGGAACCAACTTCCGCACTCTTCCTCAATAAAGGCGCGGGACAGTATGAAGACGTGTCAGCCCGATGCGGATTGGCGCGCATTCGAGGAGCATGGAAGGGCTGTGCCATCGGCGATTACGATGCAGACGGCCGCGAGGACCTGCTGCTCACCGGCTACAACTGCATCGCACTTCTGCACGGGAGTGGGGATCTCGAGTTCACAGACACTACCCGCTCAGCCCGCCTCAAGCCCAACGGCTGGTGCAGCAGCGCGGGGTTCATGGATCTTGACGGCGACGGCTATCAAGATCTCTTCGTAGGCAACTATGTTGTGTATAACGACAAGACGCCGCACTACTGCAATTTGGGAGGCGGCGTCCTCAGTGGATGCCCCCCGCAAACTTATGCGCCGCAATATTCCCACCTATACCACAACAACCGCAACGGAACGTTCACAGACGTGACCGCTGCATCCGGTCTTGCCGGACATATGGGGGGAAAGTGCCTCGTAGTGGCCTACGCAGATTATGATAACGACGGCCGCATAGACTTCTACCTGGGGAACGACGGTATGCCCGCAGACCTCTTCCACAACATGGGAGGGATGCACTTTCGCAACGAAGCGCTCTCTGAGGGAGTAGCCCTTGGCGTTTACCAGCAGGCGCAAGCTGCCATGGGCGCCGATTGGGCAGACTACAATCGTGACGGCAGGCTGGATCTGGTCGCAGCGAAGTTCTCTCACGAGCCGGTGTCGCTCTACCGCAACCAAGGCCCCTATTTCGACAATGTGAGCCCAATCGTCGGTCTTGCAGATCCCACACTGCTCATGCTGAGCTTCGGAACCAAGTTCCTAGACGTGGACAATGACGGGTGGCCCGATCTTCTTTTCGCCAACGGGAGCGTTTACGACACGGCGAGCCGAATAGACCCGCAGACCTCTTACCTGGAACCGTTGCAGCTCTTTATGAACCGCAGGGGCCATAGCTTCGAGGAAGTTACACGAACGGCTGGGCCGCCATTCCAGCGCATGATCCTGGGCCGCGGTTCGGCAACAGGGGATTTCGATAACGACGGCCGCGTGGATGCGCTGGTAGTGGATGACGACGGCGGGCCGTTGCTCTTGCAGAATAGAACGGCCGGTGCCGGCCATTGGCTGGAAGTGGAACTGCAGGGCCGGCCGCCAGACTGGCTTGCCTATGGCGCCCGCGTCATGTTCCGGGTTGGGTCCGATCTTTGGTTGCAAGATCTGTCACCCGCATCGAGTTACCTTTCGAGCTCGTCGCCGTGGCTCCATTTCGGCTTGGGTACCACCAAACGCGTACCGTGGGTACGGGTGCGGTGGCCAAACGGTAAGTGGGAAACCTACCCTTGTGGTGCGGTGGATCGGCGCATCCGCCTAAGGCAAAGATGACTGCCGGCAGCAGGAATGGTGCCGGCCTCGTACAGAAACAATTCATGGGCCAAGATCCTTCATCCGGGAGACACGTCTGATGGCACTACCGCCCGATCCGCAGCCGCTTCTGCAAGCCTCACGAAAGCGCATGCGCCGAATTATCGTCGCCTCGATTGCAGTCATTCTGGCCGGCATTGCGTTGCGGTTGGCCATGACTGGCGCCATTCAGAGGTGGCAGGCGTCCCGGATGCCTAACGCAGCCCTCCGGCAGGCCGCAGCGCGCCCTCATGCTCCGTTTGCCGTCGTCTACGAGCTGGCCCGGCGACTGGAGCGGTCCGGCGATTTTCCTCCTGCAGCTAAGGCCTATCAACGGGCTGCTGCCATAAACCCCGTGGCATCCGAAGCCTGGACGGGTTGGGCTCGGTGCGAATTTGCCCGCGGGAACTGGGCCGTGTCCGAACGCGTCCTCCGCAAGACGATCGAGCTCTGGCCGCACAAGACGGAAGCACACTTCATCCTCGCAGCCATTCTCGACGAGACGTTCCGTAGAGAGGCTGCCAAGGACGAATTGATGGCCGGCCTCGCCATCAATCCATCTAGGCGCGAGGCGTGGCTTGCGCTCGGGCGCCTGGAGATGCTTCTGGGCCACCCCGATGCGGCAGTAAGGGCATTCTCGCGCGCGCAAAGTATGGATCCGAGATCGAGCGCACTTCACGGGCCCTTTGGGGCGGCTCTTCTCGCCGCAGGCCGCGTGGCCGAAGCCCGCAAGGAGCTGGAAGCAGCCCTCAGGGCCGACCCATCGGATCTCGAAGCCCGCCTCCAGCTTGCACGTGCTCTCTTGACCACCCGCCAAGGGCCCGACCGTGTCCGCGGCATGCAGGAGCTCACCCGCGTAGCCGAGTTTGCCGCGAACAAGGCACCCGCTTACATCGAAGCCGCTCGAGTGTGGCTCAGTGAAGGAAACCGCGGCGATGCCGGCCAAGCCCTGGAGCACGCCGTAGACGCGAACCCCTACAGCGTAGAGGCGCTCACGATGCTGCGGGATTTCTACCAACAGAGCGGGCGCAACGCAGAAGCACGTGCCATCGGCCAGCGTTTGGCGCCGCTTGCCAAATGGAGCGCTGAACGGGAAATCGTTCTTCGGGCCATCGAAAAGGGAGAAGATGTGCCCGGAAATCTGCTGCGCCTCGGCGATCTAGACATCTCGCTCGGCAATCCGTCTGAGGGACGAAAGGCTTTCGTTGCAGCCCTTTCCATGGATCCGGGGAACCAAAGAGCTATTGCCCGCCTCAAACAGCAAACGGCAACAACCGCCACTGCACCCCAGGTCACGAAGAACAAGGCCCCCGCAGCGAAACAGCCCTGATGCGGCTTACCCCGCCCCGATCAGCGCGAAGTCAACAGGCGCCTAAGGGTATGCGGAACGGCTGCGCCAGGCTCCACGAGTGTTACGATGCGGTTCACCGGAACGCCCGCATATTCGCTTTTCCGGCCGTCCGGCCAAGCCACCTTCACCCGATCCACCTTCGAGGCACTGCCTAGGCCAAAGTGCACCCGCGGGTCATTCGCCGACGCAAAACTATAGCTGGTATGCACAAAGCGCGTTTGTTTCACGTCCCCTGCCTCCAATTCCACTACGGCCCCGATGGCCTCCCAGTTTGGCCCGCGCGACAGGAGCCGCAATTCCACCCAATTCCGTCGCGGCTGATCGTTGCGTACCAGCATGGCGGGTCCGTTATTGTTGTTGACCAATACGTCTATTCCTCCGTCGTTGAACAGGTCACCGAAGGCCGCGCCGCGACCCACCGCCGGCGTCGTGAGGGCGGGCCCGCCTTCTGCCGTGCGCTCTTCGAAGCGGCCGTTGCCCACGTTGACGAAGTAGGTTCGAGGCTGGCGGTAATGAGAGCGCGGATCAATCTGGTCTGCATGATCCTGAACGTGGCCGTTGGCCATGAATAAATCTAGGCGGCCGTCGTTGTCAAAGTCCTCGAAACCGATGCCCCAGGTCAAAAGGCTCAACGTGGGAGCGCTCAATCCCGATTGACGCGTGTAATACTGGAAACCCATTCCGCGCTCATAACGCCAGAGAGGCTTTTCCTCGTTCTCGAACACGCCGGTCACCACGCCAAACGTACCATCTCCCATGAAGTCTCCGAAGTCACAGCCCATGTTCGCCACGGCGGCGCCGGCGTCGGTGAGTGCGACACCTTCGAGGGCCCCTACGCTCTTGAAGCGGCCGCGGCCCAAGTTCCGGTACAGAAAGTTCGGCGAGCCGTCATTGGTAACGAACAGGTCCAGCAGTCCGTCGCGGTCATAGTCCACAGCCACCGTAGCCAATCCCCTGCCTGAGCTTTCCTGGAGCCCCCACTCACGGGTTACGTCACGGAAGGTCCCGTTCCCCATGTTCCGGTACATCACATCGGGTTCGGGAGGGTAGTAATACGGAGGACAGCTCGAAGGGTACCCCTTGAGGTAGCAGATGAGCTTGGTGTCTTTTGTGATTTGGCAATACCGCGCCACATACAGATCCGGCCGGCCGTCACCGTCGAAGTCTGCAAAGACGGCCGAAGTGGAGAAGCCGCCGGCTGCTACTCCAGCCTTAGCTGTTACGTCCCGGAAGGCTCCATTCCCTTCGTTGCGATAAAGGATGTTGTGCCCATAGTACGTTACGTACAGGTCAAGCCATCCGTCCCCATCGTAGTCGCCCACTGTACAGCCCATGCCGAAGCCGTGCCCCAACCCTGCCACGCCGGCCTTTGCAGTGACGTCTGTAAAGGTTCCATCTCCGTTGTTATGATAAAGGTGGTTGCCGTCACCCGGTGGAGATTTTCCATTCACGAGGTAGAGATCCAATTAGCCGTCGTTGTCGTAATCGAACACCCCGCAGCCGGTGCCGGTTGTCTCGATGATGTTGGCACCCGCGCCCTGACCATTGCGATGAACAAAGCGGATGCCTGCCTTCTGGGCGATTTCCGAAAAGAGGAAACGTGTCTGAGGCGTCCGGGATGCCCGGCTATGAGGCACGCTGCAACCCCAAATCGGCAGCAGCAAGCAGCTCCAAAGGATCGGAACGGCGGCCTTGCCGCTCAACCGGCTAACAGGAGGGAACCCTAAGCTCATCAGAACTTGGCCGCTACAGCCGCGGGGAGACTGCGGGCGCGGCTGGCATGCGCCGTTGTGTCGCGGACATAGGCGCGCAGATACTTCGCCAGATCCGGCTTGCCGCCCAGCTCGAACGCTCGGGCTACCTTGAGCCAGGCCTTGGGATCGCCGGGCTCATGTTGGGCAATATACCGGTATTGGTCGGCCGCGAGCAGGTATTGGTGATTGGCCATCATGATGCCGGCATACTGTTCCCTCAGATCGAGCCTGTCGGGGCTGGATTGAATCTGGTGTTCCAGGTTGCCTATCTTCTGCCTCTGCGTCAGCAGCCGCTCCCCGATACGCGCTGCCTCCTCGGCGATATCCATTCTACCGAGTGCCCGGTAACACTGCGAAAGCCCAATCCATGGCCCATTGGCGTTGGGGCTTACGGTAACCGCCTGGCGGTAGACGCCGATGGCTTCCTTGTAACGGCCTAACCTTTGCAGCGCCAGTCCTTTTGCATAGAAGAGCAAGGAACTTTGGTCCCCGCGCTTCTCGGCCTCAGCCGCACATTGAAGAGCCCGGTTGAGTTCGTCCTGTGATTGGGGCTGATCGGCGTAGGCCATAGTGAGCCCTGCATAGAGTTTGCCGGAGCGATCGCCCAGATCGAAGGCCTTCTGGAGAAGTGCACGGCCCTCTTCGTTGCGCCCCATCTCCGCGTGGAAGCAGCCCAAATCTACGTAAGCAGCAGGATCATGCGGGGCGAGCGCGATGGCCTTCTGTAGCGCCTCGGACACGGGGCTCCGCTCGCCCAACGCCGCCTCCGCCTCACCCAAGCCGCGCCAGGCCGAAGCGGAATTCGGGTCCACTGCCGTCGCCCGATCAAACTCGATCTTCGCGCGGTCATAATTGCGCATCTTCATAGCAAGGCGGCCGAGGTTCACGTATCCTTCGATGCGCCGTGGATCAAGCGTAATGGAGGTCGTAAATTCTCGGTGCGCGTCCTCCAGCCGGTCTACCGACACAAAGGCGATCCCCAGGGCATTGTGGGCCCGAGCATCTTGGGGATATCGGCGCACCATCTCTTGGGCTATGGAGAGGGACTGATCGCATGCACCACGGCGCAAAGTACGCTGGAAGAGAGTACCCAATACCGCCACGGACGGATGGGTCCTCGCCAACGCGCTCAATTGGCTGTCCGTCATGCGGGAAAAATCCGGCGGAGCCGACCCACGACGAAGGAGCCACGCGATGCCCCCGGCACCCAACAGTACCATCAACACCACAATGATTGCACCATGCTTCCGTGGCGCCAAGAGCCCGCGGCCCAATCTTTGGAGGATCATGGCATATTGCTTTTCGAACACAGGTACTTAGCTACACAAGAAAGCCACATTTGTGCACCGGAGGCGAGGCGCCTTTGCCCCGCCGCCGGCGCACAGGTTCGCTGATCACGCGGACTCCAGCAGTCGCTGACTTCGATTGGTTCCTACTGGCAGCCGCTTCCAGGCTTCGGCTCGCCGAAATCCATGTCCCAATCCCACGCGGGGTTCCACTTTGCGCGATCATTGGACATGTACTGCTGCCACTTGAGGGCATTCCCCGTGGTTTTATTCGCCTGGCAATAAGGAACCATGCGGAAGAACTTCACGTGCCCGTCCCGGAACGACACGTTGTTTCCACCGTTGTGGCGAGGCAACTGATCGCTCCAGTTCCAGTCGGGGTTGTCATGGGTTACGCGGTTCCACTGGGTCCATGTGGTGTAGTCGCCGATCATCTTCAAGGCTTCTGCATGCCGCGCGTTATCCGCCCAACCCGTATTCAGCCCTTCCTGGAGGAGCGCTGTTTCCGCCGGCCGCACCAATACGGCTTCATTGAGCCCGCCTGGCCGGTTGCTGGGATCACTGGCCCAGTTATTGATCGAATAGCTGATGAACGTATTCTCCAGGGGGCGCGGGTCCGTAGGGCAGCGATAGATCTGCCAGTTCCTTACATACGGGAAGATCACCCACTGCCACTGGATGGTCGGCTGCGGATTGTTTTGGCTGCATCCGGACCCCGGAGCAGCACTCCAGCAGTCATACCCCCCGTTTACCATGCGCCCATCATAGTCGGATTGGTACATCAAGCAACCGAGCGTAAGCTGCTTGAGGTTACTGGCGCACGAGCTCTTCCGGGCTGCCTCCCGGGCCTGGGCAAAGACCGGGAAGAGGATCGCGGCCAGAATGGCAATGATCGCAATCACTACGAGCAATTCGATGAGCGTAAAACCTGGTCCTCGAGCTTTGGCGTTCATACATCTGCTCCTTTCGTTAGTACTCTCCAGATTGGAGAAGCCGTCTATGCCCAAACCACTCCTGGCCCGCCGACGGCCGGAATGGCCTTGCGGCCAGCAAAACCGAAATCACTGAGGCCCTCCAGAGCCCGGCCCACCCGGCTGTGGTGCGCCTCCCATGCCGGGAGCGCCGTAGTTTTGCGGCTTGTCTAGACCGTGCTGCAGATACATCTTCTTGACGGGCTCCGAAGGCTGCCCTTTGGGCTTCAGGAACATGAAGTAACCAACTGCCGCGATAACTGCGATCACGAGGGCAATCACGGCTGCCGCCACACCCTTGCTCACTTCCATCGCACGCCTCCTCCCCCACACAGTTCCCCTGTGGGCGCGAAGCCCACGCATGTGCGCTCCTCGCACACGGACGTTAAAGTGCTTTTACGTCTCCCCATTTCTGCATGCATAGCCCGGATTCCTTCCCCGGTCATGAAAATTGTTTAGCCTCCTGTGTGCTTGCATCCGGAACAGCCTTAGCCGGCGGATGAGATCATGATATGCCGGACGCGTGCGATACAAGCGAACCTTGCTCCTTAATAAATTGTACAACTGGATTCCCTTTATCCTGGGCAAAAGTCATACGTCCGGATGTTGATATACCGGCCGCTGTTCAGCAACACCGAAAGGAAGCTCCACCCTGCTCCCACCAGATATTCACCCAGGATCAAGCCGAACATGAACGGCATCACCCGCCGGTTGAGGCGATACCCGCCATACCGGAGGACCAAGAACTTAACCAATGTGCTGATGAGGAGGCAGCTCCAATAGTACTCCGCCCCGAAGGTCATAGAGATGGCGTATCCGGCGGGGTGAAAAGGCCACCACAAGAAACGCGTGCGCATCCACATCATCGCCACAGCCGCCACCGCGCCTACCCCTACGGCGTATTGCCCTGCAAGGTTGCGCGTGGCCGTTTGCGGCGCATCTATCTGGCTTTTGAGCCAATGAAATTGCCCCCAGTTGTGCGCAGTCATCACGTTGACGCCGGCGTTGTATTGAAGGTGGATCGCTGCCCAAAAACTGAAGAAGCCGCCCACCAGCATGGCGAGCATCATCGCGGCTCCCAGCCCGCGCAT
Organism: Chthonomonadales bacterium; assembly: GCA_049967475.1. Classification (GTDB taxonomy): domain Bacteria; phylum Armatimonadota; class Chthonomonadetes; order Chthonomonadales; family CAJBBX01; genus JBMFSQ01. Next base: position 77,992 of record JBMFSQ010000003.1, on the reverse strand, counting down.
ATCTACCCCCGGCTGACTTGCCATCTTGAATGCTTCCAACTGGGACGGCATAGGATGTGTGCGGTACCCCCGGCCTGTAAACCACCAAAACATGGTCATCATCGTAAGGCTGGGCAACCCCACTCCTGCAGTGCCGGCGAACAACGACATGAGGTAGGGCGCGTTCATATTGCCTGCCATCTCATGGGCGGGAGGGCCCAGTTCCGCTCGGATCCGCGTGATGCCCACAGAGATCAAAAAGTAGATGCCGAAACACGCAACGACGGCCGCGAGCGTCATCCCAGCCCGAAGGCAGAAGTAGATCAAAAACGCGCTTGACGCAACGAGAAGAACAAAGGCCGTCCGGTACCGCATGGGCTCGGCGCTGTCATCCAACCCTTCATTCGTGAGGATCTTGCGCCACACTGCCGCCAGGTGGTGGCGGGCCGTCCACGCCGCCATGGCAAAGATGGCTGCCCATGCTCCGAAGGATTGTTCTGTGAGGTAAGGAAACGTGTGGGCCCCGGTCTGCTCGATGCCCAGGGCAGCCGTGAGCACCAAGAGGCCCTTCTTGAACAGATAGAAAAACCACAGCGAGAACGAGAGATCCAGGGGAAGAAAATACCCCAGAGCAATGATGAATGGATAAAGCGGCAAGGGAAGATCGCCGACGGCGGTCCATGGATAGGTTGTGAAGTATTGGCCTAGGTTATGGGGCGCGTAATCGTGGCGCACCGGGATCAAGGGGAACGACGGATAGAGGGTGGCCAAGCCGTTGTAGGCGTCGAGACCTGCACCCAGCATAAACCCGATCCAATACGGCTTTTGTCTGAAGAAATCGAGAGTGCCTCCATCATGGGTGAGGGCCATAGGGAGCTGAACGATGGGATACGAGAGCTTCTCGTTCTCCATCCACTGCTTGCGGATGAACACATTGAGGCATATCATTACGGTTCCCAAGGCGAGGATGAAGGCGCACCACCACGCAACCGGTGTCGCCCACGCCAAGAGGCTGTGCCGGGTGTACAGGAAGCGTGTGCCGAGCCCCTCGTAGTACGGGCGCAGCACGTCCAGATCCTTCACCATAGCCCAGTTGGGGAAGAAGCGGTTGAAGGCGTCCCACCCCAGGGTCGGCTGCTGGCTCTGGAACCACACTGGGAAACCGCCCACCGCTGGAATCCCAAGTTGAAGCGAATCGTGGCCTGCCAGCGCCGATCCCAGCGTCATGAAGACGTAAATGGTAATCAGCTCCCCTTGATTGAAGGCAAAGCGCGGCACGAAGCGCTTCAACACGAAGACATTGAGCACCACCAGCGCAAACAGGAAAAACGTGGTGTTCCAAAAGAGCGACATTGCGGTGGCATGATTAGAGTGCCAGATGCCCTCCGTCTCCAGCACCCAGTAGCAATTCACCGCTACCAGCGGGATTGCAACGGCGATGGCGCGCGGCGTTACGCCCCTCCAGGCACTGCCCGCGGCCGTACGACCCACCTTTGCGCCGCCATTCTCCCCAGCGCGCTTCTTCAATGGTCGTGTGCCGATCACGGCCTTGCCTTTCTCCGTAGGCTACTGCGGTGGGACACGGAAGGATGCGCGGGCGCTTGCATCCCCCGGCGATCCGCGGGGCGGTCCATCCGCAACATAGCGCACAACAGCGCCGCGGGCAGCCGCCTGTGTGCAGAAGTACTCCATCCTGCCGCCGCGCAAAAGGAAGCCTGCATAAATGACGTCGGCCAGGGCGAAGATCAGCTCGTCGCGCTTCCGGTTGTTCGCTCCGATGCCGTAATCGTGGAGCGCAAAGGGGGTAAGCGCAAGTTCCTTGCGGACGTCGAACACACAAGACCAGATGCGGGCCGCGGCGAAGAGAGGCCGCGTAAGATCGCCTCCGAACCCGGGAACCAGCCCCCGGTCCAACACCGTGCACACAGATCCGCCGTTCCTGCGCACAGCGAGGGCAGGTCTTTGATATTCGAGGCGGTTATGGCCTGTTACCAGGATGAGGCCGGCGTCGTTGGCCTCTTCAGCGGCCCGGTCGCACGCCTTCAGCATTGGTTCCGGCGCTTTGTTGGAATTGGCCACGGCAAAGAGTGTGCCGTCCAACAAGCTCGCTTCCCCGTAAAGGAAAAGGACCGGAGGAGGATCCGCCATGTGCCCCAGCAACCGCTGAGGATAGCTGGCATCGGACAAGGTCACCACGGCCACGCCGTTCCGGCTCAGCCACCGTGCCATGTCCCAGACGACTGTTCTGTGTTCCCTGGCGAGTTGTGCAAAGCGCTCGGCTTGCTTCCGACCCAGGCCGTACTGTTCCGCCAGCACGGTAGGCGGTGCGCGCATCACCGCTTCTGGGCACGTGCGCAGAACCGCGGCGCGGCGCAGCACGGATGCCACAGCTCGCGGGCCCACACCGGGCGTTTCCATCAGCAGCAAAACGAGATGCACAATGGACGCCTGTTCCATAGGTCATAATCTATCAAATCGCTCGGCCCGAGTCAACGGTTGCAGGGCCATTCTTTGGAGGCTCACAGTGCCCCGAGACATTCCACTAGCCAATGGCCGCCTTTTGGTAACTTTCGACGCCCAATACCACATTCGCGATCTCTACTTCCCCCGCATCGGCGGCGAGAACCATACTGCGGGCCACCCCTTCCGCTTCGGCGTTTGGACTGAGGGGCGCTTCTCGTGGGTTCATGACGACACATGGACCCGCGCCCTAGACTATGAAGACGACACCTTGGTGTCTTGCGTGCGCCTAACCTCAACCTCCCTCGGCATCGCCCTCGATTGCCGCGATGCCGTGGACTTTCACGAGACGATCTACGTTCGCCATGTTCGCATCCACAATCTGGCCGACCATCCTCGGGAGGTGCGTCTGTTTTTCCATCACGACTTCCATATCTCCGACTTCGAGATTGGGGACACAGCCTACTACCATCCGCGCCTCGGCGTCGTCATCCACTACAAAGGGCCCAGGTATTTCCTCATCAACATCCGCACAGCTGATGGCCGAGGCATCGGAGACTATGCTACGGGTATCAAGGAATCCGAAGGCAAGGAAGGAACATGGCGTGATGCCGAGGGCGACGGTGTCCTTAGTAAGAACCCCATCGCCCAGGGGTCTGTGGACTCCACCGTTGCGGTGTCGGCGCTGGTGCAGCCTGGTCGTCCAACAGACCTGTTCTATTGGATCTGCGTAGGCGAAAGCTACCAGGAGGTTACGCTCCTCAATCAGCTCATCCTGGACAAGGGGCCCCAAACGCTTCTCGACCGCACGGCGGCGTATTGGTCCCTTTGGGTAAACAAGAGCTCCTTTGATTTCGACGGCCTGCCCGCTGAAGTCGTGCGGCAGTTCAAGCGGAGCCTTCTCATCATCCGGACGCAGATTGACGCGGGCGGGGCCATCATCGCGGCAAACGACACGGACAATCAACAGTTCAACCGAGACACATATTCCTACATGTGGCCGCGAGACGGCGCGCTGGTGGCGCATTCCCTGGATCTAGCCGAAATGATCGTGCCGGCCTCAGCCTTCTACCGCTTCTGCCAGCCTCTCATCACGCGTGAAGGGTACTTCCTGCACAAGTACAACCCCGACGGGAGTACCGGAAGTTCCTGGCATCCCTGGATCCAGGATGGGGAGCCCGTAATCCCCATCCAGGAGGATGAGACGGCCCTTGTGATTTGGGCGCTGTGGAAGCACTTTGACCGATATGGCGACGTGGAGAACATCAAGCCCCTGTACCGCAGTGTGATTATTCGGGCAGGAGATTTCATGGCAGGGTACGTGGATCATGCCACGGGACTGCCGTTGCCTTCGTACGACCTTTGGGAAGAACGTTGGGGCGTTCACGCCTGGACTGCAGGGGCCGTGTATGGAGGCCTCATGGCTGCCGCCAACTTTGCAGCCGCGTTTGGGGAAGCCGGCCACGCTCGAAAATACCGGGAGGCTGCCCAGCGCATTCGACGTGCCGTTGAGACGCTTCTATGGCGACCCGAAGCCGGCCGCTTCGTCCGCACGCTCCAGAAGCATCCGTCCGGTACCTTCGAGGCAGATTACACGCTTGACGCTTCTGTTCTGGGTCTTGTTTTTTTCGGCATGATCCCCGCGAGTGATGCGCGCGTAGAGCAGACCGTTGCGCAACTCCGCGCCCGCCTCACGGTTCCTACTCCCGTCGGCGGATTGGCCAGGTACGAAAACGACCCCTACCACCGCATTGACGCGGGCGACGGGCAAATTCCGGGCAACCCCTGGTTCCTATGCACCCTTTGGGTTGCGCAATACCAGATCGCCCGTGCGGCATCTCTGGACGATCTGGGTGAACCCCTCCAGGTGCTGGAATGGGCAGCCCGCCGCGCCCTCGCTTCAGGTGTCCTGGCTGAGCAACTCCATCCGTACACAGGGGCGCCGCTCTCGGTGGCTCCCCTTACCTGGAGCCATAGTGCTTATGTCACCACCGTGTTGGAATGGCTGGACCGGAAAGCGGATCTAGCTGCCTGCCCCACCTGTGGAAGGCCGCTCTTCACGAAGGAACATGCGAGAATGGTGGGCCATAGAGCGCACAAAAGCATCGGCGGGTAGGAGGACCGACGGAATGCCTGAAGAGCCTTTGGGAGGGGACATGGATCGGAGGCTTCACCGCGCTTTGCGCATCGCGCGGGACCGAGAGCTTTACGCCGCGCGCCTCTACCGAATGCTTGGGGACCAACAGCCGGACGAGCGGCGCAGAGAGCTCTTCCACAAACTGGCGGCAGCCGAGGAAGATCATGCCCGCCGCTTCGAGGAACGCCTCGAGGCCATGGGCGTGAACGTGAGCGAGGCGACGCCGGGGCCCGGTCTCCTCGACCGCATGGTAATCCGCTATCTGGGAACGGATGCAGCCCTTCGCCGGATGGAGGCTGCAGAGGAACGCAATATCGCGTTTTTCTCCCGCCAATCCGATGTGATCCGGGAGGATTCCGAAACCCACCGTCTCTTCCTGGAGGTGGAAGCCGAAGAGCAAGCCCACGCACGGCTCCTCCAGACTATGGCGCCGGCGGTTACCCCACATTCCCAACTCGAAGCCATGCTGAAGCGCGAAAAGTGGCACGTGTCTACGGGGAGTTGGATTGGCGACGCCATCTACGGCGTCAACGATGGCCTCGGCGCGGTCTTCGGTATTGTCAGCGGCATGGCAGGCTATACCGGAGGCAGCCACCAAGTTGTAGTGGCAGGCCTTTTCGGGATGCTGGCCAGCGCCCTTTCCATGGGGTCCGGCGCCTATTTGGCCACCAAGTCCGAACGCGAAGTGTACGAGGCGGAACTCGCCCGAGAGCGGCGAGAAATCCATGAGGACCCCGAACATGAAAGCGAAGAGTTGGCGCTCATTTACCAGATCAAAGGCTTCACAAAGGAAGAGGCCGAACACATGGCCAGGACCATCGCAGCACAGCCGGACCTGTTTCTCAAAACGATGGCCTCGGAGGAATTGGGCCTCTCCGAACGACACTTCCCCAACCCTTGGGTGGCGCTGGCGTCGGCTACGATCTCCACGGCCCTCGGAGCCGCCATACCGGTGTTGCCTTTCTTCTTTGCAAGCGGCATGCCTGCTGTGATTGCTTCGGCGGTCATCAGCACCTTGGCTCATTTTGCTGTAGGAGCCGCAAAAAGCCTGGTCACTGCCAGAAGCTGGGTTGCTTCGGGGACCGAGATGACCGTCGTGGGGGTTCTAGAGGCCGCTATAACCTATGGACTGGGGTTGCTGTTCCATCCGCCCGGCGGGGTCACGTGACGCCGGTGCGGGCTGCGCAGTACTACCGTGATGCTTCCATCCAGCTCCATGACGGCAAAGCGGACATCACTTGGAGAGGCCGCCTCACGCTCCCGAAGGGCTTCCAAAAGATCATCTTCCGTCATGCCTGCCTGCCGCAGGTTGTTGTGGAGCACCTGCCCGTTGTGTACCAGCAAGAGCGGCCCTCCCGTAAGGAACCTCCGCAGCCGCCGCCTCCGGAGGGTAACTCGTGTGACGATCCAGTCCGCCCCAATGAGCGTCGCAGCGGACACGAGCCCGGCAGCAAGCGACGTGTCGTTGGCAATCATAGAGGTCTCTACGGCGCTGCCGAGCAGCAAGATGATGACGATATCCGTCGCCGCTAGCTGGGTCAACTGGCGGCGAGCGACGAAGCGCAAACCCACAATAAGGTAGATGTAGATAGCCAGGGTGTGCGATAGGATCAAAAGATAATGCATCATGTTGGGTCGTTCCCGAACCGATCCGCACCTACACTTGCGCAGGAGGATGAGCCCTGATGGATTTGCGCTGGCTTTCGGCAGTCTTCACCCATCCGCATCCCGTGGACTTGGGCTTTGTAGCCCTCAAAACGGCCGTAGTCTATCTTTTTCTGGTCGCCGGCCTGAGGATCGCCGGCACGCGCGAATTGGGGCAGATGAACCTCTATGATCTCGTCCTCGTGATTGTACTGGCCAACTCCGTACAGAATGCCATGGTCGGGTCGGACACGACACTATTGGGAGGACTGGTGGCCGCAGCAACCCTGCTCCTCCTCAATCGCATCCTCAACGCCCTCGTAGAGCGCTCTCCCAAGCTGGAACACTTATTGGTGGGTGAGCCAAGCCTCATCATCAGCAACGGCCACATCCTCAAACAACGCATGAGGCGGCTGGGCATCACACCGGAACAGCTCTTCGCCGCCCTGCGGGAGCACGGCCTCGAACGCCCTGAGGATGCCGCGATGTGCGTGCTGGAGGTGGACGGCAGCCTCAGCATTGTGCCGAAGGATGCCCAGGTTCATCGGACACGGCGCCACTTCCGGGCCCTGCGCCTCTCATAGAGCCAAGACACGATGACGCCCTCCTTCCAACAATTCCTGGCGCAGATTGCGCTCCGCACGGCAGTTACCTTCATCGGATTGGTGCTCGGGTTCCGATTGCTCGGCAAACGCCAATTGGGTCAGATGCACCTGATGGACCTCGTAATGGTGATGTGTGTGGCCAACGCCGTGCAGAATGGGCTCACAGCAGGTACGGGCGACCTTTCCACCGGGTTCGTGTCGGCGGGTGTGCTGTTGCTCTTGGGACGGCTGTATACGAGCCTTGCCCTTCGAAGCTCGACCTTCCACGCCATCGCATCGGGGCATCCTGTGGTAATCCTGACGGATGGAAAACTGCGGCGAGACATTGCACAGGCAGAAGGCATCACGATGGAACAGATCGAAGCTGCACTCCGCCAGCATGGGCTCACATCACCCTCGCAGGCCCGTCTCATGGTGCTGGAGGTGGACGGAAGCATCAGTGTCGTGCCCAAGGATCCCCTTCCCTGATTACTCCACGTACTCGATGCGCGAGCCGGCCGGCGTCTTGATCACCTCCACGCGCGATGGGAACGCGTCTTTAAGCTCCTCGATATGGGAGATCACAATGATGAGGCGAAATTCGTCTTGGATGCTCTGGATGGCTTCCACCAGCCGTTCACGACCTTTGGAGTCCTGGGAGCCGAACCCCTCGTCCAGAATCAGCGTTTGAAGCTGGGCGCCGGCACGCTTCGTAAGCAGCCGCGAGAGAGCGATGCGCACAGCAAAGTTCACGCGGAAGGCCTCACCGCCGCTGTACATCTCGTAGGGGCGCTCACCCAGATCGTCCGTAATGCGGATATCCAGTGTCTCGATTTGGCCTCGGCCCGACTGGCCGGTACGCACGGCAGTGAGAACTACCTTCATGCCGTTGTCTGTCATTCGGCCCAATAGGCGGTTCGCTTCATCCTGTATCTCCGGCAGAGCATTCTCGATGATGAGGGCCTGGAGGCCGTTCTTCCCAAAGGCTGCCGCCAACTCGTTGTAAAGGGACCTCTCTTCCTCGAGGCGCTTATGCTCCTTCTTGCGAAGCGCCAACTCCTCCCGAGCGGCGTCGCATTCGTCCAGGGCATGTTGCGCAGCGCCGACTTGTCGCGCGGCTTCATCGTATTTGGCCCTCGCCGCGCCGGCAGCCGCCTCGGCCGCTCTCACCTCCTCTACGACCTCAGCGTACCCGGCAAGCTCTGCCCGCAGAGCATCCGCCGTTCGTCGTTCTGCGGCTAGAGCCTCATCCAACTGTGCGATCTGGCGGCGGTGATCCTCCTGATCGCGCAGCACTCGCTGGATCGTTCGCTCGGCCTCTCCCAGCCGCGCGAAGCGTGCTTCCACCTGCCGGCTCATCAGCTCCCGAACCCTGGCGGAATACCGATCGTATTCGCGCACATCCCGCCTGAGTACTTCTATACGCGGCTGAAGCGCCGTTAACGATGCGCGCTCTGCGGCACCGTAGTCCTCACGTTCGAGCTCGGTGCGAAGCTGCACCAACCGGTGCGCAAGTTCGCGCTCCTTCTCTGCTTCTGCCCGCATCTGCGATGCCCGATCGAGCAGTTGCTGGCGCCGCTCTCGAAGAGTGTTTACGTGTTTGGCGTTCTCTTCGAGACCCTCAATCTCTTTCGTCAGGGCTTCACGCCGCTGCTTGAGGGCGTTGCCCTGGCGGTGGAGTTTCGCCTGCTCCTGCGCCAATTCGGCGCGCTTCTGCATCTGCTTTTGGAGGACCGCCTCCTGCCGGCCCCCAGAAAGGTCGGACTCGCAAACCGGGCACTGAGCCCTGGGCTGCCTGAGGATCAAAAGGACTTCGTCGAGCTCCTCGATCTCGCGTTTCATGCGGTCGTTTTGGGCTTTGAGCTCTCCGAATTCGTTGTCCAGTCTCTCTTTTTCTTGCCGAGCTTTGGTCAGTGCCTGCTCCACGGCGCCGGCGCTTGCGATTGCGGCCTCGATCTCCCGAACCTTCGCATCAAGCGCTGCGACCTCGCGCGCGGCATCCTGAGCCCGCTTGTGCTGTTCCGCCAGCATCTGGATTGAGTGCTGCAATTCCGCGCGCGATCTTTCCAATTCGTTGCTCAATCGCGTGTGTTCGCGCTCGGCGTCGCGAAGTTCTTCTACCTTCCCGGCAAGCCTGTCTAGCTGGGACTGGGCGAATTTCAGCTCCTGCAGTTCCTGCTCTATTTGAGCCCTGTCTGCAAGGATCGCGTCGGCAGACGATTGCTCCTTTTGAAGGGCGACCAGCGCGGCAACCAGCCTAGCCCGATCCGCTTCAAGACGCTTGAAGTTCGCCTCGTGCTGCTCTACGCGCTGCCTTCGTTCTGCAAGGGCTGCAAGTTTCGCTTGTCCCTCAGCATATAGGGCTTCGGCGGCCTCCCGTTCCCGCTGCGCCTCGGCAAGCGCGCGCCGATGTTCCTCCAGTGCTTGCCGGAACTGCGGTTCCTCTGCCAGGCGCGCCTCGAGGACACGCATCTCGCCCTCCAAATCGGTGATCCTGGCCTCGCATTCGCGCCTGTGCTCCTTGGCCAGCTCCTCGAGCTGCCCGTATCGTTCGAGGTTCAGGATCTCCCCCAGAATGCGCTTTCGGTCTGCGGGTTTCTGGCGCGTAAACTCATCGGCGCGGCCTTGCTGGATGTAAGCGGAGTTGATGAATGTTTCATATTCCATCCGCAAGAGTGAGGCGAGGCGGCGCTCGGTGTCGCGCATTCCGGTGCCGCCGACCGGTATCGCCATCCCATCGTGCAGGCGCTGAAGCTCCCATGCGCCGGAGCGAGTTCTCCGGTTGCGACGCCGCACTACTCGAAACAGGTCGCCCTCCAGTTCGAAATCAAAGATGATCTCCATGTCCTCCGCACCAAGCCTCACGAGATCATCTTCGCTACCCGAGCGCGTCCCGGATGCACGCGTTCTGCCCCAGAGTGCATACGTCATGGCGTCAAGCAATGCGGATTTGCCATTGCCGTTGTCACCGGAAAGACACAATACGTGATGGCCTGAGAAGTCGAGCGTAACCGGCTCGCTTCCATAGCTCATGAAGTTTCGCAGCGTCAGTCGGCGTGGAACCATCGGCGATATCGTATCTCAGTCAAACGATGTTCGCGGCGTTTACATAAAGTGGTAAACCGGCCGCCCGCCCACCTCGGTGTAGCGGCACTTTGCGCACGAATGGGCCGGAATGGACGCAACGGGTACGGACCACCTGTTGAGAACATACCGATCCAGTATGTTGTGGCCGAACCAGTCCGCGTGAAACCTGGGGACCTCGCTGCAGACAAATTGTGTGCGGTACTGCCGGCCGCCTGTGAGAACGAGTGCACCGTGCACCAGAGCTTCGCCGCAGCGTGGACAGAACGGCGCAGCGGAGGGCTCGGCAGCTCCCGATCGAACGACATCCTCTACGGGCAGCCCCCAGAGGTACAGGCGCCGGCATCTGCCGCAAGATCTTGCGTTGATGGCAGCGCCGGGAAGTACCCAGCCTCGGGTTCGGCGCTTGCGTGTCAGGCGTTGAAGCCATCCCGTCACCCCTTGACTATCCTCGTGAACCACGAACATCAATCCTTTGACGGGAACATTGCCGCTCGAAGCAACAGGCGATGTGCTCTGAACGACACCTGCGTAGGCCTCTCCACCGCAGAATGGGCACACTCGCGGTTCGGCGTTGGCCTGTTCCAATGCCTGTTGCAGCACGTGCCCCAAGTCGGCGCCCATCAGCTTGCGGGGTGCGCCGCCGCACCGAAAGGTACTGCACCGACCGTTCCGGTCCCAACACTCTTCATGGTGGGCTGCATAGCAACGATCGCATACCGCTACGCGATCCTCGGCTGCAATGGGTTTCCCGCAGTATGTGCAGCGCCGCCCCACCGCCGTCACCTGAGCTCCTCCTTGCGGCGCAGTTCATCGTCCAGTGCTCCGGCGAGCTCCAGCAGGCGCTCCGCTCGAGCTGGGCTGCGTCCTTCCCGCTCCAGATAATGCTTCAGTGCGACCATCGGGTCCAGCGCCTCGGAAAGGAAGCGCATTCTTAGAGCCTGCCTGCGCTGAACCTCGATGCGGCGCAGGAGGATGAAAGCCGAAGCGCCGGCCTCTCGGATCTCCGCCTCCCTGATGTTTGCCGCACTCTCCTCGGGAACCTCTATGGTCAGGCGAACGATATTGCCGGCCAACGGATGGCGCTGGAGCGCACGTACGATGGTGCCTGTGGGATCTGCGTCCTCGGGAAGGATCTTTACGCGTATGTCCACCAATAGGCGGGGGTTGGCGATGCGTACGAATTCATACTTGGTGTCGCCTTTGCGAAGGTAGACCATTACGAAACCCTTCTCCTCATTCGCCTCCCCAAAATCTATCCGGTCCGGGCTTCCACAGTATACGATGGGGGGCTGTCCGCCCGGGTTGAGATCCTGGAAGCGATGGATGTGGCCCAGTGCCACATAGTCAAAGGAACGGGCTACGGTAAGCACCGCCGACACCTTCGGCTCGGCACCGGTCAGGTAGGCCTGCTGCCAATCGGCCGCCTTTGCATGATCCGCCCAAAGATGGGCCACAAGGATCGTAGGCAATGATGGCTCGACTTTTTGAGCCAATTTGTTCAGGTAATCTGCATAGCGCTTCTCGATCCGCTCCCGCACCTCGTCTGCAGTCAGTCCTTGCATCTCCTCTCGGGCCAAAACAAAGCCCTTCATCAGATAGGGCATCGCTGCAATCTGAACCGGGCCCATTTTCGTGTCGATAACAGCTACGTCAGGTTTGGCGAATACCCTCACGCCTTCCACTGCCAACGTGGACCAGATCTCCATGGCGTGGGCCCGCCCCCGCACTCCGGGAACGTCGTGATTGCCGGTGAGCATCACAACGGGCACCCCTGCCTGTGTCAACTTGCGGATGCAGGAGGCAAATTCGCGCTGGTGCGTCTGGCTCGGGTCCCGAGCTTTATAGGCGTCCCCAGCAAATACTGCGAGCTGCACATTCCGTTCCAGCGCAGCTTCGATTGCCCGATTGAGCGACGTCCTAAAATCTATGAGCCGCGAGTTCAGACCGGTCTCGGGATCGAGCCGCCCATAGGTCTCCACCCCGAAGTGCGTGTCGGCAAAATGCATCACGGGGATTGCCTCCGCCATCGCATCACCTCCTACGCGGGAACCTTACGCCGCCCTATGCCGGAACACCTACATCAGCCTGCGGCGTCCCGCGCCGCCACGAGCCATACGCCTGCAACCACCGCAATGCCGCCGATGCAGGTCCATAGACTGAGCCGCTCCCCAAGAAACAACCGGCCATAGACTGGGCCCATCACAGGCTGGATATAAAGGAAGCCGGCCATGGAAGAGAGGCGGAACTTCGGCAGCCAATGGAACCACACCCCATAGCAGATCATCGTACACACAATCGCCAAGTACGCCATCCCGACCGCGCCGCCCGCTGAAGGCAGCCCGCTCCTGCCGGTGCACACCTCCCACACGGCCCAAGGAAGCATCACTGCTGAGCCGACGAGCATCTCTATCGCAAGGACCATAACCCCGGGGTAGTATGCTGCAAGGCGCTTGCCGATCACGCCGGAATAGGCCTCGAAGCAAAGGGCTGCAGCAATCATGATGTTACCCAGCACGTTGGCTGACATGGTCGGCTGGAAGCCGCGGTTGACCAGCAGATAAACTCCTGCAAAACCGATCCCCATGCCCGCCCATTGAGAGCCCGTGAGGCGTTCATGAAGCACCGCCCGAGCCATCAGCGCAATGAACACCGGCTCAGCAGAGACGAGCAGCGTCCCTTCCGTTGCAGACGTCCATCGCAATCCCCCGTAGAAGATACCGTATGTGAAGGCGAGCCCGAGGATGCCGATGAGCAAGAAATCCCGGCGGTGTTCCTTCTGCATCGGCCTTAGCTGCCCCGTAATGCGCAGGTAGAGCAGGAACACCAGTGCCGCAGGAGCGAAACGGCACACGCCCAACGTCCAGGGACCCACCCCATGGGAATTCGGCGCGCCCGATCCCAGTGCAGCTTTGGCGGCTATAGCCGACGCCGCCCACAGCATGTTGATGGCCGCCAGCGTGAACGCGGCACCAGCGCCCACACCTGAGCGCTGCCATCCGGCAGCCGGTGCACTGCCTGGGACGTCGAGGTCACTCACGGTTCACAAAGGGCAGATCCGTTACGAGCGCCTTCTGCCCAGTTGCCGTTTCCAAACGCTGGCCCGGCCGCGATGCCTCACGCCGCAACAGGGCAAGCGCAATGGGAGCACCTAACGTGAAGGATGTGCAACTGCTCGTAATGACGCCGGCCACGGGTGCTTGCCCTTCCGATGCGAAACCTCGAACCTCGGTGCCCGGCTGAGGGACCTCCTCTCCGTCGAAAAGAAGCCCTGCGAGGGCTCGGTTCGTATGCCCGCGCGACAAAATGCGGGCAATCACTTCCTGCCCCACGTAACATCCTTTGGAAGTGCTGATGTGGCTGTTTTGAAGCCCGCATTCCAGCGGGAACACATTGTCGGTCAACTCGAGGCCATACCTCGGTATCCCGGCCTCGATGCGCAGAACCTCAGATGCGCGCTCGCCCACGGGTGTGCAGCCTTGGCTTTGCAACACCCGCCACAATTCCTCCGCCCGTTGTGCGGGCAGATACACATCATAGCCGCCCTCCCCTGTGTGATCCGCAGCAACCACAGTGTGGAAGCCGTCTTGGGGCAATTCGATCTGCCCCGCCATAGGACCCTGGATGGAAATACATGCGGTGGAACCCGTCTGATCCACTATCTCCACATCTTCGGTAATGATGTATTGATCGAGCCATTCAAACACTTTTGTGCGGTTGCAAGCAGGCAGATCCAGCAACAGCGCGTCCTGGCGGCGGATTATGACTGTGTCGGACACGACATGCCCGGTGGCGTTGAGCAAACAGGCACGGACGCACGGGCGACCGTCGTTGAGGAGTCTAAGATCGTTGGTCACGAGTCCCTGAAGCCATGTAAGGGCGTCCCGCCCCGTAACGACGAGGAAGCCGCGCGCCGAGCGATCCAGCAACCCTACACGCGTGCGCACTGCGGAGTGTTCTGATCGGATATCGCCGAAATCTAGTGCAACCTCTCCATCGAGAGAGGCTCCCATACGGCCGCCCGATGCTGCCAAGAGCGCATATAGCGGAGTTCGCACGCGTTCGGACGCATTCATGTTCGCCTAAAGCTCCGACGCCACTTGCGTGAGGGTGGCGAAGCGCGCCCCTGATTGCTTGAGCAGGGTTAAAGCATTACGCAGCGTTGCCGTATTTTCCACATAATCGCTCAAAGCGATATGGACCACCGGGGAGTTTTCTATCGCGTGGCGGATTACAGGCTCCACCTTGGCCCATCCGAAGTCCAGATACGCCGCCACACCCCTGTAGGTAGCGAGGGGGATCATCCAGATGGGTGCATCGCCGGGTTTGGCGAGATCCTCCGCAGACGGCCGATACGGCTGGGCGGGTCCATCCGGCCAAGCCACCTCGTGCTTATCTTGTGCGCCCGGGCATGCCGATCCATCTACGAGGATGCCGATATCCGCCAGATACCTCAGATCTGCCGGCAGAAGATCGAAGCGATGCGCCCGGAAGCTCGTGGCCTTGATGTGGCACTGCTTGAGCACATCCTTGCCGATGCGGATCACGTTACCGCGTTCTTCCGGATCCGAGATATACCCGTGGCTATTCTCAAAGCTGAGGAGCATGCCGTATTCGTGCCACGACGGGATGCGGTGGAAGTACTCGCCGTGATACAGATTGACGTTGGACATAGGGTCCTTTTCGGACACGAAGATGAGCCAAGTGAGCGGCACCATGAATTCCTCTGCAACCTTTACCAGTTCTCTCGTGTAGCACTTTCCCTTTCCTGCGGCCTCACAGTCCACGGTGACCGTAACGGTGGCCATATTGCGAACCTCCCTTTCGAGTTATTGATGGATTGAGGCGGTGCACCAAGGGCCCAGAGCATGATACTGAACCTTGATGACCAGCCATGTGGCTATACCGGCGCATGCTCAAAATAGAATGTCAGGGCAAAGAGACCTGCCAGCCCCCACAACATAGGCGACACTTCTCGGGCACGCCCAGTAAGGGCATGAAAAAGCACGTAGGCGATAAATCCGATGCCGATACCCCGGGCGATAGACATCGTCAGCGGGATCAGCAGCATGATGAGAAAAGCCGGAATTGCCGACACCGCATCGCCGAAGTTGATGTCTTTCACCACGGTCATCATCATGAAGCCCACCAATATGAGGGCAGCAGCGGTGGCCTCGGCAGGAACAGCCTGCACCAAAGGAGCCAAGAACATGCTCGCCAGGAACAGAAATCCAACCACGACGCTGGTGAGCCCTGTGCGGCCCCCTTCGCCTACGCCCGCGGCACTTTCGATATAGGTAGTGGACGAGCTGGCGCAGCAGAAGCCGCCCCATACCGCTGCCAATGCATCCACAAGCAGCACCCTGTTCAACCTGGGGAGGCTGCCGTCGGGATCCAGGTAGCCGGCCTGTTCCCCGATGGCGATAACCGTGCCCATCGTGTCAAAGAAGTCGCTCATCATGAAGGCAAACACGAGGGCGATGGCAGCGGGTGTCAATACCCCACTCAGGCTCAGTTTTCCAATGGTGGCGAAGCTGGGAGGAGCCGCCACATGCTGGGGCAGAGGCTGCAGATGAAGGGCCATCGCCGCCACGGTCGTCAATGCAATCCCTGTGAGCAGGGCTCCGCGCACCCGGCGGATTAGAAGCAGGGCCGACACAAACACGCCGAACGTCGCCAGCAAGGTGGGCGCCAAATGGAAGTTCCCCGTGGGTGTGAATGTGCTCGGAACGCCGGGAACCGGCGCAGAACTTGTGGAGATCCAATGGGCATTGTGCATCCCGAGAAGGGCAATGAATAGGCCTATGCCCACTCCAATCGCCCGCTTGAGATCCAGGGGGATGGCCTGCATCACAGCCTGCCTCAGACGAGTGAGAACGAGCACGGCCACAATGGCTCCCTCTACAAACACCACCCCCATCATGACCTGCCAAGTGATGCCCGGCCCACTGCCTACAGCCGCTACGAGGGCCGCGTTGAGCCCCATCCCGCTGGCCAGAGCGAAAGGATAGTTGGCCCACAACCCCATCAAGAGCGTAGGAATCGCGGCGGCAAGGCACGTGGCAGTGACGGTAGGGGCAAAGAGACTGGGGCCCAAGGGGCCTGGATGAGAGGGGCTGCCTGCAAGGATGGCCGGGTTTACTATGATGATGTAGGCCATGGTCATGAAGGTGGTCACACCGGCCAGTACCTCTGTGCGCACGCTCGTGCGGTATTGAGAAATGTGAAACAACCGTTCCAACATCGAGCGCATCCTTCGATGTGCCTATAAAGGATCGGTACGCCCGCCTAGTCGTACCGGATCAGCGCCTTCACATCATAACCCGAGAGCACCCGGCGCCCGTGGAGAAACGCCAGTTCGATCAGGAAGGCAAAGCCGCACACCGTGCCGCCCAGCCGCTCCACAAGGCGCGCTGAGGCAGCCGCAGTGCCTCCGGTGGCAAGCAGATCATCTACGATCAGCGCCCGAGCCCCGGGCTGTATGGCATCAGCGTGCATCTCAACGGTATTGGTTCCGTACTCCAGGGCATACTCCTCCGAGATGGTCTTCGCCGGGAGCTTTCCGAGCTTGCGCACCGGAACGAAGCCGACTTCCAGAGCCATGGCCACGGGCATCCCCAGAACGAAGCCCCGGGACTCGATCCCTACCACCACATCGGGGTTCATGGGCCGGGCGTACTCCACGATGGCGTCAATTATCTGCCGCATCGCAGGGTAGCTCGCGAGCACGGGCGTGATGTCCTTGAAGAGGATGCCGGGCTTCGGAAAGTCCGGAACGTCGCGTATCAGTTGTTCAGCTAGAAGTTCGCTCACGTGTCTGCTCCTTGCGACGGCGTGTCTGTTGGCGCGCCAAGGCTTCCGCCAGGGTGGACGCAAACGGAGGGTATGCCACACCCTCTTCCGTAATGATGGCGGTTATGAGTTCGTGCGGCGTTACGTCGAAGGCCGGGTTCAGCACACCCACGCCCTCCGGGGCAATGCGCACCCCGTTGATATGCGTCACCTCTTCAGCCGGACGCTGTTCGATTGGGATGCGGGCCCCGGTATCCAAGGTGAAATCTACTGTGGAGATCGGTGCCGCTACGTAGAAAGGAATGGAATGGTGCCGAGATAATACGGCCAAGCCATAGGTCCCGATCTTGTTGGCAGTGTCCCCATTGGCTGCGATGCGATCGGCCCCTACTATCACGCAAGACACTTGCCCCGCCCGCATGAGGGAGGCGGCCATGTTATCGGCGATAACCGTCACCGGGATCCCTTCCCGGTGAAGTTCCCACGCGGTAAGCTTCATCCCCTGCAACCGCGGGCGCGTCTCATCCGCCAGAACCTTAATGTGCTTTCCGGCCTCACGAGCGGCGCGGATCACGCCGAGGGCGGTTCCGTAGCCTACGCACGCCAGTGCACCTGCGTTGCAATGCGTAAGCACCGTGTCGCCATCCCGCAGAAGGGAGGCGCCATGGCGTCCCAAGGCACGATTTGTGGACACGTCCTCGTGAAGCATCTGAAGCGCCTCGGCCAGCATGGCGCCCCGCACGTCGTCCACGTTCCCTGGGCTACGGCGTACCACATCCATGATCCGGTCTACAGCCCAGAACAAGTTCACTGCTGTCGGGCGGGCAGACCGGAACACGGCCGCCGCGGCTTCCATCTCCGCTTCGAAGGCCGCCCGAGAGGATGCCTGAGCATTCCGGCCTGCCAGCGCCAACCCAAGGGCCGCTGTGCACCCGATGGCCGGGGCTCCGCGCACCACCATGGAACGGATGGCGTCGGCCACATCGCGCCACTGCTCGTATTCGCGGTACTCCAGCCGCTCCGGCAACAGCGTCTGGTCCACGAGCCGAACGCTCCGGCCCGTCCAGGCCACCGTCATGAGCGGCTCATCTCCGGCCGTCATTGCACGCCCTTCCCATTGCTCCTCCGAGCACGAAGGATGCACATTCAGGGATTGACCTTTGCGTTCTGCAAAGTACAATGGCACGGGCTCTGGAGGTCTAGCGGGATGCGCCGAACCAGGTCCAAGACGACTTCCCGGATGCGTTGAGAGTTCTGCCGAAAGACCTCGAATACCTGCGCGGCGGTTACGGGAGGAATGATCCCAGATGCGAAGATGGCGCTGTCGTAGTCCGTGATGACCGAGATGTTCACGACGGCCATCTGTTGTTCCAACGCCAGGTAGGCTTCAGGGTATTGCGTCATGCTGATCACTTCCCACCCCTGATCGGCGAACCATTTGGACTCCGCCTGTGTGGAGAAGCGCGGCCCGTTGATCACAACCACCGTGCCTCGTTCATGGACAGTGATGCCGTGTTCCCGGATCGTCTCGATAGCCAGAAGGCGCAGGTGCGGGCAGTAAGGTTCTGCAGGGCTTACATGGTATACATCGGGACCGTCAAAGAAGGTATCTATGCGGTTCCGGGTGCGATCTACGTATTGGTCGCACACCACGAAATCGCCGGGTTTGATGTGGGGCTGGAGGCTGCCCGCCGCGCACGGGCTTACCAAGTACTCTACTCCCAGGGATTTGAGCGCCCAGATGTTGGCGCGATAGTTGATTTTGTGCGGAGGGATCGTATGGCGTCGGCCGTGGCGGGGTAGAAAGGCTACGGTACGGTCCCCCACCGGAGCCAGGAATACGTGGTCGCTTGGATCTCCATAGGGAGTAGTGACGGCAACCTCTTCCACGTTGTCCAGCAGGCTATAGAAGCCACTTCCGCCGATGACGCCGATCATGGCGACAGGTTGTGTACTCATTGTGTATTCTCCGAACCTGCCTCCAGCCGTATCGGCTGTAAAGCAGGCATCAACACTCTTCGAGTTTGTCTAGAGCATCCTTTGCTGCAGCCTGTTCGGCCTGCTTCTTACTCTTGCCCGTTCCTTGACCAGACAAGCAGCCGGTGATGAGTACCTGAGCTGTAAAGGTCTTATCGTGATCTCGGCCTTCTGTAGACACGATGCGGTATTCCGGCAATTCCCCGTACTGGGCTTGGACACGCTCTTGGAGGCGCGATTTGTAGTCCCCCTGATATCCGCCTTCCTCCAGTTGCTTCAATCGCTCGGCCAGCAACCGGCGCACCACACGCCGTGCGGTACGCAAGCCTGCATCGAGGTAAATCGCCGCGATCACGGCCTCCATGGCATCCGCAAGGATCGAGGACCGGGTCCTTCCGCCCGAAGCATCCTCGGCGCTACTGAGTTGAAGGGCGCTATCTACGCCCAGCGCACGAGCGGTCTCGGCCAGACATTCTTCACTTACCAGATACGCCTTGGCTTTGGCAAGCGTGCCCTCGCTCGCCTGAGGGAAGCGCGACACCAGCAGATCGGACACGAGAAACCCAAGGACGGCGTCGCCCAAAAACTCCAATCGTTCGTTGCTCTCCTCGCCGGTCTCTGCAGAAGCCGAACGGTGCCGGAGGGACTGTTTCAGCAGTTCAAGATCGCGGAAATTCACTTGGAGGTTCGCCTGCAGCACATCCAGCGTGTCAGCCTCCCTCACGCCGACCTCCCATCTTCTGCGGGAGCCGATAAGCCTACCGCCTCCCGACATACAGCAAGAACCCGCAAGGCGCTGCGCGCCCCAGCCCTAATCGTACGATCGAAGAACAAGGGTTGCGTTGTGCCCTCCGAAACCGAAGGAATTGGACATTACCGTGCGGATGGGCATGGGCCGAGCGACGTTGGGCACATAATCCAGATCACATTCCGGATCCGGCGTCTCATAGTTGATCGTTGGCGGGGCGACTTGGTCCCGGATTGCGAGGATGCTGATGATCGCTTCCACCGCGCCCGCTGCACCCAACAGGTGCCCCGTCATGGATTTTGTGGAGCTAATCGCCACGCGGTAGGCGTCAGCGCCAAAAAGCCTCTTGATGGCAGCCGTTTCCAGCTTGTCGTTCGGGATTGTTGATGTGCCGTGGGCGTTGATGTAGTCCACCTCGGCTGGGGTGATGCCCGCCCACTCCAGCGCGCGCCGCATCGCCCTGAAGGCTCCTTCCCCTTCGGGAGCCGGCGCGGTGATGTGGTATGCATCGCCCGACATGCCATATCCGGTGATTTCAGCATAGATACGCGCGTGCCGCTGCCGAGCGTGCTCCAGTTCCTCCAGAACGAGGATACCGGCTCCCTCGGCCATTACGAACCCGTCCCGAGTAGCGTCGAAGGGCCGGCTGGCTCTCTGGGGATCGTCGTTGCGCGTAGAAAGGGCCCTGGCTGCGCAGAAGCCTCCAAGGCCCATGGGTGAAATGCCTGCCTCGCTTCCCCCCGCAATGACGGCATCGGCATCTCCCCGGGCGATGAGATGGAAGGCGTCGCCCAATGCCATGGTCCCTGTGGCGCAGGCGGTCACCACGCAGGAATTGGGCCCTTTCGCTCCAAAGAGGATGGACACCTGCCCGGCAGCCATGTCGGAGATGAGCATGGGGATGAAGAAGGGGCTGAGGCGGTCCGGTCCACGCTCGATGAGTACCCGGAACTGCTGCTCCATAGTCTGGATGCCGCCGATGCCGCTTCCGATGAGCACCCCTACCCGGTCGGCGATTTCAGGGGTGATCTCGAGCTTCGCATCTTCCAAGGCCATCCGGGAAGCGGCGACGGCGAACTGCACAAAGCGGTCCATCCGCCTGGCTTCTTTGCGTTCCATGTAGGCCTCAGGGTCAAAGTTCACCACTTCGGCTGCGAAGCGCGTGGCAAACCCCGAGGCGTCGAAAGACACGATCGGCGACACCCCCGACTTGCCCTGGAGGATGTTCTGCCAGAATACATCAAGGCGTTCGCCCAGAGACGTCACCAGGCCCATCCCCGTAACCACCACGCGCCTCATCCCCGACGCCTCTTTACGCAAACCCATCGGCCCTCCTATGCATACGTAACGGCTGCCGGGGCGGCTGCTTCAAGAACGCAAGCGCGGACCCCGGCAGCACGGCGCTATTCCTTGGTCTTTTCCTCGATATACTTCACGGCGTCCTGAACGCGGGTGATCTTCTCGGCGTCGTCATCGGGGATTTCGATATCGAACTCCTCTTCAAGCCCCATGACGAGTTCCACTACATCCAGCGAGTCCGCGCCCAAATCCTCCACGAAGGATGCCTCCGGCGTGACCTCTTCAGGGCTCACATCCAGTTGCTCCACGATCACCTTCTTTACGCGCTCAAACGTTGACATGCTCTCCTCCCTTGTCGGATGATTGCCATTTGCGGTGCCGGCAACCCGCAGGATGCGCGGCCGCCCGCCCATTCTACCCTACATGAACAGCCCGCCGTCTACAGAGATCACTTGCCCTGTAACGTACGCCGCGGCATCGGTGCACAAGAAGAGAACAACGCCGGCGACATCCTCGGGGGTCCCCAGGCGCGCCAGCGGCACCTGCTTCATCATCTGGTCTCGCAGCTCTTGCGGAAGCGCATCGGTCATCACCGTTTGAATGAAGCCCGGCGCTACGGCATTACATGTGATGCCCCGGCTCCCCAGTTCCTTGGCCGTCGTTTTGGTCAGGCCAATAATACCCGCTTTGGAAGCCGAGTAGTTCGCCTGTCCGGCATTCCCCACGATGCCCATAACGCTGGCGATGTTGACGATGCGCCCGCGCTTCTGCTTGAGCATGACGCGCGAGGCCGCCTTGGTGCACAGAAACGTACCCTTCAGATTACTGTCCACCACGGCATCCCACTCCTCTTCGCTCATGCGAATGATGAGGTTGTCCCGGGTGATACCGGCATTGTTCACAAGGATATCGAGACGCCCAAATTCCTGCATCACCCGGTCTACGAGCCGCTCCACGTCTTGCCAAACCGCAACGTTCCCTTCGATGGCCACGGCCTTTTGCCCGGTGGTGCGCTGCACCTCTTCGGCAACGGCCTGCGCATTCTCCACCACGAAATCCGAAACGGCTATTTGTGCTCCCTCTCCAGCCAGGGCCAATGCGATGCTCCGCCCAATGCCCCGACCTCCGCGGCCGGCACCTGTAACGATAGCGACCTGTCCTTCGAGTTTCATAGACACTCCTTTTCTGAACGGTCAAGGTGCAATCTCGGCGACGACACCCGCTGCATCCTGAAGCGATCGAACATCCTGAACACTTACGGCTTGTGCGCTTTTGTCAGTCCGGCGAAGAAGCCCCGCCAGCACATCTCCTACGCCCACCTCCACAAACAGAGACACGCCATCGGCGAGGAGGCGCCTCATGGAAGCCTCCCACCGCACGGGAGCGCTTACCTGCATTGTAAGGTAAGGCGCGAAGTCCACGCCGTGACGGCAATACTCAGCCGTGACATTCATCACGACGGGAACGTTCGTGTCTTTGAGAATAGCGCGGCGCAATTCTGGGTAGAGCGCATCCCCGGCTTGAACCATAAGTGGCGAGTGGAAGCCGCCCGACACCGCCAGCGGCACGACACGACGAGCGCCGCGCTCGCGGGCCAAAGCGGCTGCAACCTCAACGGCAGCAGCCTCCCCAGAAATGACGGTTTGACCGGGGCAATTGTAATTGGCCACAACGACGATGCCGGAGGCGCTTGCCTCTTGGCACACACCCTCAACCGCCTCCGCATCCATACCAAGGATGGCCGCCATAGCGCCTGGTCGCCGGCGCGCTGCCTCGTGCATCAATTCCGCACGCCGTTGCACCAGATGTAAGCCGGTCTCAAAAGCCATGGCGCCTGCGGCGTAGAGTGCTGCGTACTCGCCGACAGAGTGCCCGGCAACAGCGAACGGCTGCACCCGGCAAACAGACTGCAGCGCTGTCAGCCCGGCACAGCTTACTACGTAAAGAGCCGGTTGCGCGTACAGCGTGTCACGAAGCTTATCATCGGGTCCTTCAAAGCATAGATTGGCGAGGTCATATCCCAAGATCTCACCGGCCACATCAAAAAGGCGTCGCGCCTCCGGGTAATGGCGGTAAAATTCGGCCCCCATACCGGTGCGCTGCGATCCCTGGCCCGGAAACAGAAGTGCACTCTTCTTCATCTGCGCCCCCGCTGTTCATCGCGGTTCCACCGAAGCACGTTGGCTCCCCAGGTGAGACCGGCGCCGAACCCGACAAACACCAACACACTCCCCCGCCGCACCAGCCCGCGGTCCAGCGCCTCCCTGAGAGCAATTCCGATGGAAGCAGCGGACGTGTTGCCGTACCGCTCCACATTCACGAACACCTTTTCCGGAGGAAGACCCATCCGCTTGGCTGCAGCATCTATGATGCGGATGTTTGCCTGGTGCGGTATGAACAGATCTACCTGCTCGGGTTCGAGACCAGCGAGCTGAAGTGCTTCCAGAGCTGCCTCGCCCATGATCTTCACGGCGAACTTGAAGACTTCGGCGCCCCTCATTGCGATCGTGTTGAGCTTCTGGGCAAGCACGGTACAATCCACAGGCCGTCTTGCGCCGCCGGCGGGAATGTAGATTTGCTCCGCGCCGGAACCATCGGTCCCCAACGCCGTAGCGAGAATGCCCTCGTCCTCGGCGCACGGCCCCACAACGGCTGCCGCCGCCCCATCACCGAAGAGGACACACGTGCTGCGGTCCTTCCAATTGACGAAGCGAGTAAGAGTGTCGGCGCCTATCACCAGCGCATAGCGGCATCGCCCGGTTCGAACGAAGAGGGACGCGTTCTCCAGCGCAAAGACAAAGCCGGCGCACGCAGCGGAAAGGTCGAAGGCCGCCGCCTTGGATGCGCCCAGCCCATGCTGGATAAGGCACGCCGTAGCCGGAAACAGGTAGTCACCCGTTGTGGTGGCACAGATGATGAGATCCAGATCTTCAGGTGTGATGCCCGCATCGTCCAGGGCTTGGCGAGCTGCAGCTTCGCCCAGAGTGGCTGCACTGTCCTCGGGCCCCGCGATGCGCCGCTCCCTGATGCCCGTGCGCGTAAC
The DNA here is from genome assembly GCA_049967475.1 of Chthonomonadales bacterium. Classification (GTDB taxonomy): domain Bacteria; phylum Armatimonadota; class Chthonomonadetes; order Chthonomonadales; family CAJBBX01; genus JBMFSQ01. Next base: position 54,245 of record JBMFSQ010000003.1, on the reverse strand, counting down.
GATCCACTCGTCCGACGTGTCCACCATGCGCTCGAGGTCGGCATTCGTGAGGATCCTCTCGGGGAGCGCCATTCCCACACCGAGGATCCCCGCGTTACATCCCGGATCCATTTGGTCGCCTTTCCTGCTCCAATGGGTACCGGGTGTCCTCCGAAGACGCGGCTAGGCTTTGAAGAGAACGGGCGATCTCGCCTACGAGCCCGTTGCGCACAGCCGTCTCCGCAACTCGGATGGCGTTGGCAACGGCTACTGCGTCGGACCGCCCATGGCCGATGATGCACACGCCATTGACGCCAAGGAGGGGTGCTCCTCCAAATTCCCGGTAATCTATCCGGCTGCGCAAGTTACGTATGCTCTTCCTCAGTGGAAGTAGGGCAAGCTTCATCCACCGGTAACGGTTCAGTTCCTGCTTCACCATGTTGAGGACCATTTCGGCGACTCCCTCTCCGGTCTTGAGAAGCACGTTTCCGGCAAAGCCGTCGCATACGACGACGTCTGCCTTGCCCCGGAACACGTCCATGCCCTCGATGTTGCCATAGAAGGGACGAACCATCTGTTTGAAGAGCCTGTGGGCATCGCGAACCAGCTCATTGCCTTTGTTTTCTTCTTCGCCGTTGGAGAGGAGAGCAACGGAAGGCGTCGGCTTACCCAGGACGATGCGGGAGTAGGCTTGCCCCATGATGGCGAATTCCAGAAGCTGCCGGGATGAACAATCTACATTGGCGCCGGCGTCCAGCAGCACAACGGGATCTCGCAGGGAAGGGATGGCCGTGGCGATAGCCGGCCGGTCAACGCCGGCAAGAGGCCGCAGGGCAAAGATCGCGGCAGCCATTGCCGCCCCGCTGTTCCCGATGGAAAGGAAGGCGTCGGCCTCGGCTTCCTTCACGAGGCGCGCGGCCACGACTACAGAGGCATCGGGCTTTTTGCGGTACACCTCGCGGGGCTTGTCGCCCATCTCGATAACCTGCGAGGAGTGGCGAACAACAATGCTCTCCGGCACGCTGCGATGGAGGCTGAGTTCCTTGCGGATACGGGCTTCATCGCCCACCAGAATGAAGCGGGAAGTGTAAGGCCTTTCTCTGGCAGCCCGAAGAACCCCGCGAACCACCTCCTCCGGCCCAAGATCGCCTCCCATTGCGTCCACAGCGATACGCATTGGTGATGGCATCATGCCAGGCGCATCCCGGTTCAGCCTATTCGGCCGGAGTATGGTGCTTCTTGATTTCGATCACCTGCCTGCCGTTGTAGAAGCCGCAGGAAGGGCACACGTGGTAGGGTTGACGTGGCGCGTGGCATCGCGGGCACGAGCCCACTTCCGGCAGGTGGAGGCGGTAGTGTGTTCTGCGCAAACGGGTGCGCATATTCGAATGACGTCGCTTGGGGAGCGGCATAACATCTCCTTATGGCCCCGCCCATGGGCAGGGGTATTCAGCCTTCTGAAATAGGCCCTTTGAGCAGCTCTTGGAGCTTGGCAAAAGCCGGATTGACTTCCTGGCTTTCGCAGCTACACTCCGCTTCATTGCGATCCTGACCGCAAACGGGGCAGAGCCCCCGGCATTGCGGGTCATGCAAAGGCTGGAGCGGCGCCGCAACGGTGATGGTTTGCCGAAGCAATTCCGTTAGGTCCAGCACATTGCCGCTGAAGAGCCTGCCCGCCGATGGGTTCTCGTCTTCTTCAACCACCACGTGGCTCACGCGGCTATGCGGCCCCAGGGAGCGCGTTTCGAGTGTGAACTGCTCGCTGATCGGCGCATCAATCGGCTCCTCAAAGTATACCAGACAGCGGCTGCACTCCAGCGCAATTCGCGTATGGAGCTCTCCTTGCACCAACAGGAGGCCGCCGGTATTGGTAAAGTTGAGACGGCCGGTGATGCGGGAAGTACATTCGAGATCCTCATCCACCAGAGCCGGCTCGTCCACCTGGTAAGCATAATGCATGCCTACGCGGGCGATAATCTCGGAAAGGTCGAGCTTCATCGGCGTAACTTTCTGTTAAGTGACACGGAAGCCCTCATTGGCGCGTCTTTTCCAGGACCTCCCGTCCGCGCTGAACGGTGGCGATTGTTCGGTTCAAGACGCCTTCGATGCTGGATAGAACGTCCCTGGCGTAATCGTCTGCGCCTTTGCGGATCTCATTGGCTTCCGTCTCGGCACGGGCCAGGATGTCTTTGGCCTGAGCCTGGGCCATGCGCGTCACTTCGCTGTGGTCCACCATGGCAGCGGCCTGCGATCGCGCCTGCTCGACGATGCGCTGGGCTTCTGCGCGGGCATTGTCCAACATGCGGGCTGCATCGGCCTCGGCAGCTTCGCGCACTCTGGCGGCTTCCAGCCGGCTGTTCTCCAGTTCCTGCTCCGCGGCGCCGCGGGCTGCATCTACGATGCGCTCGGAGTCCTTGGCCACGCGGTAGGCCTTTTTCATGTCCTCCGGCAGATTGGCCCGCACCTTCAGTACCAAATAGTAGAATTTCTCTTGATCAAAGCCAACCAACGTGTTGAAGGGCAGGTGCTTGGCCTTCTCGGGAAGCTCCTCCAATTGATCGAGGAGCCGGAAGATGTCTACGGCTTCTGTGTCCGGTGGAACATAAGTACCCTTAAGCGGCAGCCGGCGCTCCTCTGCACCCGGGGCATCACCATTGTTCGAGGCGGACTTTCTCTCGTAAGCGTTGTCCAACATGGTTCGGTACCAATCCTTCCACTGATCCGCCCAATCGGGCAATCTCTTTGACCACACTCGAGCTTAGATAGGAGGCTTCCGCCCCCGTCATCATGAATAACGTTTCGACCGACGGGCACAGGCGGCGATTCATAAGGGCCATTTGAAGTTCATATTCGAAGTCCGACACGGCCCGGAGGCCCTTCACGATGACGGTGGCGCCGCACTGCATGGCAAAGTCTACCAACAACCCGTCGAAGGATGCAACGGCCACGTTCGGCAGGTGGGCACACACCTCCCGCAGCATATCAACCCGCTCCTCTACTGTAAACAGCGGCTGCTTCCTCCGGTTGACCACTACGGCCACCGTCACCCGATCAAATAGTTGAGCGGTGCGTTCGATGATGTAAAGATGCCCATTCGTTACCGGGTCGAAACTGCCTGGAACTACTGCGTCTGGCATGAAACCGTCCTTCCTAAATGCATCCCACCCCGCATCCTTCAAGGGCACCTCTTCCGACACAATCCCAATGCACAGCGGGTTCACAGCCGGGCGCTAACTCACATGCACCAGCTCGAACTCCCGGCCGCTGGCCTGAAGCGCAGCGCGAAGGCCGGCGTGTTCCGGCTGTTCCAGGTTCGGATCCTCCGCCACAATGCGCATAGCCGCGCGGCGGGCCTCCTCCATAACGGCGAAATCCCGTACCAGATCTCCGATATACAGCTCTGGGAGGCCGCTCTGACGGGTCCCAAAGAATTCACCAGGTCCTCTCAGACGCAGGTCCTCCTCTGCGATGCGAAAGCCGTCGCAAGTGTCTACCATTACTTGCATCCGGGCACGCGCGTCTTCCGTAGGAGCGTCACTCAAGAGGAGGCAGTACGAACTGTGCTCTCCTCGACCTACGCGGCCCCGCAACTGGTGGAGCTGGGCCAGCCCGAAGCGGTCGGCGTCCTCGATCACCATGACGCAGGCGTTGGGCACGTCAATCCCCACCTCGATGACTGTGGTGGCCACGAGGATATCGAGTTCGTGGGCCTTGAAGCGGCGCATCACCTCATCCTTCTCGGCAGGAGGAAGTTGCCCGTGAAGCAGACCCACGCGGAACCCCGGCAACACATCCTTCCGGATATGCTCCGCAAGCTGAACCGCGGCACGCGCCTGCAGCTTTTCGGACTCTTCCACGAGGGGGCACACTACGTAGGCCTGCCGGCCCTTCTCCAGAAGCGTCCGGACGCCGGCGTAGACGCTCGCCGCCTCGTGTTTGGGCTTCCAGTAGGTTTTGATGGGCTTGCGGCCGGGCGGAAGCTCATTGATGATGCTGGTGTCCAGATCCCCATAGAGCGTGAGGGTGAGCGTCCGCGGAATCGGGGTGGCCGTCATTACCAGCACGTGGGGAGTTCGCCCCTTCTTGTGCAAAGCCTGCCGCTGCAATACCCCAAACCGGTGCTGCTCGTCAATAATCACGAGGCCGAGCCTGTGAAACTGAAAATCCTCTTGGATGAGCGCGTGGGTTCCCACTACCACGGGGCTCTCGCCGCCCGCCACGCGGTCGCGCGTCATCCGGCGGCTCCCTGCTTTCTGGCTGCCCGTGGCCAGGGCAACAGAGATGGAAAGCGGCTCGAGATATCCTCGCAGCACAAACGCATGTTGTTGAGCAAGGATCTCTGTAGGCGCCATGAGGGCAACCTGATAGCCATTCTCCACAGCCATAAGCGCGGCAGCCAGAGCCACCACGGTTTTGCCCGATCCCACGTCGCCCTGAACCAGGCGGTTCATGGCTCGGCCGCTGGACACATCCGCCGCAATCTCGCTGATCGCCCGCCTCTGCGCGCCCGTAAGTTGGAAGGGCAGGATCCGGCGCAGATCGGCCTCGAGCCGCTCCCAATCCACAGTGAAAACGAGGCCCCCGCCTTCCTTCGCGTACATCGCCCTCCGGCGTATGAGGCCCGCCTGCAGCACCAGGAATTCCTCGAATACGAGCGCCCGACGAGCCCTGCTGAGCGCTTCGGTGCTGGAAGGAAAATGGATGTTCCGAATAGCCTCGTATGCGGGCGGCAACCCCTGTTCTGCCCGAAGACCGCCGGGGATTGCGTCGGGCACCAAATGACCGTGGGACTGCAGGACGTTGTACACGATGCGCCGGATCCGCGCCTGCCGGATCCCCTCCGTTGCCGGGTAGATAGGCACGATGCGGTTGGCGCTGAGGTTGTCGCCAGCTCCTAATTCCTCCCACTCGGCCCTTTCAATCTCTACACCGTGGTAGAGATCCAGCTTTGCGAACCCGTAGACCGAAATGGGTGTGCCGGAACGCGCCAAAGCGGCAAAGCGCTTCTGCAAGTAGGGCTGCCGAAAAAAGACGAGTTGAGCCCGACCGGTGCCGTCGTCCACGGTGACACGGGTAATCTCCATCCCAGTGCGCCGAGCCGTTGTGGTCTCTACACTCACAACCTTGGCGCTGATGACGGCCGGTTCCCCGGGGATCAGATCTCGGATCTTCCTGAAGTTCGTGCGGTCCTCGTATCGCCGAGGGATGTGCCGCAGCACATCTCGGGCGGTGCGGATGCCGAGCTTCGCCAGAAGCTGGGCAGCAGCAGGACCAACCCCCTTGACGTATTGAATATCGTCCCCCAAGGAACGTGCCGTGGACGCGTGAGAATGCTCCTTCTTTATTCCTACGGGGACTGCGTTGGGGATACTGCCGCGCATGGCGCCTCCGCGGACCTGCGTGGTAACGACACCAGTATAACCACCACCCATCGGGATTGTCAACGCAGCCGTGAACGGCCGCCTCCGGCCCGATTGCGGCCAACCGGCTCAAGTTCCTGACGGCATCGTTGAGGAAAGATCCACTGCTCCAACGCGACAAACACCCTTAGGAGAGATCGCTGCCGCACTTGACGAAAGAGCCCTGCCGAATTCGTCCGCTTTGCACCGTGGCCTGATGCCGCAAGGCGGCCCGTACCGCCCCGCCCAAGGAGGCGCAGACGGATGGCCGCATTGTTGAAGCCGACACCTCTCGGAGTGGGTCTGCGGAAGGAGTGTGCGCTCACTGAGGCGAATGCCATGAATGGGCCGCGCGAATTCTGTACGCCGGCCGCCTAACGCAGAACACGACCTGCCCGTACGATAAACCGTTACATGCGTTCCCATAATTCCATCCTAGCCGGGCTCGCCCGCTGGGTCACGATTGCAGTGGTCGCTTCACCTCTTTCATCGTTGCAGGCTCCGTGCAGCGCGCGCTCCAACCCCGTTGTGTTCCAAAAAGGCTTCAGCTTCGCCGCATGGACCGCAGACGGCTTCCTCGGCAAAGCGTCAGATGATCAGCTTGCGGCGATGAAGCGGGGCGGCGTGCAGTGGGTGTCCATCGTTACGCTCTGGCAGCAGGCCACTCCCGCCTCGACGGTCATCGCACCGGCCCCACTGTGGACCTCCACAGACGAGAGCCTACGGCATGTCATCCGGGAAGCACATCGCATCGGCCTCAAAGTCATGCTCAAGCCGCAAATAGACCTTGCGGGCCCTGGATGGCGGGGCGAAATCACGTTCACGAAAGAGGAAGACTGGCAGGCGTGGTTCGCAAGCTACCGCCGCTTCATCGAGTACCACGCCGACCTGGCTGCTTCGGAAAAGGCGGAACTGTTCTGCGTGGGCGTCGAACTGGACGGCACCCGCCACCGCGAAGCTGATTGGAGGCAGGTGGTGTCATCGGTCCGAAAGCGCTACAAGGGCCCCCTAACCTATGCGGCGAACTGGAACCGTGAAACGGATATTGCCTGGTGGGATGCGCTCGATTACGTGGGCGTAGACGCGTACTATCCCCTTGCGGACCGACCGGGAAGATCTGTGGAGGATCTGAAGGCGGCTTGGCGTCCTTACGTGCAGCGCCTCCGCGACCTGTCGGCCCGCGTCCGGAAGCCCATTCTGTTCACCGAGATCGGGTACCGTAGCTCGATCCGCGCCGCCATGGAGCCTTGGGAATGGGCGCTGCCGCAACCTGTGTCGTTGGACGAGCAAGCGAGGCTCTATCGAGCCGCACTGGACACGTTTTGGGACGAGCCTTGGTTTGCCGGAGCGTATTGGTGGCTCTGGGAGGTCCGCGACGTCCCCGATGCCCACGCCGATACGGGGTACAGCGTCCGCGGCAAGCCGGCCTGGGACATAGTGAAGGCATTCTATGCCAAGCTGCGCAAGGCGCCGACACCGCCAACGCGTTAGCAATGCCTCTGCCTACAGGAGGTCGTCCGATGAATTGGAGCGATGCCGGCCTTACAGCTCTCTTCGTTTTTCTCGCGGCTTCCGCACCCGCAGCCGCGCCCCAGATCCCTGCCCTGAACTGGCAGCAGCGCTCGGACTGGATCAACGTACGAACCGGCGTGTCGGTGAAGGCCGCCGGCGACGGTCGAGCGGATGACACAAGCGCCATCCAGCGAGCTCTCGACCAACCCGGCGACGGGCGCGCCGTTTACTTGCCGCCAGGCGTCTATCGCATCACGCGCACCCTGGAATTGAAGGGACCGCGGGTAGGCTTCCTACTCGTGGGGCATGGGCGCGACACCACCATCCTGTGGGACGGCCCTGCGGGCGGCACGATGTTCCGGTGCAACGGCGCAGCATACTCGCGGTTCGTCGGCATCTCGTGGGATGGAAGACACCGCGCCGCCGTAGGCTTCGACCATGCCTCGGAGCTGAGGTTCGAAACCGAAATCACCCACGAGCATGAGGCGTTTCGGCATTTCACCGGATATGGCATTCGCATCGGGCATCGGCAGCGACTGGCGAGCGCCGAGATCTATTACTACAATTGCCTCTTCGAAGACTGCGACATCGCCGTAGGCATGCTCGACTTCAATGACTACGACAATACATTCGACCGCTGTGAGTTTCGCAAGTGCCGCACCGGCATCTACGATCAACACGCCAATTTCTACGTGCGCAATTGCCACTTCGAGGAGAGCGCCGACGCCGACATCTCCACGCAAAGCGAACACGGAGACTCCGTGCGCCGGTGCACCTCCTACGGCTCGCGCCGCTTCATCGTGCAACGAGGGACCATCGCGCCGCTTACAGTTCAGGACTGCCGCGTTGCCGCGTGGAAAGACCCCGATGGCGCGGTCGTGCTCAACGGAAGCACGGCGTTGGTGTTCGATTGCGTCTTCTCTCAACCGCCGTCCGCCCGCCCTCCGATCCACATGGTCAGGGCCGAGCAGCGGCTGACCGTAAGCAACAACGAACCCCTGGCTGCTGACCGCCTCGTAGATGCGCCACCAGGCACCCGCATTCTCTCAATACCCGCGGGCAGACGCAGGGGTGCGCTCACTTCTGCACGCCAGAGCTTCCTCGTATCTGCCGCGCGAACGGCGTCGCGGGTGTTCGATGCCATGCGCGACTTCGGAGCGAAAGGGGACGGCAGGACGGACGACACGCAGGCTATCCAGAACGCTCTCGCCGCAGCCCGCAAAGCCGGCCACGCCGCCCTGGCATATCTGCCGGCGGGGACGTACGTCGTGACCAAAACGCTGCGGATCACCGGAAGGGATTACACATTCGGAGGTGGAGGACTTCGAAGCGGGCTAGTGTGGCGCGGATCGGCCGGGGCGCCGATGTTGGAGGTGGCCGACCCGCGCAACCTGACGATCGAACACGTGGCTGTAGGGCATCCCGATTACGGCAGAATGACGCATGGCGACGACATCCGAATTACGGCGCGCCCCGGCAGGCCGTGCTCCTTAGTGTTGGATGAGGTCTACGCCTATGGCCTGTACCAAAAGGCACCCGACACGCACGGTATCCGCTTTCTTCGCCTCCCCGAAGGCGCTGTTGTGGATGCGCGGCACGTCCAGGGCAATCTGCGCATCGAGGATTGCAGCGATGCCACACTCCTCTTCCGCACAAGCTACGAAGGAACCGTGACCGTATCCGGCGGACATGCAAACTCCCGAGGCCTCATCGGCTTCCTTACGCGTCTGGACACCCTGGCGGGGCCCACGCTTCATGTGCACGACAACGCTTCCCTAGTAATGAGTGACTTCTATGACGAGCAATCCGAAAGCCACCTTCTGCTCGAGGGGGACGCGCGCCTTCCGGCAGGGCGAGTGACGATCCAGGGACCCAAGACGCATCTTGTAACCCAACAGCCGGTAATCGAATTGCGCGGCTACTGCGGGGGGATCTACTACGGCCAGAACGAGTTCTACGTCGAACCGAAAACGCCCCGTGTGGTGGCGACGGGTCCATCGGAAGCCACCGTGCTCATCGCCGGGTGCTTCTTCTACAACTCACGTCTTCAAGCAGATTTGCCGCCTTCCGTGCGCCTGGGTCTCCTGGGCAACGTCGGCATGGACGACACGCCCCCAACTCAGGACATCCTGCACCTCTACTCCGCCGCGCTCGATGATTTGCGACGGCTAGGAGAAGCCGATTTGATCGTGGGCGCCCCACCCTCCGGACGTGTCCGCGCCCCTCGGAGCATAGACGGGCCTGCGAAGTGAACTGCCACCAAGGTTCGTCCAGCCCTAGCATGCGGACCGCGCGTCGGCACCATAGAAGGAGCGGGGTAACGCTGCAGGCTCGCACCGCCGATTGCACCGCAGAGAGGTTTTCCCGTTGCCAAGGCCCAGCCCTTGCTTTATCCGGCGCGAGCGGTTAGAATAGGAAGCATCCTAGGCCGGCGATCGGCCGCACTGCCCATAGTCGGGCTCTCCGACCTGCTGCTGGGCGTATTCCCAATGGAACACCAACCCGAACAACCGCGTATTGGGCCGGATCACTCCGCGGCTTCCTCGCCGGGGGAAACCGACGGCCTCTTTTGCCCGCATTGCGGCGTGCGCAATCTGCGCGGGGCGCGCTTCTGCATGCAGTGCGGCCAGAGGCTCCCGGCATCTCCTCCGCTCCCCGAGGGGACCGTATCAACTCCGCCAGAAATCGTAGACGAGGAAATCAGCGCCCTGTTGGCCCAGGCATTCCGCAAGCACGCCGCAGGCGATACCGATGCGGCTGTTGCGCTCTGTCTGCAGGTGCTCAAGCTCAATCCCAACAGCTCCAGCGCCCATTCGTTGTTAGGCGTTCTGTACGAGCAGCGTGGAGAACGCGATCTGGCCATCCAGGAATTCACCAAAGTGCTTGAGCTGAACCCGGGAAGCATCGCAGACCGTGCCAAGCTGGATGAACTCCGCGAAGGCTCGGCCAGTGCGCCTCCGCCCAAAATCAACTGGTCGCGCCGCATTGCTGCTCCTGTCCTTACCGAGAACCCTGCCGCTGCCGCGATCTATGCCATTACGGTCTTCTTCCTGGTGTTCCTGGTGGGCGGGCTTGCCGTCTGGTACCGCAACTACCAGAAAGGGCCAAAGCCCGCCGCGCCGGCAATGTCCACCGCGCAGGCGCCAGGCGTTTCCCCGCCAATGACGCCTTCCCCGGCTCAGAGTGCCACACCCCAACCTGTGACGCCGCCCAGCGCAACTCCCTTCGGCTATCCGCAGACGTACGGCATGGCACCCGGGGTTTCCACGATGGCGCCTCAGTCTTCTGCTTCCCAGCAACCCGTCGCGCGCCCCAGCAGCACCGAACTGCTTGCTCCGGCTCCCGTGCAGCCGCCACCGGCCTCCGGTACTCGGCGGGACGCCTCTTCCGTCCAGAACAGCAACACCGTTCACCTACCCGATGTTGACACATCCAGTCAGCAGACGACCTCCAACCCGCAACCGGCCAATCCTGCGGCTTCACCACAGCCGCCTCCTCCGAACCCAGGCCGCATCCAGATTGTAGTCGCTCCCAGCGGCGGCCGCGCGGCGAGCGGAACCAGCAGTGGATCCACCATGGCCTCACAAGTCCACGAAGCGGCTGCCTTGGAAGCACAGAAGCGGGGGGATTACCGCGCAGCCGTGGTGGAGTACCTGAAAGCCCTGGATCATTCGGGAGACCGATCGGCGTATCTGCACCAGCTCATCGGCCTCTGCTACCAGCGCTTGGGCCAGAATGAGAGCGCTGTGGCGCACTACAACGACGCCATCGCAGATTACAAGCGTCTCCTGGCAGCCGGAAAGAATGTGGACGCGGCCAATCGCGGCATCAAGGCGTGCGAGGAGGGCATCAAGGCATGCCAGTGATGCGTTTCCGTGGGGTTGGAGTTCTTTTCGGCTGCCTCACCTGTTTGCTGACAGGTGACCTCGGCGGCGCTCGCCCCGCCCCTCTGACTGTGCTCATCTTTTCCTACCCCGCAAAGGGGATACCTGCCCGGGAATTCGTGGACTTCGCTCCCTTCGTCGCGCGTTCTCTTCAGGATGACGCTTCGTACGCCCCCAAGATCTTCCGCCCAAAAGACCCGCAAGTCCAGGCGGCCCTCAGCCGCGGCGAACTCACCCCAGCCGACTTGGCGGAGCCCTTTGCTCCTTCAATACGGCGCAAGATCGGCCGCGCCGTCGGCGCTGATTTTGTCCTCACCCTCTCCGGCTCCTATACGAAGGCAGGGGTTGCCGCCGAGGCTCAGATGGAGCGCCTCGTAGGCCAGCGGGAGTGGTCCGTTGTATTTGTGCAGAAGCTGGCCCCGTACCGTGCTAAGGGTTCCAAGCCCTCCTTGCTGGAAGGCATCAATGCCCAAACTGCCCTCATTGTCCAGCAGATAACCCACAACCAAACCCCGATCCCGGTGAGCCCGCCTGTGGACGTGAAGACGGGCCAGGTGGTGCCCCAGCAATCCCATCCTCCTGCCCTTACGGCCGAGCCTCAGGGAACACTCCCCGCTCGCCCAAGGGAAATGACCGCAGCAAAGCCCTCCCAGCCGGCTTCTTCCGTGTCCGCTGAGGAAATCCTGGTTGACCGTTTCCGGCGCCAGGGGGATCTCCCGAACCTCATCATGGCGCTTCGAAAGGCTGTAACCGCCAAACCCAAGGATGCGTCGCTTCGCAGCCAACTGATCCGAGCCTACTTAGACGCCGGATTGAAGTCTGCCGCCCTTGACGAGGCGCGCCGGGCCGTAGCGTTGCTGCCGGGATCCGCCCCGCTGTGTTGCATGTTGGGGCATTGCTTGCTGTCCCGCGGGGCCAACGAGGAAGCTGTAGCCCAATACCGCATGGCAGTACAGCTCGACCCGAAGGATGCCGCCAATTACGTGGCGCTTGCGGACGGGTACTGGGCATTGGCTCAACCCGATGCAGCAGTGAAAGCCCTCCAGGATGGCGTCGCGTGTGATCCGAACAATCCCTTGCCTCATCGCAAGCTAGCCCGTATGTATGCGGAATTGGGCCGATATTCCGACGCAGCCTCCGAGTTCAACATGGTCCGGATGCACGCTAAGCCGGATGAGAGCGACGGCGTAGCAACCGATTATGCGGATCTCTGCCGCATCGCTGCCAACGGCCTTGGCGGCATCCTCAATCACCTGCAGAATGACCGCCAGGATCTTGCTACGGGCAAACGTACCCGAGAGCAAGTCTACACCGGTGAAACCCAACTGCGCAAACAGACGTCCGACCTTTCGTCCTTCCTCGAAGCGTTGGAAGCGCCGGCTGGGTACGCTCGCGTCAAGAGCCTCTTTGCCCAGGCCGCCAGCCTAACCGCACAGGCTCTGGATCTTTCTCTGCGGAGCCTGGAAGCCCGTGACGCGAGCCATGAAGAAGAAGCAACGGTGATGCGGCTGGAGGCCTCTAGGCAAGTCAAGGATGCAGTCGAAGCCCTCGATGCTGCGCAAGCTCAATCCGGAAGCGTCCACTAGCCCTCCCGGCGCTGCGGGTCGGTCTCCTCGTCGGGAAGGGGGCCTCCGTGCTTCTCATACTGATGGCGTAGCTCGGCCTGGTAGGGTTCTGTATGGAGCGTTACTTCGGCATTGGGTAGCCTCCGGCGCACCTCGTCCTCCAACTGCTCCGTGAGCTCGTGAGCTTCCATCAAGCTCATCTGATCTTCCACGAGGATGTGGGCGTCTACGTGGCGGGCGGCCCCGGACTTCCGGGTTCTGAGCTTGTGGTACCCCATGACACGGGGGTCGCGATCCAGAATGCCCTTGATAACGGCAATATCCGCTGCCGGCAAACGCGTGTCTAGAAGCGGTTCGAGAGCGCTGCGGCTCAGCCTCCAGGCGGCCGCGATGATGAGGCATGCCACACAGATAGCCGCGACACCATCCAAGGCACCGACGTGCGTAAGCCGCACAAGAAGCAGCCCGGCAAACACACCCAGCGACGTGTAAACATCCGTACGCAAGTGTTCGGCGTCGGCCCTCAAAGCAAGGGAATCGGCCCGATGGGCAACGCGAAACAGGTAGGCCGACACGGCAGCGTTGACGAGTGTGGACATTCCCATCACCACGAGACCTGCCCCCACCTCAGGCGGCCGCTGGTGCGCAAGTATGCGCCGTACCGCCTCAAAGATGATGAATCCGGCCGCGGCGAAAATGAGCAGCGCCTCCGTCATCCCGGAGACGCTCTCGATCTTTCCGTGTCCATACGGATGCTCGTCGTCGGCAGGACGCGCCGAGACCCGCACCGAAAAATAGGCAATCCAAGAGGCCACCAGGTCCATCCCGGAATGGGCAGCCTCGGAAAGCACGCTCACCGAACCGGAGGTCAGCCCTACGATCAGCTTGAGCACCGTCAAGAATGTATTCGACAGGATGGAGAGGCGCGCCGCCGCTACGGTGTCGCCGTTGACGCCTGCATTCATGCCGCCATTTTTCATACTTCGATCCCAAGGCCACTGGCGACGCCTGCATCTGAGCGATAGCAACTATTGGGGCATGCCGGCCGCGCCGTTCATCCCAGCCAGGAAAACCGCCAGTTGAACCAACCACTGCATATCGTAGAGCTGACACCCGATGATGCAGCGCCGTTGCTCTCATTCTACCACTCGCTCTCACCCGCGGTTACGGAGGTCTTTCTGCCCTTCGACGCAGTGAGCTGGGACACTCTGGAGGCCCATCTTGCCGAGGCAGCCCGCGGCATCCACCTCAGCCTGGCGCTGGTGACGGACACAGGGGAAATCGTGGGTCACGGCTTCATCGCAAACATCCGCAGTATGGCTCCTACGTTGGGCATTGGGCTGCGGGATGACTATATCGGCCGCGGATATGGCCGGATGTTAATGGAACAGCTCTTGGCATTGGCGGATGCCGACAACCTCCCCCTTGTGACACTCACTGTGGTGAAGTCCAACGAACGGGCGCTCCGACTGTATCTGCGTTGCGGGTTTCGCATCACGGGAGAGGCGACGTTTCGAGCGCCCAACGACAGTTGGTATATGGAGCGGCGCGCCGAGCAGAACCAGCCTCCCTAGCCAAGCCGAGCAGTTCGGAGGATGCCGAGAGGCAGCAAAGATGCCGCCACACCCTCTAGGGCGGCGGAACAGGCCGATCCGAGATCTCCTGTCGCAGCGTCAGACCCGGGACTTATACCCTGCACTGGGATCGGTGCGATCGAGTGTGCGGTACGCGCGGATCAAACCATCTGCGGCGCGTTGTACCTCATCCCGAGTGGTGAAGCGTCCCAGAGAAAGCCTTACAGCAGACAGGGCTTCTGCAGGCGAAAGCCCCATCGCCGTGAGTACCGGCGACGGAGCCTCGCTCCCTGCATGGCACGCAGACCCTGTGGATGCAGCAATCTCCGGCGCAGCATCGAGAACGGCATTGCCCCCAACGCCTGGGAAGGCCACGTTGAGCGTATTGGGCAAACAGTGCTTCAGGGGACTGATCACGCGAAGTTGGGGAATAGCAGACCTGAGGCGCATCAAGAGTTCGTCACGAAGCGACCGCAGTCGGCCCGCCTCCTGCTCCAGATCCTGTGCAGCCAGAGAGCATGCCTCTCCGAGACCCACGATGAGGGCCACAGCTTCGGTCCCGGGCCGCAACCCGCGCTCTTGACCCGCCCCCACGAGGACCGGCGCGATACGCACACCGCGCCGCACAAAGAGCGCGCCGACACCCTTGGGCCCATACAACTTGTGGCCTGCGACAGACAACAGGTCCACCCCTAGTTCATTCACACGAACGCGCACCTTACCAATTGCCTGTGCCGCGTCGGTATGTACTAGGGCACCCCTGGCGTGGGCCATCTCAGCAAGCTCAGGTACCGGCATGAGAGCCCCAGTTTCGTTCTGCGCCAGCATAACGCTGAGCAGAAGCGTGTCGCCCCGCAGGAACGGCGCCACATCTGCCGGGTTGATCCTTCCGGTCTCGTCTACGGGGATCCTCGTTACCTCGAACCCTACACGCTCTAAATACCGGATGGGCTCGCTTACGGAAGGATGCTCCACAGCAGAGGTTACAATATGCCTCCGCTGCTCAGCAGCCCATGCCGCGCCGCGGACGGCGAGGTTGTTCGCCTCAGTGCCCCCGGATGTGAAGATCACTTCTGCAGGTTCGCAACCAATGAGGTCGGCCACCTGCTCGCGGGCGCGTTCCACGGCGGCCTTTGCCTGTTTGCCGTAGGCGTGGAGGCTGGATGCGTTCCCAAAACACTCCCGAAGGTAGGGCAGCATCGCCTCCAGAACTTCGGGGCGCAAGGGCGTCGTAGCGTTGTAATCTAAATAAATGGGTTTGCTCTCGGTCGCCATCGTGCCTTCCCTTTCGCCGTCGCCCGCGTCAAAACCACTGTGAGAGGATCTGTCGTTCCAGGAGGATCTTGCCTATGTGCCAAACGCGGCTGGGCGAGCGCATCCGAACCGTAGGATGCGGATCTGCGTAGAAGTTGCCTGCACCGAATGCGGCGCGGCCCCCGCCCGTTTCGACAAAGCATCCGCCGCGGCCTTCAAAACGCACATCTTGGCTCCGGCCGGCGACGGTAGATGCAATCCTCGCGGCAACAACCTCGGCTTGCCCATGCGCAAACACGCCGGCCCGCGGCAGAGGCTTCCCCATCGCCAAGGGAATGAGCGTAACACCTCCCACAGCATAAACATCGGGGAACCTGGTAGCAAGAGTGTACCGGTCCACATCAACCCAACCGCTGTCACCGGCCAGATCAGACTGGCGCACTGCGTCGGGAGGTCTGATGGGCGGCACATAGACCAGCAAGGCGAAGTCTCTTCGGACACCATCAGTGAACTCAACGTGTTCCGCGTGCGCTGATGCGATCCTGTGCTCGGGGAAGTATGTTACGGCGCATCGTTCCACCATCTCTTGCACTGCCCGGGACACGTTTGCTCCAGCCACCGCCATCGGAGCTGCTTCGGCGGCATGGAGTTCGATTTGGATACGGTTCCGCACGCCGCGACGCCTGAAAAGGTCGTGAAGAAGCATGGCAGCCTCGTATGGAGCTGCCGGACATTTGTATGCCGGATCCGCAGTGACGATGAGTACGCGCCCAGACTGAATGCGCTCCACTGCCTCCCGCAATCTCGACGCACCATCCAGCGTGCAGAACGTGAGCCCCGCGTCGCCAAGCCCGGGAACCGCTTCCGGGCAGAATTCTGCCCCCAGAGACACGACAAGGAAGTCACCGCGAAGAATACGGCCGGACACTACGGCTTCCTTTCGGGCGGCGTTAATGCGCTCGACCTCTCCCGTAACGACCTCGATGCCCTTGTTTTTGAGCAGCTCGAGGGACTTGGTGATCTGATGGGGCTTTCGCTTCCCTGTAGCGACCCAAAGGAACGATGCGGCGAGCGCGAATTCAGGCTCCCGGTTCACCAGAATAATCCGGTGCCGCTGATCCAACTGCTTTCGTAGCCGTGTAGCCGTCACAATCCCCCCCGACGCCGCCGCCGAGGATAAGCACAGTGCAGCGCTCTAATCCCATGGTGATCTCCTTAGGCCATACTCTTCAGAACACCAACACCTGCTCCGAAGAAGAAGCGAGCGCCGTGAGCTCGTCCAGGGAGCTTCGTTGGCACCCGACCACCAGCTCATCACTCTTCAATCCCCGGGCATCCATACACGTGCCGCACAGCAACACATGGCCGCCTCGGGCAAGGAACCCTTTGATCATGCGCTCGAGATTGTAATAGCCGTTGGGCGTCTGCTGCCCTGCCTTGGCTGCAGATACGGCATCGCCCATCAAGAATACCGTGACTGTGGTGGTTTCCACCCTGCGCAAAAGGCTAGCAGCGAGCCTGAGTCCGTTATAGCTGCGCTCTGTGCCATACGGAGGATCGTTTGAGGATCATCAGTATATTCACGTCGGGAGCTCTCCTTGTTCCTCAGATTGGGCAAACAAGCTGTCAGGAGGCGTTGTTGCACCTACCTCGACAGGCAGGCCGGCGTCCCGCCATTCCGGGTAGCCTTCCTTCATCCTCACCGCCTGGAACCCATTACGGCGCAATACCCGCACAGCCTCCGCCGCCAGCACACAATAGGGCCCTCGGCAATAGGCCACAATGCGCCTGTCCCGCGGAAGCTGCCCTAGATACTCCTCCAGCGCCTGAAGGGGAATGGAAACGGCGCCGCGTACATGCCCGGCAGCAAACTCCTCCGGCGGCCTCACGTCCAGCACGATCGCTTCACCCTCGCGCATCCGCCGGAGCAATTCGTCTTTCTCTATAGCCTCGAACCCGCTTGCGCCCGCAAAGAAATCCTGGGTAAGGCGGTCCACCTCCGCAAGCCGGTCCTCACACAGCCGCTGTAGAGCCCGATATCCTTGCAGGACCACCGGACTTGCCAGCCGGTAATACACACGCACGCCATCCTTACGAAACACCACGAGATGCGCGTTCTTGAGCACCTGGAGATGCCGCGACGTGTTGGCCACAGATTGATCGGTCTCTGCGGCGAGGGCCTCCACCGTACGCTCACCTTGGGCCAACACATCAATCATCTCGATGCGCTTTGGCGCGGCGAAGGCAGCCGCTATCTCGGCAAAGAGAGCAAACACGGCATCTTTGAATTCACGACCGGTCATGACGCCATTTTGATTGCATATTCAAGTGCTCAATCGAATACTTGCTTCCTCCCGTTTTGTCAATAGGGGCTCACGGACGTACGGATGACCGACGAACGTGCCCTCACCGGTTCTCGGAAGCTTTGCCTCCCCAACCATCCCCGGGGCAAGGACCCCCTCCATCAGCGCACCACCACGTCAACGTGGCGGCGTGGCCGGCCCACGGTTACCCGATATTCCCGTAGGGTCCTCGTATTGACACATGCCGCGCCTGTTGAGTAATATCCCTAATTGGATGAGGAACTCCGGTTTGCTCTACGGTTTTGTGCCGCACAACGGAGTTCCGGATGCACCAAGGAAACCACACACGAGTGTCCGAGACGCAAACGTGAAAGGATAGCCGACTATGAAGAAGCTGTGGCTCGCGTTCCTTCTAGTGAACGTGATTTCGTTTAGCATCCTTGGATGGGTGGGCTCGCGCATCTACCAAGGCGCACCCCCTATCCCCCTAACCGTCACAACCCCGGACGGACATCCGGTAATCCCGGAAGGCGCCATCATGCGCGGCCAGCATGTGCGGCAGGCTATGGGTGGAATGGAATTAGGAACCGTATGGGGGCACGGAAGCTACGTCGCACCGGACTGGACTGCCGATTGGCTCCATCGCGAGTGCATGTTCGTTCTGAACACGTGGGCGCACCAAGAGTTCAAAAGCCCGTATAGAGCCGTGCCTCCGGACCAACAGGCTATGCTCCGCAGCCGCCTTGAGCGCATGATGCGGGCGAACACCTATAACCCCGCCAATTCCACTCTGGTGATAGATCCGGTACGGGCCCAGGCTTTTGAGGCGAACCTTGCTTACTACACCAAGTTATTCACGCAAGGCAACGCCCAATACGCCATTCCTGCGGGCACGCTTACCCATCCATCGCAGATACGAGACCTTGCGGCGTTCTTCTTCTGAACCTCTTGGGCAGCCTCCACGAACCGCCCCAACGACACCATCACCTACACCAGCAATTGGCCGAGCGAACCGCTGGTGGGCAACCGCCCCACCGGAGAAGTCATCGTGTGGACCGGTGTGAGCGTCATCATGCTCCTTGCCGGCATCGGCGCGCTGGTATGGTATTACGCCGGAACGCGCTACCACAGTGACACGGGAGATGCTCCCACGCAGGATCCGCTTGTCGGCGCGCAGGTTACGCCCTCTCAAAAGGCGGCGGTCAAATACTTCTGGGTGGTTGCCGGGCTCATCCTGGCGCAGATTGTGATGGGCGTGGTCACAGCGCACTACGGCGTGGAAGGGCTCGGGCTCTACGGCATTCCCCTTGCGAATTGGCTGCCCTACACCGTCACGAGAACGTGGCACGTGCAGTTGGCCCTGTTCTGGATCGCAACGGCATGGCTCGCATCGGGCCTGATTATCGGTCCCGTTATTAGCGGTGTGGAACCCAAGGGGCAGCGTTTTGGTGTGAACCTTCTGTTTGCAGCGCTGCTTGTGATCGTGGTCGGCTCCCTCGCAGGCGAGTGGATGAGCGTCGAGCACCGCATCACCGGCGCTGCCACGTTCTACTTGGGCCACCAAGGTTATGAATACCTGGATCTTGGCCGCGTTTGGCAGATCGGCCTCTTCGTGGGGCTGCTCCTTTGGTTGTGGCTGGTTGTGCGGGCAGTGTGGCCGGCCATGAAGCAATCAAGCGAGCAGCGCCCCCTTCTAGGTCTGTACCTGATGTCTGCTGCAGCCATCGCCGGTTTCTACTTTGCCGGATTGATGTGGGGGCGCCAGACGCCTCTGTCAATCGTCGAGTATTGGCGGTGGTGGGTCGTGCACCTCTGGGTCGAAGGCTTCTTTGAGGTCTTCGCAACGGTAGTGATTGCCTTCTTCTTCGCCCGCTTGCGGCTGATCCGCCCCATGCAGGCGGCGTGAACGACGCTCCTTTCGGGAACCATATACCTGGCGGGCGGCATCATCGGAACATTGCACCACCTTTACTGGGCTGGGACGCCCACGGTGGCCCTGGCTTGGGGATCCGTATTCAGTGCGCTTGAGGTAGTGCCGCTTACACTGGTGGCCTTCCCTGCCTGGGAAGATATCCGCATGGCGCGTGCCGCCAGTTGGGTGCGCTACTACAAATGGCCCATCATGTTCTTCATTGCCGTTGCGTTCTGGAACATGGTGGGAGCCGGGCTCTTCGGCTTCATGATCAATCCGCCCATTGCCCTTTATTACATGCAGGGGCTCAATACTACGGCGGTCCACGCCCATGGCGCCCTATTTGGGGTCTACGGCATGTTAGGCATTGGCTTGATGCTCTTCGGCCTGCGGGCGCTCCGTCCCGGCGTGCCTTGGAAGGAGGGGCTTCTGAAGTTCTCGTTTTGGGCCATGAACGGAGGGTTGATGGCCATGGTCCTGCTCAGCCTGTTGCCTGTGGGGCTCCTGCAAACGTGGGCTGCCGTGACGCGGGGATACTGGTATGCCCGCAGCGCCGCGTTTCTGCACCTGCCCTATATGCAGGTCCTGCGATGGATGCGCGTCCCTGGGGACACATTGTTTGCCGTGGGCGCCATCGCCTTGGTGATCTTTGTGTTCGGCCTTCAGACCGGCCACTCCCTAGAGCGCCGCACCACAGACGCATGATCTTCTTGAGCTGAGCGATGGAACAGGCCGCAAGATCGGGCCGATGATGTAGGGGGAGGCGCTATGCGTCCTCCCCCTACGCCGACGGCCGCCGCAGGTTCCAACGGCAACGTCCGCAGGGTATAAGGCACGGCTCTTCATCTTACGACCCGCCGGTTGTCCGCTCCTTCACACGCTGAAGCAGCGCCCCTGCACGCTCATACTCCCACGCCGTTAGGTCGTCCACAAACAGGGTAATTCCGAGAGCCCGTCCAAAGCCCTCCCGGAGGGCCAGGCGCAGCTCCCCCTCCGGTGCGTCCTCCAGAGGGAAGGTCGTGTAGGAAACAGGCCCCAGAAAGACCTCCTGCGGGGATATGGAAGGCGGCCGATGGACGATGGAGGATTGCTGAAGGATCACACCCGAGCGCCGATATTGGGCACTTCCTACAACCTTCGTCCCGTCCGGTGTCACGAGATCCGCCGAAGTGCGCACGGCGAAGCAGTCGGCAGAGGGCGACACCCGGCGCTCAGCGCCACCTTGGCGAAGCGAAAGCCCCAAGCGTGCGAGCCCGTCGGAGAAGCCTTGCGAGAGGAGGCGGTAGGAGCCCGATACGCTGGCCCCTGCGCTTCCGACTGCCTGAACCGGGAGGATTATGGACACGGTTTCGTCCTCATCATGGAGAACCGCGCGGCCTCCTGTAGGGCGCCGCACCACCTCGACGCCGAACCTCCGGCACGCGTCCAGGTTCACCGCCCGTGGAAGAGACTGAAAGCGGCCCACACTGATTGCGGGCGGATCCCAGCGGTACATGCGGATTGTAGGCCGGGAGATGCCCTGGATGACGGCGTCGAGGATCGCCTCGTCCACAGCCATGTTCCACGCCGCGCCATTGCGGCCATCCAGGATCAACCTCCACCGAACTTCGCGGGATACGCGCTTCATGCCTCCTCCTGCACTCAGCTGCCGCTGCAGGGATGTCACGCGCCGCCAAAGCCCTGCTTCATTCAGCCTGAACCGCGGGCGGCAAGATACACGTCACGTGGCGTTCGCCGTACACGTTGTCAATGCGCCCCATCGGCGGCCACCACTTGTTTTGCCGAAGCCATGCCACCGGATATGCAGCCTCCTCCCGAGTGTACGCATGCGTCCAAGAGTTGGATGTGACGCGTTCCGCCGGATGCGGAGCGTTCTTGAGAGGATTGTCTGCCTGATCGGCATTACCCTCTTCAATACGAGCAATCTCCTCTCGAATGCGGAGCATCGCCTGCACAAAGCGATCCAGTTCCTCTTTCGGCTCGCTTTCGGTAGGCTCCACCATAAGGGTGCCGGGCACCGGAAACGACACGGTTGGGGCATGGAAGCCATAGTCCATCAGTCGCTTGGCCACGTCCTCTACCTCAACGGACACGGCCTTGAAGCGGCGAAGGTCCAGAATGCATTCATGCGCTACGAAGCCGTTGCGCCCTTTGTACAGCACAGGGAAGGCAGCTCCCAGCCTGGAAGCAAGGTAATTGGCATTGAGCAGCGCCACCTGCGTTGCCAATTTGAGGTTGCGCCATCCCATCAAACGCATGTATGCGTAGGAGATCGTCAAAATGAGCGGGCTCCCATACGGCGATTGCGACACGGTCCCAAGGGGCTGTTCACCGCCCACCGGCGCCAGAGGATGGCCTGGAAGGAAGGGGGCCAGATGCGCTTTCACAGCAATCGGGCCCATGCCGGGCCCTCCGCCGCCGTGGGGTATGGCGAAGGTTTTGTGAAGGTTCAGGTGGCAAACGTCTGCGCCGAGGTCGCCCGGCCGGCAAATGCCCAGAAGCGCATTCATGTTGGCGCCATCCAGGTAGACCTGGCCGCCGTGCTCGTGCACAATCTGGCAGATGCGCACGATCCCCTCTTCAAACACGCCATGCGTTGAGGGATAGGTGACCATGAGCGCTGCGAGCTCGTTGCCATACCGCTCGGCGTGAGTCTCCAAGTCGGCGAGATCTATATCGCCCGATGCGTTGCACTTTACAACAACGATGCGAAACCCGGCCAGTGCGGCAGAAGCTGGGTTGGTACCGTGGGCAGATTGGGGTATGAGGCATACATTACGGCCGGCCTCACCGCGGGCCGCATGGTAACTCCGGATCGCCATGAGGCCTGCGTACTCTCCCTGGGAACCGGCATTGGGCTGCAGGGACACGGCATCCATGCCCGTCACTTCTGCCAGCATCCGTTCCATCCGCAGGATGAGTTCGTGATAACCGGCTGCCTGTTCCGGCGGCACAAACGGATGGATTTGGGCAAACTCCGGCCAGGAAATGGGCATCATAGCAGCCGCGGGGTTCAATTTCATGGTGCACGATCCCAGGGAGATCATGGAGTCCGCCAGAGAGATGTCCCGGTTGGCAAGCCGATTGAGGTACCGCATCATGGCGGTTTCCGAATGGTATTGGTGGAATACAGGGTGCTGGAGATACGGGCTGGTTCTGGGCAGAGGAACATGCGGAGCGGCATTGGGCACCAGCTCCCGGACCTTCACGGGTACGCCAAGAAAGATTTCGAGGAGGTCCGCTACGTCCTGTTCGGTCGTCCGTTCATCCAACGCTGCACTGAGAAAGCCGGGATCGTTGGCACGCAGGTTCACTCTACGTTCCTGCGCACGCTCCAACACAGACGCGCGTTGGGCACCTGCAGCTACGGTCACAGTGTCGAAGAATGCGTCCGTTTCGAGCTGCCAGCCTCCTTGCCGAAGTCCTTCCGCCAACATCCGCGCATATTCGTGGATGCGGAGCGCGATGGCGCGCAACCCTTCCGGGCCATGGTAGACCGCATACATGGCCGCTAATACGGCAGGAAGAACCTGCGCCGTGCAGATATTGCTGGTTGCCTTCTCGCGGCGAATGTGCTGCTCTCGTGTCTGCAGGGCAAGCCGGTAGCCTGGGCGGCCATCGGCATCGCGTGAAAGACCCACGATGCGTCCGGGCATTTGCCGCTTGAAGGCGTCTTTAGTGGCCAGAAATCCTGCGTGGGGCCCGCCGTATCCGAGAGGCACGCCGAACCGTTGGGTGTTCCCCACAACCACGTCTGCACCCATCTCTCCCGGCGGCTTCAGCAACGTCAACGCCAAGAGATCCGCCGCAACCACAGCATGGGCCCCGGCTTCGTGCACCCGCGCGATTAGGGGCGTCAGGTCGCGCACTGCACCGCGGGTGTCGGGATACTGGAATAGGGCGCCGAACACCTCCATTGAGGCGTCGAACTCGTCGTCGGTACCCACTACTACTCGGATACCCAGAGGCCGAGCGCGTGTCTGCACCACCGCCACCGTGGCAGGGTGGCACCCGCTGGACACGAAGAACACACTCCGCTCGCCACGGCACAGGGCCCTACAAAGCATCATGGCCTCAGCCGCCGCAGTGGCGTCGTCCAGAAGAGATGCGTTGGAGACCTCCATGCCGGTAAGGTCGCACACCATCGTCTGGAAGATCATCAGCGCTTCCAGGCGGCCCTGCGAGACCTCGGATTGGTACGGAGTGTAGGGGGTGTACCAACGGGGATCCTCCAAGATGCAGCGCTGCAATACCGGGGGCGTGATCGTACCGTAATAACCCAAGCCGATAAAGCTACGCCACAATTGGTTCCTTCGGCCCAGCTCGCGGAGTTCCTCCAGAACACTCGCTTCGGATTGCCCACTGCCGACGGAAGCAAACTCCAGGGGATGTTCCGGGAGGATGGATGCGGGTACCGCTCGGGCCACCAGTTCGTCCAGCGTGGAGCAGCCCAGCTCGGCGAGCATTGCCCGAATGTCCTGCGGTCTGGGCCCCAAGTGTCGCCATACGAAGGCGCCCTGCCCCGACGCCGTCTGCTCACCGTCATCGAGAACGTCGCGCATGTTCTCCTACGCCACAACAGGTGCGGCGCTCCTATTCCTCTTCGATGGTCTTGCGATACTCGTCAGCCGTCAGGAGCTGGTTCACTTCGGTAGGGTTTGCCATACGGATCCGGACCATCCATCCCGCGCCATAGGGATCCTGGTTCACGGCCTCTGTTGCATCGGGCAGGGATAGGTTTGCCTCAACGACCTCCCCGCTAACGGGGCTGTAGAGGTCCGACACAGCCTTCACCGATTCGACGGTACCGAACACATCGCCTGCGGACACTATACGCCCGACTTCGGGAAGCTCCACGTATACCACATCCCCAAGCTCGGCCTGGGCGTGGTCCGTAATCCCTACCGTGGCGATATCACCCTCCACCCGCACCCATTCGTGCGTGCGGGAATACTTCAGCGTTGCAGGAATGTCCATTGCTGTTCCTCCTTCGGATGCATCACTGCGATGCCGGCGAAAGGCACCATAGCCTTACGCCGCGGCGGCGCCACCGGTTGGGATAAGCTCCTTTTTCGGGACGAGGGTGGCAGGAATGCGTTGACCGCGGACCTCGATCTCTACAACGGTTCCCAGTCTATCGTAGGGATGATCTACATAGGCCATCCCGATGCTATGGCCCACCGTCGGCGAAAACGCACCGCTCGTCACGATGCCTGCTGGGCCGTCTTCTAGGAAAAGAGTATACCCCTGCCTCGGAACGATGCGGTGGTGCACGTGCAGTCCCATGAGGCGCCGGCGAGGTTCTCCATGTTTGATCTCCTCGATGCGCTCTCTTCCGATGAACGCTCCTTTGTTGAGTTTGACTACCCACATGAGGCCGGCCTCAACGGGCGAAACATCTTCATCCAGCTCGTGCCCATAGAGAGGATATCCGGCTTCGATGCGCAGTACATCCCGGGCGCCCAGCCCGCACGGAACTGCACCTTTGCCCAGAAGTTCTTCCCATATGGAGGCAGCGTATTCCGCGGGAACAATCAGCTCAAACCCGTCTTCTCCCGTGTAACCCGTGCGGCAGAAAAGGATTTCGGCGTGCCCGACGCTTCGCGCTGCAAATCCAAAGCGGCTCACCTGCAAAAGATCCTCGCCCCACACCGATGCCACGAGCGCCGGCGCCTCCGGCCCCTGAACCGCCAACATCGCCGTTTGCGTGGTGCGGTCCTCGAATTCAACCGACTGCCCGGCATGACCCTGCAGCCATTCCAGGTCCTTCGCTGTATTGGATGCGTTGAGCACCACCAGGAAAACGTCGGGAGCCAGGCGATAGACAATGATATCGTCCTTGATGCCTCCGGCCGGGTTCGGGATCAGGGAGTATTGGGCGCGGCCCGGCTGCAGAATGCCTATGTCATTGGTGGTGACGTATTGGAGGAATGACGCAGCTTCGCCTCCGCGCACAAGGACACGCCCCATATGGCTGATATCGAACACGCCTGTGCGGCTCCGTACCGCCGCGACTTCCTCCAGGATGGATGAGTATTGAACGGGCATCAGCCATCCGGCGAAGGGCGTCATCCGCGCTCCCAAGGCGGCGTGCCGTTCGGCCAGGGCAGTTCGCTTCAAGGGTTGCACGGTCGCGCGAGCCTCCTGTTCTGCATCAGTCACTCCATCTTCTCCTTTCGCTTCGCTGGTATGGTCACGCGGGCACGAACCAACGCGGCTCCTTGCTGAAGTTCCAACCCGGTTACGTACAGCCAATCTCCCAAATGCAGGTCCCGCTCCACATCGAGTACAGGGTTCATCACAGCCAACAATCGGGCAGCGAGGCTCGCCGGCACCTCTCTTCCGCCTACAGACACTTTGGCGCTCACGGCATCCAAGTACCGGCCTTCCCGAACCGCCAAACCAGCCTGCATCTCTATATCGGCCATTCCCAACAAGAGGCCTGTTCGCGCCGATACCGATATCCCCGATATCCCGATGACCACCCGGACGTTGGTGAGCTCAGGATGTCTGGATGCAAGGAAGCGGGCAAGCCCATCCTCAGTGAGAATGGCCGTGCCCGTACCGGCTTCTGCCGATCGCAGCGTAAGATGTCCCGAAAAAAGGGCGCGGCCGGCATCCACCTTTACAAAGGGAATGTCGGCATCCAAGAGCTTTACCGGCAGGCCGGCAAGGACGATGTCGCGCAAATGCAATTGTAAATGGCGTGCCTCCGCCGTGGGTCCGCCGCCAGGTTCAAGCGTAAAGGGCAGGGATGCCGCACCGAAATCAGAAGCTTCGATCCGCACTCGATAGGCTCTCCCGAGTGCCATGCCGAAGACCCCGCGGGAATCGACGCGGACGCTCAGCTTCGCTCCAGGAAGAGCGTGGTGCAGATCTCTGCGCGCCGCGTACTGGGCTCTGCCGGTCATCAAGCCGGAGAAGAGCGCCAGCCCGATTAGTGCGTACCCTAGATCCTTGACGGCGTCTTCCATGGCTTTCCCACGAGGCCGTGGACCGCAGGCCCCTATTCACCAAGATAGGCGCGTTTCACATCTTCATTGGCTAACAGAACCGAAGCGCGATCCTCGAGCACCACCCGGCCCGTCTCCAAAACATAACCGCGGCCGGCGATGTGGAGAGCCTGAAAAGCGTTTTGCTCCACCAACAAAATGGTGGTTCCCTGGGCGTTGATATCCCGGATAATCTGAAAGATCTGCTGCACCAAGAAGGGCGCCAAGCCCAACGAGGGCTCATCCAGCATGAGCAAGCGCGGACGAGCCATCAGCGCCCGGCCGATGGCGAGCATCTGCTGCTCCCCGCCGGAGAGGGTGCCCCCAAGCTGAGACACTCTCTCTTTAAGCCGAGGGAACAGATGCATCACCCGATCCATATCCTCTCGCACCTGCGCCGGTTTGTGCCGATGGATGTATGCACCCAGTTGCAGGTTCTCGAGCACCGTCAGGTTTGCAAAGATGCGCCGGCCCTCCGGGACCTGGCAGAGGCCGCGCTCCACCAACTTATGAGGGGGCACGCGCGTAATCTCTTCCCCATCAAACAGGATGCGGCCGCTTCGAGGGCGCACCAGGCCCGACACGGTACGGATGGTAGTGGTCTTTCCCGCTCCATTCGCCCCGATCATGGTCACGATTTCGCCCTGATCCACCCGCAGGCTCACGCTATCCAATGCGTGGATTGCGCCGTAGTAGACGTCTACCTGCTCCACGCTCAACATGCCGGGGTCTCCTGCCCAAGGTACGCGGCAATGACTTTAGGATCACTGCGCACCTGCTCCGGAGTGCCCTCGGCGATAATCTCGCCGTAGTCCAGCACATAGATACGCTCGCAGATGGACATAACCACCCGCATGTCGTGTTCGATCAGCAGGATCGTTAGCCCAAACTCCTCCCTGATGCGCAAAATATCCTCCATCAGGGCGACCTTCTCCTGGGGGTTCATTCCGGCCGCCGGTTCATCCAGAAGAAGGAGGCGCGGATGCGTAGCCAGCGCCCGAGCAATCTCGAGGCGGCGTTGAGCTCCATAGGGAAGACTTTTGGCGGGTTCGTCGGCAACCGCGTCGAGGTTGAAGCGTGCCAAGAGAGCTCGCGCAAAGGCCTCCACCGCCGCATCCTCTCGCTCCATACGCGCTGTGCGAAAGAGCGCATCCCACAAGGTCGTCCGTCTGCGCACATAGGCGCCGATCATCACATTCTCCAGCACGGTAAGTTCCGGGAAGAGGCGGATATTCTGAAAGGTACGGGCGATGCCTGCCTGGGCGAACTGATAAGGCTTGAGGGCCGGGCGAAAGCGCCGCCTGCGGCCGGCAGTAACCAACGCTGTGAGGAAGCCGGCTGCAGTGAACAGCCCCGTTACAGAAGCCCTCGTAGAAGTAGACACGATGCTGCCGGCGATCCATCCCCCGGCGCACATGAGCAATCCGTCCCATATCAGAAGAGCCGCACGCTGCCACGCCGGGTACAGGCGCTCTCCTGCGAGGAGGCGCCCCTCAAAAAGGATCTCACCGGACGACAGCTCGTAAACTCCCGTCATCAAATTGAACACCGTAGTCTTCCCTGCGCCGTTTGGGCCGATGAGCCCCACCAGTTCGCCCTGTTTCAGGTAGAGGCTGATGCCGTCCACTGCCATCAATCCGCCGAAGCTCTTGCGGGCTTCCCGGAGCCGCAAGGCTTCAACCCCCTCATCCGAACGATGGATAGGCACTACGGGCCCAGGCGGCGATGCCGCATCCGATGGGCGCCGCTGCCTCCGCCGAAAGGTCAGTTCCGTCCGTCCGAATACGCCCTGCGGACGCAAAAGCATCATGATGATGAGCAGCAACGCATAAAGAACCAGGCGGTACTCGTCTTTGAAGCCGGGTATGCGATCCTTGAAAAGTTTGAGCACTTCAGGCGCTGTTGTGAGGACGATTGCCGAAAGCGTGGCGCCGGTGATGCTTCCTGTGCCGCCCAAAACGATCATCACCACGTAGTTCATGGAGAGGATGAAATTGAAGGTCTTGGGCACGAAGAAGTATGCATGGGCGAAAAGAGCTCCGCCCATTCCCGCAAAGAAGGCGGCCAGGGCGAAGGCCGCTACCTTGACGCGCGTCGTGTCTACCCCCATGGCGTCCGCAGCCACCTCGTCCTCACGAACGGATTGATACGCAAGACCGTGGAGGGAGAACTTCAGGTTGCGGGTGAGCACAATCACGAGGGCGGCAGTGACGAACACGTGGAAGAAGCCCGCAATATGCGGGATGCCGTAAAACCCAACGGCTCCGCCCAAGAAGTCCGCCGCAGGAGAGATCTTGTTGGCATTCTCCAAGAGTACACGGATGATCTCGCCGAAGCCCAGAGTTACAATGGCCAGGTAATCTCCCCGCAGCCGCAGGCTCGGCAATCCCACCGCCCACCCGAACAGCGCCGCCACACAACCACCGAGGATCATTGCAACAGGGAGGACCCAGAAGTGGCCGGCAGCGAAGGCGGCCAGTACTTGATCGCTTCCCCACGAAGGATGGGCCTTCGCTATCGCTTCCTGGGCCGGCACCCAAACCAGGTAGCTCACCGCGCCGCCAACATAGGCCCCTACAGCCATGAAACCGGCATGACCTATGGAGAATTGACCCGTGAAACCGTTTACGATATTGAGGCTCACAGCCAGGATTACGGCGATGCCGCATTGGACGATGATGTCCAGCACATAATCCCGCAGGTTCCCAGCACCCACGGAAAGCGCCTCCACCAAAGCCACCACCAACACGATCCATACGAGCCGCAATCCCAAACGCTTCATCGGCTAGACCTTCTCCGCTAGGTTCTGCCCGAGGATCCCCGACGGCCGGAACAGCAGAACCGCAATCAAGACGATGAAGGCAAACGCATCGCGGAAGCTGGAGAGGGATGATCCCCCAACGAAGGACTCGGAGAGCCCCATGAGCAATCCCCCCAGCACTGCGCCGGCGATGTTGCCGATACCCCCCAACACGGCAGCAACGAACGCCTTCAAGCCCAAGGCGATGCCGGTAAGGGGATCGAAGGTCTGGCGGGTGAGGCCGTGGTTCAGCAGTCCCGCAGCCCCAGCCAAACTGGACCCAATCAGGAATGTGATGGTGATGGCCGTGTCCGTATTGACACCCATGAGGGCTGCAGCCTCCCGGTCAAAGGACACGGCCCGTATGGAGCGCCCGATGGTTGTACGCCGCACGATGAACATCAACAACGCTGTGAGAGCCACTGCGGCCAGCAGCACCACCACCTGCCCCGTATCGAAGTTGAGCACAAGACCCCCAAAGTGCACATTGATCGGCTCACCAATCTGATGGATCTGGTAGGCGCGTGGTGTAGCTCCGAAGCCGGCCTGCCAGCCATTTTCCAGCAGCAGCGACACGCCAATGGCGGTTATCAACGCAGCCAAGCGGCCCGACCGGCGGATGGGGCGATACGCCATTCGCTCGATGAGCACTCCGAGAGCTCCACAACCTACCATGCATACAATCAAAGCGCCAACCAATTGCACGGCGGGCACCTGGTGCGCCAGCAATCCTGTAACGGCAAAGAGGCCCAGGTAGGCGCCAACCATGTACACGTCGCCGTGGGCGAAGTTGATGAAGCGAAGCACTCCGTACACCATGGTGTAGCCGACGGCGATGAGGGCGTACACGGCTCCAATCTGGACGCCGTTGATGATTTGCTGCAAAAAGAGCTGAACAGACTCCAAGGGCACCTCCCGTGCGGCGTGGAAGCGGCCGGAGCGTTCACTCGCTGCCGGCCGCGGAACGAGCATCCACGCTGCGCAGATTAGGGGTTCGAGATCCGCTCCTTAAAGTGGAACCCCCCGTTGGCTACCTCGATAATAACGGCCGGCTTGTCTGCATTCCGCTGGGCATTGATGGTGATCTTTCCCGTGACGCCGTCGTAGTCCTTCGTTGCCGCGATGGCGTCGCGCAGGTCCGGCCCGCTCAGGCTCTTGGCACGCTTCATTGCGTCGAACAACAGGCCCATGGCATCGTACCCCAACGCAGCCAGAGCGTCGGGCATATGACCATACTTGGCCTTATAGGTCTGTACAAAGTGCTGCACCACGGGGTTCGGATCGTCCACCGCCATATGATCCGAAAAGTAGCAATTGCTGATATTGTGCCCGGCATACGTAAAGAATTCCTGGGAGTCCCAGCCGTCGCCTCCCAAGAGCGGCACCTGGATGCCCAGATCTCGAGCTTGTTTGGCAATCGTACCGGCCTGAGTGTAGTAGCCGGGTACGAGGATGCAATCGGGGTTTGCCGCTTTGATCTGGGTCAACGGTGCTTTGTAATCCTTGTCGTCCTTGCTATAGGAGGCTTCCATCACGATTTTGCCTCCATCCTTCTCGAAGGCCTTTCGGAACTCGTCCCGGAAGCCCACACTATAGGCCTGCCCTTGGTCGTAGAAGATCGCCGCAGTCTTGGCCTTCAGCGTACTCCTGGCGAAGCGCGCCACCACGGCAGCTTGGAATGGATCGGTGAAGCATACCCGGAAGATGTAGTCGCCAATCTCCGTTACCTTGGGGTTCGTGGAGGACGGAGAAATCATCGGGATATGGTTTTGCTGGCAAACCGGCGCGCCGGCCATACTGGCGCTGCTGGCCACCTCTCCCAGCACTGCCACAACCCCGCGATCCACCAACCGACGTACCGCCGTCTCGGCCTTCTGCGGGATGCTCTCATCATCTTCGGGCGTAGGAACCACAACCTTCTTGCCGTTGAGACCTCCCTTCTGATTGATCTGCTCCACAGCAAGTTGAATGCCGTCGTCGGTGGAATGCCCGAATGTGGATTCGCTCCCGGTCATGGAGCCGTACTCGCCCACTACAATCTGAGTGCTCGTCTGCCCTTCCGAGCTCGACGCCTTTTCCTTGCACCCCGCCAAGGACGCTACGAGCATGCCGCCTGTGGCGGCGATGATACCTGCCAAACGCCATGAACGCATGGATCGCTGCTCCTCCACTGCCGGCCTTATGCCGCCGGAACGAGAATTGGACACGGCTCCAGGCCCACTAGAATTGCCCCTCTAGTACCGCCTGGCAAATGTCAATGCGGCTGATGACGCCCACCAGCCGCCCTTCGCTGGTGACGGGCAACCGTTTGAAGCGCCGCTGCAGCATGATGGCCGCTGCCTCCAAAACATCGGTATTCTCATCTACCGCCACTGCCGGGCTGCTCATTGCCTGGGCAACCGGCGTGTCTCGCACTCGGGCGATGAGCGTAGCCAGATCCGCGTTCGGTGCAGCACCGCCGCCGTCGCCAAGCTGAACATACGAGGGAAGAAGAGCCTGAATCACGTCGTACTCCGACACGACGCCCACAAGCTCATCGCGGTCGTTCACTACCGGCAGCCCACTCACCTGATAGAGATCCATCATGTCTACCGCGTCTCGAAGGGTTGCCTCCGGGGTCGTCTTGACCACATGGGTCTTCATCAGCTCGAAGACCTTCATGCTTATCCCTCCTCACTCGCCTGCCATTGCACGGACCCCTTGTTATTACTTTGACCAGACCCTATTTCCTTTATCGCCAATCTATGCTCACGCAATCCCTGAGCTGCCAGGCATGCCAGCGCGCCGAAGGCAACGAGAGTGAGGTACAACCCTACCCGAAAAGTTCCCGGCTCATATCGGAATGTGACGCGGTGGTTTCCCGGCGGCACGACCACGCCCTGGAATGCGTGATCGGCAACTTCAACACGAGCGGGTGCCCGGTCTACCCACACGTGCCATCCTGGGTATGCAGCGGCGCTCCGCACCAAAAACGCGGGAAATGGACCCGCAGCAACTTCTGCTGTGAAGGATGACGCGCTGATCTTCAAAACGCGCACAGCCGCAGGAGGGGGCAAAGGCTCCCCAAGGCTGGCAGGGCGCTCATCAAGGCCTCCACTGCCGCTCACCACAGCCACCGTGTGCGGATCGAAACCTGGCTCCGAAATTGCGGCCAGAGATCGGTCTGAGCCATCCACGCGCACCGTTCGCCGCACCGTCCACGCTCCTGTTCCACTCCCTTGCACCTGATAGACCGCGGCTCCCGGAACCCTCAGGGGCGCTAACCCTGGGTGCCGGTAACGCGTCCCCTGAGGAAGCACGAGCCATCGCGCGTCAAACAGGCTCAACAACTCCGGCAGGTTCCTTCGATGGCGCATGAGAGCCGATCGCACCAGACTGTCTACTTCAGCCACCCACCTTACCGGAACCGGCTCGTATCCGGATGCCTCGGCGATGCCGAAGCGCATCCCCAGGTTCGGTTCCAGTGTGTCGGCAAACCATTTCAGCGTTGTGGCTCCGGCAGGCCCGTAATCGGCGTAGTTCACGTATCGCTGCCAAACCTCCTGATGCTGGGCGCTGTACACGCGATGAGCGCGGGCATCCGGTAACGCAACGAAGGCTGGACGCGCCTCCACGGCCTCTGGAGTGGCGCCTGGATTGAAGGTACCCGAAAGAACGGCCGGCTGCACACATGCTACAACAAAAATCCCGGCTCGTCCCGCGGCGGGCACCCCAAGATCCTTTAGCAGCTTCATGCCCAAACCGGCCAAGATGCATAGCGCGAACGTCGTAAGGAAGGCGAACCGCGCGGGATCATGAAACGATGAGATGCCGGGAACTAAGTAATAGGCCGCCCAGAATATTCCCCCGTACCGGCCCAAGGCCAACAGCAACGAGATCAAAGCGAGCCACCCATAAAAACGCACCGCCATTCTCCCGCGCGACGCGGCAAGGGCAAGTACAGCCAGGCAGAGCGCCGGGATGCCCACGTATACGCAGGGCTCCCAAGCATTCCCTGCCCCCCAATAATCCCCACGGCTTGGGTCTCCGAAAAACCGCGGCACCAGAAAGTTGAGAAGCTGCTCGGGAAGCAGCACGAAGCGGTTTGTTTCGGCCCAGGTAAGGTGCGTGCGGGTAGACATTCGGAAAAGCTGGAGCGTAGGCAAAAGCTGCACGCTGTTCAGGACCAAAGCCAGCATCCCCGCCCAACCCAACGTCGTTACGGCAGCCCGCGTCCTGCGCCCCGAAACCCGCATCTGCCAGATCCGCACTCCCCCATAAACCAGCGCGCAGGCAAGCGTCATGTAGGCCACCTGAGCGTGCCCTGCGGCCAACAAACACGCCAGAGCCAAACAGAGGAAAACGCCGTTGAGGACCCGGGGTTCCGCGATAACGCGGTCTATCAGCCAGAGGATCCACGGCAGATAGGCCATGGCCTGCACCATGGTGGGAAACTGCAGGCGAGCCACCACATACCCGCTTCCCGCAAACAGCGCCCCTGCGAGTGCGGAAGCGGCGCGGTCGTTGGTGAGGCGAAGAAGGTATAGATACGTTCCCCATCCGGCCAGAATGAGGTGCGCTGCCACCACGACCGTATACGCGCGCCACGGAGACCAAAGGAGGTAAACCAGCGTACTCGGATAAAACACCGAGGACTGTGGGTTCCCCAAAAGGGGCTGGCCGCAGTTCACGTAGGGGTTCCACAGGGGCAACCGTCCAGACCGCAATGCATGAGCCATAACATCATAAAGCGGGTAGAAATAGAGCGAGAGGTCACCCCAATACAGGCACTTCCCTCCAAACACAAAGGGATAAAGCACCAGCAACACGAAGAGGGCGATCAATGCGTAGGGCCATCCCGAGCCGACTAGAGCATGCCGACGCATCACTCTTCCCGCAGGCGACATCATCCGCATGAGGAGGTTCTCGTGGGTAAAACCGCCATCATCACCGGTACAGGCATTCCCCTCGACCTTGGCTTCAGAGCAGAGCCCTTCCAGGTGCGCACTCGGTACGGCGCGGCTGCTCCCCTGAAGCTGGTGTTGGACGACGCAGAAGTGGTCGTTCTTCCTCGACATGGCCCCAACCATGTACGGCTTCCTCACCAAATCAACCACCGGGCGAACATTGCCGCTCTCGCAAAGCTGGGCATCCAACGCATCCTGGCCACGAATGCCGTAGGATCGCTCCGCCCGGATCTGCTCCCGGGAAGCCTGGTACTTCTGAGCGACTTCATTGATTTCACCCGATCGCGGCCTTGTACCATCCTGGCGCCCAGGTCATCAAAAGATATTTCCCGTGCCCACACGGACTTCAGCCGGCCCTATTGCCCCGAACTCCGCTCGGTGCTTGCGGCGGAAGCGGCCGCAACCGGTCTTCCCCTCGAGAGTACGGGCACCTACATTTGCGTTTCGGGACCTCGGTTTGAGACGCCTTCCGAGGTTCGCCTTTTCGCATCGTGGGGTGCGGATGTTGTAGGGATGACCGGTCTCCCGGAAGCCATCTTCGCGAGGGAGTGCGGTATCTGCTACGCCGCAGTGGCCGTCGTAGCCAACCTGGGCACCGGCCTCAGCGCATCACCGATACGTCACGACGACGTGGTACGGAACGTGGCCGCCTCCGGCCGCCGCCTCATCCAACTCTTTCTGCACACCATCCCCAAGATCCCGCACGTGCGGTCCTGCGGATGTTCCACGCCTGGTGCCTCCGGCGATGAAGACACACCCTGTTCGGCCAACGGCATCGAGAGCGGCTGCTAGCGGCTCCCCGGCGGCTCGCCCACCAAAGCTTTGAACTCATTGACATTAGCCGCCTTTTCCAGAGCATCTTCGTACCGCACCGTGCCGGACTTAACCAGCGCTGCCAGGGATTGATCCAGCGTCTGCATCCCATGGCGCTGGCCGGTTTGAATGATGGACGAGATCTGGTACGTCTTGTTCTCTCGGATCAGGTTCCGCACCGCCGAGATGGCAACCAGGGTTTCAAAGGCGGCTACCCGCCCAGTACCATCGGCCCGCTTCACCAACGTCTGCGAGATTACGCCGATGAGGTTCACTGCCATCTGCATGCGCACCTGCTGCTGTTGGTGTGTGGGAAACACGTCAATCACGCGGTCCACCGTCTGAACTGCATCGGTGGTATGGAGGGTGCCGAACACCAGGTGGCCCGTCTCCGCCGCGGTAATAGCCAGGTGGATCGTCTCGAGGTCCCGCATCTCGCCGATCAGGATCACGTCAGGGTCTTGGCGCAGCACGAACTTGAGGGCGTTGGCAAAGGAGAGTGTGTCCGTGTCTAGTTCGCGCTGATTGATAAGGGCCATCCGGTCCTCATGGATGAATTCGATGGGATCTTCAACGGTAACGATGTGCAGCGCGTAATTGCTGTTGATGTAATCTATCATGGCGGCTTGGGTCGTGGATTTCCCCGACCCTGCCGGCCCAGTTACGAGCACGAGACCCCGAGGCCTCTCGGCAAAGTACTTGGTTATGGGCGGCAAGCCAAGTTCGTCTATGGTCTGAATGTGGAATGGGATCACCCGGAAGGCGCTTTGTACGGCGCCTCGCTGCTGGTAAACGTTTCCGCGGAAGCGGGCGAGCCCAGGGATCTCGTAGGCAAAATCCAGCTCCAGATCCTCCTCGAAGCGGGCCCGCTGGTTCTCCGAAAGCACACTGAACGAAAGCCACTTCGTCTGTTCCGGCGTCAGCGGCTCCATATCCAGGTGGATGAGATCGCCGTGGATGCGCACCAGGGGCGGACTGTCGGCCTTGATGTGAAGGTCGGATCCCTGGTAATGCACGGTTGTATAGAGCAATTGGTCTACGGTAACCAAGGGACGCGCACCCTCCTATTGTGGAGCTTCACCCCGTTCCAGAGCCCGCCGGTACCGCACCTCGAATTCAGCCGGGTTCGAAGCCTTCGCCTGGGCATGCTCGAAATCTACGAGGCCGCTCAACGTAAGCTTGAGCAGGTGCGAGTCCAGCGTCTGCATGCCATATACTCCGCCGGTTTGGATATCGGTGTACATTTGGTATGTCTTGCCTTCGCGGATCAGGGTTCGGATCGCCGGCGTTGCGATCATGATCTCGAAGGCGGCGACACGATCCTTGCCGTCTGCCCGTAGTAAGAGCGTTTGAGAGATGACCGCCTGCAGCGTTACGGAAAGCTGCATGCGGATCTGCTGCTGCTTTTCGGGCTCGAAGACGTCAATGATGCGGTCCACGGTTTGGGGCGCATCGGTGGTGTGGAGCGTGGCGAAAACGAGGTGGCCCGTTTCGGCCGCGGTAATGGCGAGCTGTATGGTCTCCAGATCCCGCATCTCACCCACCAGGATGACATCCGGGTTTTGGCGCATCACGTGCTTGAGCGCCGCGGCGAAGCTATGCGTATCCACCCCGATCTCCCGTTGATTGATGGCCGAGAGCTTGTCCCGGTGCATGTACTCGATGGGGTCTTCGATGGTGATGATGTTCTTTGGTTTGTTCTCATTGATGTGGTTCACCATCGCAGCCAGGGTGGTAGACTTGCCGGAGCCCGTGGGGCCGGTAACGAGGATCAAGCCACGGGGCAGCATGCACAGGTCTTTGACGACAGGAGGGATCATGAGATCGTCAATGGTGCGCACATTGAACGGAATTACGCGCATCACCGCGCCGATGTGCCCCTGCTGCCGGAAGATGTTCACACGGAAGCGGGATAGGCCGGGTACTTGGTACGACATATCCAGTTCCATGTTCTGCTCGAAGCGCACGCGGCGGTCTTCGTTCATCACCGGATAGATCAGGTCGTACATGTCCCGGTCCGTAAGCGGGGCAAATCCCTCCACGCGCTTCAGGTCGCCGTGGATGCGCATCACGGGGGGCTCCCCCACGCGCAGATGCAGATCCGATGCATCGTGTTCCACCAGCATTCGCAACAAGTCGTCTATATGGAACATCGTCGTGCCATCCTGCCCAGTGCCCAACACACGGAGGAGCAACGCTCCGAACGGCGTTAGCGCCGAAGCATCTGGCGCAGCTCGGTGTAATTTCCGGCGTTGGCCAGGGCCTCCTCAGCCGTAATGAGGCCGGCTCTAACGTACTTTACGAGGCACTGGTTCATGGTTTGCATTCCCCAGTATGTCTCCAAGCCAGCCTGGCGGATCTGGCTGTAGATGTCTTCGGATTTGCCTTCCTCTAACATCTTGGCGATCGTCGGAGTAACCACCATTACTTCCACTGCCGCAACGCGCCCCTTGCCGTCCGCACGCGGAATGAGCTTCTGAGACACCACACCGCGCAGAGACACCGAAAGCCGCAGCCACAGCATCGGCCGCTCGTGGGGCGCGAACATGTTGGAGAGGCGATCCAGGGTTTCTGCAGCACTGGCAGTGTGGACGGTAGCAAAGACCAAGTGGCCCGTTTCTGCAGCTTGAAGCGCAACGTTCATCGTTTCAATGTCGCGCATCTCTCCGATAAGGATCACGTCCGGAGCCTGTCGGAGCACACGCTTTAGGGCCTCTTGGAAGCTGTCGGTGTCAATACCCACCTCGCGCTGGCTGATGATGGCCATCTTGTCGGGGTGCACGTACTCGATAGGGTCCTCGATAGACACGATGTTGACCCGCCGGCTGGAGTTGATCAGGTCAATCATGGCGGCGAGTGTCGTGGATTTCCCCGAGCCTGTTGGGCCTGTTACGAGCACAAGCCCATTGCGGCTCTTGGTGAACTCGGCGAGCGTCGGCGGCATCCCCAGTTGTTCGAGCGAGCGGATCTGCATGGGGATCAGGCGGTTGGCCATCGCCACGGTTCCGCGCTGCATATAGATGGACGAGCGCACCCGCGTAATGCCCTCCAGAGTGAAGGCCAGGTCCATCTCGTGATGGCGCTCGAATTCCTCGATTTGGCGGCCGGTCATTTTGCTGTAGGCTAAACGCCGAGCTTCCACCGCATCAATCGCAGGGAAGTCGCTCAACTGGATGCGGCCGTGCACGCGCACCGCCGGTACCTGATCTGCCCGAATGAATAGGTCGGATGCGTCCAGTTCCGCCGCATAGCGCAAGTAATCGTCCAGTTCAGGCACGGTCGTTCCCCCTTGTGTCCAAGCCATCGTGTTAGCGCAGGTGCGATCTGCTCGCCTGCCTCTTTCCAACCGGCTTCATGCGCCCCCTAAAACGGAGGCGCACCATGAACCCCGCCATCGTGATCAAACCTGCCGCCGACGCAACAGCACAAGCCAGGCCGATCTCTCCGGCAAGTGTAGGCGAAAACGGCATCTTTTGCCGCGGGCGCGGCGCCTCTACAACTTGGGTGAGCGGCAAAATAGGCAGGGGATGAGTATGATCTCGTATCTCGGCGAGATAGTGGTAGGGCCCTCCTGCCCTGAGGAGGTGTACAGAAAGGGCCGGGCTGTCAAAGTCGCGCAGGCCTCGAAAGTCCGCAAACGCGGGCGTCATGTAAAGGATCTCGATGCGCCGAAGGTCTGCCCAGGCATCCAAATAGGGCTGAAGCAAAAACCCGCCGTCCCTAGCTTGAGCGGCGTTCCGAAACACGACGGTCGCACCCGTCTCCAAGGTTGGCCGGCCATAAGCCGCCGACTTCCCCGCCGGGCGCACGGCCTCGTCGTTTATCTCCACACTTGCCACGGACCAGCCTGCGTTCCGAGCCAGATTGCGGATGCGTGCCTCCAGCAGCTTATGAGACACGACTTTAGGAAACACGAAGGCCACAATCACTTGGCTTCCCATCGGCTGGACCAGGATCATGGCATCGGACGGGGCTCCCACAGCAGGCGCCGAGGACACCGACCCCAGGCACCCCAGGAACGCCAACGTCAGGCGCCGGAACCACGCCCAGTGGGCGCGACCCACGCCGTGGAGGCCGCCCGGCTTGGACGACCAGAACAGCCGGGGCGTGTGCCTGGCATGCATGGAAGGCCGCCGTTGGGAGCAGACACCGGACTTCTGCATTGCGCTGGAGTACTCGCTCTCTCCCCGATGGATGGCGACATACCACCCGCCTAGGGCACTGTACCCGCCGGCGCCCGCCGGGATGAAAGCCTACAACCGCCCGCTTCAAGATTACGACCCGGAAATTCGGACCGTAATCCTCAAATTGGACCATTCAGTGGAGCTGCGGGGATTCGAACCCCGGACCTTCTCAATGCCATTGAGACGCGCTCCCAACTGCGCTACAGCCCCACGCCTGAGAGTGCCACGCCGACCCGCTCGGTGCACTCTCCCGGTATTATACACGACGACTGAAGGCCGGTTCAAGAGCCCCTTTGTTAGGGCTTCCGCTTCGGCCCGGGCACATCCGAACTCAGCCTGGGCGCCTGGCGGGAGCGTGTGGGAATCGAACCCACCGGAGGCGAGTTCTGCCCGCCTCCCACGCGGTTTTGAAGACCGGGAGAGCCACCAGACCCCAGCCGCCCCCATGAACCTTTCTGACTAGACTACCTCAATGCCGGCTTCCCCGTCCACAACCTCGCCGATCACAGCCCGTGTAGGAACCCCCTCGGAGCGAAGCGCCTCCAGCAGCTCATCCACGCTGCGCTCTGAAACCACGATGGCCAGTCCGCCGGAGGTCTGCGGATCCAGCATCACGTTCCTGCGCGTGGCGGGGATCTCAGGAGCCATCTGCAGGCACTCGCCAACGTACTGGGCGTTCTCCCGGTCGCCCCGGGTGATATTCCCTGCAGCGGCCAATTCCTCGGCTCCGGCCAGTACGGGAACATCGGCAGAGCGAACACGAATGCGTACGCAGCTTTCCCTTGCGATGTTGAACAGGTGACCCAGCAAGCCATATCCGGTGATGTCGGTGGCTGCATGAACGCCGTCGGACCCGATGCCTACCCGCCTCATTGCGCGCGCCGCCCCGGCGTTCAGATAAGCCATCGTCCCACAAGCGGCCTCCAACACGTCTGGCGGGGCTTCGTCGAACTTGGCAGCCGTCGCGATGATCCCCACACCCAGGGGCTTAGTCAGCACTACCGCGTCGCCAGGCTGAGCCCCCTTGTTGGTCACTACCTGGCCCGGGTGGATCAAACCGGTTACTGCCAAGCCGTATTTGGGTTCGTCATCCTCGGTAGTGTGGCCTCCCACGAGCACGACACCTGCCTCGGCGAGCTTATCCGCACCCCCCTGGAGGATACGCGCCAACTCGTCCGGATCGCGCTGGCCGATGGGATAGCAAAGGATGTTCATAGCGGTGAGAGGCTCGCCTCCCATGGCGTAGACATCCGAGAGTGAGTTGGCGGCGGCAATCTGACCGTACAGATACGGGTCGTCCACAATCGGCGTGAAAAAGTCCACCGTCTGCACGAGGGCAACGTCTTCAGCTAGGCGAAACACGCCAGCATCGTCACCGGTGGAGATGCCCACCAGCAGGCGATCATCATGCAATACAGTCAGCCCGCGCAGCACCTGCGCCAGCCGGGGCGCCCCCACTTTGGACACTCACCCGGTGCAGCCGGTGAGATGCGTAAGCCTCCGGATCCTCTCCCGTTCGTCCGTCATCGCTTCGTTGAATGCCCTCACAAACCCCAGCCTTCATCCGGTGCAGCAGCCACGCGCCTGCACAGGAAAATGCTGGGACACAACTCCGCCGGCCTCAGAACACGGCGTCGGCGCTTTCGCACCCATTACCAGCACACGCCGGCCCTTTGTCGAAAACGATCACCTTTCCTCTGCTGCTCGGCGGCAACACGTGCCCACCGCACGGGCGACGGTGGCGATTTCCTCCTCCTCGAGCGTCCGCGGATCTAGAAGGAGTATACCATGCTCCAGCCGCCCGAAAACCGGGGGATCCGCGTTCCTGAGGCAAGCGGCCAGCGCCTCTTCGGTGATTGCCAAGGGTCGAACTGCAACGCAAAGGGTGGGCAGCTCTTCGCCGGGGAGCGAGCCTCCTCCTACCTGGGACACGCCTTCCACCGTCACGACCTCCGCGGCCGAGCCCGCCTGTTCCCGAATAAGCGCCTCCAATCTACCGGCCATTTCGCCTATCTGGGCCCGGGTGCGGAAGAGGTAGCGAAGGGCCGGAATTTCCTTTGCGGCCGTTTCGGCATCTCGGTACACGCGCAGGGTAGCCTCCAATGCAGCCAATGTGAGCTTGTCCACCCGGAGAGCCCTAGCCATCGGGTGGCGCCGAATGCGTTCCACGCAGCGCTGCTTGCCGACTATGATCCCGGCCTGGGGTCCCCCCAAAAGCTTGTCGCCGCTCGCCGTCACGATATCGAAGCCCGATTGTATTGAAGAACCGAGCGTCCCCACCGGTCCAGCACCCCGCGCCACACTCTGCAGCAGAGCACCGGATCCGAGGTCCTCCATAACCGGAACGCCTGCCCTGCGCCCAAGTTCAACCAGCCCCTCAGCGGGTGCCTCTTCCGTAAACCCGACGATGCGAAAATTGCTGGGATGGCATCGGAGGATCAGTCCCGTGTCCGGACCCATGGCGTCTTCGTAATCCTCGAGGCGCGTGCGGTTCGTGGTGCCGACTTCAACAAGACGAGCCCCCGATGCGCGAATGATATCCGGCATACGGAAAGACCCGCCGATTTCTACGAGTTCCCCTCGAGAGATCACCACTTCCCTGCCGGCAGCCAGAACGGTCACCGCCAGAAGTACGGCGCCTGCATTGTTGTTGACTACTGCCGCACTTTCGGCGCCGGTAAGTTCACTCAACAGGCTTGACACGTGTAGCTGACGGTCCCCTCTTCGTCCTGTGGTCAGATCAATCTCGAGGGTGCAGTGTCCTTCTGCGACCTCGGCGATGGCACGCCGTGCCGCTTCACATAGTACAGCGCGCCCCAACCCCGTGTGGAGGATCACGCCGGTTGCGTTGATTGCCCTCTTCAAAGATCGGCGCTGAAAGGCGAGCACCTGCGCCAACGCGGCCTCCACAAGATCGTCCGCAGAGGGATGTGTCCCAGCCATGCGTGCTTCCTGAAGGACGCTTCTCAATGCCTCCACGAGTGCGCGGCGAGACACCCCCCGTTGAGCATCCACGATCCGGGGATCTTCGAGGAGGCGGCCCACCGCCGGCAAAGCCCGCCGAGGATCTGAAGCAGAAGTGCTCACGGATCTGATTCTACCCTGAAGCCGTGGGTTCGTC
Source organism: Chthonomonadales bacterium (assembly GCA_049967475.1). Lineage (GTDB taxonomy): Bacteria > Armatimonadota > Chthonomonadetes > Chthonomonadales > CAJBBX01 > JBMFSQ01. Next base: position 12,007 of record JBMFSQ010000003.1, on the reverse strand, counting down.
TTCACTCCTCGTTGACGGCAAGGCGCGAGGCGGTGGCCACAGCGGATGGAGGCGATAGGCGGTACAATGCATAGAGTGTCTACGAGGAATTCCGATGCGCGGCGGAGAGAACGCATGAACGGGGCCGGCGGCGAGCACCAAGAAACTGCAGATGCCCAACGCGGGCAGGCGCGGGCATCGCGCATCACGCTGCACACTCTCAAGGAAAAGAAGGCCCGGGGCGAGAAGATCGTCATGCTTACCTGCTACGATTACCCGTCCGCGCGTTTGCTGGATGAGGCAGGAATAGACATCCTCCTCGTTGGGGACTCGGTGGGCGACAACGTGCTTGGGTACGAGAACACGCTGCCGGTCACGATGGACGAGATGATCCACCATTCGGCTGCTGTAACGCGGGGAAGCCGCAGAGCCATGGTCGTTGCCGATATGCCCTTCCTGTCCTACCAGGCATCCGTCGAGGACGCCCTCCGCAACGCAGGTCGCCTCATGAAAGAGGCAGGCGTCCACGCTGTGAAGCTGGAGGGCGGCGCCTTCATCGCACCCACAGTGCGCGCGCTGGTGTCAAGCGGAATACCGGTAATGGCCCATGTGGGATTTACACCCCAATCCGTCTACCAGTTGGGCGGCTATCGCATCCAGGGGCGGGGCGACGAGGGTGCTCAGAACCTCCTTGCCGACGCCGCGGCTCTGGAGGAAGCCGGCGCATTCGCCATTGTTTTGGAACTCATCCCTCCCGATGTTGCCGGCCGCATCACGCAAGCGGTGGCGATCCCCACCATCGGCATCGGCGCCGGTCCCCATTGTGACGGCCAAGTTTTGGTGTTCCACGATGTTTTCGGATATTCCACCCGCCGGCCCCTTCGCCACGTCCGCCGGTATGCAGAACTTGCCGACACAATCCGCGACGCCGCCACGCGCTTCGCAGCGGATGTCCGGAATGGGGAGTTTCCTGCTGCCGAACAGACTCCGGGTTAGTTTGGCGTGCGGGAACCGTCGCCGCGCAAAACTCAACCTCAAAACCTCAATTCATTCGGTGTGGATACGCTTCATGAGGACCTTGAAGACAGTCGCCGAACTTCGCGCTTATATTCGCGCCGCCCGGTACGACGGGAAGGTCATCGGATTTGTGCCCACGATGGGCGCCTTCCACGAGGGGCACCTGACGCTCATGCGCCGTGCGCGCTCAGAATGTGACGTAGTCGTCGTGTCCCTCTTCGTCAACCCTACGCAGTTCGCACCCGGCGAGGACTATGAGCGCTATCCGAGAGATCCCGACCGGGACTCGCGGCTTGCCCAGGAGATCCCGGTTGACGCTCTCTTCATGCCCGAGGTTGCCGAAATGTATCCGCCCGGCTGGCAAACCGTGGTAGATGTCCCCGATATCGCATCCCGTTGGGAAGGAGCCAGCCGGCCCGGCCACTTTCGAGGCGTTGCCACGGTATGCGCCCGGCTGTTCAACCTCGTCCAGCCGCATTACGCGTTCTTCGGACGCAAGGATTACCAGCAGCTCAAGCTGATCGAGCGTATGGTTAAGGATCTGGCATTTCCCCTGGAAGTGGTCCCCGTGGAAACAGTGCGCGATCCGGACGGTTTGGCCCTTTCCTCCCGCAACGCCTACCTTACCCAGGAAGAGCGCGCAGCGGCTCCGGTTCTCTACCGCGCTCTGAAGGCAGCCGAAGCGCTGTACCTGGCCGGCGAACGTTCCGCCGCGACCCTCGAGGCTGCCATGCGGTCGGCTGTAGAAAACCAACCGCTCGTCCAGCTTGACTACGCTGCCGTAGCGCATTCGGAAACACTGGAACCGCTGGAAGAGGCCGTGGAACCGGCAGTGCTCCTTATCGCAGCCCGCATCGGCACCACGCGCCTGATAGACAACCTGCTGCTCAATGGGCCGCGAGAAGCAACCTAACGCGGCGGCCGGCGGCACCGCCCAAGCAGGGGCGGTCTCACACCGCTGTGACATAGGGGTCCGTCGCCCCGTGCCCGGTGTGCGCTTCTGGCAGTGCCGCATTCGGAATGACAAACCTCCGTTTTGCTTGGGGATCCGGCGGAGCCACTCATGCACCGGAGACTGCGCCGGTTCGCGGCGATCCCGCCATCGGTGCCTTCCCGCCGCGACCGTGCAATCTGGCCGCCACACATGCTGAAGCAGACGATCTCCCCCAGATGCACGCGGACCAGTAGTCCAGGAGGGAAGCGCCACACACCTGAAGAAATGAATTGATAACCTTTTGCCCAGCCCGTTGCCACGAAAACCAAAGGAAAGGAGCCATCCCAATTGCGCGTCAACATCCGGCTTGCTTCGCTCATGTTGGTGCTCGCCGCCCGCCCAGCCTTCAGCCAGCCACCTGCCGCTTTGGATGCGGACCGCGCCATCATTTCCTACGAGCAGCAGAATTCCCACCTCATGGCCAATCTGGAGTACTTATGTGATCGCATCGGCCCCCGCCTCACGGGCTCCAAAGGTCTGCGCCAGGCAAATGAATGGGCAGCTCAAAAGATGAAAGAGTATGGCCTGCAAAACGTACACCAAGAGGCGTACACGATCCCGGAGGGGTGGGAGCGCGGAAGCGTGGAGGCTGAAATCGTACAACCGATCCGCTTCCCCATCAGTGCGGCAGCCATGGCGTGGACACCCGGCACCAAAGGCGCCGCCACCCGGCCCGTTGTCATGCTGGACATCAAACCCGATGGCAGCGACCTGGAGCGCTACGCGGGAAAGCTGCACAACGCAATCGTCATGATGGCCAAACCCGCCAACGTGGAAGAACATCCGTCCCGAATGGAACCGGGATATCGGCGGCCGACCGGTACGGACGAGGCGGACCAGCCGCCCGCACGGCGTCAGCAGATGGCCCGCGTCGCCGCCTTCCTGCAGAAAGAGGGCGTCGCCGCAGCCCTGCTGGATGCCGGCAAACCCCAGATGCTCCTCAATATGACTGGGTCGTGGCGGACCGCGGCCGGGACCCCGGCCCGGTTCCCGAGGCTTTTCGTGGCCCATGAACACTACGCATTGCTCGCGCGCCTCCTCGCATCAGGAACCCCTGTGACTGTACGCCTCAACGTTCGAAGCCGCTTCCTGCGCGGCCCCATCACCGTCTACAACACCGTGGGGGAGATACCGGGAACCGACAAGCGCGATGAAATCGTACTTTGCGGGGCCCACCTGGACTCCTGGGATCTCGCACAGGGAGCCGTAGATAACGGGACCGGCTCCATGGTGGTACTGGAGGCAGCCCGCCTCATCAAAAGCTGCGGCCTCCAGCCCAGGCGCACCATCCGCTTCGTGCTGTTCAGCGGCGAAGAACAGGGGCTGGTAGGCTCCCAGGAGTATGTCAAAGCGCACAAGGCCGAAATGCCCAAATTCTCCGCCGTGTTCGTCCACGACACAGGCACCGGCAAGGTTACGGGCATCGGGCTTCACGGCAATCCCCAAGATCAGAGCGTCTTCGAAAACGAGATGCCCATCCTCAAAGATCTGGGCGTCACGCGCTACAGCACGTTCCTGATGGGCGGAACCGATCACGCGTCCTTCTACTCCGAAGGCGTACCGGCATTCTGGTTCATGCAGGATTCCGCAGATTACAATTGGATGCATCACTCCCAATCCGACACGTTCGACAAAGCCCTTCCCGACGATCTCAAACAAGGCGCCGAGGTGATGGCCATCTGCGCCTACAATACGGCCCAGCGTGACAGCTTGCTGCCCCGGCGATCATCTGCAGCCCCATCACCGTAGAACAGACCTTGGATCCTGGTGGATAGCGGACAATGCCCAGCCTAGCCGCCGGCCTCGTTCTCTTAGCCTGTAGTTCGGGGGCTCAGCAGCCTTCCCTTTCGCCCGCTTCGGCGGCGGAAGCGGTTGCCATGCGCATTCTCCAGTTCCAGTCCCCGGATGGAGCCATTGCCATGGATCCCGTGGAACCCGCCCGGAACACCCGCGTGGTTCCGTATGTTGGTAACTACGCCGCCATGGGTTTGATTGCTGCGTACACCGCTACCAAACGGACGGTCCTCCTGCAAGGCGCGCTGAAGTGGGCCCGCTGGTATGAAAAGCACCTCAACGCTGATGGCACAACTGATGACTGGGCCGGCCCCCCAGGGCTGTGGCAGTCTACAGGCAAGCGCGACTCGACCGATGCCTATGCTGCTACATACCTAACGCTGTTGAACCGCATCTTTCGCGCGCATCAAGACCGGCAGTGGCTCGAGGCGCGCAAGCCCTTCGTGGAAAAAGCGGTAAGCGCCATCCGCCTGACGCTTCAGCCGCGCGGCCTTACCACAGCCAAGCCGGACTGGCCGGTGATGTACACCATGGACAACGTGGAAACGGCCATCGGCCTCCGATCTGCTGCGACCATCGCTCAGGCAGCAGGATGGCTTCCGCTACAGCGCCAAGCCCTTCGCATGGCCCAGGCAATGGAAGACGGGATTGCTTCGCAACTATGGGACCCATCCAGCGCCACCTTCCTTGTGGGCCTCCAAACCGATGGAGCGAGGCTTCGCGCAGGATCAGAGTGGTATCCGTCCGTCATGGCGAACCTCATGGCGGCGGCATGGCTGCCCCGCTCACAGCGCACTTCAGAGCTGTTTCAACGCCTGTACCGTCAATACGGCAGCGCCATCCCCATCCGGGGCACCACCGCGGAGGAAGCTTCGCGCCTCATCTGGTGGGGTTATGCCGCGGGCACGTACGGGACGCCCGAGTTGCTCAACCAGATACAGTCCCGCCTGACGGCACTGGCAGCTCATGTGCCGGCCGGCTGCTACCCCGATGCTTTGGGGCATATCTGCGTGCTTCTGACGCTCGAGAGGGCCCCCCAGCGGGAGTCTCCGCATGCGGCTCCAGGAAGGGAAACGATGGGCCGGCGCCGAAGCAAAACCTCAGCATCACAGCCGACAGCCCCCATCTCGACACGTAACCATGAGCGAATGGACGCCCGCTAAGGTTCGGGCACTCTTCGTACTTTTGGCAGCGCTGGTTGTGTCTCTGGCCGTCATGTTCTACCGCCGGGGCCACGCCGTAGAAGCGGATTTGGATATCACCGCACCCCCGCATCCTGCCACGGCCAATAAGATCCAAGCGAAGGCGCAGCCAACGCCGCCCGCGCCTCCTCCGGCTGAACTCCAGCCCATCGTCGTACACGTAGCCGGAGCCGTGGCTGCGCCAGGCGTGTACCATCTTCCGCCCACTGCCCGGGTGCAAGACGCCATCGCCGCAGCCGGCGGCGCGAAAGGCAATGCGGATGTCAATATGCTGAACCTTGCTGCCCCGGTTCAGGATGGCAGCCGCATCTACGTGCCGGTAGCAGGTGAAGCGTCCACCCCCAACGCAGTTGCCGTGCCGGGAACCCGCATCCGCAGTCGCGCGTCAAGTCGGGCGGCCAAGTTCACTATTCCAGGGAAGCAGAGCCTCAACGTCAATACCGCCTCGGCGGACCAACTCCAACGCCTCCCGGGGGTGGGCCCCGCCATGGCTGCGCGCATCGTGCAATACCGCAAAGAGGTGGGCCCCTTTAACGACCCCGAGCAATTGACGGAAGTGTCGGGCATTGGCCCCAAAAAGTTCGCGCGCATCAAGCCCTTCGTCCGCATCCAGGGCCCCGCGATCCAGGGCAGCCCGTGACCCAGGCGAGGGCGGGGTCACTGGTTCCATCCTAGACGTCCGTTGATCGAAATGCTGTATGTGGCCACGCGGTAGATTAGGGCGTATCCGCCCCAGATGCCTTCAGCCAGGAACTCTCCTAGGATCACGCCAAAGGCCACCATCCTCAACCTTTCGTAACCCTTCAATCCATAGTAGCGCTGCACGAAGCTCTTCACGATCAGCACAATGAGCAATCCAAACCAATAGTAATCCACGCCGAAGTTCATCCCGAGCGCATATCCCGCGGGATGAAAGGGAAAACCAGGAAAGCGGAAGCGCAGCGCATCCAGTGCGAGAACAAAGAGAAAGCCGAAGCCTACCATAGCCATAGCAGCCGGGTTCGGCGGGCGGCGCGTGTCCACCAAGGTCTGGATGACGTTCGTGGTGTCGCCCGCGGCGTCGCCCGGCGTCCACCGGTAGCCAAGATAGATCCGAACCAGGTGCCCGAGGATCGAGCCCGCCACCGTGGCCAGCAGAATGGCGAGGAACATGCTGCGCCGGCTCAGTTGCGATTGCTCGCCCATTTTGATGGCCTCCAGTTGTGTGGGCATCGGATGCGTTCGGTGGATGCGGTTCATGAAATGGAATGTCGTCACCGTTCGAGCCACGAGTGCCTCGCTGACACCCTGCGTGCCTCGGAAATCCACCAGAAGCTGATTGGGCCCCATGAAGGCCATCTCATGGGTGGGTGGGCCGAGCTGCGCTCTAAGCCGCGTAACGGCGACACTGAACGCCAAGAAAAGGCACGTGTAGCCGATTACGTACAAGAAGGGTAAGCCGATGCCGACACCTACCGCTCCCAATCCCGTAAGGCTCCCCACCAATCCAAGGAAGGACCACCGGTGCGGAACGACGCTTCGGGCATCCCGTTCACCGCGCACGATCTTCTGCCAAACCTCTCGGAGATAGCCTCGGGCCACCCAGATCGCCATCACGAAGAGCCCCAAGAATGCGCCCCACGACTGTTCGCTGAAATAGGGCGCACTCGGCACCAAGCCGCCTCCCCCAAACACCCCTTGCTCATATCCCATAGCCGCAGCCACCACTTGTTGCCCCTTGCGCACGAAGAAGAAAAACACGCATGAAAAGAGCAGGTCCGTGGGCATAAAGACGCCGATTGCGGCCATATAGGGGAACAGGCCGATGGGCGTCCACCCGACCTGGTTCCAAGGCGGGGATGAAAACCATTGTTGCATGTCACCCAGAAACCGCACATTAATCAGCGGCACAGAGGGATATAGGTAATGCAGACCGTTGATGTTATCAATGGTAAACATTACTGCGAAGGCAATCCACATAGTACGGTTGCGCCAAAACGGCGACGATCCCCCGCCCTGAGTTATGGCGATGGGGAGCTGAATGATGGGGAACGCCAATTTCTCGCGGTTTGTCCACTCGTCTCGCATGAGTGAGTTGATGCAGAGCATCGCCATACAGACCAGGCCGGCAATCAGGGTCCAGGCCAAGATTTTGGGCCACCAAATGCCCAAATGACCCCAGAAGTACCAGAATGGCTTCCCGCCGGCGGCAAAGTCTTTCAATTTCGCAGCATCATTCAAGTCGAAGAACAGCCAGTGGCTCACGAAGGCGAGCACATGCGTCTTGTAGGCGGGATTGGCGTTGGCGAAGAGGGCGTAGCTGTAGATGTACGGATTGATGACGTCCATCCACTCGGAGGCCATGGCGCACATCACGCTCTCCATGGCGTAGATGAGTACGAGTTCGCCCTCCGTTAACGCGAACCGGGGCAGGTACAGCCTCAGCGGGATGTTCGCCGCAACCATCACCAGCGTAAGCACTACAGGCGGCACCATCAGCGAGAAGATGCGATCCACACCCTGGTCTTGAGCCCAATAGCAACACACGGGGGCCAGCAGCAGGCTGATCAGTATTCCGCGGACCGTGAGCCAGCTCGATCTCCGATTGAAGGGAATGCCTCTTCCGTCACCGCCTTGTGGGGCCTCGCCAGACCCTCTCTCCCGTACGCCCGCTGGGGACCGTGAAGCGCTGTTTGGGATGTGGGCGGCGCCGCCGCTGGTTCGCTTCTCCAATCCTAGGGAACCTCCATTTCCATGAACTCGTACCTTTTCACTTCTCTAGGGCTTCGGAACCACCAGGTTCGGGCACAGGCATCAGCGCGGCTCGGGAATGGCTTCCACCAGCTCGGTGTCGGCATGCTCATAGGCAGGTGCGCAACAGCACAGAAAAACCAAATCCTCGCGACCCGTATTGGTAATCTGGTGCACGGACCCTGGCGGGATGGCGATGCCGTCGCCTGCTTGCACATCCGCCGCTTCGGAGCCTACACGCATGCGCCCTTGCCCCGCCAAGATGTAATAGATCTCTTCGGCGGCCTTGTGGTAGTGGGGATGGGTAGACCCTCCAGGGGGCACAATGGCCTCGGCCAGGCTCTGCCTCCGGATTGCAGAATTGCGGTACGAAAGGATCTCGCGGATCACCGAAGTGTCCTTGGTGACGAATGCTTCTACGTCATCACGGTTCACCACATCCATGCTGCACCTCCTCATGCGTCCATCCGGATCGTGCGGCATCCATCGCAGGTCTGTGGGTGCCGAATGCCGGATGCGGTTTGACGCAATCGCTTGCTGGGTTCTATAATACTCCCGTCCCATTCCGCTGCCGAGCACACCCGAGGAGGCCCATGACCCAAACCGACGACCGTTTCGAATTCCGAGCCATCGAAGCTAAATGGCAGCAGCGATGGGAGGCTGCAGGGCTCTTCAGAGCCGAGGATGCATCCGCCAAGCCCAAGTTCTATGGGCTGGAGATGTTCCCCTACCCGTCCGGCGCTGGGCTCTCGGTGGGCCACATCAAGAATTACGCACCCACCGATGCCTTTTGTCGCTACAAGGCCATGCGGGGCTTCAACGTTCTGCATCCCATGGGTTGGGACGCCTTCGGCCAGCCCGCCGAAAACGAAGCCATTCGGCGCGGCCGCAACCCGCGTGAGATGGTTCCGGAATACGCGGCCAATTACCGCCGCACCCTCATACGCGTAGGATGCGCCTACGATTGGAGCAGGGAGATCAACTCCAGTTCTCCGGCTTACTACCGCTGGACACAGTGGATGTTCCTGCTGCTCTACCACCGAGGTTTGGCCTACCGGGCCCACGGGCTCATCAATTGGTGCCCCTCGTGCAAGACCGGCTTGGCCAACGAAGAAGTGAAGGAGGGCCGCTGCTGGCGGTGCGACACGCAGGTGGAGAAGCGTTCCCTGCCCCAATGGTATTTCCGCATCACAGCCTATGCCGACCGCCTTCTGAACGACCTGGACAAGGTTGATTGGCCTTCCGGCCTCAAAGAGATGCAAAGAGACTGGATCGGCCGCAGCGAAGGGGCCGAGATAACGTTTCGGCTCATGTCGCCGCTCCCCGATGGCTCGGCGACCTCTCTTTCGGTCTTCACTACCCGGCCGGACACGCTCTGGGGAGCGACCTTCATGGTGTTGGCTCCAGAACATCCCCTGGTATCCGCCCTCACCACAACCGCCCAGAAGCCTGGCGTGGATGCCTACATACGCCGCTCCCAGGCAGCCACCGAGATCGAACGAATGTCGGCCGAGCGCGCCAAAACCGGCGTTTTCACCGGATCCTATGCCCTCAACCCCGTCACCGGCGCCCGGATACCCATCTGGATCGCAGACTATGTGCTGATGGGTTACGGCACCGGGGCCATCATGGCCGTTCCCGCCCACGACCAGCGCGATTTCGAATTTGCCCGGAAATACGGCCTCCCCGTGGAGCTTGTATACCAAATGGACGGCGGTCCCACAACCGGTGAGCAGATGGACCGCGCTCTCCCGGAAGGCGGAGTGATGCGCGCGTTCGTACCGCCTCCCGGCAGTCAAGCGCCTGCCTCACCTTTTGCCGGCCTGCCGAACAACCAAGACACTGTGCGCCGCGTGATCCGATGGCTCGAAGAAAACGGCATTGGAAAGGGTACCGTTACCTATCGCCTTCGGGATTGGCTCATCAGCCGGCAACGCTACTGGGGGGCCCCCATCCCGATGGTGCATTGCGGTAACTGCGGAACGGTGCCCGTGCCCGAAGAACAGCTCCCGGTATTGCTTCCCGATGTAGAAAGCTACCAGCCTACGGGGACGGGGGAATCCCCCTTGGCTAACATCCCCGAGTTCGTGGAAGCCCGATGCCCCAATTGCGGCGGAGAGGCCCGGCGTGAAACGGACACCATGGGCGGCTACGCATGTTCCTCTTGGTACTTCCTTCGCTTCGCAGATCCTCATAACGATAAGGCCTTCGCGGATCGGGAGAAGCTCGATTATTGGCTTCCCGTGGACCTGTACACCGGCGGCGTCGAACACGCCCGGTCTCATCTGCTCTACGCGCGCTTCTTCACCAAGGTGCTCTTCGACGCCGGATACGTAGGCTTCGACGAACCATTTCTTACCCTAAGAAACCAGGGCTCCATGCTCGCCTGGACGCCTGGACGCCGCCCTCGCGCCGGTGAGAGCACTTCGGGTGAAGAGGGCGATGAGGCGATTGTGGACTGGATCGTCCTAAAACCGGAGGAGCGAAGCAGCTACCCGCAAGACCAAATTGTATGGCGCTGGGCGCGCATGTCGAAGTCCAAAGGAAACGTGGTCACTCCCGACGACGTCTGCAACCGATACGGTGCCGACAGCCTCCGCATCTACGAAATGTTCGTAGCTCCCTTCGAAGAAAACGTCCAGTGGAGCGAGGAAGGCATCCGCGGCGCCTACCGCTTCCTCAGCCGTGTGTGGCGGTGGTGCGTTGCGGTGATGCCTGCGGCAAGCAGAAATTGGCGCGCTCAACTGAACGGACAAGACCTGCCCGACGCGACGCGTTCTGTCCGCAGGAAGATCCATCAGACAATCCGCACAGTGACTGCCGACGTCGAGGCGTTTCGCTTCAATACAGCCATTGCGGCCATCATGGAGCTCGTAAACACCCTGTACACGTATCAACCCATTGACGTTCCAATCGCTTCCTCCTCCGGCTCCCATGCCGCCGTTCTTGGAGAGGCGCTCGAGACACTCATCCTCCTGCTGGCGCCCTTCACCCCACACCTTGCCGACGAACTTTGGGAAAGAATGGGCATGGAGGGCTTCACATACCGCGCTGCGTGGCCGCAATTCAACGACGCCATCGCTTGCGAGGATGAAATCACTGTGGTGGTTCAGGTGAACGGCAAAGTGCGTGATCGGCTCCTGGTCCCTGCACACATTTCCAACGAGGAGTTGCGGGAGATGGCTCTCCGCAGCACACGGGCTCAAACCTTTATCGGCGGCAAACCCGTCCGGAACGTGATCGTGGTGCCTGGGAAACTGGTGAACATCGTGGTGAAGTGACGTTGTGCGCAGATCGCTGCCGCCCCGAACCGTGGGAATGCAGCAACACGGGTTCCCTCACGAGCACCTACAGACTGCTTTTTTTCAAGACGCCACCGGAGGTCTCTCCAGAATGATCCGCCCTGGTGAGTACATCGCAGACATACTTCGCAAGCCCGTGGGAACTCCAGTGCGCGCACACGGCTGGGTACGTACCCGTCGAGACAGCAAGGGGGTGCATTTCGTGCAGATCAACGACGGGAGTTGCCTCGCCAACCTCCAGGTGGTGGTGGATGCCGGCGTAGTGCCCGAAGAGACCCTTCGCCAAACCACCACAGGCGCGTGCGTCCTCGCGGAAGGTATCCTCGTGGCATCCCCGGCCCCCGGACAAGACGTGGAAATGAAGGCTTCTGCGCTGCGAGTAGTGGGTCCCGCAGATCCTCAGGAGTACCCGCTTCAGAAAAAAGGCCACACCCTAGAGTTTCTTCGCGATATCGCCCATCTGAGGACGCGGTCCAACACCTTCGGTGCGGTGTTTCGCGTTCGCAATGCTCTCTCCTTCGCCATTCATCAGTTCTTTCACGAACGTGGCTTCCTTTATGTGCATACGCCCATCATTACCACGTCCGATTGCGAGGGCGCAGGCGCCCAATTCGGCGTCACCACTCTGGATCTCATGAATCTTCCCCGCACCCCGGATGGACAAGTGGATTTCCGCGAGGACTTTTTCGGCAAGCCCGCATTCCTCACCGTAAGCGGGCAGCTCGAAGCCGAGATCTTCGCATTGGCGTTTACGAATGTATACACCTTCGGACCCACCTTCCGGGCCGAGAACTCCAACACACCCCGGCACCTGGCCGAGTTCTGGATGGTAGAACCTGAGATGGCCTTCTGCGACCTCCAGGGCGATATGGACCTTGCCGAGGAATTCCTGAAATCCATCATCGCCTACGTACTGGATCACTGCCTGGCGGACCTGGAGTTCTTCACGAAACGGGTGGACGACACGGTCCTGACCACACTGGATCACG
>JBMFSQ010000002.1:0-299507 GCA_049967475.1 Chthonomonadales bacterium | reverse complement strand
CCATCACACCAGCCACCTTTATAACACGGCAACAGGCAAAGGGCAAGTGGTAATACACCTGCCGGCGTTGCCTATACCACGCCAACTGACGACACGACGGGCAAGCGGTTGCTGCTCGCCCCTGGGAGAGAGTAATCCGCCGGGAGCCTAAGCCCCACGCGGCAATGACCGGCCGCTACGGCGCTCTCTCTCCGAATCCTTCCCGCACACGGGCCGACATCGTGTCCGTTCGGGTCTGCGAATGGATGCTGGGAGCGAAGCATCGGTCCCTCCCGGCGCCTCGCGCAGAGGCTCTTCGGCAGCCTTGTTCGTAAGGGATCGGCTGTTCCGTGGCGCCTTCGTCCCATGCTGGGCTGCCGCCGGCCCGAAACGGTGATCGGCCGGTTCCAGGCTCCTGGTCAGCCGGTTTGTTTCCTTGCCGCGTCGGCGGGACGCCGCCTTTACCGGTGTATCGGGGTCCGCTCTAGGGCTCCTTCAGTCCCAGCGGCTCGATGGGCACCGTGTCAATCACGGGCTTTCCACCAACCAACCTGCGCCCGAAGCTGAACACGTCGTCCCACCCCCACGCAGCATAACCGATGCCGCTTGCCCGAAGCGCCGAGGCAAAATCGCGGAACCAGTTGCGCCGGGATGCCGCAGGCGCGTTTAGCGGGTATACACCGAATTCGCCGCAGTAGAGCGGCACGTTATACTTCTTTCCCCATTCCAACGCTTGAGCCAGCCGTGCGGAAAGCTTCTCTCGGTTCCATCGCTTCTCGCCGTAATCGCGGATCCAAGCTTTGGCTTCGCCATCATCGGTGCGGGCAAGCACATCCGCCACGGCCTGGGGGTTTGAAGGATACGGCAGACCCTTCAGCAAGGGCGGGACACGACCGGCCCACGTCGCCCCCTGATGCGTGAACGGGAACGGATCGTAAAAGTGGAATGAATAGACGATGTTGCTGTCGGCAAGGGGCGTGAGCTTGAGCAGACCGTCAATCCCTCCCCAATTCGGCCCGGTACAGATGATGGTATGCTCAGGCGCGCTCCTGCGGATGGCTGCGACGAGCTTTTCCTGGAGTGCGAACCAACGGTCTTCCTGCCGGTCGAAGACTGGCTCATTGACGAGTTCGAAGAACGTTTTCTCAGGATCGAAGCGCTTTAGCTTCGCGGCGAGCGCACCCCAGAAGGTGGGAAAGCCGTCCCGCCATGGCCCGTCCTGCTCGATACGCGGCTGCACGGTGTTGTGCGGGTCAACCACCACCGCCATGCCGTGGGCTTCGATGCGCCGGATCGCTTCTTCGTAGAGCGCAAGGTGGTTCGGAATAGGTTCTGCGGGATTGCCGGGATCGTATAGGAACTCTGGCGAGAAGCACAGGCGAACGTGCCGGATGCCCATTTTGTGCATCATGGCCAATTCGTCGTCGCTGATGTAGGTTCGATAGTGATCGGGGCCGACGGGGCCCCAAGCCGTGAACCAGCGCGTGATGTTGACGCCGGACTTCAGCCGTTCGAGACGGCTTTTGGGTACACCGGCGCGGGCGCCTGAAGCGAGAGTGCAGGTGACGAGGCACGTAGCCACAGCGAGGGAGAGATGTGCGTTCATGGTTTTCCTCCGGGTTCTTACAGGGCCGGATAGCAGTTGCCGAGCCGGTGATAGTGCGCCACCGGGGTGGCAGCACCTGCCGGCTTCTGGAGCAACGCCTTCCAGGGTGCACTTCTAGGCTAACGGTACCGGATCCTGCTTCAGCGGGCACCCGCCAAGAACCGCCGTGCGGCCGGGAGCGCCGCGTTCAGGTCTGGGATGGGATCGTTGAAGAAGCGGTCCAAGATGTTGGGCTTCAGCTCGGCGATCATGGTCAGCACACTGTCCGGCGTCTCATAGGCCCGGCCGTTTCGGCCGTCGAAACCCCAAACGCCGCGGGAGAAGACCATCAGCCTGATGACGCGGTTCCCCGCAGGAGCAATGTGCGGTCCCCTACCGGGCCAGGCGACGCGGTCCCCTTCAAGAATGCAGCTCTTGGGGCCAAATCTCGAGAGGCCCGGAGCGATGAGCCCGAGGCATGCAAGAAGCGTTACACGCAGGATCATAGGTGTTTCCCCTTTCCTGCCGGCAGCAGTACCGCTATCGCCGCCCAACCTCAATGAGGATCGGATGATCGCTTACTGCAAGGGTTAGACGACTGATCCCACGCAACGTTCTTACGGGTTCTGTGCCTACCGTTGGGTCGTACACCCGCACCTGAGGGAGTGGGCGAGCGAAGAGAACGCGCACCTCATCCGAACCTCCGGTGAAGCGCTCTCCCCAAATCACGAGATCGAAGGTGCCGTCGCTCTTTTGCAGGAGGAGGTCGTGGACGGTGGCGGGCTCGTCAGGGATGGAGTATGCGAGCTTCCCAGGCTCTCCTGGAGATGTTCTATCGTGCAAGATCGTGGTGAGGTTGTGAAGGTAGTGCGCAGCCTGCCGGGGCACATAATCCTTAGTGTAAAAGCCGAAGGACTGATTGCCCGCCTCGTCGGAGCGGTCGCGCAATATGTAGATACAGGTATGCTTCCATCCTCTCTTGAATTGTGACAAGTACACGCTCATATAGAGCAGCGCCTGAACATGCTCGGTAAACGGGCCCTCGATGGTGACGCCGGTCTCTGTGGTTACCTTAGGCAGCATCACAAGTTCTGCTTCAGTGTATCCGCGAAACTTCTTCAGCCACGTCAGGCCGCAGTTGCCGTAGAGGCCATCTACCTTGCATGCCGATGTGGGGTCTGCAGCGACCCAGGTCTGGTTATCGTGGAGCCCTGGCCAGTTGGGGTGCGTCATGTAGTTGTGGCAGTTTGCGAAGTCGGCATAGCGAGTGCCGGAAGGCATGAGGGTGTCCGCGCCTGGGGGGATGGCAAGGAACTGGAGCCCCACATTGTCGGTTTCTGCGCCGCTTTCGCTGATGGACCACACGGGGTATTTCCTAAGAACTGGGTCCTTCTTGACGCTCTGGTAGAGATCCCTTTGGAGCTTGGCCACGGGCAGCCAGGAGAGGTTCCGGCCTCCTTTTTCTCCTTGGTAAGTGACGCCCCAATTGTTGGGCTCGTTATTCCCCTCGATTGCGAGCAGGGCTCCCGCGGCGGCAAGGCGTCTGGCACCATCCAAGAGCCGGGGGATGTCGGTGCCGCCACTTGCAAGGCCGTAGCTGAAGCGGATGCCTGTTTGACGGTGGAGCTCGAGCAGGTCTTCGACGGGCAGATTGCTTTCATAGCCGGAGCGGATCCAGCGCAGGCCAAGGTATCTTACGGCCTTGACGGTCTGATCCAGGCGCTCTCCACGCACGGACACGGCGGAATTCGCACCGATGCTATCCAAGAAGTCAGCCGCGCGCACCGCAACGACCGGCTGCGGACGCTTCGTTCCTGCCGGAGCCGGCCTAGCTGCCAGAACGGCGGCGATACACACCAGGAATACCAAAGAACCAATGTGGAATCTGTTCATGTGCCTTCATACCTCTCTTTGGCGGAATGTCGGCGCCTTCGGCGGGTGAGGCGCCGGAATGGGCGCGTGCATGGACGGCCGCGCGACTCCGTTGAACGCGCTCACGGTCGCCATGCCGATCTGTGTTGCGCCGAGGTGTTCCACGGCGATCCGGATGCCACAGGCAGGCATGGCCCCAACGGCCGCCACGACGCCTCGCACGAGCTGATGCCGCTAAGCAAAAGAGCCTAGCTGCTCCATACGCCTGCCCGTACCTCTTCACCACTGGAGGCTTCCGGTCTTGGTCGTCAGGTTGGATCACACGCCTATTTTAGCGGTGGCCGGCGGATCGCAAAACTCCGTTCGGTCATGGGCGCCTGTCCCGTAGCTTGGCCCGCTGCGTTTGACGGATGGGCGGTTACCCCTTCACAGCCCCAGCGGTGAGGCCCGCTACGAATTCTCTTTGGAGCAGCAGGAATAGGATCACTACGGGCAGAACGCTCAGCAGTGTCCCCGCCATGAGCATCCCGTACTGTTGTTGGTAAATGCCCACGAGTTGGTTGAGGGCGATGGGCAACGTGAACCTCTCCGAATGATGCAGCATGATTTGCGGCCACAAGAAGCTGTTCCATGAGCCCATGAAGCTGATCAGGCAGAAGGCACCGATCATGGGTTTGGATACCGGCATGACGATGTTCCAATAAATCCGGAATTCCGAGCACCCGTCTATGCGGGCGGCGTGGAGCAGCTCGTCCGGCGTCTGCAGGATGCTTTGGCGAAAGAGAAAGATGCCGAAGACGCTTACGGCGCCGGGGACAATCAGCCCCTGGTAGGTGTCCACAAAATGAAGACGGTAGAGGAGTTCGTAAAGGGGCGCCATCACCACCTGGCCTGGGATCATCATGGTGGCCAACATCAGGATCATAAGAGGCTTCTTCCCGCAAAATTCGTATTTGGCCAGGGCGAAGCCTGCCAGCGAGGATAGAAAGAGTTGTACGATCGCCGTGGTGCTTGCGACGAATACGCTGTTGATCATATACCGGTGGAACGGAACCGTCCGGAACAAGCTCGCGAAGTTGGAAAAGCTCATGCGGGGGGCAAAGAATGTATAGTGGAAAAGGTCGTCCGGGCGCTTGGTGGTGGCCGCCACCAGCCACACTGCGGGCGTTAGGGTGGCTGCAGCCCCCAGTCCCAGGACTAGGTACGTGATGGCGCGGCCCAGAAGTATTCGCCACCATCCGCTCATTCCCCGGTGCTCCTGAAGGCGCCGGTCATCTTCATCTGTGCCAGGCTGATGAGGAGCACGGCGGCAGCGAGCGTCCACCCCACGGCGGACGCGTAACCCAAATCCCCTATCTGGAAGCCGCGGTCGTAAAGATACATGACTACGGTAAGACCGGCGTTATTCGGACCAGCCGTGTTGTTGAGAAGTAGATAAGGCAGCTCGAAGAGCTGGAAGGAACCGATGGTAGCAGTAACCAGCACAAAGACGGCCACCGGCTTGATGCCGGGAAGTGTGACCGCCCAAAATTGGTGCCACGGGCCCGCACCGTCTACAATGGCAGCCTCGTAGAGGTCGCGATCCACCGCTTGGAGGGCCGCCAGGAAGTAGATCATGTTGAAGCCTACATACATCCAAAGGGACGTAAGGACTATGGCGGGCATCACGAGGGAGGGATTGGATAACCACTTTGTATCCAGGGGAACTTGGCCGAAGATGTGCAAAGGCGGAATAGACGTCAATGCATGAAGCGCCCTGTTGAGGAGGCCGTATTGCGGAATAAAGAGCACGCTGAAGAGGACGCCCACGAAAACCTGCCCCAGCAGGTTGGGAGAGAAGAAAATGAGGCGGAAAACCTCTCGGCCTCGCAGCCATGGTCTGCTCAACAGGATTGCCAGTCCCAGGGCCAAAGGTAGCTGGAGGAAGACAGACCAGAAGGCGAACACGGATGTGTTCCAAACGGCTTTGTGGAAATCCGGATCGGCGAAAAGGAAGCGGAAGTTGGCCCAGCCTACGAACACCTGACTTTTGGGGCCGTTGGTGGCGTAGAAGGCGAGGACCAGGCTCTTCAGAAGCGGCCAAGCTCCGAAGAGCCCGAAGGTGATCACGAAGGGAGCCACAAACAGGTAGGGCGCCACTCGCTGCCCTGTCGCGAGGCGCCGGCCTCCGGGTGCGGGTGCGCGGCTGCTTCGGGCCGCAGGCTGCGCAACGCTCCCTTTCATATTGGGTGCTCCGCATCAATAAGGGTTACGGGCGATGAGGCGACGCACATCGTCGGCCTTCTCCTTGAGTTTCGCACGAACGAAGCCCTCGAAGCCTGCATCCCCGTGCCGGCTGTAATACTGCACGCAGCTCACCAGGGCCTCGCCCAATTTCGCTTTGGCCGTCGCAATGAATGGACTGGTGTACTGGAACGGCACGTGCGGCGCCAGCCGTGAGTAAAGCAACCCGAGGGGTTGGCCGCTCCAATAGCTGCGCGGCTCCTTGAAGGAGGGTTGGTCCCAGGCGCTTCGGAGAGCAGGCAGAATATTGGTGTCGCGGAAGCGTTGGGCAAGCTGGGCCTTGTCCAAATAGAGGTGCATAGCCAGCGCCCACGCGAGGTCCGGATGGCGACATTTCTTCGTGATGCCCAACATGGTGCCTCCCCAAGTGCTTGTGCGTCGGCCTCCCGACGTCACCGCAGGCAAAGGCATGAGGGCCATCTTCCCCGCCATGCGGGGAATATCGGTCTCGATGGATTTTGAACGCCAATCCGGGCATACGAGGCAAAGGAGGTAGCCATCCTCCACCGCTCGGGTCAGGATCTGGCCGCCACCGAGGTTGTTGCCGATCCTGTGCGGCCCTGCGACGAGCGGCACATACCAGAGCATGGTTTGCACCGCGGTTTCGTTGTCGAAGATGCAGTGACCCTGGGGATCGAAGTACCCGCCATCGCGCTGGAACAGGCACATCTCCAGGTTGGAGGGATCCCCGTCGGATAACTCGATCATGTACCGTTTGTTGGGGATGGTGAGCTTGCGGCCCACGCGGATGAAGTCGTCCCAAGTTCGGATCTTGGAAACATCCACCCCTTCCTTTTCCAGGATATCCCGGCGATAGGCGAGCTGCACGGGGTGCACGTCATGGGGGAGCCCGAAGATGTGCCCGCGGCTCGTGTAGGGCGCGAAGCGGGCACGCACCATTCCGTCCCACAAGCCACTCTTATGGATGCGCTCGGTGAGGTCCACAAAGCCCACATCCTTCAGCGGACCCCGAAAGAATGTTCCCGCCGAGCTGATTTCGATTTCCACCATGTCCGGCACATCCACATCGGCAAGCATAGCTGCCTGCAGTCGCGATGCAAGGGCCGTATTGGACACAAGCTGCAACTGTACGGTAACACCAGGGTGTTCTGCTTCAAAAGCGGGTATAGCCCTGAGATACGCATCATAATGCTGCCGGGCAAAGGTCCAGAAAACCAGCGTTGCAGTGCGGCGGGGAGGTGCGTGCGAAGCAAGCCATCCGCCCGTGAGGACGGAGAGGATCAGGAGGCTCAGCGCCGCATTTCCGAAGGGAAAGGATCTCATCACTTTGACATGTCGGCACGCCCATGGCACCGAATGGCAACATACCTCTTCAAACATACGACAGTGCGGGCGGCTTCACCTGCTTAAGTAACGCGGTTTGCCGCGGCGAAGCCGGCGTGCGCGTTCTGCGGGCCGTTGGGGAGTACCTGCGCGCCCGGCACCTTGCCCAGGTAGGCGAACCGCTTGGGCGAGGAACCCATCGGCAATACTTCGGCGGAAGGCACCGCTCCGTGGTGTACAATAGCCCGGATGCGGCCATGCGGCGTACGGCTTCACGCAAAAAGGACAACGGATTGCCGCATAGGAGGAGTTCCCCATGAAATTGAACCAGGTCGTCCCCATGCTTCCCGTGCGCGATTTGTCTGAAAGTGTCGCCTTCTACCAAAAGCTTGGCTTTCTGGTGGAGGTAAGGAACGATGAGTGGGGCTGGGCAAGGCTCCGCTGCGGTGATTGCCGCCTCATGCTGGACCGGTCCATCAACGCCCATCCAGATAGTCCGCGCGATGCCGTGCTTTACCTATATCCCGATAACATAGCCGAGTATCACCAGCAAGTTCGGGGGAACGGCCTCGCTGCTCCGGATCTGGAGGTTACCTTCTACGGGATGTTGGAATTCCGCATGGAGGATCCCGACGGAAACCGCTTGTGGATTGGTCAGAGCGTCGAGGGCCGTACATGAAGCCTCCTGCGCTCTGCGTGCCCTTCTCTGCTCCGATGCGCCGGGCATCGCTGGATCAACGCCGCCGGGGTCTTTTCCTAAAGACGACCGGTTCCACAGGTACAATGCATCCGTCGCCTGTGCAACCGCCTGCGTTGGCGGCTTCGATCATAATCGGGGAGAGTGCCTCATGCCGGCCGAGTGGATCCCATCATCCCTAGAGGTTCACGCGTTGGGAAGCGGCAGCAGCGGCAACGCGACCCTCATACGCATGAACGGCCGGTGTCTTCTCATTGACGCCGGTATCGGACCCCGGCGGCTTGTGCCGTGGCTCCAACATCGGGGCGTAGAACCCGGCTGTTTGGAAGGCGTCCTCATTACACATGAGCACGAGGACCACATCCGCGCTGCGGAAGCGGTGGGCAAGCGGTGGGCGGCACCCGTAGTTGGGAACCGAGCGACGCTGGAAGCCTTGTGCAGGCGGTTCGATCCTCCATTCACGCGGGAACTTCCTACAGGCGCCGACACACGAATGGGTTGCTTCTGGGTGCGCTCCTTCCCGGTGTCCCACGACGCCGCCGACCCTGTGGGGTATGTGGTAGAGACGGGCGGTGTGCGCATCGCCTACGCGACGGACCTCGGTTGTGTGACGCCTGAGGTGGCGGGCGCTTTGCGCGGCGCACACCTTTGCGTGCTGGAGGCGAACCATGACCTTCAATGGCTCCTCAGAGGGCCGTATCCCCCGCACATGAAGGCGCGCGTGGCCAGCGACACAGGGCATCTCTCCAATACTGAGGCTGCCCATCTGATTGCGCGGCTTTTGGATGAGGGTGGACCTGCCGCGTTCTGGCTTGCGCATCTATCGGCAGTGAACAATTCGCCTGCGCTGGCGCGGCGCACGGTGTCCCAGGAGCTTTCCCGGCTCACAGGCGTACCGGTATGCCTGGAAGTTGCCCTTCGCGATCAACCCAGCGTGGTTTGGAGGCCGAGGCGCCCGGCAGTGCAGGGGTGTTTGCTGTAGATCTTCCAACGGGAACAGGCCGTTTGCGCGTCAGGTGCGGATGCAGGTATCCTTTTATAATGCGGACGAACGGGGGAGTGAAGGATGCGGTATCTGGCTTTAATCGCCCATGATGCTAAAAAAGCCGAGATGATCGCTCTATGCCGTAGATGGCGTGATATGTTGGCTGCCGAGGATCTGGTGGCGACCCGCACCACAGGTGAGGCGATCCAGCGCGAGGTAGGTCTGAAACTGTCTACTGTTCTTTCGGGGCCGCTCGGCGGGGATTTGCAGATTGGCGCCCTCATCGCGACTGAGAAGGTTAAGGCGGTCGTTTTCCTTCGGGATCCCCTCACGGCCCATCCTCACGAGCCGGATATTGCGGCCCTCATGAAGGCGTGCGACACGCACAACGTTCCCCTTGCCACGAATACTGCAGCTGCAGAACTGCTCTTTTGCGCTCTCTCCAGCGGGTGCTCAGCGCCCCCGGAGGCTGACGGAAAGTAGGGCGGACGCGGCACCCATGAAGCAAGACACGGCATCTTCAAAGGCGCACGCGTTTTATACGTACGTTCTGCCGGAAACCACGATCCTGGCTGCGGTTGGGCTGGCAGACCTGCTCTCCACGGTGTATTGGATCGCCACGGGCCACGCCATGGAGGCAAACCCATTCATGGCTGGTGTGCTTAAGGCGCTGGGGCCCTGGGGCTTTTCTCTTCTGAAGGCAGCATTGCTGGGAGGGCCGCTGGCAGTTGCCGAGTGGGCCAGACATCGCCACCCGCGCTTTGTACGGTGGGCCCTCCGCGCAGCGATTGTCCTCTATGTAGGAGCCTATGCCCTCAACTGGCTTCACGCCAACGGGCCATCCCCCAAGGGGCTATACCATCCTTCCGGAGAGGTATAGGTCGTAAGCCGATAGGTCCAGCAATCCGTGCCCGCTCAAGCCTATGAGGATGCGCTTCTCTTCTCCGGTATCGCGGCAGCGCAGGGCTTCGTTGATGGCTCCGCGGATGGCGTGGGCGGACTCCGGCGCCGGAACGATGCCCTCGGCCCGGGCAAACTGGACTGCTGCCTCAAACACGGGCTTTTGATCGTACGCCTCAGCTCGGATCATCCCCAAGGAGAGTGCGTGGCTTACCAGTGGTGCCATGCCGTGGTACCGCAGCCCGCCCGCGTGGATGCCGGGCGGCACGAAATCGTGGCCGAGAGTGTACATTTTCATGAGCGGCGTCGTTCCGGCGGTATCGCCGAAGTCGTAGCGGTACTCGCCCTTCGTGAGTGACGGGCACGAAGCAGGTTCCACTGCCACCGCCTCGCCCTTCCATCGGCCTGCCAGCTTCTCGCGCAGGAACGGGAACACCAGCCCGGCGAAGTTGGACCCGCCCCCTGCGCATCCGTAAATCACGTCGGGCAGCCCGCCGGCCATCTCCATCTGTTTGACGGCCTCCTGCCCGATTACCGTTTGGTGCAGAAGCACGTGATTGAGTACGCTCCCCAGGGAATAGCGGGTGTCTTTGTTCGTGACGCAATCCTCAATCGCTTCGCTGATGGCGATGCCCAGGCTCCCGGGTGTCTGAGGATCCCGAGACTGTATCGTGCGGCCGATCTCCGTGCGGTCACTGGGGCTGGAATAGACGGATGCGCCCCAGATAGACATGAGCGACTTGCGGTAGGGCTTCTGTTCAAAGCTCACCCGCACCATGTACACCACGCACTCAATCCCGAACTGGTATGCCGCGAAGGCTAGGGAACTGCCCCATTGACCTGCACCGGTTTCGGTGGTGATGCGGCGGATGCCCTCTTTGGCATTGTAGTAGGCTTGCGCTACAGCGGTGTTGGGCTTGTGGCTTCCCGTAGGGCTGGCGCCCTCGTTCTTGTAGTAGATTTGAGCCGGAGTGTCCAGGGCGGCTTCAAGGCGCGTCGCCCGGTATAGCGGCGTGGGGCGCCAAAGAGCCAGGATCTCACGCACGGGATCCGGGATCGGGATCCATCGCTCCGAAGACACCTCCTGCTCGATCACGCTCATGGGGAAGATGCGGGCAAGGGCGTCGGGTCCTACCGGCTCTTTCGTTGCCGGGTCGAGCGGAGGCGGGGGTGGAGTGTCCAGATCAGCGACGATGTTGTACCAATGCGTGGGCAGTTCTGTTGGGGCAAGATGAAACGTTCGTGGATGCATGCGTGCAGCCTTTCATATCTGCAAGAGAATTAACGAAGCGCGGATGGCTTGGTTCGGCCTCGCAGCATCGGCGTTCGGGCCGGGCGCAACGAGGATGGGCTAAAGATCCGCGATGGCTACGGGCTGATCGCGCTCGGCACTTCGATATGCCGCTTCGGCCATGGCTACGGCGGCCCGCCCGTCTGCACCCGTGAAGAGCGGCGCTTCCCCCGATGTGATGGAGGCGATCCAGGATGCCAATTCCCGATCGTACGGGTTCGGAACGCTTACGTCTTCAGGACGGAATTCCCCTTCTTCGCCGTCCACTCGCTTGTACCGGAGCGTACCGCCAAAGCCTCCGTGAATGATGTTACCCTCTGTGCCCTGAATGTGCACACGGTACTCGCCAAGGGGCGAAGAGAACGTGCTGTGCAGCATCCCTGCAGCGCCGCTCTTAAAGGACACGGTTACGAAGGCCTGGTCCTCATACTCCATGCCGCCCAGAATGTTGTCCAATTTGGCGTATACGCGGTCGGGTTCTCCCAGCAGGAAGCGCATGTAATCGAATTCGTGGGCATTCACTTCCAGAAGCAGTCCCCCGGCCAGATGCCTGCGTTTGCGCCAGCCGGAATGAAACACCGTCCCATAACCCGCCCTGGTAACGGATACTGCCTTGGGGACGCCGATCTTTCCCTCGTCAATGAGCACCCGGGACTGCCAGAATAGGGGAAAAAGGCGCAGCACCTGCCCTACGAAGAGGCCGACGCCCGCGTTGCGGCATGCGGCGATCATCTGGTCACACTGCGCGACGTTAATGCCTAGGGGTTTTTCGCAATAAACGGGTTTGCCCGCTTCTGCCGCCGCGAGGACGTTCTCGAGATGGCTCCCCGGCGGGGAACCGACGAGCACCGCGTGAACATCGGGGCGGGCGCACATCTCTCGAGTGTCGTTTACAGGCGCAGCCCCAAGTTCGGAAGCTGCTTTGGCAAGAGCCTGAGGGTCTGGGTCGCTCACGGCTGTTATGCGCGCTCCCAGTGTTATGCAGCGGCGGGCGAGGTCTCGGGCCATGGCTCCGCAGCCGATCACGCCGATCCCAAGTTCCGGCATCAATGTTTCCTCCTCATATGGGTTGCACTCAAAGAACGAGCCGGTCCGGCCGACATAGGTACGATGACGGCCGCCAAATCGGCTTTCAAATCTGGAAGGCGCAAAGGCAAACCGGCTGCGTCTGTTTGCGTGCGTGTGCGGCTTATAACGCGCCCTATTTGCGTATCCCACCACTCCACGACGTATCTTCCTGGGGAAAGCCCGTGAAGGTGTGTCGTAACGCCTGTGAGAACTGGAATGGGGCGGCCGTCGGCTACGTTTTTCCAATTGTGCGCCCCATTCTGAACCCAGAAGAAGGCTTCCGAGCGCCGGGTCAACCCATAGAGGTTTACATCGGGGAACCGGCTGCTCCGATAGGATGTGAGCGTGATGGACGAGATGCTCATCCAGTCGCCTTCCGTATTCTGGAGTGTGATCACGTGTCTGCCGGCGGGAAAGGGCACGGAGTAATCTCGGTTGAAGCGGGCCTGATAGATATTCCACTCCTTGCGCAGTTCGGAGGTTTCGTATTCGTGGGGTTCTGCCGGGGCTGCGGAAAAGCGATGATCCAGCGCTACCTTCCCGTCCAACAAAATGCGCAAGCGTGACCGGTCCGACACGGTGTCCACATGAACAATCAATTTGCCGGGGTGTTCGGGATGAATGGCTAGGGTGATATCAGCTTTGAGATCCGGTTTGGCTGGTCCGAACAGGAAGCCGGGTATACGGACGTTCGCTGCCGAGCTTACAGGCTTGATGGGTATGGCGGTCGTCTCGGGCTTGCGCCATTCCTGGGCAGTAGGAAGTACGAGGTCGGTGTAGTGGAAGGGACCGCGCTCGATGCGGGGGGCGTCGAAGGCGAGTTCGTTCCAAGTTCCTGCAGTCCAGTCTATCCGCTTTGCAAAGCGGCTGAGCGCGGTGTATTCCCGGTAGAGATCGAGGGGGTCCACGTAGTTGTCCCAATACCAGATCATGGCAGTGCCGGCGTCTCCGCTTGCGGCGGCGGACCAGATGGCATTGTGGAGGTTTACACCGAGGCCTTTGGGATCGTAATCGCGGTCGGACTTGCGCCAGTCTATGCCGAACTCGCTCATGAGGTGCGGTTTTTGGAAGCGCGAAAAGGAGAGGGCATCCGCATGGACCACTGGAGCATGGTCCGGAGTTGTGCCTACGCCGTAATGGTGCGTTTGGGTGAAGTCGTATTCGGGCATGCGCCAGAGGGCGTCGGAGCCATAGGAGGTAGTGAGCAGGTGATGGAAAGGGTCCGCCGGATGACCCTTGAATGGGCCCGTCCCTTTGAGGAATTGAGCCATTTCCGCGTGCCAGGCGACTTTGGCCGGCGTATCCGCCGCAATTTCGTTCCACAGCTCCCAGGAGTGGATGTTGGTTCGCCATCCATATCGTGCTGCGATGTACCGCAACCGTTGGCGGTAGAGGGCTCGTGCGCGCGGGTTCGTCCAGAAATCGTCAGGGCTGGAGCAAGGTCCTCCATTGGCGGCGTTGTACGGGTTCGCCTTCCATTGCCCCTCGTTGAAGTACCCTCCGCTGGCAAGCTCCCCGTACGTACCGAAGCAGAGCATCACCCGGATGTGGTTGGAGGCTGCGGTGTCTAGGATATGATCCAACTTCCAGGCGTTGTCCAGGCTGTAAACGCCGAGGCCGTGGTAATCGCCTGTGCGCCAGTCTCCATGGGGCTCAGCGGTCCACTCCAGCCCGCAGTTCCAACTACACATCCAGATGCGGATCCAGTTGCCGCCGGCCCTGGCCAACTTGGCTAGCCATGCGTCGTAATCAAACGATCCTCTCGGGCCGCCCCAGCACATGTCTTCTCCCACAGCGAAGAAAGGCCGGCCGTTTTGGAAGGCGAAGACGCGGGGGTTTCGGCGGGCGACACCTACGAAGCCCGGATCCGGGGCCGGCGTCACGCGGAACTTTCGAGGGCCCACCTGCCGTTCTCCCGAGAGGTCCCGTGCATACACCCAGTAGGTCCAGACGCCCGTCTCGTCGGCGGCGAAGCGCACCCGCCAAATGGGTGCACCCGCAGGGATGATCTCTTCTCGGCCGTTGACGAGGCGTCGGTTAAATGGCTGATCCAGAAAGCCGTTGACGCGCATCTTACGGCCATGCGGAGATTTGAAGACGGCCCAGACGTCTATTTGCGCTGGGTCAAAGGGGTTCTGGTACGTGGCTGTGAGACCCAGGGTAAGCTCGAATTTGCCGAATAGGGGCACCGCAGCGCGGTTGGGCTGCACGGAGCCCAGGGCTAGAGGTCCTGCCTGTGCAAGCTGGGGTGCAGGCGGTGTACTCAAGGCGGCAACAGCCCATACGAGTAGTACCATCATGGACGTTCCTCGGCTGATGCGTTCAGCGTAGTTCCGCTAGGGTGACAGGCTCACCGATGCGGGCAGAGGCATAGGCTGCCAGAGCCACCTTGGCTGCCGCGAAGCCGTCTTCGCCGCTAACGGGGACCGGTTCGTCTGCTTCGATGGCTTTGATGAACTCTTGAAGCATGAGCAGATCCACGTTGCTGCCCCATCCTTCCCAGGTGACACCGCCCGTACGATCCGAGTAGAGTACGAGGTTCTGGCTGAACAGATCTGCCGACGCAACGCCCTGTTCCCCAGTAACGCAGAGCGTCACGTCCCCCCAAATGGGGAAGGATTTGGGGCGGGACCAACTGCTGTCCAGCGTTGCAAACACACCGCCTTCGAATTCCAGGGTAAGGAAGCCGCAGTCCTCAAATTCTTTGTGGAACATGGCGTTGGAGATTTCGGCATAGACCCTGGTTACCTCGCGTTTGAGGACCCATCTCATGAGGTCCGTTACGTGTACGGTGTGGTCTATCACTGCTCCGCCTCCGGAAAGGGCCAAATCGGTGAACCACCCGAAGGGGCATCGGCCCCGGTTGGTGCCGCGCATGGCAAGGATGGCACCGATGGCCCCGGCGTCCGCCGCATTCTTCAGGCGCTGCATAGCGGGGCTGAAGCGGCATGGAAATGCGGTCATCAATTGGACGCCGGCTTGCTTGCACGCGGCCAACATAGCTTCACCATCGGCAAGGGTGGTGGCCAGGGGCTTTTCGCACAGCACGTGCCTGCCTGCAGCGGCGGCCATCTCGACCAGATCGCGGTGGCGCGCATTCTCGGAACCGATGACGACGGCGTCCAGTTCTTGGGCGAGGAGCTCATCGTAGGTGTCAAAAGCCTTTACATTGAAGCGCGCGGCAGCGCTGCGGGCTCGTTCGCGGTCATGATCGGCGATGCCGACGAGTTGGGCTGACGAAATCTGTTGGATCGCAGACGCATAGCTGTACGCGTGCATATGGGCCACGCTCATGATGCCGATTTTAACGCTCATGGCTTTGTCCTTCGTAGGATGAGAGTTCTCTTCGGAGGGCTTCCGCGATTTCGCGGGCCCTGGGCTCCGGTAGTTCCACCCGCTCTTGATGGGGGCGCAGCCAGATGGGCTTGCCCCACCATCCGTCATCGGGGTAGCGCGGGATCACGTGAACATGGAGATGCGGCAACTCGTTGCCCAAAATAGCGTAATTAAGCTTGCTGGGCCGGCAGACAGTCCAGATGGCGTGGGCGAGGGCGGCCACATCTTCTATCAGCGATGCCCGCTCGGACGGCGTCAATTCGAAGAGTTCAGCGGCATGCCGGCGCAGGTACAGAATGCAGTATCCCGGAAAGTTGCCGTCTCGTTGCAGGAATACCTCGCCGGAAGGCAGTGTCCCCACGGGGACACGTAATTCAGGGTCCGACGGCGCCGCCCGACGACAATAGGCGCACTCGGTTCCGGTAATCAACGCTTCCCACCAAACCGGATCAAACATCGCCGTGGCTGATGCGGATGGGCCGGCCCGTATGTACCGAAGCAAGCGCCGCTTCGGCGATGCGCACAGCTTCCAGACCGTCGTGGGGTGACACCAACGGGCGGGCGCCGCTTTCCAGGCATTCCAAAAAGTGCTGGAGCTCCAGCGTGTACGGGCTCGTAGCGACGGGGCTCTCGGGGACGGGAACGCCGGGCCCACCTCCCTCGGTGCGCGCGCGCACAAGTTCGAAGGGCACCGGTGCAGGTTGGTTGAAGTTGTATTCGAGGAGGCCCTCGTCGCCGGCCACTTCGAAGGTAACCTTAAAGCCGCCCGGATCGGCCCAGGTTCCTTCTACGTGACCCATCACACCGTTCTCGAAGCGCAGCGTAATGAGCGCGTAGTCGCGTTCCAACTCCCCGCCCTGCGGGCAGGATGCGGCTAAGCCGCGAGCGTATACGCGCTCCACCTCGCCAAAGGTCCACCGCAGCCAATCGAAGTCATGGATGGTCAGATCCATGATGAGGCCGCCGCTCCAATCTATCTTGCCGTACCAATTGTTCCACGCGCGGGGGAATGGGCCGCCCCGGCGAGTGCGCACCGTAGCGGGCCTGCCTACGGCGCCGGCCAGGATCTTGTTGCGGGCAGCCGCGAATTCCGGAAAGAAGCGCAAGACATGAGCAGGAAAGAGAGGGACGCCCGCATCCTCACATGCGGCGATGATGCGGCGGCAATCGTCCACCGTGCGGCCCATGGGCTTCTCTACCACGATGCCTCGCGGCTTGGCTGCAGCAGCCTGGATTACATATTCCGCATGCCACGGAGTGGGAACGCATATGTCCACGATATCGAAGGGGACGGATGCCAGCATCTGTGCCGCGTCCGTAAAGGCTTTGGCCTCATGTTGAGCGGCTAGGGCCTCCGCAGCCTCTTTGCGGATATCCATCACGCCCGTTACGCGTGCATTGGGCAGTTCTGCATAACTTCGTGCATGCTGGCCGGCCATTCCACCGGCGCCTATGATGGCTACGTGAAACATCGTGTCCTCCTTGCGGGAGCGTCGGCAGGTTCTCCGGACGCCGTCGGCCCGGCACGTATATATTATTCAACCCCATCGGGCATTTCTCCTTGCCGCCCTCGCTCCTATTTCTTGCTTGGGTGAAGTGCCTTATGCGCCTAAGGAATTGTGCAGCATTTCACAAGTTGTTGACGATCAAAGACAGGCAGAGTATAATTGCGCTGAAAGCGTAACGGTCCACCCAGGTAGGCGCTCATGGTCGGCCCGGGTGCTCGGGAGCTACGGAGGTGCCGCATTGAACAACGTTCCGAATGGGAGGGTGCCGATCCCTACGCTGGAACGGCTCGCCACGTACCTGCGTTTCCTTATAGATCTGGAACACAACCACGTCGAGACTATTTCTTCGGCCGAGGTGGAGGCCGAAACGGGCATCAATGCGGCCCAGTTCCGCAAGGATCTATCGTACTTCGGAGAGTTCGGCAAGCCGGGCGTGGGGTACAACGTGGCGGATCTTCAGCGGCGCATCGCGCGCATCCTCAAGATAGACCGTGAGCAGAAGGTGATCCTGGTGGGAGCAGGCAATCTGGGATCCGCCCTGGTAGGGTATCCGGGCCTCAAGGAACAGCGCTTCAATCTGGTGGCCGTGTTCGATAACAATTACGCAAAGATCGGCCGGTATCTGTGGGATCTGGAGATTTTGGATATTGCGCGTGTCAAAGAGGTCAACGCCCTTCTCGGCGCCCGCATCGGCATCATCGCCGTGCCTCGGTCCGCCGCCCAGAGCGTGGCCGAGCAGCTCATGGATGCGGATATCCGGGCCATCCTCAACTTCGCCCCTACGATCTTGCGCCTTCCCGAAAGAGTGGTGGTGCGGAACGTGTCGTTCGTGCAGGAGCTGGCCGTCCTTTCCTACCATCTTTCAGAGACCCTGGACAACGGCGATGGAGAAGCAGCCCCAGCACCCGATGCCCTCGAGTAACCACGTGCAAACCGGGTCCCCGAACCTTCACCGTTGTGTTTGCCATCCTCACTCCGCATGGGCTCGTGGAAGCCGCCGATGGACGTTTGCGGCAGCTTCCCTCAGATCGCCCTTATCTTTGCGAGGCGTTCTCAAGATGGATACGGGGCAGCACGTATGGTTGGATGCCGTGTCGCGCAGGCACGGTACCAGCCGACGGCCGAGCACGGATGAAGGGTAGCAGCAACAGGATCACGTTGAAGCCATGCCTGCCTACTACCCGATAGCATTGAATGTGGAAGGGCGTACGTGCCTGATCGTCGGCGGCGGATCCGTAGCCCTGCGCCGAGCAGCATCTTTGCTGGAGGCCGGCGCCCGCGTGGTGGTGGTGGCGCCGCGGCTGCATCCCGAGCTGGAAGCGTTGGGAGCACAGGGAAAGTTGGTGGTGGAACGCAAGCCCTTCGATGGAAGCGTTCCGGAGGATGCAATCCTGGTGATTGCTGCCACGGACCGGGAAGCCGTCAATCGCAGTGTCGTCGAGGCTTCCCGGAGGGCGGGTGTGCCCTGCGGGGATGCATCCGAAGCGGAGATGGGGGATTTCGTGGTACCCTCTACAATAAGGAGGGGTGATCTGATCCTGGCAGTGACCACCTGCGGCCAGAGCCCTGCCCTCGCAGCGCGTATCGCCGGGGAATTAAGGGAACGCTACGGCCCGGAATATGGCGATTACGTTCGGTTGCTGGGAGAGATGCGCCGCGAGGTGTTGGCTTGCACCGCTTCCGACGCAACGCGCAGGGACGTGCTTCGGCGACTGGCAGCAGATCAGGAGATCCTGGAATTGGTGCGGCTGGGCCGCGTTCCGGAGGCCCGCGAAAGAGCGCGAAAGTGCATCTTGTCCTGGTTGGGCTGAACCACCATACGGCGCCGATCGAGGTGCGGGAGCGCCTTGCCTTTCCCGAAACCGGGCTCCGCAGTGCCCTGGCTGCCCTCCGCCGCCAGAGCGGAGTGTACGAGGCAGCCATCCTTTCTACATGCAACCGGTGCGAGCTCTATTCTGCCGTTTCGTCTGTAGCAGACAGTCACGCGCTGGCCCAGTTCCTTTCCCAATTCCATTCCGTCCCCGTGAGTGAGTTCCAGGAATTCCTGTACCAGTATGCGGACGGAGAAGCGGCAGTCCATTTGATGAGAGTGGCTTCCGGGCTGGACTCGCTTGTGCTGGGCGAGCCGCAGATCCTACGCCAGGTCCGTGACGCCTTTGCTGCCGGAACCGATGCGGGGTCCATCGGCCCCTTGCTCAACGGCCTCTTCCGTGCCGCCATTGCGGCAGGAAAAAGGGCTCGCACGGAAACGGACATCGGGCGGGGTGGCTTTTCTGTGGGTCATGCCGCGGTGGACCTAGCCCGGTCCATCTTCGGTTCACTCCAGGACGCTGCCATCCTCATCTTGGGTGCAGGCAAGATGAGTGAACTCACGGCGCGCCATTTGGTGACCGGCGGAGCAGGTGTGGTTTTAGTAGCAAACCGCACGCATGACAAGGCTCAATCGCTGGCAGCTAAGCTGGGCGGCACCGCCATCCGTTACGACGAATTCCCCGAACGCCTCGTGCACGCAGATATCGTAATCAGTTCTACGGCCGCTCCCCACCACGTGGTGACGCGCGACACCTTGGCGCCTGTTTTGCGCCGCCGGCGGGGCCGCCCACTCTTTCTCATTGACATCGCGGTGCCCAGGGACATCGCTCCAGACGTGGCGGACCTCCCGAACGTTTTCCTTTACGATTTGGATGATCTGGAGGCCGTAGTAGCGGATATGGCGCGTGAACGAGCTGCCGAGGTCACTCGCGTAGAGGCGATCATAGCCGAAGAGGCAGAGCGGTATATGGCCTGGGTTCGATCCCTCGAATCGGCCCCCATTCTGGAACAGCTCAACCGCAAACACGAGCAGATACGCCAGGCTGAACTCGCTCGCCTCCGGAACCAGTTGGGAGATCTGCCGGATTACGCATGGGAGCGCATCGAGGCTGCTACGCGCTCCATGCTGACGCGCATTGCTCGAGATCCTATCCGAGCCCTGAAGGCGGCCGCCGCGGGCCAGGAGCCCAGCGGCCCCATGGACCTGCTGACTGCCGCCCGGCATCTGTTCGGAATTGGAAACGGCCATTCCGGCCCCAATTCACCCTCGGGTACCGAAGCTGCCCAGGACCAGGAGACTGTGCAGCCATGATAACGGTGCTTCTTAGCGGCGGCGCGTTACTGCTCTATACTGCGGCTGCAGTTCTGTACGGCGCCGATTTTTCTCTGCGTGTGCGCGGCTATGGAACGATTGCAAGGGTGCTTTTTCTCGCGGGGCTTGGCGTGCATACCGCGGCCATCGGCGCCGAGTGTCTGGCAACGCGCCACGGCCCCTTCGCCAGCTCTTTCGGTACGTTGAGCGTGCTGGCCTGGGCTTCGGCAGTCGTTTATGTGCCTCTGGAAGCCGCAGCGCACACCGCCACTTTGGGCGTGCTGGCAGCGCCGGTGACCTCGCTGCTTCTCTTCGCCGCCCTCATCCATGCCCGGGCAGAACACTACACGTCCCCACTGGTCCGCACGCGCATCATCAACTTCCATGTTCTGATGGTCCTCGTGAGCTTTGGGCTCTTTGCTCTTGCCGCATGCTGCGCGGTATTCTATGTGTGGCAATACGGTGCGTTGAAGCACCCCAACGGCAGGGCGCTCTTCCGAAGACTGCCTCCGCTTGAAGTAGTGGATGCCATCGCGTACCATCTGGTTGCTTTCGCGGTGCCGCTGCTTACATTGGGACTGCTGTTGGGCATCGTAAGAGCGGCTCTGGGCGGTCTGCACGGCAACTGGCTCCTGGATCCCCACACGCTGGTGTCCATGGTAGTATGGGCCATCTACACGTGCTACCTTGTGGCGCGCGGGGTGGCCGGCTGGCGCGGCATCCGCGTAAACAGCCTGTTGATCTTGGGGATGATCGCGGCTGCTGCCATTTTCTTTGTGCCTACGAGCACGCATCGCTTTACGTAGACAGGAAGCCTGTGCACTGCAGCCGACACGAACCCCCCATCCATACCCCCAAGAGGCGCATCCCGTGAACAGTATCCGCATCGGCACGCGCAGCAGTAAGCTTGCTCTGGTCCAGGCCCGTTGGGTGGCGCAGGCGCTCGAAGCTGCGCATCCCGGCCTCCGCGCAGAGATCGTTACGATCCGCACCTCGGGCGATGTACACAACACCATACCGCTTCCCAAGGTGGGCACCAAGGGCATGTTCGTCAAGGAGATCGAAGACGCCCTCTTGGCCGATGCGGTGGATGTGGCAGTCCACAGCCTCAAGGATCTTCCGGGTGATTTGCCGGAGGGCTTGGTATTGGCCGCCATACCTCCCCGCGCAGACGCGCGAGATGCGTTGGTAGCGAACAAGTACACGCTGGACACGCTCCCGGATGGCGCCCGCATCGGCACCTCCAGCGTGCGGCGAAAAGCTCTGCTCACGGCGTGTCGGGGGGACCTGCGTGTAGAGGAACTTCGCGGCAATCTGGACACGCGCCTCAGAAAGCTTCACGAAGGCCGATATGACGGCTTGCTTGTGGCCTGCGCCGGGCTGGACCGATTGGGGTTGGGTGAGAATATCTCCCAGAGGCTGCCGTTGCATCTGTTTGTGCCCGCTCCAGGTCAAGGCTTTTTGGGTTTGGAGTGCCGCGAGGATCGCCCCAATATTTCGAGGGTGCTGGAACCCCTCAGCGATGCCGACGCATTCCTGTGCGCCTCTGCGGAGCGGGCCTTCCAACGTGCCCTGGGTGGGGGCTGTTCGGTGCCTGCAGGAGCCTTTGCCCAGGTGAATGGAGATGCGCTAACGCTAAAGGCTCTTCTCATCGCTCCGGATGCCGCCGTGATCCTGCGAAGCGAGGTAAAGGGAGCGCCTTGCGATGCCGAGGCCATCGGCGCCCGCGCTGCCGAGGAGATCCTTGCGCAAGGCGGCGCAAGCCTCTTGAGGGCAGCGGCGAGCGATGGGACGGGCAGCGGGCTCCGGGAGGTTGCAGAATGATGGTGCCTACTACAGATGCCGATTTCCTGGTGATTGGGAGCGGCGTGGCCGGCCTAACCTTTGCCCTCAACGTGGCGCGTCACCACCGCGTGATTGTGTTGACCAAGAAGGACCGCGCGGAATCCAACTCCAATTACGCGCAAGGCGGTATCGCCGGCGTCGTGTCGCCCGAAGACGAATTTGCGCTCCATGAGCGAGACACCCTCGTAGCTGGAGCCGGTCTGTGCCACCAAGACGCAGTCCATGTGCTGGTAACAGAAGGCCCCGACCGCATCCACGATCTTATCGCCTTGGGCGCTCGCTTCAGCACAGTCCGCACCCCCGATGGCCGAGAGGTATTGGAGTTAGGGCGTGAGGGAGGCCACAGCCGCAATCGCATCGTGCATGCGGTGGATCGTACAGGCTGGGAGTGTGAACGCACCCTTTTGCAAGCAACGCATTCCCTTGAGAACCTGCGCATCCTGGAACACTACTTTGTGGTAGATCTTGCGCTGGCCGATGCCGGCGGTGAACGCAGATGCTTCGGAGCAATCGCTCTGGACACGCGCTCCGGGGAATTCCACCTGTTCCGTGCGCGCTGTGTCCTTTTGGCCACAGGAGGCTGCGGGCAAGTCTACCGGCACACGACAAACCCGGCCATTGCCACCGGGGATGGTGTGGCGATGGCCTACCGCGCCGGGGCTACCGTGGCCAACATGGAGTTCATTCAGTTTCATCCCACAGCTCTCTACCACCCTCGCGGCCGTTCCTTCCTCATATCGGAGGCGGTGCGCGGGGAGGGAGGCATCCTGCGGACGCGAGACGGCGCGCCCTTCATGGCAGGGTATCACGCGTTGGCAGATTTGGCTCCGCGGGACATCGTGGCCCGGGCAATCCACACCGAGCGGCTCAAGCGTGGGGAGCCTTGCGTCTTTTTGGATGTGACACATCTGGATGCTGAATTCGTGAAGCGCCGCTTTCCAACGATCTATGAGAGGTGCCTAGAGCTGGGGCTGGATATTACGCGGGAGTGGATCCCCGTAGTGCCTGCGGCCCATTACCAGTGCGGTGGTGTCCGAACAGATTTGTGGGGAGGCACCGATTTGCCCGGCCTGTATGCAGCGGGCGAAGTCGCTTGCACGGGCGTGCATGGAGCCAATAGGTTGGCATCCAACTCGCTGCTGGAGGCGATGGTGTTTGGGTACCGCGCCGCCCGAAAGTGCCTGGAAGAAGATGTGCTGCTTCCAACCGGGCTCGGCGCCCCCGGCCTCCCTCCCCACGGTGCTCAACGTTGCCAGATGGACGCTGTGGAAAAGACCCGATCCCGCCTGCAATCGGTGATGGATGAGCATGTGGGCATCGTAAGAACAACCGAAGGGTTGAATGCGGCTCTTGCCGCCATCCACGAGGTCCGTAGAGATGCGGAAGATCTCGTTCGCCATTCGGAGCCCTGTTTGGAGCTCTACGAGCTGAGGAATATGGTTGACGTGGCCGCATTGATCGTGCAGAGCGCCCTCACCCGCCGGGAAAGCCGGGGTTTGCATTACAATACCGATTACCCAGCCACCGATGACGAGCACTGGAAGCGTGACACGCTTATGAAGGCAGGGGGATTGCAATGAGAGGTTCAAACTCCCGTCGTTTATCCTTGGTTGTCTATTGGCTTCTTGCGGCAACGGCAATCTTTGGCGCCTGCATCGCCGCATCCGGAGCACCGCGTGAACCGAAGTATCCGATCCGCCAGTTCACGTTGCCCAACGGATTGCGTGTGGTGGTGTCCGAAGATCACAGCGCCCCAGTTGTGGGATTGGCGCTTGCCTATAACGTAGGCTCGCGGGATGAAGTGAAGGGCCGCACGGGCTTTGCCCACCTGTTCGAGCATATGATGTTTCAAGGTTCGGCGCATGTTCCGCGCGGTGATTTTGACCAATTGATCGAAGGCAGCGGGGGCGTGTCCAATGGCTTTACGCGGGACGAAGTCACCACCTACATAGAAACCTTTCCGAGCGAGAAGCTCCCATTGGTCCTTTGGTTGGAGGCCGACCGCATGCGCTCCCTGGCTGTTACCGCCGAGAACCTGAAGAACCAGCAGGAGGTGGTCAAGGAAGAGAAGCGCCTGCGGTACGACAACCAGCCCTACGTGGTGGCCCGAGATGAGGTACTGCAAGGGCTGGCCTACTCCAATTTCGCCAACCAGCATACCACCATCGGTTCGATGCAGGATCTCGATGCGGCGAGCTTGCAGGACGTGCAATCCTTCTTCCACACCTATTACGTGCCCAACAATGCCGTTCTGGTGCTCGTGGGCGACGTGTCCTTCAACGAGGTGCAGAAGCTCACGAGGGACCTTTTCGGATCCATCCCTCGCCGTCCGCTGCCTGCCCGAACCGACGTGTCCGAGCCGCCTCAGACCGCCGAACGGCGGACCGTAGTAACCGACGCCCTAGCGCGCCTTCCCGCCCTGGCCATTGCATGGCATGGACCATCGCTGAGCAACCCAGACACCTACGCAATGGACTTGTTGGCGGAGATCGTGTTCGGAGGCGAAACTTCGCGGGCCTACCAAGAGCTGGTGAAGGGCAAGCAAATGGCGGTGAGCATCGAAGGAGAGTTGGACTCGCACAGGGGACCCAGCCTTTTCGACGTCTTCGCAGTGTACCGTCCCACAGTGACCCCGGAGCAGATGGAGCGGGCAATCTACGCCCAAATTGATGCTCTCAAGAAGCAGCCGCCATCGCCTGAGGAATTGGAACGTGTGAAGACGCGCTTCCGGGCATCACGCTACCGGGCCTTCTCTATCTTCGGTTTGGAAACGATGTTGGGGCGCGCCATTCAGATTGCCGACTATACGGTTTTGCAGAATGACCCGAACCTTATCAACACCGAGATGGCTCGCTACATGGCCGTGACGCCCCAACAGAT
Organism: Chthonomonadales bacterium; assembly: GCA_049967475.1. Classification (GTDB taxonomy): domain Bacteria; phylum Armatimonadota; class Chthonomonadetes; order Chthonomonadales; family CAJBBX01; genus JBMFSQ01. The sequence continues at coordinate 274,870 of JBMFSQ010000002.1, read as the reverse complement.
ACAGGCAGTGGCACGCAAGTACTTTACGCACACCAATCGCACGGTGGTGGTGATCCAACCCGGTGCCGCAGCCGGCAAAAAAGGAGGCAACGAATGAGGAGCGCCTTCGCCCTGATGCTCTTGCTGTTTCTGCCGATGCCTGGGGCTTCCCAGGAATTCCCGGCGTCCCCTCCGGCAGACCTTCCGGCGCGGCCCTTCCGGATGCCTCCCGTCTTTACGTCGGTCCTGCCCAACGGATTGAAGGTTCTGGTGGCCCAGAGCCGCCGTGTCCCGCTCGTTACGGTAAGGCTGGCAATTCCGGCTGGCAGCGTTTATGATCCGGCCTCCTCACCGGGGTTGGCTGCTGCAGTAGCCAACCAACTGACCGCTGGAACGGACAAATACACCAGTCGTGGGTTGAGAGAGGCGGCCGAAAAGCTCGGCGGTTCTCTCTCAGCGCGCGCCGGGACGGATTTCGTAACCGTTCAGGCCTCCGCACTGTCGGAGAACGTCCGGCCGCTTCTCGAGCTTCTGGCTGACGCGCTCCTTCATCCGTCTTTTCCGGCAGAGGAACTTTCCATCTACAAGGGGCTCACCATACAGAGGCTCTCCATACAGCGGCAGGATCCCTCGTTTCTTGCAGAAGAACAGATGGACCGGATGTTGTACGGCAATCATCCATACGGGGTAGCTGCTCCCTCGGCGGCCGCGGTACAGGCGTTGACACCGGATGCCCTGCGGACGTTCTGGAGGTCGCACTATGCGCCTGCGGGTTCGGTGCTGGTGGTAGCAGGGGACGTAGACGGCAAGCGTACAATCGAAGCGGTTAGGCAGGTTCTCGCCTCGTGGTCAGGTTCTCCGCCCGCTCAGCCTGCGCCGCCGGCGGATGAACCGGCTTCCGGGCGGCGTGTGCTTCTTGTAGATCGCCCTGCGTCGGTGCAGGCGGACATCCTCATGGGGAACCGGGCGATCCGCCGCAACGATCCCGACTATTACGCCCTGTCTGTTGCCTCTGCCATCCTGGGCGGCAGCGCATCCTCGCGCCTGTTCCTTACCGTGCGGGAACGCGACGGATACGCATATGATGCCCACAGCAGCGTCAATCCCCAGCGCCTGGCAGGCGCCTTCACCGAGGCTGCCCAGGTGCGCACAGAGGCGACGGTGCCCGCCATCGAGGAGATGATCCGCCAAACCGAAAAACTGCGCACCGAACCCGTTACCCAACAGGAACTCAGTGCAGTCCAAAATTACATCAAGGGCAGATTTGTGCTCCAAATGGTCACGCAGGCAGGTCTTGCCGACGCCCTCTTGGCGCAGCAGATCTACGGCCTTCCCGCGGATTACCTTACTGCCTATCGCAGCCGCATAGATGCCGTGACCGCAGCAGATGTGCAGCGCGTGGCCCAGCGGTACATGAACACGCAACAATTCCGAATTGTGGTGGTGGGTGACGGCGCCAGGTTGAGGGAGGCGCTCCAGACGTTGGGACCGGTGGAGGCGCTTCGGTGAGTGACGGCGGCGCAGGAACCGTGTATCTCGTCGGGGCCGGGCCGGGGGATCCCGGGCTGCTTACCGTGCGAGGCGCCGAGGTGTTGAAGCGCGCGGATGTTGTGATCTACGACCGTTTGGTACATCCGCAATTGCTGCGCCATGCCCCACACGATGCGGAATTGGTCTACGTAGGCAAGGAGGCATCTCGCCACACTTTGCGCCAGGAGGAGATCAATGCCCTCATCGTGCAGAAGGCACAGGAGGGGAAGATCGTATGCCGCCTCAAAGGGGGCGATCCCTTCGTGTTCGGGCGTGGGGGTGAGGAAGCCGAGGCGTGTGTGGCTGCGTCCATCCCCTTCGAAGTCGTGCCGGGAGTTACTTCCGCCGTGGCGGCGCCCGCGTACGCAGGCATCCCTGTGACGCATCGGGAAGCGGCGTCGAGTTTCTTGGTGGCTACGGGCCACGAGGATCCGTCCAAGACCGAGAGCCGGCTCCGGTGGGAGCATCTGGCCCACGCCGCCGACACCCTGATCTTCCTGATGGGTGTGGAGAACCTCGCTACGATCGCGGGCCGGCTGTTGGCGGCGGGGAAGGATGCCCACACGCCTGTGGCGCTCATACGGTGGGGTACGTGGAGGCGCCAGGAGGTGCTCGAGAGCACTCTCGGCCAAGTAGAAGCCGATGTGCGCAAAACCGGTTTCGGACCCCCAGCCGTTACCATTGTCGGACCCGTAGTAGGGTTGCGCGCTGCCTTGAGGTGGTTCGACACGAAGCCTTTGTTCGGCAAACGCATCGTGGTGACACGGGCACGTGAGCAGGCCAGCAGTCTTTCGGCGCTCCTCGAAGAACAGGGCGCCGAGGCGCTGGAGTTTCCGTTGATCCGGGTAGTGCCCCTCCCGGATTTTAGCGACCTGGACGCGGCTCTCCGCCGACTGCCGGGACACGCCCATGGCGACGCCGGCTATCAATGGGTCGTATTCACCAGCGCCAACGGCGTGTCGGCCGTGCGGACGAGGCTCGAACAGATGGGGGCCGATGCGCGGGCCTTCGGAGGGACCAAACTTGCTGCAATCGGGCCGGGTACTGCGGCAGCCTTGGCTGCGTGGGGCCTAAGAGCCGACTTCGTTCCATCCCAGTTCGTGGCTGAAGCGGTTGCCGATGAATGGCCCGAGCACGATATGGCCGGCAAGCGGGTATTGCTTCCGCGTGCGCGTGGAGCTCGCGATGTGCTGGTAGAGCGCCTTGCTGCTATGGGAGCCGCCGTGGATGCCGTGCCCGCCTACGACACGGTGATGGATGGAGCCGGCGCCCAAGAACTCATCCAGGAGCTGCAACAAGGCGAAATCCACGCCATCACGTTCACCAGTTCGTCCACCGTGCGCAACTTTGTTGCCGCCGTGGGGCCGCAGAAAGCACAGGAAGCCGCTCGGGGAGTGGTAATCGCCTCCATAGGGCCCATCACGTCGGCAACCGTGCGGGAACTGGGGATGGAACCGACTGTCGAGGCCGGGGAACACACCATTCCAGGTTTGGTCCAAGCCTTGGTTGGTTATTTTGAGGCTCATCCCAGGGGCGTACCTGGGGAATAGAAGGGGAGGGCAACCATGAGCGTGAGGCTCGTTCATCGCCCGCGCCGTTTGCGCCGCTCCGCTGCGATGCGGCGCCTCGTGCGCGAGACCCATGTGACGCAGGACGATCTAATTTATCCTATGTTCGTAACGCATGGACCGTCTGAGCCCATCGCCGCGATGCCCGGCATCCGGCGTCTCGGCCTGGACGATCTATGCAAGGAGGCTACAGCCGCGGTAGAAGCAGGCATTCCCGGCATCTTATTGTTCGGCATCCCGGCAGAGAAGGATGAGGTGGGCAGCGAAGCCTATGCGGAGGAGGGCATCATCCCCCGAGCCCTTCGCAGGCTGCGGTCCGAGTTGGGCGAGGCTCTTCTTTTGATAGCAGACGTATGCCTTTGCGAATACACCTCACATGGGCACTGCGGCATCGTTCGGCAAGGGCGCGTAGACAACGATGCAACCGTGGAGCTCCTGCAGAAGTGCGCGGTCGTGTACGCCGCAGCCGGGGCCGACATCGTAGCGCCTTCGGACATGATGGATGGTCGCGTGGGCGCTATCCGCTCGGCTCTGGACGACGCCGGATTTACGGATTGTGCCATCATGGCCTATTCCGCAAAATACGCAAGCGCCTTTTACGGGCCCTTCCGCGAAGCGGCGGGTTCTACCCCGCAATTCGGAGACCGGCGGGGATACCAGATGGATCCTGCCAACGCCCGCGAGGCTCTGCGCGAGATCGCCTTGGATTTGGAAGAGGGCGCCGACATTGTGATGGTAAAGCCCGCCCTGCCCTACTTGGATGTAATCCGCTTGGTTCGTGAGGTCTTCGATGCTCCGCTTGCGGCCTACAATGTGAGCGGGGAGTTTTCTATGCTGAAGGCTGCTTCTGCCCGCGGCTGGATTGATGAGCAACGGGCCGTAGCCGAAGTGCTTCATGCCATCAAACGGGCCGGTGCCGACATCATCATCACGTACCATGCCTTGGAATACGTCCGCGCTTTGCGTTCCGGATAGCCCGCCGTCCGTTGTGCGGCTTTGTTTAAGAAGAAGCCTTATAAAAGCCGGACCGGCGATTGACAACGGCGGTGGCGCATGGTACTGTTGAAGGGTGTCGGAAGCGGTTCCGGGCCGGCACCTGTCTGGAGGGCACGCCATGCGCTGGCGGCAGATTATTCCCCTGGTGGGCATCATCGCAGTGCTTCCCCTCCTGTACCTGCTTTTCCCAAGGCAGGACAATGCGGACGCACTGGGGGATTTCCGCGACTGGACGCCTTCCCATGGTGAGATCGCCCGGAGATTAGGCAGGGGCACGGGCGTCTATTCCGATGCACGCCACATTTCCTTCGCACGCCTCTTCCAACAGCGTTTCCGAAATCATGAACATGCTGTGGGGCTGAAGTTCGTGTCGGACCACAAAATGAAGGCCATGTTTGCGCCCCTTATTCCCAGATGGGATATGGCCCGCGTAGCTCTTGCTGCCCGTGAGGAGGCTCGCGATTTGTTCCGCGTGGATTACGATGTGGACATCTACGAAACCTACATCACGGCTCCCATGCGCAAAATCGGGGAACTGCGGGCCGAGCCTGGAACGACACGCGTGCGGGTGCTGTTCGATGATCGCCTAGGTCAGAAGGAGTGGCAGGAACGCATGGAGGCTTATCGGCGCAGTGTACTGGCTCGCCGCGCCTTGTTCCTCCACAGTGTCCTGCCGTGGCCCGGCCCGCCGCTCTCCAGCAGTAATCTCCAGGCATTTCGAGAGCCGGACCGCCCTGCAGGCGCCGTTGACCATGCCCCGCCTACGCCCGATCGCGCCGCCCATACGGGTCCCGTACATCCGTGACGTCCGCCCGGAGTGAGGCCGCTGGGACCGGAGGCGAGGGCGGCTTCGTGTGCAATCTCAATGGACGCACGGTTGAATACGGCCATGCCTGGGGCTATACTGATACCACGCCGCGCAGCAATCGCAATTGCCAACCAACACTGAGGTGTGTCCATGTCCCTATCATCGCCTTTTGCCTCCATTCCTCAAGCTCCGCCCGACCCCATCCTCGGCCTGAACGAAGCCTTCAATGCCGATGCCAATCCCAAGAAAGTCAATTTGGCAGTCGGCGTCTACAAGGATGGCGAGGGGCGGGTGCCGCTGCTCAAGTCTGTGCGGAAGGCCGAGGAGCGGTGGCTCGCCCTGGAGGACACGAAGACCTATCTTCCCATCGAGGGCATTCCCAGCTTCCTCCAGCGCACGCAATCCCTGGTATTGGGGTCAGGTTCGCCCGCTGTGGCGGAAGGCCGGGCAATCACCGTGCAGGCGCCCGGCGGTACCGGCGCACTGAAGGTGGGTGCAGACTTTCTGCGGCGATCCTTTCCGGATGCCCAGGTGTGGATCAGTGCACCCAGTTGGGAAAACCACAAGGCGCTTTTTGAAGCGGCCGGGTTCCAGGTCAACACCTATCCCTATTTCGACAGCGCCTCGCACAGCTTGGATTTTGACGGCATGATCGCGGCCCTCCGGACTTTGCCTCCTCGCTCGATCGTGGTTCTGCACGCCTGCTGCCACAACCCAACAGGGGTGGATCCTACACGGGAACAATGGCACCGGATTGTGGAGGTCTGCGCGCAAGGCGGGCTTATCCCCTTCATTGATTTTGCCTATCAGGGCTTCGGCGACGGCTTGGAGGAGGATGCCTTCGCGGTACGGACCTTCGCTGAAGCGGGGGTGGGGTGCCTCATCGCCAATTCGTACTCCAAATGCTTCTCCATTTATCGCGAGCGTGTGGGGGCGCTGACGGTCCTTACCGCTTCTGCCGATGAGGCATCGCGCGTGCTGAGCCAGCTCAAACGCGTGATCCGCACGAACTTTTCCAACGCCATATCGCATGGGGCCCAAGTGGTGAACCTCATTCTGGGTGATGATGCTCTGCGTGCGGAGTGGGAGCAGGAGGTGGGTGCCATGCGCCGGCGCATCTGGGGGATGCGGACCCTCTTTCATCATAAGCTCACGCAGATGGGCGTCAAGCGCGACTTTAGCTTCATCACCCGGCAGAAGGGGATGTTTTCTTTCACCGGCCTCACCGTTGAGGAAGTGCGGCGTTTGCGCCGGGACTACAGCCTCTATGTCGTGGAGAGCGGGCGCATCTGTGTAGCGGCGATGAACGAGGGGAACATGGATTATATTTGTTCGGCTATCGCTGCGACCGTCAAGGACTGAATGCCTGGGCCGCAGACCTTTGCGCAGCCGGCCCTTAGCTTCATCAGAACTGCTCCGCAACTTAGCGCGGCGTTAACAAGGAGGAAAGGGTTGAATTTCACGCTTTTGAAACGCCTCTGTGAGACCCCGGGAGTGTCCGGACGGGAGGAAGCCATCCGCCAACTGGTTGCCACGGAGCTGAAGACTGTAGCCGACGAGGTTACATCGGATGCGATGGGCAACGTGATCGCCCGCAAGCACGGCTGCAGCGGACCCCGGGTGATGATTGCAGCCCACATGGATGAGATCGGCTTCCTTGTGCGGCACATAGACGACAAAGGGTTCCTGCGCCTTCAACCCGTGGGCGGATGGGATGCGCGCGTGCTTTTCGCCCAGCGTGTTTACGTACATGGTCACAAGGGAACGACGCTTTTGGGTGCCTTGATGCCGGCTGCCAAGCCCATCCATCTTCTCACAGAGGAGGAGCGGCGCAAGCAGCCCACAGTTGAGGAGTTCTTCGTAGACCTGGGTCTTCCTTCGGAGCGGGTGCGCGAGTTGGTGGAGATCGGGGACCCGGTGACTATGGCGCGCACCACGGAAGAAGTGGGAGACGCCGTTCTGAGCAAGACTTTGGATGACCGGGTGAGCGTCTTCGTCATGATCGAGGCACTGCGTGAAGTGAAGCACCACGAATGCGAGATCGTAGCCGTCGCTACGACGCAGGAGGAAGTGGGACTGCGCGGCGCGTTGACTTCGGCCTACGCTCTCGAACCCGACATCGGCATTGCGGTAGACGTAACGCTTGCCAATGATTACGCAGGGGCCGATGAAGCCGAGCGCATCACACGCCTGGGAGGCGGCGCAGCCATCAAGGTGATGGACAGTTCTCTCATCTGCCATCCGAAACTCGTTCGCCACTTCCGTGACGTTGCCGAGAAGTATTCTATCCCATACCAGCTCGAGATCCTTACTCGGGGCGGGACCGATGCCGGGGCCATCCAGCGCGCCCGGAATGGCGTTCCAAGCTTTACGCTCTCCATCCCCACGCGCTACGTCCATACCGTAAACGAGATGGCCGCCAAGGCGGATATCGAGGCGTGCATCCGGCTTTTGGCCCGATACCTCGAGGAAGCCCACGCCCGAGAGTACACCTATGCTGCAGACGTCTAGCCGAACTCACCGCTCCTCTTGGGGCAACGCCTCTGCAGCCTTCCTGCTGCGGCCGCTCTAGATGGAGAGGAAAGCACGGAAGATTTGCATACTGGGAGCGGGAAGCTGGGGCACTGCTCTGGCCACGCTCATTGGAGATGGGGCAGACGTGGTGTTGTGGGCCCGGACGCCCGGCCTGGCTGAGGCCATCAACGCGCAGAGCGAGAACCGGCGCTATCTGCCCGGCATCCGCCTGAGTGCCAACGTGCGCGCCACGCCCGTCATGCACGAGGCTCTTGACGGCGCCGAGTGCGTAGTGTTTGCCGTGCCCTCTGGGGCGATGCGCGAAGTAGCCCAACTTGCCGGGCCTCTATTGGGGAATGCACGCCTGCTGGTGAATGCCTCCAAGGGCTTGGAGGAGGAGACCGGGTTGCGCATGTCCCAGGTGATCGAGGAGGGCTTGGGAGGTGCCGACGAACGCATCGCTGCTCTTTCGGGCCCGAATTTGGCTGTCGAAGTTGCCCAGGGTGTGCCAACGGCCAGTGTTGCGGCCGCGCGCAACGAGGAGACGGCCCAGGCCTGCCAATTGCTTTGGATGGGTCCAACCTTCCGCGTCTACACAAGCGATGATCTCGTTGGCGTGGAACTGGCCGGCGCCATGAAGAACGTCATCGCCATCGGGGCCGGCATCTGCGAGGGGATCGGTTTTGGGGACAACAGTCGGGCCGCCTTCATGACGCGGGGATTGGCGGAGATCACTCGCCTGGGTGTCGCCCTCGGCGCGCGGCCTACTACATTCCTCGGTCTTGCCGGTGTAGGCGACCTGATTGCTACAGGCGGCAGCCGCCTATCCAGGAACTACCGTGTGGGCATTGGTCTGGGCCAGGGGAAGCAGCTTCAGGAAATCCTTCAAGAACTGGGTCAGGTCGCCGAAGGCGTGCCGACCACGCGGGCCATCTGTTGCCTGGCGCGTCAGGCTAATGTAGAGATGCCCATCTCCGAGGCGCTGTATTCTATCCTTTTCGAAGGTGCATCGGTCCACCGAACGCTCCGCGCGCTCATGATGCGGCCCGCCAAACCGGAAGTTTAGCCGCGGCTGGGAGCGCTATTGGGCCCCTTGACCTCGGGTGCCGCCCATGGATATACTGCCTCGTACCGCAGCCTGCCGGAGATGTGTCCCCATGAACGGGCTGCAACCATTGAGGAAAGTCCATGCCCAACGTAGTAGGAGTGGCCTTCAAGCGCGTGGCCAAATCTTATTGGTTTGACCCGAACAACCTGGACCTCGCCGAGATGGATCGCGTGATCGTGGAGACGGCACGGGGCATCGAGATCGGTACCGTGCGCGTGGCGCCCCGTGTGATCGGTGAGGAAGAACTCCAGGCGCCCCTGAAGCGCGTTCTGCGCAAGGCGGACGAGGCCGATTTACAGCAAGAGGAGCGCAACAGAGCCTTGGCTCAACGCGCGCTGGCGGTAACCGCCGATCGCGTGCGCCACCACAATCTCCCGATGAAGCTTCTTCAGGCTGAGTACACCTTCGATGCCAGCCAGGTAACCATCTACTTTGCCGCGGAGAACCGCGTGGACTTTCGAGAGTTAGTGAAAGATCTGGCGGGCCTATTGCGCTGCAGGGTGATGCTCCACCAGGTGGGTTCCCGGGACCAGGCCAAGATGATCGGAGGGGTGGGCCCTTGCGGCCTTACCCTCTGCTGCGCTACGTTCCTCACCGAGTTCGCACCCGTGTCTATGAAGATGGCGAAGGACCAGAGCCTCTTCCTCAACCCGGTGAAGTTCTCCGGAGTATGCGGCAAGCTCATGTGCTGCCTGAAGTACGAACATGACACCTATGTGGAAGCCAAGCAGAAGCTTCCTGCCATCGGGGACCTTGTGATGACGCCGAAGGGCCAAGGCAGAGTGGTGGACCTCAACATCATCCGGGAAGATGTGATGGTGTTGATGCACGACACGCAGGTGCAGTTGGTATTTCCTGCATCCGACATTCGGCGCGAGCGTACATCCCGGTGCGAGAATTGCTCCGGCTGCAGCGTCGCAACCCTCCAGGAGGATTACAACGAGGCTGCCGACGCGGGCCAAGGCCAGGGAGCAGACGCGACCCTGGATCAATTGCCGGGGGATGGCGGCGCCGGCAATCCCTAACGGCGGCGACCAACAACGACTTCGTAGAGCATTCGCGCGCTTCCGTTGTTATTCACATTCAGCGGAATGAGAAGAGCGCCTCCAATCACGCGTGCGGGGACGCGCTCGGTACGCCTCCCGGACGTGTCCAGCCCCCACACGATAGCATCGGCGGCTCCGTCGAGCTTCAGAGCCACCTCGGCCCTGCCGGCGCGCACCAGATAGGGCAACCGGCCCCAATCCGTCAAGATGCGCCGGTCCTTGTCGGCAAAACGGGCTCCGGTGTTCTGGAGATCGGTCAGATGGGTTACGAGCAGGCGGCGGCTTCGAGAGATGGGCCGGTCATCCAGGCTGGACACCCACACGGTGGCGGGCGTGTCGCGGATGGTGATGGATGCATGCGCGGTCTCGATGCGCCCTCCAGACGGCGCGAACCCACCCTCGGTACGCGGCGTGTCCACCGTGAGCACGTCCCTTGAAGCGTCTATGGACACCTGCCCCGTTTCGCTCCTGAGGCGGTTCGCGCGGAAATCCAGGATGCTCTCCTTGCTCCAACCGTGTTCCTGCAACACCCGGAGGAGGTGCTCGGAGGCCCCGGAAGCATAGGCCGGCGGATTGGCGCCGCTCGTGGATAGTACCTCATCGGGGCGGACCTGATTGCCCGACGCGGGCAGCCCGCCCACCTTCGTGATCCAAGCCATGGAAGTCCATCCCGGCACATAGGCGCGGGCCGACTGGGGGTTGCCCAGAAGTTCTGCCGACGAGAGGGCAAGGCCGATCGAATGGGGTGCTTGTTGAAGGTCACCACGCCGGAAAAGAAAGATGGCGGCGCGGTCCGCTGCCTGGTTCAGCGGATCCGTCACCAGGTCGAAGTATCCGGCAGGTCGGGGTGAGAAGAGGGCTTCTCCGTTGGATGCATAGTCGAACCGCCAGATGCCTGCCCAATCTTGCAGAGCCCCCAAAGCCCCGGTAAGAATGCCCCCTACTCCCCGGTACCGGCTTGGGCCGGCGTAGTTGAACTCCGTGCACGTGAAGGGCCGGTCCAACAATCGTATGAACGCGCAGGATGTGCCGCCCGGAGCTCCTGCGGACACCGGGCTTTCATTGCTGCACCGAGACGGCAAGCGCCATGGCTGCTGGAGGAATTGAGGATGATCCACGTAGAAGTGGTCGTCTACGTAATCGAAGGTGCTGCGGACTGCCTCCATCTGGAGGGGGTTCGTCCAGGCGTTGTTATTGGTGAGCAGTGCCCGGCAATGGAGTTGATTGCGCAGGAAGTCGCGTGTGCGATGGAAGAAGCTCCGCTGGCTATCGGCGAGGAATACATTGAAAAGCACCCATCGCCGCGATGCATCCTGCTGGGTTGGGATAGGCACGCGGCCCGGCTGGGCGGTGGGATCGGAAGGCTGAGCTCCCAGAGCGTTGGCCAGCGCGTCTCTGGTTGGATACCGAGCCTGAAGCCACTTGTTCCACGCCAGAGCATAATCGCGCCCAAGGTTGCCTGTGAGGAGCCCGACGAAGTTCCCCGGGTTCCCTTCATTAATCAAGCTGAGCCAGGCGAGGGCGGGGTCCTGTGCCCATGTGGTGCCGGTATAGGGATTGCGGTGCTCCAGTAGGGCGGAAGCGAAGGCGCAATAGTCGGCAAAGGCGCGATCGTTGACGGGTACCGCCATCTTGTACTCATCCATACCGATATCGCCTTCAGCTCCGAGCCAAATCTCGCTATTGGCTACAGGGCGAGACACGAACAGGTCGGTTGTGATGTAGATGCCCTGCTTCTTGAGAGCGTAGAACAGGTAATCCAGGCGGTCAAGCTGCTGGGGATCCAGCCGCACCCCTGGTCCCGCGCGGCGGTCCACGAGCATCCCTTCATAGTGGTGGAGGCGTACGGCGTTGTAGCCTAATCGGCGAAGGCGTATGGCCAGGCGGTCCGCTTCGTCGTGGGTCAGGTACTGGGAGCCAAAGGTGAGGTTTACCCCATAGAATCGAACGGGTTTGCTGGGCCTGTCGGCGAAAACGAAATGGCTTCCCGAAGCGAGTACCCGGCCAAGCGATCCTGCCGGAGCGTGCCATGGGATCACCCGGCTCAGATCCAGAGCGGATCCGGCGAGCACGTCGGGTTGTTCCGTCAGCGGGATCCAATCCGTGCCCGCTTCGACGGTAACCGGGCCGTCTTCCTCCATGGCGATGCCTCCCGGAGATGTTAGCGTCAACGCCACGGCCAGATCTTTGCCGGCGGGCCATTCTTCCGCGCCGTTCATTTGCGGGCCGAAGCGCAAGGTGAATGTAGGACCCCACTGGCGGTCGTCCTGCACGAGCACGGGTGTCGGCGTGTCGAAGCGGAAGACGAGGGGCGCGCCCGGTGGGCAATCCAGTTCCAGCACTTTAGCCGGTCCTGAATGGAGCATCACGGACGTGAACTGTGCGGGGAAGGCTGCCCGTTGGCCGTCCACGGCATAGCTGCCCCCAATTGCGTGGGACACAGGGATGGCGATGCCGATATGCAGACTGTTGAGCCGAATGGCCGTTTGGGGCACGAGGTGGTATTCGAGGTGGAGGCCGGCCGGCTCCTTGCGGATGCGGAGCGTTGTGGTTACCAGCCCGCCGCCCGGTGCCCGAATGGCGCCCGTGAAGGTGTCCCCCTGGTGGGTTACTCCGACGCGGGGCGGTTCAAGGGTGGCGCCCTGCCAGACTGCTTCGAAGAGGCCAGGTTCCATCACGGCGAACGTTTGGCGGTCTTGTCGAAGGGTGATGGAGCCGGACGCAGACACAAGAGCTGTCCATTTGGGCGCCGCTCCTGCTGCGCACCTTGAAGCCGCTAGGCAGAATGCCGCAAGGGTCGGGCAAGCAGCGAGGATCAGGTTCCGGTAGCCCATGATCGCGCCTCCTTCAACCAGGCAAAATCAGACGGACGGCGCAGGCGCGTCCGACCGCTACTCGCGGTGGTGGTTGATGAAATCCGCAAGGCGCTGAGCGTCTGCCTGGATCCAGATGGGTTCGATGCTGAGCATGCTCACATCCATATGGTCCATCCTGGGACAGGTGATCACCTCATTTCCCAGGATAAACGCCAGCCTCTCTTTGTTATGTACCCGGGAGAACTGCTCGTACCGCGACCGCCCTTCGTCCGTGAGAAATACGTGAACTACCCAATAGTGGCGATCGAAAAGTTCTTCCAGCCTCTGTTCCACCTCGGCATGGGTGAAGTGGCGGCTTGTGAGGACCACAGGACAGTTCTGCAACACCTCTTGCACGTCTACTGCTTCGCCACGGTTTACCTGATGTCCTGCTGCGGGATCGTTGCCGCGGTCTTTGGCCGCTTCTGTGTCTTCCGGGGATGTGTCGCCGGTGTCTTCCTCATCGTCGGGCCGGCGGATCTGCCATGCGTGGTTGATTTCGAAGGCTTTGTACTTGGGGCGCCACCCCGGGCGAGGCTGATCCTGAAGACCCACCACCGTAAGGCCGGCCAAATCGGGCTTGAGCGGCGGCCAGTGCACCCGGGACATGAGGCTGTAATGGATGGTAAGGTACGCGTAGTAGAGCACGACGAGGAGAACGGCAGCTACCACGATGCGGCGCGTTCCCTTCTCTCGAAGGAAGCGGCCGTAAGCAGTGGATGGAGCCATTGGGACGGGCTCCTGGTTGGTGTTTGTGGCCATAGGGAATGATGCACCTTTCCACACGATGCAGGGCTGCAGCGAGTGTTGCAAAGCGGCAACGGCCGCCTTCGCGCCCCGGCATTGCCATTCTACCTACCACTACGCGAAGAAAGCGCCGGGAAGTTACCGCGCCAGACCCTATCCATCGTGCGAAACCGGATGGATTGCCGGAACGGATACCCGTTGAAGTGAGGAAAGATCCAGTGTGCGCGGCCGAGGTGCAGGCGCCGTGGAAAGGCCGATGCGGGAGAGGGAGGCTCCCCCGGTCGGCAAACCCGAAACAGGGAGACACTGCACGCGTAAGGAGGTTGGTTCGATCGGCGCGGCCGAGGCGACGCAGGGAGAGCCGCGCTGAATGAGTATCGCTTCGAGCAAGCGATGCAGGCCGAGCGCACAAGCAATGGGAGAGGCGGGGATGCCGTGACGCCTCCGAATGTGCAGGGCAGCTTGGAGCAGCCTCTGTAATCAGCGCCCGAACGCCGCACGGCTCCCCCCTCCCGCCAATCACTCCACTGTAACGCTCTTTGCCAGGTTCCTTGGCTGGTCAATGGGGCAGCCCCGCTCCAGGGCTATGTAGTACGCCATGAGCTGCATCGGCACCATTGCCAATACCGGCATGAGGGCGTCTGCCGAATTTGGAACGCGCACCACATAGTCGGTGCCGTCGGGCTGCTCTTCGCCATCCCGTAGGACTGCGACGACGGTACCCTGGCGCGCTTTGACTTCCTTGAGGTTGCTGAGCATCTTCTCGTAGGTTTGCGGCTGTGTGCAGAGCCCTACCACGGCGACGCCGGGTTCCACAAGGGCGAGGGGGCCGTGCTTCATCTCTCCGGCAGGGTACGCTTCGGCATGGATATAGGAGATCTCTTTGAGCTTTAGTGCGGCTTCCATAGCTGCGGCGTAGTCGTACCCTCGGCCCAAGTAAAAGAAGCAGGTATGTTGGGCCAGCGCCTTCGCCAATGCGTGCACCTCGTCGCTGCGTTCCAAGCACTGGCTTATTTGATCGGGCAGCGCCTCGAGAGCGTCCACCAACGCGCGCTGCCGGTGATCCTGGGCGCCTTGGAGTTGGGCGAGGTAGAGCGCAAGCAGGGTGAGGGCCGTAAGCTGAGCGAGATAGGCTTTGGTGGAGGCCACACCGATTTCCGGACCCGCCTGGGTATAGAGAACCGCGTCCGCTTCACGTGCTAGGGTGCTTCCCACCACGTTGACCACGGCCAGAGTTGTAGATCCCTTCCGACGCGCCTCACGCAATGCGGCCAGGGTGTCTGCCGTTTCGCCGCTCTGGCTCACCAAGATCGTGAGCGTTTCGGCGTCTACCAGCGGGTCGCTATACCGAAACTCGGACGCCACAGACGCCTCCACGGGTCTGCCGAGAAGCTGTTCCAGCAGGCGCTTTCCTACAACGCCTGCATGGTAGGCTGTTCCACACGCAACGATGGCGATGCGCCGGAACTTTGACCAATCCTCGGCTTTCAAGGCCACGTCGGGCAGTACCACGCGGCGGTTGGGGTCAAGGCGGCCGCGGAGGGTGTCCCGCACGGTGCGCGGCTCTTCGTGGATCTCTTTGAGCATAAAGTGCGCGAAGCCGCCCTTCTCGGCTGCCTGATCGTCCCACGTAATGTGCAAGGGCGGCCGCGTCCGAGGTAGGCCGTCCGAGCCGAATACCTGGACGCTGTGTCGGGTGACGATGCCGCAATCGCCATCCTCCAGCACGATTACCCGGCGGGTAAAGGCGAGCAGGGCAGGGATGTCGCTTGCCAGGAAGTTCTCGCCTTCTCCCAGGCCGACGACCAGGGGCGAATCCTTGCGCGCTACGAATACGAGTTCGGGCAGAGTGCGCGTGATGACGGCTATGGCATAGGATCCGCGGATCTGACCAAGGGCCGCGCATGCTGCAGAGGCGAAGGAGGCTGCATCCAATGACGGGCCGCGCTGGGCGAGCTGAGCCTCGATGAGGTGCGCGATGACTTCGGTGTCGGTTTCGGAGCGGAATTCATGTCCTTGAGCGATAAGCCGCTCCCGCAGTTCGGCGTAGTTTTCGACGATGCCGTTGTGCACTACTGCCAAAGTGCCGGTGCAATCCAGATGGGGATGGGCATTGGCCTCATTGGGGCTCCCATGCGTGGCCCAGCGTGTATGCGCCACAGCCACATGGGCGTCGCCGGAGCCGGGTTGAAGCAATGCCTCCAGGTTCACGATCTTGCCCGGCGCCTTCACAACGCGGATGCCGCCATTGTGGGGGTATGCTACGCCGGCCGAGTCGTAACCGCGGTATTCCAGCCGCTTCAGGTTGGCGATGGCTGTGTCTACAGCCGAGCGCCTGCCTACATATCCCGTAATCCCGCACATAAATTCTCCTCCTTGATGCGCCTTCCAGGGGCTGCGTGGCCCTCTGTAAAGCCGTGTGCAGCATGCTTCGTGACGTTACGGCAGCTCATTACCGGGATCCACCTCTTCCAAAATGAGGCGAAAGCCGCTCCGATGCGTCGTGGATGCGAGTCGCAAAATCGGCTCGCGCTGGTCAGGAGCCAAAGGATCGGTGTAGAGGCGGACGAGCTTGCCTGCGAGGATGCCTCCGCTCGTGAAGGACCAGGGATGCCTGCGGCCGATCTTGCTTGCGTCCGCGGCGATGACAATCTCGGGAACGGGTGCGAGCACCTGCTTCATGAAGGCGGCTTCCTCTGCCCGGTGGCTGAACAGGTCCAGGGATCCGGTGGCGGGGTTCGGCAGGATGCCGCTGGCTCCAACGATGGCAATCCCCGGATTGAATGTAGAATGGAGTTCATGGGTGTGGAAGGCATAGTCATCGGGGTTGAACACCTCGCCGATGACGCCTGTAGACACGCCTGCCGAGATGAGTTCCATAAGGGCGGGCAGGCTGTTGGTAAAGACGATAAGGCCCGATGGGCAGGTCTGTTCCAAGGATGCCCGCCGGATTTCGCGCGCCACATAATAGGTTGAAGTTCCTGCGGTGATGGCAAGGGCCGTATTGTCGGCCAAGGACGACACGATACGGCGGGCGATTGCCTCCTTTACATGTCTGCGCGCTTGCACTTGTTTGGCAAAGTAGCCCGGCCCCAGACCTTCCCCCTCTGCCACCAGCACGTTACGCCGTACCGTAACGCCGTGGACTTTGCTCAGCAGTTCCTGCAGGTGCAAGGCGTCGCGACGGATCGTACGCTCGTCTACCTGCAAAGCCCTGGCGCATTCTGGAAGGGGGATGCCGCTGGGCGCATCTGCAAGCATCTGAAGGAGCTTCATTCTCCGGGCATCGGGGTGTTCGGTCATGGCTCGGTGTCTCCGTCATTGCTCAAAGCTGACATAGTATAATGCAGATCTGTCCAGATGTCAAGGATAATAGACAAATCAGGCACATCTACGTGACAATCTCACGGAGCCCCGCGGCCGCGGTAGATGCGCAAGGGGTGCGGGCGCGTCAGTCCGTCGTATGGACGGTGGGTGCCGCCGGAGCGGGAATGTTGAAATAGGCGGCGAACATCTTGCGGGCGATGGGGGCAGCCACCGTACCCCCATGACCGCCACCCTCCACAAACACGCACACTGCCATGGAGGGATCGTTGGCCGGGGCAAAGCCTACAAACCATGCGTGGTTCACCATCTTGCCCCGGATGCGCTGCTGTGCCGTGCCCGTTTTGCCGGCGATCGTGAGCCCAGGCAGCCCGGCGTGGGAGGCGGTGCCGCCGGGCTGCATCACCTGGAGCATCCCTTCGCGGATCACTCGCAGCGCCTCGGACGTGAGCGGGATACGGCCCAAGACCTGCGGCTGTAGGGCACGCACAAGGCGGCCGCCGCCATCCTGGGTGTTCGCGATGATGCGGCCGACAAGCTGAGGTCTATAGAGGGTGCCCCCGTTGGCGATGGCCGCCGCTACGTTGCACATCTGAAGGGGAGTACAGGCGAGCATGGCCTGGCCGATGGCGAAGTCCACCGTGTCGCCGCCCACCCATGGCCCGTATCCCCGTTTGCGTTTCCACTCTGGTGATGGGACGATGCCTGCCCGCTCGACGGGAGGGTCACCAGGCCGTGTCAAGTCAATCCCGGTGCGTCGGCCCAATCCGAACGTGTGGGCCCACTGCGCTAGAAGTTCTGGGCCCAGCCGCTGTCCCAAGCGGTAGAAATAGACGTCGCAAGACTTCTGGATGGCACGCACCATATCCACGGACCCATGCCCCGAGGCTTTGTGGCACCGCTTGGCCCATCGGCCCAGGTAAATCACCCCGCTGCAGAAAACGCGATCGTATGGTGTGATGCGCCCGGAGCAGAGCCCGGCAGCGGCGGTGACCAGCTTGAAGGTTGAACCCGGTGCATATGCACTGCCGATGGCACGATTGATGAGGGGCTTGAACGGGTTGCTCTGCAGCGCCTTCCAATTGGCGGTGTTGATGCCTGTAGCGAATTGGTTGGGATCGAAGGACGGAACGCTCACGAGGGCCAAGACAGCTCCCGTGCGGGGATCCAGGGCTACGGCGGCGCCGGGATGACCTTGTGCCGCCCATTGCGAGAGTTCTTTGTAGGCCGCCTCTTGAACCCGGGCATCTATCGTGAGTTCCACCCGTGCGCCAGGTGTGGGCTCAAAGCTGCTTATTTCCGCGCCTGTCCTGCCCCGGGCATCTACTTCTACCAGGCTTCCTCCGTCTTTGCCGTGGAGGACGGCATCATAGGCGCGTTCGATGCCCAGGCGCCCGCAATAGTCGCCGGGCCGGTACCCTTCGTCCCGTCGCTGTTTGAGTTCGGCCGGGGGGATTTGGCCCATCTGGCCCAGCACGTGGCCGAACACGGCGCCTTCAGGATAGAAGCGGATCGGTTCTGGGCCCACGGACACACCCGGCAGATCGAGCCGGCGCTCCTCGATGCGCGTGGCGGTCGGCACGTCTACATCCAGTGCCACGCGGACCGGGTCGTAATCGGTCACCTTATCGTGGGCGATGGTGGCGGCCAATTCATCGGCGGGCCGGCCAAGGAGTTCCCCGAGCCGCGGCAGCAATCCGGGATCTTTGCGCGCTTCAATTGGAAGAACGCTCACAACGATCTTTGGGCGATTGGCGGCCAGGATATGCCCTGTGCGGTCGGTGATCAGCCCGCGCGGCGCCTGGCGGCGGATCAGCCGGGTGTGGTTGCCTTCCGAGAGGCGGCGGTATTCCTCACCGTGGGCGATTTGCAGATACCAGAGGCGCGCCACCAATCCCAGAAAGCCCAACAGGATGGCCGCCGTCAAGATACGCACACGCTTGAGGTTGGGAACCGGTTCCGGCGGATGGACCATCACCATAGCTGGATGAACCTTCTGGGCTGCCAGGCTAGCCTTCACCCGGCGGCGGTTTATGGAGCCTGCAGCGGCCCGGAATGTCTCGCCGCCTCATACGCCTCTCGATGGTTACCGGGCACCAGGGCGTGGCTCGCTTCATCGTGTCCGCACAAAGGCGCACCGTTACCATTTCATCCTGCGGATCTACGCGCGGAGCCGGCAATGTGGGGCGCGCAATGGGTTCAGCGGGGCGGGATGATACCGGCTGGGTCGCCCGGGGCGCCGCATTCGGAGGCGGAGCAGTTGCCGGCACAGGGAGAGCCGGCGCCGGCATGATCGCCGGGGCCGAATGGAGCGGTTCCACTGGGATCCCGCTGGCCGCTGCATTGCGTTGGTCTGTGGGCGCGATGGGCACCGCCGCATCGGAAGGAGGTTGTGGGCTGGGCGGCATGATGGCACCTTGTGAGGCACGGGCAGGTGTAGCCGAACGGGCGGTGATGTTTTCCGCGGCCGTGCGCTGCGGAGAAGGATGAAGCTGGGGGGCGCTCTGCGCGGGCGCATTGAGTGACTGGTTCGCCTGCATTTGGATGGGAACTGCCTTGAGCATGAAGTCCCGCCAGATTGGCGCACACAAGTGGCCGCCGGTAGCCCCGGGCATGGGTAGGTAAGGCTCTTTGGGGTTGAGGCGGCCGCTGCGCATCCGGTTCTCGTGAGCGACCCATACGACCGTGGTGAGCTCTGGGGTGTATCCTGCAAACCAGGCGTCTCGGGAGTCGCTCGTGGTGCCCGTTTTACCATGGGCATTCGGCACGTCGGCTGCCATGGTACCGGTTCCGTGGAGCACCACTTCCCGCAGGGCTTCGTTCATGTCCGAAAGGGTGTGCGACTGGAACCCTACGTCCTCAAGGCGTGGTGCCCACTCATCTACAGGGTCGTCGGCGGAGGTACGCGTGGCTTTGAGGCACTGGGGAACAGCACGCTTTCCATTTGTAGCGAATACGGTATAGGCTTCACACAGTTCGATGGGCCGTACGCCCGAGGCGCCCAGTGCGAGCGGCGCATAGGGAGCCAGAGGCGTTGTGATACCCATTTTGCGGGCATAAGCGATCACGGTGTCCAGACCGGTGTCCATGGCAACCTTTACTGCCACGGTATTGATGGAATGCTTGATTGCGTCGAGGACCGTGATGCGGCGGTAGCTGTAGCGACCACTGTAATTCTTGGGATGCCATTTGTTGCCGGCGTGCTCACCGGGGAGGCTGGGATCGTCGCGATACCGCGTATCCAGGGTTACCTTGCCTGTGTCCAGGGCGGCGGTGTACACGATAGGCTTGAAGCAGCTTCCCGGTTGCCGAACGCCCTGAACCACCACATTGAACTGATCCCGTTGATAATCCAAACCGCCCACCATCGCACGGATGAAGCCCGTACGGTTGTCTATGCATATGAGTGCGCCCTGGTTCGCCACGCCGGAGCGGCGGACGCCATCGGCAAGGGTCTGTTCGGCAATCTTCTGGATGCGCGGATCGAGGGTGGTATACACCTTCATGCCGTTGTAGATAGCGTCGGGGCCGTAGTACTGGGTCAGTTGGTGTACCACGTAATTGACCACGTACGGTGCGGCATAGATGCGGCTTCCGGAAGGCTGGGCTTTGAAAATGTGCAGCGGTTCTGCCGTCGCTGCGTCCCGCTCTTCCGGGGTAATCTTGCCGGTTTCCACCATGCGCTCGAGAACTGTGTCCCTTCGCCGGAGGGATTGGTCTCGATGGGCTGGAGCCGAATAATAGGCCGGGCGCTGGGGAAGCCCGGCGAGCCATGCGGCTTCCGCCAGAGTGAGATCCTTGGCGTGCTTGTGGAAATAGGCTTCCGCTGCAGCCTCCGCCCCGTAGGCACCGTTTCCGTAATAGATACGGTTGAGATACAGTTCCAGGATCTCATCCTTTGTGAAAGACTGCTCGATGCGCACAGCGAGCATCGCCTCAGCAATCTTCCGCCGCAGGAGCTTTCGCCGCGTGAGCCCCAAAGCGCTGATGTTGCGCGCAAGCTGCTGGGTAATTGTGCTGGCTCCTTCGCGAACGTCGCCGCCGACGGCATCGCGATAGGCCGCCCGGAGAATAGATCTTAAGTCTATGCCGCGATGCTCAAAGAAGCGGCTGTCCTCAACTGCTATGGTTGCGTCAATCAGATGCTTGCTGATGGCGTCCAATTTTACAGGTTGGCGGTTCTCGGCGCCGATTACAGCCATCTGTGTGCCGTCTGCGAAGAAGATCTGCGTCCCCTGTGTGGGCTGCATATTGTTGATCTCGTCTACGGACGGCAGATTGCGGGACACCTCGATAAAGATCAGGACGAGATAGACGGCAAGTACCGCCACACCAGTGAGGATGATGAGGGCCAGCAGGGCGGCGAAGTTCTTGAGGCGCTTCTTGAGCGTAGGCGGCCGTCGCGCTGCACGCCTGCGAGCCGCAATCGAGGCAACACGTTTGGACATGATACCCAGATTATAAGCCGGGGTCCTCTTCCATGTCAATTCGCAGCCCTTGCGGGCACTCCACAGCGGCACGCAGGTGCTTCGTAGGTGCGTGTGGAATGGCTACCGGCAAACGTTCGCACGGGAGGCTCCGTCCATGCTCAATGTGCCTGCAAACCACGTGGCAGAGATAACTTTCAACTCAGCCCGCCATAGTGCCCCGCTCGATAAGGACGTGACGGTGGACGTCCTCTTTACCGCGCCATCCGGCGAAACCGCGCGGGTGCCGGCCTTTTGGGCGGGCGGCTCTCTGTGGAAGGTGCGCTACTCATCAGGAGAGGTGGGCCTGCACAGCTTCCGCACCCTGTGTGCGGATGCGCGGGACCATGGCCTGAATGATGTGGAAGGGAGCCTCATCGTAACGCCTTATGAGGGTCCCAATCCGCTGTTTCGGCACGGAGCGTTGCGCCTGTCGCAGAGCCGGCGAACCCTTCAGCACGCAGACGGGACCCCGTTCTTCTGGCTGGGAGACACGTGGTGGATGGGTTTGTGTAAGCGGATCCACTGGCCTGACGAGTTTCGAGAGCTCGTTTCAGACCGCGTGGCAAAGGGTTTCAATGTGGTGCAGATCGTGGCAGGCCTCTATCCGGACATGGGCGCCTTCGATGAACGCGGCGCCAATGAAGGAGGCTTTCCATGGGAACCGGATTGGTCCGCCATTCGGCCCATCTACTTCGATTGGGCCGATCACCGCATCGCGCACCTGGTGGATAACGGCATCGTGCCTTGCATCGTGGGTGCGTGGGGATACTACCTTCCTTGGCTTGGGCTGGATCGCATGAAGGAGCACTGGCGGTATCTCATAGCGCGGTGGGGGGCCTACCCAGTAGTCTGGTGCATCGCCGGCGAGGCCAACCTCCCGTGGTATCTCGAGCCGGGCTTTCCCTTCGAGGATCGCCGCGCGGTCCATGGCTGGACGGAAGTTGCCCGGTATGTGCGGCAAACAGACCCTTTCCACCGCCTCGTGTCCATCCATCCCACCGGGCTTGGGAGGCTGAGCGCCCGATGCGCCATTGACGATCCCAGTCTGCTCGATTTCGATATGCTCCAGACGGGTCATGGAGACCGCGAGAGCCTCGCACCTACGGTGGAGACGGTGCGCTGGTCCCGGGCCCAGAAACCGACGATGCCGGTCCTCAATTCAGAGGTGAATTACGAAGGCATTCTGGGCAGGTGTCATGCGGATGTGCAACGCCTCATGTTTTGGACCTGCATCCTGAGTGGTGCATGCGGGCACACCTACGGCGCCAACGGCATCTGGCAATTGAACCGGGAGAATGCCCCCTACGGCGCCTCGCCTCATGGGGGTACTTATGGGCCTACGCCTTGGAACCAAGCCATGCACCTCCCTGGCTCCGCTCAATTGGGATGGGCCAAGAAGCTTCTGGAGCGTTATGATTGGTGGCGCTTTGAACCGCATCCGGAATGGGTGGACTATCGCCCGGGTTCTGAAGCGCGTGACCGCTGGCACGCACCGTACGCCGCCGGAAGCAGCGATGTGCGCATCCTCTACGCGCCCGAGCCGCTGGACCTTGAGGTGCGCGGCTTGGGAGGCGATGCCTGGCGGGCGCAGTGCTATGATCCGGCAACGGGCCAGGAGTATCGGCTGGGAATGGTCGTTCCGCATGACGACGGGACCGCGCAGCTCAGCAATCCCACCGCCGGCCACGCAGAAGCCATTGGCGACTGGCTGGTGGTGCTCGAAAGAAGCTGATCAGGCGCACAAATACGGCTTTCCGGTTCAGGCAGTGTTCCAGCGACTTATACTAGGGATAGGTTGCAGTGGAGGAGAGCCTATGAATGCGCGCCGGATGTGGA
This sequence comes from Chthonomonadales bacterium, assembly GCA_049967475.1. Classification (GTDB taxonomy): domain Bacteria; phylum Armatimonadota; class Chthonomonadetes; order Chthonomonadales; family CAJBBX01; genus JBMFSQ01. The sequence goes on along the minus strand of JBMFSQ010000002.1, from coordinate 252,090 downwards.
CGATATGGGTTGCAATTGCGGGTGCCGTGGTGGTGCTGATGGTGCCGCCGTGGAAAACCGGGATGGGCACGTACGGAAGGTCTTATTGCGGAGGATATGCTCCAATCTGGATGCCGCCTGAGGGCTCTGTAAGCGTGGACCTGGAGCGCATCCTCCTGGAGGTTCTTGCCCTATCCTCGATCGCAGGCGGCGTGCTCGCGACGGAGCGGCGCCCATAAGATCTCCATATTTCTACTGCCAGAGTGATCGGCCGCTGTTGGGAGGACCCAGCATCTCCAGGAACCATGCTCGCTCGGCTGCCTCCCACCGGGTCCACATGATGCGGCCTTCTGCGCAAAGCCCTTCGATCTCGAGGCCTTCCATCCATAGGTTACGGGCGACGGCTATGGAGCAAACGGGGCAGCCGATCACATGCGCCTGGTATTTTCTGTAGAGCTGTTCCGGATCGTCCGCATCGCGTTTTGACATGGCCTCGTGCTCCCAAGCTATGCTTCGCCGGCAAAGAAGGAGGTTCCTTCAGAGAGGAGCGGAGCGGATCACGAATGGCGGCATATTTCGGCCAAGCGGCGCATATAGTACGTGTAGTTCTGCCATGAGATGTCGGGCGGGCATGAATGATCCAGCATCGGGATATAACCTCCTTCTTCGATGAGGGGCCGCACACGCTGCAATTCGGCTTCGATGGCGGCAGTCCCGGCCGCCACGGCCCTCTTGTCTATACCACCCCACATGCGCAAATCCCGGCCGTACCGGCGCCTCACGGACACCACATCCATTCCTGCCTGAACTTCGAATGGGTACAGGAAATTGAGGCCGGCATCCAGCCATATGGGGATAAGGGCTTCGATATTGCCGTCGCTATCGAGCCCTATCCAGCGGACGCCGCGGCCCGCCAGAAACTCGGAGACGCGCCGGTACCGCGGCAGCATGTACTTGCGAGCCAGGCGCGGCGTGAGGAGCGGCCCTGTCTTGTAAGCCATATCCTCCCAGAAGGCAAAGGCGTCCACCGGTGCAACATCCAGGATGCGCTCCATCATGGCAATGATGAAGTCCGCATCCGCGTCCATCATCTCTTCCACAAAGGCTGGGTCATCGTAGAACAAGGTGCACAGGCGCTCTACCCCCACCAGATTGCGCAGCGGCCCGAAGAAGCCTCCCCACCGATCCGAGATCACAATGAAGGGTGCGTCAGTGGCTGCGCGGGCCTGTATCTCTTGGCGCCACTTGGGGCCTATCCGCGCTTCGAGATTCGGCTGCATGCGCGATCTCCAGAAGCTTCTGAAGTCTTCGCGCGTCTCTACAGGGAAGCGCACAAACTGAGGCATAGAGGAGAGCGGCCGGTTCTTCAGTTCGCGCATCAGGATCCCTTCGTGGTTGATGTAGAGGACGTGTTCCTCATCTTCCTCCACAACGGTGTGTTCGAAGGGAGGATGCGGGAAGAACCAGCTTCCTGCCCACTGGACCGGGCTTGCATGCTCGGCGATGTCCATCGTGTGGGGGTCATATCCTTCGGCTTTCCACCGCTCGATGGTTTCTGGCCACCCTCCCCAAGTCCAGTGGGGAGTTACATCCACGGGCCGGTAATCCATACAGGCATGAAAGCGGTCGCGTTCGGTCATGGGGTAACTCCTGAGGGAGGTGGAAGGACGATGCTTCCCTCCATCCGCCGCATATGCCGGTCGTCCACTCGATACCAGCCGATGCGCAAATCATAATCATCTTCGGCAAAGACGTCCAGGACACCATCGCGAGGATCTCTGTTTACGGCAACGGAAGCATGGTTATCCATCCAACCGCTTTCGCCGCCCATGGCCTTGCCCGGTGCCAGAATACCTGCCAGGAGGCCGTCTGGGGTGTAGTGGTAGATATGAGCGCTGCGGCCGCCGCCTGCCATGCATCCTCCGCCTGGAACGGCGTCGAGCCCCACGCAGACTTCGGGTAGGGGAAGAGCCCAACGCAATCGCCGATCGGGCCCGAAGTGCGCCAGAGTGGTGCCTCCCATCCAGAAGGGGTTATTGGCAGGTGCTGGCCAGGGAGCGCTCCATCCGAATGCATACAGCGACCCGTCGGCTGCGTGCTGTACCATAGTAGGGTCGAAGCGAAGCGAAGACGTGTCCCTGGCAATGATCTCCCGAGCGTGGGCCCAATGGTAAACCGGATTGCCCCGGCGGTCCAATCCGTCCATAGGCAAAGCCCAAATGGAGTGAGTGGCCAGGTTCGCGAACCAGATCGTCCCGCGGTGGTCCACATCCATTCCGAATACGGCATAGGTTCCACGTCCGGGAGTGCGAAACCATTCCACGTCGCGCATTTGAAGATCCCCGATGCCGCGCCGATCGCTCCAGGTCCACTGAGCGGGTGGGCCGTTGCGCGATCCGTCGGGTGCGGGATCCCGGCCGCCCACGATGCTGCTGAGGTGCAGAATGCCCTTTGCGTAGCGGTAGATCTGCACTCCGTCGCCTGTAGGCATAAAGACGAAGGTTCCTTTGCCGATGTGCAGGATGCGCGGAACACCGTGAACATCGGAGGTGTGGCGGTTGCCCTCGGGTGCGATGCTTCCCGTATAAGTCCAATCGCCGGCCGAGTGCCTTCCAAGGCGGTACCGATGAAGCGTCATGGAGATAAAGAGGCTCGGATCCTCCCTTCCGTAGTTTCCCAGGGACACAAACTCCTCTCCGAATTGCTCCCACACGAGGCGAAGATTGGACGACCATTTGGCCAAGCGTGCTCCGCATAAGGGTTCGGTCTGGATGGTAAAGATCTCGCCCTTGGGCCCGGCGGCAACGCCCCGCAGATGGTAGAAGGCAGCCGGATCGCGGTCACCGGGGTGTGCCTTGCGGCCCAGGGTTCCCACCAGGCGGGGTTCGGGGCCATTGACGTCAAAGATCTTTACCTGCCCTGCTCCTGCATCGGCCACGAGGAGGCGCCCTGAAGCGTCGAAGTTCACCGCCTGCACATCTCCGAGGTTCGTAAACGGCTCCTTGAGGAATGAGCCGGCCGGGGAATAGACCGAAATCCGACGATGCTCGTGGGCCACCCAAATGGTGCCGTCACGCCGTACGGTCAGGGCGAGCGGTAGCGGCACGGAAAAGGCCCCAACCTGCATGCCCGTGTCCTTTTCGAAGCGGAGGACGCGCCCGCCTAGAGCATCCGCCACCAGCAGATCGTTGCCGGACACGGCCAGTGAACGGAGCGGATGGCGCAGCAGATTGGTGTCCGCCTCGCCGGTGCCGGCTGGGATGTGATGCTCCGGCCACTCCCAAACCTGGATGTGCCCGTCTACAAGTCCCGTTCCGGTGAAGGGCGCCTCGACGCCGTCCGATCTGCGGAAGCGCTGGATTTGCTGCCGGCTGTTCCAGGGTGTAGAAGCCCATCCTCCCACCGAGCAGTAAAGATACCGGTCGTCCACAGCGATAGCGTAGGGGGCGCCGTTGGGTTTGCCGTTGCGGATTTGGTAATGGGCGTCGTAGAGGGAGCGGCCCGAGGCATCCCACTTCTTGAAATCGGCTCCCGCTTCATCCCACCCATTAGCCGTGTAGACGCACCCCTCATCATCTACGGCGATGCTCTCCATGTTGACCGGGATGTGTCCCGCTGCATTGTGCGGAACGCCGCTGTTTCCGATGGCTCCTACATTGACGTATGCTCCCTGGTTCACAAGGACGCGCCACCGGTACAATCCGGGCGGAGCAATCTCGCCGCGCTCGTCCTTTCCGTCCCATGCGGCAGTGTGGCGGCCCGAGGCCGGATGCTTCAGGGCCCAAAGCACCCGCACGAGGGATCCGTCAGGACGGTAAATGGCGGCGCTGGTGACGCCTGCCGCCGGAATGACGAAGGTAAAGCGCGCCCGAGGCGCGATTTCCTGATCCATGCCGGCCGCACCGGGCATCGCTAGGATCGCGCATCCGGTGATCAGAAGTAGAGCGAATGTCTTCCTGTACATGTTGGCGTTCATCGCGTGCACCTACATGGGCATGGACATGCCGGGATGATGCTCGTGGTGCTTTTGGGGCTTGTACTCAAAGGAGTGAAGGAGCCATGGAACGGCCTGCGTTGTACCCTGTCGGATGCAGTAGAAGCGATCCATCCGCAGACCCGTGAGGACCTGGGTTTCGCCGGGGACCGGCCAGAATACTTCGACTGTGCGGATGGCTGTAGCGTCCCCCAGCCCGATCTCCTGGCGCAAAGGATTGGCCCCGAAGCTGCCGCCCGTGCCCACCGTCTTGTAGACGACACGCGCGCCGCCCGGCCGTTCTACGGTTACCTTGATGCGCGCGCCGATGGCGGCCCGGTTGGTGCGGGTACCCTCAAGCTTTAGAGTGATCCAGTGGTTGCCGTGACCGGGATTGCGATAGAGAACCGAATAGGCTGTGTCGCCGTCATAGATGCCGCCCATACTCTCGAAGACGTCTTGCTGGCCATTGTTGCGTAGGTCTCCAAAGGAGATGCCGTGGCCCTTCTGAAGATGGCCGAAGCCTCCGGAGGTTGTAACGTCCTGGAAGAACTTGCCAAGGTAATTTCGGAACATCTTGTTGGGCATAAGGAAGGCGAGGTCCGGAGTGCCTGTCCCCACGTAGAAATCCAGCCACCCGTCATTATCCAGATCGCCGAAGTTGATGCCCATGCCGAACAGCAATTTGTGCACGTGTGTCTGGCGGGTAACGTCTATGAAGTGGCCGTGGCGGTCGTTGTGATAGAGTGCCGGATAGTCGTTGTTTCCGGATGGGAGGCCAAGGTAATCCTTGGCGATTTGGCCGATGTCGGCATTGTTGAAGCTGTAGCCGCTCACGAAGAGATCGGGCCACCCGTCGTTGTCGTAGTCGAAGAAGAAGCATGAGAAGCTGTTGATGGGTTTGGCAACGCCGGCCTCTGTGGTCACATCGGTGAACTTCCATGGAGAACGGGCTCCCTGGGCTGGGTCCGCCGGTCCATCGTTGCGGAAGAGTACGTTCCTATGCCCCTGGATCGAGATAAAGAGGTCCGGCCGTCCGTCGTTGTTGTAGTCTGCGCTGGCTACCCCCTTCACGAAGCCCTTCACATCCACACCGCATTGGTGTGCCACATTGGTAAAGGTTCCGTCTCCATTATTGCGGAAGAGCTCGCACGGGTTCTCATCGTCGGGGCGCGTTTCATCACCCACGAACAGATCCAGCCAGCCATCTCCATTGTAATCGAGCCACACGGCGGCCTGTGTAGGATGAAAGCGCAGGAGGCCGGCCTGTTCGGTGACATCGGTAAAGGTGCCGTTCCCATTGTTGTGCAGGAGGGAGAGAGGCCAGTGACCGCCTTTGCCGAACCAGGCGCCCCTGAGGATGAGGACATCGGCAAAGCCGTCGTTGTCGTAATCTGTTTGCATGATGTTGAGGCCGCCTGTTTCACCCGCCAACCCGGCTTCCTTCGTGCGGTCGGTGAAGGTGCCGTCGCCGTTGTTGTGGAACAAGCGAAGCTGGTCTCTCACGCCGATGGACGAGATCATAACGTCGAGATACCCGTCATTGTCGAAATCCTCGAGGATCGTTCCGCCCGAGAGCTGCTGAAGATCAAGCCCCACCTCTTGCGCGATGTTGGGGAAATGGCCGACGCTGCCGTCGGACCTGAAGACGCGTGGAGGGATGCGCCACTGCACGGGGACCCGGTCGGGATATTCTCCCAGCGTCATGTAGGCCAGATTGAGGAGCCAGCCTGCGGAGAAATTGCTCCGATCGTGCCGAAGGATCTCCGTTAGGATGCGGATGGCGTTGCGCGATCCCTTGGGGAACTTGTGCACACCGCCTCCCCTAATCGGCAGGATGCACGATTCCGCCGTGTGGCTCCCAAGGCAGTTCTGCTGCTCCCCCAGGCGGAGGTAGGCGAGAGCCAAATCCATCTCCAGGTCTTCCAAAGTGCCCGGTGCATAAAGTTCCGGGTGGTGCTTCGCGGGAGCCAGAAGGTCTTCGTAGACTTTAATCGCTTCATCCGTTTCCCCAGCCAACAGAAGCTGGCGGGCATATTGGGGAAGGAGCATGCGTTTCAATTCGGGATCCTGCTCGGCTTCCACCTGGGTTTTGAGGATGGCGGCCTTCTTGCGGTTCTCGTTGAGGACGTCGTTGGGATTGATGGCTTCCGCGATGAATTCCAGGCGGCGAGCCATGGGGATGCCGGGCGCATCGTACGCGGGCACCGCAGGAGCGTTCGGCCTCAGGCGTGCCGATGGGTGGTGATGGGAGCATCCGGCCGTCACCAAAGCGACGACAAGGCAAACCCAAAAGGCAATCCCGGAGGGACCGTTGGGCCGCAAACAGGACGCGCAACGCCTCGTTGCGAATGGACGCCTAAAGGGGGATGCGCATGCCATCGTAGGCGACCTCGATGCCGTGCGGCGCGAAGTAATCCTCCAAGTCTTCGTGCAGCCAGCCTCCGTTGTGGCTGAAATGCGTTGCGATTACACGGGCATCGGGGGCAAGGGCGCCGCGGCGGGCGAGTTCGTCCCGGGCACGCACCACATAGGAACAGCCCATATGCCCTTCGCAACTTTCCACGGGGCCGTAGGTGCAGTCCAGGATTACCACGTGGAGGGGTACACCGCCGAGGAAAGCCCAGGTGTCCTCGGGATACCATCCGGTGTCATGACCCAGGAGGAGGGTGCGGCCTCCCACATGGAGGCGGTAGTTCACGCACAGCTCCTTGGGGTCATGGGCCGCAGGCACGGGTATCGCCACAGCGCCATTCCCCAAATCTGCTTCCCGAAAGGCTTCAATGCGATGGAACTTGAGGCGGAGCCTGGCGAGATCGGTGCCACACGCTTCGGAGAGCGAGCGCTCCACGGCCTCATTGCCCCATACGGTGAGGAGGTGGTCCGGCACGTCGGAGAAGCCCGGACTTCGGTAGTTTAGGTCCATGGGCGACCAGTGGTCATCATGGCTGTGGGTAACGAGGATGTGCTCCAGGGCGCCCAGGTCGAGATTATAGTGGAGCTGATGGCAATTCGTGTCCGGTCCGAAATCCACTCGGACACGGTCGCCGAGCATATAGGCCGCCCGGGTCCGCCTGTTCTTTCCGCCCTGCCGGCGGGCTCGTGTGCACGCCTCACAGGTGCAGAAGATTGCGGGCCATGCCTCGGCTGCGCTCGTACCGCAAATCAGCAGATCCAAGTCCCATTCCTTTCCCATGGGGATTGTACTCGAGAGCCTAATCACCCAGACGGACGCGAACGCGGTAGATGGCCTGGGCCCCACCCCATCCTCCAAGAAAACCTATGCGCGTTACAAGGGTAGAAGGGTTGGGGTCACGGGCAAACAATAGGGGCCTGCCGTCGTACAGCAGCCACAGTTGCCCTCGCCTCCGCGTCAATTGAACGGTATGCTTCCCTGGGCGAAGCCCTACGTCTTCGGCAGCCACGTCGGATGAACCGACGCGTATCATGGACCGTGCGTTCCCGAAGCCGCCCACAAAGGACACATATCCGTTCATATTGTCCGGTACCGGCACGGTTTGGGGCCACGCCCCTAAATGAAGATCGTTCAGAGCCTGCGCTTCGGCCCACAGGTCGAAGTCGCGGGTGGGCGGCACCTGCAGCGCAAGAGAGGTGTCGGCAGTATCTGCCGAAAAGCGCATCGCTGCGTCCCGCCAGGTCCACGCTGCAGCTACGAAGCGCCATGGTTTGGGTGGGGGACCCGCCGTGAAGTCGTAGGATGCAACTCCTGGTCCCGGCTGAAGTTCTGCCGGGGCATCCGGGGGCAGTTCTGCCCTGCCGAAGCGCTGGAGCATGCGAGCGTAGAAGAAATGGTATGGATCGTAGATGGAGAGCGGCGCGCCGGAAGTTGTCCAGAGGCTTATGGCGGCTCCTACAGGCCTTCCGCCGCCAGTCCAGAACCAGAGCCCTTCTCCGCGGTTGGGTATGGCGACTTCGACCGTGGTTTCGCCTGCGCCATCCGTTAGGGCTTTCCAAGTCAACCCAGGGCAATGGTTGGCGCTGGTGGGATGAAGTTCCACCCGGCCGTTCTCGTTGAGGATGTCGAACGCATAGGTGCTGTCGGTGGTGTAGTAGCCTAGCCCTTCTCCGTCGAGCCCAACTGCCACCTTCGCCCAGGGCCCCTTCATCTGGAAGCAGGCGTAATAGGCGGTGTCGTCGTGGCCTTGCCGGAAGCGAATGGTGACGCCATGGGCAGCATTGGTCCCAGCCAATGGAATGTGGGTCCACTCTTGGGCATCACCGTCCACCGTGGCGGTCATTGGCCAGATGAAGGGTTCCCACGGGTAGAGGGGATACGGGTCTACGGTGTCGGGGAGGCCGTCGGCGTCCGTGTCCATGGCTTTGGGATTGGGCCGCCGCAAGGGGTAGGGCGCTTTGTTCCACGTGGATGTTAGGGGGCACGGCGCCCATGTGCTTTGCTGGATGCGGGCCAGATCTCCTACGCCGCCGCTCGTGGCTGCTTTGTGGGGATCTGATCCGAAGCGCTTCTCATCGAAGGGGAGGCGCGGATCGTCATCCGGAACGCCGTCTTCGTCGGCGTCGGCCACGGTGAGGGTCTCCCCAAACAGGAAGCGGAGCCACTGTACGGGGGTTAAGAGGCGGTCAAAGAAGCTGATACCGTCCCAGTGTTCCCCATGTGCCCAGCTCGTCTGCCAAGTCCATTCCTCGTAGGAGCCGTCGGGCTTGCGGAGGCGCCGGCGCGGGAAGAAATGATCGAAAATCACTCGGTCGTTCTCATCGGTACCAAAGGAAAGGGCGCCGAGTGCTTCGATTTGGTGATGGAATTCGTGTGTCGCCAGCCATGCGGTGTCGCCGCCGCCTAGGAACTGCGACCGGCCGGGTGTGCCGCGCGGCCAATCGTCCGCCCCCAATGTTCCCCCGCCACTGTTGTAAAACACCCATTGCTTCTTTGCGTCATCCCATCTCCGCGGGAAGGCTTGCTCGATCTGCCCCACGTACGGGAAGGGCTCCCGCACGGGTTCTTTGCCGGCACGTTGGAGGTTCTGCGTGTCCACGATGGTGAAATCGCCGCCACCCGGAGGGGCAAAATCGGTTCCGGCGTAACTGCGGCAGAGCGGCCATCCTTTGTAGATCGGGGACACGTTGGCGGGCTCCGGCCCCCATCGCTGGCGGCGGCCGTCTACGAAGATATGGAAGTCGTACCATACGCGCATTCCATTGTTGATGAACAGGAAGCGCGCAGCCGTTGCATACTCGTCGCGTATGCGGCTAATCTCCTTGAGCGTGAGGTCGGGAGGAGGTGGCTGCACGCGCCCGCCGGGCAGGTGCGCCGAGGCAACGTTGACCACGTTCGGCATTAGGAGGACTTTTACTGGGATGCGAAGGATGGTCTTTCGGCCTCGTGGCGCCAGGGTGCTGAATGCCCATTCGCGCCTCCAGGGCCTTTCGGCGCCCCAGGCCTCTTCCACCGTAGTCGGTTCGGCCCCCGGGTCATAGCACCGGTAATAATAGCGCGTACCGGGAGCGAGGTGCGAAATCGTGATCCTGTGGTAGGTGTGCAATCCCGGCGAGCCGGCAAGGACCTGTACATCTGCGGACTTCCACGCATCCTGTGCTACACCGTAGGTGCGGCAGGGAAGCAACCCCCTGCGGACTTGCAGCCGAGTGACGCAGGGAGTGCGTGTGAACCACTGGATCGTGGCGCGATCCCGGCCCAGCATCATGACTGGGCGCATGGGGTCGTATAGGGCCTGTCCATCCCCCTGCGCGAAGGCGCTGCTATAGGCTGCAAGCCACACAGCCGCGCAGCAGGCAATGGGGATCGTTAGGCGAAGGCTCCGGAATTCCAAAAAACATCCTCCTGAAGCGCTATCGCACGCCCAAGAGCACTTCCATGGTGAGCTGGTCTATCCGCTCCAACCCTAGGTCCTTGCGTCCATAGGCGAGCCGGTCTACCTGCAAGGCCGAGATGCGCTGGGCCGCCTGGGGAGAGTAACCTGCTGCCAGGACCGCGGCCAGCCCGTCCGGATCGGCCTTGCGGGCGTGCAGAAGACCCTGGATCTCCGCATCGGTGTTGAAGCGGTGCACCTTTTCCTTCAGGATGAGGTAGGTGCGCATGCACCCGCGAGCGAACTCCCACACGCCCTCTTCGCCTTCTGTTCGCAAGGGATGGGCATCGAAGTGACGCGAGCCCTGGTATCCGCCGTTCTCCAGCAGCATCACCAGGAAGAAGGCGGCCTTTACGTCCTCCTGGCCAAAGCGCAGGTCCTGGTCGAAGCGACCGGGCTTTTGGGCATTGAGGTCAATGTGGAAGAGCTTGCCTGCGGCCAGCGCCTGGGCCACGGAGTGCATAAAGTTTAGGCCGGCCATCGTCTCGTGGGCCACTTCGGGATTGACGCCTACCATGGATGGGTCATCCAGCGTCTCGATGAAGGCAAGCATGTGGCCTGTGGTGGCGAGGTAGATGTCGCCGCGGGGTTCGTTGGGTTTGGCTTCCAGGGCGAATTTGAGGTTGTATCCCTGATGCTTGTTGTACCCGATGAGGAAATTGATGCACTCCCGCATCCACTTGAGTGCCTCCACGGGATCTTTGGCGGCGTCTACCTCTGCACCCTCTCGGCCGCCCCAAAACACGTACACCTCGGCGCCGAGTTCTGCTCCGAGGTCCATGGCCCGCATCGTCTTTTGAACGGCGTAGGCGCGCACCTTGGCATCGCTGCTGGTGAAGGCACCGTCTTTGAAGATCGGGTCATAGAAGAGATTGGTGGTGGCCATGGGAACCTTCATGCCGGTGTCGTCCAGTGCTTTCTTGAACTCCCGAACGATGCGGTCGCGCTCGGAGGCGGAGGCGTCAATGGGCACGAGGTCGTTATCGTGAAGATTGACGCCGTAGGCTCCCAATTCGGAGAGCTTCTGAACGATGCGGATGGGGCTCAGGGCGTCTCGGGTGGCTTCGCCAAAAGGATCGCGGCCGCGGTTCCCCACGGTCCACAATCCGAAGGTGAACTTGTCGGTTTTCTGCGGCGTGTAATCAGCCATGGCGTACCTCTCAGACGGGTGTTGTCGAATGCGTGTGCGTATGGGTTTCGGTGAAAGGACCGCGATCTCCTGCGTGCCGCCGCCAAAGAGGGGCCGGCGCACCGATCGCGCCGGCCCCTTGAGGGTTCTCCTGTGCAGCCGGAAGGGCAGGTAAGACGCTACTCGGGCTGTACCGTTACTGTTAGAACGAGCGTTCCAGATACATTGTCCCCAGGGTTGAACCAGGTTCCATTGATGGTCTGGCCGCTCAAAGTGCAGTCCAGATATGTGGAACTGCCCCCGCCTCCGGTCAACTTCATCATCAGGTGGTTGCCGATGATCAACCCTTCGGCTGTGTTGGTATGCGGGCCGTCGGGGTCTTGGGAATGCGTCGTGCCGGTGATGACGTTGCCGTTCTGGGATCCCAGTGTGAAAGACACGGGATAGTGCGTTTTGTTGGGGTCGGCGCTATTGATGTAGTACCCGGCGTAGTATGGCGCCAGGCTAGGCGTGGCAGGACCCTTGGAGAGGACGAAGTCTCCAGTTTCCACGTAGGAGCCGTTTTGGTCGAGGCGGTCATAAGTTCCCATAAGCTTGCCGTCCGACCCGGCGAGCACGGTTACCTCCATCCCGCCCGGAGTTCCGATGTTCCACGTCGTTGTAAACCTGAGGGTATTCCCCATAACCTTGCCGGTAACGGGGCCGGCCCACACAGTGGCAGACACGCCCGACCCCATGATCAGGCGCGCGACGCCTCCCACGGTAGTGTTGCTGCGGGTAAGATCGAGTTCCACCGTGCCTGCGGATCGGGTGGAGAAGGCGCCCGTCCACACTCCCTCTACAGAAGCGGGCCCGCTCGCCCGGGTTGCCGTGAAGGTGCCGGTGCGATTCTGGCCGGAGCCGGAGGGAACCCACATCCACTTCCCGCTGATGGTGTTGCCCGAGAGGGTGCCGTCAATGTAGTTCGTGCCGTCGGTTTCCGGAACCGTAAGCGTTACATGGTCTCCCAGCACGTACCCTGAGGCCTGGGTGTCATTCTCTAGGACCAGCGAAATCATGTTGCCGTCTTGTGAGGTGATGGTGAAGCCCAAAGGATCCTTGTACTGAGATCCGTCGTCCGAGGAGTACCCACTGAAGATCATGGATGCAAGGTTGGTGGGGGTGTCCTTATTGTACTTGGTAACCTTCACATTGCCGTCGGCATTGCTGCCCGTCAAGGTGCCGGTGAGGCTGCCGTCGGGTTGGATGGTACCGTGGAACTGACTGGTCCCCTGGTTTCCGCTCGTCCACGTGATGGTGATGTCCACTGTGGCGCCGATGCCGGGGTTTGTAATCGTCCCGGTAAAGCTGCCGACGAAGGGCGGGGGACTGTTGGGTTTGATGAGACGCGCTGTGCCTGAGAGGTTGGTGCCGTTCTGCACAAAATCCAGCTCGAGGGTGTTCACGGTGGATTGACGTGAGGCGGACCTTGACGGGCTGACGCTTCCAGTCCACACGCCTGTGACCGGCCCGCCCGAGTAACCGCCTCCTCCCCCTCCTCCACCGCAACCGGCGAGGAAGGGGACAGCGGTCGCAAGACAGAGTACCACGGCAAATGGGCTTCTCATACTGCAGGTTCCTCCTATGCGATATCCGCTCTGCCCCATAACGAGGCAGATGCGGTCAACGAACGCCTGATTTTGAAGCCTTACCCTATTTAGGGCGCCTTGTGCGGCACGCCAAGGTTCCCGATCTCAATGTACCATAGTGCGTCTGAGGCGGCAACCGGCCAGACCCATGGGTTCATAAGGCCTTCCTAGAGCCTCAACGTTCGCTGGTGCTATTATCGGCGATTACTACGCTTCCACTGGATGCGTTGCGGATGCGCGCCGAACCCGTGAACAGGTTCCCTGTGATCACCGCGCGGCGCACATGCTCGCCAAGCTCCACCTGGGGCTTGTTCTCACGGAATTCGCATCCCCGCACGAGGACACTGCCGCTCTCCACGCGAAGGGCCGCTCGACCCTCTCCCGCTCGATCCCATTGCACAAAAGTGCAATCGCTGAAGCCGACAGTTCCGTGGCCCGAGATGCGGGCGATCTGATTGCAAGGTCCCCAAAAGGCGCAATTGACGAACCGGATGCTGCCCGAGTTCCCGCTGCCCACAGCTACCATGGTTGGATCCGGCCCGTGGAAGGACACGAACTCGCCGTTGGTGATGAGAAGGCCATAGGGAGCGCACTGATCCACTACGAGCGATGTCTCACAGTCATCGGCGCCGATGCCCAGGAAGTTCCCATTGCATACGCCGTTGTGTGTCTGCACAAAGTGATATCCCACATGGTAGCCGAAACAGAAGGTGTTGAGCACGTACTGCCAATCGGTGCGGCCGAAGATAAAGGCTTCGCCGTGCTTCATCTGATAGTCCAGAACCTTCGACGCTACGCTCCACCATGGGTTGAAGTGTACATTCTCGATGCGGCCGATATCGTAGATGGCGTCTACCATCACTCCCCGACGCAGGGGCTGTCCCGACACGTTGCGGATGAGGTGCCGTTCATTCTGAGTAGCGTCTATCCCATTGTAGGGGTTGAGGAGTTCCACATCGAGAACCGCCGGGTTCTTGCCGCGCATGGCGATGGCCCACGGGAAGGGCACGGGCGTGTCGTCGGGCTTCTGCGCGGGATAGTACAGAACCACGCCGCGCAGAGTGCTGTTGGTATGCAGTGTGATGAAAGGCGCTGCATCTTCCTTGCCGGCCCCTTCCGTTACGAGAAAGGTGGTACCATCGTCGGTGGGTTTAGGGAGGCCCTTGTCGCGGATGCCGTTGTGCGACGGGACGGACGTCCAGATGCCCTGGAGGGTCACTGCGCTGGGTACGTCCAGATGCCCTTTGAAGAGATAGGTGCCTCGAGGCGCCAGTACGGTGCCTCCGCCCGATTTGGCGGCTTCGTCCATGGCGCGCTGGAATGCAGCGGTGTCATCGGTAGTTCCATCGCCACGGGCACCGAAGGACGTTACGTCCACATAAGGATGAGCAGGTTGCGGGCCGGGGGCTGCGGCAAACGTTGCGCCCGCTGCCACGGTCAGCAAGAGCGCTGCATGGCAAAGCCACAACAGAGAAGGCATGGGAGAGGGTTCGAACATGGAAGAACCTCCGTGTGAGTTGCAGCCCGCATCGCCGCACCGGGTTGGAATGCGGCGCGCGGGGGTATAATCCGCTTCATACAGCAGTGATGCCCGAAGCCGCATGTACTCTTCGCCGATTTTGGGTGTTCATGGAAACTACCGTCGCCGCAGTGCTCAACAAACCCGGTCTTAGGCAGTTCATCAAGTTCTGCATCGTAGGCGCCTCGAGCTTCGCCATAGATTTCGGGGTGTCGTGGTTCCTTACCTTCCACCTGTACTTGTGGTGGGTGCTGGCGAAGACGATCTCCTTTAGCCTGGCCGTCACCAACGGCTTCATCTGGAACCAGAGGTGGACCTTCCGGGCTGTGGGCCATCGAAGCGGGCACGAGCAGTACGCCATGTTTTTTGGAGTGAATGTGGTGGGCTGGGCGTTGAACCTGGCCATCATGAAGGCCGTGTTCTTCATCGGCACGGGAACGTGGAAAGGGCAGCATCCCACTAAGCCGCTGTTCATTGCGGCCACACTCACCGCAATGGTGATTGTGGTCTTTTGGAACTTCTTCGCCAACAAACACTGGACGTTTCGCCGGCCTGAAAACCCGCATCCTTAGCGGCGGGCGAGCTGGGCGAAGTGCGGCGCCAGAGACGGGTAAAGGGTGCGGAAGAAAAGCGCTGCCGACCGGTACACGTCGGCGGTGCGTGCATCCGGCTCCGTCGAGAAGGCAATCGGCGCGAAGCGGCGTGCCTCTTCCCAAGACGGCAGGAGCCCAACGCCGATGCCTGCGGCCACAGCGGCTCCACAAGCCGTAGCTTCCGACAATCGCTCCAGCACGTGGAGGCGGCGGCGGTAGACTGCACTGAAGATCTCCCTCCAAAGGCGGCTGCGCATGCCTCCGCCCAGCGCGCGGAGAACCACTTCGCCGGGGATGCTCAGATCTTCCAGGGCGGCTGCCAGCGCCAGAGCTACGCCCTCGTAAACCGATCGGGCAACCTCGGCACGGGTGTGAGCGGCTGTCAGGCCGATGAAGGCCCCACGTGCATTGGCGTCCCAAACCGGCGCGCGGGCGCCTTCCAGATACGGAAGGAAGTAGAGATCGCGGCTGCCGGGTACGGCCGTGTCCGCAAGTTCTTCGAGGGAGGAATACCGGCTGGAACTTGTGCCTGCAATCCCCAAAAGGTCCAGAGCCCATTCGATGCAGGAGCCGGCGGATTGCACCGTAACGTAGCGGACGATTTGATTGGGCACGAGGCTAGGGAAGGCCGTAACGTGTCCCAGCGGGTGCGGCACCCAATCGGCAGCCACAGATGCAATCCAAGAGGTGCCCCCTACATAGTGGTAGGCATCGCCGGGTTGCACACACCCAGCTCCTACTGTGGCGCATGCTCCATCCCCTCCCCCGAGCACAACGGGAGTGCCGGAAGCCAATCCTGTTGCCGCGGCAGCCTCTTGCGTCACCGTGCCCACCACGGTCGCCGAGGCGACCACTTGCGGGAGGATGCGTGGCGGGATGGATGCCGCCTGCAGCGCGTCTGCCAACCACGTGCCTGCTCTAAGGTCGTACATCCCGGTGAGGGCGGCATCGGAGGGATCCGTGAACCCATAGACTCCGGTGAAACGCCCCGCCAGATAGTCCTTGGCCTGAAGGCACCACTCGGCGCGTCGGACAGCGTGGGGTTCGTTGCGCAGGATCCAGGCGAGTTTGCCGAGGGTGTAGTGGGGAGACGGCTGATGTCCCGTAGCCTCGTAGAGGCGGCGGGCGCCCAGCAGATGCGCTATTGCCCTACACTCCGCCTCGCTCCGAACGTCGGCATGGATTATGGCTGGGCCCACGGGATCGCCGTGGCGATCTACCAGCAAGCAGCCATTCATAATGGCGCTGAAAGACACGGCTGCTACGCTGTTCCGCGCCTCAGGATGCTGGTGGAAGATCTCTTGTGTCGTCTCGCATACGGCGTTCCACCAATGGAGGGGGTTCTGTTCGGCCCAGCCCACGTGCGGTCGCTGGGTAGCATAGGGGCGAAATGCAGAGGCCAAGATGCGGCCGTCGTCATGGAAGAGGACTGCCTTATTGCCGGTTGTGCCTAGGTCGTGGGCCAGGAGGAGGTTGGCCATGCGGGCTTCCCTGCTGTGGGATGAGAGATTATGGGCTCAAAGAGGGGGCAAAAGGCAAACGAAAAAGAGGCCGCCCTGCCCTTGGATAAGAGAAGGGCGGCCGTTGCGGGAGGGTTGTGCAGCCACGGGATGCGTAACCGTGGCCGGATGTGGAGTTAGTGGGAAGGGCCCAGTTTCTGCTGCAACTCCAGCAACTTCTGCTTGGCTTGCTGCATGCTTTCGTGGCGGTCTTCCTTCAGTTGGAGCGGAGGCAATCCTGCCGCTTTCCGGCGGGCATTCTCTTTTTCAAGAGGTTCCATATCGCCGCGCTTGGCAGCCACCAGCGGGAAGGTTTCGTGCTGGAATTTCGCTTCCATCTGAGCAGGCGTAGCCCAACCGCCATTGATTACGTAGTAGGCGCCTGCTCCAAGGGCGAGGACGACTACCACGATGACGGCAATCAGCAGCGCCTGGGGCACTTCGCGGCGGATTCCGGCAGCCTTGGGGGCCTTCTTGGGTGGTCCGCTTCTGCCGGGTTTCGCACTGGCGCCGCCGCCAACAACGAGCTTTTCGGGCATAGCGATCTCCTTGACGTGCACCTACTCGATCCAGGGATAGTCCTGATCCTGAATGTTGAGGTTGTGCTGGAAGATCTGGGTAAGCCGCAACCACTTGGCGTGTCCGTCCAGGTAATTCACGTTAAATCCTCGGCGGTGCCGCCACGGTGAGTTGACGCCGTGTGCTTCGGCGTACTCCTGAACCTGCATGCCGCCCTTCTCGGCCTGCACCCAGGCGTTCATCGTTTCCCAAGCCTCTGTGTCGGGTCCGTCGGAACCGCTGAAGCTGGTATTTGGGGCATCTTCCAAGATGGAGTCATGGGAGTCGTAGAGGAAGATGCAATCTGCCGGGGCGACTACCGACGCCATCGTCACGGCGGGCATGAGCGGCGGGGTGTGATCCTGGAAGGCGCCTGGCGGGGAGGGCGGGCCAGGGAAGTCGTCATCCGACGAATCGGTGTTCATGGCATATCCCCAGCATCCCCATTCTCGTTTGCTGGGGCACATGAAGATTTGCTCGTTCTTGATGTACGGCATGAGCATGGGCCCCCAATCCACCCAGGCGCGAGGGTTTGTCCAGTAGGAGGAGGTGAGGCATGTGGGGTCGTTGCCGCACTCGTAGCAAAGGGTGGGGGCGTGGGGATAGCGCATCCCGGCGGGTGTGAGGGTTTCGTCGTAGTCCTGCGCGTACATCATCGCTGCATTGGCAAGCTGTTTATGATTGGAGATGCAGCTTGCACTCCGCGCCGATTCACGCGCCTGGGCGAACACGGGAAAGAGGATCGCGGCCAGGATGGCAATAATCGCGATCACAACAAGCAGCTCGATTAAGGTGAAACCTTGAAACTTGCGCATTTCCTTTCTCCTTGGTTGCGAGGCCAACGGATACGAAATCGCCGCAGCTTCGGGACGCGGCGTGAACTATGCTTCACGAAGAGCTCTCCCGGCAATCACCCCCTTGTTGACTGTTTGGACTGGCGGTAGATCCTCTCGGTATCAATTCCGGAGGCAGCAATTTCACGCGAGGTACCGCCGGTTCCCCGCATCCTACGGCAATGACGAGGCGCGCCGCTTCTGCGCCCAGAGCGGCTGCAGGCTGGCGCATTGTGGTAAGTGTGGGGCGAGTAAGAGTGCAGATGGGTGCGTCGTCAAACCCCATAACGGACACGTCCTGGGGTACGCGCAGCCCTAGTTCGGCGCATGCTTTGAGGGTCCCCAGAGCGGCGATATCATTGGCGGCGAGGATCGCAGTGGGCCTAGGCCGAAGGTGCAGCGCCGTCATAGCCGCAGCGTACCCTGCCGCCTCACTGAAGCCTCCTTGCACGATGTGCATCTGATCTCCGAGGCCATGCTCTTCCATGGCCTCCTGGAAGCCCCGCAGGCGATCTTGAGCATTGGGCACATCCGGCGGTCCGGCGAGATGGCAGATGCGGGTGTGGCCCAGGTTGGTCAGATAGGCCGTGGCCATGCGGGTTCCGGCTACATTATCCGTGTCCACGCACACAGCCTTCTCTCCGTCTACGGGCCAGCCCGCGATGATGGCGATGGGGAAACCCAATTGAGCAAGCTGGCAGGGAACCGCATCTTCAGCGTGGGGCGCCAAAATCACCAAGCCGTCCGTGCGTCCATCAAGGAATGTGACGGGATCTACCTCGTTGGGTTCGCGGTAGTTGTAAACGAGCATGTGGTATCCCAGATCCCGTAATGCATTGGCGATGCCGCGGGTTACTTGGGCTGCCCACATTCCGGAGAGGGGAGATTCGCTTACGTGGGTTTGGTAGATGCCGATGGTTCGCGATTGGCCGCGGGCCATGGCAACTGCGAGGGCGTTGGGCCGATACCGCAGTTGGGCGGCAGCCTCCAGAACGCGGCGGCGAGTGGCTTCACTGATGCGCGCCTCGGCTTTGCCGTTGAGTACGTAAGACACCGTCGCCTGGGATACTCCCACCATATCCGCCACATCCTTAAGAGTGGCCGGGCGGGGAGTATTCCTCGCTTTGATTATGCGGTTAACCATAGCGACGAAAGTATATCACAGGCACACGGTGCTGTCAAGGGATCTTGAGCCTCGTTTGGGGCAACGTGTCCCGCTGCAGCGGGCCTATTCGGTCCACACGGCGCTTCGGCCGATAATGCGGGCCACGGCATCCTTCACTTGCTCGGAAGGATCCACGGCCAATGTCGTTCGCTTGCGGTGTTCGCGGCCGTCGGCTTCGATGTGGAGGATCACGGGAGCCGTCCCGGGGTACTGCTCCAATGCGCTTCGCACGAGGCGCACGAGATGGCAGTGGCTCTGGTTCAGCCGGATGTGCAGGGAACTCGAAGTCCTTTGGCCGTTGCCGTTGCTTCCGTTGCTACCGGGCCCATTCAACGGCAGAATGCGCTCAGCCAGAAGCTCCACATCGAAAGCTCCTTCGCTCTCTTCGTCCTCCCGCACCCGTTCTCTTCGGGACACGGTTCCTTCGATAAGGACTACAGCATCCTGGGCAGCGTAGCGGCCGAATTCACGGAAGGCCGATGGGAATACCGTTACGGGCACAGAACCGGTAAGATCTTCCAGCGTGAGGAAGGCCATAGGTTCGCGCGTCTTTTTCGACACGCCGGCCTTCACGCGGGTTATGATGCCTCCCACCAGCACCTTGTCGCGTTCCTTGCGTTCGGCAAGCGACGCGACCGAGGCATTCGCCTTTTCTTCGATGCGGGTGCGCCAGCGGCGGAGGGGGTGCCCGGAAAGGTACGTGCCTAGGAGGTCCTTCTCGAGGGCAAGCAGCTCATGCTCGGGGAATTCGGGTACGACGGGCGGTGCCGTCGCGTCGGATGTGTGCGCATCGTGGTCGGCGCCGAAAAGCTGAGCTTGACCTTCCTGCTCAGCCCGAACCGCCGAGGAAGCGGCTTGTAGGGCTGCGTCGAGCTGTTCCAGTAAGGCGCGGCGGTTGGGGTGAATGGAATGGAAGGCGCCGCACTTGATCAGCGCCTCTATAGTAGATCGCGTAACGGCGCCATGCTGGAGCGTGCGCCGGCAGAAATCCTGCAAGGACCGGAAGGGCCCGCCAGCGCTTCGGGCAGCCAGAATGGCCTCGACAGCCGCCCGCCCCACATTCTTCACAGCTTCGAGGCCAAAGAGGATGGCGTCTCCTTGGGGAGTGAAGTCATCCCGGGATCGGTTGACGTCGGGAGGGAGGATGGGGATGCGCATACGGCTGCACTCCGCCATGCACGACGCGAGCTTGTCGGCTTTGTTCATGTAGCATGAGAGGAGGGCGGCCATGTACTCTACAGGGTAATTGGCCTTGAGATAGGCCGTTTGGTAGGCCAGCATGGCGTAGCATACGGAGTGGGCTTTGTTGAATGCGTACCCGGCAAAGGGTTCGATGAGGTCGAAGATTTCGGATGCTTTTTGCCTACTGATGCCGTTCTCCTGAGCTCCTGCGATGAAGCGCTGTCGCTGGCGGGCCATCTCTTCCTTGATCTTCTTTCCCATCGCCTTGCGCAGAACGTCGGCCTGGCCCAGCGTGAAGCCGGCGATGGCTTGGGCGATGCGCAGCACCTGGTCTTGATAGACGATGACGCCGTAGGTCTCTTCAAGGATGGGCTTGAGGCGTTCGTGGGGATACTGGATGCGTTCCAGACCGTGCTTGGCGCGGACGAAGGTGGGAATGTGCGCCATGGGTCCGGGGCGGTACAGCGCCACGAGGGCGGCCAGATCGCGCACACTGGTGGGCTTCAACTCGGTGATCCACCGCCGCATGCCCATGCTCTCCAGTTGAAAGATGCCCGTGGTTTCACCGGCTCCCAGCATCTCGAAGGTCTTAGCGTCATCCAGCGGAAGGCGCTCGATCTGGACGCGCAGGTTGCGCGACTGTTCGATGTTCTTGAGGGCCCGGGCCAAGATGGAGAGATTGATGAGGCCGAGGAAATCCATCTTGAGCAGCCCGATGCGCTCCAAGGCGCCCGCAGGATACTGCGTAACGAGCCCTCCATCCGCAGTGCGCTGCAGGGGCGTGTACTCCACCAAAGGCTCATTGCAGATGACTACGCCGGCCGCATGCACCGACGAATGCCTCGAGATGCCCTCCAGGCGCCTTGCGGTGTCAAGCAGGCGGCGTACTTGTGCATCGCGGTCATAAAGCTGGCGCAACTCGGGGTTCCGTTCCAAAGCCTCGCCGATTGTGACGTGGAGGGGTTGGGTTGGGATCTGGCTCACGATGCGGTTCACTTGCGGAAGACCCATTCCGAGAGCGCGACCTACGTCCCGTATCGCCGCCCGGGCCGCCAACGTACCGAAGGTGATGATCTGGGCAACGTGGTCCTCACCATACTTTCTTGTGACATACTGGAGGACCTCATCCCTCCGCGTGTCCTCGAAGTCCATGTCAATGTCCGGCATTTGGATGCGTTCCGGGTTGAGGAACCTCTCGAAGGTGAGGTCGTAATCCACAGGATCAATATCGGTGATATCCAGGCAATATGAAGCGAGGGAGCCGGCGGCGGAACCCCGGACCCCAAAGAAGATACCCTGTTCACGGGCAAATACGGCGAAGTCACGCACGATCAGGAAGTAGGGGGCGAAACCCGTCTGTTCGATGATGCCCAGTTCGTAATCCAGGCGTTGCTTGTATCGTTCTTTGTGCGGATGGTTCCCGATCTTGCGTTCCAGACCCAGCAATGCCTGCTCCCGAAGGTAGCTCTGGGCGGTGTGTCCGTGGGGTATTCCGGGGGCAGGCATGGGTGCACGCCCGAATTCCAGTTCCACATTGCACCGGGCTGCGATCTCTGCGGTCTGCTCCAGGGCTTCCGGGCAGTCGGGAAAGAGGGCGGCCATCTCCTGAGGGGATTTCATGAAGAACTCGTCGGCATCGTAGCGGAGGCGGTTCTGGTCGTCTACCGTAGCCCCCGTCCCAATGCACAGGAGCACGTCATGGGCCTGTGAGTCGGTCTTCTCCAGGTAATGGACATCGTTGGTGCAGACGACGCGCAGGCGCAGGTCACGGGCAATCTTGAGGAGTTGGTCATTGCAATGCTTCTGGCGATCCAGGCCATGGTTCTGCAGTTCGATGTAATAATGGTCGGGCCCCAGCAGGTCGCGATAGGATCCGGCGATGGCGAGGGCCTTTTGGTAATCGCCGCCCAGCAGAGCAGAACAGACCTCGCCGCTGAGGCAGGCACTCGTAACGATGATGCCCTCTTTGTGCTCTTCCAGCACGCGATGATCTATGCGGGGCTTGTAGTAGAAGCCCTCCAGCGCTGCGATCGTGGTGAGCTTGAGGAGGTTCTTGTATCCGGCCAGGTTTTCGGCCAAAAGCAACAGGTGGAAGGCGTTTTTGTCGGTACGGCCCTTCTTTTCGCGCAGATCCCCGGGGGTTATGTATGCCTCTACGCCGATGATCGGCTTGATGCCCTTCTTGCGGCATTTCTCGTAGAAATCGAGGGCGCCGTACATTGCCCCATGGTCGGTAAGGGCCAGTGCGTCCATCCCCAGATCGGCTGCGCGCTGCACCAGCGCGTCCAGACGAGCGGCGCCGTCCAGCAGTGAGAATTCGGAGTGTGTATGCAAGTGGACGAAGGCGGGTCCTGCCATGGCACGCGATTCTTCCTGAAGTCGTGCTGCGATACCTCTGGCCAAGATGTAGGGGCGAAGATAGCCAAAGGCGCAATATCTTGTGGCGGCACGATCGTCTCATTGTAGCCTGTGGGCCGGGCTGCGTCAAGATCCGCACGCGCAAAAGAAAACCCCCACTGCCCCAGTCAGAGCAGTGGGGGTCGGTTCCTGGGCTGATGCTACTTTTCTCCGGCGATGGCGGTCTGGCAGATGTCGGCCACAACGGCGTTCTCACCCCAGATAGCGTTCTCACCCCAGATAGCATTCTCGCCCCAGATGGCATTCTCACCCCAGATAGCGTTCTCACCCCAGATGGCATTCTCGCCCCAGATAGCGTTCTCGCCCCAGATAGCGTTCTCGCCCCAGATAGCGTTCTCGCCCCAGATGGCATTCACGCCCCAGATGGCGTTTTCACCCCAGATGGCGTTTTCACCCCAGATGGCATTGAGTTTGGTAATGCCGGTACCCCAGATGGCGTTCTCGCCCCAAATGGCGTTGTCCATCACGATGGTCACATTGCCCTGAGCGTCGGCCGTAACCTTAGGGCTGCGGGCAGGCTGGGTGGCGACCACGGTGGAGGCGAGGGCGGCTGGGATATTCAGGTAGCCGGCTCCGAAGGTTGCGGGATCGGGCTGCCCGTTGGGGAAGGCCCACTTGTCCGCGGAGATCATCAGGCGCGCCTTCACCGTGTCCGGCGTGAGGGTGGGATCCTTCTGAAGCATGAGCGCCACAGCGCCCGACACCACGGGTGTGGCCATAGAGGTTCCCGAGAGGGTGAAGTAGGCCTTGCTATCCTTGGCGGATTTGGTGTAGGCATAGGCGCTCAGCGGTACCGAGTTTGTGGCGGCGTATGTCTTTTCGAGGTACGCATTGTGCACGGCAAGCGAGATCACACGATTGCCGGGAGCCACCAGGTCGGGCTTGAGGATGAAGTCGCCGAAGGATGGGCCGCGGCTGGAGTAGGTGGCGATGGTGTCGTGGCTGCGAACGCCATCCACGGTCTTCATAGCGCCTACGGTAATGACGTAGGGGTCGTTGCCGGGGGAAAGGATGGAGAAGTAGGCGGTTCCGTATCCTTCGTTGGAGAGGCCGGGCTTGGCGGTGTCGTTGTAGCGGCCCGCGTTGCCGGCAGCGCACACCACTACGATGCCTGCTTTCCATGCAGCTTCCATGGCCTGGCAAAGGGGATCCACGGTGTAGCTCTCCAGGGGCAGGTGGCCCAGGGAGAAGTTGAGAACGCGGATGTTGTATCGGTCCTTATTGGCAAGGATCCACTGGAGGCCGGCAATTACGGTGCTGACCTGGCTCTGGCCCTTCTCGTCCAATACCCGTACGTTTACGAGATTGGCCTCGCGGGCGATACCGTAAAAGGTGCGGAAGAACTGAGGTCCCGTCGAGTTGGCGCCGTTGCCCGCGATGATGCCGGCGACGTGCGTGCCGTGACCACACTTGTCGTTGGCGTTCTCACCCGTGATGAAGCTTGTTTTGGCAATCACGCGGGAACGTCCGGTAGCAGCGTCGGCCAAGTCGTCGTTGGAAGCATGGATGCCGCTATCCAGCACCGCGACTGTTACGCCTTTGCCCGTGAGGCCCATCTCTCGGAAGGCGATATCGGCTCCGGTGTGCTCCACGGTAAACTCGTCGCACTTTTTGAGGGTAGCATCGGATGCCAGATGCCGCACAAAGGGCAGTGACGCGAGGTCGCGGAGGTTCTTTGCAGGTACCTGTACAGCGGCTGCATGTACCAGCGGGAGGTGGCGGTACACGTCACAACCCAGCGCCTGAAGCTGATGCTCGCGGGTGGCTGTAAGGTTGCCGTCCACGGTAACGATGACGGCTACACGGCCGTGGGCTGCTGCCTTGGCGGCGACGACTCGATCGGATTTTTGGGTCAACGCGTCGGCCCGGGCGATGTGGGACCCGCCCAGGAACAGGGAAGCCGCAATGAGCGCCGCGGGAGCCAATCTCCACGTGATGGCGCTTCGGAGAACAGCGCCCATGCGGGAAGTGAAGGAAGCCGGGCAATGGCCTGCTGCTGCCAGTTCGGCCGCCCGGTAGCCCTCGCCGGAGCAAGGGGTAGCGATGGATGGGGAGCACTTGCTGGACTGCGCGGTTCGAGTTTTCATTTGCGTCTCCTTTTTGTCTGAAACCGTTTGGCTCATGGGTACTGGCCGATTGGATCAATGACGGCACGAGTATAACTGCGGGGGGCGGGGTCCATCTGTGACGGGCGTCACATGCAACTGTGATTGTGATCACACCGGGCGCACACGCGCGGGACATCTTGCATGCCTGTTTCCAGAGCCTCTAATGAAGCTCTAAGCATACGGAAAGGCAGTTGGACGACGAGCCGCGATACACTAACCCTGTGGAAAGGTAAGGGTTGATGCGTGAGCTTTCGGCAGGAACGATGAGAGGGATTATCCTGTTGGCGTGCGGGGGTTTGACCGGGGCCCTGCTCTGGGGATGCGGCCGCGGAGCTGCGGCCCCAGAGAGTTCGGCTGGAGCGAACAGCGGAGCACCTGTGGTAGTGGACACGTCCACGGTGCAACGGCGCACCATTGAAGTCCTGGTGCCTTGCCCGGGAACGCTCGTTCCGTCCCAAGGAGCCAGTGCGCGGGTTGCTCCTCCATTTGCCGGGCGCGTCAAGGCCGTATTCGTCCGGGAAGGGGATCGGGTGGCCGCCGGGCAGGTATTGGCCGAACTGGAGAGCCGGACCCTTGCCGCGCAATCACGGAGTGCTTCTGCTGCGCTTGCTGCTGCGGAGCGCCAGGCTCAGGAGGCATCTTTGGCCGCCAGGGCAGCCGCGGCCGACCACGCTACCGCCGTAGAGGCCGCCAAGATCGCCCTGAAAGCCGCCAAGTTGGACCGCGACGCCGGCATACAGCAGGCCCGCATCGCTCTGGATGCCGCCGAAGCCGATCTGCGCAAACTCAAGTCCGGAGCGCGACCGCAAGAGATTGCCCAGGCAGAACAGGCCGTGCTTCAGGCGGAGGCGAACCGCGACCGCGCAGCCCAGGAAGCGAGGCGCACGAAAAACTTGTATGCCAAAGGCATCGACTCGCGGCGGCAAATGGAGGATGCGGATACCGCATTGCGTGTGGCGCAAGCTGCCCTGGAGAGTGCCCGCCAGCAGGAGGCTCTGCTCAAGGCCGGCAACCGCCCTGAAGACATCCAGGCTGCTGAGCTGAGGGTCCAATCTGCTCGAGAAGCCTTGGCGCAAGCGCGGGCTGCCGGCGACGCCCACGTGGCTCAGGCCGAGGCAGCCCTTCAACAGGCCCAACAAGGTGCTGCCCAAGTGGCTGTGAAGGAGGCCGATGCCCGAGCGTTCCAGGCGTTGGTGATGCAGAAACAGGCGGATCTGGCTGCAGCAGGGGCATCGGCAGGGTACGCTCGCCTCACATCACCGGTGTCGGGAATTGTCACGCGCCGCTTCCTGAACCCTGGCGACATGGCCGATCCCAACACGCCAGTGCTGGAAGTGATGGCCCGGCGCTCCCTGGACCTAGTCTGTTCCGCATCACCGGATGCTGCCTCGAAGCTTCGAGTGGGCATGCTCGCCCGCGTCCACGCGCCGGGCGACACGCCGAAGACCGCTGTGGGCCGCGTGATCTCCGTAGGCCAGGTTGATCCGCAGACGAACCTGCTTGCGGTACGCATCACCCTGGAGCATCCAGACGGCAATTGGCGTGCCGGGGCATTCGCTACCGCCGACGTCGTTACGGAAGTGCACCGCGCAGCCTTGGTCGTTCCTGCACGGGCGGTAATCCAGCGCGGTGGAAGAGATGTCGTCTTTGTGGTGGCGCCCGATGGAACGGCCCACGTAAGACCCGTGTCCGTAGGTGCGCGCAACGGAGACTGGATCGAGGTGTCCGGAGTGACGCCCGGCGACAAAGTGATCACCGTGGGCCAGTATGAACTCGCGGATGGCGCCAAGGTGGTGTCTTCCAAAGGAACGGGGCCGGCGCAATGAGAAGCATTCCGGGCGCTGTAAAAAACCTCGCGGGCATTCCGGCCAAATGAGCCTTGCACGCTTCGCCACGCGCCATATCACCGCCATCATCTTCTCCACAGCGGTACTCTGCGTCCTAGGCGCCTTTGTGCTGGGGTCCTTCCCCGTGTCCATCCTTCCGGATGTTACGTTCCCGCGTGTGGTGGTGATCGCCGAGGCCGGTGAAACGCCCGTGCGGATGATGGAGGCTTCCATTGTACGCCCGCTGGAAGAGGCTATCGCCATGGTACCGGGGGTCACGAGAGTGCGGTCCAAGACCCAGCGAGGCAGCACCGAGATTTCCGTAGACTTCGAGTGGGGCACAGACATGCTCTCGGCGCAGCAGCTCGTGAGCACCCGCATCAATGAGGTACGCCCTCAACTCCCGCAGGATGCTTCCATAAGCGTGGAACGGATGAACCCCACCGTGTTTCCGATCCTGGGCCTCTCGGTGAAGTGCCCGGGCCTTACGCCCGATGAGCTGTGGACATTGGCCTTCTATAAGCTGAAGCCCCGATTGGCGCGCGTTCCAGGTGTCGCCCGCGCGGTAGTGCAGGGCGGACGCATCCCCGAAATCGCCGTGGACGTGAGGCCGGATCGCCTTGCGGCCTATCATCTCTCGATCCTGGACGTGGTGCAGGCTCTGAGCCAGTCCAACATCGTACGGGCTGTCGGACGCGTGGATCACAGGTACCAGCAATATCAAGTGATTGTGTCCGGCGAGGCTACGAGCCCTGATCAGCTTGCGCCGATTGTGGTGGCACAGCGCAACGGCATCCCAGTGAGTTTGGGGCAAATCGCTGCCATCCACTCTTCGCTGGAGGACCGGACCACCATGGTGACGGCAGATGGCGCGGACTCCGTGCTCATCAACATCGTGCGCCAGCCGAATGCAAACACGGTGAGTGTGGCGGAAGCCGTACGGAAGGAGATTGCCGCTCTCAAGCCCGGATTGCCGGCAGGGACGGAAGTGGGCGTTTGGTACGATCAAAGCCATCTAGTACGTGAGGCTGTAGGCAGCGTCCGAGACGCCGTGCTCATCGGCGCGGGGCTGGCTGTGTTTGTGCTGTTGGCTTTCCTGGGGGATTTGCGGGCCACGGTGGTGACTGCCTCCATCATACCCGTGACACTTTTCATTACGTTCCTGCTGATGCGCATGGCCGGCATCACGCTCAATCTGATGACGCTGGGCGCCCTCGCTGTGGGCATAGGGCTTGTGATTGACGACGCCATCGTGGTGGTGGAGAATGTGTTCCGGCACCTCTCTCAAGGCGAAGTACGGAGCAGGGCTGTAGCCGCCGCATCTGCCGAGATTGCCGCTCCGATGATCTCGTCTACCCTCACCACCGTCGTAGTCTTCCTGCCCCTTGTGCTCCTTTCCGGAGTTGCAGGGGCTTTCTTTACCGCTCTGGCCGTTACCCTCGCGCTGGCTCTCATGGTGTCTCTCGCCCTCGCCCTCCTCTTAAGCCCGAGCCTTTGTGCAGCATTCCTGCGTACGCGCCCTGGGGCGCCCGAGCACGGCCGCCTCTTCGAGCGGCTGATCCGTGCCTACGAGCGCGTGCTGCGGGCGGGACTGAGGCGCCGATGGATCCTTCCTGCCTCGGTAGCGGTCATCGTGGCGCTCATCGTTCTGCTGGCGGCGCGGCTCGGCACCGGCTTCATGCCTACGATGGACGAAGGGGCCTTCATCCTGGATTACTGGACGCCGCCTGGTACTTCGCTGGCTGAAAGCGACCGCCTCTTGCGCAAGGTTGAGGCAATCCTCCGATCCACTCCTGAGGTGGCGTCGTACTCTCGGCGCACCGGGACGGAGTTAGGCTTCGCCATTACCGAGCCGAACCGAGGCGATATCGCGGTGGAGCTTAAGCCGAACCGCCGGCGCAACATCGAACAGATCATGGATGATGTGCGAAGCCGCATCACCGCCCAAGTGCCCGGGCTTGATGTGGATTTCATTCAGGTTTTGCAGGATCTCATCGGCGATCTGTCGGGGAGTGTGGCCCCCATCGAACTCAAACTCTTTGGCGAGAACCAGCAGCAGCTCGCCGATCTGGCGCGGAGCTTGGCGGATAAAGTTGCAAAGGTCCACGGCGTGGTAGACGTGAAGTCCGGCGTTATCGAGGCAGGACCTGAGCTTGTGTTCCACATAGACCCGGTGCGCGCAGGCCGCCTGGGCCTAACCCCGGCGGACGTTGCGGACCAAGCCCATGCCGCGCTTCTAGGAGATGTCGCTACTCGGCTGCTGATCGGCGAGCGCACTCTGCCGGTGCGGGTTCGTTTCCCGGCCGCGTTCCGAAGGCGCCAGGGCGAGATCGAGCAGGCTCTCGTTCGGACGCCTGGAGGTTCCGCGGTTCCCCTCGCATCTTTGGGAACGTTCGAGACGGTGGCCGGCGCAACCGAGCTCAATCGCGAGGATCAGCGCCGCGTTGTTACCGTGTCCGCACGCATCTCGGGGCGCGATTTGGGAAGCATCATGAGGGACGTACGGAAAATGATGCAGGGCTTTCCTCTGCCGGCCGGCGTGAGCTTTGAAATCGGGGGCGATTACAAGAGCCAGAATGAATCCTTCCGGAACCTCCTGGAAGTGCTTGGGCTCGCCGTGCTTTTGGTGTTCACGGTGATGGTATTCCACTTTGGCCGCTTCGTGCAGCCTTTGGTGACCCTCTTGATGATGCCCCTTTCCTTGTTTGGAGTGGTCTTCGGCCTTTGGATTACCGGCACGCCCCTCAACGTGTCGTCCTTCATGGGCGCCATCATGCTGGTGGGCATCGTCGTGAAGAACGGCATCCTCCTTCTTGACCGGGCTCGGCATGCTGAGGACGAGGGGGCCCGCGTCGAGGATGCCGTCTTGATGGCCGGCCGCGTACGCTTGCGCCCTATCCTGATGACGACGCTGACGGCAATCCTCGGGCTCGTCCCCTTGGCTTTAGGGCTCGGAGCCGGAGCGGAGATGCAGAAGCCCCTCGCCATTGCGGTTATTGGAGGCCTCACCTTTTCCACCCTTTTCACTTTGGTGTTGGGGCCCCTTCTCTATGTGGAAGTTCGGCGGTGGGCGACGCGGGGGCGGAGTGCGTGATGCCGTTCAACGTTACGGGTCCGGGGGAGCTGGGGAGGCCGCTTCTACGTACCATTGGCCGCTGCGGCCTATGCGAACGGTGAAGCGCATGCGCTGCCCTGGGTGCAGGCTGCGGGCCGTGTCCATCACGATTGCGGGCACTTCCTGACCCCCTACGCGCAGGATGGCTTGGGGGGTGGCCGGGCCCCAGCGCGTATGCCTGCCGGGAAACGCTACGCGCACGACGGTTCCGATAACTTCCCGGGCTGGAGCTCCAGCGAGATCGTTTCGTGCTATGCCGAGGAGAATGATGCGCAGAATTACCGCCGCGCTTGCCCAAGCTGCTACGAGGCCGGCAATCCAGGGCCAATACCGGGCAGGGCGCCGCATCCCCTTGACGCCGTAAGCGCGCGGCTTGCGACGGCGGTCAGGCATCGGCGGTGCGCTTCAGTTGAGGGCTGCCGGCCGGAACGTCCAGGTCCTCCAGGGCATAGGCTACCGCTTCGTCCAGGGACATGGCTCGGCCCTCGTTCCACACGGCGGCGAAGCGCTCGGGACCGAGCCTGCACCGGATGGATGAAAGCAGGCGATCAAACTCCTCACGGTCGGTCTGTGGTACAGGGGCGTGGATTTCTTCCCGCAGGGAGATGGAGGCTGCCATCAGGCGGCAAGCGCGCTCCGCATCATTCCTGGCGGCGGCAAGCTTGGCGATCTCATCCGTGCCCGAAGCGATGCCCACTTTGTATCCCAAGTTGCGGCATAGAGCAAGGCTCTCGCGGAAATAGCGATGGGCCGTGTCGAAATCCTCCAGGCGGGCACAGATGTGGCCGAGGTTGTTGAGGGCGATGGCCATTCCTTGCGTGTCGCCCACTTGCCGGCAAAGCCGAAGGCTCTGTTCCAGGAAACTTCGGGCCGTGTGCCAGTCCTGGCGGTAGACCGCAACGTTCCCCAGGTTCTGAAGCGACATGGCGGAACCCCTCACGTCGCCCTCATCCTGTTGGATTTTAAGGCTTCTGCGGAAATACTCTTCGGCCTGATCCATATCGCCCCGTTCGCCTGCCACTACCCCAAGGGACAACAGGGATGCCGCTGCACCCCTCTTGTCGCCTAGAGCCTCCTGCAGGTGAAGGGCCTCGAGCAACAGCGCTGAAGCGGCTTCATAGTCTCCCTGGCAGCCTGCCAACCTTCCTTCAGCATGGAGCGCCTTGCAAAAAGCTTGGCTTGGCGCCTGCGGTCGTGCGGCATCCAGCAGCGACGCCAGCCTGCTTCTGCCTTCATTGAGGTAGCCCCGCACCAGCCAGAAACGCCATACCGCCGAGGCTAGGCGCAGTCCCTCATCCGTATGCCCGGCAGCGAGAGCAAAAGCCAAAGCAGCGCGGATATTGTCATGGTCCGCTTCCAGCCGATCCAGCCATTGGGCCTGATGCGGGCCCACCAATTGAGGTTCCGCTTTTTCAACCATGGCTGTGTAATAGGCCAGATGGCGCGCCGCCACCGCATCGGCCTCACCGGCTTCGTCCAGGCGGCGTTGCGCATAGGCCCTTATGGTTTGGAGCATGCGGTATCGTTCCGCGCCGCTGCCATCCTCTTCCAGCATCACGAGCGACTTATCTACGAGCTGTGCCAGGATGGTCAGTACATCCTGGGCCGGGTCTCCCCTGGAGCGTCCATCTGGGATGATGACCTCTGCAGCTTCCAGATCCCAACTCCCGGCGAAAACGGCCAGTCGGCGGAATACCACGCGTTCCGCATCGTCCAGAAGGTCGTAACTCCAGCCGATGAGCGCTTCAAGGGTCTGCTGGCGCGGCAGAGAGGTTCGGGATCCGCCTGTAAGGAGGCGAAAGAGGTCATCCAGTCGCCGGGACACGTTCTCGATGCCGAGGCTGGCCGTTCGGGAAGCTGCCAGCTCCAGCGCAAGAGGAATGCCGTCCAGACGGCGGCAGATTTCGGTGACGGCGGGTGCGTTGGCGGCAGTAAGGCGGAACTGCGCATTGGCCGATCGGGCACGATCTACAAAGAGGCGTACGGCATCGTAGCGCCCAAGCACGATCGGATCCGGAGTAAGCACGGGTCCCTCTAAAGATGGGAAAGTAAGGGGCATCAGGCGCCACACCGTTTCGCCGGGGATGCGGAGCGGCTCCCGGCTGGTGGCCAGGATGCGGAGGAGCGAACACTGTTCCAGGAGTTCTTCTGCCAGTTTCGCGCACGCCCCGATAAGGTGCTCACAGTTATCCAAAACGATGAGCGCCCGCCGATCCCGAAGATGGGCGATGAGCACATCCAGAGTATCCCGAGCCGGTTCATCCCGGGCGCCTACGGCGCCGGCAACGGCTCTGGGAACGAGCCCCTCGTCGCGGAGAGGCGCCAGATCCACAAACCAAACGCCTCCTGGGAATTCATCCAGAAGCTGTGCCGCAGCCTGAAGGGCTAGCCGTGTCTTGCCCAGCCCTCCGGGGCCGGCAAGCGTCAGTATGCGTGCGGAGGCCAATTGCGCGCCAATCTCTTTGATCTCTCGCTGCCGCCCGATGAAGGAGGTTAGGTGCTGAGGGAGGTTGTTCGGCAGTGCATTGAGTGATAACAGGGGCGGAAAGTCCGCGGGAAGGTCCGGGTGGAGGAGCTGAAATACGCGTTCCGGGCGGCTGAGGTCTTTGAGGCGGTGGAGACCCAGGTCTCGCAGAGACGCTCCCTTGGGCAAGGCATCATGCACGCGTTCCGCTGTGGCTCTGGAGAGAAGCGTTTGACCTCCATGGGCGATTGCGCGGATGCGGGCGCAGCGGTTAACGTCGGCGCTGTTGTAATCGTAGCCGTCCGTCTCGCCCTCGCCGGTGTGCAGGGCCGCGCGCACCCGTATCGTTGCATCCGGCGGCCAGGGTTCTTGGTGAAGCGCGATCTGCAGGGCGCAGGCAGCCGCTACGGCGTCTTCGGGGCGTGTGAACACCGAGAAGGTGCTGTCTCCTTCGCCACGCGAGCGAACCAGCACTCCGGAGTGTGTCTGCACCGCATCGGCGATGATGGCGCCGTGACGGGCGTACGCCTGGGACATCGCCTGGGGATGCTCCTCCCACAAGCGGGTGGAACCCACGATATCCGTGAACAGGAAGGTCAGAATACCGGTCGGCAAATCGCGCATCACACCATTAGAACCTCACTGCGGCTTCTTCATGCAGGGAAGCTGCCTCCTGAACGGTGAATAATAGTGCCGAGGCTCGCCCGGTCATTGGCACGGCACGACGCGATCATGGAAACCTCCACCCAAATTCTTCTGAAGCAGGTACCCATCTTCTCGGCACTGGACGAGGATGCACTGGCTGTGCTCTCCACGCACTGCCGCCGCCGCAGCTTTCCAGCCGGAGAAGCCATCTTCCACGAAGGAGATCCCGGCCATACTCTCTATGTGATTGTGCGCGGGCGGGTCAGCATCCAGACGATAACCGCTTCAGGAGAGGTCGTTCACATCGCCGAACGGGGCCCTGGGGAGCCCTTTGGCGAACTCTCGCTGATAGACGGCAAGCCTCGCATGGCCGACGCGGTTACGAGCGAGGCTTGCGACGTTCTCGTTCTGGACCGCGAAGGCTTTTTGCTGGCTATCGAAGAATCTCCACGCATCGCCTTGAGCATCATGGCTACCCTGGCCGACCGCCTCAGGCAGGCAGCGGATCACCAGGAGAGTTTTCGCGAACTGAACGTAACAGGCAGGCTCTCGGAGTTTCTGCTTGGCCTCCTCCAAACCCACGGATCGCCTACAGCATCCGGGCAACGCATTGATGTGCGCTTCTCCCAACAGGAGATAGCCGAACGCATCGGCGCCACCCGGGAGACGGTCAATCGAGCGCTCGCGAACCTCAGGCGCGTGGG
Organism: Chthonomonadales bacterium; assembly: GCA_049967475.1. GTDB lineage: Bacteria > Armatimonadota > Chthonomonadetes > Chthonomonadales > CAJBBX01 > JBMFSQ01. Next base: position 218,903 of record JBMFSQ010000002.1, on the reverse strand, counting down.
TGCAATCCGCATGGAGGGCCGCGCCATCGTTGTGGTGAATCCCGCCAAACTCAGGCGGTATGCTGCAAGGTAACCTATCCCCACGTGTTCGCAGTTCCCTAGGCTAAGCATAATCCCTACGGAGGAACGTGTCAAGGTGCCGAGCCGCGCTGACCCCCAAGCCGGTGCAGAACCGGCATCCTTGCGTGGGGAATTGCTTGCCGTAACAAGCAGGAGGATGCTGTTGGAGCCGCGCTCCATGGAATATCTGCTCGCCATCGCCCGTCACGGAACCCGCACTCTGGTGATGGGCATCCTCAATGTTACGCCGGACTCGTTCTCCGATGGAGGGCGGTATTTGGATCCGGACGCCGCAGTGCGTCACGGCCTCCAAATGGCGGAGGAGGGAGCCGATCTCATAGACATCGGCGGTGAGTCCACCCGGCCAGGTGCCGAACCCCTAACGGTGGATCAAGAGCTGGAGCGCGTCCTACCCGTGATCCGCGAGCTATCGGCGCGCTGCCCCGTACCGCTTTCGATAGACACCTATAAGGCCGCAGTTGCCCGAAGAGCCGTTGAAGCGGGTGCGGCCATGGTGAACGATATCAGCGCTATGACCTTCGATGCCGACATGGCAGCGACGGTTGCCGATCTTCACGTACCGGTGATCCTGATGCATATCAAGGGCACTCCGCGCACCATGCAGCAGGATCCCCGCTACACCGATGTGGTCGCGGAGGTGCGGGAGTGGCTGGCGGGGCGCGTGGAAGCGGCTGCGGCGGCAGGGATTTCTCGAGAGCACATCTTTGTGGATCCAGGCTTTGGGTTCGGGAAGACTGCCGAGCAGAACCTGGAACTCCTCCGGCGATTGCGCGAGTTCGGAACTCTGGGGCTGCCCGTGGCTCTGGGAACCTCCAGGAAGTCCACCATCGGAAAGGTCTTGGGCGGACTGCCGGTTGAAGAGCGTTTGGAAGGGACTGCCGCTACGGTGGCATTGGCCATTGCAGGCGGGGCGGCATTGGTGCGGGTGCACGATGTGCGCGAGATGGTGCGCGTAGTGCGTATGGCCGATGCCGTGGTGCGGGGATGGAAGGAAGACGCCGTTGGCTGACGGCCTGTCTGCGTGCGTCCACGCACAGGCTGGGTGGTTTTCTCAGGATGGAACCTGTGCCGCTCTCTGCTCGATAGGGGCGAAAGATCTTTCGCCCCTTCTCATACCCCTGCCGCTACTCCCCGCTCGGCATACTCGTCACGGTGTCAGCGTGAAGTTGTGCGTCACCGGCTGATCGGGCGCAGTAAGGGTAACGTCTGCTTGCTGAGTGGTGAAGCCTGCATGTTCCGCCTTCACCGTGTAGGCGCCGGGAACCACCCAGAAGCCGTAGCCTCCCGAGGCGTCCGTAGTGAAGGTTTGCACGGTTGAGCCCGTGGCCTTAGCGATGAGGGTGACGGTAGTGCCGCTGTAATCCGTGAGCCCTTGAAGCGTTACCGTACCGCGGATGTTGTACGGGCCGCCGGGGATCGAGCCCACGGGCGGAGACATGGGAATGAGGCCTAAATCGTTGACTGGAGGCGAGGCGCCAAGGGGCAGGTCCAGAAGAAGGGGCTTGTCTTCCAGCAACGGGATGCCGTTGGCGTCATGGAGTGTGATCAATCCTACCGGGATGGTTCCGCCCCCAAGACCCACCGGCAGCTTGGTGAATTGGAACTTGCCGTCGGCGCCGGTCACGAACACCATCCCGTTGAGGAGCACGCGCGCGCCAGACACTGGTTGCAGCGTGTCGGAACGCACAACCGTGCCTTGGACATCGGCGGTATAAGCGCCCCCGGAGGCCACGACGAAGATGTTTCCCAAGTCATTGCGCGCATTGGGAGTAAGGGGTGCAAGCGGCTGGGTGAGGGGTTGAATGCCACTCCCCGTGATGGAAAGGGTACCTGCATTGACGGGCACACTGCGCATCAGGAAGTTGCCGCCCACGTCCGTCTGCGTTTGCCGGCCGCCAATAGTCACGACAGCTCCCTGGAGCGCGGCGGCTCCAACCACGTAAACGGTACCCGCGACATCCCCTGTCGGCCCGCCACCCCCTCCACCGCCACAGGCTACGAGGCCCAAGGGGCCTAACAACGCGGCAATCCTCAGAAAGTGCTTCACGCTGCCTCGCTTTCTATCCACTCCCAACTCTCCATCCCCGTTTGCGGGGGAATAAATAAAAGGGGTGCTTCCCGTTTTACAGTTTACAGAACCCCCGCCCCAACCCTCGCCGCCCGCGGGGAGGATGCTCTTCCTCCCTTGTTCACGGGGAGGAAAGGAGGAGCCCCCACGCGGTGCTCACCGCTCACCGCTCGCTATTATCGCACCACCACGATGGGCTGGACGGCTCTAGCGGCTTGCCCGCCGGACGTGCGCGCCGAAATCTGCAGCACATAGACGCCTGCCGGAACGCTGATGCCGGCGTCGGATCGCAAATCCCAAATCAGACGCCCTATGCCGGCGGGCGCTACCCTGCCGGAAGCCAGATGCCGAACCGGCCTTCCGTCGCCGCCCCGTATCTCCGCCGTAAGTTCGGCATCTGCCGAAAGGGTGTAGGCAATCTCCATTGTGCGCATCCCTGATGCCCTGGAAGACACTGCCGTCAGATTGAAGATGCGCAGAGCTGCGGCGCCCCGTAGTTCCGGTATGATGCGGAAGGATGCTGCCGAGGAATTGGGTACGAACGTGTACGCGGAAGCGCGGTCCAGATATACCCTTCGGCCGTTGGAAGGATCCACCAGGACCAAGCGAGTTCCGCCGGGAGGGTTATGGTACCCGGGCCAGTTGAGGGTGTACACCTTCCGCGGATCAGGCACGGTTACTCGGAAATCCCAAGGCGCAGGCGACAGCGGGCTATGCACCTCGCTATAGTACTCTCCGGCGTTTGCTCCCCATTCCGGGTGGGGGAAGGACACGGTTGGCCCAGCGCGGCTGAACCCGGGGGGCAGGAGTGCATCGAAGCGGGCATCGTAACCGTCCGCAGCTCCATCGGCCCGCCCGAGGATGACGGATGAAGCCGATCCGTCCTCGGCACGTACGCGCAGGATTGCGGACCAACCTTGAGGCGCCGTGGGCGAAGAGCTGCGCTGGGCTTGCCCGGTTTTTACGGAACGACCCGGATTGGGATACGTGATGGTAAGGCCCTCGGACACGTTGACCCTGATCCAATAACCCCGCCAGGGATCCAGCGATGAGGCAGGTGTGTACCCATTCGCAGGATCGAACTGCCAAACGGCTACCTGGCCCACCTGCGGGATGTTTTGCGCAGCGATCCATCCCAAGCTGATGGCCGTTTGCAGATCTCGCGGCACGTTATCGGCTTGGTACTGAAATTGAAGGCTGTTGAGGGCGATCGGTTGGGTATAGGGATTGCCGATCTGGTTCCATCCATGGGTGAGCCCTGCAGAGAGGTCGGTTTGACTGTCGGCCATCTGTCCGTTGATCTCGATGGTTGTTTGAGCCGGCAGGTTGATCCAGTATCCGTATCCCGGCGTGATGGGATCCATGGACGGATAGCGCAAATACTTATCATCGCCGGGGGCATCCTGTCGCCACCGGGCCATCAGCAGGTTCGTGTCATTGAAGAGCGGCTCATGGGTGGCAGGATCCAGAAGAGCATCGGCAGCCTTGGGCTTAAGGGGCCGTATAGGGAAGGCTACCATCTGGGGACCGGCGGCAAAGGTATGCGTGAGGCTGGACACGGGGTCCGCGGCGTAGATGGTTGCGGCGAGTTCTCCGTAGCCCGTATTGATCTTGCGCACCGCAGTCTGGCCCGTAGATGACGTGAACGTGATGGTGGCGCGCCCGATGCCGTTGAAGGCAGTCGAACCGGATGGGAGGTTCACCGCGCCTCCAAAGGCGCCTTGCTGCACGCTGAACTGGGCATCTGCGCCGTTCTCCGTCTGAATGCGCACTGTGCCCGTGTCTGCTCCTATGATGGTTCCCCAGAAGTTGTTGGGAGCTGTGGCTGTGCCCATGGACCGAGGAGCTACCGAAAGACGGGCTACCTCCAGGTTCACCGGGAAGTCTATGGTGATGCGCATCATCCCGTGGAGGTTGGCATCCCCGCCTACACTGTTGAGGAAGACTGGAGACACGGCTCCGACCCCGCTTTGGATGTCTACACGTTCGTATTGAGCTCCCAGGAAGAGGCGGTTCTGGAATGTGTAGTCCCAGTAGATGGGGAAGCAGATCCCGTTGAGCTCCGTTTCGTCGGAGTTCCCGCCCGAAGTGATCACGGTTTTGTAGTAAACCAAGACCACGGCGAGGGCGTAATCATCCTGGCCGGCGTCGGGCCGCACCGGAAGTGCCCATGCGTAAAGTTTATTGCCTATGGACACGCTCGTGTCTAGTACGTATTGGCGACTGTACCAATCGGCAAATGGGAGGCCTTCCACGGTGGGAACGATCCCGGCGGCAAGTGTCTTCAGACCTGGGATGTTGTTCCTGAGGTTTGGATTGGCTGCCAATGCTGCATAGTAGGCGTCGTTGAAGGCATGGAAGAAGGAAGGGTTTTCGGCTGCGACCTTCAACCACGCCGATGCGGACATCTGGAGCCTGGGCACAAGCATGCCTGCGAGGCTCGTAGGGTTTACCGGGTTGTTCTGTTGCGGGATGGGATAGAAGCGGTCATTGCCCAAAGGAGGCTGGTTCAGCCAGTCATAGTAATCTAGCTTATGATAGAGCGGGTCGGACACGTTGATGGGTTCGGCATAAAGGGGCTGGATGCGCGGAAGCACGTTGCGCACGGTAAGCACGGTGGCGGCTCGGGCCATGCCTGCCTCCCATGCATCGTACGAGATGCCCGAAGCTCCGCGGAAGGCCAGTGCCATCATCTGCGTAAGGTTCAGCACCCGTGTCTGAGCGCTGTTGTATTGGGCAAAGATGATTTGCTGGGTAGACACGTTATAAATGCCGCCGGAAAGCGCAGGGCGGTCTGCAAGCGCGGGAGAAAGGTTGTCGCCGTCCAGAACGGTAACCTGCCCGGACCACGAAGGGTTCCCATAGACGTTCTTGAGCTCCGGATAGACGATGTTGATGATCTGCTGAAGGTCCTGCTGCTGGGGAGCCGTCCAGCCGCCGTCGCCGGATTGGGTAGTGATGGGAAGGACGAAGGTAATATCGTTGGGCCCGCGGTGGGGTTTCTGGGCGGGAAGGACCAGGCGACCGTTCTGTCGCAGCACCACCAGATCGGGGATGCCTGGTGTTGCAGAGGGCTTCAGGGCGCCGGCGCGCTGCAATAAGGCAATCTCACGGGCAACAGCGCTTCGGCGCGCCCGGCGTACAACAGCCACCCGGTTCATTACCGCCGCCAGTGTTTGGTTGGAACGGGGCGACCCATCCACGATGAGCGCATTCAGGGGCCCATTGGCGATGGTGTTGAAGCGGGTATTGACCACATTCCGATATCCTTGAGCTCCCGCGCGGCACGCCAGGAGAACAATGGAAGCAGCGACGATGGCAACGATGAGGCGGTTCACAGGCAACTCCCCCCGGCATACCCATGAGAATACAAAAGTGCATGCCCTTTGGTGCCGACTTTGCCGGCCCGAACGCACCAACCCCGGTCCGTATACGGGAGAGTGACCGCCCGGCGTTCCCCGAGGTTGCCGGCTCTGCCGATGGAGGGGCTTTGGTGCCGGCGTGTCATCATGAGCGCGGCGTTTCCGGAATTTCCTTGTCACAAACGAGTAACTAGAGCGTCAGAGTAGGTAAGCAACATCGAGCGCCCGGATGTTCTTTGCTTTCAGCGGTTTGCGGAAGGAGGGGAACCGGTGATCAACCTGTTTCGCGTGCGGGGCCTATCGGATCAGCTCGTTGCTGAAGCCACCGACGCCTCGGCCGCTTCTGCCGATGCCTTCTTCGCCGAACTGGTGGACGCGTGTTACCGGAGAACCTACCGTCTTATTTACCGGATGGTGCGGAACGAAGGGGATGCCGCGGATCTGACGCAGGAAACATTCGTGCGCGTGTACCGTGCGCTTCCACGGCTTCGAGCCCAGGGCGCTGCCGCGTCTTGGGTGCGCAAAATCGCTATAAACCTCTGCCTGGATCACATCCGGCGGCGGCGCGCAGCACCCGTCGTTGCTTCTATAGATGCGCCCTATGGTCCGGAAGGAGACCCGTGCGGGCATCTGGAACTGGCGGATCCCGCTGCAGAGCCTGACCGCATCCTGGACGCGTCGGAATCCAGCCGGCTGATCCATGCTGCCATAGACGCCCTTCCGCCTGATTACCGCGCCGTCATTGTGCTCCATCATGTGGAAGAGATGCGCGTGGAAGAGATTGCCGACCTCTTTGGCGTGCCTGTGGGAACCATCAAGTCCCGATTGAGCCGGGCCCGCAAAGCGCTCCAGCGGAGGCTCGCCCCCTACTTTTCGCCATAGCGGAAATGCTGCAACCGACGGGGCAAAGGGGGAGGGCTTCCTCCCCCTTGGTGTATGCACAACGCCCCGATTTGCGCCACAATGATGTGCAGGGTGTGAGCCCTCGCTGGGAACTATCTTAAGTAACTACCCCCTGTACTATATTACCAGTGCAGGCTGCGCCGAATATCAGCTAAGATAATAACAGGATGGATTGAGTGATCCACGGGCGCGGATGCCGGGTTCTGAGCCGGTGACAGGGTGCAGGGTACCGGCGCGCCCAGCGGATGATTAGGGCTCCCCAACGGCGCGCGCTCGGGCTGGGCTGCCACTCCTTAGGCGGGCCCTCCGCCGCGTGCAACCGACGCAGAGGAGCTCGTGCGCCCGCAAAGCCCGGGCGCAGCGTCCTCTATGAAAGGATCTGCCAATGCCACGCAGCTTTGTAACCATAGATGGCAACGAAGCGGCCGCCACCATCGCGTACAAGACCAACGAGGTCATCGCCATCTACCCCATCACGCCTTCTACGCCTATGGGCGAACTGGCAGATGCATGGGCGGCGGCCGGACAGACGAACATCTGGGGCAGTAAGCCCGTCGTCAAAGAGATGCAGTCCGAAGGGGGGGCTGCAGGCGCGTGCCACGGCGCTCTCCAAACCGGCGCGCTCACCACGACGTTCACGGCCAGCCAGGGCCTTCTCCTCATGATCCCCAACCTATACAAGATCGCCGGAGAGCTCACTCCGGCGGTTTTTCATGTAAGCGCCCGATCGGTAGCATGCCAGGCGCTTTCCATCTTCGGAGATCACAGCGACGTAATGGCGGTGAGGCAAACGGGATGGGCCATTCTGTTCTCGAACTCTGTTCAAGAGGTGATGGATCTTGCCCTGATCGCCCAGGCTGCCACGCTGGAGGCCCGCATCCCCTTCATCCATGCCTTCGACGGCTTCCGCACTTCCCACGAACTGCAGAAAATCGAACGGCTGGGCGATGAAGACATCCGCGCCATGATCAATGAAGACGCCGTCCGAGCCCACCGTGCCCGCGCGCTCTCGCCGGATCACCCTGTGATCCGCGGAACCGCTCAGAACCCCGATGTGTTCTTCCAGGCTCGCGAGACCGTCAACCCCTACTACCTGGCAGTCCCCACCATTCTTCAGAACACCATGGATCGCTTTGCGCAGCTCACCGGGCGGTCCTACCATCTTTACGACTATGTGGGAGCGCCCGACGCCGAGCGCGTCATCATTTTGATGGGCTCGGCCTGTGAAACTGCAGAGGAGACAGCCCGATATCTCAACGAGCATGGCGAGAAGGTGGGCGTCCTCAAAGTGCGCATGTTCCGCCCCTTTGATGCCCAGAAGATGGCAGCGGCCGTACCCTCGAGTGTTAAGGCGCTTGCAGTTCTCGATCGCACCAAGGAGCCGGGTTCGGCCGGTGAGCCGCTCTACCAGGATGTAGTCACTGCGTTCTGCGAAGTTGCCGCTGCCGCAGGGAGACCTCTCCCCCGCATCATCGGGGGGCGGTACGGCCTCTCGTCAAAAGAATTCACCCCAGGCATGGTAAAGGGCATCTATGACGAATTAGCCCGCGAGCACCCCAAGAACCACTTCACCATCGGTATCTACGATGACGTGTGCCATACCAGCCTCTCCTACGACCCCCATTTCAGCATCGAGCCCGAGGACACCGTTCGGGCTGTGTTCTGGGGGCTCGGCTCCGATGGAACCGTCGGAGCGAACAAGAACTCCATCAAGATCATCGGCGAGGAGACGCCCAATTACGCCCAGGGGTACTTCGTCTATGACTCGAAGAAGTCGGGCGGCGTCACCGTGTCGCACTTGCGCTTCGGGCCCCGGCCAATCCAAAGTGTATATCTCGTTCAGCACGCCAACTTCGTTGCCGTTCATCAATTCGGTTTTCTGGAACGCTATCCCGTGTTGGATGCCGCCGTTCCGGGCGCCACGGTTCTCATCAACAGCCCCTTCGGGCCGGAAGAGACCTGGAAGCGCCTGCCCCGATCCGTTCAAGAGCAGATCCTGCGCAAGAAGCTGAACGTGTGGGTGTTGGATGGGTATTCCGTAGCCAAGGCCACAGGCATGGGCGGACGCATCAACACCATCATGCAAACGGGCTTCTTTGCCCTTTCGGGCGTGTTGGACCGTGATGCAGCCATCACCGAAATCAAAAAGGCCATCCGGAAGACCTACGGTAAACGCGGGGAAGCTGTAGTTCAGCAGAACTTTGCCGCAGTAGACGAGGCGCTGGCGCACCTGCACAAGCTGGTGATACCCAATAATGTGGAGAGCGAACGAGACCTGCCGCCGGTCGTTCCCCCTGAAGCGCCGGAGTTTGTGCAGAAGGTGACCGCCATGATGATTGCCGGGCGGGGGGATGAGCTGCCGGTGAGCGCTCTTCCCGCGGACGGAACCTACCCGACCGGTACCGCCAAATGGGAGAAGCGCAACATCGCCCTAGAGGTCCCCGTATGGGAACCCGACCTGTGCATTCAGTGCGGCAAGTGCGTACTGGTGTGCCCACACTCGGTGATCCGAGCCAAGGTTGTAGACGCTTCCGATTTGGAGCGTGCTCCCGAGGGCTTCAAGTCTACCGCGGCGAAGTGGCGCGAGTTGGCCGACAAACGCTATACGCTACAGGTGGCTGTAGAAGACTGTACGGGCTGCGCCATGTGCGTAGAGATCTGCCCGGCCAAGGACAAATCCAACGTGGGGCGCAAAGCCATCAATATGGCCCCGCAGCGCCCGCTCCGCGAGATTGGGGCTCGTCACTGGGAATTCTTCACCAAGCTTCCGGACGTTCCCAAGGATCACCCCGGAGTGCACTTCAACACCATCAAGAATGTGCAACTCCTTCAGCCTCTCTTCGAATTTTCCGGAGCTTGTGCCGGGTGCGGCGAGACCCCCTACATCAAACTGATGACGCAGCTCTTTGGAGACCGGGCCGTCATCGCCAATGCAACAGGCTGCTCGAGTATATACGGAGGGAACCTTCCCACCACTCCCTACACCACGAATGCCGAAGGCCGGGGCCCGGCGTGGTCCAACTCCCTCTTTGAAGACAACGCCGAGTTTGGATTGGGGATGCGGCTGGCTCTGGATCAGCAAAACGCCTATGCCCGGTCCCTCGTGATGGCGCTGGCAAGCGAGATCGGCGAGGATTTGGCGCGCGAGATCCTTGATGCCAGTCAAGAGGATGAAGTCTCCATTCATGCCCAACGCAAGCGCGTGGCCGAGCTGAAGAAAAGGCTCGAAGGCCGCGACGATGCTCGGTGCAAAGATCTGCTGAGCCTTGCTGACGTACTGGTGAAGCGCAGCGTTTGGATCATTGGCGGCGACGGTTGGGCGTACGACATCGGCTACGGCGGCCTGGATCATGTGTTGGCTTCCGGACACAACGTCAACGTTCTCGTGCTGGACACGGAGGTTTATTCCAACACCGGCGGTCAGGCGTCCAAGAGCACAGCCCGGGCGGCCGTAGCTAAGTTTGCCGCCGGAGGCAAGCCTACGCCAAAGAAGGACCTCGGGCGCATGCTCATGACCTACGGCAATATCTATGTGGCTACTGTCGCCATGGGCGCCAATGATGCTCAGACCGTGAGGGCGTTTTTGGAGGCGGAGGCCTACAATGGTCCGTCCATCATCATCGCCTACAGCCACTGCATCGCCCACGGCATTGACATGACGCGCGGAATGAACCAGCAGAAGCTGGCCGTAGAAAGCGGCGCATTCCCGCTTTATCGGTACAATCCTGCCTTGCAACAGGAGGGCAAGAACCCGCTACAGCTCGACAGCAAGGCTCCTTCCGTTCCATTGCAGGAATACCTCTATTCCGAGAACCGTTACCGAATGCTCAGGCAGAGCGATCCTGAAGCCGCCCGCCGTCTGTTGGAGGAAGCCGAGCGTGACGTGAAAGAGCGGTGGGAGGCGTACCAGCAGCTCGCAGCTATGAAGGGTTAAAAGGAGTTGGGACCTTCCACGAGAAGACGGAGTGAGTGCAAGGGAGCATAACTATGGATCTGTCAACCCGATATCTGGGTTTTCCGCTGAAGAACCCCATCGTCGCATCCGCATCGCCCCTTTCGCGAACACTGGACGGCATCCGCAGGCTGGAGGACGCCGGCGCCGCAGCCGTAGTAATGTACTCGCTCTTCGAAGAGCAGATTAACCTGGAGAGCCGCCAACTGGACCACTACCTGAGCTACGGCACCGAAAGCTATGCCGAGGCCCTGAGTTATTTCCCGGACCTTCACCATTACAATGTTGGTCCCGATGAATACCTGAAGCTCGTGTCCGATGCCAAGACGGCTGTTCAGATCCCCATAATTGGCAGCCTCAACGGAGTGTCCAGCGGCGGGTGGACCTACTACGCCCACAAAATCGAACAGGCCGGCGCGGATGCGCTGGAGCTCAACATCTATTACATTCCCACAGACCCGCACATGAGCGGAGCCACCGTTGAACAAATGTATCTGGACGTGCTTCGGGATGTGCGGGCCACGGTGAAGATACCGGTGGCCGTGAAGCTGAGCCCTTTCTTCAGTAACACTGCCTACATGGCGCGCCGGTTAGCCGAGGCGGGAGCCAACGGGTTGGTCCTCTTCAACCGCTTCTACCAACCCGATTTTGACCTGGAGAACCTGGAGGTCGTGCCGAACCTAGTGCTGAGCGGCCCGTACGAGCTGCGCCTGCCCCTTAGGTGGGTGGCAATCCTCTATGGGAGGATCCCGGTAGATCTGGCCATCTCTCGCGGTGTTCATACATATGAGGATGTGCTCAAAGGAATTATGGCCGGTGCCAACGTAACCATGATGGCGTCCGAGCTGCTCAAGAATGGGCTGGGCAGGATCGGCGAGATTTTGGCCGATATGACGCATTGGATGGAGGAACGCGAGTACGCATCTGTGAGCCAGATGCGCGGGAGCATGAGCCAGCGTAACGTGGCGGAACCCGCTGCTTTTGAGAGAGCCAATTATATGAAGGTTTTGGACTCGTTCCGCCCCGGCACCCTTCAGCAGATGCTCTGACCGCTTTTCCCCTGAAGTGTGCAAGGAGTAAGCCATGGCCAGAAAGATCAACCAGGAACGGTGCATCGCATGCGGCCTCTGTTTGGCAGAGTGCCCCAACGAGGGCATCCACGAAGCAGATGGCGTCTACGTAATTGACCCCAGGCTCTGTACGGAGTGTGCGGGGTTCTATGAAGTCAGCCGATGCGTCCAGGTGTGTCCTGTGGATGCCGTAGAAGCGGATCCGAACCAACCGGAAGCCTCGGATGAAGAACTCATCGGCCTTGCGGCGGAACTGAGGCCGGATCACTTCCCGCGGGATTAGCCCTGCAGGAGTTGTTTGCGCCTGCGCCAAAGCTGGGTGCGTGATCCCACGGTTCGGGGAGGAAACTATGTTGATCCGGTTGCTGGCTTTGTGCACCATCGCTGCGATGGCGGCGGGCGTACCCGCCCGTGCTGAGCAGCTTCCGCACTTCGATTTTCGCCTCAGTGAGGTGGTGTCCGAGTGGCGGCCGGCCCACGACGTGGCCAGCCTGGAGCCGACTGCCCAGGGGATGCTCATCCGCATTTCAGGGCCGGATCCGTATATCCATGGCCCAGCGCGCGATTACCCGCCCGGGCAGCCCCTCTGGCTGACGATCCGCTTCAAGTCGGACCAGCCCGGTACGGGCCAGGTGTTCTGGTTCACGGAGCAACGCTACGCACGTGAGGAAGACTCCGTGCATTTCCCTGCGGTAGGCGGTCGGTGGGAAACGGCGAAGGTGCCGGTGCCGCCCCTCGGCCCGGGAGTGATGCTTCGGCTGGATCCGCCCGGTACCGGAGGAACCTGCATCGTTGCTTCCATCACCTTCACTCCCAGGAACCTCTTGGCAGAGCCGGCGTGGCCGCGCCCGCACCTTCCGGTCCTGGGCCCGAGGCCCCTCGTAATTCGATCGGGGAATGCCCAGCTTCTTCACGCTCCCCATGAATGGGGCGGCTTCCAGGTGCGGGTGTCCAACCGGCTCATGGCCGTGGGAGACACGCGGCCCCTCATCGGGTACCTGATTGCCGGAGGCGTGCACTGGATGGACGTTGCCCGAGCAGCCCGCGTGCGTGCATCGCTCGTGGGGCGCTCCATCGTGGTGCGCGCAGAAGCCGGCGACGCAGATGGAGGCAAATGGCACTTTACCCAGGAGTTTTCGCCGGCTGCCGGCGGAACATTCAACGTGACCACGCGCATCGGGGTGACGCAATCGCGTGCCGTCGTTTTTGCTCCGATGATCATTCTGCTTCCAGGAGCCGGCTCGTTCGGCGTTCACAAGGGGCACGCTCTGTTCGCCGGTTTGGAGTACCTTGACGGCGTCCCCTCCGAGGTAAGCAGCTCCACAGCAGACATCGAAGGTCCCCTTGCGAACCGGAGAGTTCCCGACAACGAACGCATCACATTCCCCCTCATGGCAGTGCAGGATCACCATGCCTATGTGGGACTGATTTGGCATAAAGAGCCCCAGTTCAGTGCGCTCTTTGATTCTCCTGACCGCACGTTCCACGGGGGCGGTCATCTGATGGGCGTGATCTTCCCGGGGTCCGACGGCTCCAACCGAGCGGAAGGCAGCCTCTTGCCCTATGACGGGGAGCCCGTGTCGCCGGGTCACCCCATTACCCTTCGAGCACAGATTATCGCCGGCTTGGGGGAAAGCGTGGTCGAGGCGGTGCAGCACTATGTTCGGCTGAAGGGGCTGCCGCCAATTCCGAGCCCCGGAATGGGGCTTCAGGGGTATGTGCGCTTTGCTGCAGGCGGCTGGCTCGATTCCCGCATCCGCAGCGGCGGATACTTCCGCCACGCCTATTGGCCTGGAGCCTCGTTCCATCCTCAACCTGCCGCCGACGCCGCCCTCTATATGGAATGGCTGGCCGCGAGGACCCACGATCCTGGCCTTGCCGAACGCCTGCGTCAAACAGAACGCCTTGCACTAGAGGCTGTAAGTCCCGCAGATTGGGATTTCAGCGGTGTGTCCCATGTGCACTTGCCGTCCGTGTCCCTGGTGTTTGGCCACGTGGAAGAAAATGCGCAACACGCTGCCGAGGCCGCCCGAGCGGAGCTCCGGCAACTTGGGGATCAGGGCATCCTTCGCTACCAGCCCAAACCAGGCGGCCCCGATTTTGGGCGCACTCACTATGAGGACACGGCAAACGGCCTTACGGCTCCGGTGACGGCTTCCCTCCTAGAACACGCGGCGATCAGCGGCGAGGCACAACTGATCCATGAGGCTGTGGCCCGCTTGCACGCTTTGGACCGCTGGATGTACACAGCACCGCGGGGTGCCCAAACGTGGGAGGTGCCCCTCCACACCCCGGATATCCTCGCCTCGGCGCACCTTGTAAAGGCGTACACGCTGGGTTATGCTCTTACCGGCAACGCAGATTTTTTGCGGAAAGCTCGATATTGGGCCTGGACCGGCGTCCCCTTCGTGTATCTCGTGAACCCTACAGCGGGCAGGGTAGGTCTCTATGCAACGACACCGGTTTATGGGGCCACTCATTGGGTTGCGCCGGATTGGATGGGGCTGCCTGTACAGTGGTGCGGCTTGGTGTATGCCGATGCGCTTTACCGCCTTACTCGGTACGATCCCACCGGGCCGTGGAAGAAGCTCGCCGACGGCATTACGGTGTCGGGAATTCAGCAAAGCTTCCCGGCTTCCGACGCGGACCTGCAAGGATTACTGCCGGACTCGTTCAACTTGAAGCCCCAAACGCGCAACGGGGTGGCGATCAATCCCGGCACTGTGGAGGCGAATGCAGTGCGGTATTATGGCGGCCCGCCCCTCTATGACCTTGTGGAGCTACGGCGGTGCGGCGTCGTGGTACGGGCTCCAGGCGCCATCGAGCCGCTGGCAGACCGCGCGCACTCCGCGCAGTTCCGCGTGCGGGGCTTTACGCCGGGCCCCTACTACGTGGCGCTCAGCGGACTGCGGGGTAAGGCTGTTGTACGCGTCAACGGCACGCCGGCGGCGGCGAACCAGGAGCATGGGCGCCTCGCAGTTCGCGTGTCGGGCAGCGCCGTAGTTACAGTGAGCGTGCGTTAGAAGCCGAGGGTCTCCGCCGTAACCTTGGACACGTCGGGCGAAGCGCGGAACAATGCCTCCAGGCGGTCCGAGAGTGCATCCAACCGATCCTCATGGCGACTGATGGCGAGGCCCATTCGAATGAGGCCGCAGTTATCCGCATAGAGTTCCACGAATTCCATCGCATCGCGATCCCCGATGACGAGGGCGCTCTTGCCGCCTTCGGGGTCTCCGCGCAGGATCATGTGAAGGTCCAGGAAGTCTGAGAAGAAGTAGGGCACCCGGTCGTACACCGTGTCGGTGCCCGCCATGGTGGCGCCTGCCGCGGTCCCCTGCCATTTGGCGTTGAGGTGATGTTCCGCGTTCCACCTCCGGTTTAGGGCCAGGTCCTCAAAGAACGCGATATCCCCCGCAGCCCAGATGCGGGGATCCAACGTTTGAAGAAGGCTATTGACGTGAACGGCCCCGTTCTCACTCAGCGGGAGCCCGGCATTGCGGGCAAGTTCGGTGTTGAGGGACACACCGATGCCCACCACAACGACGTCTGCCGGGATGCGCTCACCCTGCTCCGTATGGACGGCGGAGACTGCTTCCTCGCCCTCGAAAGCCCGCACCGACGTCCTGAGGATGAAGCGGGCTCCCCGTTGTTCCAGATACCGTTGCAGTGCGCGGCCCGTGTCCGGCCCAGCCAGGCTCGCCCATGGCCTGTCGGCGATGTCTATCAGGGTCACTTCGCGATCCATCTGCAGGCATACCGCCGCTACCTCGATCCCGATGGTTCCACTGCCCACCAATACAACGTGGCGGGCGTTATGGAGGGCGCTCCGCAGGGCTTGGGCATCGTCCAGCGTGCGGAGCGTGAAGATGTTCCGGCGGTCGAAGCCCGGGGCGTTGAGCTTTCTTGGGGTGGCGCCCGTTGCCAGCAGAAGCTTCTCGTATTGAACAGTACGGCCGTCGGCAAGAACCACAGAATGATCCGTGCGGCGCAGCGTGCGGGCGGCTGTTCCTGTTACGAGCTCGATCCCTGCGGTAGCGACAAAGTCATCCGGCCACGAATAGAGATCCTCCGGAGCGAAGTCCTTGTCCAGCAGGAATTGTTTGGACAGGGGAGGCCGGTCATAGGGCGGATGGGGTTCCCGCGTTACGAGCATGAGGCGGCCGGATTGGTCCCCCCTGCGGATGGATCGAGCTGCCCAAGCAGCCGCAGGTCCGCCTCCAATGATCAGGTACTTCGTGTGTTCGAGCATGGGGTCTCCTTGTGTCAGCAACGCGCTTCCGGGGTCGGTTTCGGGATCGGGAAGAGATCGTAAAGCTCCTGTTCTTGGGGCTGCCTGCCGTATTCGCACACTTGGAACGCTTCCACGCCCTGGCGGGGAACCAGGCCGCACAGGCGGATTAGGGCAGCCTCCAACTTATTGCGGAGATCGTAAGCATGCTGCTCATACCGACGCCGGATCCACTCCCGCCGGCCGGCTGCATCGGGCGGCACCTGATCCAAAATCCCTGCATTGTACGGAAGCCATTCGAAAAACTGCGATGCGTGGGCGCAGATCATGTCCACCTTCGCTTCCAGAGCGTCGCCTATGGGAACGACGACGTCGGCCCGGAAGGTGCCTCCTTCTGTGAAATCATCGTACCAGTAGGCGAATACGGGCATCCGGGCTAAGTGGGGTGCATCGGGACACATACCGGGAACGGTGAGCATGTAAGTGGCATCCAACACGAGGCGTGCTGTGTAGCGATGGTCTCGGTGGTAGTCGTTGGGCCGGTTGAGGAATACCACGTCCGGCCCGACGCCTGGGGGACCTGCTGCACGGATAAGGCGGATTACCGCCTCCGTATTGGCTGGAGTAACGTACACCTCGCCGTCCGGAATATCCAAGCAACGATACTCCGCGCCGATGAGGGCTGCGGAGTGAAGCGCCTCGTCGCGGCGCCGGCGGGCGAGGGCAGACGGATCGGCCAGGTACTGAGGGGCGAAATGACCGCGGCGCCCGTCGGTTACGGAGGCGACGATCACGTGGTGACCGCGGCGGGAATAGAGCGCGGCCGTTGCGCCCATGGCTCCTTCCACGTCATCCGGATGGGCGCCGATGCAAAGGATATTCATGAGGCGTCACCTTTGTGGCTAGATACCGTTTTCTTGTACCGTTGGTTTCCCCTCCATGATACTCCTAAGATAGGGCTCGCGCATATGCCGGAATGTTTTGAAGGAGGGAAACCAAAGGTGGTATACGTACGTCCAACTAAGTGCAGAGTGGAACCCTGGGGAAGGCATCCCAGGGGCATAAGGCTCTGCAGGAAGGCGGGAGCCATGGGAGCCGCACCCGGACGTGACGGCAGCCATCTGCGCCCCCACCTAACGGCATCCTCCCCTCGGAGGGCGGCACGGGGTGCGGCCGATGGCGTAGAAAGAGCCAATGTGGCGCGGAAGGGCCCCCCTGCCGCAATGGATAACACGACGCCAGGTACCCCGGAACCCGCGTCGTACATCGGGCGCCTCACGCGAGAGCCCCTCCTCACGGCCGCCGAGGAGCTTGAGCTGGCGCATCGTGTGCGGGAAGGCGATACGGAGGCCAAGCGCCGGCTGGTAGAGGCGAACATGCGGCTGGTGGTGAGCATCGCGCGAAACTACCACTGCCCGCTCCTCCCCTTCGATGATCTGGTGCAGGAAGGCGCCATCGGCCTCATGACGGCCTGCGAGCGCTTCGATCCCACACGGGGTTTTCGTTTCAGCACCTACGCGAGCCATTGGATCAGGCAGGCCATCAGCCGCGCCATAGACAACAAGTCCCGCTCGATCCGGGTTCCGGCGCACGTGTCCGAGGCCGTGCGGCGAATCGAACGCACCCGAGCCAGAATGATGCGGGAGGGCATCGAAGAACCCACCATCCACCAGATCGCCGAACGCCTGGAAATGGATCCTGTCCGTGTGGAGGGATTGCTGAGGGCAGCCCAAGATGTGGTGTCTCTGGACACGCTGGTAGGCGAAGGCGAACGTACGCCCCTGTGGGCTCTGATCAACGACGAGAAATCTGCCGACCCCGAGGAGTGTGCCCTTCAGCGCGAGCTTACCGAAGAACTGGAGCGCCTTCTGGCGACGCTGTCCGAACGCGAGCGCATCGTGATGCGGCGGCGCTTCGGGATGGATGGCGCAAGCCGCGAAGGGCATGCTCTTCAGGACATCGGAAAGGAACTCAAACTCTCGCGGGAACGGGTGCGGCAGATCGAGGCTCAGGCTCTGAAGCACCTTCGCGCTGTGGCGCGCCGCCGACACCTGCGAGAGTATCTCAACGGGTAACCGCCGAGGCCTCAACTTCCAGATGCATCTGCCGTGGGAGCAGCTCTGCGCCTGCGGAGCAATGCCAGCGCCAGATGCATCTCTTCAATGTGCAGGATGCGGGCAGCCGCCACATAGGCCAATACACCGCACCCCCCTGCAACCACAATAACTGCGAGGGCGTGAAGCTTCACGTGGCTCTCGGCGGCTGGTGCGGCGCTCCCTAGATGCGAAGCGGCTGTAACGCAAACCACCGCTGCGATGGCGCTGGCGCAAAGAGTCTTCATCAGCGAGGCCGCCATGCGCGCTATGTGGAAGCCTCCGAGGCGACGGCTCAATACTCCCACCATCACGAAAACGTGGAGCGAGGCGGCAATCGTCGTGGCCAACGCCAGACCGCGTATCCCCATGGGCTTCATCAGGAACCAATTCATAGGGATGAAGACGAACGTGACTGCTGTGCCGATTACCACCGGCGTGACGGAGTCTTGCAGGGCATAGAAGGTTCGCGCGAGGATAGATTGTGCCGACCATGCGAAGATGCCGATGCAATAGTACGCGAGGGCAGAGGCCGCCAGAGCCGTGTCGTCCGGGCCGTACCGGCCTCCCTGAAGGAGGAGCTGCACGATGGGGACGGCCAGCACAATCATGAGGATCGAGGCCGGCACCGTTAGGAAGAGGAGCGCGCGGATGCCCGAAGAGGCTGTGTCCCGCAATTCCCCATGCCGCTTCTGCGCCGCCAGTGCCGAAAGCGTGGGGAATATGGCCACAGCCATCGCCTGGGCGAAGATGCCCAGCGGTACCTGCATGAATTGATTGGCATTGCTCAATGCCGCCATGGGTCCGTTGCCCAGGCCCGATGCGAATGCGCGATTGATCCAAATGGACACTTGAGGCAGGGCCACTCCCAGAACCACAGGCAGCATGAGCTTCCACACCTTTACTACATCCGGATGCTGCCATTCAAAGGAAGGCCTGAAGCGCATGCCGCTGCGGGCCACGGCCCATAGCTGCAGAGCGAAATTCCCCACGACTGCGCCGCCCAGCGCCCCCCAGCATAACCCCGCAACGCCGAGCCACGGAGCGAGGACAATCCCTCCGAATATGATGCCTAGGTTGTAAACGATGGGCCCAAGGGCAGGGACCAGGAACTTCTGCTGGGAATACTGTGTCCCCATGAGCAATCCGCCCAGAAAGAAGCAGAGCTGGGCCGGGAGCACGATGCGGGTGAGGGGAACGGTGGCTTCCACCTTGCCGGGTATGGCTTGGAAGCCGGGGTTGACCAACCGCACGAGAGGCGCAGCAAACACCTCGCCCAGTATTACGAAGACCCCAACCGCCACAAACATCACGCAGGCGACCGTGCTGAAGATGTGCCAGGCTTCTTCGTGCCGCTCATTCGTGATGTACTCGGTAAAGACGGGGATGAACGCCGAGGAGAGCGCCCCGCCCGCGATGAGATAAAACAGCAGGTCTGGGATCTGGAAAGCGCCGTAGTATACGTCCGCCCAGAACTTTTGGCCGAATTGGTGAGAGATGACGGCGTTGCGTACCAGACCCAGCAGACGACTGGCGAGGATAGCAGTCATCATGACTGCCGTTGCGCCGGCGATGCGGCGGGTACTGGAGGGTGCAGCGCATTGCTGTGAGTTGGGGGCGGCAGCCATCACGGCGGTATTGTACCGGCGCGCGGGCGCATTCGTCAAACTATGTCGCCTTGCTGGGGGGGCCGCGGCCATCGCCTGCGCCCATCCTCAGCAGGCTGCGGAGGGACCATGCGTCGAAACCGGCAAAAACTCCGACGCCTGCCCCACACGGCGGCGAGACCGGTGCAAGCAGGCGCCGATGATGGTACGTGAAGCGCGTCTATTTGGCTGCGTGCTCGAAGTACTCCAGCGCTTTTTCCGGATCGGGCACGATGGCCTCATCGCCCGGATGCCAATCCGCCGGGCACACTTCGCCATACTTCTCGTAGTGCTGCAGAGCGTCAATCATGCGCAAAGTCTCATCCACGCTGCGCCCCAAGGCAAGGTCATTGACGACCATGTGGCGAATCACGCCTTCCTTGTCGATAAGGAAGAGCCCCCGGAGCGCCATTCCCGCATCCAGAAGCACGCAATAGTCACGCGAGATGCTCTTGGAGAAGTCCGCCACGAGGGGATAGGTAATGTTTCCCAGGCCGCCCTTATTGCGGGGAGTATGGATCCACGCCAGGTGCGAGAACTCGCTGTCTGTGGATACTCCGATCACTTCCGTGTTGCGCTTGCGGAATTCCTCGATGTGATCGCTGAATGCGATGATCTCGGTGGGGCAAACGAACGTGAAGTCCAGCGGGTAGAAGAAAAGGACCACGTACTTACCGCGGTAATCGGACAGGGACACCTTCTTGAACGTTCCGTCTACGACTGCGGTAGCGGTGAAATCCGGAGCTTTCATTTGTGGCTGCAGCATGTGGGCACCTCCTACAGGATTTGTGCCTTTCGGCATTTTACGGTTTTGTTATGGCCGAATTGACCGGCGACTGTCAAGTTCCGTGCGGCGGAAGATCGCTGTGGGCTCCGGCCGTCAGCCATGATTGTGCGCTTCCCGGCCCAGAGTGCGCCGCACTTCGGAACGCGCCGCCTCCTCCTTCGGGGCTCGGATGCTCTCGTCCTGCATGGCACTCACGATCAGGTCGCACGTATGCTCGGGGCTGTCCGACACGGTCATGAGATCCAGGTCGTGGGGGCTCAGCTTTCCTTCGCGCAGCATCCGGTCACGGAGCCACTCGATCAGCCCTCCCCAATATGCTGAATTGTACAGGATCACGGGGAAGTTGCGTATCTTGCCTGTTTGGATGAGGGTGAGGGACTCGAACAGCTCATCCATCGTGCCGAAGCCGCCGGGAAAGATGACGAAGGCGCACGCGTATTTCACGAACATCATCTTGCGCACGAAGAAATAGTGGAACTCGATGCCGATGTCAATATACGGATTGGCGTGCTGTTCGAAGGGAAGTTCGATATTCAACCCGATGGAACGTGCCCCCGCTTCTTTCGCGCCCCGGTTGCCGGCTTCCATGATGCCGGGCCCTCCGCCGGTGATGATATCGAAACCTGCGTTGCCCAAGAGGCGCGCCGTGCTTCTGGCTGCCTCGTAATCGGGATCATCGGGCTTGGTTCGGGCGCTGCCGAACATGGTTACGGCGCGGTGTACGTCTACCAGGGCGTCGAAGCCGTCCACGAATTCGCCCATGATGCGCAATACTCGCCACGGGTCGGTGTGGATGAAGGGGGCCTGCTCGGGAAGGGGTGTCGCCAGAAGCTTCTCGTCCGCTGTAAGCTGGGGCTTATGGGCGCCGCGGTACACGATCTTGGCCGGGTTTCCAGGATGGCCGGGTTGGCTGGTTTCGTTCATGATGCGTCCTCGGATACAGTGTGGGTATGGAGGATGTTCGCGCCGCACCGGCCGAATGCCTTCTGCTTACCGCCTCAAGCCGCAGAACCTTCCGGGTGTTGCACCGGTCTTAAGGAGCGAAGGCTCCACGGCTCAGCCTAAACTGGCCCGATCGCGGAGGACGTGCGATGTTGCGAATGGCGATTGCGGGGATAGGTTGCGCGCTCCTCGTTATGGGCTGCGCTGCTCTGGGGTCAGCGGATCCTGTTCGGAAGGTAGGCCGGTGGGCATTGTGGGAAGCGGAGTTTCACGCGCGCTCCGTCCCTCGCAATCCCTTTACCGGCGTGACGTTGCAGGCAGAGTTTCGTTCTCCGTCCGGGCGCCGCTACGCCACCGAGGGCTTCTATGACGGCGGCGACGTGTGGCGCATCCGGTTCATGCCGGACGAGGTTGGGACGTGGCATTGGTCTGTCCGAAGCGTCCCTGCAGATGCCGGGCTCACCGGAATGGGCATCTTCCAGTGCGTCAACTCCCGCATCCCAGGTCCGCTGAGAGTTGGGCAGAATCCGCTTTGGTTCGCCACCGCCTCCGGTACTCCTGTTTACCTGACTGCGTTCCTTCTGTGGAGGGTAGATCGGCTCGATGTTCCTACCTTGTCCCGCACGCTCGATTTTCTGCATCGTAACGGCTTTAACGCCATCGTAGGGCCGCATCTCACCAAGGACGATGCAGCCTGGATGCCCATGCCCAATGGCCGAATGGATTTCACACGTTTCAACTTTGACGTTTGGCGCCGGCTGGATCGCGTTCTGGAGCAGGCAGGCGCCCGCGGGATGTACGTGATCCCCTTCAGCATCCTGGGGGGAACCAACGACTTGCCCGGGCCGCCCAAGGACGATCAACGGGAACTGCTGCTGCACTACTGGGTGGCGCGCTGGGGCGGGTATTGGAATGCCACGTTCCAACCGGTGAGCGAATATGAAGAAGGGTATTCGAGTGCCCAGATGCAGTCCCTGGGCCGCCGCCTCTACGAGTTGGATCATGGGCGCCACCTGATCAGTGTTCATTGCCTCCGCGCCGGTGACGCTTCCCTCTGGCATGCGTCATGGTTCGGATACGTGACGGTGCAGGACAAATTGAGCGATTTGGATTGGGCCAAGTACGTCTGGCTCGCAGACCTATTCAAGCAAGCAGGCAAGCCCATCCTGTGCCACGAATGCTTCTGGGAAGGGAATTACTACCAGCGAGAGGCTGGGCTGGACGCCGCAAACATGCGAAGAGGCATGTGGATGGCGGCTCTTTCGGGAGGGCAGATCACCTATGCCGATGAGGTTGTGCCGCCCCGGCGATGGCAGCGCCGCGAGGATGTGGGTGTAACCTTTAGTGAACGGGGCATGGCGGTGAAGCCTCTGGGGCGCCTATATCAGACGATGTCCATCTTGGCGCGCTTCTTCCGCAGCATTCCCTGGTGGCGGCTGCAGCCGATGCCCCGCACGGCGCCTGGGTGCGCATGTTTGGCGGATCCGGGCCGCACGTACGTGATCTATCTCCCAGAAGGGCAGGCCCGGCTCGTTCTGGACGGCATGCGCAGCGCTGCGCGGGGACGTTGGTTCGATCCCCGCACGGGCCGATACGGTCCGCGCGTGAGCCTGCCTGCTGGGCACGATGTGCAGGTTACGGCGCCCAGCCCGGGGGATTGGGTTCTGACGTTGGGCATGGAAGCGCCGTGAGCTGAAGCTTCCTTCCGCCCGCCGATCGGGAGAGAGCACGGACTGGCTAGCCGGCGAGAAACCCCGTTGCAGGAGGGGCAACACAATGAATGACGCAGGTGGAACTCGGCGAGAGTTTTTGTTGAAGGCTGGCATCGTGGCTGCGGGCACGATGGGAGCATGGCCTAAGGCCGGGGGTTCGAGGGCTTCCATGCGCAAGCTGGGCCGATGCGGGGAGGATGCTTCCGGCATCGTGATCCACGGAGTGGAGGCGGGGCCCTTCGATCCATCCGTGTGGCAGGCAGGGCGCCTCCACTGGGTGTGGAACGAAACCGCCCCGCTGATAGACGCCGGACCAGGCAGATACCGCAACATTTACGCTCCAACCGTTTTGCCCGATGGGCGAGGCTGGCGCATCTGGTACGGAGGCTGGGACGGCGTGGACACGCCTAATGATCGCGTTTACACGCAATGGACGCCGGATTTCGTACAATTTCGAGACCGCCGCCTGGAGATTGATCATGGCGCGTTCATTCACGTGAATAACTGCAGCGTGGTTCGGGTTGCCCACGCATCCTATCAAATGATGTGTACCGCCTATCCGGACCGTTCCGGCCTGAACAAGCCCGCCGGCTTTGCGAGCCCGGATGGGACGACGTGGAACGGTTCCCGACCCTATGAAGCTCGCTTCGCCGATCTGGTGGTCATAGATGGATATGAACCCTTCGCCCGGGCCGACATCAACGGCAGTAACGCCATTCTGTACGAGGATGGCCTTTTGCGCCTCTATTTTTATGACGGGCGCAATCCGGGGCGCCTCTACCGGGCCACCAGCAGAGATTTCCGCCGCTTCAGCCTGGACGGCCCGGTACTGGCCACCGACCACGCGGTGAACGACGTGAAGAAGTTCCGTATAGGCAGCGACGTTTGGTACCTCATGGCGCTCCACCGGAATACGGACCGCATCTGGTACACCTTATCGCGCAACGGAAGGGAGTTCGCGCCTGAGCGCGTCCTCACGGCGAACCGCGGTGAAGCAGATCGGTATATTGTGGCTGTGGGGTGGGTGACGCGGCAGAACCGCATATTCGGGGTGCTGTACGGCGCCGGACCCGTGCCGAGCCTGGACGCCAACCGCATCTTCGCCCGGTGGCTTCAGAGGCGCGTAGTATTCGAGGCGGGCAGCCGTGTGTTCGAGGCCGATGCCGGGATTGGGCCGGGCCGCGTGCGCCTGCGGCTGGGCGGCGAGAAGGCTGCTGAAGGCCGGTTTGCCGTATACGCGGAGGATGGCGACAACCTGCTCTACCGCGGGCCCAAGGTGCGAATTGAATGCGGCGATGTTTGGGCATTTCGTTCGGATGCGGGTTAAGGCGGGGGCGTTTTGGGGGTTTGTTGACGGGTTGCGGGGAATGTGGTAGAATGTTGCAAACGTTTGCGCAATAGCCGCTATCCGGTAGCTGCCCCGATCAGCCTTTGCTTGATCGCAATTGCAAACGTTTGCAGAAAGAGTATTCGGCCGTGGCGGTTACACTCAAACACCTTGCCCAACAACTTGGAGTTTCCGTATCCACCGTATCTCGAGTGTTGAGCGGGAACCGGCAAGCAATGGTGTCTGAAGCGACTGCAAGGCGCGTGCGGCAGCTTGCTGAAGAATTGGGTTATCAACCCAACCGTTCAGCCCGTGCTCTGGTTACGGGTAGGAGCTGCACCGTCGCTCTCTGGATGAACGACCTCTACGCCAGCTTTCATGCGCAAGTTGCTCACCTTGTGTACACTCGCCTCCATTCGGAGGGATATGAAGTTCTGGTACGGTGCATGGAGCAGATGCCGCAAGCGCTGCGCACAGGGCATGGGCACATAGACGGCATCGTGGCCCATGATTGCGCTGGGGCACTTGCGGTGTACCTTCGCCAGCGGGCGCGGAGGTGGACCCCCGTCGTAAGCATGGGAGGTTACGTGGTTCGCCATGTGGATCATGTGGCGGTGGATCTTTACGCCGGTGCGTTTGCGGCTGTAGTCCACCTGCACTCCATCGGCTGCCGGCGCATAGCGTATCTCGTGAATGCAGAGTCGCGTCAGCAAGGTGACGCTCGGCGCGACGGGTATGACGCTGCGGCGCGTGAGCTCCAGTTTGCAACGGAATACATCATCGCGGTGGATCAGTGGCGGTCCTCTGCACGAGAGGCAATCCGCACGTATGCCGCTACGCGTGGGTTGCCCGATGGGCTGTTTTGCCACAACGATGAGATGGCAATCGGCGCCTACCGCGGGCTATGCGATCTCGGAGTGCGTGTGCCCACCGATGTAGCCATTGTGGGATGTGACGGCATCGAGGACACGGAGTATCTGGAGGTTCCCATCACTACGGTGATCCAGCCTTTGGACGAGATGTGCGACAGTGCTTGGAGCCTCCTCAAGCGGCGCATGGCGGCTCCGGATGCCGCTGTCGAGGGCGTCGTGCTGCAGCCAATATTGGCCATCCGCGCTTCCACGCAAAGGTAGAAGGGGGTGAGAGCTTCTCTTGACGTATGGTGTTTCCCTATGCATCGGCTCCAACTTGTGAAAGGAGATCGTGATCCATGAAAAGATCGGCGTTCACGCTCATCGAGCTGCTCGTGGTGATCGCGATCATCGCGATCTTGGCAGCGATCCTGTTTCCTGTGTTTGCGCAGGCGCGTACAAAGGCACGCCAGGCGTCCGACATGAGCAACATGAAGCAGCAGGGACTGGCCCTGATGATGTACGCCCAAGATTACGACGAAAAGATGCTGGGCTTCGGGCTCCCGTACAACGACCCCCGGTGCTCCCCTGGCCAATGGGTGTACTGGCCTGCGTTGCTGCAACCGTACGTAAAAAACACGCAGGTTTTTCTCTCTCCACAGCTTCAGGCTGCGTACGACGCCAATGCACCATGGGTTTGCAAACAGCTGAACATCAACCTGAGCCCGGACGGCAACACCCTCTTTTTCTCCTACATGCTCAACGGTGTAGACACGTGGTACTACACGAAATGGAAGGACAACAACCCCGGCGCCCACTGGGGCATCTCATGGTGGCACTATCCCAGCTTAGCGGTTCTTCAGAACCCTGCCGAGACGATCTATGTAGTGGACGGTCACTGCCCGGACAGTTGGCAAGACGGCCACATTGACTATCCGCTCTACCGCGGTTGGAACAACTGGACGTGCACCGGCACAGACTGGACTTCCCGGGATCCGAACGTCCAGGGGTTCTTCAACGCCTCGCAAAATATCATATGGACAGACGGCCACGTGAAAACGCGCCGGTGGGGAAGCACCTATCCCAGTGAATGGACCGTTCAGGACGACCGCAACGCCGACCCAATCCTGAACCCTTAGCAGAGACGTTCGTGTTCTTTGCCGTGTTTATAGGATCTATAAAGGAGGTCACATGAAACAAGAAATTCCTCCTGCATTGGTCGCCGTGGTGGTGATTATTGTGCTGGCGGTGATAGGAGTGCTGTTCTTCCGGCAGTGGTCGCCCGGCCCGAAAATTATCAAAGGCACGCCGCCACCGAACGTGAACCTAGCTCCGCCCATGCATCCAGGCGCCGCGGGGGGTGGTCCGCCGATGATGCCTCCCCCTCCCCCGGCGTCGCCCGGTCGGTAGAAGCGCCCCGGCCCCGCCGTGGAAGTGCGGCGGGGCCGGGGAACGTACGGGTGCAGCGCTTCAAGCACCCTGGATGGGTTGGGCGCCCGGTTGGGTGAGGGCTGCGAAATACCGCTCGGCCAGGATGATGGCGACGTAGTCGTCATACGGGTCTTCGGGAACGCGGGCAAAGGCTGGGAGGAGCCGGCGCCAGCCGCGTGGAGGATGGTCCTTCAGGTATCGTTGACGGGCCTCCACGGATGTGAAGCGCTCCTCCACAAGATGCACGGGCGCTTCCGCTGGGATCCTTGCCAAACAACACTCGCGGGCGCGCCGAGCCCCGGTGCCGTTGCCTACCAGTACCGCATCGGGTTTGAACCGCTCGTAGAGCTCGGCCACCGTGTTTGGAAGGCAGGGAGAAGACGCAATCTGCCGGTGCAGTATGCGTCCATCGCTGGTGACGACTGCGATGCCGCACTTGCCGCTGCCAGGATCAATCGCCATCACCGTCTTCACAGGGCCGGGTCTATCCTGAAGTTGAGGCGCAGGGGGTCAGACGCGTTCGTGTCTGCCGCCGCCACTGCAGTCAAAACGATATGCCGGCCGGCACTCCGCACCCGGTCAATCAGATTTGCCAGCTCGGGCCATGTAAGCCCGCCAACCTGAGGATCGCCCGTGGCCGGATCTATGGTAGGGATCATTCCGCGGTCAATGGCGCTCCTGCCCAGGTCCTTCAGAAAGCTCATGATTTCCGGGTAGAGCTTCTCCACAGGCTCCGTGGCGTCAAACCGCCGCGAGCCCACCACGCGCCCCCGGGTGTAGATAAGGCGATCGGTGTAGGGCTGGAAATCTATGAGGGCCGGCTCTCCATCCACGCTATTGGCTACGGCAAGGGCCAGGAGGCATACCGGTTGATCGGCTCCGGCCAAGCGCCGGACCAGGGCGTCTATTCGGTCCGTCTCCGTAACCTCGATGGGGTGGATGTTGCCGAAGGGGGTAATGGTCTCGAACTCTTTGCTCACCACACGTACTGCACGGACCCCTGTGTCTCCGGGCCCTGCGCCCCGTGCCAGAGCCGCCTGATTGGCGTCATGGATCAGCTGATCTATGGCGCGGCGTACGTCTTCCGGGCTTTGATTGGGCGGGATGATGCACCGGGCAAGGTCCTCCCCAGTGTGGATCACCACTCGCCGTGTGCGCATCGCCTCCAGCCGTCGAGCGAGTTCCGAGAGATCCGTGCGGGATTGGAGAAGCAATTCGCGGCCGGCCTTCAGAAGCTCTGCATTCTTCTGTTCCAGTTCGGCATTCTTGCGCATAAGCGTGCGGTTCTGTTCATCCAGTTTGCCGTTCGCGTCCAACAGGGCGTTATTGACACGGAGCAGCGTCTCGTTCTCGCGGTGCTTGCGTTCGTTGTCTTGCCCCAGTTCCTCGCCGTACTTAACGGCAGCCGCGTTATCCCTGGCCAGGCGCATGTTCTCGGCATTGAGGTCGGCATTCCGGGCGGCCAATTCGGCGTTCCGGCGGGTGAGCAAGGCGATTGCCGCGGAAAGTTCTGCCTTCTTTCGGATGAGGGAGGCCACTTCCGTTTGGGCCAACCGAACGCGATGGATGGCAGAGCGTTCGTTGGCAACGGCTGTTGCCAATGCAGCCTGGGTGCGCTTGAGCTCGAGTTGCCGTGCGGCCAATTCACGGCTTACCTTCAAGACTTCCGCCCGGGCTCGCGCCTGCTGGTGGGCCAACCTCGCGTTTCGTGCTTCGAGCTGAGCATTCTGATCCGCCAGACCCGAATTGAGATGAAGGAGCGTGCGGTTCTGCTCTGCGAGGCGTGCTTTGGTTCGGATGGCCTGTTCACCTTCCATAATCACTTCCCGAACCGGCGGGACTACGAGGAACAACACGCCTGTGGTAACCGCTGAGATTGTGAGGCCCGTAACGATGGTGATGAGCACTGCGGTATGGCGCGGGCGCAGTCCCAGCACGGTGAGGCGCCGCTTGCCGTACCTGCGGCCTATCACGTCGCCGTTATAGGCGATGACGCCCCCCATTACCACGGTGAGGCACAGGGCCAACACAGTCCAGAACATGACCCATCACCTCCTGCTCACTGCCGCGTCCTTGCGATGAGGTACCCGGCTGCAACGAGCCCGATGAGGTCTGCGGCGAAGCTGGCCAGCATCGGGGGAAGGCCGCCGTTCTTTCCCACCAGGTACATCCAGTGGTAGACCACCCAGTATCCGAAGATGATTGCGATGGCGATGCCGAAGCCCATCACCTTGCTCCCGCGCTGAGGCCGAACCCCTAGAGGTGCGCCCACAAGCCCGAAGATGAGGCTGGCGAAGGGGAGGGAGAGCTTCTCCCAGAGATCTACCTCATCACCCAGGGTGTCCGGGCTTCCCTGGGCGCGTTCCAAGTTTATCTTATCACGCAATTGCGCAAACGTCATCTGGTGGTTGTCGTGGGTGTCTGCTTGCATCACTCCCCGGAACGGGCGGCCTACCCGCACATTGTGACCCAGCGAACTGGTCGTGGTTACGTCAAAGACGGTGTCTGCCTGGAAGTGCCCGGTGGCGTCCCTTGGAATATAACGGGCGTATCCGTTATAGAGGATCCAATCTACGCCCCTTGGGTCGCGGGCCACCGCCCGCTGGGCATACACCACCATTTCGGGCATTCCAGCCCGTTTGGGGTCGTCGCTCATCTTTAGGATGGTCACCCGTTTGAGGGATTGGGTGTGGGCATCGTAGCCGCCGTCTATGCTTACGAATTCATCTATGGCATCGGATCCCGGCTTGTTCACCGTGTAATGGAGGGGGCGGTCCGTGGCCTGGATATGCTCCGTGGCGCTCACGAGCAGATCGTAATATTTCCGCGTGGCAGGCGGGACAACGGTTTCGTTCCATGCGATGGCCACCAGGCTCACCACAGATCCCATGGCGGCGATGGGGCGGGCGATGCGGTAGAAGCTGATGCCGCTGGCGAAGAGGGCGATGTGTTCGCTATCGCTCGAGAGGCGTCCGAATGCCAGCAGGCAGCTCAAGAGCATAGCCATGGGAAGCGTCTGCGTCACCAGTCCCGGAAGACTATAGAGGGCGATCTGGGCCACGGTGAAGGCGGGCACCCCTTGTACCATCAGGTCGGTTACCTTGAACAGGTAAGCCGAGGAGAACAGCAGCATGAGAAAGAGGAATACGCTGTTGATAAAGGGCCCGGAGATTTCCCGTAGGATCAAGCGGTCTACAAGCTTCATAGCGCCCTCATTGGCCGTACCCTTCGCCGAAGTAGTACCGGCGGGCGCTGGGATCGTTAGGAAGCTCGTCGGACTTACCGGCGGCGCGGATGCGGCCATCGGCGATGATGTAGGCGCGTTCTGTGATGCGCAGCGTGGCCTGCACGTTGTGGTCGGTAATAAGGATGCCGATGTTGCGCTCTTTTAGGTGCTGGATGATCTCCTCGATGTCTTGGATCGCAATGGGATCCACGCCGGTAAAGGGTTCATCCAGCAGGATGAACGCTGGAGACGTGGCAAGGGCCCGGGCGATCTCCACGCGCCTGCGTTCGCCGCCCGAGAGCGTCTTTCCTCGATGGTTCATTAGGTGGGATATGTGCAGCTCTTCCAGCAGCGAGTGCATCTTCTGTTCGCGCTGCTTCTTGGTCATGGAAGTGAATTCCAGAACGAGACGGATATTGTCTGCAACAGTCAATTCCCGGAAGACGGAGGGCTCCTGCGCCAGGTATCCGATGCCAGCTCGGGCGCGCTGGTACATAGGCAGGCGCGTGATATCCTGCCCTTCAAGGAGCACGCGCCCCTCGTGCGGCCGGACGAGGCCGACGATCATGTAGAACGTCGTGGTCTTCCCGGCGCCGTTGGGACCCAGAAGTCCCACGATCTCACCCTGCTTCATTTCGAGGGACACGCCGTCCACCACGCGTCGGCCGCGATATATCTTCACCAGATCTTCGGCTGCAATCTCCACCGTTCGGGATCTCCGCTTCGTGCGCTTCGCCTATTTAGGCTTCGGCTGAGCCTGCTTCGGACTGAATTGGACGCTGCCGAGCTTCACATTGAAGGTATAGGGGCGCTCGGCCAATTCCAATGCAATGCTCTCTGCACCGCTGATGCGCGCGGGGCCTTCGAGCGTGTCCGGCATGGTGATGGTGGCATTGACGTTGCCGTTGAACGTGAGAACCTGCTTGGCGGCATCGTAGATTACCTCGTTGGATGTGCCCGCAACCGTCTGCACCGTGTGGGTGTCGGGTACCGGCTGCTCGGCATAGAAGGTTGCAGGGCCGTAGAGCGTAATCTTATTTTCGGCGCGAACAAACACCGCCCGGGAACCCTCGCCGCGCACCTTTTGTTCGCCCCCGGGCGCCGGCTGCACTCCAGAATAGCGTACGGAGCCAGAGGCCTCGATGCGCTGAGCCTGGGTGCTGCCCTGCGTCCAATAAACGGTGATCTTCTCGGCTTGAAGCCTGGCTGTGGCTTTGTGGGCCTGATCCACAAGATCCACTGTGGTGCCTGGTCCTACGGCTTCCGCGATTACGCCCAGGCGCCCCGTGATGCGGGCGAAGCCGGAGAGCGTCACGTCACCATAGGTGAAGGAAGCGGGCTTGTTCGCTTGTTGTTGGCGCCTGGATACCGCACGACCCGCTCGCCGAGCTGCCCGGCCGGCCTGTGTCTGGGCGCTTGCGCAAG
This sequence comes from Chthonomonadales bacterium, assembly GCA_049967475.1. Taxonomy (GTDB): domain Bacteria; phylum Armatimonadota; class Chthonomonadetes; order Chthonomonadales; family CAJBBX01; genus JBMFSQ01. The sequence continues at coordinate 187,799 of JBMFSQ010000002.1, read as the reverse complement.
CCAGACAAAGCAGGACAAAGGCAATGACGATCCACCGTCTTTCGTTTAACATACGCCACCCCTTCTCCCTACGGGATGTGGTATTCGTCCAGTTCTGTGTTGAAGGTCATCTGGGGCGCGGTACCGAAGGCCACCGGCTTGGCCGAACCCGGCGGACGGTACGTGAGACGGACATTCCCCACAGCCACCACGAGGTTCTTGCGGGCATCCCACCGCACCCGGTTTGCCGTAACCGTGGCTCCCGCAGGGTCTATGCTGTGCAGCACCACTCCGCCCCGTGCCACGAGGATGCCCAGGGAGCGCTTGGCTTCGACGATGGGCGCCTGGAAGCGGACTTTCGGCATGTCGTCCCGGTAAAGGATGCCGTTGCCGGCCTTTAGGATGCCCGAGAGCGTCTGCACGTTCCATTGGCCCGAGGCCGCATGGAGTTCGAGTACCCGCCTCACTTTCCCATCAGGGGCCTCTTCCTGCCAATGGATCACGATGCCTTGGCTCTGCACGCTCTTAAGTGCGTCTGCCTGCTGGGTGGCCGGTCGAGGCGGGCGCTTGGGCTGCGCCTTGCGCGGGGTCTTGGTTCCGCAGCCGGATGCAATCCACATCGTAGCGCACATCACTCCCACAACGCGGCCCCACGGATGCCTGCGCCTAATGCCCGCCGCGGCATCCCGTAATCCCCGGTACATACCGGTTCGCGGAGTGCATGCGGTCATTAGGCTGCGGCTGTGGCGCCCACTGCGCCTGCGTTCCCGGATTCCCGGCGCAATTGGCCACAAGCGGCGGCGATCCTGCTGCCGCGTTCCTTTCTCTGCGTCGTCACCCTTCCTGCCCTTTCCAACACCTCACGGAACGCGGCGATGCGCTGGGGAGAGGGGCGCCGGAAATCCTCCTGGGTGGCCACCGGGTTGTAGGGTATCAGGTTCACGTTGCCCGGGAGATCACCCAGCAGGTGTGCGAGGGCCTCGGCCTGCCACGGGTGATCGTTGACGCCGGCCAGCAGGAGGTATTCAAAGGTAGGGTCGCGGTGCGTAACCCTTACGTAATCGCGGCACGCGTCCAAAATCTCGCGAAGCTTCCATTTGCGACCTGTTGGGATCATCCTGGCGCGCAATGCATCGTCAGGTGCATGGAGGGAGAGGGCCAGGGTGATAGGAAGACCCTCCCTGGCCAGCTTCCGAATGTTTTCGGGCACTCCCACAGTGGAGAGTGTGATGCGCCGGGGCGAGATACCCACTTCCTGTATCATGAGGCGAAGGGCCTTGACGACGGCATCGTAATTGAAGAGCGGCTCACCCATGCCCATCAAAACTACGTGACTGATGCGGCGTTGGGGGCGGTGGCGTTGCACCATCAACACCTGCCCTACAATCTCCCCGGCGGTCATATTCCGCGCCCAACCCGTTTGGCCGGTGGCGCAGAATACGCATCCGGCCGGGCACCCCACCTGTGTGGAGATGCACAGGGACACTCGGTCGGCATAGGGCAGATAAACCGTTTCGACACGTTCGGCATCGGCCAATTGCAACAAGAACTTCTCGGTGCCGTCGGCCGCAGCCACGGTCCGCACGATATGCGGCAGGCCAATGTGGTATCTGCCGGCGAGGCGCTCCCGGAGGTGTTCCGGCAAATCGGTCATCTCGTCAAATTGGAGCGCCGCCCGGCAGTAAACCCAATGCGCGATTTGACGCCCCCGGAACAGTGGTTCTCCTAGGCGCAGGCAGAGCTGTTCCAATTCGGCCGTTGTATGCCCAACGACGGGCAAGGTGTCCTGGATCGAAGCGCTGGGAGAGATTGCCACCGTATCGTGCTCCGGGCAGCCTGTGGAAATGGATACGCTTCGCGGCCTATAATAGGTGTGCCTTTGCGATATCCGATTGCCCTTCTCATCATTCTACCATAAGCGCCATCGGCTTCGTGGCGGGCACGACGCCGATGGGCCGCTCGCAGGTTCGCTATGCCTGATCCTTGGGATCGCCTCAACATTACCGGGTCCATTCTGCAGGATTTCGAAGCAGCGTCGCGGCGGGAATGGCTCGCAGTGAACCATATAGGAGGGTACGCATCCGGCACCCTCTGCGGAGCCAACACTCGGCGATACCACGGCCTTCTCGTTGCAGCGATGGATCCGCCGAGGAAGAGGCGCGTGGCTCTATCCAAACTGGAAGAGGCTGTTACAGCCGCGGGCAACCGGGTAGAGATCTCGTGCAACCAATATCCTGGTGCAGTGCATCCCCAGGGCTATCGGTTTCTGCAGTCCTTTTCGCCGTGGCCATGGCCCACGTTCCAGTACGAACTTCCCCAATCGGGCCGGCTGGTCAAAAGCGTCTGGATGGCTCCGGGCCGCAATGCGACCTACATCCAATATGAATGGAGAGGCAGGTGCGCCGAGGCGCTCCTGGAGATCACGCCTCTGGTGTGCTGGAAGGATTACCACACGGAGATGCAGGCGCGTGCGGGTTTTCCTCTGGATGTGCGGGCCGTGCCGGGGCGCGCATCAATAGAGCTTGCGGAAGAAGTTTGGCTCGATCTCGTTCTTCCCGGCGCCCAATGGCAGCCGATGGGTACATGGTACTATCATTTCGAGCACCTTCGAGAGCTGGAACGGGGCTTCGATTGGCACGAGGATCTCTACGCGCCTGGCCGCTTCCGAGTGCTCCTTCGGGAAGGAGAACCGGTCATTCTGTCGGCGGGGCTCAACACGGAGGCCGGTGACCCCCACGAGGCACGCCGGGCTGTGTCGGCGCGGTTTCGGGGCGCGCAGGGTGAAGGGCGGCCTTTTACCCGGGCGTTGTTCGCTGCGGCAGATGCGTTTGCGATCACGCCGAATGGGGGAGCGCCGCACACGATCGTTGCCGGATATCCTTGGTTTGCCGATTGGGGCCGGGACACGATGATCTCTCTGCCGGGGTTGCTTCTTTCCCGGGGCGACGTGTCCCAAGCCCAGGAGATCCTGCGAACCTACGCCGCCTACGTCAGCCAGGGAATGATCCCCAACCGCTTCCCGGAAAGCGGGGCAGATCCCGAGTACAATACCGCCGATGCCACGCTCTGGTACGTGAACGCCATCTGGCAGACAGCGAGGGCCGGCGCATCCGCAAGCTTCGTGCGCGAGATGTGGCCTGTAGTGAAGGAGATCATCCGCTGGCACGTAAAGGGCACACGATGGTCCATCGGCGTGGATGCTTCGGACGGGCTCTTGAGGGCAGGAGATGCCTCCACCCAACTTACGTGGATGGACGCGCGCGTGGACGGCCGGCCCGTAACTCCCCGGGCGGGCAAGGCTGTTGAGATTTGCGCTCTTTGGTACAACGCCCTCAGGATTGCCGAGGATATGGCGAAGGTGTTGGGCGAGCCCTCGGCAGATTACGCCCGCGGCGCCCGAGCGGCAGCTCGCAGCTTTAACGAAACCTTTGTGCGTTCAGACGGGCGCGGGCTCTTCGATGTCGTCACGGATACCGGTCCGGATGCGGCTATCCGTCCGAACCAGCTCTTTGCCGCAAGCCTTCCGTTTGCCGTTCTTCGCCGCAGATATTGGGCGAGCATGTTGCACACCATCGAACAAGAGCTGGCCACCGAGGTTGGGCTACGGACACTCTCTCCTCGTGACCCCGGATACCGGGGAAGGTATCAGGGAACTCCTGCCGAAAGGGACAGCGCGTACCACCAGGGCACGGTCTGGCCGTGGCTCCTGGGCCCGTATCTGCAGGCGCGCCGCCGAGCATTCAGGGGCAAGGCTGCGGAAGACACGCTGTTGGATGCACTCCTGGGGCGGCTGTTGGAGTATGGTGTCGGATACCTGCCCGAGCTCTATGATGGGGACGCTCCCCATGCCCCAGGCGGGTGCATCGCTCAGGCATGGAGCGTTGCAACCCTCCTGGAATATCTGGTCCCTCCGCAGAGCGCTGCCGCCCGAGAAGGCGGTTAACCCCTGCGCACGAGGGAAGCTACTGCTTTCGTAAGATCCCGCTGCCGAACGGGTTTGCCGAGGATCATTTCAGCGGCGGAGGTGTCCACGCCATTAGGCACCTGACGCCCCCACCCCGAGATGAGCACCCGCCGAACGGCAGGGTACCGGTCGCGCACCTCGGCCAGGAGTTCAGAACCCGTCATGCCGGGCATGCCATGATCCGTAAGCACGATGTCGCAGTCGGCACCATGCTTCTGCATCCACTCCAACGCCTCCTGCCCGCTGAGCGCCATGGCGACATCCGCTCCTTGCGCGGCTAGGATCCTGGCGATGCTCCCGGCTACGAGTTCCTCGTCCTCTACCAGCAGCACCCGTACGCCATGCAGGACCTCAGATTGGGCTCGGTCGAGGTTTGTGTCCTCGGGCTGGGCAGCCAGCGGCAGATGCACCGTGAAGGTGGTGCCCTTTCCTGGCGCGCTGCGCACGTTGATGCGTCCTTGGTGGTGCGCTACGATGCCCCAGGTTATGGCGAGGCCCAAACCGGTACCTAAGCCGGCTCCCTTTGTGGTGAAAAAGGGCTCAAAGATGCGCTGCTGTGTCTGTTCATCCATTCCAATGCCCGTGTCGCCTACTTCCAGGACCGCGTCTCCGTTGCGCCGGTAACATTTCACCGTAAGGGTGCCGCCGGCGGGCATGGCGTCGCATGCGTTCTTCATCAGGTTCACCGCCACTTCGCGTATCTCGGATGCGATGCCCCGGGCGAACAACCTTGACGGCATCTCGGTTACTACGTCAATGCGCGCGCCCATAGCGGAGGCTTGATTGTGCCAAGCCGGTCGCGTAAGTGCAATGGCTTCCGTTGTGACCGCTACCAGGTCGAAGGAGGTATGGCGGCTCTCCGCACCGGTATGGGCAAACTGTTGCATGCGCCGGGCAATTTCGGCGCCGTCCAGCGCGGCCCTCTCGATCACCCGGGCATATTGCCGGATCTCTGGAGTAGCGTTTCCATCTTGTTGGATGAGTTCCGCATATCCAAGCACGGCCGTCAGCACGTTGTTGACATTGTGGGCAACTCCGCCGGCCAGTTCGCCTACTGCCCGAAGCTTCTCGGTGCGCAGAAGGGCCTCCTGAGCCTGACGAACCTCCTGCATCAGCCGGGCATTGCGAATGGCCACAGCAGCTTGGTCGGCGAAGGGAAGCAAGGGCAAGAGGTCCTCTTCGCTGAAGGGCCGGCCAGTGATGAGATTATCCACGGAGAGAAGGCCCACCATTTCTCCGTGGGTAACGAGTGCCACAACCGCGTGGGGGATGAAGCCCTCTTCGTCCCGCAAGTCGTCGTAGGGGGTGCGCCATTGTTCGATATAGAAGCGCTGCTGGCCGCTTTTAAGGGTTCTAGCGGCAGGAGGCCATTGATCCAGCTTCTCTTGCAGGTGGCGCTCGTCACGCGGGCGGCCATGGGCGTCGGTGCCCCAAGACCCTCGGATGTTCTCGCCCTCCACCAGCCATACGCCGGCCCGGTCAAATCCTCCCACGTCAATCGCGGCGTCGCGAACGAGGCGTAGGATCGTGTCTAAATCTGGGCTCGAGTTGATGGCGGCGGCGATCTCCATGAAGCGCTGCTGGCGACGCGCAAGCTGCTCCTTTTCGGCCAAAAGCCGCGCGTTGGCCACAGCCAGAGCGAGTTGTTCGCAGAAGGGTACCAACGCTGCGATGGCTGCTTCATCAATGGGCCGACCGGAGATGAGGTTATCTCCAAAAATCAGCCCGATGAGTTCCCCTCGGGCGCGCATGGGGATGGCGCACCGGGCCGGCGGGCGCTCGTTCGGAAGGCTGAAGAGCCCTGGCCCGCGAAGAAAATCCGGGGCGCCGATAACGTAACCGCGGGCCTCATCCATGAGTTCGTCGGGCCGCGGAGACACTTCGTCGCAACGGTAGAAGTGGTTGCGCTCATCGCGAAGCCTGCCGGATGCATCGGTACCCCAGGCCCCGCGCAAGGCCCCGCGGTCCACTAGCCACAGACCTACGCGGTCCAAATGGCTGAGGCGGAGGACTGCGTCTCGGGCAATGAGCAGGATTTCGTCCAGCGATTTGCCTTCGTTTACTGCGACAGCCACGTCGTGGAGGCACTCGCGCTCCAAGGGCAGAAGAGTGCAGGTGCGGCAGAATTCCGCGGCGTTGGGGAGAGACGCCTCCGCCTGAGGTTTGCCGGCGGCATCTGGCGTGGGAAGGGAGTTCATGGATGTACCACGGCTGCGCTGGAGATGGGCTCCGCGCCTACCTGCCGAGGGATATGAGACACGCGTTGTATTGTATGCATGAATTGCTTGATACCTCTATGGGCGCCTGCTTGACAAGGCATACGGCTGTCTGGTACTGTGGCTCAGAAGGACGGTGCGAGCCGCCCGGCAATGATCCATTCCAACCTGCCATGATCCCAGAACGCGTGGTGAGCCCTGCTCGTACGGAAGAAGACGCAGCCGAACTCTCGCTCCGCCCGAAGCGGTTGAATGAGTTCATCGGCCAAGAGCGCCTCAAGGAGAACCTGCGCATCGCCATCGAAGCGGCGCGCAAGCGCGGAGAGCCTCTGGATCATATTTTGTTCTATGGTCCGCCGGGTCTGGGCAAGACCACATTGAGCTTGGTATGCGCCAACGAGATGGAGGCGCCTATCCGCATCACTTCCGGGCCTGCCATGGAACGGGCCGGAGATTTGGCGGCAGTGCTTACGAACCTCGATGCCGGCAGCGTGCTGTTCATTGATGAGATCCATCGCCTGAACCCTGTAGTGGCTGAGATCCTCTATCCTGCTATGGAGGACTTCACGCTGGACCTGGTGATCGGCAAGGGGCCGAGCGCTCGCACGATGCGCCTTCCACTCCCGCGGTTCACCGTCATCGGCGCAACCACGCGGCCCGGCCTCCTTACTGCTCCCCTGCGCGACCGCTTCGGCATGCACCATACGTTTCATCTCTATGAACTGGATGACCTGCGCACCATCATCCTGCGATCTGCAGAGATCCTCAACGTCGGCGTGACACAGGAAGGCGCTGTCGAGCTGGCCAAGCGGTCTCGAGGTACCCCGCGCATCGCCAATCGCCTGCTGCGCAGATGCCGAGATTACGCTCTGGTGCGCCGCAACGGTGTCGTGGATGCCCAGGTAGTGCTCGAGGCTATGCATCTCTTGGGGATTGACGACCTGGGTCTGGATGAATTCGATCATCGCTACCTGGGTCTGCTCCTCGAGAAGTACGGCGGCGGGCCCGCAGGCATCGAGACACTCGCAGCCTCGTTGGGTGAAGAGACCGATACCATCGTTGATGTATATGAACCCTACCTGTTGCAACTGGGCTTTCTGGACCGCACGCCTCGCGGCCGCAAGGCTACCCGGGCCGCGGCTCAGCACCTTGGCCTCCCTTTCCCGCAGACACAACCCCCGCAGCAGGGGAGCCTCCTCTAAGCTCCTGGTGTCACCGCGCGCTGCAGCGCCCGGTCTATCTGTTTGAGAGGCGACGGAATCCGTCGCCGTTCGAACAGCGGCAGGCTTGCGGATCGCCGCTGGCCAGGGAACAGAGGAGGTTCCGACCATGAGGCTGCACCGTCAGACACTGGTCCTGGCCGGAATTGGACTGGCCGACCTGTGTTTTACCCTTTGGCTCATCAACACCTTCAACGCCTGGGAGGCAAACCCCTTGATGGAGGCCGCCCTGCGGCGCGGACTGCATACACTGGTTGCGGTGAAGTTGGCGCTTCTTCTGCTGCCGCTTGCCTTCCTGGAATGGGCATGGCGGCGGCGTCCTGCCTTCGTGCGGCGTGCCGCGAACTTCGCGATTGTTGGGTATCTCGCAGTGTTCACCCTCGGCATCGCCCGAGCCAACCTCGCCCCCCATCCCGTGGTTCTGCCGCCTGATCCTTTGTCCCGCCGCATCTGGGCCCAGGTTATGATCGAGCAGGAGGAGAACTGGGCATCCAAGATGGATCTGCGCGACAGGCCGTACGGGTCGTCCTCTATGGGCGGCAAGGCGGTGCACACGGCCGTGGACTGATGCGTGTTGCCTGAACAAGGCTACGCGAGCAGCGCCATGAGGGCTTCTTCCTGGGCGCTCTTGAACTGCTCATCGTAAAGGTTCTTGTATACGCCGGGCCGGGCTACGAGCTCGGCGTGTGTGCCTACGTCCACGATGCGGCCATGGTCCATCACCACGATGCGGTCGGCATTCATGATGGTGGAGAGGCGATGGGCGATGACGAAGTTGGTGCGCCCCTTCATGAGCTTCTCCAGGGCTTCCTGCACGTTGGCTTCGGTCTTCGAGTCCAGGGCAGAGGTGGCATCGTCGAGGATGAGGATGCGGGGATCTGTGAGAGTAGCTCGGGCGATCGCCAAGCGCTGCTTCTGCCCCACGGAGAGTTTGATGCCGTCCTCCCCGATCTTGGTGTCGTACCCATCGGGGAGGGACATGATGAAGTCGTGCAGATCGGCATTCCGTGCTGCCTGGATGATCTGTTCTTCGGTGGCATCCTTGCGGCCGTAGGCGATATTCTCGCGGATGGAGACGGAGAAGAGGAGCGACTCCTGGCTTACGTATCCGATTTGGCGGCGCACAGTCTCCAGGCGGATCTTGCGGATGTCATGACCATCAATGAGCACGGCTCCCTCGGTAACGTCGTAGAAGCGGGCAATAAGGTTCACGAGGGTGGTTTTGCCCGCACCCGAAGGGCCCACAATGGCGATGACTTCGCCTGGTTCCACTTTCAGGTTGATGCCATGGAGCACCGGCTGGCCGGGCTCGTAGCCGAAGCTCACGTTGCGGAATTCCACAGCACCGCGGATCTCCTTCAGGACAACGGCGTCGGGAGCATCCACGATTTCGGGGCGGGTGTCCAGCGTTTCGAACACGCGGTCTATGGCCGCGCCGGCCCATTGAGCCTGCACGTTAAAATCCACCAGGCGCACCGCAGGGTCGTAAAGGTAGCCGATGTATGCGGTAAAGGCCACTAATTCACCGGGCTTGATGTCGTATTGAAACACCAGGCGGGCGCCTACCCAATAGATGAGGCCGGTGCCGGCAGCGCGGATAACGGTCGCCACGAGCCCCAAAGTTCGATTGAGCTTGGCCTGCTGCATCCCGAGCTTGAAATTGTCGGCTACCGTCTGCATGAAATGCTCCGTTTCGTAGTCTTCGCGCACGAAGGCTTTGACAACGGTAATGCCGGCAATCTTTTCCTGCAGGGCGCCCAGCATTGCATCCCACTTTTCCCGAAGCTGCACGCTCAGTGCGCGGATCTTGCCCAAAAGGAGCTTGTACCCAGCCACGTAGAAGGGAACCACCGCCACGGCAATGGTGGCGAGGCGCCATTCCATGGAGTAAATCACAGGGATCACAACGAGGAGGGTCAGAATATCCGTGATGAGCTGCACGAAGCCGCCGGTGATCATGTACTGGATGACGTTGATGTCATCCACAACCCGCGCCATGATCTTGCCGGTCTGCCGCTTGTCGTAATAACTGAGGGAGAGGCGGTTGAGATGCTTGTAGGACTGGTAGCGCAGGTCAAAGACGATGCGCTGTCCCAGCCAGCTAATGACTGCGTTGAGGCTGAAGGAAATCAAGCCGCGCACGGCATAGAGGCCGATCACCATCCAGAAGATGAGATTGAGCATATGCCAGCGTTTGTGGGGTAATACGCTGTCTATGAGGAACTGCGTGATGCGCGGCATGGGCAGCGTTGAGAGTGTGACCAAGATCATCAGGATCACAGCTCCCGCCACCCGGAAGCGGTAGGGCTTGAGGTACCCCAGAAGCCTGACGAAATTACTCATGCTGCCGTCTGCTCAGCCTCCAAAGCTTCCAACGCAGCCTTGAACTGCTGTTGATAAAGGCCGGCATAGATGCCTCCCTGCGACAGCAGTTCCTGGTGGCTGCCCATCTCCATAATCACGCCCTTCTCCATCACCACGATGAGATCGGCCTTGACGATGGTGGAAAGGCGGTGGGCGATTACGAAACTGGTGCGCCCCTTCATCAGGCGCTCCAGGGCTTCCTGGATCATGGCCTCGGTCTCGGAATCCAGAGCAGAGGTGGCTTCGTCCAGGATCAGGATGCGCGGATCCGAGAGGATGGCTCTGGCGATGGCGATGCGCTGCTTCTCGCCGCCGGATAACTTGATGCCCTCCTCGCCGATGCGCGTGTCGTATCCCCGGGGAAGAGCCTCGATTACGTGGGCGATGTTTGCTGCGCGAGCCGCCTCTTCCACTTCGGCATCGGTGGCCTCCAACCGGCCGTATCGGATATTCTCTCGGATGGTGGTGTTAAACAGGATGGTTTCCTGGATCACCACGCCCACCTGTCTGCGCAAGGATCGAAGCGTCACGTCACGCAGGTCATGCCCATCCACGGTGATGGATCCGGCTGTAACGTCGTAGTGACGGGAAAGCAGGTTGATCATGGTGGTCTTTCCGGAGCCTGAATGCCCCACGAGGGCAACCATTTGGCCGGGTTTCACGTGGAGGTTCACTCCCTTAATTACGGGCTGGCCTGGTTCGTACTCGAACCACACGTCGTTATAGCGAACCTCTCCCTTGATGGGGGGCAGCTCGATCGCGCCGGGTTTATCCTGGATGTTGGGGCGGGTGTCCAGGGTGGCGAAGATGCGGTTGAGGGCAGCATTGGCGCGGGCAATCTGGTCGTTGATCTGAATGAGGCGCAGAGTAGGGCCGTAGAGGTAGCTTGTGATATAGCTTACGAACGCCACGAGGCTTCCAGGCGTAAGATGCCCCAACAGGACCTGCCGCCCCCCATACCACAGAATGATGGCGGTGCCGCAGCCGCTGCCGATGAACTCGGCGATGGTCCACAGGCGCGTGCCCAGGATATTCTGGCGTACGTTGAGGTCCAGCAAGTTTCGGTTCTGCCCCACGAACTGCCGCACCTCGAAACGCTCCTTGGCGTAGGATTTCACCACAAGGGTGCCGGCGAGCTTTTCCTGCAGATCCCCCAGCATGATGTCGCGCTCCTCACGCACTTCATCGGCGGTGCGTTTGATCTTTCCGATGTGGAGCAGGTAGTTGAGGATGTATAGGGGATACACAGCCAGCGCTGCAAGGGCCAGGCGCCAGTTCATGCTGAACACAATGAAGATCACGGCGGCCAGCGTCGCCGTGTCCGAAATTAGGGTAACGAAGCCGCCGCTGATGAGCGAGTCCAGCGCTGCCACATCGTTGGTGATGTTGCTCATCAGCTTGCCCGTCTGGTTCTTCTCGAAGAAGCCCAGGGAGAGGGTCTGCATATGGCTGTAGAGCTTGCGGCGCATGTCGTACTTGAAGCGCTGCCCCAAGTAGGTGATGGCTAGAGTGAGGGCAAAGCCTATGGCGCCGCTGAGTGTGGCAATGCCTACCAAGAGCGCGAAGACGAGGGGAAGGTTCAGCGGTTGCCGCTTGATGAGGTGATCTACAAAATAGCGAACGATTAGAGGCCCGGGGAGGCCGCAGGCAGCGCTGGCGAGTGTGAGCACTCCCACCAGCAGCATTACGCGCCAATACGGCTTAAGCTCGCGAATGAGGCGTACGAGATTGGTCATTGCACGTGGTTCCTGGACGCGCGGGCGAAGATGCATCCCGTACCGCGGCACACTTTGCGTTCTGCCATCTCACCCTGGATGGCAAGCCATCGGCGCATAGCAGCGCTGCAAGAGTTTTCCATTGTTCGTCTCTTTATTACGCCTCCGAGGACCCTCATCGAGGAACCCCTAAAAACGTTAGCCCTTGTCCGCATGCATCTACCGCCATGCAGACAAAGGCGCAATGGTACGTATCATCATCCGTCAATAAGTATACCGCATCTGGGCGGCTGCATCAACATCATGCCTCGCGTTTGTTCGGCCCACCGCTTGGAATGGGGCACAGCCTTCGATTAGAGCCCCTTGTGCCGTGCAACTTGGAGGACAGTCGCCTGGGCCAGGGGCTTGATTACGATCTCATCTATGTTCACATGCGGCGGCCGCGTCGCAGCCCACACAACGCACTCCGCCACGTCTTCCGCGGTAAGGGGTGTCATGCCCTCGTACACGGCTTTGGCGCGAGCTTCATCGCCATAAAAGCGCACAAGGCTGAATTCGGTTTCCACAAGTCCCGGGGCAATGTCGGTCACGCGAATGGGCTCGCCGTTCAGCTCCATTCGTAACGTTTGGGTTACAGCGCGCGCCGCATGTTTGGCTGCGGTGTATCCCGCTCCCCCTGGGTAAACTTCCCGCCCGGCAACCGACGTGATGTTGATGATGTGGCCGCGCCCTTCCCGCAAATTGGGTAACAGCCCGCGCGTCATGCGCATGAGGCCAAGGACGTTGGATGCGTACATCGTCTGCCACTCGTCGTCTATCGCTTCCGCGACGGGCCGCAATCCCAGGGCTCCTCCTGCGTTGTTCACCAGCAGCGCCAATTGGGGAGGCACTTCCCTGCAGAAGGCCTCAACGCTGGAAGGATCGGTAACATCCAACAACCGGGCAACGCCGCCGATCTCTTGGGCCAATGCCTGCAGGCGATCGAGCCGGCGCGCCCCCACGATCACATGAAAGCCCGCCGCTGCAAGTTTGCGGGCCGATGCCGCACCGATGCCGCTACTTGCGCCGGTCACTACGGCCGTTCGTATATCATCCATTGCCGTTCTCTCGTTGCGTTACGAATTCTCCGGCTCGCGGGTTCCATCGCGCCGGCCCTCAAAGGAGTTTTTCGGGCCTGCAGGAAGCAGTGTCAGCCGGATGTTGTTTACGTAGAATACCCGAGTGTCCGTTGCCATGCTGCTGAAGCCGAGCCAGTCCAGCGTACGGAACGCTTTCGAGCACGGCAAATCTGTGAAGATGCGCGGCGGCCGGCCTTCCAGTTGGAGCTTGAGCGTCCACTGGCCGCTGGCTCGGCTCCCCAGCCCGCACGTCTCTTCCACATGGATCCAATGCCGCGGGGGAACATCCAGCAGATCGCGGCCGTTTGCAGTAAGGCGCCCATCCGGATGGAGATAGAGCGACGGCCCTACGGCATAGGGCGATGCATTGTTGCGCCACTCCACAAACATTTCGGCCGACGGCTCAAACCACAAATCGAACGCGAAGCGGGCCGTCCCTTCGGAATAATCGGGCAGGTAGAACGCGTGAGGATCATAGGCGTTGCGCAGTCCCGGGGCATCGGTGAACTTCAGACAATGGCCTTGAAGGCCGTCTGGCCGAGGTGCCACACGTATGGAAGCTCCATTCTCTTCACCGTAGATGCGCAGATCCAGTGGAGCCGAGCCCACCGGAAGTTGGTCAAGATCCTCTGCAATGGGTTGAGGCGGCTGGGGCTTGGGCACGACCCACGGTCTGTTGCGTACGCGGAGCGGCAGGGTTACCCAGTTTTTGGGGCCCTCCAGGCCGAAGCCGTTCATCCGGATGGGTTTGAACCCCAGCGCCAAGGCAGGGGAGGTCGGCTTTAGGCGGAAATCGTACGCTTCGGCATTGACGAACAGAGGATCGGCCACTACGGAGTGCCGGTCTAGTCCGCGCGCTTGCCATGCTGCAAGCGAGGCTCCCTGGAAGGTGACCGGCTTGCCGGCGGCATTCCAGTAGACGTTGTAGTCCATGGAGAACTTGTCCGGCCCGCCCTGCCAGTTGCTTCCCAGCAGGTCTCCTTGGGTGTAGTAGACGATGTTGTGCTCAAAGGTAAAGGAGCGATGGTCTTCGTTGCGGGTGCGCATCAGTTGGAATTCGCGTCCGAAGGCCCAGATATTGTTGCGGATGAGGTTATCCCGCCCGTAATGCTGGTGGAAGCATGCACTCTTGCAGTTATAGACTACGTTGTCCTCGATGGTAAGGGTAGTGCTGCCTTCGTCGGGATAGATGCCCCATCCTCCATAGCTGAAGCTCTCGACGTCGTGGATCTTGTTGTGCCTCAGGATGGTGCCGGGCGCCACACCCAACGTGTAAATGCCGCCCATGTCGCTCAGGACCGCGAAGCCGATGTGGTGGATGTGGTTGTCGGCTACGAGGTTATGGTGGGCTGAGCTTGGTGCATACCCCCAACTCCATCCCACGGACACGCCGGTGTAGTAGAAGTCGGAGATCTCGTTGTGCCGGATCGTGTTGTACGAGGTCTGGAGCGCCAGGATGCCGCAGCCCGAGGGATAGACGTTGCCTCCATCGTGAATAAAGTTGTTCTCCACACGGCAGCTTTCCGTGCGCAGATCTTCCTGCTGCGGCAGGCTCGTTTCACCGAGCTTTACTCCCCCGGCGCCCAGGTCATGGATGTACGTCTGGATAAGCGCGCAGTCCCGGCACGCGTGCAGGAACCCTACGCCATATCCTCCTACGTGGGACACTTCGAGGAGCTCCAGCCCCACGGAACGCGCGCCATTGACCTCAACGGCGGGTGGAATGGACACCGCTGCCTGCGGGTCCGCGTAGCCTTCGTGGGGCAATACCCAGTCGCAGTATTCAAATGCCAGGTTGCGAAGCGTAACGTTCTGTACGAACTCTCCTTGGGCGGGGTTTCCCTCGATGCGCACGAGCTGCGTCAGGATTGGAGCCACGACTACCGCTTTGTGCATGTCCTCGCCCGGTTTGGGTATGTAGGATAAGGTTCCGGTGTGGCGGTTCAGATACCATTCTCCGGGTGCATCGAGGGCGTCGGGAGCGTTCTCAACGATGTATCGGTCGGTGGCTTCAAGGAGCGGCCAGGGCGCGGGTCCGGTAAGCTGCACCAGGTGATGGGTTGCATCCACGCTTTGGATGCGGTGGCGCGAAGCTTCCCAGTTGTGAAACATGATCACGTTGACGTCTTCCAGATCGGGCCAGTTCTTGATATCCTCATCGCGGAAGATGAAGGCAGACCGGGGGTCGAAGCCCTGGGGGGCCCGGGCAGCGGCATGAAGGTACCCTTCGTTGGGCGTTCGCGCTCTTGGCCTTCGCTCGCCATTGACCCACAGGGATTGGAAATACCACGTTCCCGCCCGAACTTCGGGGATCTCGGCCGTCCATACCCCATTTGTTCCCTTTTTCCAGCCGGTGATGCGCCGGCCGCCGCTCAACACCGGCGGGTGCGTACCTTCGCCCTCGTAGACGACACTCCCCTGCGGTTCTCCATCCTGGGAATTGAGAGTGAACGGCTCCTTAAGAGAATAGGTTCCCGCTTCCACTTTCACCACAATATGCTGGGGAGCATCATTGCGGGTGCGGATGCGCCGGATGGCATCCCGGGCGCCTTGGAGGGTGGCCAGCGGCCCGTCGGTGCGGCGTGGGTTGGGCAGGCGCAGCCTTCCGCTCCAGTCGTCGCTGCCGTTGGGAGCCACGTAGAGAACGAGGGTTCCCGATGGTTCTGTTGCTGCAGGTACGGCGGTACACAGCACGGTTGCACAAAGGAGCGCGACGGGGACCGGCAGAAGGCATAGGAAAGCCTCATGAAGGGGTTGGCTGAAAGTACCCACGGTGGATCCTCCTAACCAGAAGCGGTATAGGCCGCGGCGCAGGAAGGCAGGCCTCTTTGCACCGCAGCCTCAGGAATGCCCTTCGAGATACCATGCGATGGTCCGCTCCAGCCCTTGTTCGAAGGGCGTCTGAGCGCGGAAACCAAAGAGGCGTTCAGCCCGGGACACGTCCAGGCAGCGCCGGGGTTGCCCGTTGGGCTTGGAAGTGTCCCATGTGATGCGGCCGCGGAAATCCATCTTCCGTGCCACGAGGTTTGCTAGATCGCGGATGGCAATCTCCTCTCCGCTCCCCAGGTTCACCGGGAGAGGGCCATCGTATCGTTCGGCAGCCAGGAGAATGCCCTCAGCCGCATCTTCTACATATAGGAACTCGCGGGTTGGCGACCCGTCACCCCAGAGGACGATCTCATCCTTGCCGAGATGCACCGCCTCGGCGCACTTACGGATGAGGGCCGGGATAACATGGGAGGTCTCCAGGTCGAAGTTATCGCGCGGGCCGTACAGGTTCACCGGCAGGAGATAGATGGCGTTGAAGCCATATTGGGCGCGGTAGGACTGGGCCTGTACGAGCATCATCTTCTTGGCCAATCCGTAGGGCGCGTTCGTCTCCTCGGGGTAGCCGTTCCAGAGGTCGTCCTCTTTGAACGGAACGGGTGTGAACTTTGGGTATGCGCAGATCGTACCCACAGCCACGAACTTGGCCACTTGGTATTGCCGGGCATACTCCATAAGCTGGATGCCCATGATGGCGTTATCGTAGAAGAAGCGGCCGGGGTTCGCGCGGTTGGCGCCGATACCCCCCACCACAGCCGCCAGATGAATGACCATGGTGGGGTGCGCATCCTGATACAAGCGGATGACGGCATCGCGATCCCGAAGATCATATTCGCGGGACCTGGGCACGAAGATGTCGCGACACCCGCGCGCCTTGAGCTTCTCAACCACGAAGCTTCCTAGGAAGCCTGCGCCTCCCGTGACGACGACCCGCTGAGATCCCCACTGCATCGGCGCATATCACTCCATTTCTGATAGTCTCCCGCCTGCATGTCTGCATCTACCATGAGGCGTACGAGTTCCTTGAAGGTAGTTCGCGGCTGCCAACCGAGCTTCCTCTTGGCTTTGCTGGCATCTCCCACCAGAAGGTCTACTTCTGCGGGTCGGAAGTATCGCGGATCCGTCTCGACGTAGTCGTGCCAATCGAGCCCTACATAGCCGAAGGCCTCGTCGAGGAACTCGCGCACGGAGTGCGTTTCGCCTGTGGCGATGACGTAGTCGTCGGGCTCGTTCTGTTGAAGCATGAGCCACATCGCCTCCACATACTCCTTTGCGTACCCCCAGTCCCGCTTCGCGTCCAAATTGCCTAAGTAGAGCTTGTTTTGCCTGCCGGCTTTGATCTCTGCTACAGCCCTGGTGATTTTGCGGGTGACGAAGGTTTCCCCGCGGCGTGGCGACTCGTGGTTGAAGAGGATGCCGTTGCAGGCGTAGAGGCCGTAACTTTCACGGTAGTTTACCGTAACCCAATAGGCGTAGACCTTAGCTGCGCCGTAGGGGCTGCGGGGATAAAAGGGTGTGGTTTCGCGCTGGGGGATTTCCTGGACCTTCCCGAACATCTCCGAGCTGCTGGCTTGGTAGAAGCGCGACTTGAGCCCCACTTCCCGAATGGCCTCCAGGATGCGCACGGTTCCCAATCCCGTGACATCGCCTGTGTATTCCGGGATGTCGAAGCTCACGCGCACGTGGCTCTGGGCGGCTAAATGGTAAATCTCGTCGGGCTGTACGCGGTAGAGGAGCTTGATGAGATTGGTGGAGTCGCTGATGTCCCCATAATGGAGAAAGAGATGTACGCCATTTACATGGGGATCCGTGTACAAGTGGTCAATTCGGGCAGTGTTGAAGGTGGAGGCACGCCGGATGATGCCGTGCACTTCGTACCCTTTGGATAGCAGGAGGTCTGCAAGGTATGATCCGTCCTGGCCGGTGATACCGGTGATGAGCGCTTTCTTCACTGGAGGCTTCCTTTCCCTTCCATTCGCATCTGGGCGTGCGGCGCAAAATCCTTCCCTATATATCGGTGCGAGATGCCTGCCTTATGCAGGATCGGGCGTCATAAATCTCGAGCCTACTTCACAATACCAAATTGCGCGGCCGCGTCCAAGCACATGGGGGCGATCGGGCAGCTACGGGATATCGGGCGGCTCAGGAATTGGCGGCGCAAAGATCTCGCGGATGCCCTCTACCGCCTCGCGCGGCCACGGGTGGCGACAGCCTGGGAATTCCTCGTGATGATACCCTACCTGCAACCCATCGGCGGCCGGTGCGATCTGGTGATCCTGACGGGCACAATGGTGGGAATCGTTTGGCCATTAGGGCTGGGAGCCGCTCCCTGCTGCATGGCGGTACGCAGTTTTCCGTCGAGGGCGCTCTCCGGCCTGCCCGCTGAGTTGGGCACCGCCTCGACGCGATGAAAGTCGGATCCGTGATCTGTGCCGACGGCATGGCACCGCCCAGGTTTACAGAGGCGCGGCTTCCGATTTGCCCGCAACGCTATCCGCGGTTTCAAGCGGCACGGCGTGGACCAAGCAGAGCTCAGCGCCTGCGGATACCCGGACCCGGCGCAATGAGCACGGGCTAGTGGAACAAAGAGGTAATGGAAAGATCGTGATTGGCCCGGTGGATCGCTTCGCCGAACAGAGGCGCCACGGAGAGAACTTCGATCTTCGGGTGAAGCTTCTCTTGGGGGATGGGCACAGTGTCTGTAGTGATGATGCGGGCGATCTCGGGACGGGATGCCAGGCGTTCCACGGCGTTTCCGGCGAAGATGCCGTGCGTGCAAGCCACGTAGATCTCAGGCTTGCACTTGTGGGCCACGAGGGCGTCTACCGCCTGGAGCACGCTGGAGCCACTGGTGATCATGTCTTCGATGATGACTGGGGTGCGGCCTGACACGTCGCCTGCCAGATGCGTAATCTCTGTGGCATCGTGCCCCGGGTGGTGTTTGTAACCTACGGCAAGGGGCGCACCCAAGTCGGCCATCACGCGGCGCGTCTTTTTAACACGTCCTTCGTCTGGAGACACCACCACGATATCTCTGAGCCCAAGGCCCGCGAAGTACTGGCTGAACAGATTGATGGCGGTAAGGTGATCCACCGGGATGTTGAAGAAGCCCTGGATCGCGTCGGCGTGGAGATCCATGCACATCACCCGATCGGCTCCTGCGGTCGTGATGAGATCGGCGACGAGCTTAGCAGTAATGGGTTCTCGGGGAGCGTCTTTCTTTTCCTGGCGTGCATACCCATAATAGGGGATCACGGCGGTTATTCGGGCAGCCGAAGCACGACGAAGGGCGTCCAGGCAGATCAGCAGCTCCATGAGATGTGTGTCTACAGGCGGGCTCGTGGGCTGAATCACGTAGGCATCGGAACCGCGGACGCTCTCCTCAAACTTCACTTTGGTTTCACCGTCGGCAAAGCGCAGAACGCTCAGCCTTCCCAGCGGCATCTGAAGCCAGGCTGCCACGCGGCGAGCCAACTCGGGATTGGCCGTCCCAGCGAATACCTTGAGCTCGCACTTGGATGCTAAGGGCATAATGGGCCGTACCTGCTTCAGTGATGAACGTATTGGCGCAGCTTCTGTTTGAGGATGGCTCGGCCGCGGTGGAGCCGGGAGCGAACGGTACCTATGGGCACGTGCAGCATCTGGCTGATTGCCTCATAGGTAAGTTCCTCAATATCGGCCAGCACCACTACCATCCGGAATTCCGGTGGGAGCGCTTGAAGCGCCTCTTGAATGGGCCCGTCGAGTGTCGAATCCATGAGGGCGGCGTCGGGGCTGGCCAAAGGATCTACCAGGTGCCGCTCGATTACTTCGCCCGATGCGTGGTCGAAGGCTCCATCGAGCGGTTCTATGCGCGCTCTAGTCCGTGCGCGAACGCGGTCTATGTAGGTGTTGCGCATGATGCGGCTCACCCAGCGGTCAAAGTGCGTCCCCTCGGTGAAGCGCGCAAAGGCGGAAAACGCTTCCAGCAGAGCCTCCTGTATTAAGTCTTCTGCATCCTCTCGATTGCCGCACATAACGATAGGCAACCCGCTGGATGGCGGCCTCATGTTGGCGCACCAAAGCTTCAAAGCGGGCGGCATCGTCAGGAGACGGATGCTTCGGCGGTACCTGCACAGCCGCACCCTCGATAACGGCATCGGATCAGAACGCCGGGTATGCCGGCTATTCGGCTCCGTGTTCAATTGCGCTGTTCCGTTAGACCTACAGCACCAGGGCTGCGACCCCAGGCGCCGTAAGCAAGCAACCCACACACGCGGGGATCCTCGTTCCCTACACCGGCCTCCGGCGGACCGTAGTGCCGGAGGGACTATCGCCTACCTCGTATCCCATGGCAACGAGGCGATTGCGTATCTCATCGGATTTGGCCCAGTCCCTAGACTTGCGGGCCAGGTTCCGTTCTTCTACCAGGGCCTGTACTTCAGGGGGGAGAGGTTCGTCAACAGGGCGCGAGCGCCGCTCAAAGTCCAGCCCCAGAACGGCGTCAAACTCGCGCCAAAGGCGGTAGCTGCCGTATCTGTTAAGAATGCCCACGAGTTGCGGCGTATTAAGATCGTCATTCAAAGCAGCCAGCGCCTCGGCACGAGCGTCGCGAAATTGGGCTTCATCGGCCAAAGGATCTTGTTCGGGCCGCACGGAATAGACGCGGCGGAGGCCGGTTTGGGCGGCAGTGAGAGCTTCCCACGAGAAGCGCAGTTCCGATCGGTAGTGCACCTGCAAGCACAGGTAGCGGTACGCGAGGGGATCGTAGCCCCGGTCCACCAGCGTCTGAAGCGTGATGAAATTCTCGCCGCTCTTGGCCATCTTAACGGCTTCGGTATCTGCGTCTTGGGAGACGTCCAGATCGCTCTTGGCAATGATCAGGAACTCGTTGTGGAGCCAGTACCGCACGAATGTTTTGCCGGTGGCACATTCGCTTTGGGCGATCTCGTTGGTGTGATGCACCGGAATGTGGTCCACGCCGCCGCAATGGATGTCCAGCGTGTCCCCAAGATACTTCATGCTCATGGCGGAGCACTCGATGTGCCATCCCGGGTATCCCCGGCCCCACGGACTATCCCACTGCATAATGTGCCTGGGCCGGTTGAGAAACCAGAGCACGAAATCGTTGGGGTGTCTCTTCTCTCCGGTTACTTCCACCCGGCCGCCGGCGCCGGCCTGCTGGCCGCTTAGATCGAGCTTGGCGAGGTCGGCGTAGCGCGGGAAGGAAGAGGTGTCGAAATACACGGCATTGGGCGTAATGTAGGCACACCCGCGCTCCAAGATCCTTTGAATGAGCGCGATCATATCTGGGATATGCTCCGTGGCGCGGCACACGACTTCGGGGCGTTCGATGTTGAGGCGCCGCGTGTCCGCAAAGAAGGCGTCCTCATATTTGCGGGCAATCTCCCAAGGTGAGAGGCCCTCCCGCCTTGCGCCCTTTTCCATTTTGTCTTCACCCTCGTCCGCGTCCGATTCCATGTGCCCCACGTCTGTGATGTTCATTACGTGGGTCACGCGGAAGCCGTTGTATCGAAGGGTGCGGCGAAGAGTGTCGTCAAAGATATAGGCCCGCATATTCCCAATATGTTGATAGTTATATACCGTTGGCCCGCAGCAGTACATCCCTACATGCCCGGGGTTCAACGGGACGAATTCCTCCTTCGTCCGGCTCATCGTATTGTACAGGTATAAAGGTTGCTGGCTCACGAATGCATCCTCATTGTAGGGACTGAGTGGCCCGCCCGCGCATAGCAAAAGAGATATTGCTGGGCCCATCCTGCATAGGCGCCGAAGCGTTCCCGCACCGCATCGGCAAGAGCCTCGTAGGTGCGCGTGGTGAGGCTGCGGGCGGCAAGGCAAGGTGCGAACATGGCGACCGCTACTTTCCGGATATGCGTATCCACAGGTACTGCATCATTATGACCCAATGCGAAGAGGCAAATGCAATCGGCGATCTTGCGGCCCACGCCCGGAAGTTTCATAAGCTGGGCGCGGGCTTCCCGGTAACTTTGCCGTTCCAGCGCGTTCAGCCATCTGCGCCCGGCTTCACTCAGAAAGCGGGCTACGGCAAGCACGCTCTGAGTGCGGAAGCCCCACAGCATCTGCCGAAGGTCTGCCTCCTTGGCGGCGGCCAGCCGGGAGGGGCAAGGGAACCTCCATAGAACTTCGCCGTCAACCTCGGCTATGGGCTCCCCGTATCGGCATTCCAGGGAGTGCATCGTCCGTGTGATCTTCGCAATGGTGTTGCACGAGGCACAAAGGAACGCAAACACGACCTCCTCACCATCCTGCCTCAGTATGCGCAGGCCGGGAAACCTCTGCACAATGGCTTCCATGCGCGGTTCCCTGGTCATCCATTCAGACTGGAGCGCCCGGAGGTCTACGTCCAAGGCGAAATACCGGTCAATCACATCCCACCGGTTGGGTTCCGGCAGGGTCCGCCAATAGAAGCCTTCCCGGCCCGGCTTGAGGTGCACGGCGATGCCGCCGATGGACCCGAGCCACTCCCCGTTCGGCTTCCGCCGCCACCGGAAGGCCTGACCGGAACTTAGCGTGAGATCCAGGTTCAAAACCTGCTCGGGCACCGAGGCCCATTGGAAGGGATTGGAGGACATCTGCGCTTTGCGCCGAGTATACCTAGCTGCAGGACACGCGTCAATATTCGGCGTCCTTCGCCACGGAAGGTTGACTGCGCATCGCTTCGTCAGATAGAGTTACCTCATCGGGCATGGGGATCGTCAGCGGCATGCCTTAGCAGGAAGACGCCCATGAAGCATGTGATCATTGGTACCGCAGGTCATGTGGACCACGGCAAGTCCTCGCTCATTCGTGCCCTCACGGGGACCGATCCAGATCGCCTCAAGGAAGAGCAAGAACGGGGCATGACGATTGACCTGGGCTTCGCTTCCCTCACGCTCACCGATGGAACGGTTGCAGGCATTGTGGACGTACCCGGCCATGAGCGCTTCCTCAAAAACATGCTGGCCGGCGCCGGGGGCATAGACGTAGCGCTCCTGGTGGTGGCCGCGGATGAAGGGATCATGCCCCAGACCATCGAGCATCTGGAGATCCTGGACCTTCTGCAGGTGCGGGCCGGTGTTGCCGCTCTTACGAAGGCAGATCTGGTGGACGCAGAATGGCTTCACTTGGTGGAAGAAGAGGTTCGGGGCCTTTTGAAGGGCACATCCTTGGCGGAGGCACCCGTCCTATGCGTTGATGCTCTTTCGGGGAGGGGGCTGGACAATCTGGTGGAAGCGCTTTCCCAAGCGGCTCAGCGAGTGGAGCCCAAAGACACGGCTGCCCCATTTCGACTGCCCGTGGATCGTGCATTCACGATGCCCGGGTTTGGACCGGTGGTTACCGGTACGCTTAGCGCCGGTATTGTGAAGGTGGGGGATGCGGCCGAGATCATGCCCAAGCAGATCCCAGTGCGTGTGCGAGGCCTCCAGAGCCACGGCAAGCGGATGGACCAGTTGGAAGCGGGCATGCGCTCTGCAGTGAACCTGGCCGGCGTAGAGGCGAAGGATTTGGGCCGGGGCGATGTGCTGGCCGCACCGGGGCTGTTGAAGCCTGTGCGCATTTTCGATGCGGCGCTTCGCGTACTCGGGCCTGTGTCCGTGCTGCGCACGGGCAGGCGGGCCTATAGAGCGCTGGAGACGGGTATGCGCGTGCGCCTCTACCTGGGCACTGCGGAGGTTTTGGCCAGAGTGGAGGTGCTGGGCGCTCGGCGTATCGAGCCCGGGACATCCGGCTATGTGCGCCTGCGCTGCGAGCGGGACACGGCCGTCCTGCGCGGCGACCGGTTCGTAGTGCGCACGTATTCTCCCATGGAGGTTGTGGGTGGCGGTCTCGTGTTGGATGCCGATCCTGCCCGTGGGCGGCGAAGCCCCGCAGCGACTTTGGCCAGCTTGCGCCTGAGGGAAGCAGGTTCGCTGGTGGAGATCGTGGCCGACTGGTTGGGCCGGCAATCTGCGGGAACCTCCGTATCGGAAGTCGCCCGAGGGGTAGCCGCGCCGGAAGAGGCCGTGCGAAATGCTCTGGATCACCTTGCCGCCTCAGGCGAGGCCGTGTTCCTGTCTCCGGATTTCGTAGTGCATTCCCAGGTGCTAGCGGATCTCGGGCGCAGGGTGCACGGCATTTTGGCGGCTTACCATGAAGCTCATCCTTTGCGCTCGGGCATGTCTCGCCAAGAACTCCGCGTCAGCCTTGCCAGAACTATGGATGCACGCTGCTACGCGGCCCTTCTCCAGTATTGGCACGACGCTGGAACGCTGAGAGTGACGGCCTCCGCCGTTCGCCTGCCCGATTTTGCGATCCGCCTTACGTCGGAACAGGCTGCCTTGGCAGAAAAGGTGGAGGACGTGCTCAAGAAAGCCCAGCTCGGTATGGCGACGCTGGACGAAATGCGCAAAGCTACAGGCGCCGCCTCAGAGGCGATCCTTCCGGTCCTCGGCGCCCTCGTTGAGCAGGGGATCGTGGTGCGCTTGGGTGAGGGACTGTATGCGCACCGAGAGGGGCTCGACCACGCGCGGCTTCTGGTGGAGGAACTCATCCGCAAGCACGGGAGCATTACCGTGGCGCAACTGCGCGACGCTTCGGCAACGAGCCGCCGGTATGCGCTGGCGGTTTTGGAGTATCTGGATCGCTCCGGAATAACCGTGCGGCGGGGAGATGAGCGCGTGTTGGCCGAGGTGTAAGGAACGCGCCGCGGAAGAGGACGCATTGCGAACGCGTCGCCCGGGTACGTGATCGGCCGAGCGATCCATGGGAGCGCGGATGCGGGGTGCTTCTGGGCGCGGTGACGGAGGGGACAGTCTTTGAATTGAGGCCATGTGCGGGGTTGACACGGCGCATGGGTGCGGGTACACTGTAGAGTGTATGACTAAACATAGTTAGATAGTCAAGTATTTCCCTCAGGCCTTTCTGGAAACGTACCGAGGTGCACGACCCATGCGCGAAACCATCGCCGCCCATGGCGGCAATCTTGTAGACCGCTTCACGCCCGCGGAGGTGCGCCGCTCTCTTCTGGAGTTGGCGCAAACCCTTCCGGCAATCCGCCTCAACCGTCGCCAGATCAGCGACTTGGAGCTGATCGCCACAGGTGCAGCCAGCCCCCTTACGGGCTTCCTCTGCAGGGAAGATTACGTGCAGGTGGTACGCCAGATGCACCTCGCATCGGGCGTCCTCTGGCCCATCCCCATAACCCTTGCCGTAAGCGAAGAGGATGCCCGCCGCCTTCGCACCGGGACGGATGTATCCCTCACGGATGACGAAGGCTCCCCGTTGGCGATCCTCCATTTGGAGGAGATCTACCCTTATGACAAGGAAGAGGAGGCTCGAGAAGTATACAGGACCACTGATGCGGCGCATCCGGGCGTAGCCGCTCTCTACGCGCAGGGCGACAGGCTGCTTGGCGGTTCCGTGGAAGTGATGCAGCTTCCCCCGCACACCGAGTTTCCTGAATACTACCTTACACCGAGGCAGACGCGCTGCGCCTTTGCCGAGCGCAATTGGCGCACCGTAGTGGGGTTTCAAACGCGCAATCCAGTCCATCGAGCCCATGAGTACATCCAGAAGTGCGCTCTCGAGATCGTGGACGGTCTTCTCCTTCATCCTCTTGTGGGGGAGACCAAGAGTGACGACATTCCGGCGGATGTGCGGATGCGGTGCTACGAGGTACTCCTTCAGAATTACTATCCCACGGATCGCGCAATGCTCTCGGTGAACCCGGCCGCCATGCGGTATGCCGGCCCCCGGGAGGCAGTATTCCACGCTCTCGTTCGCAAGAACTACGGCTGCACCCATTTCATCGTAGGGCGCGATCATGCAGGGGTGGGCAGCTACTACGGCACCTATGATGCCCAGGAGATCTTCTACGGCCTGGATCCGGCGGAGGTGGGCATCGTTCCTCTGATGTTCGAGCACAGTTTCTGGTGCAATCGCTGTGAGGGCATGGCTTCCGCCAAAACGTGCCCGCATGGGCCCGAGGATCGGGTGTCCCTCTCCGGTACGCGTGTCCGCGAGATGCTCCGAGCCGGCGAGATGCCGCCTGCTGAATTCACACGCCCGGAAGTGGCCCGCGTTCTGATCGAGGCCATGCGGGGGCAGGGAAACGGGTGATGAACGCGCTCTATGCTCTCACGGGGTTGTTGGTGGGCGTTCTCGTTGGCCTCACCGGTATGGGCGGCGGTTCTCTCATGACGCCGGCACTTATCCTCATTGCCGGCATTCGGCCTACCGTCGCCGTGGGGTCGGACCTTGCATACTCCGCTGTAATGAAGTTCGTGGGAGCCTTCCAGCATCGGCGGGCGGGGAATGTAGATGCAACACTGGCGATCCGCCTGGCTATCGGCAGCATTCCGGGCGGGCTTCTTGGGGTAGGCTGCCTCCACTTTATGGAGATGCGCTTGGGTGATGGCGCCCAGATGATGGTGAGCCGTCTCTTGGGCGCTGTTCTGGTGCTGGTGGCGGCCCTGACCTTGGCGCAAAGTTTGGGGATCCTAAGCGGCCGGGGGCGCTTCGTGCAGGGCGAGCGCACGCGCAGCAGCCTGCGATGGTGCGTTCCCATCGGTGCGCTTTTGGGCTTTCTGGTGGGCGCTACCTCGGTGGGCACCGGAACCCTTTTCGCCGTAGCCCTCATGAACGTATTCGGCCTGAGCCCGAAGAAGACGGTGGGGACCGATATCCAGCACGCCGCGCTTCTCACTTCCGCCTTGGCTCTGGCCAACGCCTCCACCGGGCATGTGAACGCCTACCTCGTTGGGAACCTCTTGCTGGGTGCCATCCCCGGCGTGATCCTTGGGAGCCGGCTGGCCGTTCGCATGCCGGACCGTGTGATCCGCCCGTGCATGGCGGGCGTGCTGTTCCTGTGCGGCCTTCGCATGATCTGATCTTCGGGGTTCTAGCCGCACATGCGGAACGCCGGGAACCCCGTTCAGCCGCCTCCGCGCCGGCCGAGAACTCTACGTGGCCGGCAGCGGAAGCGGCATGTTCCGGCATTCCGACGTTGCGGTGGGAGATGGTGCGGTAGGGTGTTAAGGATCTTCGATACGCCGTTGCTCTGGAAGCTCTTTTGGCTGGGCGAAGCGACGCCCTAGCCCAAGCGCGGCTTCCTCCGTAAGGTGGCAGCACGCACCCGGACTGCCAACGTTCAGCCACACGAAGGCGTAGGGCGCATTGCGTGCCTACCGGCGCACCTTTACGACGATTGACGGCGGCGAATAGTCGGGTTCATTAGCCGCCTGATGCAGCGCAGGGATTTGCGTTCCCGATGGCGCAATGAAATATAGCATCACCCAAGATGCCGCCTAGATTGACCCGTGGGAAGTAGGAGTGCTGCGGTAGAACATGCCCTGGGGAGCCCCTGGTATGACGCGCAGAGAACTGCTTCGATTAGGATGGATGGGAGCCATCTCCATGACCATTCCGGACGCATCGGTTCAGGCTGCACCATCGCTTCCTGAACCGTCTCCTCGCAAGCTACCGCGTTGGCGCGGCTTCAACCTGCTCGAGAAGTTCATGGTCCACTCCAACAGCCGCTTCCGCGAGAGCGATTTTGCCTGGATCGCGGAATGGGGCTTCAACTTCGTTCGGTTGCCCATGGACTATCGCTGCTGGATCGAGGGAAGCGATTGGACGCGCATCCGCGAAGACACCCTCAAGGAGATTGACGAGGCAGTGGAATTCGGTCGAAAGCACAGCGTCCATGTGTGCCTCAATTTTCACCGGGCTCCTGGGTATACCGTGGCAAGTCCTCCCGAAGCCCTTTCGGTGTGGCGCGATGAGGAGGCGCGGCGCGTTTGCGCCCTGCATTGGTCCACGTTCGCCCGGCGCTACCTGGGCATTTCCAACAGGAACTTGAGCTTCAATCTCTTCAACGAGCCCGCCGGGGTGAGCCCTGCGGCCTATCGGGACACCGTTGAGCGCATGTTGGAAGCCATCCGCGCCCATGATGCCCATCGCTTGGTGATCTGCGACGGGAGGGAATGGGGGAATGTCCCGCCCACCGAATTGGCTGGCTTGGGGGTGGCCACGGCCACACGCGGATATCAGCCCATGCAGATTACGCACTATCGGGCGAGTTGGGTGGGCGGATCGGACCAGTGGCCGGTGCCAGAGTATCCCTTGCGGCAAAACGGTTTCGAGTGGAACCGCGACACCATGCGCGAGCGCCTCATCGAACCGTGGAAGAAGCTCGAGGCCAAGGGTGTCGGGGTCATGGTGGGCGAGTTCGGAGCCTTCAACCGTACTCCCCATGACGTGGTGCTGCGGTGGATGCACGACGTTTTGAGCCTTTGGAAAGAAGCCGGGTGGGGATGGGCTCTGTGGAATTTTCGCGGCAGCTTCGGCATACTGGATAGTGAACGTGCGGGAGTTGCCTACGAGGACTTCCGCGGCCATAAGCTGGACCGACAAATGCTGGATCTCCTCCGGCGCAATTAGAAACTCCGCATCAAGACCTGTCATGCGCGACACCATGAATTCCAGAGAACGCTGGCTCGCCGTTTTGCGTCGGGAGAAGCCCGATCGGACGCCCATGGACTACTGGGGAACATGGGAGGCGTCTACCCGCCTCATGCAACATCTGGGCTGCTCTTCCATGGAGGATGTTTACCGAATGCTTCATATAGACGTCCCGGTGAGCATAGGCGGCCGCTATGTGGGGCCTCCCATTCCTGCCGGGGAAGACGTCTTCGGCTGCAGATACCGGGACATCGAGTATCAAGGCGGCGTCTATTCCGAGGTAGTGTATTGCCCTTTGGCGGGTTACGGCAGCGTGGAGGAGATCGAGCGCAATTATCGCTGGCCCAGCCCGGATTGGTGGGACTACTCCCACATACCCAAAGTAGTGTCCGGCAACCGGGATCGCATCATCCGCGGCGGAGGCTCCGAGCCTTTCCTTATCTACAAGAACCTCCGGGGCCAGGAACAGGGGATGATGGACCTTATCGAACACCCTGATATCGTGCACTATTGCCTTGAGAAGCTCTTCGACTTGGCCTATGAGGACACGCGGCGCATCTACGAGGCGGCCGGTGGAGAAGTGCACATCACGTATGTAGCCGAGGATATGGGTTCCGAGACGGGGCTTCTCTTTTCGCCTGCCCAGATACGCGAGTTTCTCATTCCGGGAATGAAGCGCATCATCGGCCTGGCCCACGAAGCCGGCGCCTACGTATTCCACCACAATGACGGTGCCATTCGCGCCATCCTTCCCGATATGATCGAAGCGGGCATAGATGTCCTCAATCCCATCCAATGGCGGTGCCGGGGTATGGATCGCGAAGGGCTGAAGCGGGATTTCGGCAGCCGCCTCGTGTTTCACGGCGGGGTGGACAATCAGTACACGCTGGCCTTCGGGACGGTGGAGGAGGTGCGCAAGGAAGTGGAAGAGAACCTACGCATCCTCGGTGCAGGTGGGGGATACATATTAGCCCCTTGCCATAACATTCAGGCGGTGAGCCCTCCCGAGAACATTGTAGCCATGTACCAAACAGGCTACGAATTGGGCGCTGTTTGAGGGCCGGGTATACTCAGGTGCGGCGGGAAGCGCCGTCCCAAAGCCCACGACGGATCCACGAGGTTGCCGATGAAGCTTACGTTAGGGCACAGTCCCGACTCCGATGATGCGTTCATGTTTTATGGTCTCGCCGCGGGCAAGATCCCCACGGAAGGTTTGGAGTTTGAGCATATCCTCCGGGATATCGAGACGCTCAATCAATGGGCCAGGGAGGGCCGCATCCATTGCACCGCCATCTCGGTGCATGCTTATGCCTACGTACACGATCGATACGCCATCCTTTCCCACGGTGCTTCCA
Organism: Chthonomonadales bacterium; assembly: GCA_049967475.1. Classification (GTDB taxonomy): domain Bacteria; phylum Armatimonadota; class Chthonomonadetes; order Chthonomonadales; family CAJBBX01; genus JBMFSQ01. The sequence continues at coordinate 158,598 of JBMFSQ010000002.1, read as the reverse complement.
TGGGGGATGGGTATGGCCCCATCGTGGTGGCCAGAACTCCCCTTACGCCCCGTGAACTCCCCAACCTCCGCATTGCCGTCCCGGGCACGATGACGAGTGCGTTCCTCGCTTTGGGGCTTTATCTTGGGCGGCCGTTCCAGTATCAGGTGATGCCTTTCGATGAGATTATGGAGGGTGTGCGCCAGGGGCAGTGCGATGCGGGCCTCCTGATCCATGAGGGCCAGCTCACCCACCAAACCGAAGGCTTGCACCCGATTGTAGATCTGGGGGCCTGGTGGAAGGCGGCCACGGGCCTGCCCCTCCCGCTCGGCGTCAATACGATCCGCAAAGATCTTCCCGCCGGCGTTCGGGCGCGGGCATCGAGGGTTTTGAGGAACTCCATCCGCTACAGTTTGGAGCACCGCTCCGAAGCCCTAGCCCACGCCATGGAATTCGCCCGTGAGATGGACCGGGACACGGCCGATGCGTTTGTAGGGATGTACGTGAATGAATGGACGCTGGATCTTGGTGAAGCGGGGAAGGAAGCCGTACGACTCTTTCTGCGCAGAGGGGCGGAGGCTGGGCTCATTCCGCCGGTGGCGTCTGTAGAGTTCGTGGATTGAGGCGCCGGCTTTTAGGGTTCGATCTCTTCACCGAAGAGGGCGCCGAAGCGATCGGCAAGGTGATGCTCCAGCGTGGTAAAGGAGAGATCGAAAGCCATCGTCCAGAGCAGGATAATGGCTTCGTCCTTGGGAAAGTCTAACACGCGGGCGAAGAAATCCTTGAGGATCTCTTCATAGGTCGTTTTAGGTTCGTTGAGGACGATGCGGGAGCGGAAGGTGGAGTGGAACACGTCCTCCTGTAGGCGATCGAGGAAGTCTCGCACATTGGCGGGCGTGGCATGCTCCAGATTGTCGCCAAACTCACGCTTTATGGCATTTTTGAAATCTTCGACCCTCAATCTTTTCGCCTCCTCCAGCTCCGTGCCTATCAGTTCGAGAGCATGTCCACAATGGTGAGCAGGCTCGTGTCGAGGTCGCTCTTGCCCTGAGAAGCCTGTTCCAACGGGACATGAATGATGCGCCCTTCCTCGATGCCCACCATCACGTTCGTTTCTCCAGCCAACAAGAGTTCTACTGCACGGTGGCCGAAGCGCGTTGCCAGCGCCCTGTCTCGGGCGGAGGGAGAACCGCCGCGCTGGATGTACCCCAATACGGAGAGGCGCGTCTCGATGCCTGAAATCTGGGTTATGGTGGCGGCAATATCGGCTCCCCGAGCAGCGCCCTCGGCAACGATGATAATGGAGGACATCTTTCCCCTCGCCTGGCCTGCTTGCAGCTTCCGCGTGAGGGCCACTAGGTCTTGCTTGACCTCAGGGACGATTACGCCCTCTGCACCGGCTGCGAGGCCTACTTCCACTGCTATGAAGCCGTTGTACCTGCCCATCACCTCCACCACGAACACGCGGTCATGGGAGGCGGAGGTGTCGCGGATCTTGTCTATGGCATCCATGGCGGTGTTGATGGCCGTGTCGAAGCCGATCGAGTAGCGCGTGCCGGGAATATCGTTGTCTATTGTGGCCGGGATGCCCACGACGGCCGCTCCGGTGGCCTTGTGGAGCTCTAGGGCCCCCCTAAAGGAGCCATCTCCGCCGATCACTACGAGCCCGTCAATGTGCTCTCTCTGCATGGTAGCGTAGGCGCGGGCTCGACCCTCATCCGTTTTGAACTCTGCGCTGCGGGCAGTGCGCAAGATCGTGCCGCCATGGTTTATGATGCCGCTCACGGACTTGGCGTCCATGGGACGGATCCATCCGTTCATCAGTCCCGCATATCCCCGCTCGATGCCCACCACCTCCAGGCCATTGGCCAATCCAGCTCTTACCACAGCCCGAAGCGCCGCGTTCATCCCTGGGGCATCGCCGCCGCTCGTGAGTACGCCGATCTTGTTCATTAGCAGCCTCCCATCTCCAGCACCTTCTCTACTTGTTCCATAGTGGGGAGGGCTGGAATAGCTCCCTTTTTGGTGGTTGTGAGAGCACCCACGGCGCAGGCAAAGCGCATCATCGGCCCAATCCGCGCCGCATCCAGATCTTGCAGATGTTGCGGGGTCACACGTGCATCGAGCATGTTCACGAGGAGGCCCGCAACGAAACCGTCGCCTGCTCCTGTGGTGTCTATAGGCGTCACCGCCGGGGCACCGGCTTCGCCGCCTGATCTTCGGGTTTTCCACATAGCTCCCCGGGCCCCAAGCGTAGTGACGATCATCCCAACGCCGGGTAGGGCAGCCAACAAATCGTCCATGGAACTGCTTGGATCAGGGTTCCCGGTAAGGAAGTGCAACTCCTCCTCGCTCACCTTGATCACGTGAGCCGAGGGCAGGGCATCGAGGATGACGCGCCGGGCTTCTTCCAGCGACGGCCAGAGTGGCGGCCGCAGGTTTGGATCAAAGGTTACCAGCAATCCGGCCTGGCGCGCCACATCCACGGCGTGGAGGGTTGCCGCACGTGAAGGTTCTTGGATGAGGGTGATGCTTCCGAAATGCAAGATGCGTCCTCTGCGGATGCGTGCTTCGTCCACTTCGTCGGGCCGGTAGAGCATATCCGCGCTGGGGTTACGAAAGAAGCAGAAGTCCCTTTCTCCTGATGCGGTGAGCGACACGAACGCGAGGCCCGTGCGGGCGTTGGTGTCTAGGCGCAATCCGCCCACGTCTACGCCGGCGTTTGCCAGCGTGTCCCGCAGAAAGCGGCCGAAGGGATCGTCCCCCACCTTTCCGAGGAAGGCGGCCGGCCTGCCCAAGCGGGCGACGCCCGCGGCGACATTGGCGGGGGCGCCGCCGGGCGCCTTGAGGAACCCGGTGGCCTCCCCCACGCCAACCCCGGCTTCTAGGGCGACGAAATCTATCAGCGCCTCACCGAGGGTCACGACACCCATGGGACACCCGCTGCAGGGAGACAGCATGCCCTTGCCCTATTCATTTGGTGAAAAGGACCTTGGCTTCCTCGTACAGCTCCAGAGGAACCGTCTTGAGCTTGGACACGGCTGCTTCGAGGGGCACCGACACGATCTTGTTGCCCTGGATGGAGGCCATCCTCCCGAACTCACCCGCCTTGACCATGTCCGCTGCCTTGATGCCCAGGCGCGAAGCCAGCACTCGGTCGAACACCGAGGGAGCGCCTCCACGCACTACATGGCCCAGCACTGCTGCCCGCGTCTCGATGCCGGTGCGTGTCTCCACCTCCTTAGCGATATAATCTGCCACGCCGCGTTCAGCCAGGATCTTGTGCCCAAAGGCGTCCACGCGGGCCTCACCCTCCTCTTCTTCGGGAAGCTCTACGCCTTCCGATGCCACCACGATGCCGTAGTTCTTGCCGCGATTGCGAATGGCCATCAGGTGGCTGCACATCTCGTCGAGGTTCAGCGGAACCTCGGGAAGAAGGATCCAGTCGGCGCCGCCCGCGATGCCCGCATACAGGGCTACCCATCCGGCATGGCGGCCCATGACCTCAACAACAATCACGCGGCTGTGGCTGCGGGCTGTGTCCCGTAGGCGGTCAATCGCGTCGGTGGCGACGGACACAGCGCTATCGAAGCCGAAGGTGAAGTCCGTGGCGTCCAGGTCATTGTCCATGGTCTTGGGAACACCTACGGTGGGGATGCCCAGTTTGTAGAGCTTGTGAGCCACCCCTAGCGTGTCCTCACCTCCGAGAGCGACTACGGTGTCCAATTGGGACGCCTTTATATTGTCCAGTGTCTTCTGGAGATCAGCCTCGCGGCCCGGCTTGAAGGGGTTGGTGCGGGAGGATCCCAGCATGGTTCCGCCCTGTGAAATGATGTCCTCCACGTCCCCCAATCCGAGAGGGCGGTGGGTCCCTTCCACCAATCCCTTCCAACCGTTGAGGAAGCCGATGCATTCAAAGTTATGATCCAGGGCCCGCATCACGAAGCCCCGTATGGCAGGGTTCAGACCAGGGCAGTCTCCTCCCCCGGTCAGGATGCCAACTCGCATTATGGGTATTCCTCCAAGTGATCCGTTGTTTTTGCAGGCATTCCGGTGTGGCTTGCCTGCATGGGCTTGCGTTGCCTAGGCTTCCGGCTCGATAAGGCCGTACCCGCCATCCTTGCGCCGGTACAGCACATTCACCTGGCCGGACACATCGTTGATGAAGACGAAGAAGTCATGGTCCAGCAGTTCCATCTGACGCGCGGCCTCTTCTGCGGGCATGGGCTTCATGGGAAACCGCTTGCGGCGCACGATGCGCGGCATCACGAATTCCTCCTGCTCTTCCCCGTCTCCTCCGATTGCGGGGAGACCGGATGCAAGTTCAGCCGCCAATTCCTTCACCGCGCCGGGGCGCTGATGGCTCCGCCGCACCCGCGTCTTAAACCGCTTCACTTGCGTTTCCATCTTTTCCACAACATTGTCTATGGCAGCGAGCGGATCGCCGCACCGATCCTGGCTGCGCAAGAGGATCCCATCTCCTGCCACCAACAGCTCTACCACATGTTGGCCGCGCTCTACGCTCTGTTCCAGTTCTACATTCTCGATGGATCGGAAGTACCGTTGCAACTTCGCCAGCTTCTTCTCGGCGTGGCGACGCAGGGTGTCGGGCAAGGCGCCTGCCTTGCTCTTGACGGTTATCTGCATGGAAAGTCTCCTTGCGCTGTGGATGGTTATGGACTGGATGCTGCAGGTGGCGGCCCCAGGGAAGTGGTGGCCGGACGGGTGTGGGCGATTAGGGCTACGGCATAGCAGGCGATGCCCTCCTTGCGTCCGATGAAGCCCATCCCCTCGGATGTGGTGGCCTTAATGTTCACCCGTTCGGATGCGATGCCCAGGAGGGCGGCAATGTGCTCCGCCATCTGGGGGCGGTACGCTGCGATGCGGGGCGCCTCGGCCAGAAGCGTAACGTCCACGTTCTGCACCTGCCATCCCAGGGCATCGAGGCGGGTTTTGGCCTCCAGGATGAATTCGGAACTCGGCCGGTTGCGGTTCGCCTCGTCGGTGTCCGGGAAGAGGAGGCCGATATCCCCGAGCCCGGCCGCGCCCAATATGGCATCGCACACGGCGTGGAGAACGACGTCTGCATCGGAATGGCCCGCAAGACCCAGCTCGTAGGGTATGGCCGCTCCACCCAACCAGAGTTTTCGCTCGGGCGCGAAGGGGTGCACGTCGTAGCCGAACCCTATCCGGTGCATGGCTGCCTCCTTGCCGCGTTCACCTGCGAGGACGCGGGCTGCACGCTCGATATCTGCGGGTTCCGTGATCTTGATGTTATCGGCATCGCCCTGTACTATGTGAACCGCATACCCCGCGGCCTCCAGCACGCCGGCTTCATCGGTGTACTCATCGGCAGCCGCACCGAGCATAGCAAAGGCTCTGGTGAGCCACGCGAGGCGCGCCCCCTGGGGCGTTTGAACGGCCCAGAGGCCACTGCGGGACACCGTCTCCATTATGACGCCGTCATGGCGGGTGCGTTTGAGCGTGTCGCTCACCGGGATGCCCGGAACGGCGGCCCCTCGTTCGGCTGTCGTCTCCAGAACCCGCCTGATGAGCGCCGGGGACGCGGCCGGCCGGGCGGCGTCGTGCACGAGCACAATCTCGCAGCCGGCAGGAAGGGCGGCCAGTCCGTTCCGTACGGAGGCCGCGCGCGTGTCTCCCCCTTCCACGATTGCATCCATCTTCGGAAGGCGAGAGAACTCTCGGCGCAGGCGGTCCAGATCCCGCGGGTTGCCTACCAGTACCACATGACCCACCGAGGGATCGTTACAGAGCGCGTGAAGCGCCCATGCGATGACGGGTCTCCCGGCGATGGGTGCCCAGATCTTGTTCTCGGCGCTACCGAATCTTGTACCGAGGCCCGCCGCCGGTACGACTGCGGCCACTCTCCCGGGGTTCATCGGCATCACCGTTTTCGTCCTTGATACGGGCGAAGATCATTTTACCGGCTACGGTCTGCAACACGCTTGTAACGACCACGTCCAGGCTGTCCCCAATGCGGCGACGGCCGTCTTCCACTACAATCATGGTACCATCATCTAGGTAAGCTACGCCCTGGTTCTGTTCTTTCCCTTCGCGGATGATGGTTACCGGCATCTCTTCGCCTGGCAGCACAACGGGCTTGAGGGCATTGGCCAGTTCATTCACGTTGAGGACGGGTACTCCCTGCAGGGCTGCAACCTTGTTCAGGTTGAAGTCGTTGGTTACGATGCTTCCGCCCAGGATCTTAGCCAGCCGGACCAGGCGCGCATCCACTTCTTCTGGGATGCGTTCCTCATTGAGTTTGTAATCGTAGGTGCGCACCACCAGGGGAAGCTCTTTCTGCATCTGGTTGAGGATATCCAGGCCGCGGCGGCCGCGGGCACGCTTGAGGGAGTCTGCGGAATCGGCAATGTGCTGAAGTTCATCCAGCACGAAACCGGGCACGTAAATGGGTCCCTCAATGAAGCCCGTCCGGCACACGTCTGCGATGCGCCCGTCTATAATCACGTTGGTGTCCAGGATTTTGCAGCGCTCCATGGAGTTTTCGGGCATCTCGGGCTCGATGGATGCGGCAGGGCCGATGAAGCGGAATTCATCCTTCATGCTCATCATGGCCCGAATGCCCAGGTAAACAAAGGCCAAAAAGAGCAGCGCCGCCACAGGCATCCCCAGGACCGGCCACCGAAGGAGCAGAAGGAAGAACGGCAGGGTAAGCACGGTGCCGATGATGGTTCCCAATGCTACGGCGATCTTGTCGCGGGAAGACATCTTTTCGATGGCATTGCCTGCATTCACCAGCGACTGGGCCATAGCCGGCCCCACGATCGTTCCCACCAGCAGTCCCAGCACGGCAAAGGCGAAGGCCGTGGACTGGAAGTAGAAGGGCTGGTTGCGCGCCATATCGTTGAACACGCCGGGGAGCGAGGTAGGCGGCGCTCCTTCGGTAAGGGTGCGGAGGGTGTACGCCAGGCTGTACATAAGGCTGGCTAGAATGATTGCAAACACCACGCTGAAGAGTTGTTTGAAGCTGCGGATGCTCATTTGGAGACCTCACCTCCTTTCTGTAAAGCGGGCACAAGTCCCGCGCCTCCTTGCTGCATCGGCCCCTGCTGGGCCGACACTACTTCAATGCGGAGGCGGCCGATGATGCCGGCAATGCGAAACATCTCCGGCACGCCGCCTTCCGTGAACTTGATGTGTGTGGCATCTACAAAGTCCGTGGGTAGAGTGGCATCCATTGGAAGCCACTGCCCCACCCACACCTCGTCCCAGGCGTGGTAGTAGAACTTGCCCTCGGCGTAGACCACACCAGCCACGATACGGGTGGGGATGCCTGCCGCCCGAGCAACCGCTGCAAAAAGAGTGGCGTAGTCCCTGCACACCCCGCGGGGGCGCTTGATAATATCCGTACACGAGCGGGGTACACCGATGGTGTAATCGGGGTGCATCCGGTTGTGCACCCATCTGCGCACGGCTTGCGCTACTGCATAGGCGTTGGTGTGGTAGCTCTTCACCTCCTTTGCCGTCCGGATGATGGCCTGGTTATCCACTTCCAAATAGGGGGCCTTCAGTAAATAGACCCGCAGCTTGGGATTAGTTACCGGCAATCGCACGCTCTGTTCGGGAGGAAATTCGCGCGCATTCACCTGAACCGAGTATGTGCCCCTACCGATTGGTATCGCGTGCTGCCGATCGTCGTTCAGCACCAGCTTGGGGTCCTCGATCCCATGGATTGTCAGGGTAATGCTGCGGAGGGCGCGCGGATCCTCGATGGGAGTGGATGGGGATACTGCTGTTGCGACGGCGAAGTCCTTCGGGGGCGTGTACTTCGCCGAAACCTGCTTGGGCATGCCCGGAAGCGCGATATAGGGCTGGGGCGTGGCGGGATCCAGAGCAGCAGCCCGGCTTAGGCGGTACATTGTGAGGCCCATGGGCAGTTCCGCCGCAAGGAGTTCGCCGCTTCGGGTAACCCAGCTCGTCATGGTTCCAAAGGGCAGTGTAGCGGTGTAGCGCACCACTCCGGTGTTTTGGCCGTTCAAAAGCACGCGTTTGTTTTCCAGCACTTGCACCACGGTACGGTCCAGGGCGAGGGTGAGCGGGTTGAGATAATAGAATATTTGCTTGCGGCCCGGCGCGCCCAGGCCCGAGGCGGCGCTGTCCGGCGAGTCACTCAAGAGTTTGGCCCCGGGCGGGATGGGCAGCACCTTCCGCGTCACACCGCTTCCTGAGTGGAGGGTGCATGATACGGAGCGACGCCCATACTCCGCTTCGATTACCAGGGTACTGCCGTTGGAGGTAATGCGGTATTGCTGGTAAAGGGGCGCGAAATGCCGGTCCGTATATCCAATAAGGACGATATCTTGAGACACGCGGTTGCCGAACATTTCCATCTGCGTTACGGAATGGGCGTGCACGCGGTACGCCGGCTTGCCGTGATACCTCGCAGCGGCAATCCGCGAACTTGAATAACCGATTTTGTTGCCGTTAAAGAAAATGCCGATCCAGCTTTCTTGGGGGATCGGCATTCCCATCGCACAGCCCATGCCTGGCGTGCCAAGCAAGGCTGCGAATGCCAGGAATGCGGGCCGGCGTGCGCAACTTGCGATCAAAGGCTTCCTCCAGGCGATCCCGATCCGCCTGCATCGTAATTATTATACTTGATACTGTGCCGGCTCGATGCCGCCTCCTCGGGCTCTATGCGGCTTTACAGGGGCGGGGACCATTGGCTATAATAGAATGCTCTTTGCCCGCCTCTTCGGGCTCCATTCTGAAGGCTCCCACCTCCCTACGGAAGGACACGCTGGCTTTGAAGAATACGGAAACCCGCCTCTTCGTCTTCATTCTCTGCCTTGTGGCGCTGGCTGCCTGGGTCGTGGCCACTAAGCCCACGCGCAAAGGCCTGGACATTCAGGGCGGCATGCGTGTAGTGCTCCGCGCCAAGACCAACGATCCGGAATTCGTGCGCAAGAAGGGTGTCTGGACGCATGATAAGCTCGAGACGGTGGCCAACATCATGCGGAGGCGTGTGGATGCACTCGGCGTAGCGGAGCCCGTGGTCTACCCCCAGGGGGATGACCGTGTGGTGGTAGAGCTGCCGGGCTTGAAGAACCCCGAGGAAGCCCTCAACGTCATCCAGTCTACGGCCAAGCTGGAATTCCGATACGTGCCTCAATTCGAGACGGGGGAGTGGCGCCATGAGCCCGAGATGAAGAACGGGCAGCCCACGGGCTACGAGGTGATCTTGGGCTCAGATGGGAAGCCCGTGTCCCCGCAAGAACTGGACGACAAGGTCTTCAGCCAGCCGCCCATCTTGGACGGTTCAGAGCTGGAGCCCAACGCGGCGCCCCAACTGGAGACGCGCGGATATGTGATCCAGTTTGAGTTCCGAGATGAAGCCAAGCATATCTTTGAGGAGTTCACGCGGACCCACATCGGCAAACCCTTGGCCATCTTCCTGGACAAGCGGCTGATCTCCGCACCCCGCATCAACGACGTAATACCCGGCAAAGGCATCATCGAGGGGAATTTCACTGCAGATCAAGCCAAGACGCTGGCGAACCAGCTCAACGCAGGCGCTTTGCCGGTGCCCCTTGAGCGGCTGCAACTCACCACTGTGGAAGCCACCCTCGGCACACAAGCCGTGCATCAGACGCTGATTGCCGGCATCGTGGGCCTCTCCCTGGTGCTCTTGTTCATGCTGGTGTTCTACCAGCTCCCCGGCCTTCTTGCCGATATCGCTCTGCTCCTGTATGCCCTCTTCACCTTTGCCCTCTTCAAGGCGATCCCGGTAACGCTTACGGTCCCCGGCATCGCCGGGTTCATCCTCTCCATCGGCATGGCGGTGGACGCGAACATCCTCATTTTCGAGCGCCTCAAGGAAGAGCGCAAGGCCGGCCGGTCCATGAAAGCGGCGATCCAGGAAGGTTTCCGCAGAGCATTTTCCGCGATCTTTGACTCTAACGTGTGTACGCTCATCACGTGCGCGATTTTGTATCAGTTCGGCACGGGGCAGGTACGCGGCTTCGCAGTGACGCTGGCGCTGGGCGTGGTCGTGTCCATGTTCACTGCGATTACCTGTTCCCGCACGTTTCTGCTGCTCGTGGCGCGCACGGCCGTCGGCCAGAACGATGCCCTCTATGGCCTCAACCGGGGCTTCCACCCGAAGCTGCAGGTTACGCGGCGGATGGCCTTCTGGTTCGGCCTGTCCGGCGCGGTTATCATCCCCGGCCTCATCTTCTGGGGGCTTGGCGGCATCAAACGGTCCATCGAATTTACTGGGGGCACAGAACTTACGGTAAGCTTCACCCGGCCCCAGACCGTGGCTTCCATCGAGAGGGCGATTGGGGCTCTAGGCTATCGCGATGCCCGGGTGGTCATGGCGGCGGGCAACCAACAAGCTTACGTGACGGTGCGGAGCCATGGCCGCGATCCGCGCCTGGAGCCCGCCGAGCAGGACCGCGTGGTGACTGCGCTGAAGGATCTAGGCGGCTCCGTGGTGGAGACGCAGCAGGTGAGCGGCACAATCAGTGCGGAACTCACCCGCCATGCCGTTTATGCGGTGGCGATCGCTTCGGGCCTCATCATCTTGTACCTGGCGTTCCGCTTCTCTATCCCGAACTTTTGGGAAGGCCTCAAATTCGGTACGTGTGCCGTCATTGCGTTGCTCCATGACGTGCTGGTTCTTTGGGGCGCCTTCGCCATCTTCGGCTATTTCATGAATTGGGAGATTGACAGCCTCTTCGTGACGGCGATGCTCACGGTGATCGGCTTCTCGGTCCACGACACCATCGTGATTTTCGACCGCATCCGTGAGAACCTCCGCCACCGCCTGCGTGGGGAGACCTTCGCGGAAGTGACTGATCGCTCCATCGAGCAGACATTCGCGCGGTCGGTGAATACGTCCGGTACCGTGATCCTCACTCTCTTGGCGCTGCTCATCTTGGGAGGGCCGGTGATCCGCATTTTTGTGGCGGCGCTTTTGATCGGCGTGGTGAGCGGAACATACTCTTCCATCTTCAACGCGAGCCCCTTGCTGGTGCTGTGGAAGCAGCTCACCGGCACCGCAGGTGCCACACCGGCTATGGCCGGAGCCGGTGCGCCCGCGCGCGTCTTCACCCCGCGATCTGCGGCGCCCGTTACACAACCCCGTCCGGCACCCCAGACCGCCCGATCCCAGCCTGATCGCCCGCAAAGCGGCCCTGCGCCTGTTGAGAGCGGAAACGGTGTGCCTCCGGATCAATCGGCAGCCGCAACAGCACGGGAAGCCCAGAAGGCCAAAGCGCGCAAGAAGAAGCGCCGCATGTAGCCGGTGCATTGTGTGTGGGCGGTTGGTGCGTCGCACGGGCGGGACACGCGTACGCGAGGATAAGGCCCGTGACCCAAACCGGCAGGAAGCCCGCATGGAAATTCGATAACCCCCTTTCCCCTATCCCCTTTCACGCCTGAAGAATGAGCCGGCGTGGGAGGGCAAGTGCGGCGCCCGCCGTCCCGTCAAACGCTCCAAACCGCCTTCGCGCCTTTAGCGCATTGTGGACCTGCCCGTAGACCATCCCCCTTAGAACGGATACCCACGGGTGTTTCATGCCGGCCACTCACCGGCGGGCTAAAGGTGGTAGATTGAAGCGAATGGAACGAGAGCTGGATCCCAGCGCTCTAACTGAAAGGGGGTGCGACCGATGTTGGTGAAACTGTTCTGGAAAAACGAACCGATGAAACCCGGCCTCTTTTTTGGATTTGGCCTTACGGGAAAGAATGCGCATGGTTTTGAGGCAGAGATCAACGCCTGGCTCCGGAATAACCCAGGAATAAAAGTCGTTGATATTAAACAGTCAGCAAGTGGTGGCAGCTTGGCCGGTTCGCTATGGTTGATCTCGGTGTGGTATGAGGAGGGGGTCGAACTAGGCTCTGCGGCAGACCGCGGGGGCATTACAGCTTGACCAGGTTCATGGCTCTTGCGACCTCCGCGGCGGCTGACCTTGATCGTTTGGCAGGCAGGCTATTGTGATGGACTCGGCGCAGGTGGTGTGTCAGTACGCAAGGCCTATGGTTACGAAGGAGGCAAAATCCCAGCCCCAGTTTGGCGCGCCCGGCACGTGGATAGCGGCAAAGAGAACGTCGGCTTCCCAACTCAGCAGCCTGAACCACTGCTGGAACGCATCATCCGTGCCTCCTCCAACGAGGGCGACCTGGTAGCGGATTTTTTCTACGTGCACCGAGGGACGGGGGGGCTGGTTGCCCCCACCCCAACGCCGGCTACCGGTGACAGAACCCCCACCCCATCCCTCCCCGCGGGCGGGGAGGGGGCTGTTCCTCCCCCGTCCACGGGGGAGGTTAGGAGGGGGGATATTCCTTACACGGGGAAGGCAACGAGGGGGGCCATCTCGTCCGCGGGTGGCAGAACCCCCACCCCATCCCTCCCCGCGAGCGGGGAGGGCGCCCTTCCTCCCCCGTCCACGGGGGAGGCCAGGAGGGGTGATATTCCGTCCACGGCGGAGGTGAGGCGGGCGGATATCCGTCTGCGCATTGTGCCCATCGAAGAGGTCCAGCCCGGCCAGTTCGTGTTGGGGCACGATGGCGCGCCGCACCAGGTGCTGCGCGTGATGCGCAGACCCTACCGAGGGACGATGGTCGGCTTGCGCAATGCCCTATCCGAACGAATCCTCTGGCTAACGGCGGATCACTTCGTGCTTGCCAAATGCCGGCCTCGATCGCTGGGCGGCAATCGGGACTGGAGTGACACTCCCAGGGATAGCCTGCTCAAGCGTCAGCGGCTCCGACGCGAAATGACGGCAACGGAACGCCAGTTATGGTCAAAGCTGCGGTCTCGGAAGATTGGCTGCGACCTGGGGCGCTGAGCTATCCAGACTACCCCCAACCGGCCGACGGCGCCACGGTGTTCCGTACGCAGCAACGTTCCTTTACGCACAAACCTCCCGCAGGCGGTGCGCAACCCCGAAGAACGGCACCAATCGCTTCAAAGAGGATTGCAGCCCGTTGCTCTGCCGCATTTGGCAACGTTCAGAAGCGTTCGAAGCGCTCGACATCTACAACAAAAACGACTGCTCCGCCCACAAGCACTTTCACCGGCGACGGCATGAAGGTACCCACGGGAGCCGCATCGGGGGGGAGCACGTTCACGAACTGTTCTCGCGTCTTGCAGCTCTCGCCGATCACCTCGATCACTCGGTCCACTTGCTTCTCTTCTACGCCGATGAGCAAGGTCACGTTGCCCTCGCGCAGGAACCCCCCGGTGCTGCCGATCTTGGTGAACTTGAACCCATTGCGCAACAGGGCCTCGGTGATGCGGGCCTTGTCGCGATCGTGCACCACGGTGATGACGAGCTTCATAGCGTTCTCCTTTAGATCATGTGCGGCGATGGGGCGCATTCTCCGCCGGCGCTGCAACACGGAAGCCGTACCCCGGTGCGGGAGGACACCACATCCACCACTTTGCGATGGATGTGCTGCGCGGGGAGGGTGCCATCTATCACCACGAAACGTTCAGGCTCCTGCCCTGCGAGGTCCAGGAAGCCCTGGCGGACGCGACGGTGGAATTCCTCGTCCTCGGCTTCCATCCGGTCGCGTCCGGTTGAGCGTGCCAGCCCAACCCGCGGATCCAGGTCCAGCAGGATGGTGAGGTATGGGGACACGTTCTGGGTGGCGAAGCGGTTGAGTGATCGAAGCCAATCCAGCGGAAATCCGCGAGCATACCCCTGATACGCCAGTGTGGAGTCGCTGTACCGGTCGCAGAGCACCCATCGGCCGGAGGCGAGGGCAGGGGCGACGGCCTTGGCAACCAGTTCTGCCCTCGCCGCGAGGAAGAGGAAGAGTTCCGCTGCCGGCGTTACGTCGGCCTCGTGCGAGAGGAGCACCGTGCGTATCTGCTCGCCCGCCGGAGTTCCGCCGGGTTCCCGGAAGCAGGACACTGAGATGCCTCCCTGGCGCACGGCGGCTTGGAGCAGAGCGATCTGGGTGCTTTTGCCGGAGCCTTCTACGCCTTCGAAGGTAATGAAGACGCCTCGGCTGATTTGCACGCCTGCATCGTGCTCAGGGGGCACCGTATCATCCATCCTTTCCAAGGGGTTCGGCGATGGTGTCGGGACGTTACGCGGCGGGCATGATGCGCACGCGGCGGCGCGGTTCCACCCCAACACTTTCGGACACGAGCTGGTACCGTTCTACCAGTTGATGCTGCAGGCGGCGAAGGTAACTGTTTTGCGGTGTCAGTTCCACAGGTTCGCCGGTGTCCAAGGCGCGACGGATACCCTCCTCCGCTTCGCGCAAGGCTTCCTCGGGATCGGCCTGTTCCAGAGCGCCGAGCTGAAACATGTCGCGCACAGCCGATGCAATCTGCGCGTACGTATTGCTCTTGACGATGAATGTGGGAAGGTTGCGTTGCGCGGCCTCACGCATCTTGCCGGGTTCACGGCGGTAGCTGGCTTTGAGAGCCATGACCACATCCGCCTCATCCACGTCTCGGGCGATATAGGCGGGGACGCGCGTTTCGCGGATGGCCCGATCCAGCCGGCTCCGGCTCACCCCATAGGGGAAAACGCGAAGGGTCGTGGGCGCCTCCCTTCGCAAACTGGGGGCCGGAGCCATGCGGTAGGAGAGTTCTGCGCGGGGCACCTCACGTTCACCTGCGTCTGCAGGACCTTCCTCTGGGATCTCGCGGATGGCCGGTGCGGAGGTCGGGCGCTGCACTACCTCGATCTCGCCCAATGGGTTCCGCACGCGGATCTCGGGCCGGGGCTGACGGCCTCTGAGGATCGCGTCTACGGTGGAAGCCACGTCGTGATGGATGGCAAGTTTGTCTACCTCGATCATCTCGATAACCACATCGAAGGTGGGAGGTGACTTGCGCTCAAGGACGGTTTTCTGCGTTCCTCGCCGCTTCGCCTCTTCATCGGAGAGCGTCACGGCTTGGATGCCCCCTACGAGGTCTGAGAGGGTAGGGTTCATGAGCAGGTTCTCGAGGCTGTTGCCGTGGGCGGTACCAATGAGCTGCACGCCCCGTTCTGCGATGGTTCGCGCCGCGAAGGCCTCCTGCTCTGTTCCGATCTCATCAATCACGATGACCTCGGGCATGTGGTTCTCTACCGCCTCGATCATCACAGCGTGCTGAAGGGAGGGCTCCGCAACCTGCATCCGGCGGGCACGGCCTATCGCAGGGTGGGGAACATCCCCATCGCCTGCGATCTCATTGGACGTGTCCACGATGACGACACGCTTGCGCATCTCTTCCGAGAGAACCCGCGCCACTTCCCGCAGCTTCGTCGTTTTGCCGCGGCCAGGCCGCCCCAGGATGAGGATGGATTTACCCCCCTCCACCACGTCTTGTATGATGTCTATGGTGCCGTAAACGGCTCGACCGATGCGGCAGGTAAGACCTACAATCTTCCCGACGCGGTTGCGGATTGCCGAGATGCGGTGTAGCGTCCTCTCGATGCCGGCTCGATTGTCCTTGCCGAAGGTACCTACGCGGCCCACAACATATTCGATGTCTTCATTGGTGACAGGCTGCCGCCCCAGCTCGATAACCCGATTGGGGAAGCGCGCCTCGGGAATGCGGCCCAAGTCCAGTACAATCTCAAGGAGATCGTCCAGGGGCTCGGTGGTTTCGATATGCTGCCGGATTGAGGGTGGAAGGACTTCCAGCAGTTGTACCAGATTATCGGTGATGCGTTGTTGTTTCACTGGATACGCGCTGTTCACGCCTCGCTATTTCTGAGCCCCGCGGTGCACTGCGAGCTCGATCTTTCTGCAATTGGATGCGGCTGCGGCGGTTGCATGCCGCAACCTATAATCATGATATCAGAGGGAGAGGTTGTTTGCAAGATGGCACCGCCCATGGAGAAATTGCAGGAGCAGGCGATTGGGTTGCCGAGGAATGGGAGAGGGGACATTAGCCGCGGAAGAGGGCCGTGTCGCGTTGGAGGTAGCCGCGCAGGCGGATGACTGCCTGGGTATGGAGCTGGTAGACGCGGGATTCGGAGATGCCCAAGATCTTGCCGATCTCTTTGAATGTGAGACCTTCGTAGTAATACAGGGCAATGACCAGGCGTTCCCGTTCCGGAAGCCGGTCAATGGCTGCGGCAAGGGTGCGCTTCATCTCGCGCATCTCCACCTCGGCGGCGGGAGCGGCGCTCTCGTCGTGGATCACGTCGGATAGATGGAGGCGTTCGCTCCCCTCGGATCCCACGAGCAGATCATCCAGGCTGATGAGAGTGGTGCGACCGGTGTCCATAAGGAGTTTGTTGAACTCCTCTAGGGTCATGTTGAGTTCGCGTGCGACTTCGTGCTCTGTGGGCGGGCGACCGAGGGCGGTTTCCAACGCCAGATAGGTTTTTTCCAACGACTTAACGCGTTCGCGGATGGAGCGGGGGACCCAGTCTTGCTCTCGGAGCATCTCGAGGATGGCCCCACGGATGAGGGCGATGGCATAGGTTTCGAACTTCACCTGCCGGTGCACGTCGAACTGATCCACAGCCTTGATGAGCCCGACCACACCGGCGCTTACGAGGTCGTCGCGCTCCAGAGTAGGCGGAAGGCTCCCCACGACGCGACCCGCCGTGATCTTGACTAGGTACGCATACTGGTTGATGATCGCGTCCCGGGCTGCGGCGTCGCCCTGTTCCTTGTAGCGGCGCCAGGCGGCGGCCAGCTCGGGTCCGCTCATACCTCGAGACTTTCCTTCCACGTGCGGTGATCACTCCGGCAGAGGTTTCAGGCTGAGTGCGCCTGCTGTTGTCCTTGCTCGTCCTCAAGCAGTTGTGCCACAGGTGTTCCCGGCTCGATCGCCAATGTCTCGTGCTTGGAGGTTGTTGCATTCTCGGCGGTTCGGGCAGCATCTGCCATAAGGGCGCGCATCACGGCACCGATTGCCCAGAACACAACAAATGCCGACACTGAGCGTGTGAGAAACACGCTTAAGGATACCCCCACTGTGAGGCTTGCGAGGCCCACAGCGAGGGCCGCCAATGAAGCCAACAGTGTCGGCAGTGCCTCCACCAATGCTACCATATCCCCACTCCGTCAGGCGGCCTGGGCGGGTCTGGGCGCCGCCTGGGCGCTGCGGTAGAGCTGTTCGTACTCCTTGGCTGAGGCCGTCCAGGAATAATCGGCCTCCATGGCGCGGCGTATCAGCACCTTCCATGCCTTGCGATCCTTATAAACACTCATCGCCCGCTCTATGGCATCCAATAGGGCTCCCGGGTCGTAATCCTGGAATACGAAACCGTTGCCCCTTCCGTCTGAATAATCTGTAACCGTGTCGGCCAAACCTCCTGTGCTGCGGACGATAGGGATCGTTCCGTACCGAAGGCTCATGAGCTGGCCAAGGCCGCATGGCTCGAAACGGGAAGGCATCAGGAACAGGTCGCTTCCTGCGTAAATGCGCTGGGCTAAATCGGCGTCGAAGCCGATGTTCGCCTTCACCTTGCCCGGGTTCTCATTCTCCAAACGACGGAAGAGGTTTTCGTAGCGCTCGTCGCCGGTGCCCAAAACCACCAATTCCAGCGGTAGAGCCATCAGCTCGTCTGCTACGGATGCAATGAGATCGAAGCCTTTTTGGTCTGCAAGGCGCGAGATAATGCCGATTACGGGCGTAGCGGCATCCACCTTCAGGCCGCTTTCGCGTTGCAGCGCCTGTTTGCATTTCTTCTTCCCGTCAGGCTTGGCAGCGGAGTAATGTGCCGGGATGCGCGGATCAGTGGCGGGATTGTACTCGTCGTAGTCTATCCCGTTGACGATGCCGGTGAGGCGGCCGTTACGATCCAGCCATTGAAGAAGGCCCTCTAATCTGCAGCCGTATTCCGGCGTCTGGATCTCTTTGGCATAGGTTCTGCTGACGGTGTTCACCATGTCGGAGTATACAAGGCCGCCCTTCATGAAGCTCCAGTTACCGAAGAACTCCAATTTATCGTAGGTGAACAGGCGTTCCGGCAATCCTGCCCGATGGAGCATCTCGAACGGGAATTCGCCTTGGTAGGCGAGGTTGTGAATGGTGAAGACGCGGGCCGCCCTAGACCATTCCGGGGTGCGCGAGTAGAAAAGCTCGATATACACCGGAATGAGCCCCGTATGCCAATCGTTGCAATGGATGATATCCGGCTGCCACGCAGGCGAGAGATGGGGGACCATTTCGGCGACTGCACGGTCGAAGAAGATGTAGGGCTCGGCCTGCAGCGAGTACACCTTTTTACTTTCTGTAGCCTCGGTAAAATACCGGTCCGAGGCCACGAGGTAAACGGGTATCTCGGAACCGATATGGGTCTGGCGTACCCAAGCCCGCTCGGAATATCCTTGGGTTATGGGGACATCGAAGGGTGGGATCAGGTCGGACACGGCGAAGCGGGGGTCCTGCTCGATCATCTTGTAGCAAGGCATCACCACGCGGACGTCATGACCGAGGGCGGCGAGCGCCTTCGGGAGGGCTCCGGCGACGTCGGCCAGGCCGCCTACTTTGGCAAATGGAGCGACCTCGGCCGCTGCAATGAGTATTCTCAACCTGCGATCGGACATTGAACCTTCCTGATGGATTGCCCCGGCGGAGGCCGTCACGGAGTTCCGGCCGCCTTCGCGCGGAGTTTCGTTGGGTACTTTACACGCCGCTGCTCCGATCTATATGGAGGTGGCGCGAATTGGATTCTATCTGGTGCGCGCATGCATTATCAATATTCTCTGCGATATGGCCGTCCTCCTGCCCGCCCGCCTGGACCTAGGGAAAACGCACGCACGGGCTCTTGAGCTGCCCTCGCGCGTATTCTACCCGGAGCCGGGCGGAAGGAAGTGTTTGCCGGCAGGCGCCTCTGGGCCAGGGACCTTCGGGCGACTGTGCGGCGGCATGCTAGGGCTTCCCCTTGTGTGATTATCGGCGGGAGGTTCCCCTGGGGTAAGGAGAAGCCGGCAGTGGGAGTTCCAACGAAGAAGGGACTGCCGGGGAAGGAATGGAACCGGCAGTCCCGCGAACAGGGCTACGGTTTGAACACCTCGCCGTCGCGCCCTTTGCGGCCGGCTTGCCATGTGCGGTAGGCGCCGGTAAGGTTGCGGGCATGGATGCCGTGGGCGCTGAGGATGCGGCATGCGTAGTAGGATCGCTGCCCTATCGCGCAATAGACCAGGATTTCTTTGTTCTTGGGGAGTTCTCCCAGGCGCTGCCGGAGTTCAGGAAGAGGTATGTTGACGGCGCCTGGGATGTGTCCCGCGCGATATTCCTCCGGCTGGCGCACGTCTAGCAGCAGGGTTCGTTCAGGATCTGTGTGCTCGATATCCCTCCACTGGACCAAGGACACATCGCCCTTCAAGGCATTGTTGGCTACCATTCCCGCGAGGTTCACAGGGTCCCGGGCTGAGCTGAACGGGGGTGAGTAGGCCAGTTCCAGATCTTCCAGGTCCTGAACGGTCATTCGGCCGTGGATCGCTGCAGCCAGCACGTCAATGCGCTTGTCTACACCATCACGGCCGGCGATCTGTGCGCCCAGCACACGGCCGTCTCGAGGGTCGAAAAGGAGTTTGAGGGTCATGGGCTTGGCGCCGGGGTAATACCCTGCGTGCGAAATGGAGTGAATATGAACAGCTTCGTAGGGCATCCCCGCATGCTGAAGCTGCTTCTCGCTGGCGCCCACACCGGCGGCAGTGATGCCGAAGGTGCGCACGATGCCGGTACCCAACACTCCCTCAAAGCGAACGGGGCGGCCCATGATGGCATCAGCGGCCAACCTGCCTTGGCGATTGGCCGGACCTGCCAACGGTACCAGGCTCCATTCCCCGGTGATGGCATGCCGAACTTCGATGGCGTCGCCCACGGCCCAAATGGCCGGATCCGAGGTCTGCAGACGTTCGTTCACCCGGATGCCACCCAGGGCGCCGATCTCGAGCCCGGCATCCCGGGCCAGAGTAACTTCGGGTTTGACGCCCATCCCCAGCACCACGATATCGGCAGGGATCGTTCGACCACTCTTCAACACGGCGACTGAGGCGCCGTCGCCGTCCTCGAAGCGCATGACCGGGTCCCCCAGGTAGAGATGCACCCCGTTGGCAGTGAGTTCGGCGTGGATATGGGCTGCAATCTCTACGTCCAGGGCATTCATGACCTGGGGAAGTGCTTCGGCTAAGGACACGTGCAGCCCTCTGCGCGTAAGCTGTTCGGCCATCTCCAGGCCGATGAACCCGCCGCCTACAATGAGGGCGCGCTTGGGGTGGCGGGAGCGGATCCAGGCATCCATGGCTTCCACATCCGGGATCGTGCGCACAACGAAATGACCTGGCCGGTCTATCCCTGGTATGGGAGGTTTGAGGGGAGTGGCGCCGGGAGCCAAAACCAGGGCATCGTAGGCTTCGGTATACTCCTCACCTGTTTGCAGCCTGCGGATCCGCACCTGCTTTGCTGCGCGGTCTATGGCTACCACCTCGTTGAGTATGCGGACGTCCAGATTGAAGCGGGCCCGGAGGTTTTGGGGCGTCTGCACGAGGAGGTCGTCACGGTCTGGTATCTCGCCGCCCAGGTAATATGGGAGGCCGCAATTGGCGAATGAGGGATAGGGCCCTCGTTCGAATACGATTATCTCAGCGTTTTCGGAGAGCCGGCGGGCGCGGGCGGCTGCGCTCATTCCGCCGGCTACCCCTCCAACGATGAGGATGCGTTTGGCGTTCATTGTATCGCTATCCTTTGATGCTATGCAGCGCCGACATTGCCGACGCCGCGGTGCCGGAACGTACACTGTGAATTATATCACAAATATCCTTGCGCTGTAAAGGGGTAGGAACAACCCTCTGGTACTCGAGCTTCCGACCGGATGCTAAAGGATGCGGTGAGGAGCTTTGGCGGCTGCGTCCTCGAGCTGGCGGATGCGGATCCCCTCTGTAATCACGCCGATTTCCAAATGGTATTCCCGCTCTTCACCCGGTTCCAGGAATTGGAGGCGGCCTGCGGCGCGCTCGGCTGCGCGGCCCAGCACGAGTGCATTCCCGGGTTCCATACCCACCACATACGTCCCCTGGTCCATCATCTTCCATTCCGTGAAGAAGGGGAGTTCGTGCTTAGGATACGTTACGAACACTCCCAAACCGCCGTCACAGGCGGGGTTTACGATGGCTGTGGTGACCATGCCTTCCGCATCGGGCAGCAGGTCGTGGAAGTAAACCTTTTCCCTGAAGCCGGGGGTTGGAGGCTGCATCTGGGCGTATTGCTCCTTGCCTTCAACGGCGTCTTCGTCTCGTGGGGTGATGGTGATGCTGGGCGCGATGAGGCGGGAATGGTCGTCCACAATCGGAAAGCCGATGTTGATGTGATAGAGCATCATGTGGGGTGTGCGCTGATATCCCATATTGCGCACTCGGTCATGCAGGAAGAAGCGGGTCTCGCCTAGGCGTGCTCGGATGGTTCGGTGCAGCTCGACGTTTTCGCCGAATACGATGGCTTCGCGCATTCGGCCGCTTACCGTCAGAACGTAGTCATCGCCTTCCCAGGATCCTTCCCAGTGGACGTTGGTTGCCGGGATATGGCTGATGCGCCCGTGGAGGCCCAGCGGCCGGCCTTCGTCTTCACATGCAGCGCCCATCCACGTGAGGCCGCATGTGAGGACGAGGCCGCCGTAGAAGGTTCGCAGCCACCCTCTGCCTTCGGGTTCGAAAAAGGCGGGGTGTTGATCCGTAGTAGCCGACCTCCACGCGAGGGATCTGCCGTTGTAGGACGCTGCAGAGATATCCATTCCCCGACTGGTTAGGACGGTGAAGGTGAGGCCGCCTCCCGTGGCAACGTCCATCGCCGCGACGCCGTCCTCATGGCCTTCTACGAGACGGTACGGCTTGACACGTGCGATTTGGGAGATATCCCCTACATGGGCAAGAAGTTCCTCGCGTGTGTATCTGCGTCCGAACAGTTCGGCCATCGTTCTCTCCAAGGTTCATCAGGTTTTGGGGAGTGTCTCCCCCGTCAATACTGCTTGGGTTGAGGCAGCAGCGCGCCTGCGAGTGCGCCAAGGATGGCTCCGACCGGAGCACCCACCCAAAGGCCCACCCAACCGCCCACAACGGCGCCGGCCAGCCGGCCCTCGGGCGAAAAGAGTGCACCCACAATGATGCCCAGGAAGATGGCGGCGGCAGCGCCGGCAACGAGGCCGATGATACCGGCGCGGAGTACGTGGCCGGTCTTGCGATCTCGTTGGAGGATGCGGTCCAGCTCGACGAGTTGGTTGCCGCAAACGGCGCACCGTTCGCGCCCCGGGTTGTTGTCTGCGCCGCAGTGGTTGCAGATCATGGTGGCGGAGTTCTCAAGCCTGTGCCAAAGGCTCCACGATAACGGCGGTTCCGTAGGCTAGGACTTCCGTCATGCCGGAATCGACCTCCGTGGCGTCGTAGCGCATCCCCAAAACGGCGTTTGCACCCCGCTCGCGAGCGTGCGTCAACATATACTCCATAGCCTCAGCCCGGGCGACCTCACACATAGACACGTAGGCTTCAACCTGCCCTCCGACGATACTGCGGAGACCCGCGGCAATCTTGCCGCCAATGCCTCTAGTACGCACGGTAATGCCGCGCACGATGCCCAGGTGGCGCACAACGCGGTAGCCGTCCAGGTCAAACGTTGTGGTGACGAGGATATCTTGGTGCATGGAGCCCTCCTTGGGGATAGCAGCCGAGCACACGATCCACGCGCATTATACATGTTGGAAGAGAGGAACACAAGGGGGCGAACGGCGGCTGCCGGGCTCGGTTCCGCTGCCTATTCTGGAAGCGGCCGGGCAGAGAGGAACCATAAGGATGCGATGCCGCGAGCAGAGGCTCTTAATGTTCCTTCGCGCGCTGTGCCGCCGGACGGCGTTGAGGGGCAGTTTCTTCATCATGCGCAGACCGTTGGATGCCGGGATCTGGAGCCCGCGTTATTGCGCGCATTCCTGCGGCTCCTTCGGAGCGAATGCAGATGGCGAGATCGCGTGTTACGCCGACCTCGACAGGAATTCCAGTACCTCTTTTTCGTAGGTGTGGAAGGGGTTGCGCAGGTCCAGCCGGTGGTTGAAGTCCAAGTAAATCGCATCCCAATCAATGAAATAGCGATAGCGGATCTCGGGGTGCGCCAAGAGGTATTCCACGGCGAGCCCTCGCCCCAGGGCCCGGGTATTCTCGGGCGGATTGACGGCGGCACTTTCCACCTCTTCGGGCGTGGTGAACCGCAGCATGAGCCCAGCATCCTCCAGCGCAGCGTGGAGGCTCTCCTTGGGGTTCACGTTGTGATATGCCAGATCGAGGCTCTGCATCACGTCGTCCTGCCAGGACACGCCTTCCTGTGCGATGTATTCCATCAGGAGTTTCTTCTTGGCGGCCCAATCCAGCCGGTCTGCAGTGGAGAGCGGGTCACGCTCGAGGTCGTCGAGAGTGCGTTCCCATTCCGCCAGGATCCAGTCTGTTTGGTCGTCCCGGCGGCGAAGGTATTTTTGTGCTGCGGCCAGATACTTCCGTTGCAGGTCCACCGCGGGGATGGTCTCTTGGTTCTTGAGGCGTACGAGCCAACGCATCTTAGGATCACGGGACACAGAACGCAGCGTCTCGAGTGGGTCGGCGAGTACCACACCTTCGGGATAGATCTCGCGCTCGATGAGGTCCATGACGATGCATGTGGTGCCTATCTTGAGCATGAGGGCATACTCGCTCATGTTGGCTTCGCCGTAGAGCACGTGGAGGCGATGGCATTTGCTGTGGCGGTAGAACGTGTCCCACTTGGGATTGACGATTGCCCGGTTGAAGCGCACGCGGCTGGAGAGTTCCCGAACGATATGGTCCGCGCGCTGAGAGAGCTGGAAGTCCACGCTGTGGTCAATCTCGACCCCATAGAAGTTGCTCACCCAGATATAATCGAGCGCATTCTCGCCAAGCGTCATGATGTTGCCGCGGCTATTGGGGCGCGTGAGCCTGTGTCCGCCTACGCGGCCGGCTCCGGCGAAGATCTGCCGCGTAACAAGGAACGGCAGCAAGTAGGCCAGGGCATCGGTGAAGAAGCGGTCCTCAATCTCCACGAGGTAATTCTCATGGCATCCGAAGGTGTGTCCTCCAAAGTGGTCCACAGAGTTGTTGTGAAAGCTGGCAGCCTCGGCAAGGTGGAGGTCCTCCAGAAGATCCTGAAGGATAAACCGGCCCGCCCGATCGTAAACGACCAGGGTGTGGAGGTCCGCGCACTCAGGGGTGGCGTATTCTTCGTGGCTGCCCACCGCATCTATGTAGAGGCGGCCGCCGTTGCGCAGAAAGCCGCCGGAGCGGGCCGGTTCGAAGGCTGTGTCCCGGGCGTGAAGATCAATCACTCCCAGGTTCTTCTTGTAGAACGCCCCGTCCTTCACGGCCTGAACGACGTCCTCGAACGTGCCGACAGCGGGTGAGTTCACCAGGCAGCCGAATTCTGTTTCGATGCCAAAGACGCGCTTCTTCATGCTCAGGGTAGTCCCATTGTGGTTGGTGTACCGCGCGAGCTCGAGGCCCTCTATGCAGTACTTGAGAAATCTTTCACAATACTTTGGAGCTCCTCTGCGCCAAGGAGGCGGAATTTGCTCTCACGCCGCGTACGGCGATCCAGCAATCCTACCTCCAGCGTGCCGGAGGCGAGGCGCCGACGGATTTCCTGGAGGATTTGATCCTCCGGCACAGCATCGTCCGGCGATGGGGCTTCTTCACCGTCTGCAGGCTCGTGGCGGTTTCCCAGGAGCACCCCAACCGCCCAGGCGCGCAGAGCCAGCGGGATCGCCTCGTGCAGGGGGACCTGCGGCTGGATCGTGGCTAGATGCTTGGCGATATGCTCTTCGGCTTCCGGAGTGCCGGCTACGGCAGCGCAGCGCTCCCTCTGAAAGAACTCTCCGTCGTAATTGAGCACGTAATAAAGGTCGTCCTGCGGTGCAGGGCCCATTTCGCCGAAGATGGCGCGAACAACTGCCGGGGCGTTGAAGCTATCGCCGAAGAGCTTCTTGAGGGGCGGGCTCAAGGCGAAACCCAAAAGGCGATGGGCGGTAACGTCGTCGGGACTGCGCTCAAAGCCCTCACGGTGGGCTACGTCAATGGCTCCGATGCGGATCGCCTCGATATCAGACTGGTTGCCGATGGCCGAGTAGATGAGGCGGTCATAAATCTCGAAGACCTTGCGTTGCGTCTGGCGCACCGTAAGGAGGAAGAGCCCATCCTCGATGCTCACGCCTACTACGGGGCTCCCTTCGCGCAACCCCGTCTCGGCCCATTCGCGGCGCTGGCTGATCGCTTCGTTGAAATCAAAAGGTGTGTAAACCATCCGGTACTCTGTCTCCAGTGCCTTCGAGGGAAAGCCCTTCGGAAGTGGAGCCTTAGCGGCGCCCCATGCGGTTGATCTCATCCACGAGGCTGCGCAATTCTGCCTCGGGTACGTCGGCAATCCCTTCTGCGTCAATCGTCTTGGCCAAGGGGAGAACCTTAGACCAACCTCCCGTGGCCGCGTCCAGATCCGAGGCGATATCCAGAAGAAGAAGTGCTTCCCTAAGGGCCTCGGTGCGCTCCATTTCGTGGAAGGGGCGGCGCGTCTTGACAATGTAATCAAACACTCCCCGTATTTGGATCGCGCCGGAGCCTGCCGCGCCGTATTCGGTGGACTCGAAGCGTGCGCCCATTCCGTCGTAGAAGAAGATGCGGCCTTCATTCGCTGCGCGGTCGAAGGTGCTGAGGATGGGGATGAAGCCCCCGATGCCCTGCAACGCTGCGGGAACTCCGGCTGCAACCGCACGGGCCAGTTCCGCAAGCTTGCCGTCCAGGCTCATGGGTTGAAGTTGAGAACGCTCAAAGTACTTGAACGAATGGCGCAGATAGCGAACTACTTCCATGGCCCGGGCGTAGCTTCCCGAGATTGCCAGGAGCGTATAGTCGTCAATGGGCAGCACCTTCTCGGCGCGGTCGTACATCACGGCAAAGTTGGCGGTGGCCCTGCGGTCACCCACGTTGAGTACACCGCCCCGGTATTTGACGGCGATGACGGTGGTACCGTGGACTTCGAGAGGCATGCCGCCTCCTGGCGCATCCGGCGCAGGCCGGCTCGCAGAAGGAAGCGGCAACACGGGTTCACGGCCGGCGCCCAGCAGCTCCCGTAAAGTGCTTGCCTGCATTCCTCACTCACCGCTCCGCTGGCGGTACCGGCGGGCGGCATCCGGATCCACGCGCTTCATCCGCTTGAGCAGGTCACTGGTATCGGGCCTCTTTACGTCGGGTTTGGTGGGTCCTTCGCCATCTCCAGGTCTGCGTTCGGGTGTCACGGGCAAGGGCCTGGTGAGGCGCTCTTCAGCTTTGACGATCATTCTCTTTCTCCTTACCGGCTTCGGCCTACAGTTCCATTATACGGCATTGGATGGTTCCTGGTTGCCGGCACCAGGACCACCGCTGCCTTCCTTTGCTTCGGTTTTGCTTGGGTTTTGTTGGATGATAGCAACCCAATCATTCAACGTAGCAGCTTCTGAGAGTTCGGCAGCCAGGGACGCCACGTTGCCATCCACCAGGGAATTCATGTCGAAAAGCAGGTCTTCACCGTTGTTGTGGAAGGCGATGCCGTTCCAACCTACCGCGCGTACTGCTTCTGGAAAGCGCCTCACGAAGAGGCCGCGGATAGATGCCCGGGTGTCCGGCGGCGGGCATGAGCGCGCGGCTTCGATGGCGTTGTCCGACACCACATGCCGCATGGCTCCGGAGGCTTCCAGGCCGTAGTACAGGCCCTCTTCCGGGTCCACATCGTGGTAGGCCAGATCCAGGCTTTCCATGATGGGAGCATCCCAGCCCACGCCCTCTTCCTCCATGAACTGTTCCATGAGTGTACGTTTGGCGATCCAGTCCACGCGATCACGTGCGGCTGTCAAGTCCTCAGAAAGATCGGTGAGAACAGCGTCCCACTCCGAAAGCACCCAGTCCACGTCTTCCGATGCGCCCGCGAAGCGGCGCTGCGCCTCTTGGAGGTAGATGCGCTGGAGGTCTATGGCGTAGGCGGATCGGCCGTCTTCCAGCTCGACGATCCATTGCAGGGTGCGGTCCCGGGAGATGTGCTTGAGGGCAGACACGGGGTTGCGCAGGCGGACTTGGGGCTGCCATCCGTCTTCGACGAGGGCGAGGACCAGGGATGTGGTTCCCACCTTCATGGCTGTAGCCCAGCGACTCATATTGGCATCGCCTACGATCAGATGGAGGCGCCGGTATCGGCTGGGAGTGGCGTGGGGTTCATCGCGTGTGTTTACCAAGGGGCGATTGTGGAGGGTGTCCACGCCCGCCTCTACGCTGATGAAATCTGCCCTCTGGGAGATCTGAAAGAGGCCCTCCTCGGCGGTAACCTTGCCGGCGCCTGCAAAGATCTGCCGTGTGACGAGGAATGGGGTGAGGGCCAGAATGAGGGTGTCGGCGGGTACGCTGCGCAGGGTGAGGTACCCTTCGTGGGTTCCATAGGAGGCTTTGTGGTAATCGGTGTTGTTCTTGTACAGGCGAACGAGGTGCCCCGTGGTTTCGGTGTAGCGGCGGGCGCACTCCCACACGATGCGCTCTCCGGCGCAGTCATGAGCTACCAGATCCTGCAGCTTGGCACATTCGGGTGTCGAATATTCCGGGTGGCCGTGGTCGTTGTAGAGGCGCGCGCCATTGGCGAGGATGCGGTCGCTGCGCTCTTCCGATAGGGGCATAGGGGGTCGGGAGGGGTCGTCGAACTGTGCATCGTCGGGGTTGGTGGCCAAATGGGTCACCGTAAACCCGCGTATGTCGCGCCGCGGATCCTCGCCCCGGTAGTTCCAGCCCGTTACACAGGGACCTGGGTAGGAGCGCACGACGGCTATGGTCTCCGCGACGAGGTCGTGGGTACCCGCGCCTTCTATGGAAATACCGTATTCCGTTTCGATGCCGAAGATGCGATGCAGCACAGAGGCGTACCGTGTCCGATCTCAGATAATATTCCGGCGCGCCGGAGGCATGCGGCGTTTTGCGCGGATGGGTTTGATGGCGGCTACGTTCTCGGGATTGTAGTCCAACAGCTTGAGCCAATCCTCCTGCGTGTCACTTTTTGGGAAGATCTCGTTTTCCTTGTACTCCACCCGAATGGCCTGCTGAAGATCGGTCAGGGTAATGCCTTCGGTATCCGAAGAGGAAGCAATGGAGCGTTTGATGGCGTAATCTTTCGCCCGCTCCACTACAGACTTGATGAGGGCGCCGCTCACCAAGTCCTTCCAATAGAGGGTCTCCTGGCTTCCGCTGCGCAAATAAACCTCCAGGAATTCCGTGTCGGGTTCACACCTCCAAAGGAACTCGATGGCGAGGTCCAGCAGTTCGTTGCGTGCACCGGCCGCATCGCCCTTGTGTTCCCGCACTAGGGCGGGGTCAATTGGAATGTTCTCGTGCAGATAGATGGCAAGAATGTCCCGGGCATCGCGCCGATTGGGGCGGCTCACCTTCACTTTGCGGTCTATCCGTTCCGGGCGGAGGATGGCGGGGTCTATATAATCCGGCCGGTTGGAGGTGAGCATCACGACGACGTTTTCCAGTCCGACCAATCCATCCATTTCGGCACAGAACTGGGGCACCACCGTGTTGGAGATGTTGAGCCATCGGCCGGAGGAACGCGTGCGCAGGATGGACTCGGCTTCGTCTATGAAGATGAAGACGAGGTATCCATCCCGGGCTTTTTCGCGGGCGGTACTAAAGATCTCACGGACCATGCGCTCGGACTCACCCAGCCACATGTTGAGGATCTTGGGCCCATTGATGTACATGAAGTACTCTTTGACATCGCGCCGGGTGCGCAGGCGATACTCGCGGGTGAGATTGTACGCCGTGGCCTTGCCGATGAGTGTCTTGCCGCAGCCGGGAGGACCGTAGAGAAGGATGCCTTTCAGGGGGCGCTTTTCGAAGCGTGCAAAGAGTTCCGGATAGAGCAAAGGAAGCTCGATGGCATCCTTTATGACTTCGATGGCCTCCTCTTGCCCCCCGATTTTGCTCCAGGGAAGTTCCGGCACTTCCTCCAGGAAGTATTCGCGCGTCTCTTTCATTGGGAAGTGTTCGAGGGCCACCTTGAAATTGGGCTCGACACGTACTTCATCTCCTGCCTTGAGGGGTACGCCCATGAGGTCTGTAGACCGATAGATGATGCGGGACTGCATCCCCTGGGCATCCAGCGACACCCGGAGGCGCTGTTCATCCACCACTTCGCTGATCTTCACGAGCGGGCCGCCGGGATGGTAACCCAGGTCCCCAATGACGGCAAAGGCATCATTCACCTTGACACGGGTCCCCACCTTGAACTTTGCATCCTTCAGCTTGGGATCTACGGAAGCGATGTACTCCTGGTCACCCACGGCGATCTGAACCGTGTCGGTCCCTTCGATTGGGCCGATGAAGACGCCGATGCGGTTAGCAGGCGAAGTCAGTTTGTTGTAGGCCTCTTCTAGTTCTGCAATTGCTTGCTGGGCCTCTTGCATCTGCTTTTCGTCGGTCTCCAATTGGTGCAGCAGCAAGAGCATGGCGTCCAAGCGCGGGTCCGTGCGCGGCGTCACGCGGATAATCTCCTGAAGGAGGCGTGCGGCACGGTAGCGGGTTTCGGGAAGGGACCACTCGCGGATCACTTCGTCCGGGTCTTCGAAGAACTCGTTATCGCGTCCTTTGGGCATACGGCACCCTTTCTTTCCCTGCCGGCGATGGCGCTGGTGGGATTAGAGTATACCAAGAGGCGGCCACTGTGTGCTGCACGTCAGTCCACAATGATGGTGGCGACGCGCCGTGTGGCCTGATCGCCCATCTTGCGCACCCACAGGATGCGTACCACATCTCCAGAGTGGAGGCCGGCAGCAGCCTTCCGAAATGCTTCTACGGTGGGCGTTTCCACATTGTTTACGCGCAGGATCACGTCTCCTGTCATGAGTTCCGACATGGATGCCGCGGAGGCGGGGTCCAGAGCGCGGATCACCACGCCCGGCGTCTTTTCATCCACGCCGGCGCGCCTGGCGGATTCGGGAGTGAGCGGAGCCACGGTGATGCCCAGGTCTGCTCGGCCCGGCGCCGGCACAGGGATGGGAGGTTCGGCGTAGGGATCCTTCCATTCGCCGATGGTGACTTTGGTGCGGCGCGTTACGCCATCCCGCACGAACGTTACATCCACCACCGTCCCAGGAACGAGATGGGCGACTGTGGTGCGCAGGTCCGTCTCGTTATGTATGGGCTTGTCGCCGATTTGAGTAATGACGTCATCCACCTGAAGGCCGGCTTTAGCGGCGGGACTGCCCGGCTCCGGGTCGGCCTGCACTCTGGCGCCGCCCGTGACCCGGTAGGCTGCGGCGTATCGGGGCGTTACGGTGTCGGGTTCGATGCCCAGGTAGCCGTACGCTACGCGCCCCTTCGCCATAAGCTGAGCGATCACGAATTTGGCGTCATTGATGGGGATGGCGAAGCCGATGCCGACGCTTCCGCCCGTGTCGGACTCGATGGCGGTGTTGATGCCGATTACCTCACCCTCGATATTGACCAAAGGACCCCCTGAGTTGCCGGGATTGATCGCAGCATCCGTCTGGATCATGTCGGGGTACAGGCGCAATCCCCGCAGGGAGCGGATCTCCTGCCGCCGGTAGAGGGAGCTGATGACGCCTACCGAGAAGGATCCCTCGTACCGATAGGGGCTTCCTATGGCGATAGCCCAATGACCGATGCGCACCTTGTCGGAATCGCCCAGCCGGGCGGGTTTGAGGCCCGTGGCGTTGATCTTGATAAGGGCCAGATCGCTGCGGTAGTCCCGGCGCACCGATCCGACGTATTCCCGCCCGTCGTGCAAACGCACGGTGACCTTGTCGGCATCGCCCACAACGTGGTCATTGGTGAGCACCCATCCATCCGATGTGAGGATCACTCCGGATCCCGTCCCTTCCGAGCGGTATGCCCGCGGGAGGGAAGGATGTCCGAAGGGAAGGCGGGGAGTGTCGTCATCCTCGGGCTTCGGAGCCGCATCGGTGTTCCGCGGGCGGACCATTCGTGTCGCGATGACGGTGACGACCGAGGGCTCCACTTGGTCGGCCACGGAAGCAAAGGCGTTTTGCAATGCGTAGAGTGCGGACCTTCCTGCTTCCACCTGACACCAAGCCGGCTGAAGCTGCAGACCCAGCACCCCCCACATCACAAGAGATGCAACTCGCGCCGGGGAATGGTTTTGCACCAAGCGTGTCATTTGGTTTGGAGCCCTCCTCGATATCTTTTTGCGGCCGATGAACATAGACCCGGTAAGAGCCCATTGGTGACGCTGGGCGCAGAGCCCCGGATGCCCGATATTACGTTCGCTGCGATGGCTTCGGTTCCTGGCACCCCGAGTTCGGCGGCAGCGGGCCTCGCCAGGAGCTTGCGGAGGCCCACTTATCCGCCGGGGCTGTTAGCGGCAAAGATACGGTTTGATGTGTTGCTCTACCTCGTGCAAGTCTGCCCGGAAGCGCCGGGCCAGGCTGGGCCACTCCCAACCCTCGCCATGCAAGGCAAGCAAGGCTTCCAACGGACGGCCGGTTTGCCGGGCGATATCCAAGAGCGCAGCCAAGCAATCCATGCCCAGTCCGCGTTGGCGCGATGCGGCCAGAATGTGCGGCGGCGGCCGAAAGGCATCTTTGAAGCGGTGCAGCAGTTCATCTTCCCTTTCCGGGTCCAACGCACGCAGAATCGCCATGAGGCCGTCGGGCTCTCGTGCCCCCACGACGATGCACGCCATGCGTCCGTGCACGGTCATGGCGATGGCTTCTCCGCGAGGGAGGGGACGTGACAGTACGGGAGCATGAGCGCCGGAATTCGGCCGATCCACTGGCTTCTCGAAGATCGTGAGACCGGCCATTCCATCCGTGTAGCGGAGGCACGCGTTAGGAACTCCGTTTAGGCGTACCATCTCTGCAGATTCGAATTCAAACCCCATGGGCATGGAGATGGGAACGAGTATGGGGAAGCCTGCAGCCCGGCGGAGGCGGGCCACGTCATGGTACAGGGGTGACAGGGTGATCTTCTGCGTGCGGGTGCCCGGGGGCAGGGTGTAATGCAGTTCCTGGGACGACACAGTTCGAGGATAGGCGATGGACTTGAACAACGTCAGGCTGAAGGTATGCCCCCGCGGGCTGTTGTCCTGCCGTGAGAGGGTTACACCCGTGCCGGCGTCAATCCACACGTTGATGGTGTGACTGTAAGGGTCATAGGGGCGCAGGCTGAGAATAACGCATTCCCGCTGGGCTACCTGATCCGTACCCGTGGCGGACACGCGGTAGGCGGCGAGGATGCGACGCACCATGCGTTGGGCATCGCGGCGGGTTCGTACGCGCGCCATGGACCTGCCGATGGTCACCAGATGCGTACGGGGGTCGTACGATCGGACCCATCGGCCGTCATCGGCTTGGAAGCATCCTCGGAGGCTGGGCGGGTCCAAACAGCGCACCAGGGAGCGGCCGTCCTTCCGGTGGATCACGAGGCGAGTGGTTGTATGGAGAGCGCCATTGCCCTGGTCCGACACGATCTCTATCTGGCGACCCTTGTAATTGACCGTGTACTGGGCGAGGATGGATTTTACCAGGAGGGTCGTTACATCCGGCATCGCCTTACCGGCGGGGGATGCCGCGCTGGTGCCGGCCAGTGAAGCCGTACCCACCACGAGGCAAAGGACGGGACGCACGATGGCTGTAGTCGCTGCACGTGGATACACGAGGAAAGCCATGGCGTGTGCGTGGGAGGCGCGCCTCACCGCGGGAGGGTAAGTTCCGCTCGGTCTCCCACGGGAACCACGCTCGCTCCCCCGTTCATGGGCTGGGCGTTTTCCCACGAGTGCTGCACATTGAGGTAGTCTTGCACGGGAATGGGCTGCGGGATTTCGTAAGACACAGGGGCGCTAGAGATAGGGGTGAAGGAAGAACCCGCCGTCTGGGTGGTTGCCGAAGGCAAACCCGTTAGGACCATGGCACCCAAGGCGAATGCGGCACAAAAGGCACCAAGGCGGACCCGGTTTCGCTGAGGTTCACTGAGGAAGAGCCACCATCCCTTAAGGTCGAAGCGCGACGCAGGCTTATGCGCTTCGGCAGCGATGCGGGAGAGGATTTGCTGGTCAAAACCCGGACGCGGCTCTTGCATGCGCAGGCCGGCAATGAGGCGTTTGGTCATGAGCAGCGTATGGTACTCTTCGATGCAAGTGGGGCATTCATCCAGGTGGCGCCGTATCTGAAGGTGTTCCACACCCGGGAGCTCGCCATCAATGTAGGCGGATAAGAGGCTGTTGACTTTACGGCAATTCACTTCACACTCTCCTCGCCCCCGCGGTGCGCACCGAGCTGCAACCTGTTGCGCAGCATCTTGCGGCCGCGGTGTAATCGCGAGCGCACGGTACCCAGGGAACACCCCATGGCTTCGGCTATGTCTTCGTAGGACATTCCCTCCACGTCTGCCAGGATCACCGCCTTGCGGAAGTCGAAGGGCAGCGTGTTCAGCGCCCGTTGGAGCGGCTCATCCAGTTCTCCCTGCAGCATGAGGCATTCGGGGTCACTGGAGAAGTCGGGTATCTCCAGACGGATCTCACTATCCCCCGTTGCATTGGGGAGGGGCTGGTCCAACGACTGGGACTTGGCCTTCGGCCGCTTGCGCAATTCGTCTATAAAAACGTTCGAGATGATGCGGTAGAGCCAATTCTCGAACGGCATCTGCCGGTTGTAGCGGTCGAAGAAGCGGTACGCGCGCAAGAAGGCTTCCTGCGTTAGGTCTTCGGCGTCCGCATGGTTGCCGGTGAGGCGGTAGGCGATGTTATACGCCTGGCGGTGGCATCTCCGAACGAGGGTGTCGAACTCCGCGCGATCCTGCCTCGCCGTGTCGGCAATGGGTTGCGACCATTCCATCGGACGATCCGTGCCTCCTTACCACTCGTTACGGATGCACTTCGGGGATAGGTTCCCGCGACGCGCTTCTCATGAGCGGGAGTGGGTTCGCATCCGTATGGATCACCACGGGCTGCGGCAGGTGAGACAGCATCTCCGAGATGGTGACGAACCGGTACCCTTCACGCTTCAGCGCTGTGATGATCCGCGGCATGGCTACGACCGTAGAGGGCCGGTCATCGTGCAAAAGGATGATGCTGCCGTTTTCGGCGCGCCGCAACACTCGGTTCACGATAAAATCTGGCGTTACGTCGAGAAAGTCTTTGGCGGCGTCCGACCAGGACACGATGACGTATCCCAGCGCCCGAGCCACACCGATTACGGTTCGGTTGTACCGCACTCCGGGGGGACGCAGAAGGGTAAAGTGCCGATGGGTGATGCGCCAAAAGTTGATGTCGTTGTCGTTCACTTCGCGCCACACCCGTTCAGCCGGCAGGGTGTCCAATCGGTAGTGGTTCATGGAGTGATTGCCCACTTCGTGCCCCTCGGCCAGCATCCGCTGCACCAGCTCGGGGTGTTCATCCATCCGCTGCCCCACCACGAAGAAGGTGACCCGCACTCCGTATCTCTTGAAGATGTCCAACAGCGCTTCGCCGGTTTGAGCATGGGGTCCGTCGTCAATGGTTAGGGCGATCTCCTTGAGGGATCGGTTGCCGTGATAGAGGATGCCCGTGGCGGGATCGTACAGGTCTCTCCCCTGCATGCGGCGGATCCAATAGAGGGGGTTCACTACGTCGGCGAGGCGCTCTGTGCGATGCTCGTTCCAATAAAGCGCTAATCCGCAACCGGCCGCGGCTAAAGCAATTACCGTAATGAGCTTCCGAGTTATCTTCACATGGCCCTCCAGGGCGTTATTATAACATGCAGGGACCGCGTCTTGCACTCATCCTTGCTGCAATCCGGGTGCAAGGTACAATACCGCGGCGCAATCGCATGCAGGAGGAACCTACGCGGCGATGTCTAATGGAAGCGTCCCCAGGCTCATCCTGGCATCGGCGTCTCCGCGGCGCCGCGATCTTCTGGCCCGCCTGGGCATCCCGTTTGAAGTGGTTCCCAGCGGCGTCGAAGAGGATGACGCCTGTCTGCGCGCACCGCACAGGCAGGAAGGGGACGGCGATCCCGAGCTGCTCGCACTGCGGCTGGCCTTTGCAAAGGCGCGTGATGTGGCGCGGCGCGCGAGCGCACGAATCGGCGACGGGATGGTGGTCCTAGGAGCGGACACTGTGGTTGTCGTCGGCGAAGTTGGCGGTCCGCGCGTGTTAGGGAAGCCGGCAAACGCCAAGGAGGCCCGTGCGATGCTGGAGCTGCTCTCTGGGAGAACCCACCAGGTGACTACTGGGGTTGCGGTGGGGCATCTGAGGATAGACGCGCCGGCGGAGTGGCTTTGTGCCGTCGTATCCTCCCAGGTGCGCTTTAGGAGCCTTACGCCCCAGGATATCGCGGAGTATATTGCCACCGGCGAACCCATGGACAAGGCAGGGGGATACGGCATCCAGGGGCGGGGCGGGCAGCTTGTGGCAGCCGTAGATGGGGATTACACTAATGTTGTGGGGCTCCCGATGACTGCCGTCAGGCACCTTCTTGCTCGCTGGTATCCCACGCTGGCCCTCGTCGGGGCGCCCGCGAACGAGCCGCTCCGGCCTGCCCTTTGACGCATTGAGCGCTAGGTAGCGTCCCAAATGAGATAGACGTCTTCACCCTCCACGCAACATTGGTAGGTTCTGGCGCGGATGGAGGGGTCGTACACCACCTCGCCCGTACGCACGCAGATTTGCCAAGCATGCCAGGGGCACGTGACAATGCCGTCTTCCACTTCACCTTCGGCCAGGGGTCCCTCCTTGTGCGGGCAAAGGTTCTCCATGGCGTATACTTCGCCTCCCATGCGAAAGAGGGCGATTTCCTGGTTGTCAACGGCCACGACGGTGCCGGTGTGTTCCGGCAGTTCCTTGAGGCTGGCTACAAGAATACGCTTGCTCATCTTGGGCAAATGATACCCGAAGGTTGCCCGGGAGGCGGCGGCCGGTATGCGCGAATGGCGCCTGTGCAATGTACGGGTTTGTTGCGGACTTGGCCGAATTCCGGCAGAATTACCGGAGCCCCTAAGCCGTGCATCCACTAAAATGGAGCCGCAAGGCCGGATGGAGGCTGTACCGGCACCACACGGAAGGGGAAAGAACGATGCCCACAGATGTGCGCTGTGCCGTGTGCGGAGAGATCTGCGAGGTGCGTCTCATCACCATCGCCCTCCCCTGTTCTGCTACCGGCATGGTACTGTTCCGGAATGTGCCCGCCGACGTATGCCCTCAATGCGGCGAACACCGCTTCTCACTGCAGACGGCGGGGCGCCTTGTAGCGGTGGTGAATGCCAATACGCCGCCGGATGAAGTGGCTCAGGTGCCTATCTACGATCTGGCCAATTATGCTTATGGGCCGGGCTGAGCACCGGCGGGCGCTCCGGCAAGGCCGCCTGTTGCTTCCTGCTGGCCCAAGCTGTTGGCGGGCTGTGCAGCGTTACCCGCCCCAGGTTGCTTGACGGTGGTCTCCTGAAGGTTCCCCAAATGGCCGATGGTACGCCCTTTGGGTGTAAAGGTACGGTATCCCGACCAGATCGCCAAGGCCACGGCTGCCACGGCGAGGATTGCTACCAGCACGTTGCGGTTATTCCCCAAGATTGATCCCAACGGTGTCCTCCTGCTTCTGGAATGGCCGTGCCCAGGGATGCGCAGAAGCAGTAGAATCTGCCTCTGCGCACTCCGGGGCTCGGGTTATTTGTACTGGGCGTCCCAATGGAGCAGGTTCCGGTTGGATGCGCCGGCGGCCCTGCGGGCAGCAATCGCAGCGGGGGTCCACGGCCAGGGCATGACGGTTGTGCGCTTGATCGTCTTTACGTGGCCGTCTGCAAAGCCGAAGTTGGTAAGGTCATTATGAGCGCCCATGGAGAAGTACCCGATGCCGCCGCACCATCCCACCGTGAAGTTATTGGGTGCCGTGGGCCACGACGGATTGGCCACGTCGCGCACGTCCCATCGCCAATAGGCGTAGCCGCTCTCCATGCTCACCGTTGTCCAGAGTTCGAAGAGGGAGATGGTGTCGGCGGGAGCGCCGATATCGGCAAGGCGCCTTGAATTTACACTGGTGTAGTACGCATGGAGCCCGAAGGTTGCAGTTGTGGTAGGACCCTCGTCATAACCCGGTTGGTAGTGGGTGAAGGAATAGCTGAGAGCCTGCCCGGGCTTCTTGGCGGCGCTGAGGCAATCTACTCGAACATACGGATCATCCGGGCACTTCCAAATGCCGATGTTCTTGGTGTAGGGGTTCAGCATGTCTTGAGCCCCGTACGCCCATTTGTTGGCCGGGTAGGAGCTGGCGAAGACGCGTATCCGCTCCAACATCTCGTCGTAGTCCTGGGTGTACATCATTTCGGCGGTGAGGATCTGCTTCATGTTGGACATGCAGCTCGTTTTTCGGGCGGCCTCACGCGCCTGGGCAAAAACGGGGAACAAGATCGCTGCCAGGATCGCGATGATGGCGATCACCACAAGCAGCTCGATGAGAGTGAAGCCTCTGGGGTTTCGTGGCGGTGTGCAGACCATGGCGTTGTCCTTTCGTGAGGATGGAATGGGAACACGGGAAGAGGCCCATTCGCTCCGTTGCGACATGTAGGCTGCCGATCGTCCGGCAACGTGCGCATTATAAGATAGGCATTGCCTAGTTGTCAATACGCTTGCGCAAGAGTGTGCGCTTGACAGTATCGCGGGCGAGCTAATATAATGCACCCGGCGCACGGCGGTGGTTCGCTGTTTGTAGCGTGGTCCCGAAGCGGAGGTCGCTGGTTGATGGGCGCGGACGCGGGAGGATTGGCACGTCCATCGCGGCGGGATGTAAAGGAACCGGAATGCGTGCTTCTTGAGTGGCGCGTGCACCTCTTTCGGCGAGATCCGCGGCGCGCCTTGGCTATCCCGGCAGCGGCTGCCTTGGCAGCGTTCTTGGGCTACGGGATAACAGGTTCCTGGGCATTGAGCCTCTTAGGGGTCTTGCTGATCGCCGGGGCAGCGTCCGAATATCTGTTCCCGATATCCTATCGCCTCACCACCGAGGGCGCCTATGCGGCTTACGGCCTCACGCGCCTGCAGATGGAGTGGCGCAGGGTAAGACGGGTGCTCGACGCTGAAGGACGCATGAAGCTATCGCCTTTCCACCATGCAACACCGCTCGAGAACGTGCGGGGCATCGTTTTGTGGTGTGCGCCGGAAGGGTCGCCGGGGTGTCACAGCCAGGTGCGCGCCATCGTTCTCGAACAGGTGGAGGCGGCAAAGAACGCTCATGCGTAGCCTGGATCAGGAGCTTACTCCTCAAGAGCGGGATGCACTCATCGAGCGGATCGCTACAGGCATCGTCCGCCGAGGCATGGAGGTGCCGGCGGTACTTTTTCTGGAGATGCACAAGCCGCTGGGCT
Source organism: Chthonomonadales bacterium (assembly GCA_049967475.1). Lineage (GTDB taxonomy): Bacteria > Armatimonadota > Chthonomonadetes > Chthonomonadales > CAJBBX01 > JBMFSQ01. Next base: position 120,297 of record JBMFSQ010000002.1, on the reverse strand, counting down.
TTATTGCGAGCCAAGGGCTGGTGGTGACCGCACCGCTGATCGCGCCCATCCTCGGCTTCGATAACGTACAGATGGCGGGCAAGCTCATGGAGGACCGCGGCAACATCGAGCGGCTCATTCGCAGGATCGAGGAACTTGCGGCGGAGCGGCCTAGCGTCAAAGGAGGATAGCCTTGGAACATGCGGCAGACAGTTGGCCCGGCGCGCTCTTCATCGTCATCTGGTCCCTTGCGATTCTCACCGCAATCATCCGCGCTCAGCGCGGCAAAGATTACTTCATTCGGCGCATTCCCGGTCTGAATGCCATTGACGAAGCGGTGGGACGGGCCACCGAAATGGGGCGCCCGATCCTCATGGTGCCGGGCTTGAGCGGCATCGGCGTCGTGGGGATCCAGGCCTTGGCTGTCTTCAGCTATATCATCAAAACAGCCGCCAAGTTCGGAAACCGCATCATCTTGCCCACGGCCGATCCGGCTCTTTATACCGTGGCCGAAGAAGTCGTGCGCGACTCCTACAATGCAGCGGGCAAGCCGGAGGATTTCGACCCCAACTCGGTGTACTTCCTTTCCGATCGCCAGTTTGCCTTCGCCTCGGGGGTGGCCGGCACGATCTTCCGCGAGAAGGTAGCAGCCAGTTTTATGTTTGGCGACTTTTTTGCGGAAAGCCTCATTTTCGCCGAGACGGGCAACCAGGTGGGAGCGATCCAGGTGGCGGGTACCGTTCAGGTAACGCAGATCCCCTTCTTTATCGCAGCGTGTGATTACACCATCATCGGGGACGAGTATTACGCCGCGAGCGCCTACATTTCGCGAGAGCCTACGCTGTTGGGAAGTCTGGTGGGGCAAGATTTCTGCAAGGCTCTCATCGTGCTCGCAGTGATCGTGGGGACCATTGGGATCAGCCTGCCATGGCTCGGCCCCAAGTGGATCTTCATCAAATGGTTCACATTGGGCTGACATCGGTGTAGGAGCGCTCATTCCGGATGAACCTGCAGAGCTTTCTGGAGAGACATTTCCCGCGGCTGCACGGGGCGGCTTTGACCGAGGCGATCATTGGCGCATCGCTGGGGTGCGTGGTCCTGTTCGCAGTGCTCCAGGCTCTGCCGCCTAAGGGTCGGAAGGCGCTGATTGCGTGGGTAACATTCGTGGCCGGCCTCTTCTACGCCACAGAGTTCTTCTGGCCGCCGGACCCCAAGACCCACGAGAACCCCCTCTCCTTCGCGGTGCCCGGTGTGGGGAACATCACGGGGGTTCTGGCAGCGTTCACCATAGGGCTGGGCGTGTACAGCCTCGTCCGCATCCACGGGGGCAATGTGTTGCGCCTCAAGCAGGGGTGGGAGAACAGTTTGGTGCTCCTGATCGGGATCGTGGTGATGGCAGTGTCGGGGCTTGCTTTTGAGCGGAGCCCGAACCCGCACCTTGTCATGATCTACCGCAGCCTATTCCGAGATGTGCTGGCCAACTTTGACGCCGCGATGTTTGCCATCCTTGCCTTCTTTATTATCTCTGCGGCTTATCGCGCCTTCCGCATCCGGAGCGCTGAGGCCACCCTGTTGATGCTGGCTGCGCTCGTCGTGATGCTGGGGCAGATCCCCATCGGCCAGGCGATCACCAATGGCCTCCCTGCGCGGGGCGCGTACCTTTCGCTCCTAAGGCTGGATAACATCAGCAATTGGCTTCTTACGGTGGTGAATGCGCCGGCCCAGCGCGCCATCAATTTCGGTTTGGGCGTGGGGGCGCTCGCCATCGCGTTGAGAGTTTGGCTCTCCCTGGAGCGCGGCGCCTACTTCGATGCGAAGGTAGAGGAGTGATGGGCGAATACCTCGTCCGGATGCAGTACATAGACCGGCGCATCCTCTACGTGGTGCTTTTGGTGATTGTGGTGGTGGGGCTCGTGTTGCCCAAGGGGTTCGGCGTCAACGTGGGTCCCCAGGCGCGGATGCTCTACAACGCCGTGCAATCGGCTCCGGCGGACAAGATCGCCATCGTGAGTGTCAACTGGAGCGCCAGCAGCCAGGGTGAGAACAGGCCCCAAACCCGTGTGATCTTGACACACCTGATGAGCCGGCATATCCGCTTCCTGATCATGGGCTTTGACCCTCAATCACCCACCTTGGCTGAAGAAGTGGCGGAAGAGCTGGCGCCCCAGTTCGGGTACAAGTACGGCGTTAACTGGGTGAACGTAGGATACCGGCCCCAGGTGGAAACCACGCTCAAGGCGCTTGTGCAAGATATACCCGGTACCTTTAAGGAGGATGTAATCCAGCGCAAGCCCCTAAGTTCCTTCCCTGCTATGGCTGGGGTGAGGAATATCCGCGACGTCGGCGTGATTGTGGAGGTGTCGCCTTCCGGAACCTATAAAGCGTGGGTGCAGCTCGTAGTGGGGACTACATCGGCTCCCTATTGCTTCTGCCCCACTTCAGTGATGGCGCCTGAGGTATTTACCTACCTGGACTCCGGGCAGATCAAGGGAATGTTGTTCGGCATCAAGGGTGCGGCAGAGTACGAGGAACTTTTGGTGCAGAGCGGCGTGCTTAAGGAAGCGGGCTTTATCACGCGGGCGATGACGCCTGTGTCGCTGACGCTCATCTTGCTGTTTGTGCTGATCGGTTTGGGCAATATCGGCATGTTTGCGGCTCGGCGCACTGGGAGGAAGCCCTAGGATGGGTTGGTCCACGACACCTGGCATCTGGATTGGCGCCATCGGTACGATCTGTTTGTTCTCGCTGATCTATCGGGAGAACCGCGCCTACCGATTGTTCGAGCATTTGTTCATCGGATTGGCCGCCGGATACACCATCAAAACCATCTGGACCGATACCATTTACCCTTTGTGGTATGTGCCCCTCGTCCACGGCCGTTGGCCCATGATCTTCGTCCTCTTCCTGGGCCTCCTGTTCTACACCATTTACTCGCGCCGATACAACTGGATGAGCCGCATCTCCATCGGCATCCTTTTGGGACTGGTTGCCGGCCAGATTTTCCAACAGACGGCCAGCGACTACATTCCTCAGATCCGCACGAGCTTCAAACCCCTCCACGTTACGCCGGACATGATCCCCCCGGGGTCCCAGTTGACGGTAACGGGCATCACCCTCAACAACCTGCTTTTTGTGGTAATTCTGGTGTCGGTGCTGGTCTACTTCTTCTTCTCGATCGAGCACAAGAGCAAGGCCGTTGCAGGTACAGCGCGGGTGGGCCGGTTGACGATGATGTTTGCCTTCGGGGCCATCTTCGGATCTACGGTGATGGCAAGGATGGCGCTCCTCATAGACCGCGTGTGGTTCCTGATGCACGACTGGCTCCATATTGCTCACTGACGCCGATGCCCGTCAGCAGCCGCGGCGCAGCACTCTCCCGGCCAGTACGGGAGTTGCGTGACCGCCTTCCCAAGCGACCCTTCCGTTGACAAGCACGATCTCGATGCCTTTGGCGAAACGGTGCGGGTGTTCGAAGTCGGCGCGATCCTCTACCGTGTGGGGGTTGTACACTACGATATCCGCATAGGCTCCCGGCGCCAGACGGCCGCGGTCGCGTATCTTCAGGCGGCTTGCCGGCAGGCTCGTCATCTTGCGGATGGCTTCTGCCTCATCCAGCGTGTGGCGCTGGCGTACATATCTTCCCAACACGCGCGGGAAGGTTCCGTAGCATCGAGGGTGGACGCGGTCTTCTCCAGTCCTCCCGTAGGGCGAAGTGCCCACGGCGTCGGACCCGATCATGACGAGCGGATGCTTCATCACAAATTCCACGTCTTCTTCGCAGAGGGCAAAGTTTACGGCGCTCACGAAGTTGCGCTCGTCCAAGATGATCTGGAGCACGGTGTCTATCGGGTCGGCTCCCCGCTCCCTGGCCAGCTCTGCTATGGTGCGGCCCTGATATTCGCGATGAATGCGGCACGAGCTTACGCGCACGCGCTCCCAGGGAGTGTCGGGACCAAGTTCTGCCCAGTCCGGATGGGCTGCAACCATCTCTTCTGCGATGCGGGACCGCTGGTCCGGATCGGCCAGGCGCGCAAGGATCGTGTCGTTATCGCCTACAGTAACCCAGGCCGGAAGGAATTGAACCGCCATGCTTGTTTGGAACGCCGTATAGGGATATTGGTCCAATTGCACGTCCAGCCCGCGCGCTCTTGCTTCCTCCACCATGGAGAGGGTGGTGCGGACCTTCCCCCAGTTGCGGGGTCCTTCTGCTTTATGATGGGAGAGTTGCACCGGAATGGAGGCCCGTTCGCCGATGGCAAGAGCCTCTTCCACTGCTTCTACGAGGCGATCACCCTCATTGCGAAGGTGCGTTGCGTAAATGCCTCCGGCTGCCGCGGCTACCCTGCTGAGCTCCACGAGTTCGTCTATATCCGCATACCCTGAGGGCGAGTATTCCAAACCCGTTGAAATGCCCCACGCGCCTTCTTCCATGGCTTGGGCGAGCAGGCGCTTCATGGCGTCCATCTCAGCGGCGGTGGGCGGCCGCTTATCCAGCCCCATCACGCGTTTGCGTAAGGTACCCTGGCCGGCCAGCATCACGTAATTGGTGCCCACACCGTGGTCTTCTACATAACGCAGGTGACCTGCCAAGGTATTCCAGACGATACGCTTGCCGTGGACACCCAGCCAACGCTTCTCGAAGGCGAATACTTCAGCATCCGTAGCTAATCCCAAGCAGAGGGAACAGTTGCCCACAACTTGAGTAGTGACGCCCTGAGCCAGCATCGATTCCATCTGGGGGTGGAACGTCACAGAGATGTCGGAGTGGGTATGGATGTCTACGAAGCCCGGCGCCACGCGCAGGCCGGCTGCGTTGATTTCGCGGCCGGCATGGCATTCCCGGAGGTCGCCCATAGCTGCGATGCGGTCATCCCGAATGGCCAGGTCAGTCGTCGAAGGCGGGCTTCCCGTTCCATCTATAACGGAGCCGTTCCGGATGATGATGTCGTAGATTTCCAAAATGGCTCCTCGAACATTCTTTGCCACGGGGGCCGATGTTGCTGCACTGCCCCTGCGGCCATGGCTGTAGTTTCGTGACTGGTATAATACCACGACAGGGCCTTAAGGCCCACGGAACTGCCGTGCATTCTAACATCACGCATCCACTCTCACCTTGGATCTATTTCCGCAGGAACCCCGGCAAGACGCTGCCCATTGTGTTCGTGATTGCGGTGGCGGTTGCGTTGGTGGCAAGCGTTGTTACCGTGGTAGACAGCATCAATCTGACGGTGCTGACAATGTACGGATACCAGCGCCACTTCGCTGTGATCACGCCGCGTAACGCGCTGGCGGTGCCCGACGAGATCCTTGCGCAGGTGCGGCGCCAGCCTCTGCTGGACCGTGTCTATCCTGCGCAGGCCGCATTCACTGAAGTCAAGACCATCTTCGGGAAGGTTCCGTTTGTGATCTTTGGCCTAGAGCCGGCTGCCCGGGACACCGTTCTGGCGCGGTGCGGATTGAAGGTGATAGCGGGCCGCCTCCCCGCCGAGGGAGCGCCGGAGGTGGCGCTGTCCGTAGATATCGTTCGGAACCGCAAGCTCCATTTGGGCAGCGTCGTGCTGAGTCCTCAGAGTGAGGGAAGCTATTGCATCGTTCCGGCGCGCCTTGTAGGCATCTTGGATGGGCCTGTGTGGTTTGCCCTTACGTCCCAGAGCTTTGTGCGTGCCCACTTCCCGTTGGCGCCGGAGGGCGTGCTGGTGCTGGCGCGCGATGAGAGAAACCAGCGCCGCCTGGACACAAGTCTCGGCCGCGTACTCGATAAGGCGCGCTGCAGGTTGTGGACCTATGCGGGGTTGGTGCGGGACACCCGGGATGCCCTGGCGAGCCTCTATCTTATTATGGGAGTGGTGATCGGCATCATTGTGTTCGCCATCGCATTTCTCACGGCAATGCTCACTTCCATCTACTTCACCCAGCGGCTGTCTGAGTTCGCCACGCTTTCGGCGATTGGATACGCGCGGCGTGTTTTGATGCTGAGAGTGTTGGCCGAGGTGGCGATGCTGTGTGTCTTCGGCTGGGCCTTCGGGGCGGTACTAACCGTGGCAGGCCTGGCGGCTATCAAGCACATTCTCATGACCCCTCGCGGGCTCTTGCTGGATGTGTGGGATCCGCACGCGTACCGCTTCACCGTTCCCATGCCCTTGGCCATCCTGACCTTTGCGCTCGCAGGCATCGGGCACCGGATGATGGCCTTGGATCCGGTAGCAATCATCGAGAGGCGGCAATGACGGCGGTAGAGAGCAGCAGCGAGGGAACCATGCCCGCGGAGCTATCCGCACGCCTCCAGGCCAAGGACGTGTCTCTGGCCTACTTCGACGGCGATCGAACAACCCTTGCCGTGGACCGCGTGAGCCTTACACTTCCGAAGACGGGTTTCGTCGGCATCATGGGGCCTTCAGGGTCCGGCAAGTCGTCTCTTCTCTACCTGTTGAGCGGTCTCAAGCGGCCTACCAGCGGCGACGTCCTGCTGGATGGTGTACCCATGGGGATCCTCAGCGATGCCGCTCTCACTACCGTGCGCCGCCGCAGGTTCGGCTTTGTGTTTCAGCAACCCTTTTTGTTGAATTACCTCACCGCCCGCGAGAACGTTCTCGTCGCTGCGTTGTGGGACGACCATTCTGCGGCCGGTAGGGCGGATGAATTGCTGTGTTCGTTAGGAGTGGAGGAATTCGCAGGGCGCTTTCCTTACCATCTTAGCGGCGGGGAACGACAACGCATCTGCGTGGCCAGGGCGATGGTGAATTTGCCCGATGTGATCTTTGCTGACGAGCCTACAGCCTCGTTGGACCACGCCAATGGCCGCCTGGTTATGGATCTACTGACATCCTATCGGACGCGTGGGGTGGTGGTAGTGGTAACCCACGATGCCGAAATGCTGACCGGGGCAGATCGCGTGTATCATATGCGCGACGGCCGACTGGATGGATCTACACCGTGAAGAAGTGCCCGGACAATTGACGCTTGGGAGGTCTGCAGGTAGAATGGACGCCGGCCATGGAACCCAATGAAAGACCCCTAGAGGAGCGAGGCGACACTCCACCCGCCAATGATGACGAGCTGGTGCGCTTCGGGGTGTCCATGCCGGCAGCACTGGTGCGGGATCTGGACCGTTGGCGCAAAGGGCTGGGTTATCCGAGCCGTTCCGAAGCCGTTCGTGATTTGGTCCGCGATGCTTTGGTTCAGACCCAGTGGCGGGACGAGGGGGATTCGGCGGCGGGCGAAGCGGTTGGTGTCGTGTTGCTGGTGTACGATCACACCACCCGCCAACTGAGCGATCGGCTTACGGACATGCAGCACCACAGCCGAGCCAAGGCGTTGGCTGCCCTTCACATCCACCTGACTCTGGAAAACTGCCTGGAGGTGGTGGTATTGCGAGGCGCCCGCGCAGACGTGCGCGAGTTGGCCGGCCACCTCATCAGCGCACGGGGCGTACTCCATGGAGTGTTCATCCCCACGACTACAGGCGAAGAGCTTGCCTGAAGGCGCACACTCCTGGAAGGCTTCGGACCGCAAGATCCCAAGCTTCTGCGCGAAATACGTTCCCTGTGCAGTTGCCCTCCTTTACTTCTCTCTTAACTCGCCGGTTCCAGCATCCTGTGCAGAAAGCCCTGGCGGCAAGGCTGCGCCACAGGTCTTAGCCGCACACTCCAGCCCAAAGCGGGTGCGCGGAGGTGGTGCCCTTCGTATCGGCCTGGTGGGCACTTTTGGGCATCCGAAACATCTGGAGGCGTCTTCAAACCATGGGGCCGTGCTCTCCCTGGGGGACGGCGGCGCTTCGCTTCAGGTGCGCAGCGGCGTAGAACTCGATGCCGTTTTGGGCAAGGTTCAGGCACGCGGCCTGGACGGCGAGGGAACCCTTTGCGGCGACGTACTCGTCCTTGCGCCCGTCCCGCCAACTGGTGGTGGAGAGGATGCTTTGCTAACGGTTTCCGCCAGGGGCATCCGCCGACACTATCGGGGTGCGCTCCTCGTAAGGATCACCTCGGGTGACCGGCTGCTTGCCGTAAATGAGGTTGATGTGGAGGATTACCTGCGCGGTGTCGTGCCGGCGGAGATGAGCACAGCCGCACCGCCCGAAGCTCTGAAGGCTCAGGCCATCGTGGCCCGCACATATGCCCTGCGCCTAAGAGGGCGCTACCGCAGCGACGGCTTCGACCTCACGGACGACACCGCCTGCCAAGTGTATGGCGGCGCAGATGCCGAGACGTCCGCATCCGACGCAGCCGTTCGTGACACTGCAGGCGTGGTGCTTGTGCGGGATCACCGCTTGATCCTTTCGGACTACTATGACGATTGCGGCGGCGTCACTGCAGAGGGGGATGGGCCGGATGATTACCCGCCTTCGGTTCGTGATGCGCCTCCCGGAGGGCCAGACTATTGCGCCCGGGGAAAGTACCATACTTGGGATCTTCGGCTGACGCCAGACGAACTGCGCCGGATGCTGGCGAAAGCATTCCCCGGGCAAATCAGCGGAGCAGTGGAAGACGTGTCCGTGGCGGACGTGGATCGCTCGGGCCGAGCGCGCAGTGTCGCAGTGCGTACCGGGCGCAGCACGCTTCGTATCCGCGGCAGCCAGTTCCGAACCGCTATCGGGCCGGGACGGCTGAGGAGCACTCTCTTCACAGTGGCGCACGCGCCGGACGGAGCCTTCTTGTTTACCGGCCGAGGCTACGGACACGGCCATGGAATGTGTCAGGAAGGTGCCGAGGGAATGGCGTCCAACCCCTATTGCATGACGCATGAGCAGATCCTTCAGCACTACTTTCCTGGCGCCGAACTCGCTGGGGATTATGGCGCGAAGATCCTCGCCGGGGAATGACGGTCGGAGGCCCGAACGGTCATCGGGCAGAGTGCTCTTCCAGGTAATGCACGATGCGGGCGATGGCTGCCAGGGCCGCCGTTTCCGTCCTAAGGGTGTAAGGGCCCAGACTGGCGCAATGGACGCCGCGGCTCAGCGCCTCGGCAGTCTCCGCAGGAGTGAAGCCGCCCTCCGGTCCCACAATCAGCAGGATCGGGCCGCTGGGTAGGACGCATCCGTGGGGCAGAAGTTGGGAAAGGGTGCGGGCGAGCGGCGGCCCTCCGCCGTCCAGAAGGATCGCACAGTGGGCCCTTTCTGTGCGCATCACCAGCTCGGGAAGGGAAACGAGGTCCTCGAGAACAGGGATGCGGGCGCGGCCGCACTGTTCTGCAGCACTCCTGGCTATTTGCCGCCATCGGGTGAGCCTGTTGGCCGGTAGATCGGGCCCATGCCTTACGATGGTCCGCTCCGTTACGAGGGGAATGAAGCGTGATGCTCCGACCTCCGTGCCGTGCTGGATTACCTGCTCGAATTTGTTCCCTTTGCCCAAAGCTTGCGCCACCCATATTTCGGCAGGCGGTTCCGGCGGAGCTGGGATAGGCCGCACGAGCTTGGCGACGGTTGCGTCCCGCCGAACTTCCACGATCTCAGCGTGGTAGGCCAGTCCCTTGCCGTCGAGGAGCACAAGCGTGTCCCCGCGCCCAAGGCGCAATACATTGCAGAGGTGGTGATGGTCGCCGCCTCCGATGAGGACCGGGCCGTGGGCTTCTGGAAGATCCGGCAGAAAGAGGCGCCGCACGCAGCATCACTCCGTGTGGGGTACACCGGCACGTTCGGCGAGGATTGCCCTCCAGACATCGTCCTCGCGCACTTCCAGCACCAGGAACCCGGCATCGTTCAGTGCCTGAATGACGCCATCCAGTTGGTCGTGCACGATCCCAGAAGCGAGGAATAACCCGTTTGGCCGAAGCATTGCCGCCACATTGGGGATCAAGGTGATGATGGTGTCCGCGAGGATATTGGCGACCACGATGCGGCAATCCACGGCTGTCTGATAGAAGGCGTTTGGCTCTAGAACGGATATGCGGTTCGTTAGGCCGGCGGCTGCAACATTTTGTTGGGCTACCTGGCGGGGAAGCGCATCAATATCCGTCGCATAGACATGCCGCGCCCCGAGCAAAGCGGAAGCCATGGCGAGGATGCCGGAACCCGTTCCGATATCCGCCACGGTGTCCCCGGGCATCACGTGATCTTCCAGCGCTTCGAGGCACATGCGCGTGGTCGGATGGCTACCCGTGCCGAAGGCCATTCCGGGATCCAGTTCGATTACAACTTCCTGCGGCTGGGCTTGATACGTTTCCCAGGATGGCTTGATGACGATGTTTCGGCCGACACGGAGAGGGCGGTAATTTCGCTTCCAGGCGTTGGCCCAATCGGCTTCGTCCAGCCATCGTGAGCCAACAACAGTCGGGCGGGGTAGCCCCGCCGCCTCGATGGCTTGGAAGGCATCCTCCAAGATCTTAAGGGCTTCTTCGGCTGAAGAGCGGGTATGAAAGCTTGCCACCAACCGATGCGGTTCCGTTGCGGTCGTTGCAATCCCCGGCGAGCCGGCTTCGAGCAGAGCTGCTACGGCAGCCTCCACACTATTCGCCGCGGCTTCCACTGTAACCTCCAGCCACTGCGGGGAGGGGGCGGCATCGTCGGCGGATCGCTGAGGTTCGGCAGCTTGTGCGATCAACTCTTTTCGGTCTTGAAGATGCGGCCGAAGAGGCCCTTGTCGTGCTCGGGTTCTGGAAGGTCTCCGAGGCTGTTGGCGAGCTGGCGCAGGATCTGCTTCTGTTCGGGCGTGAGCTTGGTGGGCACCTGCACGCGCACGACCACGAACTGATCCCCGCGGCTTCGCCCGTTGATGTCGGGCATTCCCTTGTCACGCAGGCGGAACGTGGTTCCTGTTTGGGTTCCTTCGGGGATGGTGATCTTTTCTGTGCCGCTGAGGGTCGGCACAGTGATTTGACCTCCCAGGGCGGCCCGAACGAAGGAGATAGGCACCTCGCAGTACAAATCGTTCCCTCGCCGCTCGAAGAATTCGTGGGGACGCACGTAGAGGACCACGTACAGGTCGCCGGGCCCACCTCCCCTAACGCCTGCATCGCCTTCACCGCTCAGGCGTATTCGGGAGCCGCTGTCCACGCCTGGGGGTATATGAAGAGTACGCTCTACGGTGCGCCGGAGACGGCCGTGGCCTGAGCACTGAGCGCACGGTGTTTGGACGACGCGTCCCTCACCCCGGCATCGTCCGCACGTAGTCTGTGTTTGGAAGGTGCCCAGCAGCGTGTTTTGTGTGTGGCGTATGAAGCCCGTACCTCGGCAGAGGGTACAAACCTCGGGGCGGGTACCCGGAGCCGCTCCGGTTCCATCGCAGGCGTCGCAGGTTTCCATGCGGGCAAACCGGATCGTCTTCTCCACACCTGCTGCGGCCTCCTCGAGGGTGATCTCGATATCCACCCTCAGGTCATCACCGCGCTCAGCTCTGGCGCTCGCGGCGCGTGGACCTCCCATGCCGAAGAAGATATCGAAAACGTCGCCGAAGCCGCCCATGCCGCCGAAGCCGCCGGACGCGCCTGATCCGTTGATGCCGGCGTGGCCGAACCGGTCGTAGGCGGCGCGCTTCTCTTCGTCGCTGAGGACTTCGTAGGCTTCGTTGATCTCTTTGAAAAGCGCTTCCGCCCCGGGGTCCTTGTTTACGTCCGGATGGTACCGGCGGGCGAGGTTCCGGTAGGCGCGCTTGATCTCCTCGAGCGTTGCCGATCGAGTAACGCCCAGGACTTCGTAATAATCACGCTTGTCCGTCATCCTCATGGCGTTCTGGAGAAGGCGCCGCCGGCTTAATCGTCATCGTCGAGGCTGGACGTGTTGAGGATGTGGCTGGAGTCGTCCAACTCTTCCGCCGAACCGGCGAGGGTGCTAAGAGGCGCGTCCGCGCTTGCAAGGGCTTCGTACAAATCCGGTTCGTCGGGTTCCGTGTCTTCGTCTACTTGATCTTCGGATGCATCGAGGAAGTCCTGGTCTGCATCCAACGTGTCGCCAACGGGTAGCATCGCTTCTACATCTTCGCGGGACAATGCGGCAGGGCTCTTGGCGAGATCCGCTGTGGCAGCCAGACCGCCCACAACCGGTGTCGGCTCCAAGGTGGGCACCGGCTCCGGTTCACCTGTGGACACCGGGATGATCGCGCCCTGGGCAATTTCCTCCAGCGCTACCGTTAGCGGGTTCTTACTGCGAGACTTCACAAAGGTGCGTGCGCCTTCTTTGATCTGGCGCGCGCGCTTCGCCGCAACGATGACGAGGGCGTACCTGCTTTCCATGGCGTCCAGTTTGTCCGCATGCGGGTAGATCACGGTGATGCCTCCTTAGAAAGGGCGGGTGCAGGCGGTGTCGCGCGCCAGTACCTAAAGCTTTAATATCGGCTTCAACACAGCGCGTGTCGCAACAATCCGGTGCGCAGGAGACGGATCTGCGCAACAGGCATAAGGGTGTGAGGACGGTCGCGACACGGGACGCAGTGCGCCAATCCCACTGCGAGATCTATTATGCCGGGGAAGGTGCGCTCGTGTCAAGGCGATGAGCGTGAAGGATTTAGCATGCAGGGGCGCGAATGAGCCCTTATACGACGTGAGGGCCTCTCTATCCCTCCGTAGTCAGCCTGGGGAGCGGTTTCATGGATCGGTTCACGAAAATTGGGATTGGATACGCGTTGATGTTCGTTCTCTTCGGTGCAGCGGCCTCGCAAGCCCAGACGCCCCGGGACCTTGCAGGGGAGAATTTGCCTCCCAACGCCGTTTGGCTGGATCGTTTGAACCTGCAACAGATGAGCCAGGACTGGGGCCGGCCCCACGCAGGCCGCTCCGTGGACAACAATCCCCTCTCTTTGGGCGGCATCCTTTTCGCGCATGGGGTAGGCAGCCATGCCCGAAGCGAATTCGTAGTGGATTTGAAGGGCGTGGCCCGCCGCTTCGTGTCTGCAGTGGGCGTAGACGACGAGAAGCGGGGAGCCGGTTCCGTGATCTTTCAGGTGTATGTGGATGGAAAGCTGCGGGCAAGCAGCGGTGTGATGCATGGCGGTGATCAGCCCAAAGTGATCTCGGTAGACCTTACGTCTGCTCGCCGGATGACCCTGGTGATAGATGACGCCGGGGACGGCATCGACTCCGACCACGGGGATTGGGCTGGGGCGATGATCCTTCTCGAGCCGGGCGCTCGCGAGCGTCCCGAGGCAGCGGCTCCACCTCAAGTAGCGCCGCCCAAGATCCACCACAACGCACCATCGCCGATCCCCGCCATTCATGGCCCCCGAGTCGTGGGGGCGACACCAGGGCATCCCTTCCTCTTTTTGATCCCGGCGACAGGCCAAGGTCCCCTGCTGTACACCGCCAAGGGGCTTCCGGCCGGACTGGTGTTGAATAAGAAGACGGGCATCATTTCCGGATCTTTGAGACGGGCGGGCACGTGGACTGTGGAATTGGGGGTCCGCGGCCCGCGGGGCACAGCACGCCGGATGCTCGCGATTGTAGGCGGGGTGCACAAGCTGGCGCTCACACCGCCAATGGGTTGGAATTCATGGAACGTGTGGGCCGGGGCCGTGGACGATGCAAAGGTACGCGCTGCGGCAGACTGGATGGTGCGCAGCGGCCTTGCAGCCCACGGATACCAATACATCAACATAGATGACACGTGGGAAGGTCCCAGGCGTGCCGACGGAACCATCACATCCAACAACAAGTTCCCCAACATGAAGGCACTGGCGGATTACGTGCATGCGCGCGGGCTCAAGCTGGGCATCTATTCCTCCCCCGGGCCCACCACGTGCGCCGGCTTTCCCGGGAGCTACGGCCACGAACAGCAAGACGCCGACACGTATGCGGCATGGGGCATAGACTATCTGAAGTACGATTGGTGCTCCTACGGTAATGTCGCTACCGGCGAGGGGCTCGAACGTCTTCAAAAGCCTTACCGTGTGATGCGGCAAGCCTTGGATGCGGCCCCGCGTGACATCGTGTACAGCCTCTGCCAATACGGCATGGGCAATGTATGGGAGTGGGGCGCCAAAGTTGGAGGCAACTGCTGGCGGACTACGGGAGATATCTCGGATAACTGGGGAAGCCTGAACAGCATCGCTTTCAGCCAGAACGGCCACGAGAAGTTCGCCGGCCCCGGCCACTGGAACGATCCCGACATGCTGGTAGTGGGTAAAGTGGGCTGGGGGCCCAATCTGCATCCGTCCCACTTGACGCCCAACGAGCAGCTCTTGCACATTACGATGTGGTGCCTCCAATCCGCACCGCTGCTTTTGGGGTGCGACCTCAGCCAACTGGATGCGTTCACTCTGGACCTTATCACCAACGATGAGGTGCTGGATGTGGACCAGGATCCTTTGGGCAAACCCGCCGGACGCAAAGCGCAGAGCGGGATGACTGAGGTTTGGGCACGACCCCTTTATGATGGGACACTGGCTGTGGGGCTTTTCAACCGCGGCAGCGACGCTGCACAAGTGGAAGCGCGATGGCAGGACCTGGGGCTCAAAGGTCCTCAGCCGGTGCGCGATCTGTGGCTTCAGAAGAACCTCGGTGTCTTTCGGGGAGTGTTCCGGGCCACTGTGGCTCCCCATGGGGCGGTGCTGGTGAAGATCGGGCGCCCTAGGAGTTAGGCTGGACCGTTCCAGCCGTTTCCGGCGGGTGTTGCCGAGCGGCCATCATGGGCGCCGCGCGGGAACCTCAGTGATCCCGCGCCGCAAAAGCATAGCGACGGGAAAATCGCCTCGACCACAGACCCGATGCTGTGGGGGCCCTCAATGCGCGGCGCCCGGCAGCCGCAAACACTCCAAACCTGTGGACAAGGCGTCGGACCTTGGAGCCGGTGCCTTTACCCCAATTAGGACTGAGGCGCAAGGTGCGGAGCGGCGAGCTGATTATTGTTTCGACCGAACTCAGCGGGCGCACCGGGAAGGGACACGATGCCTTTGCGCGCAGGTGCGAATAGCGCTGCCTCACGCGGCGGCCGGTCCTTCACCATGCCGGCATGGAGCAGCGCGAGCACCAGGATGCCGAGCGCGATGCGGTATCCGATGAAGAGAGCGGTGTTGTGTTCCTTCATATAGCCCAGGAACCACCGGATCACCACGTAAGCAAAGATGCCGGCTACCGCAGCTCCCAGGAGGTACGGGCCGGCCTGGGGACCCAGGTGGGTGCTCTTAAGCACCTTGATCAGCTTGTACAGTCCGGCGGCAGTGATCGCCGGGATGGAAAGAAGAAAGCTGAAACGCGCGGCACTCTCACGATCCAGACCCAGGAAGAGGCCGGCGGTGATGGTAACCCCCGAACGGGAGGTGCCGGGCACCAGGGCCAGAACCTGAGCCCATCCGATGGCCTGGCTTTGGCGCAAGGTCATCTGCGAGAGGTGCCGCCTCCGGCTGCCCAGGATCTCTGCAGCCCAGAGGACGAGACCCAGCACGATGAGGCTCGTTCCGATGATGTTGAGGCTGCGGAACACGGTGTCTATCTTCTTTTCGAGGAGAACACCAAAGATGATGAGAGGGATCGTGCCGAGGAGCGTGTACCACCCCAGGCGCGCATCCAAATCTTCAGCCGGCACACGAGACACCCAGCCCGTCCGCAGGATGCCCCGTATATAGCGTACGACCTCATCTCGGAAATACCAAATGATGGCGGCGATGGGACCCAATTGGACGACGGCTGAAAAAGCGGCTCCAGGATCCCGCATGCCGAAAAGGATCTGCGGGGCTATAGCCATATGGGCCGTGCTGCTTACGGGGAGGAATTCGGTAAGGCCTTGCAGCAGCCCCAGAAGCACAGCTTGGGCGTACGATATGGGGATTACCACGTCCATCAACATAAGTGACCTCCCGGCGCAACGGATGACGGCGGTACCTCCTGCGAGGATCAATCCTCTGGGCGAGGACCTGGGGGGACACCCCTCAGGTGTGACCGGTTCGCCACGCGCACCGTAAGGTCATTCTGGACGCGTATCTGGCAAGATAAACGATACTCGGCAATAAGCTCCGGATCTTCCAGCGCTTCGATCTCGGCCTCGCTGATGGGCGGGACGTTCCCCTCGAGGATCTTCACCCGGCATGTAGTGCAAAGTGCCTGGCCTCCGCAACGGTGGAGGATATCTATCCCGGCGTCCTCGATGGCCAGCACGAGCTTCTTGCCGGCTTCCACTTCAAAGGTGCCCTCGCCCTCAACGGTGACCCTAGGCATGCAATCCTCCTGGAACGAAATGGTTATGGCGCAGGGACGCTTCAACGGCGGGGCTGTGAATTCCTGCCTGGGGCAGGGTCACTCTCCCTTAGGAAGATGCCCTGATCTGCCGAGTATTGAGAGTAACCACGTAACGCGCCGGGATAGGCGCGTGCACCTAGGGAAAGGATCCGGCGGGGCGGAGCCCCGGCGTGGTGCCCTCAATGTTCGTTATCGTCGGCACACTCATCGTGCTGGGCAGCATCGTGGTCGGCTTCACCATGGCCGGCGGCAAGATCGCTGTTCTGGTTCAGATCTCCGAGTTCATCGTCATCGGCGGAGCGGCTTTGGGTTCCATCATCATCGGGAACCCGCCCTCCGTACTCAAGGACCTGGTTCAAACCATCCTTACGCTCGTTAAGGGCAATCCATACAATCGCGCGGCGTATGACGAGCTCCTAAAGCTCCTCTACGATCTTTTCATGCTCGCCCGCCGCGAAGGCGTTGTGGCCCTTGAACACCATGCCGAACATCCGCACGATAGCGATCTGTTCAAGCGGTTTCCCATTTTCATGTCCAACCACCACGCGGTGGATTTCCTTTCGGACACCCTCAAGGTAATCATTACCGGCACAGTGCAACCCTACGATCTCTCCGAAATGATGGACGTAGACCTCGAGACGCACCACAAGGCTGCCATGAAGATCCCCAACACTCTGGCGCGTACGGGGGATGCCATGCCGGGCTTCGGCATCGTAGCCGCGGTATTGGGCGTCGTCGTTACCATGGGAGCCATAGGCGGTAAGCCCGAAGAGATCGGCCACCACGTAGCAGCCGCTCTGGTAGGAACGTTCTTGGGCGTGCTGCTCTCCTACGGCGTGTTCCAGCCTTTGGCCCAGGCAGCCGAGGGACTGGTGAATTCGGAGCAGCAGTACATGGCTTGCATCCGCTCGGCCCTGCTCGCCTTCGCTCGGGGGGATGCTCCCCTTACGGCAGTGGAATTCGCGCGGCGTAACATCGAACCCACTGCCCGCATCTCCTTCTCGGATTTGGAGACCTCCGTCAAGTCCGGAGCCCGCTGAGAGAGGACGGCCATGCGCTCGGACGACGACCGTCAGATTGTACGCGTGGTGAAGAAGGGCGATCACGGCGGGCACCATGGCGGGGCGTGGAAGGTGGCCTACGCCGATTTCGTTACGGCTCTTATGGCCTTCTTCCTGGTAATGTGGATCCTGGGTCTTAATCAGGATACACGTAAAGCCATCGCAGCCTACTTCAACGATCCGATGGGGGTGTCTCGGATGCTGGGAGGCGGCAAGAGCCTTCCCAGCACCACGCACAACGAGAGCGCACCCCAGCGGCCGGCGCCGGTGTCTATGGTGAACCTGGTGCGCCGAATGCAGCAGGCGCGGTTCACCCAGGCGAAGAAGAAGCTGGAACAAAAGCTGCGCAAACTCCCCGAACTCAAAGAGTTGCTGAAGTACATCGAGATCAAGGTTGCGGCGGAAGGACTGCGCGTGGAGCTTCTTGATGGGCCGTCTAGCACGTTTTTCGACACGGGGAGCGCCCACCTCAAGCCGCGGACGGTCAAGATCCTCCGCGTAGTGGCTGCTGAATTGAAGAAGCTCAACCAGCCGGTGATCATCGAAGGCCATACGGATCGGAGGCCTTATCCAGGGAACCAGCAGTACGGGAACTGGGAGCTTTCTACAGACCGGGCCAATGCCGCTCGGCGGGCCATGGCGGGCGAGCTTGGCCCAGGGGGCATCGGCGAAGTGCGCGGGTACGCCGACCGCATGCCGCGCATTCCTTCGGACCCGTTCAATTTCGCCAACCGGCGAGTGACCATCCTGGTGCCGTTCGCGGATCGGGCCGGGGGCAGGTCCATTCATACGGTGAAGCTAGTGAATGGATCGCCGGATCGGATCGCGCCCGTTACGCCGGATCTTTCGCCTCGCTTGGGGGGCGGTAACCCCTGAACCATCGTGCAGGAATCGGGTCCCGTCGGGCGGAATGAGTAGTGCAGAAACTCGCTCGCGTGCAGGGTACGGCCATGCGAAGGGATTGCTGCATTCTAACATGCGCTGTGATGGTGCTCATGCTTCCCGGCGCGGTGCGTGCTCAGGTAGAGCCCAGCGCCCGAGCCGCATTGGACGCAATCGTCCGAGCCTACCGCGACATCAGGACACTCCAGCAGGACACGGTGTATGCTGCCTCGGGCACAGCCCTTTCCCTTCTCTCTTCGCGCCTGGTATTGCAGAAGCCCAACCACCTTCTTCTGGAAGTGCGCCAAAACGTGGAAGGGAACCTGCGGCCGGTTCTTCGAAGGTACCTCTGCGACGGTCGAACGCTCTTTGCCTACGACCAGTCCAAGAACCAATATACGCAGGAAAAGGCGCCGCGCAACATGGCAGGCTTTCGGTACCTTGCAACGAGCCTGGAGATGGTTGCCATAACCGGAATAGACCCCTTCGCGGGCATGGAGCGGCAAGTGCGCTCAGCGAATTTGGGCACGCCTCAGGTGATTGATGGAGTTCCTTGTGACGATGTGTTCCTCGACCTTGTGAGTGCCGAAGGAACAGAGGTGGTGCACATTTTTGCCGGGCAGAAGGACCACTTGGTGCGGAGGTTCACGCTCGACGCGACGGGTGCGGGGGCACAGCCCGGGTCTGAGAAGGCGCCGACCACATGGTCCGATGGCCAGCCTCTTCCTGGAGAGACGAGCGCTCGACGGGCCGGGCCGGTGCACTTCGAATATGAGAACCACGTAATCGCCGACGAGAAGATCCGCGAGGATGTGTTCCGCTGGATTGCACCGGCGGGAGCGATGCGCTTCAATCCGGATCCGGGGGCCTACAAGGATCAGCGGGAGGGCCGCAGCCGCACGCGGTGGGTGCTCTCAAAGCCGATGGATCTCTCCCGCGCCACGCGTCCGTCGGATTTGAGCCGGCCGACCAAGACGATCACCGCGAAAGAATTGGTAGAACGCGCCGTTCAGCACCGTGACAAGCCCAAATAACCGGCTATAGACCGCACCGATGGGCAGTCACCGCCGCTGGTGGGCGAGATATGCCGCCGCGACGGCTACCGTAAGGGCGATGGCCGACAGCAGGAGGCTCAGCCCTAGGGCGATGCGGTCCTGACCTTGCTGCCAGGCGTCGTATACGGCCAGAGGCAAAGTCCGCGTGCGTCCCGGAATGGACCCTCCCACCATGAGCGTCGCGCCGAAGTCGCCCAAGGCCCGGGCGTATGAGAGAACGGTCCCCGCGATCATCCCTCGTGCGGCGGCAGGTACGGTTACCCGCCGAAATACCGTCCATTCGCTTGCGCCCACGACGCGGGCGGCGTCTTCCAGCTCACGGTCCACGGATGCAAAAGCCACCATGGCATTCATGATGTACAGGGGAGATGAGGTTACCGCAGCGGCGATTACTATCCCCCAGAAGGTGAAGACCAAGGGGCTTCCTGTGAGGCTTCTCCAGATCCTGCCGAAGGGAGATGCATCGCCCATGGCCACCAGAAGGTAGTATCCCAGCACGGTAGGCGGCAGGGTGAGTGGGAGGATCGCAAGCCCCTCCATCAGGGATCGGCCGGGAAACTGCTTGCGGGCCAGGATGAGCGCCACCGGCGTCCCTGCAAGCACCGAAATCAGGGTGGCGGCGAGAGACACTTCCAGCGACAGGGCAATCTGATCTACGAGGAAGTGTTCGCCGGTCATTCCTTGCCCAAAGATTGCGGGAGGACGTACCCGAAGCGCTTCAAGATCGCACGCCCTTCGGGCCCGCATACAAAGGCCGCAAACCGCATCGCCTCTGGCCCATGCCGCGATGCCTTGAGCACGCAGAGGGTTTGGCGCGGCGGCCTATAGAGGTTCATGGGGATGGGCACCGCGCTGCCTGGGCCCCCGATTACGAGGGGGTAGGCGATTAAGGCAGCATCGGCAGCGCCGCTTTGGGCGTACCGCAGGGCCTGCTGCACATTCTCACCATAGACGAGTTTGGGTGCCGTAACTCCCCAGAGCCCGGCGCGGCGCAGGGCTTGGACAGCCGCCTTGCCGTAGGGGGCATGCAGAGGGTTGGCAATGGCGATACGGCTGACGGATGGCCGGGCAAGATCCTTAATGGAGTGCATCGGGGCTCCGCCCGGGCGGGTCCAGATGGCCAAGATCCCCAGGGCGTAGGTTCGCTCTGATCCCGGAAGAACCCTGCCCGACCGTGCCGCATCAGACACGTGCGCGTCGTCGGCGGCCATGAAGACGTCGAAGGGCGCACCGTTTTCGATTTGCCGCTCCAAAAGTCCAGTGGATCCCAACACAACCGTGATGCCGATGCCGGTGCGCTTTTGGAAGGCTGCGCCAATCCTGGGAAGAGCGCGGGCCAAATCCGCGGCCGCTGCAACTGTGAGGGATGTTCTTGCAGGGGCAGGCATCCCTGGACTGCCGCAGGCGAACAGTAGCACGGCCAGCGCGAGGCTCAGCAGGCCGGGTGTGGCCCGTGTGGGATAGCCGGCGAACCGACGGTAGCCATCCGGCGGATCTTCTGTGCGGTTCATGAGCGCGCCTGGTCTCTGGTAACCGTCCGTCATAGTACCCGTGCCGAAAGGGGCTATCGTACCCAGCCCCGAAGTCGAGCCTCCCGATAGAGGCGTGCGAGCTGCGTTGGTGTAACGAACACCATGTCGGGGTCCCGCTGCCGGTAGATGGCGGCGAGGTCATCCATATTGAACGTCCAGCAATGAACGAAGCCGTTGACGAAGGCGGGGCGTTTGGCGCCCACTTGTTCCCGCACTTCCCTCAAGAAGCCTCCCTTGCCGTACCTCCAGCTCGTCACGGCTCGGAATACGGGCATCCCATCCGGCAAAGCATAGGTGAGGTTCTCGATGGAGCTGCGGCCGGAGTAGCGGCCCATGTCGGCGAAAAGCGAGTGGCAGAAGGGCAGGGCCCGCGAATACATCTGCAGAAGGGCGTCGCCGCCTCCCACTGTGCGCACGCTCCGCATGTCCATATCCTGCATGAGGCGCGAGGTCCAATCGAAGAAGCCCTTCCATACGGCGCTGGGTTCACGGTAGGCCTTTGCGTACGCATCCGGCTGAATATAGGCCGCTCCAGACACGTCGGCGATGAACTCCGTAGTAGGCTTCGCGTGTTCAAAGTACCACTGGGCTACGTGCGGCAGGATCTCGCGGATGGGCGGGCCCATGCCGAAAGCCAATGGAAAAGTGCCGAAGGCCGGGTGCTGGAAGTACGCCTTGAAGAAGCCCAACCACGTGTTTTCGTTGTCGCCGTCTGAGAGGACCAAGGCGATGTAGACTTTGTTTTTTTCTAGGGGTGGAGGGGGCGGCTGTGCCGGCTGGCGGAGACGCCGGATGCGGAAGCCGCTGGTTACCGATGTGTTGCCCAGGAAATCCGAGCAAACAAGGCCCTTGGCGTACCGGCTCGCAAGGGACACGCCTTCGCCTTCGCCCAATCCCACTCCCTCGCCTGCGTAGGGAAAGCCCAGAACGGCCACGTTGGGAGCCATCCAGGCCATAATTCGGGCCACGAGATCTCGCTCTGCCACCGGATCAGCTCCAGGCTCCTGCGCATCTACGGGTCCTGCCGGCCAGAAGACGATGCCGCGCCACTGCAGATCATAGGCAAAGACGCAATTGCTCAACCGGGCAGGATGCATGTAATTGCAGAGATACCGGTTGAGGCGGTTCCGGTAGGTGCGCCAGACCCATTCCAACCCTTCGGCATACGTACGGAAGCGCCCGCGGAGGTCCCGGCGGATCGGCAGGTTGAGTTCCTGCGCGACGCGGGGAGATGCAATAATCAAATCCTCGCAGGCAGCCACGTCCACCGCGAGCAGGTTGCTGCGATACAGGCGATCATCCGGGATCACGGCACCGCGGAACGCCCAGGCGAATTGGCGGAAGAGTGTTTTCCAGTCGCTCACGGGCGTATATCCGGAAATGTAACCTTTCTGCCGGGCCCAGTCCAGCCACCACTGGTCTTCGTCGCTGCGGATGAGCCAGATCTGGGGTTGCCTCCGGCTGGTGAGACCCTGGAGGCATGTTAGGGCGATGCGCACATCGTCAGGCAGATGGCGCACATCTACGGCAAGGAGGACTTTGGCGGGGGGAGATGATTTGGGCAGAAAGGTGTCGCCCCACGGCCTTGGTGTGGGGTGGAAGGCAAGCCCCTCCGGCAGGCCGCCGGGCCGCCTTAGTTTGCGAAGGCGGGCCATCTGGCGTGAGAACACCGCGTGCGGCAGGACGCCCCGGCGGGCGAGGATCCACAGAGCGGCGCGGGTGATGATTTGGCGCGCCGCGTAGGCGTCACGCGCATCCATGTTCGATGCTGTCTGGCCGATCCATACGTCGAGGGCGCCGTGGAACTGCGGGCACCCGTGTTCTATGATGCCGGCCGCTACATGGGCGTTCTTGCGCGGGCCCTTCACCAGGATAAGGGGCATCACATGATCGGCCGGGGGCAAATCGGAAGTGGCCATCCATTGCAGCGATGCACGATTGCGCGGCAGAGCGCTCTCCTCAAGACCCAGAGGATTGCGCGGATCCACGGTCAAGCGGTCTACGCCTTCTTCCGGTCCTGCAAAGCCGCATGTGCCGATGCCCAGGGCGTCGTGGCCGAAGCGCGAGCCGTCGTGCCCAAGATCTTTCCAACCGCCGTCAACCGGCACACAGGGATGGCAAAATGGGATCCCTGTGAGGATGAGGCAACCGCCGGCGGCATGGAAGGCGCGTATGTTGGCATAGGCGGGCTCGGGGAAGGCGTTGCCGTAGGGCAGGACGAGCGCCACGACACGCTTGGTATTGAGGCGGGCGGGATCAGCAGCTTCGGATGCTGTGAGCGGGACCACGGGGACGGATGCCTCCTCGAGCGCCTCCACGATCCGAGGCGGCGGCAAAGACGGCGTGCCGCCATACGGAACGAAGCCGGGCTGCACGAGGACCGCCACGGCCCGAGGGGTGTCTGCTCCGGCCCATAGGAGCGGCGCTGCCAGGAAGAGAACACCAAACAGCGTAGCCGTGAGGGAACCGTACCGCAATCTCATGATATGCACTCCCCAATTCGCTGTGGAACCGTATGCATTCCGAGGGCTACTCCCGAATGAGCCACACTTCAGACACTTGGCATCCCCGTCCGTTACGCCCACGGCCGGGTTCGCAGGTCCACTCCAACGTCAGTTGCCCATTCTCGATGGCTTTGGCAGGGATTGCGAACTCCACGGGGCGGATGGGGCGAGGTTTGGCCATAAAGGGATGGATTTCGACCCCTGTGGAGCTCGTGAGGCGGATCTTCTGCTCGGGGCTATCCCCGGCATAGACCACGCGGATGCGGTAGGTTGCATCGGGATCGAGGCCCGTATATTTCATGACGAGGGGCGTGTCGTAGAGGGTCTCGGCGTGGCTCGTCCAGGCGATGCGTGGCGCTGCATCGGCGAACCCAACGCGCGCCGAGGCATGGCTTCCTGGATCCTCGCTCAAACTCCCGGGACGCATCAAGTGAGGGGAACGCTCCGGGGCGCCCGGCTGGTCGTAGAAGCCGCCCGGCCCTGGGTTGGTCCAGTTGAGGATCTTCGCGATGGCCTGTTGGCGATCCTCTTCCCGCTTCATCTCGCGGATGGCGTGGAATTGCTCCAGGAGCCATACCCTGTTATTGAGGGGCGCATCTACTGCATCCAGGTTCGCCCCGCGCTCCTCTGCGATGGCATGGTACCGCGGAACGCTCAACTGCATGCGGATGGATTGGAAGAGCGCCTCGGCGAGCTCAAAGATGCGGCTTCGCAGGTCCTGGGCTACGGGGTGTGTGAGGGATCGCAGGAGGGTCTCTTCCGCCTGCTGCATTGCAAGGAGGGATCCGATGCGCGAGGCTTCGCGGAGGCGATCATAGGCGGCTTGCTCCAGGTGCGTCTCGTACAGAAGCCGCCGGCGAACATAGGCATCGTAATACGCCCGATAGAGAGCTTGCTGGAAGCGCCAGTTGAGCTTGAGTTGAGGACCCGCTTCTTGCTCCATCTGCTGAAACTGTGCCAGGGTAGTGTCTACGCCTGCATTGGCGATGAGGGGGCCCTTCCAATTCCGTTCCAAGGCAAGGATCCCTTGGGCGAAACCGTCTGCCGCCTGGGGCCCGATGAAGCAGCGGCTGTATTGGCGGAGCACTTCCGTTACATCCGCATCGGGATCCCACGCCAAAGCACTCCACACGGCCTTGTTCACGTCGTCATTGCATCCTTCTGAGTAGGCGATGAATCCGATGGTGAAGGGCTGCGTCGCACGGATGATGCGGGCGTAATCCAATGGGCGAGGATTGATGGGTTCGCGCCCCTCAGTTACGGCGTAGGCGACATCCCAATCCGGAACGGTGTACTGGCACTGCCGCGTGTGCGTGATATCGGGATAATCCCGGATGGGGTACCGCGCATCCAGTCGTTTGCGGAACTCCCGGAGGGGGATGCGCACCTGCGGGCCGTACACTACTCCGGAAAGCCATGCCGGGTGATCGTCGTGGAGGATCTGGAAGAAGCGTTCCAACCACTTGGAGTTGAAGCCCTGGGGCGACACCCACATTTGGGCGCGCGGGTGGATGGATCGAAGCGATGCCGCCTGTTGCTCGAGCAGCGCGAACAGGTGGTCGGGATCGGTGTGGCCGGGATCGCCGCCCGGTACGAACACAGCATCCACACGGGGAAGGGCTCTGAAGACCTGAGCCCACTCCCGCACCGCCTTCTCAACAGCTCCGGGTTGCGAGTAATCAGGGTCCATGGCCGGGTACCAGATCCATACGTCGAGATCGTACTCGTTGGCCAGCCCCGACATTTCCACCATCATAGGGAGGGGCGGCTTCGGGAACATGGGGCTGTCGGGCTCGTCATCGGAGCGGGGAGGGATCAACTCGATTGCATTGGCACCGAAGACGATGAGATCCCTCAGATACTGTTCCCACATCTGGGCAGTCCAGCCGTCGTAGGAGTTCGTTTTCGGCCTGTATCCCAGTTGATGCCCGCGGATGCGGCAATGGGGTGCCGTGTCTACGTGAAGCGGCTCCGGGAGAAAGACTTCATCCCGGCGCATGGACATCGTGCGAAGGAGGTAGCCTACACCATAGAAAACCCCGCGGTCATCGGCACCTTCCACGAGGACGCGTGCATTATCGGCGAGGATGCGATACCCTTCGGGTTTGAGGCGGGGGGCATGGTCCTCGGGAAGAAGGCCGGCGCCCTTCAACTCTTCCGTCGTCCCAAGGGCGATAAACGGCCGGCGGGAAGGCGTGTAGGTCACCTGCCATCGGATGCGCGTGCGCTTCTCCACCTCTTCCACCAGCATCGTCGCGGCTTTCGTGCGGCGTGGAGAGGCAGAGGCAGCAAATACGGAGGCGTGTGTGAGATCCATCATCCGGGAACCCCCTGGAGTAAACATGCCGGCGCCGCATGGGAAGGTGGCCGCAAGGACCAAGAGGAGCGTGAACATAGGACATTCCTCGGCTCATGTGGGTGCGACGGCAGATTTCACCACACCCCTATCTTAGATGGCGGGGCCGCACAATCCTTCGCTTGGCAGCGGTGGATCGGCCGGAATATCAGGCTGCGCCTCCGGTTAAAGCCGCGGCATGGTTTTGGGGATGGGCAGCATTTGGAAGGCTCTGAATGAAGCGGAATAGCTCCACGGTGTCGCTTGGGGTTACGCCGATGAAGTGGAGGCCTGCCGTGCCGGATGATGCATCGCATCGGACGACCTCGCATGCGAGAATGAGGCGCGCCTCCGGGCGAATCGCTGCCAGCACCACCTGCTCGCCCGACGATAGGGGCGGCGCGCCTCCGATTTTGGCGCCGGCAGGGCTGATGTCTATCAACCGCACGGGGTGTTCTTGTGTGAGCGTGTGCAGTGTTGCGGGAAGCCCTCCCGCATCCCACCGGTAGAACTGGCGCCGGTTGTCCGGACCGGCTGCACAGCAGTTGCGGGCGCCCACGCCAAGAAAGTGCGTCCGCACATTCCTCAAGAGCTCCCATTCATCCATGGCCATGCGCTTCAGTTTGGCCAACACCCGCGCCCGTTCCGCCCGAAGGTTGGCTCCCTGGAGCGCCCATGCGTTGCCCTTCAGTCGAAGCATCTTGCCGCGCGGCTCCAACATGCTGCGCAGGGCATGCACCTTGCAACCGGGCGTGCGGGCAAGTTCCTCTACTTCTTCCGGTGTGTATAGGAGTTCGTAATCGGCAACCTGGCCGTTGTTCCAAGCTTTCGGGATAATGATCACGATGCGCCTCTGATGCGCTGCGTCCTGCACGTTAAACGGCATCCATCGCAGCAAGCCCAACGTGTCCAACGGAGGTTCTGCAACAGCTCATTATCGGCGCAAAAGACTTTCCGCTTCACCGAGGCCCATGCGAGTAACCCTTTGGGTGTGCAAGGAGTTAAGATGTACAACGGCGTACTAAGATTAGCTTTATTCCTGCCATGCACCCTAAACGCATGGGGGACATCGGGTATGGTTCCAATGACGAACAATGAACGAGCCGGACACTTTTGGTACGTGCACCTGATGGGTGGACTGCGGGTAGATCGGGGAGAAGTGCAGATTACGCGCTTTCAATCTCGACAGACGGCCTCCCTGTTGGGGATGCTGGCGCACCACCTGGGCCGGTCCTACGGCCGCGACGAACTGGTGGAGCACTTTTGGCCCAACGCAGATGTGTTGCGGGGTCGTCATTCCCTCTGTCAGGCCATATCATGGCTCCGGAAGCATTTGGAACCGCCCACGCTGGAAAGAGGCTCGGTGATTGTTGCGACCCATTCTCATGTGGCACTCAATCCCCAAGGCGTCAGGACGGATGTGCAGGATTTCGTGACTGCGGCGAATACTGCCCTGCATCTCGATGCATCTCAGGACCGGCGCGTGGACCAGCTCGTGTCCGCAATGGATCTCTACGGCGGGGACCTGCTTCCCGGCCTCTATGACGACTGGATCCCGCCGGAACGCGATCGCCTCGCTTCCCTTGCAGCCCGCGTTCTGCATGAGGCAGTGGAGGGTCTCCGGCACAGGGGCCAGCGGGAGGCGGCCTTGGAAGTCGCTTTGCGGGGCCTCAACCTCCTGCCGCTTCACGAGAGTGTCCATCGCGATGTCATCACGCTGCACCTCGAGCTGGGGCAACGCGCCCGCGCTATCACAGCGCTCACCAACCTCGAGCATATGCTTCAGGACGAGCTGGGCGTGCCGCCATCTGCGGAGACGCAGCGCCTCGCAGCCATGGTGCGTCAGCTCGATGCGTCCGGTAAGGCGCCCCGCGCACCTGCACCGGGCGCGGCCAGCGCTGCAACGCCTTCACATGCTCCCCATGGATCCTCCGATCGTGTGTAAGGGCTGTGCAGAGGCGCAGGAACGGTTGGTTCAGCGGAATTCGCCGGCCACCACGGACGGCAGTCCGGTTTCGTGATTATCAGGAGCACCATAATGCCAAAGGATGGAGGTCGGATGAGCCGGCGTCAATTCCTGGCGCGCGCAGGAACGTACGCTGTGGCAGTGGGTGCGATGGGGGACCAAACAGCGATGCAGGAAGAATACCTTGTGGATGTGTCGGCTCCCGAGCACGTTCGCATGCAGGATCCCGCTACGGGCGCTCAATTGCTCTTCGTGACCAGCGGCCCGTCACGCGATCTGAACCTCTATTTTCATGAGCGGTCGTTTCTGGCGGACGAGAGCATCCTCCTGTTTACATCGGACCGCGAGCGCGGCGGGCTCATGGGCTATCTCTTTGCGACGGGGGAGCTGGCGCGGTTCCATACACCCCGCGGGCCGCTTGCCGGAGCTACAGCGGCCAAACTGCGCCCGAGCTTTTACGCGCTGCGCGGCCGGGAGGTCCTGGAGCTGACACCCCGGGTTGAGCCCTCAGCGGATCCCGCCCGCATTGCCTCACGCGTGTGGCTCGGGGAACGGCTCATCACTACGCTCGAAGCAGCTGTCGCTCCCGTGACGAGCCTCAACGAGAACTCCAGCGGGCGCCTTTTGAGTGTGGGCGTGCGGCTGGCTGAAGGGGATGTGGGGATCGTCGTCGTCGGGATCCGCGATGGGCATGCGCGCCTCGTCTGCAGGATGAAGGAATTCGGCGGCCACGTGCAGTGGAGCCGTTCGTCGCCGCATCACCTGAGCTTCGCGGGTCGCCGGGAGCGCATCATGGTTTTGGATGTGCGGCATGGCGAGCCGCGGGCCGCCTATCATGGGGCGCCTGGAGAGCTTGTGACACATGAACATTGGTGGGTGCGCGATCAAATGCTCTTCTGTGGCGGATACCGTGAAGGTGAGTCCCATGTGAAGCTTCTGGACACCCACACGGGCGATGTGCGCATCCTAGGAGCAGGAGCCTGGTGGCCCGAGGGAACCCCTGCCCAGCTTGCCAAGTGGAACTGGTGGCATCCCGCGGGCGATGAGCAGGGCCGTTGGGCTGCGGCGGACAATTGGCACGGCGACATCGTGGTGTTTGACGCCCACACCACGCGTATGCATCTGGTGACGCAGGGGCATCGAACGTACGGGCATGGCGATCATCCCCATGTGGGGTGGGACCGCAAGGGCCGCCGGCTTGTGTTTGCTTCGCATCTTAGGGGAAATGTGGATGTGTGTGTGGCATCGCTGAACGGCGTGGTGGGCTAGCCGTGGGGGCTGCGCATCGAGCACGGACGGGCAACTGCCTACGTTTGGAGACTTCTCTCAGGCGTTGAAGCAACTGATCCCTATCGTGCGCATGTACAGCATACTGATCGCCGACACGGTCCGATCCACGTTTATTGCGCCATTGCCGGGGGATTGGGACGCCATCTTTACGAAGGCGTGGCTCGCGTCTTAGGACGAAGGGCGCATTACGAAATCAGCCGATCCCTTGTGAGAAGAGAAGGCCCGCGCCTTGGTGCACGCGCTCCAGCAGAGATCAAAGGGCAAGAGAAATGATCATCAGTGCCAGCCGTCGTACGGATATTTGCGCGTTCTATTCCAGGTGGTTTGTAAACCGCCTTCGCGCAGGGCATTGCTGTGTTCCGAACCCCTTCAACCGCAATCAAGTGTCCGACGTGAGTTTGAAGCCCCAAGACGTGGACGTGATCGTGTTCTGGACGCGCAATGCTCGGCCGATGCTGGCCTACCTCGATGAGCTGGACCGGTACGGCTTCCGCTATTACTTCCAGTACACCGTAAACGGGTACCCTCGCAAGATCGAGCCGGCTTCTCCCGAGCTGGCGGCAGCGATCCGTACCTTTCGGGACGTGTCCGATCGGGTGGGCCCACAGCGCGTTATTTGGCGCTACGACCCAATCATCCTCTCACCCGACACACCCGTCGAATACCACCGAGAGCGGTTCGAAACGATTGCCGCTGCTCTGGAAGGCAAGGCCGAGCGCGTGGTCGTGAGCATCGTAGACGACTACCGGTCGGCGCGAGGCCGCCTCAAAACGCTGTTCGGTCCGAACCTGGCACCCTATGTAGGTGACATCGAGGAAAAGACGCTTGCGAAGCTCTTCGGAGGTGTCGTTGAGGCCGCCAAGCGCCACAAGTTCAAAGAGGTGGTCTCATGCGCCGAAAAGGTGGACCTTTCCGCCTACGGCATCGAACATGGCAAGTGCATTGACGATGACCTCATCGAACGCGTCTTCGGCATTCAAGTAGGGCGCAAGAAGGACGAGAACCAGCGTGAAGCGTGCGGCTGCGTCGCAAGCAAAGACATAGGGATGTACGACACGTGTCTGTACGACTGTAAGTACTGCTACGCGACGCACCGAAAAGTCAATCGAGACACCGTGCGTGGCGCCCACGACCCGTCATCGCCTTCCCTTTTTGGATGGTACGAGGCCAAGCAGGAAGCCCTTATCTTCGACGAAGAAGGAGTTTGTGAACTTGGCGCTGCGGGAAGCTCCGTTTCGCGTGGGTTGAGAAACCGCCGGCTTCAGGCGTCCAAGTCTACGATCTGGCAGTCGTAGGCAAGTTCTACGCCGGGTGGGAGTTGGGCATTGACGGTGTCGTGGTCGAAATGATGGGATAGGTGGGTAAGGAGGGTACGGCGGGGCGCCAGCTCCTGCACCACATCGAGCGCCTGGTAGAGGCCGAAGTGTGTAGGATGGGGCTCGAAGCGCACGGCATCCAAGATCAAGAGATCCAGATGCCGCAGTTGTTCCATGGAAGCCGGCGGGATGGAACTTACATCCGTAACATAGGCGGCGTCGTTGAAGCGGTAGGCCAAGATGGGGAGCTGCCCGTGCATCACGGTGAAGGAGCGTACGCGGATGGAGCACAGGGTGAACTCCGGCGGCACGGTGTGCAGGCGGATGCGGGGCTTACCTCCACCCTCCTGCGTGTCGGTGAAGATGTACCTATAAATGCGCCGCAGATCTTCCAGCGTGCCTGGGTCGCCGTAGACCGGGATCTCGCAGCCCATCAGGTCATTGAAGCGGCGGATCTCGTCCAGGCCGAACACGTGATCTGCGTGCGTATGAGTGTATACCACGGCGTCCACCCGGGTGAGGCCGCATGCGAGCGCCTGGAGCCGTAGTTCCGGGGTGGTGTCTACCAGGATCGTCTCTTCTCCGTTTTGTACTGCTATGGAGGGCCTCGTCCGCTTGTTGCGGGGGTTGGGAGATCGGCATACAGCGCATGTGCACCCGATCATGGGCACTCCGTGAGAGGTTCCTGAACCAAGGATGTGGATACGCATGACGGCCGCATTGTACCTTACGAACTTTGCCGTCCTTGACACCGGCGCATTGGGCCAGTATAATGAATACCTGACTAAACAGAGCGGTCAACTCATATATACCCGGGCTTTACGGGGACCGCTCGAGAGGCAGGGATTACCCATGGCCAACAAGACCGAAGAAATCAAGAAGGCTAAGGATGGCCTGGACGTTTGGCCCGATCTTCTTCGATACAGCAAAACCGGCTACGCCTCCATCCCTCCGGATGACATGGCGCGCCTGAGATGGTACGGCATCTACGAACAGCAACCCCGGGTAGGTCACTTCATGATGCGCGTGAAGATCCCCGGCGGAGATGCTACATCTGCCCAGTTTCGGGCCCTTGCGCGCATCTCCAGGGAGTTCGGCCGAAGCATAGCCGACCTCACCACGCGCCAGAATGTCCAGTTTCATTGGCTCACCATCGAGACGATCCCCGAAGCCATTGCCATGCTGAACGAGGTGGGGCTTACTACTGTGGGTGCGTGTGGCGATATCGCCCGCAATGTGGCCGGATGCCCGGTTGCCGGGCTCGATCCAGAGGAAATCTACGATTGCCGGCCGATCATTCGAGATGTCACGAAGTTCTTCCTGGGCAACAGGGAATTCTCGGATTTGCCGCGCAAATACAAGATCACCATCGGGGGATGCCGGTACCACTGCTACCAGCCGGAGATCAACGACCTGGCGTTCACGGCGGTGCGGGTGCCGGCTTCGATAAGCCCATCCGGCGCGGCCGTGGAGGGTTCCGTGGGTTTCCACGTGCGCGTGGGGGGCGGCCTTTCGACCCAGCCCAAGTTCTCGCAGCGCCTCGATATGCTCATCCGCCCGGACCAGGTGGTGGATGTAGCCCGAGCCGTAACCGAGATCTTCCGCGATTACGGCTACCGCGAGCGCAGGAACCACGCGCGCCTCAAATTCTTGGTGGCGGATTGGGGTGCCGAGAGGTTCCTTGAAGTCCTCGTAGAGAAGCTCGGCTGGCGTCCTGCTCCGGCCATCCCCGGAGCGGATCTGGCGGCACGTCGGGCAGACCATTTGGGTCTCCACGCCCAGAAGCAACCGGGCCTTTACTGGATCGGCGTTCCGGTTCTATGCGGCAGGTTGACTGCGGATCAGCTCGACGCAGCCGCGGAAATCGCCGATGGCTTCTGCCACGGCGTCATCCGCACCACGAACCAGCAGAACCTCATCTTCCCCAACATCGCTGAGGGGCGCCTGGAGGAAGCTGCGGCTGCTCTGCGGGCGGCGGGATTTGAATGGAACGTGTCCCGCTTCCGCCGCGAAGGCATCGCCTGCACGGGAACGGAATTC
The DNA here is from genome assembly GCA_049967475.1 of Chthonomonadales bacterium. Taxonomy (GTDB): domain Bacteria; phylum Armatimonadota; class Chthonomonadetes; order Chthonomonadales; family CAJBBX01; genus JBMFSQ01. The sequence continues at coordinate 88,242 of JBMFSQ010000002.1, read as the reverse complement.
TGCAACCTTGCCATTACCGAAACGAAGAACCGCCTGCGCGAGATCGTGGAATACCTCGAGGAGCGGCTGGATTGGGATGAGCCGATCCGCATCAATCTCAATGGCTGCCCCAATTCCTGCGGCCAGCACCACATCGGGGATATCGGGCTGCAGGGATGCCTCGCGCGGTTGGACGGCCGGCAGGTAGAAGCCTACGACATCAGCTTGGGAGGCCGCCTAGGCGCCGATGCGCGCTTCACCCGCCCCATTCGGCGCAAGGTACCGGCGGACAAGGTGAAGTTTGCTCTGGAGAACCTGCTGCGGGCGTATCTGAACCGGCGCAGTGACGACGAGACCTTTCCGCTGTTCGTAGATCGCCACACGGACGACGAGCTGGGCGCCATGTTGGGGCTGGACCTTCTGGCTCGGGACGATCCGGATTTTGTGCCTCCGCCTCCGCCGCATGCTGCGGTACTGGATTAGGACGACCAGGTCGCTTCACGCGGTGGCGGGTCGCAGAGACCGGTTGTGGGACCGATGCACCCGATCCTCCCGGACACGGAACCCTCGCGAAGACCTGGGATAAAAACCCGTACCCTTCCGCCATAAAACGCCTTGACGCTTCCGTATTGATGGTGTTAGAATAACATGTCCGCAGTGGAGTGTGCCGGAACGCTTCAGCGGAAGAGATGCCAGCAGAGGGTAGCGCATCCTTATGGGGGGGCGCCGGCCCCGAGGCGTAAAGAATGGAAGGTGTATCGTGACAATGAAAGGCAGAACAAGCGGCAACGGTTTTACCCTGATCGAACTGTTAGTGGTAATCGCGATTATCGCGATCTTGGCTGCGATCCTGTTCCCGGTATTCGCCCAAGCCCGGGAAAAAGCGCGAGCGATCAGTTGCTTGTCGAACATGAAGCAACTCGGCCTCTCGGTCCGAATGTACGCGCAGGATTATGACGAGCGCAACATGCTCGGTTGGCAATTTGGCATCACCAACAAGTTCGGCCAGCAGAACGGCGGCCGGGCATGGTGGCAATTCTGCATCATGCCCTATGTGAAGAATGTGGGCATCTTTGCTTGCCCAGACGTGTCCAACCCCGCTTTTTGGGGTGAGACGACGGCCAGCCCTATTCCCAGCGACTCAATCTACCGGTTCGAGGCCGGTATCGCCCTCAACTGGTTTATGCCGGCAGCGGGCACGGTTCCGGGCAATTCCGAGGGCACGTATCCCAGTGATGCAGGTTGGTGGGGAAGAGGGTACCCGGGATCTTCGGAGGGGCTGAGTGACGCCGACGTTCAAGCTCCTGCGGAGCGCATCGTGCTCTTGGATACCAACGCTGCTGTAGTAGGAGGACCTTCCCCAGAGCTGGATTCCATCGGCATCTGCAGCCCGGCACTGAAGTATCCGGGCTGGGCTACTGCGGCAGACACCAAAACCGGTCCCTGCGGTGACTACTTTGGAACGGCGCGCCATAGCGGGATGTTGAACATCTCGTTCTATGACGGTCATGCCCATGCGTTCAAGCCATCGGCAATTCCGGAGATCTACTTCGATCTGAAGGCCCCGTCGGTCAGTCTAGCGCCCGGCGCCACCTGGGGGCAGTGAGTAATCGGCTCGGAGGGGAGGCTTCGCCACGGTCCGGCGTACCTCCCCTTACGGGCTGTTCGCCTGTTGCCCGATGCTGCAGAACCTAAGGTAGACCAGGAGGCTTGCACCATGCAGAAGAACATCAGTCCCGTCACGGCGATCATCGTCGTGGTCATAGCGGTTCTTGTAATCGGCCTAGTGTGGTGGCGCATGCAGCCGCATCAGGCGCCGGCAAATGGGATGCCCCAAATGAATGCCGCCCAGAAGCAAGGGTTTGAAGCCATGCAGAAGCTTGCACCGGGGGCCGGTGGCGTACCCGGTGGCGCGGGCCCTACGGGGCCGGCGGGCATGCGCGCCATGCAGCAACTCTATCAGGGTGGGCGCGGCCCTGGGCGATAATGTGCATCGCGCATCCCCATGAATAAAAGCGTTTCTCCAATTGCAGCGCTGTTGGTAATCGTCGCGGCCGTAGCGGTGGTGGCGGTCCTCTACCTCTTCGTTTTCACTGGCAAGCAGCCGGGAGCCATTGGGGGGCCGCCTCACGCTGCGGTGCGCCCCCCAGCGCCCACCCACAAATAGCCCACAGCGGAACAAGGCCGTTTCACGCGGTGGCGGGTCGCAGAGACCGGTTGTGGGACCGATGCACCCCGGTCCGCCCGATCACGGAACCCTCCCGAAGCCCTGGGAGAAGGACTCGTACCCCTCCGCCATAAAACCTCTTGACACTTCCGTATTGATGGTGATAGAATGGTGCACCCTCAGCGGAGCATGCCCAAACGCTTCAGCGGAGGAGATGCTAGGGGAGGTGGTTCCATCAGCAAACCCAGCCTTGTGCGCACGGGGCTGGGGATCGGAGGACACAGACGATGACCAAGGAGATCTCACCTGCAGTTGCCGTAGTGATCGTCGTGATCGTTCTTGCACTTGCCGCATTCGCGTGGTTCAAGTTCGAGGGACCCGCCCGCAATGAAGGCCATCCGCCGGCAATGCCGGACGTGGCAGCCAAGCAATGGAAGGAGTTCACGGGCGGCAACGCACCCGCGGGCGCAACGCCGGGCTACGTGCCGGCGGCAGGAACCAAGACGCAGAGCGGCGGCGCCCCGCCCATGCCGACGCCCACAGGGCCACCCATGGGCCGCTAGAGAACCCTCGTCGCGACGCAACTTTATCGGTTTGTTCTTTCAACCGCATCAGGAGAACGACAATGCCTCGTACGAAGAGAGGGTCAGGGTTTACCCTGATCGAACTATTAGTGGTAATCGCGATTATCGCGATCTTGGCCGCGATCCTGTTCCCGGTATTCGCACAAGCACGCGAACAGGCTCGCACCATCTCATGCCTCAGCAATCTGAAGCAAATCGGCCTCAGCCTCAAGATGTACTCGCAGGACTACGATGAACTCTTCCCCATGGGAACCTATCCCGGGCCCAGGAACTGGGAGGTGAACCTGGATGTTGACGGCAACCAGGGCTGGAACGACTGCGGGGGCTTCTGGAAGGGCTTCAATCCTGGGGACGGCGGGCCCAACTACACCGGGTGCGCCTACGGCACCGAGTTCTACCGCACCCTCATGCGCGTTCAACTGGGGCCCTACATCAAGAATGTGCAGATCTGGTACTGCCCGTCCGACAAGGTACGGTCGCCGAGCCAGTACAACATCTCGCACGGACTGCAGTCTTATCAGTGGTTCCCCGCGTGGATTTACAGCTTCCGCGCAGGATGGAACCCGTTTGCAGCCTACGCGACGGGCCCGGATCTAAGCGGACAGGATCCCAGCGAGAAGGTGGACAACGTGGCCACGCGCTTCGTGTTTGCAGAGCGCGGTGTATTCGGGTGGGACGGTCCGGATGGTTGCGATGGCGCTTGCAAGAATAGCAATGGCAACCATACGCGCGGCTTCAACGCGGTATACTTTGACGGGCACGCAAAACTGGTGCCTTACGGCCGCAAGTGGAAGACGATACCCGCCACAGGTTGGCCGCCGCAGGATTCGCCCAAGGATCCGGTCACGTACGGCGGCTAGGATCGGGTGCATTTGGAGCCGGAGGGGTGTGCGCACCCTCCGGCTCTTTCCTCAATACTCCTGCCGCGCGTGATTTTCTATGCCGCCTCCGCAATCCCGGCGCCGGGTACGCTTCTACGGGGTGGGCTCCAAAGCAGCCGTAATCGGCGCGGCGGTTTTAGCCGGCATCGCCGTGGTTGTGGCCGGATACCGCATCCGCACCGCCCTTTCCAGAGGACCGGTTCTCCTTCGGCTCGGCGATGACGTGCCTCTGGGGCCTGTGCCGCCCCTTTCCAATGATCGGGACGCCCAGCGGTACCGCCTAGCGGCGCTCCAGCGCGCCCTGGCGCAAGCCCAGGCCTCCGACAGGGCTGCGCTGTGGACGGCTCTTGGCGGCATGGCGCTTCAGGCCGGGGATCCATACGCCGCCCAAATTGCGCTCAAGCGCGCTCTGCGCCCGGATGCCGCAAATGTAACGGCATTGGAACGCCTGGGCCGCGCTCAGGTAAGCCTGGGTCTCTTTCAGGATGCCGTATCTACCTGGCGAGCCCTCATTGCCTTAGAGCCTGGGCGGCCTGCCGGCGCGATCGAGCTGAGCCGTACGCTTACAGTCTTGGGAAGGCGTTCCGACGCTGCCGCGGTACTAGAGAAGGCAGAGCAAACCTTATCCAGTACGGACGTGGCCGGGCGGGGGGCGCTGATACGGGAGTATGATCGGCGGGGCGAGCTTGCCCGCGCGCTGCAGCTCTCGCGCAATCTGGTTGAGGCGGCGCCGGCGGACCCGGGGGCCCAGTTTCTGCTGGCTATGCTCCTGTTCAAGACACAGCGTTTGGCGGAGGCAGAGCCGTTGCTCGAACGCCTCGTAGCAGGCGGCAGCCGGCAGGTGCAGGTTCGGCGGTATCTGGCGGCCGTGCTTCTCAACCCACTCAGCCCGCATCGAGATGCTCGCCGGGCAGAGCACCTCCTTTTGGAAGCAGCAAATCTCGAGCCTGGGGACGGCGGTCCGCTCCTGGACCTAGCCACGCTCTATGCGGAACAAGGGCGCGCCCGTGCTGCAGCGCATGTGCTCACAAGGCTCCTCGAGCTCTCGCCGACGTCGGCCACGGCGCGCTTGCAGCTCGGCCATGCCTTTGGGCATCTTGGGATGCGGGAAGCGGCTCAGACACAGGAAGAACTGGCCCGGCGTCTGTTTGCCCGCAATCGGGAGGCTGAGGCCTTGCGGACGCAGATAGATCATCGGCCTACGGATGCCAGTGCGAGGCTGGCCTTCGGGCTTCACTTTATGCGATGGGGCGAGTTTGGGCGGGCGTTGCCGGAGCTCGAGGCGGCGTTTTGCCTTTCGATGTACTCGTCCAAGGCCCGCAACGCCCTCAGTGCCTATTACCGCGCACTGGACCTGCCGCCTCCCTCATATCTTCGTGGAGCACCCCGGTGATGCGCCGGCTTGGCCTGGTCGTTTGCCTATTGGCGGCGGCTTCCGGATGCGCGCGCAATCCGCAGCCGCCGCAGCGCGAGGGCTCGCCCATTCGTTTTGAAGACACAACGAGGCAAGCCGGCATCCATTTTGAACGTGTCAACGGCGCCTTCGGAAGGAAGTGGATGCCCGAGACCTTCGGGGGAGGCGGCGCCTTTGTGGACTACGACAACGACGGCCGGCCCGATCTCTTGTTGGTCAATGGGGATTGGTGGCCCGGGCATGGCATGAAGGGGCCTCGGCCCACGCTCGCCCTTTACCACAACAACGGCAACGGCACCTTTACGGATACGACGCAGGCTATGGGGCTGAAGGTTTCGCTGCAAGGGATGGGCGTGGCCGTGGGAGACTATGACAATGACGGCTGGGAGGATCTCTATATTACCGCAGTGGGCGGCAACCGGTTATTCCACAACCAGGCAGGCAGGCGCTTCGAGGACGTTACCGCTTCTGCAGGTGTGGCGGACCATGGCTGGTCCTCCAGTGCAGCGTGGGTGGATTACGATTGTGACGGCAGGCTGGACCTCTTCGTGTGCCACTACGTGAAGTGGTCACCGGCTACAGACATCTTCTGCGGGGTTCGCTTCAAAGAGTACTGCCAGCCGCAGGAGTATGCTGGGGAGGCGTCGCGCCTGTTCCGCAACGAGGGAAATGGCCGCTTCAAGGATGTGAGCCGGCGGGCGGGTGTGCTCGGCGGCTTGGGTAAGGCCTTGGGAGTTTGCGTAGCCGACGTGAATGGAGACGGCTTTCCGGACCTCATCGTAGCCGATGATTTGGTTCCCAACCGCCTCTACGTCAACAATGGCAATGGTACCTTCACCGAGGAGGCGTCAGCCGCCGGCATCGCTGTAGACGATGCGGGGAGAGCCCATTCCGGCATGGGAGTGGATGCCGCCTTCGACACGGACGGGGGTCTGTTGGCGGTGGCAATCGGCAATTTCAACCTGGAAGGGATGGATTTGTGGCGAGGATCCGGCGGACTGTTTCGCTCTGTGAACCGCACTGCGGGGGTTTACGACGCTACGTACCCCTATGTGACCTTTGGGGTGCTGTTTGCAGACTTCGATAATGACGGCTACCCGGACCTGTTCGCGGCAAACGGCCACATTTTGGACACGGTGCAGCTCTCCAATCCCGGCCAGACGTATCCCCAGCCCGCGTTGGTGTTTCGCAACCTCGGGGACGGAACCTATCGGGATGTGAGTAGGTCCGCCGGCCCCGGGGTTACCGCTCCCATGGTGGGCCGCGGACTGGCTCAGGCGGATGTGGATGGAGACGGGCGGGTAGACCTCTTGGAGATTGCGAATACCGGATCTCCGCGGTTCCTCGTGAACCGCACGGGAGGGCGCAATCACTGGTTGGAAGTGCGGCTGGTGGGACGATCCGCCAATCGAGATGGGTACGGCTCCCTCGTTGAAGTGCGGGCGGGGACCAAAACTCAGCGCATGTTTGCAGGAAGGGCAGGCAGTTACCTGAGCTGTTCAGACCGCACGGTGCATGTGGGCTTGGGCAGCGCCGGCCGGGTAGATGCCGTGGTCGTGGTTTGGCCGGGCGGCCGAAGAGAAGTTTGGGGTCCGTATCCGGCAGATCAGCGGTTGGTTTTGGTACAGGGGACAGGGCGCCCTCAAGAGGGAGTTCAGGGCCGGACGAAGCCTCACCGGCCCTGAAGAAGGGGTTCATTTATCCATTCTGTGGAAGCCTGCAGCCTTGAGGGCCTTGTGCGTCGAGGGAAGCGAGGCCATGAGCTGCCATATGAGGCCTGTGCGGTGGTTCTCTATGGCGAGGAGGGCCATTCCCAGGTCAATCCCGATGACGTCCCGATCGTACCAGTTCCGGTCCACATTGAAGGCATCGGCGAAGCCGAATTTCCCCCAGATCTTTTGGCCGAAGCGCTGGTACATCGTACGTGCGGCGGAGATGGAGAGGTCGGGGGTGAAGATTATGGATGCCAGCGCACCCGTGGGAGACACGGTTCCATCTTCCGGGGCCGGAACGCCATACGCTTGATAGCCGTCCGGCCCATCGCAGGCGTTGAGTCCCCACACATCCGGGCCATAGGTTTTGCGTTTGCCGGCAAGGTCCATGCAGTATCGGCGGTTGATGCGGGTGGCTTGGATGGAGCTTGCCCAGTAGTCTATGCCCAGGCAGTCTCGCATATTCTCTACGTTGAAGTAGCCGTAAGGCATTTGATGGAGGAAGATGGGGCCGCCGCCCAGCGCCTGCATGCCGGCGTAACGGAACCCTGGGCGCTTCCACGCCTTCCAACTCTCGGCGGGCAAGGGCTTGTTGGACCCGAGTCCCAGAAGGTAGAGGAGCACGGCTTCGCTGAAGCCCGCCCAATCAGCCTTGAGGAAGCCGTGTTCCGGCGTCCACCCCATGGAAGGGATGAGCTTGTGGGGAAACTGTCCGCCGTGGGTGCGCATCCAGGTCCAATCCATTCTTTGGTAGAGCACGTCGGCCAAGTGCTGTATATGGCCTTTGAAGTATGCCCCGGCCGCGAGCGCCCCTGCCACGAGCAGCGAGGTGTCTATAGACGAGACCTCGCAATTCCAAACGCGTGCTCCCGTCCGCCGGTCTACGAAATGGTAGAGCCATCCGTGGTTGGATGCGAGTTTGTACAGAGCAGAGTTTAGGGTGCGCTGGGCGCGATCTTCAGCTTGGGATTTGGGGATCCATCCGCGCTCCACAGCGATGGGCAAGGCTGCCAGGGCATAGCCGGTAGAAGCGATGGAGGCCACCGTGGGGAAGTCGGAGCCATCGTTTCGGGCTCGGTCACATGTGAGGCCTGTGTCGGGGTCGCTTCGCTCCCAGAAGAAGAGGACGGCTCGGCGCTCAACCTCCTCTAGGAGTTGCTGATCCGAAAGATCCCGGCGGGTGCTCGCCGGCGACGCAGACACGCCGCAGGCGAGCACCACCAGGAATGCAACGATCAAAAGAGCCGTTGCCATTCGATCTAGGGTCCGGTGTACTGGCGGAAGGTCGTGCAGAAGGTGTCCAGCCACGAGAGGTCCATTCCACTGCCGCCAAAGTTGCTGAGGGTATTGGGATTGTACATCCACATGTTGGTACCGTCCCCGTTGATCTGCTTGCACGTGTCGCTCCAGTTGGTGAATTTCGCGTGACCGTCCACGAAGGCGATATTGGCGGCCCGGTCGCTGGTGCGGTGCTTTGCGCCCCAATTGGAGCCTGCAGGTCCCCAGTTGGGCACGAAGGCCATCCATGGTCCGTAGTCCGCCCAGATATCCTTCTCTTCACCCAACAGGATGGAGGTGGAAGGGTTAGGGAAGTTCACCTCGGAATAGTTGTGCCCTGCCCACCAGTCGCCGGAGCCAACCGGGGATCCGCTCATAAAGAAGGCATGGTACATAAAGTACCCGCGGGGCATCACCTGGGTTCCAGGCAGGTACGTTACCGTGCCGTCGGTTTCATCGGGTACGCGCGATGCCGGGTTGGTGGGGCATTTGAGGATGTTGATGTTCTTGATGTACGGCTGGGTGACGTGCTTCCACGATCCGTAGCAGGCCGTAGGGAAACAGAAACGGCGCTCCGGGAAGGTTTCATCGTAATCCTGGCTGTACATGCGGAAGGCAAGACCGAGCTGCTTGAGATTGCTCACGCAACTGATGACACGGGCCGACTCGCGCGCCTGGGCGAAGACTGGGAACAGGATGGCTGCCAGGATCGCGATGATCGCGATAACCACGAGCAACTCGATGAGTGTGAAGCCGTTACGAGGCTTCATGTTGGCGATGCGGTTCATTGCACTCTTCTCCTTTTGGATGCAAAGTCGCCTTGCATGAGGTGGTGCTTACCGGCCGGGTAGTGCTCCCATGGGGCCTGCGCCAATGGGGCCGCGCTGGCCGGGTATCTCGCCGGGATGCATGGGTTTCCCCAGCCCGGCTTCCTTCGCTGTCTGGGGGCCGGTGGGGCCTACGAAGCGCCACCACGCGATTGCGCCGATTACCACCACGATCAGCACAATGATGGCCGCCACCAGGCGAGTGTCCAGTTCTCGACGCGTACGGATCACCTCCTTTCGGTTGGGGATGGGGCGCTGCGCGGCGGGGCACAGGAGCCTCTGATATCCAGCACAGGGGTATAGACAACCTGTGGGGTATCCACTTCTTCATTGCGGATCTTATGCACAAGGAGTTCGAAGGCGTGTCCCGCCATCCGACAGATGGGTTGGCGCACGCTGGTAAGAGGCGGGTTCGTGTGATTGCAGAGTTCGGTGGAATCGAAACCGATGACCGAAAGATCCTCCGGAACGCTCAACCCGAGGCCCCTGGCAAGCGTCATGAGGCGAACGGCGACCTCGTCGGACCAGGCAAATACGGCGGTGGGAGGGTTCGGGCCGCACAACGCGGCTTCTACGGGTTCGTAGCTGGCTCCGGCGTAGGTCACTTCGATTTCCCATTCGGGAGGCGCCTCCAGGCCGTTGTCGGCCATGGCTTGTCGGTATCCGGCCCTGCGGTCCGAGGCGGCGCTGGAGTGGGGATTGCCGGCCAGGTGCAGAATGCGCCTGTGGCCGAGGCCGATGAGATATTCCGTGGCCATCTTGCCGCCGGCGAAGTCATCACAATCCACGTACCAGACGTTGGGGAATTGGCTGCGGCCGAAGATCACCACGCACGGGAAGCCGCGGTCCGTAAGGATGGAGGCGAGGGGATCGTCGTAATCGCGCAGGAGGAGGGCACCGTCTGCGCGTCCGTCTGTGAGGGCGGCGACTTCAGCGGTGAGGGAGGTTTGCTCCTTTGTGTGGAGCATGAGGTCGTAGCCGAGTTGGACGGCAGCCTCGGCGGCGCCCCGCATCATCTCGAGAGTGAAACCGCTCCATCCCGAGATGATGGCGGGGAATTGCATTACCAGGGCAACGGTGTCGGTGCGCTTTTGAGCGAGGGCGCGGGCGACGGCATTGGGATGGTAATTGAGGGCGCGTGCGGCGGCAAAGATGCGCTGCCGGGTTTCCTCAGCGATTTTGATGGAGGTTTCGCGCCCGTTGAGTACGTAGGACACGGCTGCTTTGGACACGCCTGCCAGTTCCGCCACGTCTTTGATGGTTGCCGCCATGGTCTCGTTCCGATGAACCGAAATCCGTTAACCGATCTTGTTGAACCGATCCACCTTAACCGGTTGATCCTACTATAACACGTTCCGTTTGCGCTGTCAAGGGGTTTTCGGAGGCGTCGAAAAAACTTTTTTCGCGCTACCGGCGGATGCGTTCTTCGTGCCGGGTGCCGCGCGCCTCAAGAATTCGACATCCGCGTCGCCGCCCTTCTGCGCGGGGCTGACGGTCGCACGGCAGGGATGGAAGAGGCACAAGGGGCCCTCCCGCGAGAGCATGGCCGGCGGAACGATGGCCGGCCCGCTTCCGGCGTAGGAACCGAGGACTGCCGCGAGGAGTGGAGGCGGCCACGACGCAGAGAAATGGCTCCATCGCCGTTGATCGGCGCGGAAGGCCGAGCGCCGACAACCTTGAACAAGCAGCATCTACTAAGGTGCTTAGAGGTGTGAAAGTACGTTACGGGGAAACAGCCGGAGCCTCTCTTCGGTACTCCCGCTCAACATACGCCAGGGCGAGAGCAGCGCCGATGGCGGCACCCGGAAGGCTGAAGAGCGAAGGGAGGACCACAAGGACGACATCCTGCCTTGCCCACGATGCGGCGAGGTCGGCCGCAAGGATCATCAGAATTCCGCCGAAAATCGCTCGTGTCCAGGGGGAGTGCGCCGGTTCGAGATCGCCAGCGTAGGGACTATAAACGCAGTACGCAATCGCGTAAGCCGCTGCGATGCCGAAGTATGCGAAGCTGTCCAGAGCGCGGATGGGGAGATCGGTAGGCTCGAAGCGGAGCCCTACGAAATATCCCAGGGCCGCCGCAAGGCACAGGCACGTGCTCAGATAGATGGCTTCGCGAGCGCGAGAAGATAAAGGTTTCTGCATCGTGGCCCCTCTTCCACGGCGCCTTATTGCTCGATTGCCAGGACGGTCCCGTCCTGCGAAACATGGATCGCCAGGGGCAGAGCGTGTATGCCGACAACGGTCTGCATCTCGGACGAACGGATGGCGTATATCGGCACTGCAATCTTGTGCGCAGCGCGTTGGGAGGCCAGCTCGGCTGGAGGTTTGGGTGTGAAGATGCTGACGGCCTCTCCCCGCGCTTGGGCTGCCTCGGTCCATCCGCGTATGCGGTCGCTGTCACATCCACAACCATAAAAGATAAAGAGATCCGGGCGATGGCCTTCCGCGGGACGGACACGAGTTCCGCCGGCGGTATAGGCGACAAAGCCGGGCATCCTGTCTCCTACATGCAGGCTTCTGCCGAAGAGGAGCGCAGGAACCTGTCGGGCACAAAGGACATCGCCATAGGAACCGTTGCCCAGCACGCCGAACAGCGCGATCTGCAAGAGCGCCACTCCGACAAGCAGCCGGTAAACGAGCACAGCCCTCATTTCGCGAGCACACTCGGCCGCACATGCCGCCTCGGTATTCGACGGCGCACATAGACGATTGCGCCGATTGTTGCGGCGAGAAGGAACGGAAGCGTCCATAACACCCATTGCCTCATCCGCTCCTGTTGTTCGTAATCCAGTTCGCGGGCAGCGAGGGCGGCTTGTCGTTTTGCTTCTTTGAGTGTCGAAGGCAGAAGGTCCTGGGCAGTTATGGTGCCGGGCTTCGTCTTGTTGAACACGATGGGCCGTCCCAGTCGCGCATCCATGATTTTCCATCCCTGCGGGATACGGAAGACGAGGAGGGCGTCGTCAGGCGCCGTGAAGTCTGCGTTCGTAACCGTGTAATGTTCCCTGATGATGGGCCGGCCGTCGGAGGAGAATGCCTCGTAGGTCGCCTCGGACGCGATCCATGAGCCTCCTGGGGCTCGGACGGGCCGCCCCAACAGCACGCGGGCGAGGACCTTGCCGGCACGATCTCGGCGCTCTATCCGTGTGGCGATGTAATCATGCCCAGGGTCTATCACAGCCTCTACCTGGGATTCGTCCGGCGCCGTCCCCTCGACAACCAGGCCGCCCGGCTTCCGTTGAATGTGGAGGTTCTCCAGGGCGGACAAGCCGCGGCCGAGGATGAAGCATGCACCGGGGTAGATCCCGATCATTCGGGCTGTGGAGTTCAGGGCGGACGGTCGCTCCGGTAGGATGGACACTTCCTTGATAACCGGAGAGATCACCAGATCGTCTTTGCCGTCCCAGAGTTCCTGGATGGTTTGCGGTTCCTGATTTGCCCGTCGGGAAGTCGTCTCTCGGAGGAACCGCCCGTCCTGTGCATAGACAATCGTTTCCTTCGCTGTTGTTTGCCGCGTGTTCGCATCGAATTCGGCCTCGCGACGGAGTTGCGGCAGGCTCCTTTCGATCTGTTCTCTCGGAACGCCCCGCCTTTCCATGTCACGTCTGCGTTCCGCGATCTGCTCCTCGATGGGCCTCCGGGGCCTTAGGTCCAGGGTCGTGCGCTCGAACTCGATCCGCCCTTGCTTCATCAAGTCATCTGCGCTCTTCAGCCTGGCCATTACTGCGGTGATCTCGTCGTCCGCGTGGGCGAGCGGCGCAGGGCTTGCAATCCAGATGCAGGCGGACATTGTGCAGAGAGCGATCCTCAGGCGCTTCATCTTTTTGCATCCCGTCACGTGGGGAGCCGCACCCATCCGGATCACGGCTCCCCAGCGTTCAGCAGCAACTGCAATTGGTTGCCGTCGTGGCGGTCCCGATGTTCGTCCACGGGGTTTGTGATAGGAGGGTCCCGCTGCAGTCCTGATTCGACCACACCGATTGCTTGTGCAGGAGGGGTACGGTCGTTTGGATGCAGCCCGCGCAGGGATTCAGGCTGAAGCCGCAGTAGGTTTCTTGGGCCGGGCTGTATTGATTGTACGTGCCGGCCATGTTACAATATGCAGGATGGGACGCCCCGTCGGGCGAGGTGCTCAAGCACCCGGCGAATGCCGAAACGACGCTGCCGAGAAGAAGAACGCCAGCCACAATCAACGCGCCTCCGTGTTTTACGGTCTGCTTTTCCGTGGCGCCATGCAGGGGAAACGGTCTAGACACTGGGTGGTTCACAAGCCACTGTTGCGGCGGCAGCGGATGTGTTCGCCGCGTTGGCAGCCATCCCAGCAAGGAGGCCGCCAAGCAGACACACTAGGGCGACAACGGCGCCGAGCTTTGCCAATCTGTTCACGTTCCTCTCCTCCTTTTTGCATGTGCTGTAGTGCTTGCATATTCTAATTTATGCCACGTTCCCTCTGCGCTGTCAAGGGGTTTTCGGAGGCGTCGAAAAAACTTTTTTCGCGCTACCGGCGGATGCGTTCTTCGTGCCGGGTGCCGCGCGCCTCAAGAATTCGACATCCGCGTCGCCGCCCTTCTGCGCGGGGCTGACGGTCGCACGGCAGGGATGGAAGAGGCACAAGGGGCATTTCAGCAGGAGGCGGCGGGTAGACAACCACGAACCTCATCTGCTACAATAAACGTGCTGGCAAAGGCAGCGAACCTTACGTCGAAAGGAAGATGTCACTTGACCCAGGTAGTCGTGAAGCCCGGCGAGGGGATTGACTCTGCTCTGAGGCGCTTCAAGAAGGCGGTGATGAACAGCGGCATCACCAAGGAGTACCGGGCGCACGAGCGGTACGAGAAGCCCAGTGATCGCAGGCGGCGTGAGCTGAAGGCGGCCATGCGCAAGATCGCGCGGGCTCGCGCCAAAGCCGCAGAGCGATACTGAGCCGCACGAAGGCAGCCAGGTTAAACGGACCGATGGCGGAAGGCTCTGTTTTGCCTCCGCCTCTATTTTTGGCTCGGCCCGCGCGGTTTGGGCGGGTGAGCTTTGGTTCTCAACCCTGCCGTGATGTACGCCCCAATGCCGGAGAAGGGATTCGAACCCCCACGCGGTTGCCCGCAAGTGATTTTGAGTCACCCGTGTCTACCATTCCACCACTCCGGCCCGTCGCGATTATTATAGGTTAGGAGCGGAGCGCCTGTCAATGCGGGGCTAGAGGAGGTGGCGCACCATCCGTCGAAATGCGCCTCGATGCCTGTCTGTTCGGAGGATGCCATGGACGCGCCGGCTTCCAAACCTCGACTGTTCCTTGTAGACGGCTACAGCCTTCTCTTTCGCGCCTTCTTCGCGCCGGGACCGTACCTTTCCACCGCTAACGGCGTCCCCACGGGAGCGGTGTATGGCTTCACACAGGGACTGCTCAGCATCATCGCCCAAGAAAAGCCCGAGGCACTCTACGTGGCTTGGGATGCCCCCGGCCCCACATTCCGCCACGAAACGTTCGCCGAATACAAAGCCCACCGTCCCGAAGCAGGGCCGGATCTTAAAGAGCAGCTTCCCATCGCCCGGCGTGTGGTGGAGGCCCTCGGCATCGCTTCCGTGGAGGTGCCGGGGTACGAGGCCGACGACCTTATCGGAGCGCTTGCGCGCCAGGGCCGGCGTGAAGGGTACGAGGTGGTGATCGTTACCGGGGACTCCGATCAGCTCCAGCTTGTAGGGGATGGCGTGACGGTTTGGATGACGCGGAAGGGAGTGTCGGACCTGGCCGCTTATGATGAGGAAGCCGTCCGCAAGCGGTACGGCATCCCTCCGGAACGCATCCCGGACTTCAAGGCTCTCGTGGGCGATGCGTCAGACAACATCCCGGGGGTGCCGGGCGTGGGAGAAAAGACCGCTTCGGAGCTTCTCGCCCGTTACGGATCCTTGGAGAACCTTCTTGAGCATCTGCACGAACTGCCTGCGGAAAAACGCATGGGTCGGGTTCGTGAGAGCCTTTCGGCGTACGCGGAACAGGCTCGGGCTTCCAAAGCGTTGGCCACGATACGCTGCGATGCGCCTATCCCGCCGGCGATTGTGCCCTACAACCCCACTGCCGACACGTGGGCCCGCGCCCGCGCGGTATTTGAGGAGCTCGAATTTCGAAGCCTTTTGCGGCGCATCCCTCAGCCTACGGACACAGGCCCTGAGCCTGAAGGCGAACGCACCTCCTTCGTTGTGGATATGCGCATGGTGCAAAGCGAGGAGGAGTTGAGGGCTGCCCTGGATGCGGCGACCCGCGCCGGTGCGGTTGCCGTGGCCCTCCATACAGACGGTCGGCGCCCCACGGAAGCCACCCTTTTGGGGATTGCCGTTTCGTTTGAGGAAGGGATTGCCTATTATACGCGAGTGTGCGGGGAGCAGCGCGAAGGCCAGGAGCGCCTGGGCAGCGGTGAATTCGAAGCGAACCTGGAAGCTTTTGCTCCCCTGTTCCAGGACGGCAGCGTGTCCAGAGTGGCCCACGATGCCAAGAAGCACCAGGTGGCGCTGGAGTGGCGGGGGCTGCGGGTGGGTGACTGGGCCTTCGACACGATGGTAGCGGCTTATCTCCTGGCGCCTGGCCGCAGCGGCTATGCGTTGGAGGACGTCGCAGCGGAACACATGGGCGTCCGTCTGGACGCTCCGGAGGAAGCCTCTGCAGAACGCTCAGCGGCCCGCGAGGCGGCGCTCGCTTTGGCTCTATGGAAACCATTGCAGCAGAAGCTCGACGCCCTGGGGCTGGCGGAGATTATGGCTCGCGCCGAGACGCCGCTTATCCCAGTGCTGGCGCGAATGGAGCGCACGGGAGTTCCGGTGGATCGCGAGTGGCTCGGTATCCTGTCGGATCGGTTGGGCCGGGAAGTCCAGCGCGTGGCGGCGCGCATTTATGAGTTGGCGGGGGAGGAGTTCAATATCGGTTCTACCCGCCAACTTCAGCAGATCCTGTTCGAAAAGCTCAAACTCCCGGCAGGCAAGAAGACGGCCACGGGGTATTCCACCAGCGCCGATCTCCTGGAAGTCCTGGCTCAGGATCATGAGATCTGCGCGCGCATCCTGGAATACCGCGAGCTCTCGAAGCTCAAATCCACCTATGCGGATGCGCTGCCGAAATTGATCCATCCGGCTACCGGGCGCCTTCATACATCCTTCAACCAGACCGGTACCGCCACAGGGCGTCTTTCGTCCAGCGATCCGAACCTGCAGAACATTCCCGTTCGCTCAGAGATCGGCCGCGAAATCCGGAAGGCATTCATCGCCCCGCCAGGGCAGGTTCTGCTCTCATGCGACTACTCACAGATCGAGCTCAGGATCTTTGCGCACATCACGAGAGATGCAGAGCTGATGCGGGCCTTTGCCGCCGACGAGGATATTCACACGGCAACGGCTATGAAGCTTTTCAATGTGCCGGCGGACCAAGTGACGCCTGAGATGCGGCGCCGCGCCAAGACGGTCAATTTCGCAGTCATCTACGGTCAAAGTGACTTTGGTTTGGCAACGACGCTGGGCATCCCCAACCAGGAGGCGTCGGCCTTCATCAAGGACTATTTCTCCAAATTCCCGGGCGTGCTCCAATACAAGGAGCAAGTGTTGGAGGCGGCGCGAACCCAGGGCTACGTTCAAACGCTGATGGGGCGGCGCAGGTACCTTCCGGAAATCAACAGCGGAAACTTCAACATCCGCCAGCGGGCGGAGCGGGCAGCCGTGAATATGCCGGTTCAGGGAACGGCGGCGGATATCATGAAGCTTGCCATGATTGAGGTACACCGGTACCTGGAGCAATCCGCCGGTTCATGCGCACTCCTTTTGCAGGTGCACGATGAACTGGTGTTGGCGGTTCCTCAGGCGGATGCACGATCCGTGGCCGCCGAGGTCATAAGGCTGATGGAGAACGCCTATCCGCTGGCAGTACGCTTGAGAGTGGATGCCAAGGTTGGCCCGAACTGGGCGGAGATGGCGCCCATTGACGCCTGATTGTGCCGGCCGAGTTGCGAGCATCGGGGGTACCGGGACGCGGGGTATGTGGGGATCGGCGAACTCGAGGCATTGGCCGACGCATCGCGAACGGCGGATCCGATGCCCAAGGTCATCGCTTTCGGCGGCTTCGACCAGTAACAATTGCGCAGCCGGTTGGTGTTTGCACAACGGCGCCCAGCATGGAGCGCCCGGCGACCGGCCGCGAAGTCCTTCCACTTGCGCGAGCAGCGCCTTTTCGACCGGTTGGACGCCGAGGAACTCAAAGCCCGTGCGGGGATCCGTTCCATCGTGGGAACATGCATCCATGCGTGGCGGCGCGAAGGTGGCAGGAGGGCGGCTCTTAGGCTGGGATCTTGCTCAGACAGAAGTTCGGAAGCATCCTGCGGCATTGCCGGCCGCTCGCGTGACCGGGCTTACGGCGCGCTGAGCCACGGCGTTGGACACGGCAGTTCTGCTCCCAATGTCCGGGATATCGGCAGGAATTCCGCGGGGGATGTAGAAGTAAAAAGATACCAACAGACTGCACGACCGGCTGCCGCGACGGGCCGGCGCGCTGCCTGGGGTGGGAGTTTGCCGTAGGAAACGAGATGTGCGCAGATGTTGCAGCCTCGTCCCACGAAGGCTAGGAGGCGGAGAAGAGCCGTATGGGCCGGGCGAAAGCCTCGCCCCCGAGAGTGTAATCGGCGCCTGCCGTTCCCAATCCAACATGGCGTCGCGAGAGGAGCGCAGTTCCAATGACCAACGAGATGGACCAACAACCAGCCGGCATCGGAGGAGCCGAACCGGCCGATACGTCTTCCCAGGAGGAGGGCCGGGAAGCCGAGGCAATGCACTCCGGCGCCATACCAGACGCGTCAGCCGCACAGAGGGCTCAAGCGTCCCACGAAGAACATGCCGAAGACGCGGCCCGAACCAACGAGGCCTACTCCCGCAGCTTCCCTTCCCTCTCTGAAGGGGATGTAGTTCAGGGAGTGGTGGTGCACATTGACCGCGAAGGCGTGTTGGTTGACGTGGGCACGAAATCAGAAGGCATCATTCGGCGCAGTGAACTCTCACGCGATACGACCACTCCCGCTGAGGAGATTGTGAGCGTCGGCGAGAAGATAGACGTGTACGTGATGGAGGCCGAGAACCAAGACGGGAACCTGATCCTTTCTAAGAAGCGTGCAGATTTTGAAAAGGCGTGGGAGCGCGTCCAGGAGGCCAAACAGCACAATCGCACGCTCACCGCTATGGTTACGGACCGCGTGAAGGGCGGCCTCGTAGTGGATCTGGGTATCCGCGGCTTCGTTCCGGCGTCCCACGTGGGAAGCGGGTCCATGAAGAACAACCTCGAGCGCTACGTGGGGCAGTCCATCCCGCTCAAGGTGATCGAAGTGGATAAGGAGCGGCGCAAGGTGGTCCTCTCCAACAAATTGGCTCTCGAGGAAGACCGGGCCCATCGCAAGGCTGAGACCGTGTCCAGCCTGGTTCCTGGGCAGACGCGCCGCGGCATCGTGCGGCGCCTCACGAACTATGGCGCCTTCGTAGATCTGGGAGGCATAGACGGTCTCCTTCACATCTCTGAAATGTCGTGGACGCGCATCAGCCATCCCTCCGAAGTCCTCAAGGAGGGCCAGGAGATCGAGGTGGTCATCCTGAAGCTCGATCTGGATGCCGGCAGGGTAAGTCTCAGCCTCCGAGAGAACCAACCCGATCCCTGGGCTTCTGTGGCAGAGCGTTATCACGTAGGGGATCTGGTCACGGGGACCGTGTCCCGCTCCGTGCCGTTCGGCGTATTCGTTCGTTTGGAGGGCGGCATCGAGGGCATCATCCCCAGCTCGGAACTCTTCGGCAAGAAGGGAACGAAATCGGCGCCAACCCTTGCAGTGGACTCCGAGGTGGAGGCCAAAGTGGTAGACATACGCCCTGAGGAGCGGAGGTTGGTGCTCTCCCTGCGGCAGGCTCGGCGCGAAGAAGAGGCGCGGCGGGAACGCAAAGAGGTGGAAACCTACCAGTCCCAATCCGGCGGCGAGGAATTGCGCTATACCATCGGCGATGCGTTCCGCGCGCAGCAGCAATCCGACGAAGGGTCAGAGAGGGGCGACGAGCAAGGCTGAGAGGGGTTAGGGAGCAAACGGCACATGCCCGTAATCGGGCTGACGGGCGGACCAGGCACCGGCAAGAGCGCGATTGCCGCAATGCTGGCAGATTTGGGCGCCGTCACGTTGAGCGCCGATGCCATCGCGCATCGCCTGCTGGAGCCGGGGCAACCCATTGCATCCCGTGTGGCCGAGGTGTTCGGCGCCGGGATTTTGACAGCAGACGGGGGAGTAGACCGCAGGCGGCTGGCGCGCATCGTGTTTTCGGACGAAGAGGCGCGCCGAAGATTGGAGAGCTTGACGCATCCCGCGATCCTTGCGGAATTGCGCCGGGGCATCCAGGAAGTGCAGCGCGCCCGCGGCGAAGGCGCAGTGATCGTAGTCGAAGCCCCGCTGCTTTTCGAGGCTGGAATGGAAGGCTGGTTTCACCGCATCGTGGCGGTGGCGGCATCGCGGGAGGCGCAGATCCGGCGGCTGGCCCTTCGGGATGGGATGCCGGCGCAGGAGGCCGAGCAGCGCATCCGGGCGCAAATGGAGTTGGGCGCCAAGATGCGGCGCGCCCATATTGTGATTTGGAACGAAGCGTGCCTGAAGGAGGTGAAGCGAAGGGTTGGCAAGATTTGGCCCCTGTTGGCCGGAAGCGTGTAACCCGGCGTAATCCCGTGAGGTATTGCCGAGGAGGAGCACGCTCAACAGAGTCGTACCGGCGCTCCGTTGTACCTTCTGCACAACCTGTTGGCGACGGTGCGGAAGACGGCTGTTCCGGCAAAGCGCGTTGTGGTCATGGGCCCGGGTCTGCACCCTTTGGGGGTATGCGGGCCGGGAACTTAGTGTAACGGCGCACCGCTCCTCCGTGAGGTGAAGCGGGCGCAAGGAGGCTAGAAACATGCATCGCGCGTTCTTTGGCCAGTACAAACCCATTCGGTGGCGGTCCGTCTCGCACCAAAGTGGGCTCGCTGTCTTCTTGTCCGTGATTGGCGGTGTCTCCCACGGTCAGGTTCCGGCGACCTCCGCGCAGCATCCGGTTCCGGCAGCCGTTGCAGGGCGGCACCTCGATTTAAACTCCGTGTCCCAGGTGGAAGCCTATGTGCGCCAATTGAGAAAGCAGAGCCCCGCCCGGCCCGGTGCGATCCAGCGCCCAGGGGGTGGCGGAAGCGGCGGCGGTGGCGGCATACCCAACATTCCGCTGCGCTTCTGGGACGCCTACCTCTATTACATCAAGCAGAGGGCCTTTCCTAACGACCATGTAAACTGGCAAGCCTACAGCCGGGCGGCGAGGCAGCGGGATGCACTTCCGGCGGCCAAACCCCCTCGTGTGCCGACCGGTCGAAATTCCAAGCCCGGAGCCGGCGGTGTGCGGCTTCAGGGCATGACACAGCCGCCCCCTTCCCTGTGGGAATTCGTGGGCCCAGTAGGCATGACGCATCCGTCGGGCGTGTGGGGCATCGGGCCCAGCTACATCAGCGGCCGTGTCAACGCCGTCGCGTACGCTCCCATCATGCCGGATCCAGTGGACACCTCGGGCATTCTTTGGCTCGGAGCTGCCGGGGGCGGCCTCTGGAAGAGTGTGGACGCCGGGACAACTTGGGTTCCCCTTGGCGATCAATGGCCTACACTCAACGTAAGCGCCATCGCTGTGGATCCTACCGACTACAACACCGTGTATGTGGGCACGGGCGATTTCCACGGCTTTGGCGGATACGGTCAAGGATCATGAAGACCACCGACGGCGGCCAGACCTGGACGAACCTCACCTCGCCCCTGTTCGGCAGCTTTTGGGTGAGCCGGATCCTAGTGGATAAGAAAGACCCGAATACCGTCATCGCGACGGTGGGAGACCGCAACCAAAGCGGCTTCATCCTCGTGTCCAATGATGCCGGGCAAACGTGGAGCGTTCCGGTGGACGAGTCGGCCGGGGGTTCCCTGGTGCCGTCTGCAAGCTGGAGCGGCGTGACGCAGGGGCCCGACGGGACGCTCTTTGCTGTGAGCGAGTTTCCGGTGTACCTCTATATGTCGGTGAACCATGGAGCGACATGGTTTCCCGTTGCCGCCCCCAGCAACACTCCCGGATATGTGCCCGGCATAGACGTGGCCGCCTCCAAGCGCTTCAGGGGAGTGTTCTACCTTCTGGTTCCGGATCTATTCCAACCCACGAACTCCAAGATCCAGGCGACCTTCGACTACGCGAATACCTGGAACGACAATACCTCCGGCTTCAAGGACGATTGGAGCCAAGGGTGGTACGACTACCACATCAACACGACGGTGGGGCTGGATCCCAACACCGGCATGCCGACGGATTACGTTTACGTAGGGCTGCTGGATTTGAACCAGGGCATCCTCAACCTCAACAACAATCCTCCGAGCCTGAGCTGGACGATTTTGGGGAACGTCTATTCGTCTATGTCGCTCATGCATACGGATCAGCACGCGATGGATATTGATCCGCGGGATCCGGACCAGGCAGTCCTCGGCAACGATGGCGGCGCCTATCACTTCGCCTACGATGAACAGGGTCTTTCATGGATGATTACTTCGCTCAACCGCACCCTGGGCATCACCCAATTCTACCGCCATTCGCCCCACCCCTCCGATCCGACGCAGATCATCGGGGGCGCTCAGGATAATGCCAGCCCGCACTCCACCCCGGATCCTCTCAACTGGGTGAGCGTCTTTAGCGGCGACGGGGCGTTCTGCGAGATCAACCCTTTGAGCCCCCTAATCCAGTTCGCCAGCGCCCAATTCCTTTACATCGTGAGGTCGCAGGATAACTGGCAGTCCATTCAGTTTATCGCTCCCTTCACGGGTCCAGACAATGTAGCCTTCATTGCGCCGTTTGCTCTGGACCCACTGAACCCCCGGTATCTGTATGCCGGAACGAACTACCTGTACCGATGGGACGACTACAAGTTTCAATGGACGCCGCGGTTAGGTGGGCAGAAGCTTTCTCCCAAGGATGCCCTGTCGTTCGTGGCGGTGGCCCCTTCCGACAGCAACCGCATCTACACCTGCTCGTTCGATGGCGTGATCTACATGACGCGCGACGGCGGTAAGACGTGGCGCAACATCACGGGCAATCTGCCCAAACGCTCGCTCACCGGCGTCGCCATTGCGCCTGCCAACCCGAACCGCGTAATCGTAACCGTGTCGGGCACCGGCACGTCTCACGTTTGGCGGTGCGACGACACCACGGCTCTGCCGACTGTTTGGACGGACATTTCCGGAGGCGGCGGCACGGCTCTTCCGGACATACCGACCAACACCGTTGCGCTGGACCTCAATGACCCGGTGAACACCTACTACGTGGGGACGGATATAGGGGTGTTCACCACCACCGACGGTGGCCAAACTTGGGCGAATATGACCGTTCCGTTGGGGCTGCCCAACGTCCAAGTAAACGACCTGAAAACGGTGCCCGGCACGGGCTATCTCTCTGCTGCCACCTTCGGACGGGGCATCTGGCGCATCAAGATCGGCAACCCCGCGTACCCGCTTGGAAACCTCATGCTCATTCCGCCCACAATCAAAGGAGGGAAAATGGGCACGGGCATCGTATCGTTGATCGTGCCGGCTCCGCTGGGAGGGCAAACAGTGAGCTTGTCCAGCAGCAACCCGTCCGTCGTGACCGTACCTGCGGCGATTACCGTAACGGCAGGGTTCCAGGTGGTGAAGTTCCCTGTGCTCACCAGCACGGTGACGAAAGTACAGAGCGTGATCATAACGGCGGCAAGCGGCGGGCGCGTGCGCAATGCCGCACTGAAGGTGGTACCGTAGCGGCGGATGCCGTTCGGATAGAATGGGGTCCCGCGCGCTGGTGCCGGCCTCGGCCGGTGCGCGGGATTTCAGAAAGAAGGGTTTGGACACGTTTTGCGCGAAGCAATAGAGAGCCTGCCCGCGCTGAAGATCGCGAGGAGCTGGGCCGTGAAACGGGGGATTGCGTAAATGATCGGCCCATGCTATAATGCCCGCTGGTAAGGCGAGCGACCATGACGGCGTGCCTGCCGCGGTGAAGGAGATTCCCCCCGAAACGAAGCGTGCTCTCTAGGAGGTAGAACTCGTCTTGAGAAACCAGAGACCGACCACCGTCTGCCTTTACGCGCTGCTCTTGATGATGCCGCTGTGGGCGCCCGGTAACCCCGCGCTGGGGCAGGGCAGGCTCCAAACGGGGGGGACGCGGCTTCCTCACGGAAAGCCCTTTGTGGACCTCCATGGGCAGCTTCCGCCGGAAGTGGTACACCGCACGCTCCGCAAGACGCGGGCAGGAGGCATCCCGCCACAAACGGTGGACCTGACCGCCAATACCCCCAATGTTCAGGACCGGAACCCATTCTGGTCCCAGGACGAGCAGACCATCGTCTTCGACTCGGACAGGGTAAATCTCAACGGCAAGGACACGACGCCTCCCCCTCCGGGATCTCCCACCCACATTTACAAGATGTCTGCGGGGGGCGCCGGGCTCGTCGCCCTTACTGGGCCGCTCTCGACTAAAGGCGTGGGAGCCAACGCGTCTCAGCGGGAACCCGCTTTGAGCCAATCGGGCGGAGCGGTGGTCTACGTCGAAACCACCCAGGCCTCCGTGGATATCGTGCAGCTCGACCTGGTGTCGGGCAGAACTACCTCCCTCATCAAGAACAACATAAGCGGGCTCACGTTTACCGCCTTGAGCCATCCCGAATATGGCGTTGCGCCGGAAGGTAGCGTGGGCGTGCTTTTCGCAGGGCAGACTACAGCGGATCCCCACTGGCATATCTACGCAGTGGACGTGGTGTCCCTCCGCGTCACCCAGATGACGTTCGGCAACTGCAACGACCGAAACCCCACCCTTAGCCCGGATCCTGCCAAACCCGTCATCGCTTTTGATTCCGACCGTGCCGATGCGGCAGGCTCTGCCTCCAAGCCTACACGCGATATCTGGGTGATGGGGATTGATCCGGCTATTCAGAACCTCAAACAGATCACCAATTTCAACATTCCCGGCTCGGAGAATATCGAGCCAGCGTGGAGCACCTACAAGATTGATCAGCCCAACGGGTCGCAGCACTTCATCAACGGACAGCAGCTCCTGGCCTTCGCTACGACCCGATACGACAGCAAAGGGGATGGGAATGCCGACGGCGTGAACCCCAACGGGACGCACGACATCTACTGGCTGAAGGTCAATATCGTGCAGGATCCCAACAACGCATCGGTGTTTACGGTGTCCAACCCCGAGTCGCTTACGAACCCTGCGTACAAGCTTTCCACCAGCGATCCCAACCACATCTACGATGATCGCAAGCCTTCATGGCCTCAGTTCATAAACACCTATCGCGTGGCCTATTTTTCGGACCGCACCTTCTTCAACGTCGGTACTGGAGACTCCGGCCCGGCAGGCCAACCCGCGGATATCTTTGCATCTACCCTTATAGACCTCAATGCCCCGCGCTTGATCCGTTTCGATGAAGTTACGGGGGAGATCGTCAGCGTAAATCCCAAGATCGGCTCACCCGGTGCACCCGTTACCATCAAGGTCAAGTTGGCCGATCTGGAATCCGGCATCCGAGATGTGTGGCTGCAGATCAAGAACCCCAACAGCAAATATCAATCCAGCGACGGCAAAGAGCACAAGGTCTACCTCTTCGACAACCTGAACCTGGACAACTCCAACATCGCCCTCAACGTGCCGATCGAGTACGAGTCGCAGCGGATCTTCATCGGCTCGGATCCGAATGACCCGCGGGTGAACACCTATGCAAACCCCATCTATACGGCGAGCATAGACGATTTCTTTGCCTTCTCCGGGCTGGCAAGTCCGCCTGATGAGGGGTGGCTGCAGATGCAGCTCGAGAGCCGCGACCCGCAAACCGGCATCGAGACGTATACCGCCACATGGACGACGGACCGCTTCCCATCCGATTACTATATTGACGTGATCGCCTATGATAACGCCCTCAACCCCTTCGCCCAGGGGAATGCAGATCGGGGCAGCAACTGGATCATCTACGACAACGTAGGGGGCTTTACCACCCAGGCGTTCCTACCCTCACACGGCATCCTCTTCGTGAGCGATTACGCCGAGGGGCAGAAGTTCTTCTCCACGCGCTTCGCCCATACCAGTTTGGTGAACGTGTCTCAAACGTTTTGGGGCACTGAGAGCTGGATGACGGATATAGACGTCAACCTGCTGCCCTCTCGGTATCGCAACGGCACGACGATCGGATCCTTGGTGAACGTGCTGAACGCCCTCGGGGTCAAGTCCTATGGAGCCTTCGATCCCAACGACTTCTGGACGTTCCTGAACCAGGATAACCTTGCACTGGACGGCGAGAAGCGGGACGGTGTGGATCTGCCTGTGACGCAGCAGTATGACATCTGGCGCATCCAGTGCCGCGGACCTGTTCCCGATGCGGTGCTGCAACAGTATCTGCCCCACACGGAACAGCAGCCCCCCGACCTCCTCAACGGAGAGAAGAACCCGCGAACCGTGCTGGTGGCGCCGCGGTGCGTCTTCTGGCAGTCTCCGTATACAGGGAACCTTTTTACAGGGCCTGGTACGCTTACGGACCTGCAGGTTCAGGCGCAGCTTCATGGCTTTCTTGCTGCAGGTGGGCGCCTCTTCGTGAACGGCCAGGATGTGGGGTGGGCCCTAACCCTGGACGGAACGACTGCCAACTCGTTCTACTCCAACGATCTCCATGCCCAGTACAACCGGGATGACGCAGGCTTTACCTTCTCCAACACCCAATTGGGCGGATCCATACCGCTGGTGTTTTTCTTTAACGCCGCGTACGGGCTTACATCTGCAGGCGCTTATAATCCCATTACGCACGATCCCTGGTACAAGCCCAAGGCGGTGCCCAACAGGCACCACCAATGGCCTGGTCCGCCTGATCCCCCGCTGACGATGGACTTCATCTCCAACGAAGGCGAGTTCCTCGTGGGCGGCACGGATCCCAACACGCCGCGTCTTTATGGGTGCCCCGGAGTTCAGTTCCCGGATGTAATTACCCCGGCGGCCGGCGGCGTGTCGGACATGACGTATGGCGGCGGCGGCACGGCCCTGATGCACTACGCGGACACGACGGCCAACAGCAAGGTCGTGTATGACAGCATGGGCATCGAGGGGCTCTTCCCGGACTTCTTCAATCCGCCCAACACGCAGAACGTCATGGCCTTGAAGAACCGGCGTACGGAGATTCTTCACAATGCGGCGTGCTGGCTGCGCACCGGCAGCGTCACCGGGACCGTTCTGGATGTCGAGGCAGGCAACCCCGTCGCAGGCGCCCTCGTGCGGCTGAGCAACCAGGTGAACGCCCAGGGGAACCCTGTTACCGCGTACACAGCCATAACAGCGGCGGACGGCACCTTTGCCATCAATGGCGTGGAGCCCGACGTTTACGAGGTGAGCGCCGCCAAGGCCGGCTTCCAAATGCAGAGGCGGCCGTTAGTGGTGTTGCACGGCGGCTTCAGGACGGACATCAGCTTCAGGATGACGCTGGCTGCAGATGCCATCCTCTCGGGTACCGTTACCCAGATGGACGGCACCACTCCGGTTGTGGGCGCAACCGTAACGGCTACGGATAACCTGGATCCCACACACGTGCTCAGCGCCACCACCGCATCCGACGGCACCTATACCATCAGCCGCGTGCGAGCGGGCACTACCTATACCGTAACGGCTACAGCCACGGGGTTCGGATCCAGCGTGCCGGCATCGCGACCGCTTCCCGATCCCAATGACCCGATTACTACTCAGCGGGACACGGTAGTACAACCGGCAAAAGCCTACATCAAGTTCGATTTCAAGATGAAGGCGATACCGGGCAATGTGACGGGGCAGGTGGTAGACGGAGCCACGAATGCAGGCATTCCGAACGCCTTAGTGACGGCCACAAGCGGGAGCCAGTCGTTTACTGCCACGACGGACAACAACGGCAATTACACGATCAATGGCCTCGATCCTGGTGCGTGGGTGTTTACGGGCAGTGCCGCGGGGTACGGGTCGGCTCAGGTGTCCGTAAACGTCGTTACGAACACCACAGTTACCGCTCCTGTGATCGTGCTGAACCGAGTTCCGCCGGGATCTGTTTACGGCCTCGTAACGCGCACGAGTGACGGCGCGACCCTCGCCGGCGTCACGATAACGCTCTTGGATGCTGCAGGCAATACGGTGGCCACAACGACGACGTTTGCACCTGCCACTACGGCTCCCGATGGGTCGCAGGCCAATTACAGCTTCACCAGTGTGCCTGCGGGCATTACGTATACGGTTAAGGCAAACCTGGCGGGTTACACTCCCAGCCCCGCAAGCCGGAGTGTGGCCGTTCAGAGCAGCCAGGCATCTACGAACGTGAACTTCCAGATGGATCCGTTGCACACATTCGTAGGAGCTTTGTCGCTGGTGTCGGCGCCTTACGGGTATACCGTGGATACGGCAACGTTGCTGGGTGTGGATCCCGGCGACGCCCAAGCAGGGGTATTCCGTCTGGCTACCTGGAACCAAGGGGCGTATGTCTTCTATCCGGCGGGCGTCGCACAGAACTTCCAGTTGGGTCGAGGGTACTTCATGGCGTACAAGCGGAACTTGCCGCTTACCACGCCGGGTACAGCAGCCGATCCGACGCAGCCGTTCAACATTCCGCTCGTAACGGGATGGAACCTCATCGGCGATCCCTTCGCGCTGGATATTGATTGGACGAAAGTACAAGTCCTGTTCAGCGGTACGCTCTACCCGCATGACCAAGCTGTAGCCGCCGGCCTCGTTGGTCCTGCCCTCTACAGCTTCGTGGCGGGCGGGTACGTGCTGGACTTCAAGCTCTCCCCGTGGAAGGGATATTGGGTGCGGGCGTACAAGGATGTAACGTTGGTGGTGGATCCCGTGAACGACGTGTACGGCCGGGCCGCGTCTGTGAAGGGCGGCAACTCGCGGGCTGTACTGGGCGGTGGATCAGGCTGGAGCTTGAACATACAGGCGCAGGTGGGCAATCTGGCGGATCAGGATAACTACCTGGGCGTGAGCAGTCGGGCGGCGGATGGCTTCGACGGCTTCAAGGCGCCCAAGCCGCCGGTATTCGGATCCGATTACGTGTATGTGAGCTTCGACCACAAGAACTGGGGCGATAAGTCGGGTCCCTATGGCGTAGATGTTCGCTCTGCGTCGCCGGGTGCGAAGTCCTGGGAGTTCACGGTGCAAACCACCGTCAGGAACAGCAGGGCTGTGATTTCCTGGCCGAATATCGCCACGGTGGGCCGCTCGGTGATGCTTACGCTCACAGACCTGGCCACAGGCGAGGTGCGCGATATGCGGAGCACGAGCTCGTACTCGTGGGCTACGGGCACATCGTCCCTTACTCGGACGTTCCGGGTGGATGCCGTGCCTGCCACGCGCAACCAGTTGGTAATCACGAACGTCGCGGCTCGGATGCAGCCCGGGCGTTCGGCAGGGGTGTCCATCGCCTTCAGCCTGAGCGCTCCTGCGGATGTGCAGGTTCGCATCCTGAATGCGTCGGGTGCGGCGGTGCGCACGCTGACCACAGGTACCAGCCGAGCTGCCGGTATCAACGAGGTGATTTGGGATCTGAAGAGCGAGCAGGGGATCGCTCTACCTGCCGGCGTATACACCGTAGAGATACGAGCCCAGTCTTTGCAGGGCCATCAAGCGGCAAGGGTGGTCCAGCCGATACTGGTAACTCGGTAAAGGTTCCGTGGGAGGCTCCGGACGGCAGGCTGGAGTGCGGAGCCTCCCAAAAGGAAGCATGGTGATCGTTGGTCTCAGGTGATGAGGACATGCGCATACAGCACGGCCTGGGCTGCGATCAGCATCGAGCGAGGTTTGCCGTAATATCGTCATCCAGGGAGGAACTCTCAGAGTGAAACGGATCAGGAAAAGCAGGGCCGCCCGGATCCTGACCTGGCTGCTGACCGCTGCGATGGTCGCTCCGATCTTCAGCAGCATCGCCGTGCCGGTTTCTGCGCACGCGCAGGGCAGCACCCAATCCGGCGGGGTCCAGACCGTTATCGTGATTGACTTTACCAATAAGGCCGGCTCTGCGTACGATTCGCTCGCACGCCTCGCAACGGACGCGGTGGCGGTGGAGCTTGCGAATTCCGGTCGCTTCGAGGTCCTCAAACGTGATGAGGTCACGAGGCAGGCTGCGGAGCTGGGTCTACACGCACCCTACGATCAGATTGCTCGAAGCAAGCTGGCTATGCAGCTTGGGGCGTCGGCCATCGTGGATGGGTCCATCGCCTTCGTTCGGGAGGACACCAAATCCACTCCTCACTCGGTGAAGGTAGGGCTCACCATCCGGATCAGCGAGGCGAGTTCCGGCGACCTGATCAACGGGGCGGCTCAGATCGGAGAGGCGCGTGCGCGGCCTGGCCTTAGTGACATGGCGTCTCTTGCGCAAGAGGCCACCAACAACGCGGCCATCGCGGGGGTGCGGCAGATCCTTGCCAATGTATTGCCGGAAGGGACGATCCTGAGCACTGTGGGCAGCAACACCGGCGGCTCGCTTCAGATCATCATCAACCGCGGTTCCCGCGATGGCGTTCAGCCCGGGATGCAGTTCATCGTCCTTCGGGATCGCCAGCGGGTAGGCCGCATCGAGGCGACGAATGTGTTTCCGACGGATTCGGAAGCCAAGGTAGTGGATATCGGCCTCGGCATCCGCCCGGAGGACAAGGTTCGGGCCGTTTTCCCGATGCCGGAATTCACGGCGCATTTTGAGGTTACTCGCGCGAAGCCGGTTCACCGCGGGGCGTCCATGAGCGCATTGGGCAAGGTGTTGATGGTGCTCGTGGCTGGCGTCGTGTTGGCGACGGCTGCTAAGGGTGGCAGCTCCAGCGTCACCGGCGTAGTAGCAGAACCCACTTTGGTGAACAACGGCCCGGCGGTGCGCATCGTGTGGCGGGATAACATGTTCGGCAACAGCCTCCAGACGTTGGAGTACCACGTTTGGCGCACGCCGGACGACCCGTTCAATTACACGGGCACGCCTGTTGCAGCACTGCCCCAGGTGACCTTCACCTACACGGATCAGCCGGCCCCCTTTAGCTTCTGGGATGGAACGCGAAGCTTCCTCCAGCCGGGAGTGCCTACAACCGGTAACGGCACGGGCGGTGGCGGCACGGGCGGGACTACGGCTTCGGCTAAGACGCCAGCGGCGGGAGCCGTGACCGGCTTCCCGGTAACAGGCAATACCTATCAATATCAGATTACGTCGGTAATCCGGAGACCGATTGGCGGCAGCAACCAGGGGACCGGCGGCGGTGGCGTTGGTGGCGGTGGTGGTACGGGCACTACTACCGGCACCCAGGATATCGAGACGAGCCAAGTTACGTCGGGCCCCGCTACCCCGGTGAATATCCCACTTCTCTCCAGTCCGCTGGATCAGGCGCTGAATGTGGATCTGCGCAACGTCGTGTTCCAATGGCAGAGCCGGAATGGCGCCGATGTGTTTCAGGTGGAAGTGTCCACGGATCGGACGTTCAAGAACCGGAACCTCATCGAGCGGTTCCAGGTGTTCTCCACGGCTCCCCAAGCAGATGGCGTGGCGCAGATTTTCAGAGCGCCGGATCTCACTAGGGATGCGGTATTGCTGCGGGATCCCGTATTCGCCAACTTCGTCAACCGTGTGCCCGGAGCTGCCACGCCGGTAGTGTATTGGAGGATCGGGGCCCGCAATAGCGGGGATCGGCCTGGTCCCGTGGATTGGATGACCGGTAATCATACGGTTACGGATAACACGTTCCGGTTCATCTACTCGTTGCCGCGGGCCTTTTCGCCGGCTCCGCTGCCGCCGCCACCCCCGTAGTTGGGCGGTGGTTGCCCTAGGTTATGGAGCAGGGGATCCTTTCAGGAACATAGGAAGAGGAGCGAAACGATGAGCAAAACGTTGCGGGCCGTGGCGGCGTGGGGGCTAGCAGCGATGGTGGTCATCGCCATCTGCGGGGGACCAGCATCCGGGGATGGCGGGGGGCCGAAGCGTGCGTTCGTCGCCGGGGAACTGTTGGTGTCCGTTGCGCATGGGACTGCTCCGGCGACGGTGGCCGACATTGCCAAGTCCGTCAACGCTACGGTGGTGAAATCCTTCGGCGCCTTGGACGCTGCGGGGTCGCGTGACACGTATTGGCTGCGCATCGCCGGCAACGCCGTTCCAGATGCCGACACGCTCAACGCCGTCAACACGTTGAAGCAGGATCCGCGGGTAGTTTATGCCGGCGTGAACCACCTCTCCTATCTCCTGGATTCGATCCCCAACGATCCGCGCTATCCTGAGCAGTGGCACCTGCCGTTGATGAACATGCCCAAGGCGTGGGACATTGAGAAGGGTTCCTCGAAAGTAACCGTTGCGGTCATCGACTCGGGTGTGGACGTGAACCACCCGGATCTGCAGGGAAGGCTCTTGCCGGGCATAAACACAACCCCTGGCGGGAACCCCAATGACCTTACGGATCCGGTTCCTCATGGAACCCACGTCATCGGCATCATCGCAGCGGCGACAAACAACAATGTGGGCGTCGCGGGTGTAACCTGGCAGAACGTGATGGTGCTGCCCATCAAGGCCGGCGACGCCTCCATTACTGATACCGGTTTGATTGCGGCCCTTCAGTTTGCGGACAAGAACAACGTACAGGTCGTGAACATGTCCCTGGGAGGGGAACGCCCGACTGCTGTTCCGGATCCAACCGATCCGGCGACGTCGCTGATCTTGGCAATGGCAGCCAAGGGTATCATCTTCACGATCTCGGCCGGCAACTCGTTCGACACGGGGAACCCGCCCATCTGGCCGGCATTGTTGGCCCAGTTGAGCGACAATATTCTGTGTGTTGCCTCTTGCGGCCCGAACAAGGAACATGCCTTCTACTCCAGCGCTCTGTTCTACACGACGATTACGGCGCCTGGAGGCGACGACCCCTCGTTCTCCAACCCAAAGGCGCAGATCCTTAGTACGCTTCCGGTGGCCAACGGGTCGTACGGTACGGAGCAAGGTACGTCTATGGCAGCGCCCGCAGCCGCTGGAGTGGTGGCGCTGATGCTTTCCGTACCAGGCGTCTTGCCCAGCGACATCAAGCCGGCGTTGATCGCCACGGCCGACACATTGGGACTGCAGGTGCCCAACGATCAATACGGCTATGGCGTCATTGATGCCTACCAGGCGCTCCTGCGGGTGGCAGTCTCCATAACCGTGCTGGACACGGGAGCCATCGGGGGCCTCAACAATCCGGTAGAGACGCTCCATCCGAACATCCGGCTGCAGATCCGGCAGATTACCCCGGCGAACCTAACCATCACGCTGGACGGGAACCCGGTAACGGATTACACAATCACAAACGTGATTTCTACCATTACGGATCAGAACGGCAACGTAATCCCTACGCGTTACGATGTGGTGATCTCCCACGATTTGGCGCCGGGCGTGCACAAGTTGGTGGCGTCTGGAGTGAACCCGGGTCCGCCCCCGCGCACAGCTACCGTAACACAATTTATCAATGTGGACCCGCACCAAGTTCTCCAGGGCCGGTCGCTGGTTTCCATACCTTACTTCCAGGCGGGTGTGACGCCGGAGTATTATTTCGGAACGGGCTTCACGCTCGCCCGCTGGGTTCCGGACCAGAACAAGTACGTTTTCTATACTGCAGGGGGAACTCAGGATCCCGGCGCATCCTTCAATCCGCCGGATGTACAGGTGCACCAGGACGGGGATAATTCGTCGCGGGCTCCGCTCGGCATAGGATACTGGAGTATTTCGGACACGACGAAGCCGATCCTAACCAAAGGCACACCGGTGATGGACAAACCCTTCGTGATTTCGTTGAAGGGCAACGGATCCGGCGATGCGCGCTTTGTCAGTTGGAATATGATCGGCGACCCCTTCCCATTTGACGTTCCCTTCGCTTCGGTGTTGGTGGACACTCCCGAGGGCCGCCTCGGCATCGGCACGGCCGTGGAGAAGGGATACCTGCTGCCCAACATTTACTCGTACGACGGGGTGAACGGATACACGTTCGGCACCTTGCCGGGCGGTGTGATCAATGCATGGAGCGGGCATTGGATAGGGGTTACGAGTAAGGCGGATATCGCGCTGGTGATACCGCCGGCGCAGCTCACGCGGGCGGCGACGGTGTCCAATCGGGCGGCAGTCACAACCGATGGCTGGACGCTCAGGCTGTCTGCAACAGCGAATGGACTGAGGGACACCTATAACTTTATCGGGACGTCGTCGCGGGCTGCTGCAGGCTACGACCTTACCAAGGTTCCCAAGCCGCCTATGGTGGCGCCCTACGTGTCCTTGGGCATCGTACACACCGACTGGGGTGGGCGCTCTGGAGTGTATGCGCAGGACTTGCGGCCCCGGGCCGGCGTTCAGTCATGGGAGATTGCAGTGTCTACGGATCAAAAGAACACTGCAGTCACCTTAAGCTGGGATGGCGGGTATCGTGTCCCGAGGAACGTCAAATTGCTGCTCAAGGATGAGGCGACTGGCGAAACGGTGGATATGCGGACGCGGGCATCGGTGACGTTCAATTCCGGCGATGCTGCGGTGTCCCGGCGCTTCGTGATCACGGCCCAGCCCGCAAGCGGTTCGGTGGTGCGCATCAGCAATTTAACGGTTCGGCCGGCAGGCGGCAGGGCATCGGGCGTAACCGCCATAGGGTTTACTCTGTCGGGAGATGCTACGTACGAAGTGAAGATACTGAGCGCCACCGGGCAGTCTCTGGGCACGATCGCGTCCCGCGCGGCTGGAGCCGGGGACGTCCATCTGATCTGGAACGGCAAGGACAGCGCCGGTCGAAGTGTGCCTGCGGGAACGTACATCATTCAGGTTCGGGCGGTCGGTCCTGACGGCGACGCCATCCGGGCGATCCAGCCCTTCGCGGTATTGCGCTAGGGGTCGAGGCGGCGGTCTGGTTGGTGTGCACCGGCTTCGACACAGGAAGGGTTGCCGATCTTGCGGAGCCGGCTGCATGAGAGTG
Organism: Chthonomonadales bacterium; assembly: GCA_049967475.1. Classification (GTDB taxonomy): domain Bacteria; phylum Armatimonadota; class Chthonomonadetes; order Chthonomonadales; family CAJBBX01; genus JBMFSQ01. Next base: position 54,396 of record JBMFSQ010000002.1, on the reverse strand, counting down.
AGATGGGCACTATGGCGGATATGGCACGAACATTGAGCTGTTCGCCCCGTGGAACAACAGGGAGGAAGCGAGTAATGTGGTGGAAGAGACTGGCTGCTGATTGGTTGCGCCGGTGTCTGCCTGGGATCGTAGTCGTTCTGGCTGGAGCGGTCGTTGCGCCGGCAAGTGCGCAGACGTGGGGAGCTCCGCCGTTGGAGAACAACTACCTCCAGGCGACCATGGGCTGGAAAGATCAGCTTAACGGTGAGAACATCGCTGGCCGTATCATTCTCATTGACCTGACAGCCACGGGTGCGACGGGCGGTGTCGTACCGGACTATCTGCTGCTTCCCCCTTACAAGACCGACGTGGGCATCAATACGATGGGGAGCTACGTTACGGTTCGGATAGACGGCGGCTGGCCGAAGCTTCCCACCGGCGGCGTGGACACCAGCGGTACGCGCGGGGGCTGGGACCTCATCTTCGGGGACAAAGGGGTGTTCGGCAAGACGGATGAAAGTGACTGGACGCGGCCTCCGTTTCTCAACGGAGACAAGATGATCGCTCAATGGGAGACGCTCCCTGGAGGCGTGGCTACCAATCCGATCCCCCGCATTCGCGTGGATTCTGAGATGGCGCTGATCCACGACATGCTTCGATTGAAGCTCACGGTAACGAACCTGGATACGCGCATGCATACCGTGGGTATCCGCTGGGCGCACAGCTACCAACTTCCAGGGCAGGATCCCAACGCGTTTGCCTGGGGACCTGTGTTTCTGTCGGACGGGCGTGCCGTGAGTACCGATTTCGATGTGTCGGGTCCCAATGTGCCGGCAGGCTGGCGCCAGGTGAAGCCCAACAACAATAACTCGGTAGGTGCCGTCAACATACCCCTCAATCGAGGAGTAGGCTTCATTGCTCCCGACCGCTGGGTGATTGGGTACGGGAATACGATTGCCGATGATATCGCCCAGAATGACCTGTGGGAGAAGATCCCTGCGCCGTTGCCGAACTATGACTTCTCGCAGCCAAACTCCGTGGTTACGGCGGCCGCTGTGTATTTCAACCCAAGGCAATTTCTGCCGGGCGAGGCCAAAACCTTCGTGATGTACTTCGGCCGCAATCATGGAGACATTGACTTTGAGTTCCCCATGGCAGCAGGGGTAGATGGCCCCCTGACGCTCGATTACAATCCGTCGGCAGCGCCGGGGCAGCAGCTAACTCCCAATCCGTTCAAAGTGACGGCGTTTGTGCAGAACCAAGCTTCGTTGGCGCTTTCCAGCGTGTCGGCCGTGTTGAGCTTGCCCCCCGGGCTCGTGTTGAAGGCCGGCGACACGGCTAAGAAGACGGCGGGCACGGTGGCGCCCGGTCAGGAGGCTAGTTTCTCCTGGGACGTCGTGCCGGACGGGACAGCCTCCGGGACGCTCACCTATTCGGTTGCCTTTTCGGCATCCCCAGGCTCATTGGGCAAGGTGGTGGCACGGCAGATTCTTGTTCCGGCATTACCGGTTCAGACACTGCCGGGCGGGCTGCAGATGGTGTCGTTCCCATACACCTTCGATGACCCGACCCCCACGAGCGCCTTGGGGCTGCCGGACACGGACTTCGCTTTGCTGAGCTGGGATGGTCAGATGGGTAGCTATGCTGCGGTTCCGCTGATCCAGCCCGGAGTGGGATATTGGCTGAACCTCGCCAGCGGCAGGACCATCTCTCTGCAGAATTCCCACCCGGTGACGGCGGGCCAGACGGAGCTCAAGCTCAACCAGGGGTGGAACCTCATCGGCAACCCGTACCTCATCAAGGCCTATTCCTCCAACGTGGCCGTGGTGAATTCCGATCCGTCCGATCCGGACTTTCTCAAGCCGCTGACGGTTGCCCAAGCGGCAGACGTCAACCACCAGTGGCTCTCCCAGGTGCTTTGGACCTACGATCCCCAACAGCAGCAGTACGTCCCGGACCTGGATTTCAGCAAGGGGTTGGCGCCTTTTGCGAGCTATTGGATCTTCGCCTACAAGCCGCGCATTTCGTTGCTGATAACCAAGCCGGCGCAAGCTCGGTCTGTGGCAGTGTCTCCGGCGAAATCGCGGAGCGCCGCTGCTGCAGGGTGGACGCTGCAGATCGTCGCTTCGGGGAATGGTGCCGTGGACCGGTGGAACACGATCGGGGTAGCTTCGGGAGCGTCGGACGGTTTGAACGCAATGGATTACCCCAAACCGCCTGCGGTGCAAGGGAAGTTGAGCGCGGCGCTGGTGCGTAACGGATCGGGAACGTCACGTGCGGTGAGCCTGGCTCAGGATATCCGGTCTGCCTCGATGACGCGCAAGACTTGGACCCTCGTGGTGACTGCGCCGAAGCCTGGAGCGGATATCACCGTGAGCTGGCCCGGTATCGCAGCCGTGCCGCGGTCCTACGAGCTGTTTATAACGGATGCGGCCACAGGGGAGCGCCGCTCCATGCGCCAAACCTCCTCGATGCACGTGAACCTGGGCAGCGGGACGTCGCGGGCATTCCAGATTACCGCAGAGCCGCGAGGCACCGGAGCGCTACGCATCACAGGGCTCACTGTGGTGTCTCATCGTGGAGGGAATGCGGCCACGATCGCCTTCGGTACGACACAGGATGCTACGGTGCAGGTGCGCATTCTGGGTGCTACAGGAACTACAGTGCGCAATCTGCTCAGCCGCGCATCGGGCGCCGGGCAGACCCAGGTTACGTGGGACCTGCGGGACGCCAAAGGGATTGCGGTACCCGCCGGAACGTACTTGGTGGAAGTGAAGGCGACGGCCTCTGACGGATCCCAGGCTCGAGTGGTCGTGCCGCACCTGGTGACGCGGTAGGAGATGGAGGGCGCGGGGGCGCTGTCGTGGCCCAGAACCCGCGCCCTCAGGATATAGGGAGGATATTGAGGGATCATGCGCACATTGTGGAGAACGGCATTCGTAGTTGCCCTCGCGATGGCCTTCGGCGCGGCATCGAGCGTGAAAGCATCGGCCCAGGCTAATGCGGCAGCTCAGGCGCCAAAGCGATCGGTCCTGGTGTTTCCTTTTGACGTCTCGAGCTCGGCAGCAGTGCCGGACGCATCAGAGCTTTCGTCGCTGCTTACGGACGTAGCTAGGTCGCGCTTTTTGGCAACCAACAAATATGTGGTGTACGCCTACTACCGCGGATTGCCTACCGTGGCACGCCTGCACAATGATCAGGATCTTACCGATGCCGATGTGACGCCTCCCTTCTCGGAGGAGAATGCCAAGCCGATTAAGATTGCAAAGCTGGCCGGCTATGACCTGGCCTTCGTGGGGTCCGTTGATGATTATTCGTACGATGCCGACGCCCACCAGGCCACAGTTACCATAAGCGGGCGTTTGCTGGATGCCGCCACGGGCAAGATCCTTAAGAGCATCACATTGAGCGCTTCCAGTGCCAAAGGAGGCACGGCCAAGGAACCTGAGCGGGCGTTGGAGGCGGGGCGAACGGCCGGCGAACAGCTCATGGCGAAAATCGAACCGCTCGTGTCTACTGCCCAGCCCGCTGCGGGGGTGAAGGAAAAGCCCGGTGGAAAGGGAGGGCACCATCGGAGCAGCAATTGGCTCTGGGGTGTTGTGGCGATCGGCCTGGGCCTGGGCATCGGCCTCTCCAGCGGCAACTGATCCCCTTCGCGAAGGTCGGTGCGGCAAGATCCGTTCGGCGAAGGAGTTCAGCACGACGCGATGCCTTTGCATCAAGCGTGTAACCTATCCCTCATGTGAACGGTCCGTGCAATGCGTAACCACGTGATCCGGCTATGGTTGTGTATGGCTTTCTTTGCCGAGAGCGTGGCGGCTGGTTCGGCCGGTACCCCTACGATCCAACTAACGGCCAGCAGGATGGTGGTTCTGGCCGACGGGCGGGACACCACCGAGATCATCGCCGAAGTGCGCGACGCCACAGGCAGTTACGTTCCCGACGGCACGGTGGTAAGCTTCACCACGACGCGCGGCATGTTTGTAGGGGGAGGAGCTGCGCAGACGCGGGCAGGTGTAGCGCGTGTGCGCCTCTCCAGCCAACAGACGGGCACTGCCACGGTAACGGCAGCCGTCGTCGGCCGCGCGGAAAGCATGGACATCACCTTCACCAATGACCCCAGCGAGACGTTCCAGGGGAACCTCTTTGCTGCCGTTCAGGGTGGGAGTGTCGTTTACAGCGCGGACTACCGCGTCATCGAAGCCGTGGCAAAGGAGGGGAGCTCTGGTTCTAAGAGGCCCGCGCATGCTACCTACCGGAACTTCGAGGTGCTGGCAGACCGCATCCAGATTGATTGCAATCTAAATGTGCTGCGGGCTTCCGGGAATGCGGTGCTGCGCCGAGGGAACCACCGCGTGCGGTGCGGCAAATTGTTCCTGCAGATGATCGGCGGTGAGGCGTACGCAGTAGCTGAAATGGGAGATCGCCTTCGCCCCGTGAAGATCACCGGGCCGGATCTCAAAATGACGGTGGAACCCAACGGCATCGCCCCTGCCCGCTTCGAGATGGCAGACCTGGCGGATTCCAAGCTCCTCATCACCGCGCAACAGGTGCTCCTTTTTCCGGGTCAGAAGCTGCAGTTCAAGCGGCCCCATTTCTACCAGGATGGCCAGCACCTCGTGAGTATGCCGTTCTACTCGCTGGCGCTGATGTCCAATGAACTGTTTACGGATCAGTTCCTTACGGTGGGCACGCAGGGCATCGGCTTGGACGTTCCGCTCTATTATGATCTGACGCCCTCGAGCACCGGCATCTTCTACATTCGGCATGGAGAGCGCTACGGAAGCAGTGTGTATGCTACGCGGCCGGGATGGTCGCTTGATCTGTTGCAAGGATACAATTCGTTGGGAGGCTCCGGCCGATACACCGGGCAGTTTGGCTTCACCGGCATCACGCGGTCCGATTGGGGCTTCCGCTGGACGCACAGCCAGGAATTCACGACGGATGCGCGCGGCTCTTTTTACCTGGATTTTCCACAGCACCGGTCCGTTTATGGTTCGGCGAACCTTACGAAGCAAATGGGCCCCGTATATGCCGGCCTGAATATCTCGGGCAACCGCAGCTTCGCCGGTTTTCCTTCCTCAGGATATGACACAGAATTGTATCTGGAAACACTCTCCAAACGCTTGGGATCCACAGGGTATTTCTACGCCGTGGGAACGACGACAGCGTTGCAGCAGGTGAACAGTGGGCCCTACCGCACTCGAATGCAATCGCAGGATGTGCACGCGCGTATTTACAGCAATCCCTTCCGGCTGGATCGAAACACCGTCCTCACGAGCAACTTCACGGTTGGAAATGTATGGGCAAACCACGGGGGTGGCGCCTCGGTCGTCGCCTCCATGGCCGCATCCCGCAGATTGCCGGGCGCGAGCCTCCAGCTAGCCTACGATTACACGCAAGGGCCGGTGCTTCTGGCCACAGACGGGCATCACCGGTTAAGCTTGAGCCTCATCACGACGGGTTCCGGCAGATGGAGCACCGCGGTGTCGGGAAGCATGATGCTGGACACGACCTCATCCAGTCTCATGGCGAATGTGTCCTATACACTCGCACCCCGGTGGCACCTCTCTTTGGCTTCGTCTCTGCAACGCTTCATGGCGGGGCAGTACCGGGATTACGAACTCAGCATCGGCCGGACGTTGGGAGCACGGGAACTCGTCTTCTCGTACTCCACGTTCAGCCACCGCATCTTCTTCGATCTGGAGGCGGGGCGCTTCTAACAGGAGGATCGCCATGGCCGAGCAGGGTAGCTCGTTCTGGTGGCGGATGGCCGCCGCGGTCGCTGCATTTGTGATTCAGCTCCCCGCGCTGGGGCAGGTGATCATCGGCGCGAATTTCACAGGCAGTTCGGTGGGCATCAGCGGGTATATACCGCCGGACACCATGGGTGCCATCGGGCCTAACGCCTTCGTGGAATTCATCAACGGCAGATACCGCGTGTACAGCCGCTCTGGGGCTGTTTTGGCCAGTACTACGCTCAACGCATTTTGGACCAATGCAGGGGTGTCGTCCTCATCGTCTTTCGATCCGCGCGTCCTCTATGATGCGGGGAGCGGACGGTGGTTCGCAGCGGCGGCGGACAATCCGGGCACGGCAAGCAGCCGCTTCCTCCTGGCCGTGTCCAACAGCTCCGATCCCACGGCAGGTTGGAAAGCATTCTCCATCGCTGCAGATCCGCTGAGCACGCGCTGGGCAGACTTCCCGACCTTGGGCGTTAACGGTTCCGGCGTGTATCTGGCGGCGAATATGTTCAAATTCGATAACACCTCGCCGCTCACCACCGTGATCGCTGTAGACAAAGCCAGCCTCGTGAGCGGCACGCTCACCAATGTGAGCTTCACCAACCTGGATCCCAACACCACGGGCTTCAGTATTCAACCCGTGCATGATCTGGACGGCGGAGGCACGCCGGAGTACCTCTATTCAGACTACAACACGCCGGCTGGGACATTCAAACAGTCCACGATCACCGGCTCCGGAGCCGGCAATACGCTCAACACCACGGATCACCTCATCTCGGTAGCGGCTTTCAACGGACCGCCTCTTGGCGTTCAGCCCGGGGGTCCCAACAACGTAGACACGGGGGACACGCGCTTCAGTTCCAGCGTAGTGAAAGTGAACGGCAAGATCTGGGGCGTGCAAAGCGTTACGGCTAACGGCAGGGCGGCACTTCGGTGGTTCCGCATCAACGCAGCTACGGACGCCGTAGAAGAGACCGGCATCATCGGAGACCCCAACCACGATTACTATTACGGCTCCATAGCAGTCAACACGAGTGGTACCGTGGTGATCGGATACAGCAGGTCTGGAGCGTCAGAGTTCATCAGCAGCTATGCATCCGTGGGTTCCTACAACGGCACCACGACTACGTTCGGATCTCCCTTGCTGCTCAAGTCGGGCACTGCCAGCTACCAGATCTTGGACGGCAGCGGCAGCAACCGGTGGGGGGACTACAGCGCCACAACGATTGATCCCCTCGATCCCACCCATTTCTGGACGATCCAGGAGTGGGCGTCCGGTTCCTCGAGCTGGTCTACACAGATCACAGAGTTGATCACCGGCCCCGGCGCCGTGCCCGTGTCCGCCTTCCAGAGCAGCCTGATCGGGGCTGTGATCGCCGGATGGTGGCTTCGCGCCAAGCGCTCCGGGGAGACGCGGCGGCGGAAGCGGCAATGCGGATCAGCGTGAGATCCCTACTGAGCCGGCCCTAACTTGCGGGTTGTTCGGCAAGCGGGCGCACCCGGCCGGTTTCCACCTCATAGATCATCCCCTCAACGAGTATGCGGCCCGCCAACCAGGGATGGCGCCGAGCCTTGGCTACTTGCCGGCGCACGGACCGTTCCACGCTTCCGAACGGCAGAAACGTGGCGGGTGCGGCCTTCTCCACGCCCGTTTCCTGTTTTATGCGCGCCAAAAGAGTATCATCAGTGAACCGCGTCATACCGCAGTCCGTGTGGCCTACGATGGCGAGGCGGTTGGTGCCCATTAAGTAGTGGGAGATCAGGACCGATCGAATGGCATCTTCAGTGAGAAGAGCGCCGGCGTTGCGCAGGATGTGGGCATCCCCCAGACGGAGGCCCAGCATCTCGAGGACCGGGAGGCGGGCATCCATACACGTGAGCACGACCGTACGCTGGGCCGGTTCTCGGGGGAGAGCCGATGGGGAAACCGTCTGCGGGCTCTGGTCCTCTTCGGACGGAACTTCAGAAAGGAACCTGTGGCGCTGAAACCCGTCCAGCCAAATGGCGTTGCAGGATGGACACTGGTATCCTGGGGCGTCCTTCCGGAGTTCCAGATACGTAGTGCGGCATTGGGGACATCGGCGCGGGAGACCTTCGAATGCTTCGGCGAGGGACACACCGGGATAGGGTTCCAGAAGCTGTTGCAGGCGTCTGCGGTTCCTGGCAGCATTCTCGAAGGCATGCGGAGACGGGAGCCACATCCCGCCACAGCCGCGGCACACAAGGATCTGCAATTCGTCCGATGACAGCGTTTCCAGCAGGAGGCTGCACTGGGGACAATGCTTCATGGGTGGAACCTCCTTGCCCGTTCGGGCCGGTGTTCTTGTCGGTTAGCATACCCCCAGGTTAAGGATCGGAACAATGGACCTCGCCACTGCTCCAAGAAGGAGCGGGTTTGTTGATCTCCAGTTCGGTGTAGGGAGGCTTTTGCCTGGGCTGGAGAGGGTAACTGAGCAAGGACGGTGTCACGAAGCGTCGTGGAACCTCGAGGATATCGCGCCCTGGACGCGCACTTTGGCAGATGCGCTTCCGCAGGCGTTGGGCAATCCGGCCCTCCTGCGGCTGGCAGGCGCATCGGACGCGCCCAGTCCGGCCGGATTGGTGTGCTTGGATATTGAGACCCTGGGCCTCATGGGCGAGCCTATTTTCCTGGTAGGGTTGGCCGAATGGAACGAGACACGCGGCATCGCGTGTCGGCAGTTTTTTGCTCGGACACTGGACGAGGAGGCGGCTGTACTGGCTGCCACCTGTGAGGATCTGACCCGTGTTCCGCTTTTAGTGACCTTCAACGGCATCAATTTCGACGTACCCTATTTGCAACGGCGCATGCGCTGCTATGGGATCGCCGGCGACTTTCCACCCCATGTGGACGTGCTCCTCGAAGCCCGGAAGCGGTTCGCAGGGAAAGTGCCCGATTGCCGCCTCCAGACCCTGGAGGCTGTGGTCTGTGGGCGAAGGCGGACCGGCGATGTGGACGGCTCGGAGATCCCAGCGGCCTATCGCCGCTTCCTGATGAGTGGCGACGGCCGTGAGGTTGCCTCCATCGCCCGGCACAATGTGCTGGACCTCGCAACAACTCTGGAGCTTTTGGTGCGCCTTTGGGGTTCGCCGGATGCCCGGCCTTGGCGCTGATGGGCAGCATCGGTAATCCACCGACGTCCTCGCATATGGAATAACTCCCTGGGCGCGGACACCCATTGGGAGTGGCAGATGGCAAGGATCCTGCTGGCAGACGATGACGAGACACTGCGGCTCATCATGGGCCGGCATCTTCACAAGGTCGGGCATGAAGTGACGCTCGCAGAGAATGGCCTTAAAGCCCTGGCGCTTCTGGAGCAGACCGACTTCGATGTGGTTCTTTCGGATATGAAGATGCCGGGTCTGGATGGTGTCGGGCTGCTTTCCAGGGCGGCGGCATCCAAACCCGGCACTGAGTTCATCATCATTACGGGGTATGGTTCCATCGAGAATGCGGTTGAGGCATTCAACATGGGCAATGTGTCCAATTATCTCTTGAAGCCCATCGAAGATATCCGCGCGTTGGATGCCGCGATCAATCGGGCGTTGGAGCGCAGGCGGCTGCGCACCGAGAACGAGCGCTTGGTGGCGGAACTGCGCCGGCGCATCCAAGAGCTCGAGGAGGCTAGGGCTAAACTGGAATACGTTGCCCAGCGAGACGGCCTCACGGGCGCCTTGACGCACCGGGCGTTCCATCACCGCATGAGCCACGCCTTCCAAGGCAAAACGGAAGGATCCCTCGTGCTGGTCGTGGCGGATATTGACAACTTCCGGTATTTCAATGATGCCTTCGGCCAGGTTGTGGGAGACCATCTTTTGAGGCACGTCGCCGCCGCTCTTCGCAGTTGCCTGCCCGAGGGCGCCATCGTGGGCCGTACCGGAGGAGACACGTTCTCCGTATTCTTCCAAGGGGACGCCGAGGACGGAAATCGCTTCGCGGAGAGCGTCATGCTGTATCTCAGCGCCCGTCCTTTCCGCACGCCCGAAGGCGCTTATGTGCCTGTGCAACTGAGCTTCGGCGTCGCCGACACCATCCGGGCGGGGCATGACCGCTCGCACCTAGTGGCAGCAGCCGACGGCGCACTGCACCTCGCCAAGGCGCAAGGAGGAGGCGGCATCCGCTCTCACGGCAGATCGAATGGCGACGGCGGGCACAGGTCCGACACGCCCTTCGCCATGCTCGACGCCCTTGTCACCATGATCCATCGCAAAGATCGCTACACACGCGTGCATTCCGAAGAGGTGACCCGGTACGCGCTGATGTTGGCGCAACGGCTGGACATGTCCGAGGAAGCACGCGGCACGCTGCGCATCGCTGCCTTGCTCCACGATGTGGGGAAGATCGCCATTCCGGACCGCATCCTGCAAAAGCCTGGCCGGCTCACGCCGGAAGAGTACGAGATCGTGAAGATGCATTCCGTGGTATCGGCCAACCTGGTCTTTGGCTTGCCCCACCTCGAAGAGATTCGCAGCGCCCTCCTAAGCCATCACGAGCGATGGGATGGCAAAGGTTACCCGCAAGGGCTCGCCGGCGAACAGATACCGTACTTCGCGCGCATCTTGGCCGTGGCCGATGCCTTCGCGGCCATGCGGGCGGACCAACCCTACCGCGCTGCACTGTCGCTGCACGAAGCGCTGACGGAAATCGAGGCCAATGCCGGATTGCAGTTTGACCCGAACCTTGCCGCCCAGTTCGTCCAGTTAATGCGGGCGTGTACCGACCAGGCATCACCTGAGGGCTGCAAGGAGGAGCCCCCATCACCTTGTTGCGCGGCATGAGCAGAAAGACCCTGCCCTGGGTTCCACACACAACGAACCTCAGGACCGGGTGATCTGAATGGTCCAACCCGTGAGTTCCACAGCGGGATCCCCTGAGGAAGGAAACTCATCGTTATCCGGCTCGTACGTGGGATCGCCTGGGTTGGCGCTGCTGGACCACGTCCGCCCGATCTGCGCAGCGTCAAGCGTAAGGAAGGCATTGAAGCTTCCCGAGCCTAAGTGCTGATCTCCGAAGGCATCCAAGAACTTGTTGGGGTCAACCGACGCGGGATTGTGCGGTGTGGTAGTGGTGGCCACCACATTCACCTGCAGATACCGCGGCTGTTGACCATTGTTGGGATCGGGGTCACCGCTATCGGGCTGAAGGCGGCCAAGGTCCAGCTCGAAATGCAGAATGTTGCCTCCAACGGGCGGTTGGGCGGCATCGGGTTCTCCTCGTACTTCAAACACATCGCGGTTGGGGTCTCCCGAGATGCCTCCAGGGAGATGGTAGAGCGTATACCCCGAGGCGGTTACCTGGCGCTGCACTCGGCTGTACTCCACAAAGTCGGTAAAGGCTGCCGTTTGATTGTTGAGCCCAGTGGCGAAGCCGTTCAGGTATGGCGGCTGGATGACGGGTATCGGTCCATTCTGGCCGATTGGGTCATTGCCGTTGCGTATCAGGAAGAAGTACTGGTAGTTATCGTTGATGGGTCCGGCAAAGCGCAGGGTCACGACGAGGCGAACGCCGCTCGTTCCGCGGGAAGGAGAGCGCGCACATCCGGGCACCAGCGCGAGGATTGAGAGGGCAGCCGGCAGGATCCTGGCCAAAGCTCGCATGGCGGGGTACAATCCGGGGGCGCGCCGACCTCGGCGCATAACAGGCTGAACGCCGAACCCGTCAGGCTCGACCATGTGGAGATCCTCTCACAGCGCCCTACGTGCCGATGCATCCGGTCGAAAGGGCGATGCTCCCAGTATAACCGAAGCGGAGCCGCGCGCGCAAGTCTTTGTGCTGGCAGCCGCGGTGGCGGCGTCTGCAGTCCTCATGACGGCAGCCTTTCCTCCGTTGGATTGGGGTGCCGTAGCCTGGTTTGGGCTTGCGCCGCTTCTGGCTGCCCTCTGCTGGGCGGGACGGGCGCGGCGCGCCTTTGCGCTGGGATATCTCTTCGGATGGCTCCACTGGGGAAGCACCGTAACCTGGATCGGCACCACTGTGGTGCGCTGGTCGGGAACGGATTGGGGATGGCTGGCATGGTTTCTTCTGACGGCAATTGAGGCGCTCTGGTTCGGCCTCTTTGGGCTCCTGGCGTGGTTCATGACGAAGCGGGCCTCTTTGGCAGGGCGGCCGGTGCTCTGGGCCGTGGCTTGGGCCCTCGTGGAGTGGCTCAGGTCCCAGACGGCCATTGCCATGCCCTGGAGCCTCATCGGCTACACACAGTACCGGTGCCTGCCTGTGATCCAGGTGGCGGATCTGGTGGGTGTGTATGGCGTGGGAATGGTCGTGGTGCTTGGGAACGGAGCGGTGGCAACGTGGGGCATGCTCCTTGCGAAGCATCTGCGCGGGCGCAATGAAGGGCCGTTGGGGCGGGCGGCAGCGGAGGTTTCCGCATTGCCGATAGCGGCTGTAGTTGCGTCGCTGCTTTACGGCTTTGCATCGCCGGCTGCTGCGCCCAGGGGTGTATCGGTGCGCCTGGGCTTGATGCAACCCAACATCTCCAGCGAGCGGGGAGCCACCCTGCCTCCCGAAGAGCAGCTTGCCCGGATGGCCAGTCTCGCTATGCGCGTCAAGCAGGATCATCCGGACCTCATCGTTTGGCCTGAGACGATTGCGCCCGGAGACGTCGAGCATGACGCGTGGGTCCGTTCGAGCATCGCGGATATCGGGCGCCGCCTGGGTTGCTGGCAGCTCGTGGGAAGCAGCGTTACGGATGTTGCAGGGGGGGAGCACAACTCAGCGGTGCTCTTCGATCCGCGCGGGGCCGTGGTCGCCCGATACGACAAGCACTGGCTCGTACCCATGGGGGAATGGGTTCCTCTTCGCGGCTGGCTTCCCTTCGGCGACGTGTTTCATTTTCCGGAACAGGATGTTGTGCCCGGTCACGGCGACGCACCTTTGAAGGCAGGGCCGGCGCGGCTGGCAGTGCTCATCTGCTATGAGAGTGTCTTCCCGGTACTTGCGCGCACGCGGGTGGAGCAGGGCGCCAATCTGCTGGTCAATATGACCAACGACTCGTGGGCCGGGCGTTCCAAAGAGCTTGCACAGCATTTCGCCATGACGGTATTCCGAGCGGTTGAGACGCGGCGATGTGCCATAGCCGTGGCCACCACAGGTCTCACCGGGGTGATCGAACCCAGCGGTCGCTTCCGCACCCTTCGTCCGTATCGGCCAGGAACGATGATCGTAGAGGCTGCACTCGGCTCGGGTACGACGCCTTACGTACACCAGGGGGACCGCCTTGTAGCGGTATGCGGCGTCATCGGCGCGTGGTGGCTTTGGGTCTGCAGACGCAAACGGTGACCGAGCCAGGCGCTCGCGAGCAGAGGTTCATCCGGGGGGCTGGTGGTATACTTGATAGGGATTGATTATCAAGCCGTACCAGCGGTGGGGAAGGAAGGTATAGGCTCTTTGGACCGGATCGTAGTTCGCGGTGGCGTTCCCCTGAAAGGGCACGTGCGGGCAGGCGGCAGCAAGAATGCAACGCTGGCCATCATGGCTGCCGCCGCGCTGGCAGACGGGAAGATCACCCTCGGAAATGTGCCCCGCATTGGGGACACGCAAACGATGGTGGAGCTTCTCAATAAACTGGGTGCGGCCACGCGCTTCGTGGATGAGCACACCGTAACGATTGACGCAGGCGGCATCTACAGCCTTGAAGCTCCTTACGATCTGGTGCGGAAGATGCGGGCATCCTTTTCCGTGCTGGGGCCTCTGCTGGCTCGTTTCGGCTTTGCCCGTGTGCCCGTTCCGGGGGGGTGTGATATCGGCACGCGGCCGGTGAATTTCCATATCGAAGGATTGAAGCGGCTGGGCGCTCAGATCCACGTAGAACACGGGGTCTACACCGCCGAAGCCCGCAAGCTCACAGGTGCGAATATCTACCTTGACTTTCCCAGTGCCGGGGCCACACAGCACTTGATGACCGCCGCATGCCTCGCCGAAGGCGTCACGATCATCGAGAATTGCGCCGCAGAGCCGGAAGTTGTGGATCTTGCGAACTTTCTCAACCGTTTGGGCGCGCAAGTGTCCGGTGCGGGCACGACCACCATTACCGTGCATGGAGTTGATCGCCTCTCCGGAGGCAGTTACTCCGTCATCTCCGACCGAATGGAGGCCGGAACGTACGCCATCGCCGCGGCGATCACCCAGGGTGATATCGTCATCGAGAATGCCTGTGAGGACACCATGCGGCCTGTTGTAAACAAATTGGCGGAGGCCGGAGTTCATGTAGTGGAGGTAAGCGGCGGGCTCCGCGTGTGGAATGAAGGCCGGCCGCGTGCAGTGAATATCAAGACGGCGCCCCATCCAGGCTTCCCAACCGATATGCAGCAACCCTTCGCTGCTCTGTTGGCGGTGGCGAATGGCACCTCTGTGATCACCGAGAATGTGTACGAAAGCCGCTTCCGGTATGTGAATGAGTTGGTGCGTATGGGCGCGGATATAAGCGTTGAAGGGCGAACTGCAGTGATCCACGGTGTGGAATGCCTAACGGGCGCCGAAGTGAGTGCAACCGACCTTAGAGCCGGCGCGGCCCTGGTGTGTGCGGGTCTCGCTGCCGAAGGCGAGACGGAGATTGCCGAGATCCACCATATAGATCGAGGGTATGAGGATCTGGTGGGTAAGCTCAGGAGCCTCGGAGCGGATATCTCCCGTAAAGCAGAAGAGCCGGCATCCGAAGGGGTTGGAGCGTGTTCTCGCTGACGCCGGAAATCGGCATAGACCTGGGGACGGCGAATATCCTTGTGTACGTTCGCGGCAGAGGCATCGTGCTGCGCGAGCCGTCCGTCGTCGCCATTGCCAGCCAGACGAAGAAGGTGCTGGCTGTGGGTGAAGAGGCTCGGTTGATGATCGGGCGTACGCCGGGGAACATCGTAGCCGTACGTCCCATGTCCGAAGGCGTCATCGCAGATTATACGACGACCCTGCGCATGTTGGAGCACTTGTTCCACCGCGTGATCGGGCGAAAGCGGCTTTTCAAACCCCGGGTCCTGATCTGCGTTCCTTCCGGAGTTACCAGCGTAGAGCGTCGCGCCGTGATCCAGGCGGCCAAGGAGGCCGGTGCTGGGGAGGCTTACACCATCGAAGAGCCTATGGCAGCCGCTATCGGCGCAGGATTGCCCATCTCCACCCCAGGCGGCAACATGGTGGTGGATATTGGGGGCGGAACCACGGACATTGCGGTGATCTCCTTGGAGGGCATCTGCATCTCCCGCAGCCTCAGAGTGGGCGGCAACAAGATGGATGAGGTAATCATCCGGCATATCAAGAATGCCTACAATCTCATGATTGGAGACCGCACCGCCGAGGAGATCAAGATCAAGATCGGATCGGCGTTTCCCTTGGAACAGGAGTTGGTGATGGATGTGCGAGGGCGCGATTTGGTAGCAGGGCTCCCTCGCACCGTTCAGGTAACATCGGAAGAGGTGCGTGAGGCCCTTTCGGAGCCCGTGACGCAAATCGTCGAACGCGTAAAGTCCGTGCTGGAGCAGACGCCGCCGGAGCTTTCCGCGGATATCATCGAGCGCGGCATCTGGCTGACCGGCGGTGGGGCGCTCCTCCGCGGGCTGGACAAGCTCCTTTCGGAGGGGACGGGCATCCCGGTTCATGTGGCTGAGGACCCCCTGTCGTGTGTGGCCATAGGCACTGGCAGAGCGCTCGAGGAGCTGCGGGCTATTCGCCAGAGCGAAGGAAGCCAAGTGGTGTCCGGAGCGGGGTAGCTCCCCCCTCCATGCCGAGCATCGGGCTGCGCCCCTGCAGTCTTACCGCAACTAGAGAGCGAGGAGCCCTCTCATGCATCTTGTCTTGTTGGCGGTATTGATTTCCCAAGCGGCCTCAACAGGAAGCCGACTTCCGCCGGTGCCCAATGATGTCCCCGGAAGCCATTGGGCCCGTGCAGCCGTGGCAGATGTGGTGAGCCGCGGCGTAATGACGGCTCCAGGGGGAAAGTTCCGCGGCGCCCAATTGGTGACACGCCGCGAGTTGGCTATAACCCTCGCCGCGTTGGCACGAAGCCTGCTGGCCGGTAGGTGGCCCAAGGATAGCGCCATCCCTCTCCGGCCGTCGGGGGGATTTGCCCAGTCCCCATCTGGTCCCGTCACGCGGTACACACTGGCTGCCGTGATTTCAAAGGTCGCCCGCTACGTGGCGGCTGGACTGCCGGCGGATCGCCACAAGGTTTTCTATGGGTCGCTCATCTTTCCCAGCCGCCCGAAGATCCTGGTGCCCAAGTCGGATCCAGCCTACAGCGCTGTTGCCTATCTGGTGGATGGGCGCATGGCCTTCCCGCCTTCTATAGTGCTGAAGCCCGGGCCTCAGCCTGTTACCGGCAGAGAGGTAAGCCAGGCTCTCGTTATAATGATCGCCGGGCTCACCGATCGCCTCACGGATGAGCCGCAGAACCGTGAGGATCTTGGGCCGCCGCCCTCGAAGCGGAAGTAGCGGGCGGGCTGCTCCGGCTGACTGCATCCACAAGCTGTTCCCGGAGCTGCCTGGCGGCGGCGTAATCCGGCTTGAGATCCAGAGCGAGATCTGCATGGAGGCGGGCGGAGTGGATATCCCCTGCAGTCTTGAGTACCACGGCAAGGTTGTAATGTGCCGAGGCACGCCTGGGATCGTGCGCCACGGCGCGTTGAAGCGCGTCCAGAGCCCCTTCCTGATCTCCCGAATGATACAGCGCGATACCGAGCAGCTCGGATGCCTCGGCTGATGCGGAATCTGCGGGTTCCACATTCTGCAGAAGCGCGATAGCGGCTTCCACGTCCCCCCGCCGCAGGGCTCGCCGTGCTTCTGCGATGGCTTCGGTTCCTGTAACGGCCATCGGAGTACGCAGGTCCGGCTCCACAGGGTGCTGGATGGATGGCTCCGGGCCAGGTGCTTCCGCAGCTTCAAGGGGACCTTCAGCCGGGGGCTGTGGCGGGGCAGAGACAGGCTGTTCAGGCTCGGGCCCTCCCACAGGAGCAACGGGAAACGACGGAGTTCCCGGCTCTTCTTCATGATACATCGCGTGTGATGGTTCCTCGGCTGTTCCCGGGGCTGCAGGCGCCTCAGCGTCCGGCCAGGCAGGATATTCTTCGCCGGTGGGAGGGGCCAGGTGGCCGGTCCCGCCCGGCACGGGCGCCTCGGACGCGATAGGCAGGGAAGGAGGGGCGGCCTGGCCGGCTGTGAGTACGTCTTCCGGAAAAGAACCGTTTCGCTCCGGCAGGTCGGCGCGGTCTTCCATGGGCACAGGCTCGGGTATGGTGTGCCCGTGCGTGGTGGGTGATGAGGCGGGCGATCCCACGCCCACCGCTTCGGGAAGCGGCGAGGAGGCACGTTCCGGCGCAGCGGGTGCAGGGGTGCGGCCCGCAACGAGGGACTTGACGGCTGTTTTCAGCTTCACCAGAGTGTAGATGAAGCGCTCCTCATCGAAATCCATCACGACGCCGAAGGGGAGGCGGCGCAGCCGGTCTAGCTGGTCCTCCAGATCGGCGATGAGCGAAAGGGCTGCATCTTCGCTGAGTTCAGGTTCCGCAGCGGTGGCCATGCCAAGCCCATGGGAGAGGCGCCGGTCGGTGGGAGCATAGGACTGGCGGGTCGGCAGCACGGCTGGGGTCGCATGCGGTGCAGCAAGTTTAACGAACGTCGCCAACGAGGCCAATGCTAGGATCCCCATGATGATGACGCCGCAAAGCTGCTGCAATCCGTTCATCTTGGAAAGAAGCACTACGAGGGCAAGCAGAAGCTGGACGGCAGCCAGATGAATGCACAACGAGGGCGTGATATTGGGGGCCGAGGGTGACGCCTGCGGCGCATTTTCAGGAGGGGATGATGGGCCCGTGTTTTGCGTATTCTGGTTCATGGAATGAGCTCCCATAGAAGGCATTGGCAGCAATCGCTTGCCGCGCTATAGTTCGATGAATGGATGCATACTCCTGCTGCCCTCGTGGATGCGTCGCGGAGGATTCCCGGCGCAGATAGCGTATAACAAAGTGATCGTGCTAGACGGGGAGCTAGCGGTGCCCTGAACCCGCAATCCGCTATAGCGGGGTCGAATTCCCTGCTCCCGGTGCGGTCTCTTTTCGGTTCAACAACCGCGCTGCAGTGTTGATGGCCGGGACCCGCGCATCGGCGACCACTCGAACCGTGTCAGGGCCGGAAGGCAGCAGCACTAAGAGTGCGTCCCCGAGTGCCGCGTGAACGCCTGGCCGGAGCTGTGGGCGACTGCTTCCGGGGGGAGGCGCATCAAAAGCAGGGTGCACGATCACGTCTTCTTCGCGGGGTGGCGGGACGGATGAAAGGAGCCTTCCTCTCGTCGCCCCGACAGTTTATGCCATGGCCTACGTGTCCCTCTACCGCAAATACCGGTCACAATCGTTTGCCGAAGTCGTAGGGCAAAACCACGTAACGGTGGTGCTCCAGAATGCCCTTCGGTCGGGAAAGATCGCCCACGCCTATCTCTTCTGTGGACCGCGGGGATGCGGCAAAACGTCCACGGCCCGCCTCCTGGCCAAGGCTCTCAACTGCCAAAGCTTCCCAGCACCCACTCCGGAACCGTGCGGGGTATGCGATTTGTGCGTGCGCATCCGAGACGGGTCTGCCATGGACGTCATCGAAATGGACGCTGCTTCGGAGACTGGGATAGACGATGTCCGCGAGAAAATCATCGAAAACGCCC
Organism: Chthonomonadales bacterium; assembly: GCA_049967475.1. Lineage (GTDB taxonomy): Bacteria > Armatimonadota > Chthonomonadetes > Chthonomonadales > CAJBBX01 > JBMFSQ01. Next base: position 36,023 of record JBMFSQ010000002.1, on the reverse strand, counting down.
GGTATGCGCCGGTGGAGGCTCGGTACAAGGTATACATTATTGATGAAGTTCACGATCTTTCCGCCAAAGCCTTCGATGCCCTCCTGAAAACCCTGGAAGAACCTCCGGCGCATGTGGTTTTTATCCTGGCTACCACGGAGCCGCGCAAGGTTCCCATCACCGTGCGTTCCCGCTGCCAGAGATTGGACTTTCGGCGCGGAACCTTTGCGGATCTTAGCGCAAACCTCAAGCGGGTGTTGGATGCCGAGCAGATACCCTATGAGGATGAAGCCGTAGCAGCGTTGGCACGAGCCGCTGAGGGATCCTATCGCGACTCCCTTAGTTTATTGGAACAGGTGCTGGCATATTCAGACGGCCGCCTCACCGTGGACGCAGTTCATTCTGCCATCGGATCCGTAGGGCCCGACCTGCTGGATGAGGTCGTTCGAACCATCGCCCGGGACGACATGGCCGAGGCGTTCATACTGGCGGGCAAGTTGGTGGATAGCGGCAAGGATGTGCGGCAGGTGCTTTCGGCGCTGCAGCTACACCTGCGCGATGTTTTGGTGGCCTCTATCGCTGAGAGCGCTGAAGCCCTCCCAGAAGTATCTCCCCAACGCTTCCAGGAGCTCAAAGAACAAGCCGCCCTCTTTACGGCGGAGCGGTTGCTGGCCATGATCGCCGTCCTGGCGGACACGGAGCGGGACCTGCGCTTTACCAATCAACATCGGCTTTTGTTGGAGCGGGCCTTCTGGAGCATTATCCCCTCGGCAATCAAGGTGCAGGAGGTTGCGCGGGCGGAAGCCGCAGCCCAAGAGCAGCCTTCTGTACCGGGCACGAGCACGCATGCGCACTTAGAAGCGGTGCGGCAGAAACCCTCAGCCCCAACCGCGGGCAGCCCGGAAGAGGCTTCGCCGCCGGCGCCGCCCGCAACACTCGTGGAGCTTGATGCAGCGGCAATCCGGCGGATATGGCCAAAAGTGTGCAAGGGGATTAGTGCCCGGTATCCTGCCGCTGCGGGCGTCCTAAACGGCAGCACGGTGATCGGGCTCGAGGGTAGCCAGGTATTGGTGGGCTTTCCAGACCAATTTCGGTTGGAGCGAGCCCAGGCACCGAAGCGCCTCGCGGTGGTGGAGGAGGCGTTGGCGCGGGAGCTGGGAGGGGCGCGTCTGAAAGTGCGCTGCGTCCTGGCACCGGCTGGTGGCGGGCCTTCGGCTGGCGCGGGGGATCATACAGCCGAACCCGCCACGCCGCAGCAGTCGCTTGCCCAGCACACGGAGGGCGCCGAGGAAATCGGCATCCTAAAGGCTGTAGAAGATGCATTCCCTGGAATGCTCCAGGATGAGTAGGGGTCTCGACGAGGCAACGGAAAGGAGAGGCACATGGGGCGTGGCTTTGGAGGACGAGGCGGATTTGGGGGTCTAGGGGACGTGGCCAAGCTGATGAAGCAGGCGCAGAAGATGCAAGAAGAGATGCAGGCGATGCGCCAGGAGCTCGCAGAGGCGCGCGTTGAGGCCACATCGGGCGGAGGCGCAGTCCATGCTGTAGTGAGCGGGGAGGGCAAGCTCCTCGATCTGCGCATACGGCCTGATGCTGTGGACCCCGAAGATGTGGAGATGCTGCAAGACTTGATCCTCACCGCCGTGCGTGAGGCCGAAGAGAAGGCCGCTGCTCTGGCCAAGGAGCGTATGGATCGTGTGACTGGCGGAATGAACCTGCCGGACCTTGGTCTGTAGGCATCAATAAGGCGGTACGTGTTCAACCGGCGATGAGGCCATGGAACCGGCCCAGCCAATACGGCAGGAGCCAGGCCGCTCCGTCCTCTTCATCGCCGGGATCGCCTCCGTCGGGTTCCCATGGGTCGCCGTTCCAGCGGATCACGCGCCGCTCGCTCGCTGGGAGCACGCGGTCAATCTCCGTCTGGTTGCGCCCGCCGCGGGCCGTGCGCAGGGTTACGTCGTGCCGGTGGCTGTTGCGAACGGGCCAATCAATCAACTCCCAGGGCCAATCCTCCAGAGTGTCTACGGCATCCTCAACCCGGCATGGCGAGCCGGTAAGGGCTCCGTAAATGAAGGCATAGAAGGGGCTTCGCTCTTCCTTGAGGCCGGCAGTAATGGGGCCGCCTTCCCATGTGGCAGTCACGGCGCGAAGGAGTACTGCCCGGCGGCCGGGATCCTTCTCCAGCATGAGAAGCGGGTAGTAAACGCAATAGGCCAGCTCGTCGTCGGAATGGTTCAGAGCCCACCACGGTACATCCCGCCGGTAATTGAGAGTGTTCTGCAGATAATGGTGGTCCCGGATGAGGGTTTCATACGCATCGAAGAAGCGCTTGTCGCCGCAGATATGCTGGGCGACTTTGAGGTAGCACAGCATTTCCGCCGAGTTGAGGCCACGCTCCTCGAACCACGTAGGATCATCATTGAGAAACTGCGGCCCAAACACGCCCCAGCGGGTATGGTAACCGGTAGGTCCCACCAAGGTGTAATTGTGGTCGAGGATGTTGTTGGTTACCGCGCGCACCGTAGCACGGATCTCTTCTTTTTCTTGAGGATCGGCTACGTGCTCATAGTAAACGTACCAGGCAAGGTAGTGCCCATCCAGTTCGTCGGAGGAGGTGTCGCCCTTGCACACCACGTTTGGGTCTATGGGCGATTGGAACCAAAGAGGTGCGGTTCCTCCAGGGATGCGCACCGTTTCTGCGGGGTTGTATCCGTGGACTGCTTCTCCGTGGCGCACCACCGTTCGAGCCGGGAAGCCAGGTTGACCGGTAAGACGCACCAGGTCCAGGAGGGCGTTCATGCTTTCGCGGGCATATTGCCTGGCCTCCGGGGAGTGGGTAACAGCATAGCGGAAGCTTTCGGCTGCTACATAGAGGGCGGTCCAGAGGCCGTCGTTGTCGCTGGCTACAGGGGTAAATCCTGCGCTGAGATCTCCGGGTTTGTTCAGGTCGCAGCCGGTTACATAGCCTCGACGATTGTGCCGCCGGCGTGTGATGCGCTCGTAGTGCTCAGCCTTGCGCGCCAGGGTCATGGGCTGTTCCTGGATATGCGCGACACCTTGGTCCGTGCCCAGCCACGCTGATCCGTCGGGCGCTACCGCAACGGCCCACACTTTGTTTCCTGGGATCCATCGCTGCCCCCAGAAATACCTCCATCTTCCGGCCCTCAGGCGCCATGCGCCCTGGGTGGTACCGCCCCACACATCTCCATTGGGTCCTACGCATAGGGCGAGGAGGTCTTCATAGGGCATTCCATCGTCGCGGTTGAGGGGATGCCACCAATCGCCGCCATCGGTAATATAGAGGCCGCGGTCGGTAGCAAGATACACGGAAGTTCCGTCGCTGCATACGGCTCGCACCGTTGCGTCAATGTTCGGCACGGGCTGGAAGGCTTTGTAGGTGCGTGGAAGTTGAAGCGGCTGCCAAGCGCCGGCATGGTATCGGAAGGCTCCCTCGGCCGTCACAGCCAGCATGTCGCCCCTAGGCGATGCGGCGAAACTCAGAACGGGCGGGCCCGGCGGCTGAGGAATGCCTGGAGGTAGCTGGATGCCTGCTCCTTGCGGCGGCGCGGAGGTCTTCCATTTGTTCCCCTCCAGCACCCACCATCCATTGCCTATTTGTACCCATACCTGGCTGTTCTGGATGCGTATCGCTGTGACTGGACCGGCTCCCAGCCCCTCCTGGTGGGTGTAGCGCGTGGACACGAGTTGGCCGAAGGGGCCCACGTGTAGGGTGCCCGGCTGCGTGGCCGGGGGCTGAGCGGCGGCAAAAGGCATCGAGACTTCCTCCTCGGAAACGGGCATGCGTACCTGTGGATTGCGGGAACGGAGCCGATACGGCGTCGGATCGCCTAAACCTTGTCGGGGACTACGAACGGCGGCCTGTAGTTGCGGGTAAGCATGGCCACTGCTTCCGGATCGCCTCGGAAACTCTCTCTGCCGCCGTCAACCACGAGCCGCCGTCCCAGGCGGTACCGATCCGCCTTGAGGTCTATCCCATTGGCGGCAAGATGCTCTTCGAAGCGGCCGAAGGTTTCATACGCTTCGCGGTCGTCGCCGAATGCCTTCGTCTTCGGATCGAAGGGTTGCAGTTCTCCCAGGCGATAAGAGATGTTGGCGAGGTGGCACAAGGCAGACGAAAGATGGCCGTCCAGGATCTCGGCGTGGAGATCGCTGATCTTGCGGCTTCGCATGGCATTGATGAAGTTGCGGAAGTGGTCGCCGCCCCCCTTGAATTCCCGTACGAGGTTGCCCGAAGTGTCGTATACGTAGGCGCTGCCGTAGTCGGGGATCACCATAACGCCCTTTGCCCCGTAGAAGATGTTGCCGATCTTGGCGCCGATCCCACCCGGCACCGGCTGCAGGGCGGGCGTCTCTAGGCCACGAACCTCAAAAATGAGATGCGCGTCGCCATAATCGAAGAAGGCCAGTTGCGTATTCGGCGTCTGGCCGTCGTCTATATATCCGAAGCGCCCCCCAAGGCTCAAGACGTTGCGGGGGAAATGGGCCTTGTTCAGACCCCATCGCGCCTTATCCATTTCATGGACACCCTGGTTTCCGATATCCCCATTCCCGTAATCCCAATTCCAGTGCCAGTTGTAGTGGAAGCGGTTCGGATTGAAGGGCCGAACAGGAGCCGGGCCAAGCCAAAGGTCGTAGTCCACGCCGGGGGGCACGGGGCCATCGGGCTTGATGCCGATGGAGGTGCGCCGCTTGTAGCACAAGGCGCGCGCCAGAAGGATCTTGCCCAGCCCTCCTTCGTGGAGAAAGGCCATGGCTTCGATGAGGCCCTGGCTGGAGCGGCTTTGGGTTCCCGCCTGGCAGATGCGATTGTATTTGCGCGCCGCTTCTACCAGGCGCCGGCCCTCGCTTACGTTATGGCTCACCGGCTTCTCTACGTACACATCCTTGCCAGATTGCATCGCCCAGATGCCTGCCAGAGCGTGCCAGTGGTTCTGCGTCGCGATGGACACGGCATCTATGTTCTTGTCCTCAAAGATGCGGCGCATGTCCTGAACGGTGTATGGGGTTTTCTTGCCGCCTTTGGTGGCTGCCTTTACGGCGCGCTCCCACGTATTCATATCCGGATCGCAGATCGCTGCAATCTCCACGTCGTTCATGGAGTTCCACGCTTCGAGGTGGCTGATGCCTCTGCCGTGAACTCCCAAAACAGCGATGCGGATTGTGTCATTAGGACCGGTTTTGCGGCCCTTGGGAGCCGACGCATAGGACGCCATCTCCGTAGGGATGGCTGCGGTGGCCAAGGCCAACAATGTGTCCTCAAGGAACCTTCGGCGCGAAAGCTTCTCCATCGAACATCCTCCTGCGTACCCTCTGGATGGGGCTTCGACGGCCGCCGCCACGAATCCTGCTCAGCCGCCGGACACAGCCCGCGAGGTATAGTTGTGAACGGGGAGGCAGGAGGATGAGGCATCACAATACGGCAAAGGACATCGGCATCCGATCCGGCGGGGCGCTAAAGGGACTGCGCCTGTTCCCGGCGGTGGCAGGCATTCTGCTGGCGGCAACGCTTCATGGAGCGCTCGCAGACGTACCCGACCCCGCTGCCAGACCCAACACAATCCTTGCATCGGGGTACGTGCTTGCAGTGGGAGTGCGGGTAAACGCATCGCCCGTAAAGGAGGTTACGGGACGATACACAGTGGACGCGAACGGCCATATCAGGCTGCCGGTCCCGGGGACACAGGGAGTTGATGTAACGGTGGCCGGGGCAACGGTTGCCGAGGCGCGCCGTCGCATAGCAGCCGTCCTCACGAACGTCTTCAAGCCTGGTGTGTCGGTTGATGTAGTCCTTGTTCGCATCCCACGCTTTCAGGTTCTGGTCGAGGGCGCTACGCTTCGGAATGGACCCGTCACGCTGGTGGACGGAGCCCATCTTTCCGATTTGGTGGCCGAGGTAGGTACTCTGCCCACGGCGGATCTCGCCCACGTGTCCATCGCTCGGGTGGGACCGAATGGAGGGCGCACGGTTCTTTCGGCGGATTTCGGCAGTTTTCTGCGCGGCAACGTGGATCGTTTCACCGACCCGGCCCTGCAGAACGGCGATGTGGTTACCTTCACCGTAGTGCCCGGACCTGCGCCTGTTGTTGCTGTGCAGGGGGCAGTGACGAAGCCCGGCTTCTACGCATACCAATCCGGGATGACTGTGCGCCAGGCGCTCGTGGAGGCCGGCGGGCTTACTCCTCGGGGAGATCCAGACCGGATTACGCTGTGCAAGGTAGGGGAGCGTCGCTCCATTACCGTCAACGGGATTAGAGCAATGGAGGGCGCTGCTACGGACAACTTACTACTGGAGCCCGGCGATGCTTTGTTTGTAGCTCCTCGAGACACCGGACGCCGGTGGTCCGTGGTGGGGGCCGTGCCAAACCCGGTTACTATGGATTACAAAGGACCTGTTCTGCTCACCAAGGCAATCGCCGAAGCCGGAGGGTTCAAGCCCAATGCGGACCGCAAAGGTGTGACGATCCTGAAGAATATGTTGACGGACCCTGCCCATGCCCGTGCACTTACCATAGACTACGACAAGATCGCCAAAGGCGAACAGCCCGACATCCCGCTGGATCCTGGCGACATGGTGCAGGTTCCCGAGAAGAAGCACGCGCCAAACGGCGTTCTGGACCTGGGCTTGCTCCTCCTGCGCTTCTTTGCGTTCTAGCCGGGGGCGTTTACTCCTCCCGGCTTTCGCGAACGATGGCCCGTACGCGGGCGAGGTCATTGGGCGTGTCTACAGAAAGGGGCGCACGCGGCACTCGGACCATCCGGATGCGATACCCGTGTTCCAGCGCTCTCAATTGCTCCAATGCTTCAGTCTGCTCGAGAGGCGTCGGCGGGAGGGATGCAAACGTGAGAAGGAAGTCTCTGCGGTAGGCATAGAGGCCGATGTGTTGCATCACGGGGGCGCCGGGATCGTTGCGAGTGAAGGGGATGCGGGCCCGTGAGAAGTAGAGGGCGTCCCCATTGAGGTTGCACACGACCTTCACCGTGGCGGGATTGCTGCGGTCTTCATCAGGGCAGGGGCACATGAGGGAGGTCATCTGAAGGGAGGCGTCATCCATCAGAGGTTGCACGGCTGCGTCTATATCGGCCGGGTGAATGAGCGGCTCGTCGCCCTGGATATTGACGATGATATCGGCCTCGATCGTAGACGCGGCTTCAGCAAGGCGGTCCGTTCCGGAACGATGATGATGGGCTGTCATGATGACGCGGCCCCCGAAAGCCTCTACAGCTTCCCGTATCCGGTCGTCTGGGGTAACCACGATGACTTCGTAGAGGGATGAAGCGCTTTTCGCTCGCTCCCATACGCGCTGGACCATGGGTTTGCCTTCGATGTCCAGCAGAGGCTTGTTGGGCAGACGGGTGGCTGCGAGGCGGGCAGGGATCATTCCGATGACGCGCACATTCTGAGGATGCGCTTGGGGGCTGTTGGTTGCGCCCATGGCTCGGCTCCGGAAAGGGCTTGGCGACAAGAGACTATATTAGATTACCCGATCTTCACCGGCGAAGCGGGAAGGATCTTGCAGAAGCTGTGCCGCTGCGTCCAAAACCTCGTCTACGGTGACCGCATCCAAACAACTTCGCAATGCGGCAGGATCCTTGGTGGGCTTCGGAGGAAAGTGCACGAGTGTTCGATGACGGTGGGTGCTGTATCCCCATCGCGCCGCCTTCGTGGGGCCGAAGATGCCCACGGTTCGGGGGCCGAGTGCCACCGCAGCATGGAGGAGGCCGCCATCATTGCCGATCCAGAGGGTGCACAGGGAGATGAGCGCCAGAGCGGTGCGGAGATCTGTTTGCCCAACGAGGTTGACGGCTTGGGAGCCCGAATGGCGGGTGGCTACGGCAGCGGCAGGAGCTTCCTGGGCACTACCCAGCAGGATCGTGCGGGCTCCGAAGCGGTGAGCAAGCTGCTGAGCTACGGCTCCGAAGCGCTCAGCAGGCCAGGCGCGCACCGGTGCGTCGTTCGCTCCCGGCTGCATCCCTACCAGCAAGGCTCCCTCTTCTACACCCTGCCGAACCAGCAAACTTCGCGCCGCCCTTCGCTCCTCGTCAACCACCCACAATTCCGGAAGGGCTGGATCTGCTGGAAGCGAGAGGGATCGGAGGAGCGCCAGGGCGCACTCGCGGTCGGGACGGTCCCAGTCATAAGGAATGGAATGTGTCAGCAGGAGCCGGCGGTGCTCTGTGGCGTGCCCGATACGCATGGGTATACGGGCCAGCGCAGCCAAGGTGGCCGAGCGGATGGAGCGATCCAGGAGGAAGGCGGCCTGGAAATGGGCGTCCTTGATGCGCTGAACAAGGCGCACTTCGCTGCGGAAGGAATGCCTGTTGCCGCTGTACTGCATCCAGATCTCCGACGTGTACGGGCAGCCTCGCAAAAGGACCGGTGCGGATGGTCCGCCCAGCAGCACGATATGGGCTGTGGGAAGCGCTTCGCGCAGGCGCCGCAGGAACGGTGTTGCTACGATCGTGTCTCCCAGGTATCCGGGCTTTGTGAATACGAGGATGTGTTGGGCGGCAAAGGACACGGGGTTCATAACCTTTCCGAGACTGCACGGCGTACTGCTTCGAAGACCTCCTCCACACAAACCTTGTCCAGACACCGTGGCGGCGGATCGAGGCATTTTTGCGGCCGGTTGATGGGTGCAGTGTCGTGGTAGCGGCGGCAGATGGGGGAGCACTGCTCGCGATGGTGGACCACATACTGTTCCTGACCGTAGGGCGCCAGCCGTACAGGATCCGTGCGCCCAAAGATGCATACCACGGGTGTCCCAAGGGCGGCGGCGATGTGCGCAGTTCCCGTGTCGCCCGCCACGTGTACTGCAGCCCGAAGAAGGATTGCGGCTGCCTGCTTGAGATCCGTTTGCCCCACGAGATCAGCGGTAGGGCGCTCGGCTTCTCGAACGATGATGTCGGCGATGCGGCGGTCTTCCCTGCCTCCAATCAAAACAACGGGAAGCCCCATCGTTGAATGGATGAGGCTTGCCAGGCGCGCATAGCGCAAGGGGTTCCATCCTTTGTTGCCACCGCCTCCATCGCTGGGGTTGATCACCGCGAACGGTTGCCCCTCCTCAACGCCGACGGATCGCAGAAGGCCGTCGGCCGCGGCGCGCGCTTCCGGCGGAACCGCGAGTGGAAACATTACCTCCTTCACTGCGGCGCCGAGGAAGCGCGCGACATCCAAAAGCTGATCCACAATGTGAAGGCTCTCCGGGCGGCGCGGGATGGGCTGCTCGACCCATGGCGCGATTTCGCGGGGCCAATCGCTGCAATATCGGCGGCGAGCGCCTGAGGCAAGGGCCAGGAGGGCGCTCTTACTCAGACCCTGCAAATCCAAAGAGATGTCGAACCTGCGTTTGCGGAGGCGGCGGGCAATCTCCAAGAAGCCCGACACGGTGCTCAATCCAAAGCGCCGCCTGCGCCATTGCATGGGCAGCACGATTACTTCCTTTACGAACGGATTGCCGAGGACCATGGGGGCGGCACGCTCCTCCACCAGCCATGTGAGTTCGACGTGGGGGAATGCCTGGCCCAAAGCGGCGGATACCGGCAGTGCGTGCACCACGTCACCGATGGCGCTCAGCTTCACGATGAGCAGGCGGTGCACCTGCGCCATATCTGGCGGCTCAAGAGGCATCCTGGGCTGCTCCAGGAGACGATTTCCAACGGTCGTGGAACCAAAGCCACTGCTCGGGCGTGCGGCTGATCAGCTCTTCGAGCCTGCTGTTGATGACGGCGGTTACTGCTTCTATGTCGGCTCGAGGATCGCCTGTGGGTTGCGGGCGGTAGGGCTCTTGGAAATGGAAGCAGTACCCGCCCCCTCCGTCCCGGGTGCAGGCAAAGGTGACGATTGGAGCCCCGGTCTTCAGGGCCAGGCGGGCAGGTCCCGACACGGTGCCTGTGGGCCGGCCAAAAAAGGGGACGAAGACGTCCGCGGCGTTCTGGTCACAGATGATGGCGACGACGGCATTGCGCTTGAGGCCCTCCAACACCGGCCGCAATGATTGGTTGATGGTGACCACCTTGATGCCCATGCGCGTACGGATTTGTTGCATCAAATCGGTGGTACCCGCGTCTCGGGTTTCTCTGGCCAGGGCGAAGAGTTCGTACCCCGCCGCAGTAACGACGCGGGCTCCAATCTCGAAATTGCCAAGATGGGCGCTGAGGAGCAGGCAACCTTTGCCCTGGTCCATCACGCTCTGCAGATGCTCAAAACCTTCAGTGCGGATACGTCTCAGGGCCTCCTGCTGGTTCATATAGGCGAACTTGATGCACTCCACAGCGAACATTCCGAAATGCACGAAAGACTGGCGGGCCATGGCATGGCGCTGTTCTGGGGTGAGCGCTTCGCCGAAGGCGATCCCCAGGTTCTTCAGTGCCACCTGATAGCGCCGCTTGGAAGCCGCACACATGAGCCTGCCCAGTCCGCGGCCTACCGCGAGCGCAATTGGGAAGGGCAGCACGCGGATAACCCGGATGAAGATCCAAAGCGCCAGGCGGCCTATGGCTCGCAGTACATCCTTTCGCTTCATTCGGGCACACCCCCCGATGGGAGGCGCGCAGCCGCAAAGATGCGCTTCAAGAGCTTTGCTCCATCCTCCACCTCGAGCGTGACCTTTAAGGCGTAAAACCGAAGCGGCCTGCTGATGGGGGGCAGCTTCACAGCGTCCTTGAGGGACACGATCACGGCTTCGGCTTCGTGGGCTCTTCCTTGCGTGATGAACTGCTCGAGGCGCGCCATAGTGGGTGCTTCGTGGTCCGGCAGGCGGCAGGAATGAACAATATCGGCGCCAAGGCTGCGCACTTGCTCTTCGAAGGTCTGAGGATGCCCGAGGGCACATAGGGTAGCTACGCGCCTGCCCCGCAGCCATGTAAGCGGAGGTGCAGCGGAGTGGTCCAGAGCAACGAGTGCGCTGGGCACGCTTCGTGCGGTGAAGACCTCGGATGACGGGGCCAGCTTCGCTAGGCGCTGCATAAGCCCTTGCAAAGCGCCTTGTGATACGGCATCGGCGTTGGTAATTACGATGCATTGCGCGCGGCGAAGATGCGAAGGAGGTTCCCGCAGGAGCCCTCGGGGCAGCGTCCATCCGTTGTGGAAGGGATCACGGGCATTGACGGCTGCAATATCCAGGTCCCGGTAGAGTTGGTAGAATTGCATGCCGTCGTCGAGAACCAAAATGTCTGGCTGGAAGCGTTCGATGGCCAATGCCCCTGTACGGCGGCGATCCTTCCCTACGATAACAGGGGTTCCCGGCAGGAGCATCGCAAGGAGGTATGCTTCATCCCCCGCCTGCCGCGCAGTGAGTTCCACGCGTTCTGGTGTGGAAACCACTGCCGATGCATGCTCGAACTCTCCACGGTATCCGCGGCTGAGAACCGCCGGCCGGATGTCGCGTTCAACCAGGGAAGAGCAGATCCATTCCACGAGCGGCGTTTTGCCGGTCCCGCCCGATGTAATGTTGCCCACGCTGATGACCGGTTTGGGAAGATGGGTCTGTTTTCTTATGCCGGCTCGGTAGGTAAACAGGTAGAGTTTGAGCCCCGCGGCATAGCCGACGGCCGGGGCCGTGAGCATCGCTCGGAGGAGCCATGCACCGAACCCGTTGCGGGCGCCTGTTACAACTTCGGTAGCGTAACCGCCCATCACGGCCGCAAGGCCTCCTGCGTCAACTGTGCAAGCGCCTGGACGTATCGTGCCGAGGCTCCCTGGTTCTCTACGATCAATGCAGTGGCACGCCCGGCAATCTCAGCCCGGCGCGGGGCATCCTCGATCAGATCTACAATCCTTTGAGCAAGCTGCTCGGCGTCGTCTACGCGCCATCCGACGCCCGCTTCCTGGGCTGCTTCAGCCAGATCCCGAAAGTTCTGCATCCAGGGGCCAAACAACACGGGCTTACCCTGGGCGAGGGGCTGCAGGAGGTTCTGCCCGCCCCCGGGACGCACGAGGCTATTTCCGATGAATGCAACATCACACACGGCGTAAACCTTGGCGAGTTCCCCGTAAGTGTCCAACACAATTTGGCGTGCCGTGCCGGGGAGTTCGGCCAGGTTCGTGCGGCGCACAGGTTCAAGGCCGGCATCTCGAAGCATCGCCTCCACCGCGCCAGCACGTTCAATGTGGCGGGGGGCGTGGATCAAGGCCAGGTTGGGGATGCGTCGAGACGCCTGGATGTAGGCGGCAATCACGTGCCGCTCCTCGTCGGCTGTGCGCGTGCTGCCTACGACCAGAACCGGCGCGTCGGCAGGGAGATGAAGTTCGGCGCGGAGGTCCCGAGCATCTGAGGCTGGAAGGGGTTGACCGGCCTGGTCGAATTTGGTGTTCCCCAAGACTTTTATGGTATGTGCCCGCGCTCCGATTGCTTGGAAGCGCTGCGCATCCCGGGAGGTTTGAACAAGGACCTCATCGAACTGCCCCATAACCCAGGCAAAGAAGCGGCGGAAGACGCGGTAGCGGCGGAAGCTGCGATCCGAGATGCGGCCGTTGAGGAGACCAATCTTTGCTCCGGAGCGACGGGCTAAGAAGACCATGTTGGGCCACAACTCAGTCTCCATCACTGCCAATACGTGCGGGCGGATTGCCCCAAGAGTGCGATGCAGGGCAAAGGGAAAGTCAAATGGGGCGTAAATGGCTGCACCGCCGAGTTCTTCGGCAAGCTTCTGAGCCGTTTCGTAGCCTCCCTGCGTTATCGCAGAAATGGCGATGAAGTATTCGGGATGCTCCTCGTGAAAGAGCCGTAGCACGGGAGCCGCTGCCATAACCTCTCCCACCGACGCGGCATGCACCCACAATCGGGGAGCGGGGTTGGATGCCACGGCGCTAGGGAGATGGCCCCACCGCTCCCGCCACCCGGCGCGGTCCTTCCCTGCCAGAAGCCGCCGCACCATGAGCACTGCGATGGCGGGCGATGCCAGGGCCAGAGCCAAGTTGTACATGGCGTAGAAGAGCATCAGCGGGAGTGCGGAATGTGGTACTGGAAGCTATGATACCTGCGGCGCCTACCGGTTGACCAGAGCCTCCGCCCGGGCTTCGCAGGCATCAATCGCCCGCTCGAGATCCTCGGTTGCGCGGGCAATCACATCTTCGTCGGCGTCGGCGGGTACGAACAACGGCTCTCCTACCACGAATGCGGCTCGCGCAAAGGGTGCCGGGATCATATAGCGGTCCCACGTCTTGAGCAGGAGGCGGGGCGCTGCGCTGATGCCCAGGGGGATAATGGGGCGCTGTGACCGCTGGGCGAGGAAGATGGTTCCGGGTTGCACCTTGTGAGAGGGGCCGCGCGGCCCGTCCGGTGTAAAGGCGAGGACGCCCCCTTCGCGGATCTTGCGGGCCAGTATCAGAGCGGCCTTTGCTCCTCCTCGGCCTGTGGAACCGCGGATCGTTTGGTATCCGAAGCGCCGGAAGATGTGGTTCTGTATCTCGCCGTCACGAGAGAGCGAGATCAGAGCCCAAAAACCCATCCCTCGGAATACATTTGCCGGGATCAATGTGCGGCCATGCCACGTAACCAAAATCCCGCCCGAGCCCGAAGCGACCAGATCGTGCACACGTTCGATGCCTTCGTAGTCCACGTGGAGCGTCATTCCGATGAAGCGCGCTAGGGAGTAGACTACGGCGGCGATCCGTTCCGCACTGCGGGAACCGCGATTGTTCGGCTCAGCTTCCATCCTCGTGTTCAACCGTTTCGGGAAGTGGATGCAGAGGATCTGCAGCCGTCAGTCCTGCAGTTCGGCTTTGAATTGGCGATCGTACAGGCGTGCGTAGAGGCCCCCTGCAGCCAGAAGTTCAGAGTGGGTGCCCGCCTCCACGATGCGGCCGTCTTCCATGACGAGGATACGGTCTGCGTTCATGATGGTGGAGAGGCGATGGGCCACCACGATAGTCGTGCGCCCTTTCATAAGCTGATCTAGGGCTTCCTGCACGAGGGCTTCGGACGAGGCATCCAGTGAGGACGTGGCTTCGTCCAGAATGAGCAGGCGCGGGTTCAAAAGGATGGCCCGTGCAATGGCGATGCGCTGCCGTTCGCCCCCTGAAAGGCGTACACCCCTCTCGCCGACAACCGTTTCAAACTTCTGGGGAAGCCCCTCGATGAAGTAGGCGTTGGCAGCGTAGGCAGCGGCGCGTATCTCCTCCTCTGTGGCGTCGCGGCGCCCGTAGGCGATGTTGTCACGCAAGGTGCCGGCAAACAGCCACGTGTCTTGCGGAACGATGCCGATCTGCCGGCGCAGGGAAGTAAGGCGCACGTCGCGCACATCAATCCCGTCAATAGTAATTCGTCCGGCATCCACGTCGTAGAAGCGCGGGATGAGGTCCACCACCGTACTCTTGCCCGCGCCGCTGTATCCCACGATGGCCACCACTTCGCCCGGTTTCACCTCGAAGGATATATCCTTCAGGACGGGTGTGTCTCCTCCATAAGAGAAGGTGACGTTCTCGAATACTACGTGCCCTTGAATAGGCGGCATTTCCATGGCATCGGGCTTCTCCACCACGTCACTCTTCTGGTCCAGGATCTCGGAAAAGATGCGGTCTGCGGCCGCTAGAGCCTGTTGGCGGGTCACGTTGATGGAACCAATATTGCTTACGGCCGCCGCCAACTGCTGGAGCAGGTAAACGAACATGAAGAGACCGCCGGCATCCATGCGGCTTACCGGCGGCAGTCCCTGCTTGATGAGTTTGGCGTTATACACTACTTCATTGCCGCCGAGGAAGAGCACGAGGGCGATGCCGAAGCTTCCGATGAACTCTACAATCGGGCGGAGCTGAGCACTCTTCTTGACACCCCGGATGACAGTGTGATAAGTTCGCTCATTCTCTCGGCTGAAGCGGCGGATCTCATGGCTTTCGGTGGCGAAGGCCTTGATGATGCGTACTCCGGCTACTGTCTCCTCGATAATGGTGCTGATATCCGCCAGCTTGATCTGCACCAAATCCGAGATGGAGCGGATGCGCTTGCCGATGCGCGAGATCACGAGCCCCATGAGCGGCACAAAGATGATGGCCACGAGGGTCAGGCGCCAGCTCGTGTAGAACAGCATCCCTCCTGTGATGATGACCATGAGCGGCGCCGTAACGATGTCCCGTACGGACATGACGGCGTTCTGGATCACCGGGACGTCATTGGTAAGGGTAGACATGATGGCCCCGGTGCGCTTGCGGTTGAAGAAGGAGAGGGATAGGGAGTGCAGGTGCGTGAAAATCTCGTCACGCAGGCGCGTCGTGACACGCTGTGCCGTGAGCGAGAGAAAGTACGTTTGCCCGTAAAAGAGAAATGCTTTGACGATGAATACCGCTACCACCACAAGGCACACGAAGTTCAGCCGGCCAACGCTGTCACCGGTCATGGCGTTGATCGTGAGCTTGATACCCCAGGCAAGGAGCCCTGTAATGCCGGCATTTCCGGCTGCACAGAGGAGCCCTGCTGCAATCACGCCCACGTGGGGGCGCAAGTAGGCCAGCAACCGGCGCTCCACGTTGGCCTGGCGGATGCGCTTCGCACGCTCTTGTGGGGTTTCGGAGCGGCGTTTCAGCATGGCTGTTGCGAACTCCTCGCAACGGTACCTTGTTGCAGCATCTCCACCGCGATGCGCGCAACCCTGGCGGTGGCTCCAGGCTCTCCCAATGCAGCGCGGACCTCTTCGAGGGCTGCTTTCGTGGCGGCGCGGGTTTCGGGCTCCAGCAGGAAGCGCAGGGCATGTTCTGCCAAGGCCTGCGGGGTTGCATCCCTCTGGATCAGCTCCGGAACGACGCGGCGGCCACAGACGATGTTGGGCATCCCAATATGCTCGATGCGGTGAAGGCGGCGCAGTTTGTATTCCAATTCCATAATCCGTGATCCGCGGTATACAATCACCATCGGTGTCCCCAAGATCGCTGCTTCAAGCGTGGCGCTCCCCGAGCATACCAACAGCACGTCCGAATATGCCATGACGTCGTAAGTGCGGCCCTGCGTCACCACGATGGGGAGGTGCCCGCCGGTCGTCCTAGCCGATGCATGGGGCACCGGGCGTTGTTTGAGCGCATCTTCCGTCATGAGCACGCCCTCGGGCGTTACTAGAGACGGCACTACCCTGCGGCGGTTCTGCCGCCCAGGAGGGTCGGATGGCGCAGCGACTTGCCGCGATGCTCGCTGTTCCCACCAGCGGATTTCGGCGTTCACTCGGTTCAGGTCGGCGGTAGCTGCCAATGCGAACACAAACTGGACATCCGGTAGACGCTGGTAGATGGCTGCCGCCGCCTCGAGCATCACTGGAATGTTATACTTCATTTCAAACGTACGGCTTCCCGGGAGAAGCCCCACGATGGGATGCCTTACGTCGAGCCTCAGGCTCTCGGCGAACTGAGTGCACGGATGCACAGGTCTAGCGGCTTCCAGCAGCGGATGCCCCACGAATTCCACACGAGCGCCCAAAGATGCCAGATACTGGGCGGACCATGGGAAGGGCGTTGCGATGAAGGTTGCCAGGCGGGCAAGTTCTTCGCCTCCTCGCCCGTCACGCCTCCACGAGCCCGGAGGGAAGTAGTACAGCACTTTAACTTTGCGGCGCGCACACCAACGTGCGACCTGCATGTTGAAGGCGCCGAAGTCTATGAGGATCACGCAGGCGCTGTTGCGGGCGGCGATCTCGCGCACAAGGTGCGGGTACACTCGGAAGCGCAGGGATGGATACCATCGAAGGGCTTCTACCACGCCTATGGATCCCCACGAAGCGCTGTCATAGAGGAGCTCTACTCCCGCGTCGTGAAGATGCCGGCTTCCTATCCCCCAGATGCGTACGTCGGGCCGCAGGCGGCGCAACTCTGCCGCCAGCATTCCGCCCACCAGATCCCCGGATGCTTCTCCGGCTACAATTGCGACATTCGGCCCCACAGCGTCCTCCGCGGCTAAGCACGAGGCGTGTCGTTGCCGCGTCCCCCATAGCCCGACGCAATGCCCCGCATGAAGGTGATGAGGTAATCCAGCTCTTCGCTGATTTCCAGCTCTTCCTCGATGCGAGTGATGGCCTCCGACCGGTTGAGGTTGGAGCGGTACAGGAGCTTGTAGGCCTGGCGGAGTGTGGAGCGCACATTGGGAGGGATGCCATGGCGCTTGAGGCCGATGCGGTTCAGCTCGATCACGCGCACAGGTACGCCGTCTGCCAACATGAACGGAGGAATATCCTGGTTGACCTTGCTCACTCCTCCGATCATGGCGAGCCTTCCGATGCGCGTGAATTGATGCACGCCCACCATACCACCCATGACGACGTTGCTCTCCACGGTTACGTGCCCGCTGAGCCCTACATAGCTTGCGATGGTGTTGTTGTCGCCTATTTCGCAGTTATGGCCCACATGGGCATATGCCATGAACCAGTTGCCCGATCCGATGCGGGTTACATTCCCTTCGCCTACCGCTCGGTGGATGGTAACGCATTCACGGATGACGTTATCGTCGCCGATCACTACAAAGGATTTCTCTCCGCGGTATTTGTGATCCTGGGGAGGTCCTCCAATCACAGCGCCAGGCCAGATGCGGCAGTTGCGCCCGATGCGCGTACCCGGCTCCAGAACCACGTGGGGTTCCAGTTGGGTTCCGGAGCCGATCTGTACGTCGTCTCCCACAACACAATAGGGGCCGATGACCACGCCATCTTCCAGGTGCGCCCCCGGGTGGACGATGGCGGTTGGATGGATCTGTGTTGCCATCGCCTATTCCTCGTTATTGCCGAATATGGGGTCTGACCGTTCACCGGCAGGATCGCTACGCCGTTCGACCAAGCCGAAGGTCATTTCGCACGAAGCCACGATTTCGTTGTTCACGCGACCCACCAGCCGGATCCTGCCGAAGGTCTTGCGTACGTTGAGGACTTCCACCTCGGTGATGAGGGCATCCCCCGGCACCACGGGTTTGCGGAAGCGCACATTCTCGATGCCTCCGATCACCGCCAGCTTGTTGCGATGTTCCGGCAACGAAAGCATCAACACGCCGCCTACCTGGGCCATTGCTTCCAGAATGAGTACCCCCGGCATCATTGCCTGGCCGGGAAAGTGGCCGTTAAAGAATTCTTCGTTGATGGTGACGTTCTTGAGCCCTACGGCCCGCTTCCCTGGTTCGATCTCGAGGATGCGGTCCACCAGGAGCATTGGGTAACGGTGCGGGAGGAAGGACCGTATCTGTTCAACGTCCAGCATTCAGTGTCTCCTTCATCGGATGGGTGCAAAGGTGCTCTGCAAGCGCCCTCGCGAAGAGCGCGTTTACGGTATGGCTTGGGCGGATGGCGGTAACAGATGCGGCTGGGCGGCAACCGGTGAGCATCAAGTCGCCCATAAGGTCCAGCAATTTGTGGCGGTTGCATTCATGTTCCACGCGTTCGGGGGTGGAAAAATGATCTGAGAAGATGATGAGGGCGTTATCCAGGGAACCCCCCTGGGCCAAACCGGCTCGGTTGAGCTCATCAACCTCCTCCACAAAGCCGAAGGTTCGGGCTGGAGCGATCTCGCTGAGGTAATAGGACACCGAACCATCGTAGAAGGACGCTTGGGTGCCCAGAAGAGGATGGTCGAAATGGGTCACACAGGTAAGGAGGGGCCGGTCTGCCGGTACGGCGACCATCCAGGATGCGCCCTGGTTGAGCACCACTGGTTGCAGAAGTGTGGCGTTCATGCGTTGTTGTTCCAAAGGCACGATGCCCGCATCCAGAATAGCCCGGGCCCATGGGAGAGCGCTTCCATCAAGCGCAGGAAGTTCCGTGCCTTCCACCTCGATAGTAAGGTTGTCCACTTCGAGTGCGAAGACCGCAGAAAGCAGGTGTTCGACTGTATGAACCTGAACCCCTTCTGAAGCCAGCACCGTACACCGCGTTGTTGATGCCACGCAACAAGCGTGCGCGGGGATCACCACACCCGCTCGGTAGAAGACGATGCCGGTGTTCGCCTCGGCGGGACTGAGAGTAACGCGGGCCGCAGCGCCGGTGTGGAGGCCAAACCCCTCGAGAACTACCGATCGTGCCAGCGTTGTTTGCCGTTGGACGAGGCTCGTTTGCGGCGCATCAGCCATCGCCCGCCACCGCCTCGCCGGCGGGTTCCCCGGCTCGGTGTAGGCGCATAGCCTCCTCGAGCCTGCGCAGCCGGGCTTCCAATTCTGCGTTTGCCTTCTCCAGAGTTCGGATGCGCTTGACGTACTCCGGAAGGTTGGCTACGGCTGCATCCATGCGCAGGCGTTCCCTGTGAGGCCGGGCAGGGTATCCCGACACTTCTGCACCGGGTTCGATGTTGCCGAACACCCCGGCTTGGGCATGGATGATGGCGCCTTCCCCAATCGTTACGTGATCCTTGATGCCTGCCTGCCCGGCGAGCATGGCGCCGCGGCCGATCTGGCAGCTCCCGGCAATGCCGACTTGGGCTACGATGATGCAGTCTGGACCGATCTTGACGTTGTGGGCGATGTGCACCAGATTGTCAATCTTCGTGCGGGCACCGATGACCGTGGCGCCTGTTTTCGCCCGGTCTATGGTGCTGTTGGCGCCGACTTCCACATCATCTTCGATGGTTACGGTGCCGATCTGAGGGATCTTGATGCTCTGATCGCCCACCCGCATGTATCCGAAGCCGTCCGCCCCTACAACGACACCGGCGTGGAGTACCACCCTGTTGCCGAGGGTGCATCCGGCGTATACGGTCACGTTGGGAAAGAGCACGCAGTCTTCACCCACAACGGCCTCGTTTCCGAGGACCGTTCCCGCCATGAGGACGGAACGATCCCCCACTTGGGCGCGTTCCCCGACGACCACGTGGGGACCGATGGACACATTGGTACCAATCTTGGCGCCGCTGCCAATAATGGCGGTTGGGTGGATGCCTTTTGGAGCATTCAGCGGTGGGGCAAACATTTTGAGGATCTTAGTGAAGGCATAGCGTGGGTTGTCCACTCGGATGAGAGGCTTGTCGGGTGTAGTAGCATCGAGGAATGCAATGATGGCCGACGCCCGTGACCTCTGGGCCTCGGAAAGGAAGCGCGGGTTCTCGGCGAAGACGATATCGCCTGCCTCGGCGTCTTCGATGCTGGACACGCCAAAGATCACGGCATCCTGATTGCCTACGACGGCGCCCTCCACGTGGCGCGCGAGCTCACCTACCGTGCGGGGTCTGGGGCCGGCGGGTTGTGCCGGATCGAGTGGTAATGTCGTGTTGGTCATGGCGCTACCGTGATGGTTGACGATGCAGTTTGTTCTTGGAAGCTGTACGGGCCCACCCGCAGCAAGCGGGCGACCTCTTGCGTAACGTCGCGTCCGCCCGGGACTGGGCGGAAGGACACCTGCCATCCATGCTGCAGGGCTATCGCCTTTACCCGACGCTGCAGATCCCAGATGATGACATGCAATTGCCGAGCGCGTTCGGCCTGGAGCTGCGATCGCGCGCGCCGTACGGCCCCAGCGCCTTGTTGGAATGGGGCGGGTGGGGCGGGCGCAATGGGCTGCAGCAAGGCTTCGGGGATGCCGATTGCCCCATCGGCGCTCGATGGGGGCAGAGCGGGAGGCTCCAGAGGCTCAAGCCCTTTCAGAATGAGTTCCGCCAATTGTTGGC
Organism: Chthonomonadales bacterium; assembly: GCA_049967475.1. Taxonomy (GTDB): domain Bacteria; phylum Armatimonadota; class Chthonomonadetes; order Chthonomonadales; family CAJBBX01; genus JBMFSQ01. Next base: position 15,472 of record JBMFSQ010000002.1, on the reverse strand, counting down.
TTGACCGGATCTCCGCCTCTGTGCGGGCATGGAGATCGCGCTGGGCGGCGGCCAGCTCGCTTGCAGTGCGCCGCTCTCGGTTTTGCACCCACGCTTCTTGGTTCGCTTTTGCTGTTTGTTCGGCCTGCATCAGGCGCTCCGCGAGCCGAGCTTCCATGCGCGCGCGCTCCTGCTCGGTCGTCTGCAGGTCCTTTTCAGCCTTCTCTCGGGCGGCCCCGGCAGGCAATCCATTCACCTGTGTCTCCAGTGCAAACTGCTTGAGCCATAGGTCCCGAATAGGCCCATGGGAGTTGCGGCGGATGGCATCATTCTGGGCCTTCGCTTCGGCAGCGGCGGCGGCTAGGTACTCAGCGATATCGCCTTGCGCCTGAGCTTCGATTGCCCTGCGCCGCGCGTTGAAGAGCCTGGCCTCTCTTACATCCAAGGTATTCCTCAGATTATTGAGGCGTGTCATGGCTTGGCGGACTACCCGGTTGATGCGGGCCCTTTCACGTGATGCAAGGACGGCTTCTTTGATGGCCGGCGGCGGGAGCGCAGCAGGCAATACTTGCTGGGGTGCAGAGCGCCGTTTGGGCTCATAGAACTCGAGCGGACCGGAGATCTGCGCCATCAGGCTGTTGAGCCGAGCCACATCGCTCCAGGCCGGATGAAGCGGCAGCAGGCTTTGCAAGCGTACAAAAACCATCGGGACTGCGGAGTGCCTCTGGTGGGCACCGCATCCTTGCCCGGCGCAAAGAGCGAGTAGCCCTATTGCCGCCAGGCTACTTCTTGTTGAGCTCTGCGATAACTTGGGCGGTAATATCCGTACCGGCATACGGCGCAATCTCACTGGTGAATACGATCGCGATGCCTTTCTGTTCGGCCACCTTCTTGATCGCAGCCCGCATATTATTGGTAAGCTCTTCAGAATGCTGAGTAACAAACTGCTTGATCGTGTTCTCGCTCTGATCCCGCAGGTTCCCCAGCTCCTGTTGGGACTTTACGTAGAGATCTTCCAGCTCCTTGATGCGCTTCTTATCTGCATCGGTAAGGTCCTTCTCAGCTTTTTGGCGCAAAGCGGTGAACTCGTTGTTTAGCGCCTGGCCGCGGCTCGTAATCTCTTCGATCTTCTTTTTGTCTTCGGCTGTTTGGGCTGCTACGTCTTTTGCGTAGATGGCATCGAGGGTCTTCTGGTCTTCCTCGCTAAGGAGCGGCATCTGCTGTCGGCGGTCAAGCTGCGCGGCGAGGCGCTGCTTCAGCACGTTCAGATCCGTTTGAAGCAGGTTCATCTGCTTGTATTCGGCCTGTATTTTGTTAATGTCCACTGTAGCCATGCCCAGGCCTGCCGGTTTCCCTTGCCCTGTGGCGCTCAGTGAGAAGGCGATACACATGGCGATGGCGGCCAGAACGGATATGCGCCACCAGGTTACAGATTGCGACATCAAGTACTCCTCTCTGTTTGGGAACCTCACCATTATAGCACGTGCAACGAGACCCCGAAAGACCCCGGGTCGGCGGCGCCGCCACTCCGTTGAAGCGCCGCCTACATTAAAATACGTGACCGATGCTGAAGTGTGTTTGCGCGCCTTCGCGCCCGAAGCCTTCGTCAATACGGATGGGTCCGATGGGTGTAAGCACCCTCAATCCCAGCCCGAAGCCGACGGAAGGGCTGAAGCCGGAATGTTGGGTGAAGTCGGAGAGCTTAACGGTTTCGTAAGGGCCGCCCCACGCATCGCCGGCATCTACAAAAAGGACCCCGGTTAGGTTGTTGGCCAAGGGTTGGCGAAACTCAAGTGACGCCAAGAATTCATTGCTTCCCCAGAAGCGGTCCTCCCGGTATCCTCGCAGGGTTTCGGCGCCGCCAATAAACCACTGCTCCGAGAAAGGAAGCGTGCCGGTGGAGGTGCCTAGCATCAAGCGCAATGCGAATACTTGGCGCTTATCCTTGGGGCTTTTGCGCCGCCCCTGAGGGCTGAAGTAGCGGCGGGCATCAATGGCCAGGCGCGTATAGTTGAGGATGCCGAATACGCCGGGAGCCGGCGTTCCCGAGCTGGTCACGACCGGCCGCAGATCTGCCCGGCCAATGTCGCCTTGGTAGATCTCGTAGCCTCCTGTTGCGGGCTCCAAATCCAGATCCCGCGTATTGTGTGTTACACGAAGGTTGATTACGGTGAGGGGGCCATTCTGTAAAAGGCGGCTATCGGTTACGCTCAATGCGAGTGCCGGGACCCTTACATCGTCGTATCGGAAGCCTACGAACCCGCGATACGCTTTGCTGAACGGGCGGCTTACGGTGATCTGGCCGCCGGTATGTGTCTCGTAGTAGTAATCGCTGGATGTGGTGCCAGTGGGCGGGGTAATGCTGCTGATCTGCTGTGAGAAGCGGTACACCGTCTTGTCAAAAAGGCTCACGGATAGGGAGGTATTGCGTTTATCCAACCATGGCTCCGTAAATCCGAGTTCGAAACTGTTACGGTTTGCGAGCCCTCCTGTTTCCCATAGGAAGCTCACCTGCTGATCACGACCCATGAAGTTGTTGTCTGAGATGCCTGCCCGGCCTACCAGACCTCCCTGGTTTCCGTATCCGATCGCCAGTTCCACACTCCCGGTGCGCTTTTCGGTGATGTTGAGGGTTATATCAACCTTACCCGGGCTGGGAGCAGAGATCGCCGGCGCCACATCTTCAAAGAGGTCGGTGTTGAGCAAGCGCGTCACGTCTTCCCGCAGTTCGTTCACATTGAAATAAGCGCCTTGCTTCTGGTGCATCTCACGGAGCACTACATAGGGTTTCGTTTTGTGGAGGCCGTTGATGCGCACACTTTGAACCTTGGCCACGATGAGCGGGATGTTGAGAATGCCGTCTTTCATGCCCAGGTCTTCACTGGCCATGGCCTCGTAGCCCTTCTGGCGATAGTAATCGGTGATGCGGGTGAGGTCTTGTTGGAGGATGGGTAGATTAAGGATATTCCCTACCTTCGTTTGGATGAGGCCGGGGTGCTCGGGGGTGCCCAGAAGGACTGCGGGAGGTATTGGGCCTGTGCCGGTGAGGTTGATGCCTTTGACGACGTCATTCTCGTCCACATCTATTACGACCTTGGCATTCTGGCCGGTAACTTCCGCCTGGATCTTCACGGCGTCATCCGGGTTCGCCGAGTGCGTGCCGAAGTTTCCCGTTTGGATGAGGCGCCGCTTGGCCTCGTCAAGGCTCGCCTGGGTAACCGGATCGCCTATTTTGAGGCCCGATGCCGACACGATGGACTCACGGTTGAGGACTTTGTTGCCCACCACGATGATTTCAGCGATCTTGGGAGGCGGCTGTTGTGCCTGGAGGGGTGGCTGAGCCATCAAGGCAAGGATGCCCGACACCACCAATGACAGCCCCCTCCGACCGTGCCTGGATAAGTGCACTCTGATGTCCTCCTGTAAGCCAAGGGGCCTTCGGCATACCCGTTCGGCGGGTTGCCTCATCCCCCGCGATAATAAGGTTCGAGCTTCCGGCGCAGCATAGCGCGGGCGCGCGAAAGCCGCGTCTTTACATTATCCAGAGACAGATGCGTTGCCTCGGCGATCTCATTGTATGAAAGGCCTTGCATCTCTCGCAAAACCACTACTTCCCGGTACTCCGGCGGCAACGTCTCTACCGCGCGGAGCACCCGCTCGCGCAGTTCCTTCTCTTCGAGTACCGCCTCGGGAGCAAACGTTTCATCGGCGATCTCGCGTGTCGGTCCCTCGACGTCGTCGGCCGACGCCCGGGGCTCATCCAGGGACTCTACCTTCAATGCCCTGGCACGCCCGCGTTGGCGGAGGCGGTTGCGGCAATGGTTGATGGCGATCTGGTAGAGCCACGTGAAGACCTTCGCATCGCCCCGGAAGCGGTCATAGGCCTTATAGGCGCTGATGAACACTTCCTGGGTAACATCCGCCGCTTCCTCATAATCGCCCAAGATGCGGTAGACTACGTTGAAGATCTTCTTTTCGTATGCGGCAACCAGAGCGTCGAAGGTCAGGCTCTTCCCGGCTTCGCCTGCCTGGTGATCGCTCATGAGCCGGCCCTTCTCACCCCAGATTCCAGCCGCGACCGGATTGTTCTGTGTCAACGGCCGTACCGATACCCGCGCACGGGGCTTAGGCCCCTGGCCGGCGGCCTTTCTAGTATCTCAAGACGCCCTCCAGCAAGTACGCGTTCTGATGCTGTTCGTCCGTAGTCCATGAGAATTGCAGGTTCGAACGCACACGGTAGCTGAGCTTAAGCTCCCATGCTGCCCGTTCGGTGTCTCCTGCGAGGTTCGCACCCGAGAGACGCCTCCAATAGCCTGCGTAGAATGGGCCCAGGAGCCTGCGCGTAACCTGAAGTGTGAATGCGTCCAGGCGGTTATACCCTATCTGAAGCTCTTCTAGCCCAAGCGCCTTCGTTATTCCTGCTTGCTCGAACAGGTTCGGCAATACGGCCGTCGAGAAGACATCCGTGAACTGTTGGGCAAGAGCCCGGCCCACGTTAGGACCCGGGCTGAAAAGCTGCTGGATTGCCTGTTCTCCGCCAAGCAATCCGGTGATGCGCCGCTGTAATCCCTCCTGGGTGAGCGCGAGGTCAGGCGGATCTGACCGGAAAGAAAGCCGCAGACCACCCATGCCTCGGTTCATTGACGGCTCGCCCTCAGCCGGCGCTTCCAACGGCTCCAGGCCGCTGATGGGTCCCCGCGCATCAACGGTTACAGTATACCGTCTGGTCCGGCCAGTAACTGATGTGGCCGTGAGGCTCCCCCGGGCGGAGAGGTTCACCATCGCCATGAAGGTCTTTTCCTGAGGCGCCCCGATGGGGAAGTAAGGATACCTGAGTGTGGTCTCTCCACCCCTCACGATATTGAAGCGCATCGTGGGAAAGGTGAGAACGCCGTGATCCACTTTAATGGTGCCCGTAATCTGCGGATCGTCCAGGGATCCCGCGATGTGGATGGGGTCTGTTGGAGCCGTGAACACGTATGCGTTGACCCATGCTCCGGTGACGTGGATATTGCGGTTGCCCGCAATGCGCAGATCGAAGGCCGGCACAATGGGAAGCGATAGCTGCGCTCCTGGCTGGGCAGCAAAGTCACTCGGCAGCCGGAACAATACATCGTGGAGGTAAACGGTCCCTCGGATAGTAGGGCTGAAGAACGCCCCTTCGATGTGCACTGGTTCGGGCCTGCCGGTGCCGGGATTGGTGGTGGTAAGCTCTCCGAGGATGCTTCCGCTTGTGAACCTCGGCAAGGGCGCGATCATAAAGAGCACGCGCGGGGCGGATATCGTGAGGTCCTCCCCAGGTTGCGGGGCGCTCACAGGCAGGGACCCACTCATCACGATGGGGTCACTCAGAATTACACTGCCGCCGCGCCCGCTTATGGCCGTGTGTGCTGTAAAGCGGTCTGTGTGAAGAGTGTCCCCATCGAAGTGGAAGCGGGCATCGAGATTACGCACCTCGGTACGTACAAAGGGACCAGCGATGCGATTGGCGGTAACGCGGATCGCGCCGGCTATCGTAGGCTGTGTCGCGTGGACGCCTACCCCCCGCGCAGGGGAAGAGCGAAACTGATCCAGCGAGCCGTGGTAATCGAGCGAGGCTTCTTGGATGGTGCCATCCATCACGAGGTTCGCCTGGGGGAAGATGGAAGTGAGGAGCCCCAAACCTTGCTGCTTCACCCGGATGGAGAGGTTCACCGAGGCGTCCGTCGGGATGAACGGCGGCTGCCACACGAAATCCAAGTCCCCGGATGCATGTACCTCGTAAACAGCAGGGGGCGGTGGAGCGGAAAACAGCGTCTTCGTTGCAGCGGTCCCAGCAGCTTCTGAGCGAGCAGAACTCGCAGTGAGGGTACTGCCTGCATTCGCAACCACGCGAGGAGGTTCCTTCACCTGAATGCCGATGTCCGGCACGCTCAGCCGCCCGCCGGAAATCGTAATGGCGGACGTAAGAACTCGGGGAAGGTTGATCTGGATCGGCGGATGGTTCGGATTGGGATCCGTCCAATGGATGGCGCTGAGATCCAACGTGGCTGTTACGACGGGGTCGCGCGTGGTGCCGGCGATGCGCACATCTACTTCATCTGCATTCCCCGATAACTGTGCAAGGTTCGCGTTTTGGGGCAGCCACCGCCTGACAGCGTCTAGGGAAAGGTTGTTGAGAGAAAGATCCCCCTCAATACTGCCCCCGACGACCACGGATCCTTCCATTGCAAGCGATGCCGCCCCCAATCGTACCGAAGCGCGGTTCACCACCAATACCTTGCGGTTGATGCCTATGTCGCCGGAAAACTCAGCTACCGGTTGATCGTCTATGGTAAGGTGGTCGGAAGACCATTTCATGTGAACGTCCGGGTTGGAGGGAGGCCCGGCCACTGCGAACACAGCATTGAGCGTTCCGCCGAAGGGATGCTCGATGCGCTGCAGCCAATCTGCAAAGGCATTGGGTCCTTTCTCTGCAAAGGCCGGCGACCGTTGGAGGATGGATCGGATGGTCTGGAAGAGTACTCCCCGCACCCTTCCCTGCACCCCGATGGAGGGCGTGCTGCCGCTCCCCTGGGGATAGTCTACAGCGATGCGGTCCAGATGGATGCCTGGTGCGGTAGCATCCGGGCGTAACGAGCCGCCGACAGGGTGAAGCGTTCCTTCAAGCCCGTCCTGATTGAAGGCTAGAGAGGCAGCAAAATCGGGGAATGGCTCGTTGTTGATCTTGAGATCCTGGGTTAGGGTCGCTGCCTTGCCCTTGAACTCGTAGCCCCCAGCTTGCAGCATCCTGCCGGACACTTCGGCGTCTACCGAGGCGAAGCCCGAAAGCTCGGCGTATGGTTGCGCGAGGGGTGTGAGAAGGCCAAGATCCATGCGGTCTACGGCGGCTCTTGCGCTGAAGCGGCGGTCGGTAGTGATCTGGGCGTTGCCGGTGATGTGGGTGATCGCCTGTTCCGGCGCAGAAGGATCTCGATAGCCGAGATCGAAGTGCCCTGCCGTGAGGATGCCGGGGCTCTGGGTAAAATCTGCGGTGACGTCGGCTGAAAGGTTTTCAAAGGTGTAGGCGCCAAGGGTGGGCGCCTGTATCTGCAGATTGTTGGCTACGATAATTGGCCGTGACAGATACCCTTCGACGGCAAAGTCTCCTTGGGCTGTTCCGGATGCCTGTACGTCTGCACCGGCCATCCGCACCAAATCCTCAAGGTCTATCCGGTCAAAGGTTCCGGCCACGTCTATCTGTGCCCGAGGACTGAGGATGTCCCGCACAGTTCCGGACAGTGCGGCGAAACCCGGGAACCGCCAAACCTGGCCCTCGGACAAGTTGAGTTCACGGAGATTGCCTTCGGCACGCACCGTTGCGTAATCGAGGCGTACGTGTTGGCCCACGGCAATATCGTATCCTCGTGCGGTTCCGGCCAGCGAGGGATTGTTCCAATCACCGTATATATGAGCGTCGCGCACGTATACGGTGCCCTTCAATGCCGCGCGGCGCACCTGTTCGGGCAGAGGAAGATCTGCCAAAGCGAGATCGTCGCCGTCCACACGGAGGTCTAAAGCATGGCGACTGGGGCTAACGGTTCCCGACGCAACCACGATGCCTGCCGGGTCACGGATCACGAGCGGGCGAAGGGTGAGGACGCCATTTTGGGATATGATGGAGGCGGATACGTTCCTGGCACGAATGCTGTTAAGGTTTAGGTCCGAAACCTGTACATTCGCGCTCCCGCTCGGGAAAGACGACCGACCGGTTCCATTGAGAGAGACATCCGCCGAGAGTACTCCTGCCAAGCGGGTTTCGGGAAGCACCGGGATGCCGTGGAGTTCCACGTCGCGCAATCTGGCGAACACGCGGTACCGGAACGTCGGCCCAGATCGTAGGATGCGGGCCAGGGCTCCCACGTAGCCTCCTCCGGCGGAAGCCTGGAGGCGCCCGGACGTAGCGTCGCCGTTTGTGTATGCCGAGAACGAGGCATTGCGCAGAACTACTCCGCGCACCTTCACGGCGGGGATTGAGCCGGAGATCTGCGCAAACGGGCGCTGCACGCTGCCGGAAAAGGCATACCGTGCACGGGCTTCGGATGGAATCTCTACGCCGCCGGGGAGCGCACCGCGAAAGCGCACCGGGCCGGAGGCTGTCACAAAGAGGCGGTCCAGAGGTCCGGCGAACGCCACATTCGCGTCACCCGTGGCGTCCATCCTTTTGAGAGCCGCAAACCGTGTCTGCATCCCAAGAGCCCGAAGGAGGCCGGCCAGGCGCAGTTGGTGTGCCCGCATCGTTCCGCGCAACACGGGCTTGTTGATGTCCAACAGGGCTGCATCTGAGTGGAGGGCCGTTCCAGCCAGGGATGCGTCCAGGTTCCAGTAGAGCGCGGGGTAGGTGAAGGCAACTGCGCCCGAGATATTTCTTATCGGTTCGGATAGACCCCGCACCTGCGCGGATGCTGCTTGGACGGAAGCATTGGCCTGGATATCGAAGTGCTCGCGCTTGCGTGCATCCAGGCGGCGGTAAATGGACACATCGCCCGCAAGATCCCCACCCCAGACATTGATGGCAGGGGGCATGAGGTTCTTGACGATATCGGTGGACACGCGGTCTGCCGTGATGCGGAAGAAGACGTCTTCCCGGCCTGGTACATAGCTTCCCGTCACGACCACATTCCCGGCCTGCCCGGTCGTTTCCCTTGCTCGTGCGGCCCAGGCGATGGAATGGTCCGGAAAGAAATCTACATGGCCGTTGAGATCGCGGAAGAGGGCATGGAAAGGAAGCGGGGAACGGCCCGGATTGTGGAATCCCCCGGCATCGTCAAAGGTAATGACGCCGCCCGAGAAGATGATGGTGCCGAAGATCGGGCGAGGCGGCGGCTTGCCGGCCTTTGCAAAAAGGTCCATGAAGTTGAATGCACCGCGGGGGCTGCGCCGCATATACGCCGTGGGATCCCGCACTTCCATCTGTTGGAATAGGGGCACCGCAGGGTTCTTTTCCACAATGAGGCGGCGAAAATCAAGATCGAGGATCACCTCCCGAGCGGTTGCCAGCGTGTCCCCGCGGCTCTGCCGGAATGTAGCCGAGCGGGCCATCCGCACATCGTAGATGCGGGCGGCGCCCGGCTGTATCCTAATCCTCCCAATGGACACCTCGTGGCCAGTAATCTTGCGCACTTCCTCAGCAACGATCGGCGGCAGATGTTCCTGCGCCAGCCCAAGATAGCGCTTCAAGGAAAGTGCGGCGAGTACAGCCACCGCCATGAGTGGAACCAGGAACAGCAACGTGGAGACCAGGCGCCGCAATGTGCGCATCACACAACCCTTACGCCAACTGCACCGTCACTCTGGGAGCCGGTCCTTCCTTATACGCCCGCAACGGTGCATGATGCCGAGTCGCTCAGAAGATCAGCCGTGAAGCGAAGTTACGACGCCGCCAGCCGTTCGGCGAGGATGCGGCGCGAGAACTCAATGGCATTATAACTGCTCCGAACAAACGGCGCCGATGCCACGAACAGGAAGCCCATGTCCATCCCGATGCGCTCGTACTCTTCGAAGATCTCGGGGGGTACATATTCCTGTACCGGAAGATGGCGTGTGGTGGGACGCAGATATTGGCCGATGGTGACAGCCTGGACCCCCGCAGCCCGCAGGTCTCTCAATGTTTGGATCACCTCGTCGCGCGTCTCGCCCAATCCTAACATGATGCCGGATTTGGTGTATATGTTTGGAGCCAGTTCTTTGACAGTGGCCAGCGCCTTTAGCGTGCGGCGGTATCTCGCCTGCGGCCGCACTTGCGGGGAGAGACGTTCCACGGTCTCGATGTTGTGATTGTAGATGTCAGGGCCTGCGTCCGTCACCATGCGGATGAGATGCGGCTTCGCTTTGAAATCTGGGGTAAGCACTTCCACGATGGCTTGGGGGCTCGCACGGCGTATCTCGCGGATTGTAGCCGCAAAATGGCCTGCGCCCTCGTCTTCCAAGTCGTCCCGGGCGACCGACGTCACCACGATATGGCGGAGGCCCATTTCCCGTGCCGTGGCGGCGACGCGGGCCGGTTCCTCAGGATCAGGCGGAGACGGGCGGCCTACACGGATGGCGCAGAACCCACAATTGCGCGTGCAGATATCGCCCAGGATCATGAAGGTGGCAGTGCGGTGGGACCAGCACTCCCCGAGGTTGGGGCACCGCGCGCTTTCGCACACGGTATGGAGGCGTGCAGTGCGCATCATCTCTTCGACCTGCCGCACCGTGTGGGGGCTGGGGACTTTCTTCGTGAGCCACTGAGGCAGCGTTCGGTTCAATCCCACCTCCGAGTGGCGCGCAGAGTGCCTCTGAACGCCGAACACAAGTGTACCGGAGGATCCCTTCCACGTCAAGGGATGATCCCCCTGTTGACACGGGCAAGCGTGCCGGATATACTCCCTTCCGTGTCCGCAAGAGTGCAGTAAGCCGGGGGACACCGCATGGAAGGAGCCTGCAGGTGAGGATCGGCATTGCAGCAATGATGGGGGTCGTGCTGGCGTTTGCGCCATCGGCGTGGGCGGGCGGCAAGCCCTCTCTGGAGGCTTTGGCCACCGATGATTTGCACGACTTGCAAGCATCCGTCACAGTAGTCAAAGCAGACCAAACGGAACTCGCCAAGATCAACCGAGATTTCGGGTTCGCATACCGGCTCCGCGATGTGGTGATGCGTTACAAGCAGCCCGACAAGCTCCGCATGGAGGGACGCATCGGCGACACTCCGGCCGAGTACGTGGTGAACGGATCCACGCGCACCTTGGCCATCCCGCGGCTCCATTTCCGCAAACGCGATGAATTGGGTGAAGCACCGGGGCGCCGATATTCCCTGCTGGATCTAGGACTCGTGGCGCGGAGCGACCTTCCCTTCATCCACTCGAAATATCTTCGCGATGAAGACGTCGCCGGCGTCGCAACGAACGTGTTCGAGCTCACCTTCCGCGGGGACAGCCGCCTGAAATATGTGCTTTGGGTGGACCCTCGCACGCGCGTAGTGCGAAAGCGCCAATGGTTCGATGGTGACGGCAAACTGAAGGCCACGTTCCTCTATAAGGATGTGAAGGAAGTCCAGGATGGGCTCTGGTTTCCCACGCGCGTGGAGATCCTCAACGGGGAAGGTGCTCTCGCTGCCGTCACGCAATACAGCGATCTTAGGATCAACCAAGGGCTGGCAGACGGCTTATTCGAGGTGTCGTAATGCGTTCTACCGGCCGCCTGCGGCTCGCGATAGGGCGCGGCTGGAGTTGGCCCGCATAGCCGGGATCCACCGCTCGAGGAGATCGGTGCAGCACAGGATCTTTTCTGCCAGGTCCATCGGGATGAAGAAGTAGTGATTTGTGGCCTCAAACCCGATGCGGGGATCCTCGATTTGCGCTTGGTACAGCCTGATCGCAGCCGTGATCTCCTCCCGCAGGATCTGCTCCATTTGTGCCAACAATCCTGCCGTTTCGGTGCCGGCTGTGTGGCTGAGCAAGCGGTCGCGCAGGACGATGAAGCGCGATTGCCGGGCTACTGAACCCATCTGAATGGCGCAGACGCTTCCCATGCGGATGAGCTCTTTCAGGCGCTCCTGGGAAGCTGGGTCTAGCGAACTGCGGTGGATGCTGAGAGCCCGCTCCAGATGTTCCGCCGCCGATGCAAATCCGGAAGCGACCTTCGTTAGCTGTTGGATGAAGATCTCGGGGGGATAGACGGCGCGCCAACCGGCAAGGTCATCGTACGGAAACCCACTCATTGTGGCGCGATAGCCGGTAGGCGCTTCCCATAAAAGATTCGCAGCGCCTACTTGCAACGGAGCCTTGTATACGACCTCGATATGGAACGGGAATTCTTGGAATGCCGTGCTGAATTCCTTCCATGCTTCCACCACGCTTTCGGATGCAGGACCGAAGTATTCCCGGGCGATGCCTTGGAGCACGGCATGTGCCGCTTCCTCCGAATTAGAAGCCTCCTCCGGAGTTTGCGCGGCGACTTTGAGGTTCAGCGAGGGGTAGCCTCCGAGGGTCCATCCCAGCATCAAATCTTCCACGCCGGCGCTGTGGATGCGCGCCACGTGTTCCGCCACGTTATAAAGAACCGGCACATAGGGGACACAGGAGATCTCCCAACTGTTGGCTGCCTGGATCTTGGCGACGCATCTCATGGATCCCTCACGCGCCCATGCCCAATGACGCAGCGCTCGGGGCCCTGGGCCGATGGCCGAGAGGGAGTACTCGCCTACCGTACTGCGCACGCCGCCCCTTTCAATGGGTAGAGACCACTCGCTCACGCTCATGAGGGAGCACTCGGGCGGAGTGCGCTGGATGATGGCATGGGCCCACGCATCGGGCCAACCCCAATCCCACACGATGAGGCGCGCGCGGGCGCCGGCGTTCCGTATGCCCTGATAAATCGCCTGGTTCACTGATGCGATCACATCCCACGGCTCCCGCTTGCTGCACCGGGGACAGGTGGATGCATTTCCGTGAGAATAGCAATTGGTGAGATTCTCGGAGGCCGTGATGGTGAAGAAGCCGCCCAGGTCGGGCACTGCCCGGCAGATCGAGGCGACACTATCGGTCAGGTATCTAGAAACCTCGGGCACACTGACACAAAGGGCGGCATGATCGCCCTCCACCGTACCCTTCAATTGCGGGTGGGCCTGGAAGAAAGAAGCAGGCATCGCCCGAGGCTCATTGAGGTAGAGGTATACCCGGATGCCGTGTCGGCGGGCACGCCGTACGAGGGCCGCCAACCTCTTCAACCTCTGTGGGTATCCGTCGCTGAGATCCGGAGACCAAGGGAACGGCGCCAGTTTATAGAGCACGCCCTGGAGCCATATGGCGTTCACCCCTACGGCAGCCAGGCGCTCCAGATATCCCTCCGGGTAAGGATCCAATCCCGGCTCCATGAGGGGATCGCCGTAAAGGGCGAAGTACGAGTAGCAGAGGCGCAGGGGCTCCTCCCGCCGCTCCAGGAGCTGGCGCTGCGGCTTCGGCGACGGTTCGGACAACTGCCGCACGAAGCCAAAGAGGGGCTTTGGCAGTCTTCCCACGCCTTCCCCCAGTGTGTCGTGAAGGATGCGTGCGATTTCCGCTTCCCGGTGTTTGGCGGCTGCATCAGGATCTTGGTAGACGATGGGCTCGCATCTGGGTTTGAGACTCCCCAATTTGATGAAGAGGAAGTCGTCTTCGCGCAGAGTGTAGGCCAGGCGCGCTTCGTCCCATCCTAGGAGCTTTCGAAGCTGGTCGTACGGAAGCAGGTGCCAGTTGCGCCGGATGATCGTGACGTAGGATCGGCGGAATTGGTCCCGGGTGATGGGCGGTGGTCCGGCGAGGCCCATGGCTTTTCCCAGGTGCAGGACCTGTTGCTTGGTGGCTCCGATTACCTGGGCCAATTTTCCTGCCGGTACGAGCTGCCAATTGCGAAACACAAACGCGTGAAGGCGATCTGGAAAGAACCGCAGGGGGACGGGCTCTGGTGCAGGACCCGAGGGCAGATCGCTCAACATCGCCGCAACTCCTAAGATCGGTAGAAGCACGCTCGCAGCCTCTCGATGCGTATGGCAGTAACTTCGGGGGATCGCGCGCATGTTCCTGCAAAGACTTGCGGGCAGGGAGGCCCCCAACCCGGCCCTCCCCGCGGGCGGGGAGGGGGCTGTTCCTCCCCCGTCCACGGGGGGGTTCGGATCTATTAGTGGGAACGCAGTGGAGATCGGCACGAATGCCGGTTGACCGCCGTCGTTTACGTGGAGTATCCTTTGGCCACAACACGCGTTAGGATCGCGGTAGACGGTGTGCGGCGGACCCACGGCACGACTGACGTGCGCGGGCTCTGCACCCCCGAGGAGCGGATACCAAATGCCTCGAGTACTTGTGAGCGACCCCATTGCGGAGGCGGGCATCAACCGTTTGCGCCGGGTGGCGGAGGTGGATGTCAAAACGGGCCTGAAACCCGAGGAGCTGGAGGCCATCATCGGCGAGTATGATGCCCTAGCTGTACGCAGCGAGACGAAGGTTACTGCGCGCATCATCCAAGCAGCTAACCGCCTCAAGATCATCGGCCGAGCCGGCGTAGGTGTAGACAACATAGATGTGCGTGCAGCCACCGAGAGGGGCATCCTGGTGGTCAACTCGCCGGAGGGGAATACCATTGCAGCCGCTGAGCTCACCATCGCCATGATCCTTGCCTTGGCGCGGCGCATCCCCCAAGCGGACGCCAGTGTGCGTGCTGGCCGCTGGGAGCGCAAGAAGTTCCTCGGCGCGGAACTCTACGGCAAGACGCTGGGCGTAATCGGCTTGGGCAAGATCGGGGGCGAGGTGGCACGGCGCGCGCGCGCCTTCGAGATGAGCGTGATCGCGTATGACCCCTACGCCAACGAGCACAAGGCTTCGGAGATCGGGGCGACGCTCGTGTCTTTGGAGGAGATCTACGCTCAGAGTGATTTCATCACCCTCCATGTTCCGCTGAACGATGAGACGCGCGGCATGATCGGAGCAGAGCAACTCGCCAAAATGAAACCTGGTGTGCGCATCATCAACTGTGCCCGCGGCGGCCTGATTGACGAAAACGCCCTGGCCGATGCAATCCGCTCAGGCAGGGTAGCCGGCGCAGCGCTGGATGTGTTTGCCAAAGAGCCTATTGCGCCGGACAATCCGTTGTTAACTCTCCCCCAGAACGTGCTGACGCCCCACCTCGGGGCATCCACCGCAGAAGCCCAGGAGAACGTAGCCATAGACATCGCCGAGCAGATCGCGGATGTGCTGGCCGGCCGGCCTGCCCGGGCAGCCGTCAATATGCCGGCGCTCTCCCCCGAGGCCATGGCGCTCGTTGGGCCCTACCTGGCCTTAGGTGAGAAGATCGGGAGCCTCCATACGCAGCTAGCGAGGGAATTGAACGGTGCCGGGCGCCCCATCGAAGAAGTGGAGGTGCTTTTCCAGGGCGACTTCGGGGCAATGCCCACCGGTCCTGTCACCCGGGCGGTGCTTGCAGGCATCCTGGCTCCCGTACTGTCCGATCCGGTGAACCTCGTGAACGCTCCCGTTCTTGCTGCATCGCGGGGGCTCAAGGTTACGGAAGCCCACAGCTCCACCTCGGGTGAGTACAATGCCATGCTCACGGTTCGGGCACGCACCGCTGCGGGTACGCGTACCATTTGCGGCACGGTGTTCGGGAAGAGCGATCTGCGCATCGTGCACATTGACGGCTATCACGTGGATATCGTTCCGGAAGGCACCATGGTTCTCACCCAACACACCGATCGGCCCGGCGTAATCGGCGCCGTCGGCACCCTTTTGGGAAACCGGGGCGTGAACATCGCGGGTATGAACGTAGGCCGCGAAAAGGTGGGCGGCAGGGCGCTGATGGTGCTGATGGTGGACGATCCGATTTCACCTGATTTGATGGCGGAGATACGGGCGGTTCCAGGAATGGAGAAGGCACAGCTTGTGCACCTGTGAAGCCCGTATCGTGCCTGTCTCCCCGCGGGCAGGGACCCCCCCCACCTCGGCCCTCCCCCCCCGCGGGGACC
>JBMFSQ010000001.1:22599-317076 GCA_049967475.1 Chthonomonadales bacterium | reverse complement strand
GTGCGCGAGGGCGGCCATACCGTGGGAGCAGGCGTGGTGAGCAAAATCATCGAGTAGAATATGGCAGCCAAAGAAAACCGTATAATCATTACGCTGGCGTGCAGTGATTGCCGAAGCCGTAATTACACAACATCTAAGAACCGGCAGAAGCACCCGGAACGGCTGGAATTTCGCAAATACTGCCCGCCGTGCCGCAAACATACGCTGCATCGGGAAGCCAAATGACCAATCGAGAGCCGGGGATGGACCCATCCTTCGGCTCGTTGTAGGGGTGTAGCTCAGCTGGTAGAGCACCCGCCTCCAAAGTGGGCGGTCGCGGGTTCGAATCCTGCCACCCCTGCCACCCTATAACCCAGCCGCCGGAAGCCGGCAAAACCTTGCGGACTCCGGCGGAGTGTACGTGCCCAAGTGAGGCGGCTTCATGCCTATTGCCCAACAACCTAAAACGAGGCCAACGATGGCGAACGGATCCGACCGCGGCTTGCCTCCGCTAGCCCGAGGCCGAAGCTTTCTGCACGAAGTGATCGCAGAACTCAAGAAGACGACTTGGCCTACTCTCGAAGAGGCATGGCGCCTCACCGTGGTCGTCCTCGCGGTGATCTTGATCCTCGCAGTCTACATTGGACTGATAGACTACGTGCTCACGCAGATTACGACCAAGTTCAACCTGATCGCCCAGTAGCTACGGGTGTCCCTTCACTCTTCAATGGAGCCCGCCTAGGACGCAACTTCTCGGCGGCTAAAGAACCGAACACGATGCAAAGACACTGGTACGCAGTCCACACGTACTCCGGCCACGAAAACAAGGTGATGACGAATATCCTCCGGCGTGCGGAATCGATGCACTTGCGGGACAAGATCTTCGACATCAAGGTCCCCACCGAAGTGGAAGTGCGCACCCGCGGAGGGAAGCGCCAGGAAGTCAAGCGCAAGATCTTCCCTGGGTATGTGCTCATAGACATGGTGCTGGATGACAGCACCTGGTACCTGGTGAAGTCTACCACAGGCGTAACGGGCTTCGTGAGCTCCGGAAACAAGCCTGTGCCTCTGCAGCAGAAAGAGGTGGAAGCACTCCTTCAACAAGAGGCGGGTACCGCCCAGCGGCCTCGCGTACAATGGACAAAGGGCGACGTAGTCCGTGTAGTGTCCGGCCCCTTCAGCAACCTCGAAGGCAAGATAGACGACGTCAACGTAGACAAAGAAAAGCTCCGGGTCCTGATCTCCATCTTCGGCCGGGAAACACCAGTGGAGCTCGATTTCACTCAAGTAGAGAAAGTTACGTGATCATGTGCCATAACGGGCGCATCGTCCATCGGCGCCGGCACGCGATATCTGGCACAGGAGGAACAACGTGGCCAAGAAAATCACCGCCGTAGTCAAGCTCCAGATCCCGGCAGGGAAAGCCACTCCGGCTCCGCCCGTGGGTTCGACACTGGGGCCCTACGGCATCAATATGATGGAGTTCATCAAGAGCTACAACGCACAAACAGCTAATCAAGTGGGCTCCATTGTTCCCGTAGAGATCACAATCTACGAGGATCGCTCCTTCACGTTCGTTACGAAAACTCCGCCCGCAGCCGATCTCATCAAGAAGGCTGCCGGTATCGAAAAGGGCTCGGGAACCCCCAACCGCACCAAGGTCGGCAAGCTTACCCGAGAACAAATCCGATCCATCGCCCAGACCAAGCTGCCGGACCTCAATGCGAATGACATCGAAGCCGCCATGCGCATCATCGAAGGGACGGCCCGGTCCATGGGCGTAACCGTCGAGGGATAGACAGAAACCACCACGTGGGAGGGGTTCGCCCCGCCATACACCACAGGAGGATCGAATGCCGAAGCTTTCCACCACACAGCGGCGCCAGGCCAAGGCAGGCCGCCCCAAGCACAGCCGGCGCTACCTGGAACTCCTCAAGAAGATCGAACCAGGCCGCATCTACGATGTAGACGAAGGGCTGGCCAAAGTAAAGGAGCTGACTTCCGCCAACTTCGACGAAACCATTGAGGTAGCCGTAAACCTGGGAGTGGATCCACGCCATGGCGACCAGATGGTCCGCGGTACCGTGAACCTGCCCTACGGAACCGGCAAATCCCGCCGTGTCATGGTGTTCGCTCGGGGCGACAAGGCCGAGGAAGCCAAGGCCGCCGGAGCGGACGAAGTGGGCGCAGAGGACCTCATCGAACGCATCCAGAAAGGATGGGACGGTTGGGCGTCCTACGACCTCATCTGTGCCACCCCCGACATGATGCCGCTGGTAGGCCGGGTAGGAAGCATCCTCAAACAGAAGATGCCCAACCCTAAGGCCGGCACCGTGTCCCCGAATATCGGGCAGGTGGTTCGTGATATCAAAGGCGCCACCCGCGTCGAATACCGCGTGGAGAAGGCCGGCATCATCCATTGCCCCATCGGCAAAGCCAGCTTTCCGCTGGAACACATCAAAGCCAACTACCTCACACTCCTCAACGCGCTTATCAAAGCCCGCCCTGCTGCTGCCAAGGGCAAATACCTCAAGCGCATCAGCGTGGCGCCCTCCATGGGACCCAGCGTCCCCATTGACACGGCGGCTACGCAAAAGGCGGCAGAGCGCATCTAGCGCGACGTACGTACATACGTGGGGCGGAGCGTGTCACCCGCCCCATTTTTCAGCCCCCTAACCCCTTGATCCATCCGTGTTGGGGGTCATCAGACCACGCGCCGTACCTCCGCTCGTCCCCTGCCAGGACCCAAACGTAGAGAAGCTGGTACCCAGGCGCTGCCACGACAGGATGGTATCCCCGCGGGATCACGACGACGTCGCCTTCGGCCACAGAATAAGCAACGTCGAAGGCGTTGGGTGCGCCGGGCGGCGTATACACGCGCTGGAGGCCGAAACCTTGGGGCGGATTGAGACGATAATAATACACCTCCTCCATGGGAACCTCACCCTCATCCGAAGCATCGTGTTTGTGCGGCGGAGAGCTAGACCAGTTGCCCGGTGGGTTCACCGTTTCGCCAACAATCAAGCGATCAGCCTCCACATTTTCGCCCACACCCGTCACGACGGTGCGCTGCCAATTGTCCTTTCCAACGGTGCGCACCTCCATCTCGTCTGGAAACACCACGGCAGGCGGATAGACGGCTCTGGCCGGCGCAGAAGCCAGGAGCCCCTCAAAATCCGCCCCCTCAGCTATTACCGATACGCGTCCGCCCCGCGGGATGTACACCATAGTCGGTCTGCCCGCAAACACATGCTCCCGACTGCCTATATCGAGGAATTCCGCATGGAAGGGTTCGGCTTCGAGCTGAACAGTACACCGCCCTGCGAGGACGTCGAGCACCGCCTCCTCTCCGCCCGTCTCCCAGGTCCACGCCGAACATCCGGTGCCCAACCGGATCCTGCGGAGCGTGATATAGCGTAGCGGAGCAGCGACAGGCGACACAAGTTCCGTGCAGCCCCATTCGGCGCGATCATGACGAAAGAGGAGATTTGGCATGTCCGGATCCCTTCCACACTCTCGAGAGTTGGCAAACCGCCAGCATCCACTTACGGCATTCCGGCCCAGGATCCCTGCCGGGTGATAGTGGTGATCAGACTAGGAGTGGGCGTCCCACCGCCACACCCGGCGCTGAACACACATCGAAATGCGAATGCCCGCGCAGCTTTTGTGCGCCGAGCAAACCGCTCGAGGGCTGCCTAGCCGCCTGTGGCCGTGACGGATGCGTCGTGCGTGGTGCCTTCTTCCTGCCATGCCCCCGGAATTTGAAGCCGTGCCCGATGCAGGGCTCCTTCAAGACATCTGCGCCCGACCACGGATTGGTCGGGCGCAGATGCGAACCAAGCAGAAATAAGAAGGATTATAACCTAGACGGAGCGCTTCTCCTGATGCCCCATCTCACTGTCGGAACGGACATCTTGTTCCCACGACGCGCGATACGTACCATGGTCCTTCAACGAGGTTTCCGACACCGCGTATCGAGGAACCAGCACATACAACTGCTGGCCGCTGCGCGGAAACACCAAGCTTACCCTCACTGGCTGTTCCACTCGACCTCCTCCTAATGTGTGCTCCTACCCATCAGACGTCGGGCGGACGCACAGGTTCAATATTCCATACTTCTCAATGGGGGGCGCATCGTTCCCGTTCTACGGTTACCCGCTGCCTGCACGGCGATTTGCCCTCCATCCATATGGACGACGCCCACGGGCAAAAGGTTGCCCGGCCAGGATGCATGTGCGTCCCATAGCTTCCATGGGTACAACGAATGCGGGCCGCCGCTCATACCAGCCCTCGATCCCCAGTATGGCCTGCGGCCCGCCAATGGCTACAGAAGTCCGAACGATGCATCTTTACCGCGGAGGACCCGGAGGTCCTGGCGGCGGGCCTCCTGGAAAGGCCCCCTGCATGCTCTGAAACACATCCTGCATCAATTGCTGGCGCTGCTCCGGCGGCATGTTCATGAACATCTGCATGCCGGCGCGCATCATCTGGCCCATCATCTGGGTCCGCGTGGCCGGATCGAGGCTCTGCCACATCTGCATGCCCCTCGCCATGGCCGCCTGAAGCTGGTCCGGCGTCATCTGCATCATCATCTCCAACTGCTGGCGCTGCAGGTCCATATACCGCTCTTCCAGCGACTTGGGGGCGTCTGCACTGGGGGTAGTGCTGAAGATGACGTAGACCGGTGATGTGGCGAATTGCTGGGCTGCCAAATCCTCTGTAAAGCTTGCCGGCACCGGGAAACCCTTGAGGAAGGACGTGGCGCGTCTGGAGGCTGGGTTCTCAAGGACGAGGCCGCTCTCTTCAATCATCTCCAGCGCCCGCACGGCTGCGGCCAGCCGATCTGGCGACGGGGAAGCACCGGCCTTGAGATACACACGCCGCCATGCACTGTTCTTGACCTGGGCCACGAGGGAATTGAGCGCGGCCTCGATAGTGTCTCCCGAGGCCGGTCCGGGTTTGGCGCTCACGAACAACGCCGGGTCTACTACTATCTTCGCCTGGTACTTGGCGGCAGCTTCGTCGGCGTAATTCTTGAATTCCTTCCAGTAGTTTCTAGGCGGCGCCGGGCGCTGAACCATTCCGGGGCGCAAGCCCGGAGCCGGCGCGTACTGGGCCGCGGCGTTGTGCGCCGCCGCAATGATCAGCCCAGCGGCCACGGCCACCGAAATCCGTCGAACGATCATCGTTCTCCTCCTCCCTCCAACAGATGCGCTGCTTCCTGCTATGAGACGAAGAGCGCAACCGGCAAGTTTCATCAGAAGGGCTCTGCACAAACTACAGAGGGCCGGCGCCCATTGCAATGGCCACCGGCCCGTCACTCAAAACGCAGGGCGTGCCGCGGATTGGGTGCGCCGACCTTCCCCCGAATAGGCCGGCACAACCGCGCGTCATGGCCCCTAGCCCCCGCACTACAACCACACGATCTGCAGTTCCGTCAACGTAACGTGCGTTACGGGTTAGGGCGCAACCGATGCGCACAGCAACAGATGCGCCGGCCAAAACGACGCACGCCCACACGTTCAGCATCCGCAACGTACCCCACTGCTGCCTCGTCCGCAATGGGAAATACGGCCGGGTCACCATTACTGAAGTACTGTCCCACGCGCCCAGACCCTTCAGATGAAGATGCGCAGAGGCGTCTCCAACAACTCCTTCAGATGCTGCAGAAACCGCGCAGCCGGAGCGCCATCCACCACGCGGTGGTCCACGGAGAGGCACAAATTCATCATCGGACGCACTGCCACCTGCCCCTCGACCACGACCGGCTTCTCAGCGATGCGACAAACGCCCAAGATGCAGGACTGCGGCGGCACCAGGATCGGGTCGAAGACGTCAATGCCGAAGGGACCCAGGTTCGTGATGGTGAAGGTACCTCCAGAGAGGTCTTCCTGGGTTTGCTTTCCAGCCCGACAGCGTTCGATGAGCCCTTTGAGCTCCACAGACACTTCCCCGAGGCTCTTTGTGTCGGCGCGCCGCACTACGGGCACTACGAGGCCCCGCTCGGTGTCCACCGCGCAACCGATATTGCGGTCGGCATAGAGGCGGATTTCGTCTCCCACGAGGGCGGCATTGCACTGCGGATGCTCCTTCAGAGCCCGCGCCACAGCCTTCACGAGGATATCGGTGTAGGTCAACTTCACCCCATGCGTCCGTTGGATCTCGGGCCGAAGCTCGGAAAGAAGCGCAGCCGACTTGGACATATCCACTTCAAGCACGAGGGTCACATGGGGAGCCGTCTGCCTCGAGCGGGTAACGGTGTCCGCGGACATCTTTCGCAAACCGCGGAAAGGCACGACCTCGGCCACCGCCGGTTCTGTTCCGCCGACCGCAGGCGCTGCGCGTTGGGATGCTTCTTCGGCTCGCCGTCGAACGTCGTCCGCTGTAATCCGACTGCCCTGGATGCCCGCCGCCAGCGCCGACACATCCACCCCTAGATCGCCCGCAATCTTGGCAGCCAAGGGCGTCATGCGCGGGCGGGGTGCTTCAGCACTCCGGTCTACCAGAGCAGCCGATTGTTCCAGATACGCCCGCACATCCCGCTCCAGAACTCTGCCGTGCGGGCCTGTACCGAGACCGACCAAAGCGGTTACGGGTATTCCCCGTTCGTCGGCCAGACGCCGGGCCCTTGGGGATAACAAAACCTTCTCGGCTTCCGCCGCGGGTGCAGGGCTCGCGGTGGACGCCGCAGAAGGCGGTGTTGCGGACGCTGCTTGCAGGGAAGGCGCCGTCGGCGGCGCTCCACTCAACAACCCATCTATCGGTTCCTCTGCTGTGCCGATGATGGCAATGGGTTGCTTCACGGGTACGGTTTCGTCTGCCTGGGCCAGGATCTTGCGGACGATGCCGCTCGCTGGAGACGGCACTTCGAAACTCGCCTTGTCGGACATCACCTCCAGCAGAGCCTCACCTTCTTGAACCGGGTCGCCTTCGCGCTTGAACCATTGGAGGATCGTGCCCTCCTCCATCGTTTGGCCCAGAGTGGGCATGGTAAACAGATGAGCCATGATCGTGGTGTCTCCTGGGGTGGCCAATGTTTTCCATCAGCTATCCACCCCGCTGCGATAACTTAGCCTCGCCGGCCACGAACTCCTGCCGGCAGCCTCATTGGGGACCATCAATAACCCAAAGCTTTGAGGACCGCCGATCGGGTTGCAGGCACCGTCATCGGCGTGCACTGCGCCTCGGCCACGGCGATGGCGGGATCCTTCAGGCCGTGCCCGGTAAGTGTCGCCACTGCCAGAACCTCGCCGCGAAAGTATCCCTGGCCGGCGAGCTTTTTGAGGCCGGCGATGGAGGCGGCGCTGGCAGGCTCAGCGAAGACACCCTCGAGAGTTGCCAAAGCCCGATAGGCCTCCAGGATCTCGGCGTCCGTAACGCTCTCGATGAGCCCTCCAGACTCATCCCGAGCCGCTGCGGCTCCTTTCCATGAAGCCGGATTCCCGATGCGGATGGCCGTCGCCAACGTTTCAGGATGGGCTATGGGCATCCCGCGCACGATAGGCGCTGCGCCGGCTGCCTGGAAACCCAACATGCGCGGAACCGAAGAAGTGCGCCCTGCAGCATGGTACTGCTTGTAGCCCATCCAGTATGCAGTAATGTTGCCGGCATTGCCCACGGGAAGCGCATGTACGTCCGGCGCGCGGCCAAGCACGTCCACGATCTCGAAAGCAGCGGTCTTCTGCCCCTCCAGACGGAAGGGATTTACAGAATTCACCAGGGCGACGGGGAATTCTTCGGTAATGGAGCGAACGATATCGAGCGCCTCGTCGAAATTCCCCTCTACAGCAAGCACTTTGGCTCCATGCATGAGCGCCTGGGCCAATTTCCCTGCGGCAATCTTGCCTCCAGGGATCAGCACATGACACTCAAGCCCAGCCCGTGCCGCATAGGCTGCCGCAGAAGCCGATGTATTCCCAGTGGAGGCGCACATTACCGTACGCATCCCCTGCTCTACAGCTTTGCTTACCGCCAACGTCATCCCACGGTCCTTGAATGAGCCGGTGGGATTGACCCCTTCATACTTGAGGTAGAGTGTCAGCCCGCGGTGGATGGCAGCAGCCAAGCGCGGTGCCGGAATGAGCGGCGTGTCACCCTCCAGCAACGTGATGACGGGCGTATCATCGTTGACGGGCAAGTAGCGGCGATAGCGCCGGATTACACCTAAATACACGCCGCTCTCTCCACGTTCGCTGTCCGTGCCTATTGCGGACTGATAAGCCGCCGGACGGCGCTCTTCTCCTAAAGCCACTTCCGCCCCTCCGCACTCAGCAGCGCGTCGGCGCCAGCAGGCCCCGCAGCGCCGGCAGGATAGTGGTCCAGCGGTGGATCGCCGGCGGCCCAGGCCTCCAAGATCGGCGTCACGAGGGACCACGCTGCTTCTACCTCATCGCCCCGGGCAAAGAGAGAGGCATCGCCCAGCAGCGCATTCACCAGGAGCCGCTCGTAGGCATCGGGGATTGTCTTGCCGAATGCCTCGGCGTAGTCAAAGTGCATGCGCACCGGGCTTACCAGCATCGCAGGCCCCGGCTCCTTGGCGCTCATGCGGATCTCCACGCCTTCGTTGGGCTGGATGCAGATGCTGAGGGTGTTCGGTTCGACCTCGGCGCATGCCAACCGCGAAAAGAGCACATCCGGTACATCCTTCAGTTGGATTACCACCTTCGTAAACCGCTCGGGCAACCGCTTCCCCGATCGCACGTAAAAGGGTACTCCAGCCCACCTCCAGTTATCCACCCACAGGCGTATCGCTGCGTAGGTTTCGGTGGTGCTGCCCGCCGGAACTCCCTCCTCTTCCAAATAGCCCGGCACGCGCATGCCTGCTATCTCGCCGGCAGTATACTGCGCTCGAACTGTGCTTTGGGCCACATACTCTGGTGTGAACGGCCGAATGGAACGCAAAACCTTCACCTTTTCGTCGCGAATGGCATCCGCTTCCAGGCTTACGGGCGGCTCCATAGCGATGAGCGTAAGGATCTGCAAGGCGTGGTTCTGGATCATGTCGCGCAGAACCCCGGCCTTGTCGAAATACGCCCCGCGCCCTTCCATCCCCAGCGTCTCCGCCACCGTAATCTGCACATGGTCCACATACAAGTGATTCCAGAGCAATTCAAACAGACGGTTGGCAAAACGGAGGACCAAGATATTCTGAACGGTCTCTTTGCCCAGGTAATGATCAATCCGGTAGATCTGGTCCTCGGCAAAGTGCATGCGGAGGCGGGTATTGAGCTCCCTGGCACTGGCAAGGTCAAAGCCGAAGGGCTTTTCCACCACGATGCGTACGCACGCCCCGTCGCGGGCCGGCCGGTTCAAGCCGCAGGCAGCCAGTTGGTCGGCGATCAGGGCAAAACTGTCCGGCGGAGTAGCAAGGTAAAAGAGGCGATTGCCTAAGGTAGCATGTACCGCATCCAGCTCCGCAAGCCGCTGTTTGAGCGTGCGGTATCCTTCCGCGTCGTCCAATGTAGAACGATGATAGTACACATTCCGGATGAAGCGCTCCCATTCGGGGCCGCCCGCCGGTAAGGCAGGGGCAAACTCGCGCACGGCGTCCAGCAAGTCCTCGCGGAACTCATCGTCGGTCTTTGGCTTGCGCGCGAAGGCTACGATGGCGAATTGCTGGGGTAGGAGATTCTGAATGAAGAGGCTGAAGAGCGCCGGGATGAGCTTGCGGCGCGTCAGATCGCCGGTCGCCCCGAAGAGGATAAGGACGCAAGGGTCGGGCCGCTGGAAGTATTCGTTGGCGCAGAAGCTGGGTTTGGGCATGGCCCCTCTATCGCGAGGCGCCTTGGCGTGGAACGCCAGGCGTCCGTTAAGCATTATACTCCCGAAGAGGGATCCACGCCCACCGGTCAGGCCACAGCCTCCAGCAGACGTTTGGCAGTGTGTGGTCTCCGGAGCTTCTCCATAGCCTTTACCTCGATCTGGCGCGCGCGTTCACGGGTGATGCGCAGGCGCCGCCCAGTCTCCTCGAGGGTCTGGGGTTCATCGCCCCCAAGGCCATACCGAAGGATGATCACTTCCTTCTCCCGCGGTGTGAGCGTGTTGAGGGCGTGCTCCAGTTCTTCCCGCACCATATAACGGAACGCACGGTCGGAAGGAGAGCTCTCTTCGCCCGCGGGAAGGAAGTCTCCCAAACGCCCGGATCCCTCGGGTCCAACCGGCGTCTCGAGGGAGAGGGGCTGCGCGGCGCTCCGGAAGAGCTGCATCAGCTTCTTTTCACTGATGCCCGCCGCCTCGGCGAGTTCAGCCCGTGTAGGCGGCCGTCCAAGCCGATGGAACAGGTCCTCCCGTACGCGGGACACGCGGCTGAGGGTGTCCACCACATGAGCAGGCAATCGGATGGACCTCCCCTGATTGGCGAGCGCCCGCGAGATCGCCTGGCGGATCCAGTGCGTGGCGTAGGTGCTGAAGCGATACCCCTTGCGGTAGTTGTACTTCTCCACGGCACGCATGAGGCCGATGAGCCCCTCCTGGATAAGATCTTCCAGCGGCAGACCCCGCCCCACGTATCGCCGGGCAACAGCCGCCACCAGGCGCACGTTGGCGTTCACCAGCTCTTCAGCGGCGGCGCGATCTCCCTGCTCAACACGCTTGGCCAACGTAATTTCGCGAGCCGCCGTAAGCAGGGGCGTCTTGCTGCTCTTGAGCATCCACAGATCCGGGATCTCCTCCGTACCGTGTGAGGCGCGGGGGCCACGCGCTCGCGGCGCAGGCACCTCGCCGTGCGAAGCGTCCTCACTCTCTTCCGCCACGACGTCTCCCTCGCCGGGACCGCAGTCGCCCAAGAAGTGGCAGTCCTCATCGAGCTCCAGCAAAAGCGAATGGACGGCATCGAGTTCTGCTCCGGTGACTTCGACCGGAGCCTCTGCCGAGGCGCCCTGCAGGGGCCCTCTGTGCGACGTGGCCCGCACCATTCTCTTCACCTTTGCCATCTCACGTTCACTTCCTTGCCGCATGCCGCGGCCCAAAACCGCATGGAGCATTGGGATATACGCTTTGGAAGCGCTCCTTGTGCCCGCGCCGGAACTCTAGCTGCCTTCCATCCCCTAATACGCAATCAGGCTCCCCTTGTATGCCATAGATACGCATTTATAAGACGGGGTACCATCCTAATAGGATCCGTGCAGGGAAACGGCGCCGTACGGCCGAAAATCCATGTAACGCAGGCGGCAGCGCCCCGTCTATCCTTTTAGGACGAACGTGGCGCGAGCGTTGCCCCTCGGCCCCAGTCCCACATGCTCCGGAGGACTAAGTGCTCACCCTGAAGCGCGCATTGCTGGGCTCGCTGTTAGTTGAGGCCGGCATCATCACCCAGGCGCAGCTCGATCAGGCCCTGGCCGAGCAGCGGCGCCAGAACAACACGAAGCGCCTGGGCGAGATCCTCGTGTCCATGCGCTTCCTCTCAGAAGCCGAACTCCTCAACGCCCTGTCCAAACAGCTCGGCTGCCGCGTTGTGGACCTCAATGCCGAGCCGCCGGACCAGCAAGCCCTCCAAATCGTGCCCAGCGAATTTGCCCTTCGCCACCAGCTCTTGCCCCTGCGCCAGACGGACCACATGCTCACCGTAGCCATGGCGGATCCCCTGGATATCCAGTCCATTGATGATCTTCGGCTTCTCACGGGTTTTCGCATAGAGCCGGTCCTCGCAGGTGCCTCGGAGATCCGGCGTGCCCTCGAGCAGTTCTACATGCACCGCATGCTGGAAGATGCACAGAACCAGGAAGCAGCAGCAGCCGAGGACGAGAGCCTGGACGTAGCCGATCTGCAGAAGATGGCGCGGGAAGAACTGGTCATCCAGATGGTGAACCTCATCATCAACCAAGCGATCCAAGACCGGGCCTCGGATATCCACATAGAACCCTTTGAACGGGAATTACGGGTGCGCTACCGCATAGACGGCGTGCTCCACGAAGTAAATGCCCCTCCCAAACGCCTGCACCCAGCCATCATCTCGCGCATCAAGATCCTTTCCGACATGGATATCGCCGAGAGGCGCCTGCCGCAAGACGGCCGGATGCGCATCCGATCCTCGGGCCGCCAAATAGACTTGCGCGTGTCTACGGTGCCAACTCTCTACGGCGAGAGCGCCGTGCTGCGCATCCTGGATAAGCAGACCGCGATGCTCGGATTGCGGGAATTGGGCATGCACGGCACCATGTTCGAGAAGTTCCGGCGCCTCATCCAGGAACCCCACGGCATTATCCTGGTGACCGGCCCAACGGGTTCGGGAAAGACCACCACGCTCTATGCCGCACTCAACGAGATCTACTCCATCGAAAAGAAGATCATCACCATCGAAGATCCGGTGGAATACCAGCTCAACGGCATCAACCAGATCCAGGTCCATCCCCAAATAGACCTTACCTTTGCCAACGGCCTTCGGCATATCGTGCGGCAGGACCCCGACATCATCATGGTGGGTGAGATACGCGATGCCGAAACGGTGGAGATTGCCATTCATGCCGCACTCACGGGCCACCTCGTGTTCAGCACACTCCATACCAACGACGCCGCAGGCGCAATCAGCCGTCTGCTGGACATGGGTGCAGAGCCGTACCTGGTGGCCTCGTCGCTCATTGGAAGCATTGCCCAGCGCCTCGTGCGCATCAATTGCACCCGGTGCAAACGCCCCATCAAGCCAAATCCGGTGGAGCTTGGAGAGATCGGCATCTCCCCAGAGGAGGCCGCGGCTCATCCTCTCATGGCCGGATCGGGCTGCCCGGAGTGCCGCGGAGTTGGCTTCCGCGGGCGTAGCGGCCTCTTCGAGATGCTTACCGTGGATGATGCCGTGCGCCAGATGATCGTGCGGCGTGACCCCTCCACAGTGATCAAACAATACGCCATGCAGCACCAGGGAATGGTAACGCTTTTGCAAGACGGCCGGAGGCGCGTGCTGGAGGGGGACACCACCATTCGCGAAGTGCTCCGGGTGTGCCAGCGTGAAGGCTTCGATTAACCGCGTGAGCCTGCCTCATTGATTGCGTTTACGGCTTTCGCACCGTGCATCCATCAATCCCATGCCTGATTTCCGCTATACAGCCTTGGATCGGTCCGGTAAGCAGGTAAGCGGGACCCTCATGGGTCGCGATGTGGCCGACGTTGCCGCCAAGGTGCGCTCGATGGGCTATTACCCCGTCCAAGTCGTGGCGTCCGGCTCAGCAGGCAACGGTTCGTCCCGCTCTGCCGTCGCCATCACGGGAGGCCGCACGCGCCCGCTCTTCGAGGGTGTCGGGGCGCCTGTGCAAGGAGTAGCTTCCGCTTCCAAGAAGGTACGGCGCATCGAAATCCTCCTCTTCACCCGAGAGTTGGCAGACCTTATAGATGCGGGGCTCCCCATTGATCGTGCCCTATCCGTACTCATCGAACAGAGCGACAGTGAGGCCCTCAAGGCCATGCTCGAGCGCCTACAGGCCGACATTCGCGCAGGCAAACCCCTGTCCGAAGCATTAGGCAACTTCCCGCGGGAATTTCCCACCCTTTACGCAAATATGATCCGGGCGGGGGAAGTGTCGGGCCAATTGGCAGGCGTGATGACGCGCCTGGCGGACTTCCTCGAAAAGGAACAGGTGCGCCGAAGCCAGATCCTTGCTGCGCTTACGTACCCTGCGGTGCTGATCACAGTGGCCGTTGTGGCTGTAACCTTCCTGCTCACATTCGTAATTCCTCGCCTGCAGGACGTGTTCAAGGACATGGGAGCCGCATTGCCTTTGCCCACCCGGATGCTTCTTGCGATCTCAGGAAGCATCGCGCATTACTGGTGGGCCATGGGCGCAGGGATTTTAGGAACCGTGGCCCTCTTTCGGGCTTGGGTGGCGACACCATCAGGGCGGCAGTCGTTTGACGCCTTGCGCCTTTCTTTGCCGCTGTTTGGGCCGCTGGCGCTCAAGATCGTAATGGCTCGCTTCGTCCGTACGCTGGGTACCCTGCTTGGCGGGGGCGTGGCCATCCTGGAATCCTTGGATATTGCAGCAACTGCTGTGGGGAACTCGGTAACTGCGGCAGCGGTGGCTTCCGCGCGGGACAGCGTCCGCCAAGGAGAAACGCTTTCGGCTGCGATGGAGAAGACCGGGGGCTTCCTGCCCCTTGTGATCCACATGAGCGCCGTGGGAGAGGAAACAGGGCGCCTGGCAGGAATGCTCGTGCGCACCGCAGACACTCTGGATTTTGAAGTAGACAATACCATGCGCCGCCTCACCAGCCTCGTAGAACCCCTGGTGGTTTTGATGATGGGCGGCTTTGTGGGCTTCGTGGTGCTTTCGATCCTTCTGCCGATCTTTCAGTCCAGCACCATCGTTAAATAATAAGGAGCACGGCTCGAGCAGCTCCGCCCGGCCGATACCGCCGGCGGGTTCCCTGCGCATCCGCGCAGGCATAGGAATGGGAGGAAACTGAAGATGCAAACGTCGAGAAGCGCCGCCCAGCGCGGCTTTACGCTCATCGAGCTGCTGGTGGTGATCATCATCCTGGCCATCCTGGCGGCTGTTGTGATCCCCCGCGTGATCAACCGCACCGAAGATGCCCGGCAGGCCGCCGCCCGCACGGATATTTCAACGCTGGATAACCAGCTCGAGGCGTACAAGCTCGATACAGGCGAGTATCCGAGTGCGGATCAAGGATTGCAGGCCCTCCTCACCAACGTAGGGAACAACCCTAAGTGGAATGGGCCCTACCTCAAGAACGGTCTGCCCAATGACCCGTGGGGACATCCCTATATTTACCGCATACCCAGCGAGCACGGCCTGGATTATGACCTCTTCTCGGCAGGTCCGGACGGGCAGCCGGGCACTGCGGACGACATCGGCAACTGGAACCTGAGAGGGTAACGAGTGTTGGGCTTGGTCCAAAGTGGAAGGACACACAAGGCGCGGGCCGCATTCACCCTAATCGAGATGCTGGTAGTGATTGTCATCATGGCGGTATTCGCCAGCGTGGCAGTCCCGCAGTACTCGCGGATGTTGGCCCGTGCCGACTTTGACGCCGCACTGCAAACCGTCGTCGAGGCGCTCGATACGGCTAAAGACATGGCGATCCGTTATGGGGCCGACAGCACCGTTACCTTTGACGCGCAAACGCAAGGGCTCACCGTGTCTATCCCCGCTCCGGCTCCGGCAACAGATGCACCCATCGTCATGCAGGATCAGCTCTCCGCGCAGCCCCTCCCCGAGCCGCGTGTCTTGAACTTGGGCGAGAAGGTCATGATCACGAACTTCCAATCTTTCAGCGACACAGGTTCTGTCCCCGGGAGCGCTTCCGGTGCCGCCATCCGGTTCCGTGACGACGGCAGTTCCTCCGGGGGGCGTTTGACGATTGTGAGCGCCGAGGGGTACTCCGCCGTTGTGGAAGTTGCTCCTGCTACGGGAAACCCACGGATTACGGATCAGCAATGAATGACCAGCCCCGCCAACGCTTGGCCCTCCGACGCTCGGCCGGCGGGCGGCACAGAGAAGGTTTCACGCTGGTTGAGATGATCGTAGCCGCTCTGCTCCTTGTGCTGGGCGGGGTGGCCGCCCTCACGTGCATCTCGGCGGCAACGCGGTCTATGGCGGCTGCACAGACGATAACTACCGCAGCCCTATTGGCACAGCAGAAGATCAGTGAGATGGAGGCCGACCCTACGCAGCTCATGTCGGGGGATCAACAAGGCGACTTTTCGCCGGACCATCCCGACTACACATGGCAGACAACTGTGGAACCCACGGACCTAGCCGCAGTAGAGAAGGTGACGCTCACCGTTCAGCATCGCTCCACCCGCGGCGGGCGCTCGGTACAAATCGTTACTTATGAACCGGTTCCCCAGAATACGGGTTCGGGAAACGCGATACCAACCCAATGACTCCGTGCGGCACCGTTCAACCTTTTTCTGAGCGGCACATCCGTCGGGGCGCGTTCCGGTGCGCTCGGCGCCGCGGCGGCTTTACGCTTGCCGAAGCCTTAGTCGCTATGACGATGCTCACGATCATCACAGCCGCCACAACGTTCGCGCTCTCGGCCTCTTTGCGGAGCCGGGAAGCGCTGAGCCGCCAAACGGAATTGGAAACGGAGGGCCGCACAGCGCTCCGCCTGCTTGCCGACGACTTGCGTTCGGCCTACGCCTCTACGTACAACCCGAATACCTTCTTTATAGCCCAAGGTACCGACACGGGCACTCTCGTGCAGTTTACGACACTGGCCCATCACATCACTGCCGGGCCGGTCTCCACGGACCCCCTCCAGGCAAGCGCGGCGCCTCCCTTTCCCCAAGGGGGCATCGCCATGGTGGTCTACTCATTCGATCCCGACGCCGGAACGCTCAGCCGAGGCGAAACGTCGCTGCCGAACCCCGACACCCTGCCGGACCCGTCCGATCCTTCCACCGTCGTCGCGCGGCACGTCCTGGAAGTGTCCATCAACTATCTGGACGCAAACGGAAACCTGCGCCCGTATTGGAACTTTGCCAATCAACAAGCGGCAGCCCAAGCTTCCGCAGTAGGGGTCGCACCTGGATCCACAGCAACGGGGGATGAAGACACCACGCTTCCGCTGGCCGTTCAGATACAAATTCGAGTGGGCACGCCTGATGGGCGAACCGCCGCCTTCGCCACAACGGTGACGCCGCTTACTCCCCAACCGATGGCGGCGGGGCAGTCGCCCCAAGCGTCATCTTCTCCTGGAGGTGGCGCCGGTCCGCCTGCCGGAGGTTCCCCGAGTACGACACCCCCTCAGGGAGGAACCCCGCCCAGCGGCTCGGGGTCTGGGCTGCCGGGACTGTCTGGAGTGGGGGCAAGGCCATGAAGCACGCGGGCCAGGCGTTCGTACCGGTGCTGATGGTAGTTCTGATCCTGACGGCGCTGGCTGTTGCTCTCACCGCAGCAGCGCGCACCGAAGTCCAGGCAGCTCTGAACCAAGCGCATGACACGGAAGCCTTCTTTATCGCGCACGGGGCCGTGGTTTTTACTGCGGGGCAACTCGAGGAGGCTACCGGAGGCGGCGCAGCGGTGCCACAGCTTACTGCTCCGCCGGACACAGATGCCAATGGGTGGACACAGTTGGGAGACGGCTGGTTCAAAGTGGATATCATAGACACTGCATCCCGCCTCAATATCAACACAGCATCCGCGGCATCGTTGGCCAAGCTGCCGCAACTCCAAAATGACCCCAACATTGCGGCCGCCATCGTAGATTGGCGCGATCCCGATGATCAACCCACCATCGGTCAAGACATGGTGGGCGCCGAATCCGACTATTACCAGTCCCTCAATCCGCCCTATTCAGCCAAGAATGCCCCCTTCGACACCATTGACGAGCTTCTTCTGGTACGCGGCATCACCCCAGATCTGCTTTATGGACCTTCACCGGCTCAAGCGCAGGCGCTTTCCAGCCCCGCTTCTTCGCGTGCCACGCGGCAGACGCAGCAACCCGGCATGGCTCTAGGCACCACGGGAAGCGCGACACCACCCCTGGCAGAACTCGTAACGACGTACTCGCGGGAGCTCAACGTAGCCTCGGACGGGTCGCAACGCGTCAATATCAAGACTGCCAGTGCAAACGAGCTCCAAACGCGTCTAGGCATTACTGCGCGCCTCGCTCAGGCTCTGGTGCAGGCACGCGGCACCAACGGCGCGAATATAAACTCCATCGCAGATCTCCTCAATGTGCCGGGCTTCACGCGCACCATCATGCAGCAAATCGGCGACAAGATCACGGTCACCAACAGCCAATACCGGGACGGCGTAATCAATATCAACACGGCGCCGGCGGAAGTGCTTGCCACCATCCCAGGAGTAGACGACACCATTTACAATGCCGTCATCCAGTGGCGGCAATCCGGCGGAACGTTCAACGGCCTCAATGACCTTTTCCAGCTCACCGATCTGAACCGCCAGCAGTTACAGACCCTGGTAGACCACGTCTGCACCAAGTCGTCTGTGTATCTTCTGCGGGTGAGGGTGCGCTTCCCCGGGAGCCTGCGTCTGTACGCCTACGAAGCCCTTGTGGAGCTCACGCCCCAGCAGCCGGCCCAATCCTCTGGGTCTCCGGCTCAGCCTGGAGACCAGACCGCGAGCGGACAGAGCACAGCCGCCGCTCCGGCGAACCCGCGCATCCTACAGTGGCGCCAGGTAGGGGCGTATCCAGGCTGGCAGAACTGGGTTCCCGGACCCAACTATTACAGCTCATCGGGAGGAACTCTTGGCACTCCGTAATACAGCACAACCGCGGGGAGCATCTACACGCATCCGGGCCATTGAGATCGGCTTTTCAGCGGTGCGCGCCGTAGAGATCGAAGGGACGCATGGCGGGCCGCGCGTCGTGAAGAAAGGCCAGGCGCCTCTCCTGCCCACGTGTCTGGATGACCCGGTGCTGCTGCGGGCGAACCTGCCGGGAGCCATCAGAGCAGCCCTCGCTCAAGCCGGCATCGGGTCCGGCAAGGCCGTAGCCTCCGTACCCCGCCGCATGGTGACGCTCAAATTTGCGCGCCTTCCCCACGCCACTCCCGAGCAGATCGCCGGCATGGTGCAATTTGAAGCCCAGCAGTACATCCCATTCCCCATCGAGGAAGTCACGCTGGATCACGAGATTGTGTCGGATCCCTCCGAAGAATTGACCACCGTCATGATCGCCGCGGCGCGCCGAAGCCTCATCGAAGAGGTGATGGCCGCCTTCGATGCCGCAGGCGTAAACGTAGAACGGCTGGCCGTGTCTTCGCTGGCCTTGGCCGAGCTGTGCCGTGATGCCGTGGTTCCTACCGCCATCCTCAGCGTTGAGCCTGCAGCCATTGATATGGCCGTTGTGGCGGATGGACGCGTCGTCTTCTCACGGGCAGCGGCTCTTTCCGACGAGGGGCGCTCCTCAGCAGCGACCAATGTAATCGTCGAAGAGATTGTACGCTCCTTCGCGGCCTACGAAAACGAACACCGTGGCCATCCGATCGGAGCCGTGCGCATCGCCGGATCGCCGGCAACGATCCATCAACTCGAAGAACCCCTCCGTGAAGTCCTCGGGACCGACACCACTCTGCTGAACGGCAGTCTATTCACTCGGGAGGATCAAACGAACCTCGAGTATGCCGGAACCATTGGTCTGGCCCTTTCGGAGGTTGCATCTCCCCTTGCTCATATCAACTTGGTCCCGGCAAGCCGCTTGGAGCGTCGAAGGGCGGCGCGCCGGCGCATCCAAACTGCCATTGCGATGGTGGGTATCCTTGCCCTGTTGGCAGCGGCGGGCGCCTGGGCGTCCCGCAGCATCGAGAACCAGCGCGCCGAATTGGTCCGGGCTCGGCGGGAGAATGACCGGTTGACGATGGCCCAAAAGGTGCTGGACCGCGTGAAGCAGCAACATGACAGGGTTCTCAAGGCTTATCAAACTGTTGCCGGCGGGTTGGACCGAGATCATCCGTTGGTGGAAGTGTTCAAAGCTGTGAGCGATGCCGTGCCAAGGCAAGGCGTTTACCTGACACAGTTCGCCATGGACCGGGCAAATCAGATAACGATCCACGGCAACACGCTCTCCGAAGGGGGCGCTACCGCAATGGTTCTCGCGCTGCAGAGATCTCCATTGTTGAGCGACGTTCGGCTGGGGTATCTGGGGGATACCGCCGCCGACACCAACGCCGGCAGCGCATCCGCGGCAGCCAAACCCGGGCAACCCAAGAAGATGAGCTTCATCATTTCTTGCCGGCTCCCCATACCGAACGCGGGCGCGGCGGCTTCCGGCAGCAGCGCCGTTCGGGCCGGCAACAACACGTCGAGCGCAGGGGGATCGGCGCCATGAGAGAGTTCTGGTCCCGCAGGAACCCCCGTGAACGCGTGCTCATCGCTCTGTGCATCCTTGCGGTGATTGTGGGCGTCCCCGCGATGCTGCAGCCGCCGGGCGCCGGCGCTGGGAAGTTGATCCCCGCATCCGAAGCGCGGAGAAAGTACAACGCTGCCCTCAAACAGAAACTTGCCTTGGAAGATGACACGAAGGCATTGGATGCACGCCTCAAAGCCATAACATACTCCGAGGCGCCACCCACCCTCACGCCGAAACTCGTGCAGCAGCTCCAGGAGCAGGCCAGGACCTGCGGGATCCATCTCAGGGAAATCAAGCCGTTGCGCGTCCACACAGAGGCATCGGTTACTAAGGTTCCCATCAGCGTACGCTTTACTGCACCCTTCGCACAGGCTATCCCGTATATTTATCGGATTGAGGATCCCAAGGGAAGGCTGGTTGCAGAAAAGGCCACTGTTGTAACTCCCGATCCCAAGGCGAAGGTAGTAGATGTGGAGCTTCAGGTGGCGTGCTATACAACGGCGCTTCCGCCTACTGTGGAGAGAAAGCCGGCCCCATGACGGAGTATTCAGGAAGGAAGGAGTACAGGACCATGAAGAAGCGCAAGGGACATCGAAGCGTTGTTCCCATTCTGGCGGCCCTCGGTTTGGCAGGCGTGGCAGCGATCGTTGCCTTTGCTCAGTCTTCCCGCAGGCCGGGCGTAGAACCGGCCCGGGTAACTGCTCAGGCTCCAGACATCGTGCAGGTGTCCCCTACAGCCGCACCAGTACCCCATCCGAAGCCCCTGTCGTACTACATGGCATCAGTGCGGGCGGATCTCTTCACAGCATCGGACGTGGAGGCGCCCAAACCGAAGCCTGCGGCGCCCAAGCCTACGCAGCCCGCGGCCCCTGAAATCGTGGATCCCTTCGTAGACTATGCCTACGACGGCACCGTGCAGGTGGGAGGCCAGATGATGGCCCTCATCGAGAACGTGAAGACCAAAGAAGGCCAATACTTGCGCCCCGGCGACCCGTTCCTGGGCGGAACCGTAGACGCCATCACCGAGCGCTCCGTATCCATCAAGGTCGGCAGTCGTGTGCAGACACTCAACAAGACCGACAATTTCACCTTGACGCCGCTCGACAAGAGCGCCCCTTACCTTACCCAAACGGCGCAGCCAACCCCACAGATGCCTATGCAACCGGCGGCGATGGCTCCGCCGACGGCGCCGGAACAAGGCCCGTCATTCCCGGGGATGGACCAGCTTCCGCCGCGGGTCCAGGAACGCATCCGCCAGCGGTGGCAGAACATGACGCCCGAAGAGCGCCAACGAGCCCAAACGCGCTGGCTTAACCGCCAGTTTGACCGCGGGCAGCGGCGCGGCTTCCAGGGATTCGGCTTCGGCGGTTGATGAAGCCCTTGGCCCAAAAGTCCACGGAATTTGGCTATGACGAACGTTAAGGAGATCAGCATGACGAGGGCGGCGCGATGGTGGATGCTGGGCGCGGCAGTTATCCTTCTGGCAGGACTGCTTGCCGCCACCGCCTGGGGCCAGGATGCCGGCGGGTCGTCGCCAACGAAGCCGTCTGCCCCCAAAGCAAAGCACCGAGCCGCGCATAAGAAGCCAGCCGGAACTCGAGGCGCCAAGCGGACCACCCCGGCGGCGTCCCGAGGTTCCATGCGCGTGGTCCCCATCGGCAAGGGGGCTTCCGTTGTCCCCGCCGGTAACCGCACCCCGTCTCCGGGGGCGCCCCAGTCGCCGGGCATCCCACCGTCCGTTCTTCCCGCAGGTGCACCTGGTCCAGGGGCGCCTCCCCCAACCCTGCCGCCCCTCTCCATGCCGTCCGGCCCTGGCGGCGCAGCAGGGGGCCTTATCTCCATGGACTTCCGCGGCGCCGATATCAACAACGTCCTCAAGTTCTTTGCCATGGCCACCAATTGGGAAATCGTGCCGGATCCGGGCCTATCGGGACCGGTGACGATCATCAGTCCCAAGCAGCTCACTGTGGATCAGGCCTTCCAGGTCCTTCAGGCGGTCCTAGAGGTGCGGGGCTTCAGCGGGCAGCTCGAGATGCGTGGGAACACGCAGGTTCTGCGCATCCTTCCTCTAGACCGTGCCGTTCAGAGTACGCGGAACCTCACGGCACCGGGCATGGGCAATGGGAAACCTCTGAACCCCAACGAGCTGATGAACCAGGTGGTGACGGAGGTTTTCCCCATCGAGAATGTGGACGCGTCGGCCCTTGCGCGGGACCTTACCCCGCTCATCAACAAAGGCGCAAGTATCGTGGGGAGCGCAGGCAGCAACGCCCTCATCGTTACGGACACAGCCGCCAACGTGGCACGCATCGGCGATCTGGTAAGCATGCTGGACCGGGCGGCCAGCAACAACGAGATGCAGCGCTTCCCGCTTACCCACGCCGATGCTACCGACGTGGCCAATGCCATCAATAATCTCTTCGGAAGGATCTTTCCGAGGGGCCGTCCCGGCCAGCCCGGCCAACCGCAGCCGGGTCAACCCCCCATGCCCCAGATGCCGGGCCAGCCCGGTGTTGCGCCGGGTGCGGCCGGGGCCGAAGCGCGCAGCGCGGTAGTCGCCGTCGCAGACACGCGCACCAACTCGGTGATCGTCGTCGCTTCCAAAGACAACATGGAGCGGGTTCAGAAGCTGATCTCGGACCTGGACGATCCCAATGCCACAGCGCTGGACGTTTACATCCGCAAGCTCCGATATGCGGATGCCGCCGACGTGGCAGACACCATCAACAGCATCCTCTCGGGTACGGTACCGGGTCGTACCGCGCAAACCACGCCTACCTTCGGGCAGCGGGTGTTCGGCGGCTTCGGCCCATTCGGCTTCGGGGCCATGGGCAACCAGCCCCAGGGCCAAACCGTACAAAGCACGGACCCGTTTGCCAAAGTCGTGGCCAACGTGCGCACCAATTCCCTCATCATTATGGCTACCAAAGAACGCATGGCCCGGATAGATGAGCTCATCAAGGAACTGGACGTAGACGTGCCGGTGGAAAGCACAACCTTCGTCATTCCGCTCAAGAACGCCCAGGCATCCGACATGGCCTATACGCTCAGCCAGGCATTCGGCACGGGTACCGTCGGCGGAGGCGGGTTCAGCCCCTTCGGCTTCTTCGGCTTCTTCCCAGGTCAGCAAGGGGCTCAACGCAGGCAGCCCATCCAGCGGCGCCTCGGGCAGAGCACCAGTCCCTTCGGCCGCTCCGCAGCCATCACCCGGGCAGCTCCGGAAACCGCGCCGTCGGTCCCCACCCCTCCCAGCACGGAAGGCATCCACGGCACCCTCACCCAGGAGGGTTTCCTTCCCGACGCGCAACAAGACGAAGGGGTAACACGCCAATTCGGTTTTCCCTTTGGCGGCCGCTTCAATACCAGCATGATGGGCCCCACGCCTCAGTACGGCAGAGGGATGAACGGACGCTACGTGAACCTGCTGCAGCTCCGGCAGAATGTGGCAGTAGTGCCCGATATCGGCTCCAATAGCCTCATCGTCACCACCACCCCGGATAACCTGGAGGCCATCAAGCAGATCATCGAGGCCCTGGATGTGGTCCCGCGGCAGGTGATGATCGAGGTCATCATCGCTGAAGCTACGCTCGATTCCACCCAGAAGCTGGGCTTCCAGTTCGATGCGAAGGGTATTGGGCGCATCCTGGGCACCGACATCACCCAAAGCGGATCCGCGAACTTCCCGCTGGGAAGCGGCGGAAGCACCTCAGGCAATATCGCTTCACCCATCAACCCTGGAGGTCAGTACGGCATCCAAGCCGTGAATGGCCGCTTCAATGCGCTGGTCCAGGCTCTCACCTCCGACAACCGGGTGAAGATCCTCTCCACTCCCAAGATCTTTACCTCGAACAACCAGGAAGCCACCATTGACATAACCACCAACATCCCGTACCAGGGGAACTCCTTCGTCACCACGTTTGGGTCCAGCGCCACGGTGCAATACCTCCAGGTGGGCGTTCAGCTCGACGTGACGCCCCGCATCACGAAGGATGGCCTCGTGACCATTGATGTGGTGTCCACAGATAGTGAACTCCTGGGGTTTGACACGGTTGCCTCGGCGCCCGACGCCAATGGCCGCGTCACTACGACCCTCGCGCCCCGCTACGCCGAACGAACCGCGGACACGTCGGTGAGTGTACGCGATGGCGAAATCGTGGCCCTGGGCGGCCTCATGCGCGACAATAAAACCATCAACGTCAACAAGATCCCTCTCTTAGGCGACATTCCGATCCTCGGTTCCCTCTTCCGCTCCACATCATCGGAAACGGTCAAATCCGAGCTGATGATCTTCATGATCCCCCACGTAGTGGATGGGGATGCCCAAAACCGGGCGATGGTGGCACAGCAGGCAGCGAGCATCAACAAGATCATTCCGGAATTGAAGGGATTGGCGCCGCAACTGGACCCGAAGAATGCATCGCGGCCGCTGCCGCCTCACAGCTACAACCCTCAGCCGGAAGTGTCGCCCCAAGCGGCTCCGCAGGGTGAAACGGGGAAGAAGCCCTAACGAGCCGCGCTGGCGTGAACGGAACACAATGAAGGACATCCCGCAGCCGGGCTAAGCCTGCCCCCTTACCGGTTTACCGTAACGGTGGTCCGCGGCAGGTGCCCCATGAGGCAATCTCGTATGCCCTTTACGTAGGGCTTCTGCAGCTCCAGATCATGCTGGAAGTAGAGGCATACCCAGGGCGCATCCTCTACGGCGAGGCGCTCGGCCTTCCGATACAGTTCGATGCGCTTTCTGGGATCCGCTTCGACGTCTGCTTGGTCACACAGCCGGTCAAATTCCCGATTGCTGTAGCCAAGAGTGTTCTCCCGCGCACCCGTGTGAAGCATGAGGGAAAGAAAGTCCTGCGGATCCAGATAATCCGCCATCCAGCGCAGGTGGTAGCAAGCCATGGACCCATTGGCGCGCTGAGTGAGGAATTGCGCCCATTCCACCTGCTGAGTGCCCACATCAATGCCGAGGTTCCGTTTGAGATCCTCGCGCATCACCAGCACCGCATCTTCGATCTGTTTGTATCCCTGGCGGTACGAGATTACAAGGCGAGGGAAGCCGCGCCCTCCGGGATATCCGGCCTCGGCAAGAAGTTGCTGTGCCTTGCGCGGATTGTACTCCAAGCCGCGGTAGGTGGGATCATAGCCCGGCACTCCGGGGGGCACGATGCCGGCGGCCTTTTGAACGGTTCCTTTGAGGGCGATGCGTACCACCTCGTCCTTATCAATCGCATAGGCAAAAGCCTGGCGAACCCGACGGTCCCGAAACGGAGGAAAAGCCTGCTGGTTCAGAGCCAAATACCAGATTGCCGGGCGCGCGTATTCATGGAGCTGGCGGCTCAGCTCAGGGTCCTTGCGGATACGATCCAGATCCCCAAGCTGCACGTCCGTGATGTCGGTCTCACCGCTTTCATAAGCGGTCTGCCGAGCAGTGGAGTCGGGCAGGATCGGTCGGCGTATCCCGGCCAAACGGGGCGGTCCCCCGTGATAATCGGGGTTCGCTGTGAGCGTAACGGCATACCCGGGCTGATAAGATGCCAACTTGAACGGTCCTGTGCCGATCATCGTGTGTTCATCGAACCGGCCCCCGTTGCCTTCGATTGCCTCCCGGCACACCACGTAGGCTGTGGGGTAGGTAAGCTTGCCCAGGAAGTAGGGCGCGCGATGGGCCAGTGTGATGCGCAGAGTGTGGTCATCCAGCGCCTTCACTCCGCTCAGAACGGTCGTCTTGCCGGCAAGGACGGCCTGTGCGCCTGTGATATCGTTGAGGTACGTGGATGCCGTGCCGGACTTTGTGGCCGGCAGGAGCGCTCGTGTTAGGCTGTACACAAAGTCCGCTGCGGTTACGGGGCGCCCATTGTGAAAGCGCACATCCTTACGCAGATGGAAGGTATAGGTGCGCCCGTCCGACGACACGTCCCAGGACGTGGCAATGTTCGGCACGATTTCGTTGCGCTCATTCCATTGGACCAATCCTTCAAAGATCTGCATGAGGAGGTCTATCGTATCGCCATCCTCCACGGCGGCCGGATCGAGTTGAGTAGGGTTGGTCTGCAGGGCATAGCGCAGCACATTCTCCGTCGGCATTCCGCGCTTGTGCCCGCACCCCCACAGGGCCATCAGCAGCAGTGCTGCCGCAATACCCGCCTCCAACACCCGCATCACTCGACCTCCCTTTGCCGTCACGCGCTGCATAGTCCCTCCCGCCATACGGCACTCCCTCAACGAGCACAGTACGTGCGGAGTGCATTTCGCAAGCGCCGGCTCGGATTCCTTCGGTCCTTCCTCTGCACAGGCAGGATCCGGACGGCTCCAACAAGAATCGTTTATGGAATGCGCGATGCCGAGTACCCAGCGCACAACCGGGCGCG
Source organism: Chthonomonadales bacterium (assembly GCA_049967475.1). Classification (GTDB taxonomy): domain Bacteria; phylum Armatimonadota; class Chthonomonadetes; order Chthonomonadales; family CAJBBX01; genus JBMFSQ01. Next base: position 290,962 of record JBMFSQ010000001.1, on the reverse strand, counting down.
CCAGGATTTTGCCTGCGTGCTTTTGCGAGGAGCAGCCCATGCAACCGCTCAAAGTCGGCGTAATCGGGTGCGGAAACATTAGCGACGTTTACCTGCGCAACTGTCGGTCGTCACCGCTCTTGGAGGTTGTGGCGTGTTCGGACCTGCTTCCCGAACGTGCCGCCGCTAAGGCAGCCGCTCACGACATCCCAAAAAGCTGCCCTGTTTCGGACTTGCTGGCGGATCCGCAGATCGAGTTGGTCCTGAACCTTACCATTCCGCGCGCTCACGCGGAAGTGTCGCTGGCTGCCCTCCGCGCCGGCAAACACGTTTATTCGGAAAAGCCCCTCGCGGCGACACGCGCACTGGGCCGCGACATTCTGCAAGAAGCCGCGCGCAGGGGCTTGCGCGTCGGATGCGCACCCGACACGTTCCTGGGAGGCGGCCTCCAAACGTGCAGGCAACTCCTGGACGGCGGCGCCATCGGAGAACCCGTTGGTGCAACGGCATTCATGCTGTGCCATGGGCACGAGGCATGGCATCCGGATCCGGAATTCTACTACAAGCCCGGGGGCGGCCCCCTTATGGATATGGGCCCCTATTACCTCACGGCCCTCGTGTCGCTTTTGGGCCCGGTGGCACGCGTAACCGGCATCGCCGGAACCACCTTCCCGCAACGCGTCATAACCAGCGAAGCCCGGCGCGGCCAAGTGATTCAGGTGGAGACGCCTACTCATATCGCCGGAGTACTGCAGTTCGCCGCAGGTCCAATCGCTACCCTCGTCACCAGCTTCGATGTGTGGGTCTCCACTACCCCAGGCATCGAGATTTACGGCACAGAAGGGACACTCGTTCTTACGGACCCAAACGGCTTCGGAGGCGAGGCCAAAGTGTGGCGCCGCAATACCGGCCAGTGGTCCCAAGTTCCGGCAACGCACGGCTTCACCTACAACGCTCGGGGCATCGGCGTGCTGGACATGGCTGCCGGCATACGCGCTGGGCGGCCTCATCGAGCAAGCGGAGATCTGGCGTACCATGTGCTGGACGTGATGGAGGGAATTCTGGATGCCTCCTTCACCGGATCTCACTATTCGGTGCCCAGCCGTTGCGATCGCCCGGCGCCCCTAGCTCCGGATTTAGAGACGACCGGCGCGTGGGATTAGTCCCCCATCACACCGGCGAATGCCGCCAGGGCGCGCTTTGTGGAAACACGCGAAATTGGGGCCGAGGCATCTCGCACCTCGGCCCCTTTCTGAGAATTCCGGCTTCTTGCGGCCTCATGCGGCCTGGCTCTGGCGGGTAATCTGGCTCCAGGTGTTCGTTACCCGGGTGTAACAGGCTACGCGGCCGTCAAGGCTGGCCGGCAGATAGTCCGGTTGCTCCAGGCGCACCTCACGGCCACCCCCCACCTGCCGATAGGTTCCCGGCGGAACACGCTCCCCCGCCAGGTAGAGCTCATCCACAAACTGGTCATTCTCCGGTTGCTTCCACATCGCTTCCATCTCCAGTCGAGGGAACTGCCGTCTGCATTGACGTACACGAAACCTGTTATGGAAGCTGTTGTACGGCGGGCACCTCCTGCGCATTAGGCATACCGAGCCCTGTCAAGGCCTCGATATCGCCCAACTGCCTTGTGTGAGATGCGGCGCTATGCCAGGCACTGCGATGAACCAGCGCCTGCGACCGCTGCCGGTCCAACTGCCAAACCGCCGCCGCCTCCCTGTCCTGTCGCGAGTGCCACTCCATCGTTTTGAGCGCGCCGCACTCGTATCGCGCTCCAACGGCGCATGTCCGGTCGCTCTCTTCATACCTGTGTATTGTAACAGGTCATCGCCCGTCCGTCAAGCATCTTTTCGTATTCATGCGCCGTAACCATCGTGCCCGGCTGTTATCCATCCCCAGAGGGTCGTGCCACGTTTTCCTGTTATGTGCTACAATCTCACGGAGGCGCCACTCAGGCTCATCCATCATAGAAAGGATCCAGCATGCAAACACAACCGAAGGCCTTTACGCTCATCGAGCTGCTCGTCGTCATCGCGGTGATTGCTATCTTGGCCGCGATCCTCTTCCCCGTATTCGCCCAAGCGCGGGAAGCGGCGCGCCGCACCATGTGCCTCTCCAACGAAAAGCAAATCGGTCTGGCTGCCCGCATGTACATGGAAGATAACGACGGAGCGCTCTATCACCATCACGAAGGCTGGGTCTTGGACGACGGCACCCAGCTTCCTTCGCTCCCTTCCTCCGTAGACGGGTGCGTTGGCGGCGGCATGGGCAACAGCAACGCCGAGAAGCCGTGGGCCATCTTCTTCCAACCCTATATGAAGAGCCGATTGGTTGCCTTCTGTCCTTCTGATCCAGCGCCTCGATCACCGAAGCTCTCCACGGATATCTGGAGCTATAACGGAGGCATCACCGAGATTGGCCAGGAATGCTCCGCTGCGCCCAACGGCGAACAGTGCCAAGCCGAGATGCACGGTTGGGCCATGTGGAATTACCTCCTTAATTCCATCTTCACTCACAAGAGCTGCCGGTACGCCATGGAGGGCGTGCTCCCAGGCTTCGCAACGGACGCGGTAATCGGCGCACTCCCCGACCCCAACATCATCATGTTCTCGGAACGGAACTCCGTTGCATTGGATGATCCGGCATCGAGCTTTGCGTACGTGCCCCAGGACGATTACGACACATGGCCGGGCGAAGCCGCGCTCGTGCGGTGGGGATCGGGCAAGTATGCCGACCAGGGGTGGATCAAATACGACCGCCATAATGGCGGGGCCAATTACATCTACGAAGATGGCCACGTAAAGTGGCTTCGCTGGAGCAGGGCGCGCCTGGACCAATATCCGGATCACCGCGTGCGCTTCCCTCTGGCCAATCCGCCGGATTAGAACCGCTTCTCTCGGGTGTCATCCTCACCGCAGCCCGAAGGTCACAAAGCGCGCCAACGGGCTGTTTTTTTGCCTTTGCAACCGCCCGGGACCCTGGCATGATGCATGCGAGGAACGGGAGACCGCTATGCGCGAGCGAGAGGCTAAAAGGGGGACGGGACTTCGGCGGAGAATTGAGTCGGATGCACTAACTTGATCTGCGTGCGTTGCACTAATGCGGTCGAACGCGTAAGGAGAGGGTGGGACCGATTAGAAGCGGGTCTTCAGGGCTACGTCAGCCTCAACGCCGTTGCGCTGAGCGCCCTCATATACGGTGTAGGCGGTACCCAGCGACAGGTAATGATCGGCGTCTACTTGATGATCGTACGACACGCGGATGGTGTGCCCGGCGTAGTGGCTCCCCGGCTGCGAGTTCACGTCGTAGCCGTATCCAACCTGAACGGCGGAGAGCTTGTCAATCTTGCCGTTGACGGAGGCCGCGAGCTTCTGCAGCAGCGTCCTGCGGGCAAAGTCTGTGGTAGAAGTGTAATCCACCGTGAACTTCATCGTCTTGGAAAGGTCGCGGTGCAGTGCGAACACGGTGGAAGCCGTGGGCAGCATCTGTCCGTTCGGCTGCTGCGGAAGCGATGTATAGGTGAACGTTGCCTCGGTAACCTTATCAAGCCTCAGCGCGAAGTTGTATTTTCGTACAAGCTGAAGGTTGCTTCGGTTGAAGTTCAGAGCCTTGTACATCAAATCGAAGTGATACGGCAGCTTTGGATTGCGATCGCTCACGAAGGTGAACGACCGGGACACAGCCGAGTTCCCCTTGGGATCTAGGCTGCCGCCGTACTCGAAGCTGAGTTCGTTCTTCCCGAGGAAGCCGTGGATGGCGCCCGTCGCCACTTCGCTCTGCTGCTTGCTGTGATCGCTGATGCCCGCATACTTCCCCGTGAACGTCACCTGGCGCAGACCCAGCACATTGAGAGGCCGGGCGTTGCTTACAGCGAAATCCGATACGGTTCGCACATTATGGACACCCTCCTGCTGCACTTGGGTATAGGTGCCCGCGAAATTGAGGTCCCGGGTAAGCGGTCCGCTCAAAGAGAAGGCGCGCGAATGAACGTCTGTGTGGTTGTTGGTGTGCGTGTCCGACACGGTTCCGGCGAAGTTGAGAGACTTGGACACCGCCCACTTCATCTCCAAGGTGTCTGTGTTCGCGGAAGGATCCTTTCCCCGATCAATCCTCAGCGTCTCATACCGCAAGGACATCGTCTTGGAAGCAACGTAGTTCATGTTGAGATGGGTAGTGTTCTCAAAAGAGCCGTTCGTCGCATGGGCCCGCTTGATCTCACCAAGTAACGACGCCCGTTTCATCAAGACCGGCGTCTCGAGCCGCAGGTAGTCCGTCGTGGTTGTTACGGCGTTATGGCTACCCGAAACGGTTGCCAGAGTGTCGTGGAAGAGGTTCACTTTGAAGTTACCGCGGAAGGTATGATCGAGCGAAATCAATTCATGCTGGTGCCCGTCCACTACCCGGCCGGCCGATGCACTGCTGGATCCTTCAGATAGGAAATTGAGGACACTCGCCCGGCCCAAGTTCCAGACGAGGTTGTGCCGAAAGATGGAACGGGACAACCGATCATGAGCGTTGCTGGCGTCATAGTTGTACGTGTCAAAGGTAAGGCCCTTGATGGCAGCGATATGAGCCGAAAAGTCCATGCGCTTGAAACCGCGCTCCGCCTCGATGGCGTTACGCTCCGCCGGAGCCATGGCGAGATCCTGAACGCGAGAGAAGTTCTTATCGGTGCTTGCAAGGTTCAGGTTGAATGCTAGGTTCTTGCTCGCATAAGTGAAACTCTGGCGCGTGAACCCTGCCGTCCGGTCGCTCACACCGAGCTGAGAGAACGCGAACATGGACGCTTTGCTCAGCGGCAGGTTTAGAGCTAGAGACGTGCGATGGATGCCGCGCTCATTGGCAAACTGCGAGCGCTCCAGATTGGAGAGATTGGCCAAGCGCGAGAAGCTGTCCGATATGGTTTGGTCGGTCCAATTGAGCACCGTGAAGCCCTTCATGGTAAGGCTGAGGGACCGACGGGTGATGGCTCCTTTGCCGTCATCAATTCCGAAGCTCTGGAACCCCAGGGCGCCCTGCTTGCCGAGGGCGGAAGTGAGCGAAAGAACACTGCGGTTCAGGCCGGCATCAAGAGCAAGTTGCTGCTTATCCACAGGGCTCACCGATCCTGCCTGCGCATTCGGATCGAATTGGCGATGGATGTCCAGCGCAAGGAGGGTCTTATCCGCGTCACTCAAGTCGGCGATGCGCCCAAACTTCGTATCGGCCGAGCGGTTCACCAGCGAGAAACTGAACCCCTTCCCGCTGATGGCGAAGGATTGCCGCTGAAGACCACCTGATTTGTCGCCCACGCCCATCTGGTCGAAGGCGAACGACCCGCCCTTACCAACGCCCATGTTCAGCGCCAGAGCGTCCCGATGCATTCCCCGTTCATGGGCCCATTGAACCCGGTCGTTCTCGCTCAAATCGTTGAAGCGCGTGAACCCTTCGGTCACTGCGCGACTGGTATAGCTGAAGTTGAGCGCCTTGCCGGTGTATCCCAAGGATTGCTGCAGAATCTGCCCCTTCTTGTCATTGATGGTGCTCCAGTCCATGGTGAGACCGTCGGACCGAGAAAGGCTGAGCCCCCCGCCGAAGCCTAGGCGCTGGATGCCTTTCTCTTTCTGCAGCGTCGCCAATTGGGCCAGCACATCCGCTCTGCCGATATTCGATTGTTGCAGCGCCTGGAAGCCGTTGAATTGGGCGCCGACATCTTGGTACGTAACCCGGAAATTCGCCCGTCCGGACTTCACGTTCAGGTTCTGGACGATCAGGTGATCGGTCCCCAGATCTTTCGCCGTGGCGGCCCGGGTTACCGGAAGCAGCCGGTGGGCCCTATCCTCCAGGAGATTGTTGTTGGTAGCGGCAGGCGTGCTCACATAGAAGAGCCCATTGAGCACGGACGCCGATCCCAGCCTGCTGTTCATGGAGAGGCCGTAGGTCGTAAAATCGAGCCCTCGTGCTTTGTCGCTGGATATGCCATAGACGAGGTTGAGTGAGGTGCCCTGCAGATTGAGGGCGAGCCCTTGCGGTGCGAAGCTCGTGCGCTGGGCATCTGCAGCTTCCACGTAGGTGTAGCTCACACAGATTGAGGACCACCGGGACACGGGATCCGTAAAGGCGAGCATGCCGTTTGCCGCATCCACAAAGTAGTCTACATTCGGCAGGAGCGTGCGGGCATTTACGGACACACGGACGCTCTCCGGAATGACGCCGCCGTGAGAGAGCAGGTAGCCTCCCCGCGTGCCGTTGCCGCGCAGCGTTTCCACGAAATCTTTCGCGCTTGAAAGTGGTTCGCCGTTCTTGCCGATGTAGCTTGGGCGTTCCGATGCGGACCCGAAAATGGGGTTCTGCGCCCCACCGGTTTCCACCAGCCGTGGGGAGGCGAGCTGGGCCGCCGTCCGCCCGGAAAACGCGCAAAAGCCCGCGATCATCGCGAGCGCTGTTGCCGTGCGCAGTGCTTTTGTGGTTGCCATGGCTGCTGCTCCTTTGATCCCTCAACCCCTCAACGGGTACGAGATCTGCAGTACCTGGATCACTCGATTGCGTGTGGCCTCATGGGCGTTTGGTTCAGAAAGTCCCCCGGATCAGGTCAATCCGGATCTGTCGGTCCTTGATGCTCTGCGACACGTCCGGCGTATCCCAGTTAGGACGCTGCCGCCGCAGGTTCTGCTTGATCGTTGCCAGCGATGCGATCTGATCCACTGGGATGCCGGAAGCCGACGCTGTAAGCGTGATGTGCGTCGTGTCGGAAGTCCGCCGCGCAACATCCGGCGTGGCGACGGAAGCAGGCTCCAGCTTGTCCGGCACCGGCGTTACGGTTGCGCTGGCCATCTCCACCGTGTCGGTCTCGGTGACATTGGGCTCAGCAACCGCCGGATGGTGCGGCCCAGCAAGCACCGGCTTCACGCGCAGGGAACCCGCTGCCGATGCAACCTTTGGGAGCGCAACAGCATGCTTGGAAGTCGCGGCCGCCGGAACGAGGCGCCGATCCCTCGCGGCCTCCCGCTCCACAACTCGGGCGACCACCAGATTGCGCGGCGCCACAGGCCGAAGCGGAGTGGCAGTCGAAGACGCAACGCGCACCCGGTTTAAGGGTTTGGGCGCCACTGCCACGCGGTGCGGCTGCGCGGGCTGAGCCGGAGCTTCGGAAATGATCACTGGTGGCCGATTGGTTAGAACGGCCCGCAGCGTCATCGGCGCCGGACGGCGCACCAACACGGTGAGCGCAATCGCTGCAGCGGCTCCAGCTCCAGCCAGGGCTGCGTAGCGCATCTGCCGGAAGGCCGGCTGCACGCGCAGAAGCTGAGCCACGCGTTCCGCCAGGCTCGGCCGGTTCACTGTTGCGGCCAAGATCGAAGCGCGCAGTTCGGCAGGAGGTTCTACTTCGGCAACGGACGCGAGCGCCATGGAACTGGCCTGCATCATCTCCAGAGCCTCGGAACACTCCCGGCACTGCGCCACGTGGGCTTCTACTTCCGCCCGCTCCTCATCGGTCGCTTCCCCGTCCGCATAAACGGAGAGAAGCAGCCACATTCGTTCGCAGGTGTCGCCTTCCTCGAAGCGATGCGGCTCTTGAATTGGGTTGTAGCTAGACATCTGGCTTTCTCCTAGCCTGGATTTGGATGAGCATCCATCCATGCAAGTGAGACAACGACCGGTTCGCAATGTTGCAGGTTTCTGCGTGATCGCCGATGCTCTTCAGCAGGATGCAGCACGGCCCACGATGCTGATCACTGGGAGCCTTGTGGCACGGAAGGCGGCGCGCAGGCGCGAATGGAGTAGGAATGTTCGCCGGCCGCTCCGCATACCCGAGGCGGCGGGTATAATGGCGTGGGCGCGGCGCAGCGGACTTTGATGAGGATAATGCCCATGAGCATCTTGGTAGATCAGGACACGAAGGTGATTGTGCAGGGCATCACGGGCCGGGAAGGTTCCTTCCACACGGCACAGATGCTGGCTTATGGAACGCAGGTGGTAGGAGGAGTGCGCGCAGGGAAGGGCGGGACACAATCCGAGCACGGACTGCCCATCTTCAACACGGTGAAGGAGGCAGTGGCAGCCACGGGCGCCAATGCGTCTATGGTGATGGTGCCGGCACCCGCAGCCGCAGACGCCATCTTAGAGGCTGCTTCCGCTCGTTTGGACGTGGTGGTAGCCATCACCGAGGGCATACCCATCCAGGACATGATCCTCGTGTGCCGCATGGTGAAGATGGGTTCAACCCGCCTCATCGGCCCCAATTGCCCCGGCATCATCTCCCCCGGAAAATGCAAAATCGGCATCCTCCCCGGGGACATCTTCACACCAGGCCCAATAGGGCTCGTGTCCCGCTCAGGCACCCTCACGTATGAAATCGTAGACGAGCTCACCCGGGCCGGCTTCGGCCAATCCACCTGCATCGGCATCGGCGGCGACCCCATGCTGGGTACCACCTTCGCCGACGTCTTGCCCCTGTTCGAGGCAGATCCGCAGACCAAGGCAGTGGTTCTGGTTGGGGAGATCGGCGGTTCCGACGAAGAAATCGCCGCCGAATACATCCGTACGATGACGAAGCCCGTCATCGGCTTCATCGGCGGGCGCACAGCTCCTCCCGGCAAGCGCATGGGCCACGCCGGCGCCATCATCAGCGGCAAGACCGGAACCCCCCAGGCAAAGGTCGAAGCCCTCCATTCCGCCGGCGTCCCTGTAGCAGAAACGACCCACGACATCCCCGAACTTGTCCGCCGAGCTCTGGGGGCATGAATCCTCCGCCGAAAAGCCAGCTATGACCGCAGCAGATCGCCTAAATGTAGAGGAAATTACGCGCCTGGTGGTGGAAGCCGGGCGACGGGCCCGCCAACGATGGGGCGACGTAACCCCTTCGCTCAAAGCAGACGAGAGCTATGTGACGGATGTGGACCTATCCACTGAGCGCTTCCTGGCGGAGCACGCGGAAAAGCTCCTTCCGGGCAGCACCTTCCTGGGTGAAGAGTATGGAATGCAGCGGGAAGGCGCCGCGCTCGTGTGGGCATGCGATCCCATAGACGGAACAACCAACTTCGTTTGGGGCCTTCCCCACTGGGGCGTGTCCCTGGGACTGTTGGAGAATGGCGTCCCCGTACTCGGCGTCATCTACCTTCCGGTGTTGGAGGATCTCTTCTGGGCAGTTCGCGGCAAGGGCGCCTACCGCAATGGGCACAGGCTTCCGCCTGTTCCGGATCGCTCTGCCGTTCATTTGGAGGACACCCTCTGCCTTACAAGCAACGCACTCAAAACTCTTAATACAGAGGCCGTGTCCGGTCGCCTCAGATGCTTGGGGAGCATCGCAACAGAATTGGCCTACACGGCATGCGGCAGCCTGTGTGGTACTGTAGGACTTCATGAAGGCATCGTGGATATGGCGGCCGCCTTTTGCATCGGAGCGGAAGTGGGCTGCATCTTCGAATATCTGGACGGCTCGCCCGGCGATATCCCGGAACTGATACGGATGCGGCGAACCGATCGGCACTTCGCATTCGGGCCGCCTAACCTGGTAAAGCTTCTGCAGAATACGCTCCACGTGCGCTAGGCGGTCGCCGTGATGCCGCACGCATCCCGGTACTAGGACCACGCCGCCTCGCAACTCGCCGGCCGTGTCGAGATCGCCAATGCCAGATCCTCTATCCGTGTCCCATCGCAACAATTGGCGGCACACAACGTTCCTTTTTGCCGTGACGAGCTTCGTGGAAGCCCTGGCCTTCGGCCATCTCGGCGCCTTCACACCCCTGTTCCTCCAGCGTGAACTGAATGTCCCTCCAGGAGCGATCCCGTTTTGGACGGGCATCCTCTCGTCGCTCGGCTTCGTCATCGGGCTTCCGCTCCTGCCCTTTTGGGGCGTATGGGCCGATCGCTTCGGGCGGAAGTTGATGATTGTGCGCAGCAGCTTCGTAGCGGCGCTCATCTACGCGCTTTCGGGCGCCAGCACAAGTGTAGGGATGTTGGCCTGCGCGCGCCTCTTGAGCGGTTTTGTGTTCGGCAACACAGGCATCATGATGGCTCTGCAGGCGGAGATCACTCCTCGAGAACGCCTCGGCAGGACCGTCGCCCTCATCAGCGCGGGTTCGCCCATAGGAATGGCGGTGGGCCCTTACCTGGGCGGCATCGTTGCGCACCGGGCTTCCTTGCGCGTGCTGCTCTACGCGGATGCCGCTCTCACAATGCTGGTTGTGTGCGCCCTCATCCTGTTCCTTCACGACGAGCCTCACCCCGCTGGGGCCGCCGAGTCCCGCCCGCAGGGAGTCTTCCAGGCTATGGCGTCTGTGGCCGGCACCCCCCGCGTGCTGCCCTTGTTCCTGGCAGTCTTCGTGGCCTCCTACGGCACGAGTATGGCCCAGCCTTATGTACCGATCCTCATCCAGCGATTGTATCGCGGCGCATCCCCCGCCGAGGTCATTGGCGCCATCCTGAGCGCCTCCGGCGTGGCAATGGCAGTGGGAACTCCTTTTTGGGGAATGTTGGGCGACCGAGCCGGCCACCTGCGCGTCTTGCAAGCGTGCACCTTGGGCATCGGGCTGGCCCTTGCAGGGCAGGCAGCCGCCCGAAGCGTGCTTCAGGTAGCAGTCTGGCGAGGCTTGCAGGGGTTCGTGCAACCCGGCCTCGGGGCACTGTCCATCACGCTTCTGGCGCTCTACACCCCAACAGAGAAGCGGGCCCACGTGCTGAACCTGAGCCTCTTGCCCCAGCAGCTATCCTGGTTCCTGGGCCCCCTCACGGGAGCGCGCGCTGCGCAGATCAGCCTCGCTCTGCCATTCTGGATCGGCGCGTCGCTCCTGGCCGGCGCCTGGGCTGTGTCATGGACCCTGTCGGAGGAACCGGCGGCTTTGGCGCGGAATGAACAAGCGGGTTCGGGCGATTGAATATGCGGGGACCATTCATCAAAATCGGAACCCTTCCCAACGTGGCAGCCTTCCGCCAGGCCCTTCAGAACCTCGGCGCGGAGATCCCCTGCGACGGTGAAGTGCAGGATCGCGCCTCATCGCCGCTCGCCTGGCCCGCTACCGTGTTCCGGCGTACCCTGGGCAACCGTTTCGCTGCCCAACCGATGGAAGGTTGGGACGGCACACCCGACGGCCGGCCCACGGAACATACCTTCCGCCGCTGGAAGCGCTTCGGCGAAAGCGGAGCGAAACTGATTTGGGGTGGTGAGGCCGTAGCCGTTCGCCACGACGGACGCGCGAACCCGCGCCAACTCCTTCTCACTCCCCGCACGGCAGCAGAGATTGCGCGCCTCCGGGAGACCCTCGTTCAATCGCACAAGGCGTGCTTCGGCACCGCCGACGACCTGCTTGTGGGCATTCAACTCACCCACTCCGGCCGATACGCCCGGCCCAATTCCTTCGATCGCCCGGAGCCCCGCATCCTCTACCATCACCCACTCCTCGACAGGCGCATGGGCTTGGGGGACGATTACCCGGTGTTGACCGACGGAGATGTGCGGGCCATCATCGAGAGCTTTGTGCAGGCAGCAATGCTGGCATGGAAATGCGGCTTTGACTTTGTAGACATCAAGCACTGCCACGGCTACCTTGGGCATGAGTTCCTCAGCGCCAAGACGCGGCCCGGAGCCTATGGCGGCAGCCTCCGGAACCGCACGCGCTTTCTGGCAGAGGTGGTGGAAGGCATCCGGTCGCACGCTCCCACCCTTGGCATCGCGGTACGCCTCAGCGCCTTCGATACCGTTCCGTTTCACCCCGATCCGGAACGGTCCAAACCCGGGCGCCCTGGCCCAGGCATTCCCGACGACTATTGTGATGCCATGCCCTACGAATACGGCTTCGGGGTGGACGCCGAACGGCCCACAGATATAGACCTCGCGGAACCTGCGGAATTGATGGGATTGTTCCAAGAGCTTGGCATTTCCCTCGTGAACATCACGGGAGGATGCCCCTACACGAACCCCCACATACAGAGGCCGGCCCTCTACCCGCCGTCCGACGCGTATCTTCCCCCCGAGGATCCTATCATCGGCGTCGCCCGCCATCTTACCGTGACGGCTATGCTCAAGGCCGCTGCGCCGAATATCACCTTCGTAGGTACGGGATACACATACCTGCAGGAGTTTCTTCCCAACGTGGCCCAAGCAGCCGTGCGTGAAGGATGGACGGACTTCGTGGGACTTGGCCGGATGCTCCTGGCGTATCCGGAACTGCCCGGCGACTTGCTGGAACGCGGCGCGATCAACCACAAGCGCCTATGCCGCACCTTCAGCGACTGCACCACCGCACCCCGTCACGGCCTCATCTCCGGATGCTATCCACTGGACCCGTATTATAAAGAGAGTTCCGAGGCGCAGCGCCTTGCCCGCATCAAAGCCTCCGAACGGACAGCAGGCAACGGTACGACGTCATGAGCATTACGCGCAGGCAGCTTCTGGCAGCGTGTCCAACGGCTCTACTCCTGGCAGCATGCGGCCGCCCCGACGATGATCCCAACACCATTCGCTGGGTGGTGGATCCCAGCCCGATCCGGCCCCTGCAAATCCGCATATTCAACGAAGACTTTCCCAACGTTCATGTGATCAACGACCCCGGTGCGGACCCTCAACGCGTGCTCACACAACTCGCCGGAGGCGTCCCCCCGGATGTTTTCGCCATCTATTCACCCCAGAGCGTGGCTATGTTCGCCCAGAAGGACGTTCTGGAGGACTTGCGCCCGTGGGTGGCCCGCTATGGAATTGACATGAACGCCTTCTGGCCTCAACTGGACGGATACATCTACGAACATGGGGATCGGGCACACGGCCGCATCTTGGGCTTTCCGGACAATTGCGGGGCCTACGTTCTGTTCTATAACCGGCGCCTGTTCCGTGAAGCCGGCGTGGAGGAACCCCATGGTTCATGGACCTGGGACGAATTCACCGCAGCCGCCCAACGCCTTACCCGCCGCGACGCTGCCGGTCGCTTTCTGCAATTCGGCACCGTTCTTCCTCCCACATACTTGACGGAGATGTTCGTGTGGCAGGCAGGCGGAAGTTGGTACAACTCCGACGGAACCCGCTGCATGCTGGACACACCGGAAGCCAAGTCGGCCTTCGAGTGGTGGGCGGCTTTGCGCCAAAAGTACCACGTGGCTCCCAGCGCCACCGAGGAGCAAAGCATGGCTCCGCTGGGAGGTTGGGGCGGCTCCCAGAACCTCTTCAAGGCCGAGAAAGCTGCCATGATCATCACGGGCCGCTGGCTGAGCATCGAATGGCGCAAGAACCCCGATCTGGACTGGGACATTGCACCGGTGCCCCACGGAAAGTACCGCGTAGGCATGCTGGAGAGCAAGATCTACGCCATTCCACGCACATCGCGCAAGAAGCATTGGGCCTTCGAATTCCTGCGGCACCTCATCGGACCGAAGGATGAGCTGCTGGTGGCCGATTACGGCGACGGCATCCCCAGTGTGCGCAGCTTCTGCTTCACTCCTCGTTTCCTGTTTAACCCCCACTATCCCCACGAACGCCATAACCGCCTGTACCTCACCGAGATGCGCTATGCACGCCTCAAGCAGCAGTCGCCATGGGTACAGCAACTGGACGTGGACACCATCCGGGATGCTGAGTGTGACCGCATCTGGCAAGGGGAGATAACGCCCTCACAAGCTGCGGAGAACATCGCCCGCCGCATCAACACGATCATCCGCCGCAACCGCGCCAATCCAAACCTGATGGACTGACACCGCCTTGCAGATGCCGTGGGGTTCCTCTCGAGGGTCTGCGAATACCGGCAATCTCGGATGAATAAGCCGCCATCTTCCGCTTGGCAGGCGTCAGCTTTCCTGATATATAAAAGGCATTCCGCGCTCGGATGCGGAAATCGGCACGAAGAGGGGGTGATTAGGGAAAGAAAACTTGCGTAATACCTGCAGCGATGCCCCGGTTCGGGCTACGGTGTTGTGACCTCTCGAATTAACGGAGAACGGAACCATGACAGAAACCCGAAAATCAGGCGGCCGGGCATTTACGTTGATCGAGCTGCTGGTTGTGATCGCGATAATCGCGATATTGGCCGCAATTTTGTTTCCCGTGTTTGCCCAAGCACGGGAAAGCGCTCGCATGACCTCCTGCCTCTCGAATATGCGTCAACTCGGCACTGCGCTGCGTATGTACGGCCAGGATTACGACGAGACGTACCCCAACATCCGCATTTGGGCACCGGGCAACGGCGACCTCAACAAAGGTCTGATCTGGAAGAACGTTGTCATGCCCTACATCAAGAACAAACAGATCTTTGCATGTCCCTCAAACCCGTATGCGAAGCTGACCCCAGGGAACAAGGCCACCCAGAACCCAAACGGACAGGGTGAAAGATGGATGTTCGAGGCGGACAGCCTGATGCCGATCGGCTACGGCATGAACAGCACGGTCACTACGTGGTTGCCGGTGAACTACGGCACGGATTGGGGCGCCTCCGCGTGGACGGATACGTCCCCGCTCTCCGATGCCCGCTTGGTACGCCCGGCAGACACAATTGCCATCGGTGAGGTTGCCTGGGACGACGCCGACGTCCACATCGGATGGGCCGGGTGGAGCCCGGGCTCCGGCGGCTGCGACGGGGGAGACAATGACCCCAACCAGCAGCATAAGGGGCTCATGGGTCACCGCACCACCTATCCGAGCGGGCCGGGCCAGGTTGCCAACTTCACATTCTGGGACGGCCATGCCAAGGTTCGCCGCTGGGCTCAAACCGTGCTTCCGCTGAAGCAGAACCAGTGGTCGCTGGATCCTAATACCGACGTGGATGCTTCAAAGAACCAGGTCCATTACACCTGGGGCGACACGCGAACCATTACGGACGTCTGTTACGATCTGAAGTAGCCGAACGGCCGCTGCTCCCATTTGGTCAGGATTTGGGGAACAGCGGCCGCTCCCATTACCACAAACAAGCCTTTGTGACGGCTGCACGATGGACGTCCGATGTTCATCGCCACCCGCACCGAACCAATGGAGGCGCACTGTGAAACAGAATATCTCCGCTCCTGCCGCCATCGCCATCGCTGTGATAGTCCTGGGGATCATAGGGTTCTTCCTGTGGCGCCATTACTTCGCCGGTCCCTTTGTAGTGGACACATCCCCAGGTCTTTCGATGAACGTAACCCACCCCCCACGGACAAAAGAAGAAGGCATGCGCCTTTACCGCGGCGCAGGACAGCCTGGCGCTCCTCACTGAAGGGAGCCGATACTACCCCCTTCGTAGAGGGCGACGCACACGATGCAATGGAAACAATGGCTAACCGTCGTGTTGGTGGCAGCGGCAGCAGCAGCGTGGGCAGTGGTGATTGTTCGCCGAAGGCACGACGAACCGATCCGGAGGTACCTACGAGCGGGAGCGCACTATGCTGCGCTCGGCCAGGCTAGAAAGGCGGAGCAACAGTGGCTGGCGGCAACCAAACTGGCTCCTGCCGAACGGGCTGCCTGGGAAGCTTTGGGCGAGCTCTATATGGCGACCGATAATTGGGCCGCCGCTGCCGGCGCCTTCCAAGTGCTCCACCGGCTGGATCCGGGGAACGCGCACTTCCAGAGCCGGCTGGCGGCCAGCCTCTTTCGCGCGGGTGACGAACAAGGGGCGCTCCGCAACGCCCAAGAGGTACTCAAACGCGATCCGAACGACCAAACAGCCTTGATCGTGTGCGCGCTGCTCCTCTCAAGAATGGGCCAGGTCAACCAAGAGGCAACCTACCTGCGCCGGATGCTGGCTTCCGACCCCCATGACGAAGTAGTGCTCAAGCTGCTCGCAGAAAATCTGGCATTCCGACACCTCCACCGCGAAGCGCGTCCGGTACTGGCCAGCATCTTGCAGCGCAACCCCCAGAATGCGGAGGCATGGGCTTTACTGGGAATGTGCGACTTCGAAGCCGACCCAAGCCGCCAGGGCTCCCAACGCTCGGAAGAAGAACTTATGCAGTCCCTCCGGATTAACCCGCTCGCGCCTTTTCCACGCCTTTACCTTGGCAAATTATATCGCCGCAATGGTAACCTGCAGCATGCACTCCTCGAGCTCGAAACTTCAGCGCGTCTTGCTCCCGGGAAGCGGGATGTGTTCTACGAGCTTGCCATGGTCTATCAGGCGCTAGGCGACGCGCGCCGTGCCCAGGCCGCGCGTGAGCGCTTCCAACACCTTTGGGAACTCGGCCAGATGGAGAGCAGCCTTACCAAGAAGTGTGCTGTGGATCCAGGCAATTTCGACCTCAGCATGCGGCTTGCGAACCTTGCCCTGGAGCAAGGAAATTACCATTTGGCCCGGGCAGCCTTGACCCATTGTTTGGAACTGAAACCAGCAGACACCCGCGTCCTGGCAGCCTTGAGAAAACTTGACGCGGCTACGAATGGCGAGGCGGATGCACGCACAACTCTGGCCAATCGTGCCGGTGGCGCCGCCTACGCCGGCGTAACGGGAGGAGACTAGCCACCCGTGGTGAAGCACTGGAGGCAGGTTATAGCCGAGTGCCTTCTCACACTGCCCCTGGCAGGCTGCACCGTGTCCGGGCTTGCGCGAGCTAATGGACGCACGGTGTCGGCGCGTGCGAGCGACAATGCCCTCTTCCGCAACGTCGCCCAGACGTGCGGCATTCGCTTTCGGCTCACGAACGGCGCCGAGGCTCAGCGCTATGCCTTCGTAGAGAGCACTCCAGCCGGCTGTGCCTTCCTTGACTACGACAACGACGGCTGGCCGGATATCCTATTGATCCAGGCCGGCCCATCACCGGGTACGCCGCTGACCCGCGCTCGACCTTCCAGCCACCTGTACCATAACAATGGCGATGGGACCTTCACGGATGTAACCACTGGTTCCGGGCTGGACCGCGACCTGGGATATGCGCAAGGCGTTGCTGTGGGTGATTTTGATAACGATGGATTTGACGACTTGTTTATTACCGCATACGGTGGCAACCACCTTCTTCGCAACGAACATGGCAGCGGGCGTTTCACAGACGTCACGAAGGCTGCAGGTCTAGACGGAGTTCACAGCACGGGATATGCTACGAGCGCTGCGTGGGGCGATTACGACCGAGACGGCTGGTTGGACCTTTACGTCTGCTACTACACGCCATGGTCTCCCGCCACCGACAAACCATGCAAAGATCCCGCTGGGAGGCGGGACTACTGTTCTCCTCAGATCTATGATCCCGACACGCACGTGCTCTATCATAACGACCACGGTCATTTCAGGAACGTAAGCGCGGAGAGCGGCATCGGGACGGGTAGAGGCAGGGGTCTCTCGGCCGCATGGATTGACTACAACGGAGACGGCTGGCCAGACATCTTTGTGGCTAACGACCTGACCCCTGCGTTCCTGTGGCGCAACAATCGCAATGGAACCTTTACAGACGTCGCCATGGAAACCGGATGCGCCATGAGCGGCGATGCGAACGAAATGGCCGGCATGGGGATAGGCATCGCCGACTACGACCACAGCGGCCGAGAGAGCATCTTTGTTACCAACTTCTCGGGAATGCCCAATGCCCTGTTCCGGAATATAGACGGTCGGCGCTTCGATGACGTCGGCATGCCGGCAGGCGTAGCCCAACCTCACATGCGGTTCCTTTCGTTCGGTTGCGAGTTCCTGGACTATGATGCAGACAGCTGGCCAGATCTTTTTATCGCCGATGGCCACGTGCAGATCCACGCCGACGCTCAAACAGACGGAGTAACATACGCCGAACCGAAACAGCTGATGCACAACAATGGCGACGGAACCTTCACCGAGGTAACCGATCCGGCCCTCCTTGGGGACTTGTTGACACCACGGGTATCGCGGGGACTGGCAATCGGAGACTATGACAACGATGGCCGGCTGGATGTTCTCGTGAACAACCAGAACGATGATGCAGAACTCTTCCACAACGAATATCACGGCCACAACCACTGGATTTCGTTCCGGCTCACAGGAGTGTCAAGCAACAAGGATGCCATCGGGGCAGAGGTTACCGTGGCGGCGGGCTCCGTGCACCAACGGGCTTCCGTTCGAGGAGGCAGCAGCTACTTGTCCACCAGTGATCGGCGCGTCTACTTCGGGCTCGGAGGAGCCTCACGGGTGGACGTGGTTACCATCCGCTGGCCGAGCGGCTTGCGCCAAATGTTTCACAACCTTACGTGCAACGCGCATTACCAGATTACCGAAGGCCACCACAGAGCCTACGAATTGCCGGTCCGGCCCAGCCATGCGTCGTCAGCGCCGAGATGATCCACGGCACCCCACAGCATTGGCCCGCTTGGTCCTTAGTTGCGGGCCGACGGATGAAACGCGCTCCCAGCAGCCGGACCCAGCAACAATACAACCAGATACACGTGCTGCAGCACCCAATGAAGCCATGTAACCAATTACGCCTCATTGCCGGCGGATTATTCCTAATGACTCTCGCAGGCGGCGGGGTGGCATATCGCCTCCTGTCCAGGGCACACGCACCTGCCATGAGCCCGATGCAGAACGCGCGGCAATTGGCGCGTACACATTATGAGGCCGGCCTGCGGCTGCTTGATGAAGGCGACACACGAGCAGCATTCGGCGAACTGGAAACAGCAATCGCCGCGGATCCTGGATATCCGCCGCCTTACTTCGCGATGGCAGATGCGTACGCCCGTGAAGGCAATCTGGCCGGTGCGGTTTCTCGCTTGGAGACGCTTCGCGCCGCCAACCCCAACGCCGAGCATATCCTGTGCCGAGAAGGCGATTTCTACCTGCGAGCCCAGAGGCTTACGCGGGCGACCGCGACGGCTCGTGCAGCGGTGGCGCGCGAACCGAACTGTGCACTGGCGCATCTCGTGCTCGGCGCCGCGCTTGCAGAAGAAGGTGTGCCCCGCACCGCACTCGCAGAGCTCGAGATTGCGCGCCGCCTGGAGCCCCATAGTGCCGGAATCGCCCTCACCTATGCCCAAGCTCTGGCACACGTCGGTCGTATCCATGAGGCCATTTTGCTGGCACGTCAAACCCTTAAGCAGCCCGCCGCTCAAGGGTATTACGTAGTTGGGAAATTGTTGTTGGAATACGGCCCCCACACCAAACGCAACTGGGAGGCGGCCACAATGTACCTGTTGCGCGCATTCCAAATGGCACCGGGCGACCCAGCGATCCAAGCAAAACTTGGTATCGCCTTCGATCGGCTGGGTAACATCCGCGATGCCCTCACGCTTCTCTCACGCTCGGCCTCGTCTGCCGACGCCGACGCTCTGCAAGCCCTCGCAGATGCTTCTGCGCGTCTCCACCTGAAGAATTCACGTTCTCAGCAGCAGCGCGCAGCCTCAGTGGCCTCAGCGTGGAAGCGCGTCAGAACCTTGCGCACCCTCCACGCGTACCGCCCGGATGCCGTCAGCGTAACCTTGAAGCTTGCACCCCTGGAGGTCTTGACCGGCCACATTGCAGAGGCCCTCGATCTTGTGCACGACGTGCTCGCAGCCCAGCCGGACAACCCCACTGCACTCAAAACCCTTTGGTTCATTCTTGATGCCCGAACGCCAGCAGCATCGCACCGCACGCGATTCCCTCAACCCGCAGCCCGTGGTATACTAAACTCGGAAGGCGTGACACGCACGCCCTAATCAGCTCACCCCGGGCCCGAACCCTTGTACGCCCCTCACGGTAGTGCACAGGGTTCGCTCTATTTTGGGGCCCACGTCGCCGTACCGCGAAGGGAGACGGAAATGATTGCGGATTTTGAGCGCAGCAAGCAGGAGGTGCGAGGCCGATCCATCCTTATTACCTCGTGGTTCGACGATGCCACGCACACCTGGAGGGCCAGCGCACCTGCATACGTTCACCTGCTGCCCCATGGTGATGACAATTTGACCGGACGCCCATCCCGCAAGGCCGCCATAGACCGCATCCTGGCTACCCTCTCCAACCAGTTCGACCACATGCGGCGATAGCCTTCGTCAACATGGCCTCCACCAATCCGGCGCATATGCTCGATCCGCTCCAGCTTCTCGCCGAACTCATCGCGCTGCCAGGTCCGCCCGGGCAGGAAGATGAGGTGCGTCTCGCCGTCGAGCGCCACGTCAAGGAGATCGGCAAAGATTGCACGGTAGACGCCAAAGGCAACCTTCTTGTGCCGATGCACGCAGACCTGGATGCAACCTCTGCGCGCATCGTTGTGACGGCCCATCTGGACGAAATTGCTCTAATGGTGACGCACGTCGAGGCGGACGGGCTTCTGCGCGTCAAGCCTCTGGGTGGGCTCCATCCGTGGAAATGGGGCGATCGCCCTGTGAGCGTCCTGGCACATCCCCAGCCTCTTCCTGGAGTGCTGGGTTTCGGATCCATCCACACCGAGGACCCCGCCTCAGTGGCGCAGCAAGCGCGCACCGGTCCACTCAAATGGCACCATGCATCGGTCTTCACGGGTCTGGATGCCTCCACGCTCCGCGACCGCGGCGTGCGGCCGGGTACGCGCGTGGTGCTGGCCCCCGAGCACCGCATCCTCCATCGGGTAGGGCCCTTTGTAGCGGCCCACTTCTTGGACGACCGGGCCGACATCGTGGCATGGCTGCTGGCGATCGCCCGGCTCGGCGAAAAGGGATTGAGCGCCCCGGTGCTTTTTGCCGCTACGACCGCCGAAGAGGTGGGCGGTGAAGGAGCATCGTACCTCCTCGGCGGGATCCGGCCCCACGTATGCGTTGCCTTGGAGATTGGCCCGAGCGTGCCCGAAGGCCCCTTTGCGCCCCATCCGGCTCCCACCATCTGGGTGGCAGACAGCTTCAGCGCTGCGTCCTCTCAGGACCTCCATCTCGTGGCACAGATATGCAGGGAATTGGGAATTGAGCCCAGATGGCAGGCACTATCCCGCGGTGGGTCGGACGCCTCATGCGCAGCCCACAGAGGCCTCTGCGCCCGCCCCATCACTCTAGGCATACCCGTAGAGAACTCCCATGGGCTAGAGATCATGCATCAGGATGCCCCTGCCGAAATGGCCCGCCTGCTTGCCGCCCTTGTAGAGCGCCTCGCGGCCACCCTCCTCTGACGCGCCCGCCCTGCTGACGTGCCCCTTGACATCTCGCGGGCCGGAGGCATCGCTAGGGCACAGATCAAGACCGTTAACCGCCACGATGCCGGCGGGGTATACTTTTTGGCGATGAGTTCCGCCAGCACGGCCCTTCACCCTCGTGACCGCTTCGGCCTTTCGGCGTATTACTTCGCCACCTTCGCCGGAGTAGGCTTCTCGACCCCATTCCTCCCCCTCTACTGGAAGAGCCTCGGCTTCACCTATCTTCAGATTGGATCTTTAGTTGCCCTGGCGTCGGCAGCCGGAGCTGCCATGCTGGTCCCTGCGGGCGCATGGTCGGACCGTGTGCGTCGCCGCCACCCGTTTATCATGAGCGGATCGCTCTTGGTGAGCGCCTGCTTCCTGTTGTACCCGCTGGTGCGGTCCTATGCCGCCTTCGCCGTGATGCAGACCCTCGTGGGTGTCGGCAGTACCATGAGTTTGGCCATTGCCGCGGCGCTGGGTGCCGACCTGTTCGCCTCATCCCGCGAAGGGCGGTCGTTCGCCGAGGTACGAGCCTGGGGAACCATAGGCTTCATCATGACCATGGGAGCGGCCGCAGCCATTCCAGGGCTTGTTCAGGGCCGCCAGTACTTTATCATCACGGGCTTGTTGTACCTGGGAGCAGGTCTTTCTGTGCTCCTGGTAGGCAGGCCGGCAATCCGCGGAGGTCGCTCGGAACTCTCCTTCGAAGGGGTGGGAGTGATCCTCCGTAACGCCAATACGCGTGCCTTCGTCGTGGCGTACCTACTGGGGTACATGGCGCTGATGCCCGCAACGGCGAACCTAAGCCTTTACCTCAAGTCCTTTTATCCGCCTGCTTCGCCCAGGATCATCCCCTTGGCCTACGCCATAAGCGCCGGTTGCGAGCTGCCTTTCCTCTTCATCATGGGATGGGCGGCAGATCGCTTCGGCCGTATGCTGCCCCTGAGGATCTGCTACATCGTGCTTCCCGTGCGGCTGGCCCTTTACGCTGCCGCTACGGTGCCTACTACCGCACTGGCTCTGCAGGCCACCCACGGCCTCACCTTCAGCGTCCTCGCCGTAGTGCCCTTCGCCTTCATGGCCGATGCTGCCCCCCCGCGATACCGGGCCACAGGGCAGGCACTTCTCAACGCGGCGGGGTCGGCTGCCTACGCCCTGGGCCCCCTCGCCGCCGGACGCGTGGCGGATCTGGTTGGGATACGTAACCTCTACCTCTTTCTGGCTGCCATCGCCCTCACCGGAAGCGTGATCCTCTTTGGGCTCGTGCGCGAACCGTCACGGGCGGTCCTAGCGAACGAAGCCGCCCTCGAGAACGCATAATGCCGCATCACTCCGTTACGCCTTCGCACCGCACAAGCGCGGCGATGCAGCAGATCCGTCAGCCGCCGATATAGGGGCCTTCCAAAAGCTGGACGGCGCCTTCTGAGGCCACAGCATACTGCCACAGGCGATCGGGTTTGCGAAATCCGGACTGCGTGGCGGCAGCTCCAACACCGCCCGATTTGCTTACGGCGATGACGGCGGCGCCCTGCTGTTGTGCGTGGGGTCGTACTCTCAGCAGATAGCGGATCGCCGCCTCGCACGCTTCTTGGGGGCCCATGCCGCCCTCCATTGCGCAGATCACGCGGTAGCTCAGGCACACCTTCATGATCTCATCGCCGTTCCCTGTGGCTGCCGCTGCGCCAACACGGTTATCCACATACAGGCCGGAACCGATGATCGGGCTATCCCCTACGCGGCCGGGAAGCTTCCATGCAAGGCCGGAAGTCGTGCATCCTGCAGCAAGGTCGCCGCGGCCATCCAGAGCACATACGCCCACCGTGTCGTGCCCGCGGTCGTCAAAATGAGCCACCGTTGCAGCTTGGTTCTGGGCCAGCCATTGACGGTAGCGCGCCCGGGACACTTCCGTAAGCAAGTCGCTCTCGGGGAACCCGTGCTGCAATGCGAAGCGGCGGGCGTTATAGCCGACGAGCATCACGTGGGGCGTCCGCTCCATCACCGCTCGGGCCACCGAAATCGGGCGCCGTATCCCTGTCAGCCCTGCCACCGCGCCCGCGGCGTGCGTCCGGCCATCCATAATCGCCGCATCCAGCTCCACCACTCCTTCGGCATTTGGAAGGCCCCCGTATCCAACGGATAGGACGTCCGGGTTCTCTTCCACGGCATTGGCGCCTAATTCCACGGCATCCAGGGCACAGGCGCCGGCGGCCAGCGCTCGACCGCCTACCTCACAGGCTTCGACGCCGAAATGCCAGGTTGCTACGAATACCGGGCCCTGCATGCCGATCCCTCCCCCTTTGCCGCCAATGCTATACTTCCGAACCCTCGCCCCGGCTCTGGATGAGCTCCCGGTACCATCGCGCCGAGTCCTTGAGGATGCGCTCCTGGGTGTCGTAGTTTACATAAACAAGGCCAAAACGCATTCGGTATCCCTCGTTCCATTCGAAGTTGTCCATTAGGGACCAATGGAAGCAGCCCTGAACCGGCACTCCTTCTATGCTGGCGCGATGAAGGTGTCGCAGATAGCGGGTAAGGAAATCTATGCGCTGAGGATCGTGCACCATGCCATCTTCAGCGGGCCAATCGGTATTCCCCATACCGGTCTCCGTGATGACGATGGGGAGATGGTACCGCTCCCAAAAGAAGCGCGGACCCCAGTAGAGAGCCTCAGGCGTCACGGGCCATCCGTACGTAGTTCGCGCCGTATTCACCGAGTAGGGTACCACGTCGAATGCGCCGTCTGCGGCAGCCCGAATAGGCTGGCTGTTGTAAATGTTCACTCCCAAAAAGTCCAGCGGCTGGCAGATTGTGTCCAAATCCTCCGAACGGATCTGGGGAACAGCGTTCCCGAAGAGCTTGAGGCCATCGTCCGGATAGGCGCCGCGGATTATGGGATCGAGCCACCAGGTGTTGTTCCACGGGCTCGTGTCCACGATACGGAACATGGCCTGGCGCGCTGCCTCCACATCCGGCGCATCGCCGGAAGCCGGATGCTTTGTGACACCCACGGGGGCAATGCCGACGCGGGGTGCCTTTCGGCATTCTGAGCGTAGCACCTGAACCGCCCGACCATGGGCGAGCAGCGCGTGGTGCGCAGCCCGAAGGACTTCGGCCAAACCCAGTTGATCGCCTGGTGCATGCGTTCCCAACTGGTGCCCCAATCCGATGAAGCACTGCGGCTCGTTCAGTGTGATCCAGTGCGCCACGCGGTCCGAGAGCTTGCGTGCCAATACCGAAGCATATTCTGCAAACCAAGATGGACTATCCGGATTGAGCCATCCGCCTCGACAGTAGAGTTCGTACGGATAGTCCCAGTGGAAGAGGGTAATCCATGGCTCGATGGAGGCTTCCAGCAAGGCATCCACCAGGCGATCATAAAACGCCAGTCCCTCGGCATGGATGCATCCCACGCCTTGCGGGATCACGCGCGGCCAGGACACCGAGAACCGATACGCCTGCACGCCGATCTCTTTCATAATCGCTACATCTTCGCGCCAGCGGTTGTAATGGTCGCAGGCAACTTCCCCTGTATCGCCGTTCCACACCTTGCCCGGTCTGCGACAGAACATATCCCAAACGGAGAGGCCGCCCCCTGCGCGGGCAGCACTCCCCTCAATCTGGTACGATGCCGTTGCAACGCCGAAGAAGAACTCGGGCGGAAAACTCATTTGCCTCTCCTCTGCTCTGCTTATGGATGCCGGCGGGCGAAGCCTCACGCAGATGCAGAATCAGAACCCTCGCCCCGCCCGGCAACAAGGCCCGCACTATGGTACCCCGCCGGCATGCCTCCAATATAGCCGCTTCCATCGGCATGCGGGTACAATTCGGGGCAGCAATCCGCTCTGTTGTGCACAAAGGAAGGACATGCCGCTATGGACGCTGCCGCAAAGCCCCTTGAGCCCATCCTGCTCGACGACGCCGCCGCGTTGAACCTTGCAGCGAGCATGGTCTGCCAAGCCCATACGGCCGAACTCGATGCGCGGCTCGCTGCAATCCACCGGGACTTCGCTGCCGAACAGCAGGCGGGCTATGAAACCCTGGAACGCAATCTCCGTGCCTGGACGCAGAGCCACACACGCCGCGACGATATCGAGGCCGTGGTGTCGCTTGCGGATCGCGTGCGATCTGCCTTCCGCGTGTTGGTAGTCGTCGGCATCGGAGGATCGGACCTTGGGGCGCGTACGCTCCACGACGTCCTGGATCACCCGTTTCACAACCAGCTTTCACCAGACCAACGGCGCGGCGCACCGGAGCTCTACTTTACCGGGGACACGTTCGACCCAAAACGGTTGGATGCCCTCCTCGAGCTTCTGGAAGCGCGCCGCCTCTTGCAGCACACGTGCGTCAACGTGGTAAGTAAATCGGGGAAGACCGGCGAGACCATCGCCGCGGCCCTCGTGATCCGAGAACGAATGATTGCGGCGGGCATCAAGGATTGGGCATCCCACTTTGTAGCCACCACGGGCTATGCACCGGACAGTGTTCTTTTTGAGATGAACCGAGCGACCCCTTTCTTCGGAATACTGCCCGTTCCCGAGGGGGTCGGCGGACGCTTCAGCTTCGCATCCCCAGTGGGGCTCTTCCCGTATGCCGTCACAGCCATTCGTGAAGCGCCGAGGGACCGCGTGGCATCCGCCCTTGCCGGCTATGCGGAAGCCCATCGGCGCTTTCTCCTCCCGGCGGATCATCGCGAAAATGGCGCCTTCCGATTGGCTCGCTGGTGGCATCTAGCAGAACAGTACTCCCGCAAGACGGATATGGTGTTCTGCAACTACGCCGATGATGCACGGTTGGGTGATTGGTTCACGCAGCTTTACGAGGAATCGCTGCAGGAACGAGGACAGGGGCTCAATATCATCGGCACGCGTGGCCCCACAGGGAACCATTCCATTCTCAACGGCATTCTGCGCGGTCCCCACGATAAGATCGTCCTCTTTGTGCGCTGGAGCGACCTCGGGAGCCCTTTGACTATCCCCACAGGCAGTCAAATCGAAGGAGACCTCAAGTTTTTCGAAGGGCTGCCCATGCAAGCCGTTCAGGATGCCTCATGCCGGGCGACGATGGACGATTACCTCGCCAACGGGGTCCCGGCTGCCGGCATCACGCTCGCCCGCCGCGATGGCTACCACCTGTTCCTGCTGATGCGGACCCTCATGGATGCTGTGGCGGTGAAGGGCCGCTTGCAGGACCTGGCCGTGAACGATCGAGGCATCCCCGATGCGGCCTCTGACCTTACGTATCGCCAGGATGGGGTGGAAGGATACAAGGCGCGCACACGTGCCAACGCCCAGCGCATGCAGGCTGAACGGAGCGCCCAAACGGCTCCCTGAGAGGCCGGCCTGACCGGTTCGCCCGCCCTGTTCTCCAGAAAAAGCCGCGGGCTACAGGAGCGCCCTCACAGGGTGCCGCGCCTTGGCCGAGAAACACCGACCCGGTCCGTCGGCATGCCGCTAAGCCGTTGCCTCGCCGGCACTGGGAGCCGAAGCGCCCGCCTACCTTCTTCGAATGAACGCCGGAATGTCCAACTGGTCCTCCGGCACGGTATCGGTGCCGGCTGCATCCACCTCTTGGCGCACAGCGGGGCGGCCTGCGGTACCCGGCGCCGGTATGTGCGTACGCACGGCGGGGGGCGTTTCCAGTTGGCGCGCTGTGGGCTGCGGGGCAACGGTTTGCTGCTGCATGCTGGGCTGTTGTTGGGGCGGCTTGGTGGCGAACCCCGTAGCCAGAACCGTTACACGCACCTGGCCTTCCATGCTCGCGTCGGACACCCATCCGAAGATGATGTTGGCCTCGCGCCGGTCGCATTTGCTGTTGATCAACTGGGCAGCCTCGTTGGCCTCGGCGAGCGTAAGGTCCGGGCCCGATGTTACGTTGATGAGCACGCGCAAGGCACCCTCGATGGAGGTCTCCAGCAACGGACTGGATATCGCCGCGTTGGCTGCCTCGACGGCGCGATTATCGCCGGTCGCCGTTCCGATGCCCATGAGCGCAGAACCTGCATTCTGCATGATGGTGCGGACGTCGGCGAAATCCACATTGATCTGGCCGGGGATCGTGATGATGTCCGATATGCCTTGGACACCCTGCCGAAGAACGTCATCGGCCACTTTGAAGGCTTCCACAAGCGTCATGCGCTTGTCCGTCACGTTCAGGAGGCGGTCGTTGGGCACCACGATGACCGTGTCCACCTTGGCCCGAAGATTATCCACGCCCTCTTCAGCCAGGCGCATGCGCCGGGGCCCTTCGAAGTTAAAGGGTTTCGTCACCACTGCAACCGTGAGGGCCCCAATCTCACGGGCGATTTCTGCGATAACCGGCGCGGCACCCGTTCCGGTGCCTCCGCCCATGCCCGCAGTAATGAAGACCATGTCTGCGCCGTCCAGCGCCTTCTTGATCTCGCTCTTGCTTTCCTCCGCGGCGCTGCGGCCGATATCCGGGTTTCCGCCGGCTCCCAGCCCCCGCGTAAGGTTCTCTCCGAGTTGCATTTTGATGGGTGCCAACGAAATGTTGAGCACCTGGCGGTCGGTATTCATCGCGATGAACTCGACCCCATTGAGGCCGGATTCGATCATTCGGTTCACCGCATTCGTGCCGCCACCGCCCACTCCAATGACCTTGATGTTTGCCCCGATCGTGTCGTCATACCGGGCCGAATGTCCCGTCGCCATGGATGAATACCCCCCTGAGATGATTGCACTCCCCAACAGGCGCCTGCACCAAGGTGATCCGACTTCCTTCTCAATCCGCCCGCAGGCGCTCCAGCAACCGTAGGAAAAACCCGCGCACCGTGCCCATGGGCCGATGACCAAAAGAGCTTCGCGCAGTGCGCTGGCGCGCTCCATACCGCACTAAGCCCACGGATGTAGCAAATGCCGGGCCGGCAACCTTGTCGCTCAGCCCGGCCACACCTCCTGGCCTCCCTATCCGCACCGGGAGTTCCAGTACTCGGGCAGCACACTCCGTTGTTCCCCGGAGGAGCGCTCCCCCGCCGGTAAGCACAACACCGGCAGCCAACTGGTCGTGGCAGCCAGACTTCAGGATCTCTTTCTGCACAAGCTGAAAAACTTCCTGCATCCGAGCCTCTATGATCTGGCACAACGCGCGCCTCCGAAAGGGTCGGGCAGTCTCTGCGCCGATCTGCCGCACATTCACGGCTTCGTCTTCGCCTACTCCGTCGGCAACGGCGCAGCCTTGTGTCACCTTCAACTGCTCGGCGTCTTCCACGGCCATCCGCAGAAGTTGGGCCAGATCATTGGTAACATGGCGCCCCCCAACCGGCACGACGGCAGAAAAGTAAATCTCCCCTTCCCTGAAAATCGCGACGTCGCTGGTGCCGCCTCCTATGTCCACCAGACACACGCCCAGCTCGCGTTCGGCAGGCATCAACACAGCTTCACCCGTAGCCAAAGGCTCCAGCACCATATCTTCAACCGCCAGTCCTGCCCGGGTGACGCACTTCTCCACATTCTGCAGAAACGTGTTGGCGCCGGTGACGATGTGCGTCTCTACTTCGAGGCGAGTACCGCTCATGCCCACGGGATGCTTGATGCCGTTCTGTCCGTCAATGGAATAGGATCGCGGGATGGCATGAAGGATCATTCGTTCGGGCGGGACTACGATTACCCTGGAGGCTTCCAGTACGCGTTCCACGTCATCTTCTGTAATCTCGCGATCCGAATGGGTGATGGCGATTACCCCGCTGGAGTTCAGGGTGGTGATGTGCTCACCCGTAACGCCCACTAGGGCAGAGGTAATCTCGAACCCGCACTGTTGGGAAGCCTCGGCTACAGCAGCCTCAATGGAGCGGACGGTTGCATCCAGGTCTACGACGATGCCGCGCTTTACCCCGGCGGACGGGCTTACGCCCACGCCGCAGATTTCCGGCTCCCGACCCTCTTCCACCTGAGCCACTACGCAGCATGTCTTCGTGGTGCCGATATCCAGCCCCACCACCAACTCACTTCTCGCCACCAGGGTCTCCCCCAATCAAACCCCTGTTGCCCGCCACCTTGCCGCGCCGCAGCGCCTCTGTTGCGCGGACCGGCTGTCCTATGGATTAGAGGTGCTCGCCGGCGGTTCCTTCCGGCGGTTTAAAGCCAGCTTCGTAAGGTAATAACGCCGGATCAGCGAAAGGTTCAGGAACACGCGCGTTCCCAACGCAATCACTGCCGCCAAGAACAGGTCTACGCCGATCCTATCACCAAGGTACCCTAAACCGACTGCTAAAAGAGTGTTGAGCAGAAAGCCGCTGACGAAAATGTCGTCCTGAAACCGACCCTCGATACCCGCGCGGATCCCGCCGAACACCGTGTCCAAGCCGGCCAGTGTCGCCAGAGAAAGATAGGGAGCGTACTGCCCGGCGAGCTCCGGGGGTACGCGCACGAGGGAGAAGCCCACGAGCCCGGCAATGAAACCGGCAACCACTCCCGCGATGGGCAACCATGCCATGCTAATCGTGGGTCTCCCTGCCGCTTTTGTGGCCGTTGTCAACGGTAGGCTTTGCGAAACGGATCTCGGTGCTTCCTGTGTAGGGTGGGAGTACAATGTCCTGCTTCTTCTCAATTCGAACCATCTGCGGGTCGTACCGCCGAATGCCGTCCAGCACGCCGTAGGGCAAATTCATCCCAGCAAAGAGCGTGTTGGGATCCCCGATGGCACGGATTACGTAGGGCGGCGCCACGGGTACGTTGTTCACCATAACCGTAGGTCCAACGCAACGCAACGAAGACCGCCCCACGATGCGCTGATTGTTCACCGCCACCGCTTCTGCCCCGGAAGGGCCCAGCTCGTTCAGAACCTGCTGCAGATCCGTGTCATGGATGATGCCGTTCGCTTGCTCGAAGGTGCGGGCGGAAGGCGGCCGCTTGGCGCTATCCTGAAGCGTAATCACGATACCCGGCCCGTGAACCTCGGTAAGCCCTGCGATAATCTTCACTTTTTGAAGCTCGTCGTTGAGCGTCTTGAGCTGGTCGTTCCCTTTCCCGAGGGCATTCTCCAGCTTCGTGTTGTGCTCGCGCAGATCTGCAATCTCCTTCTGCTGCTGGCGCATGGCGGCAGACATGGGAACGGTGAAACTGGGAGCCACGCCTCCAAAGCGACCCAGTCCGATACCGGATCTGCGGATGTAGCCCACGGTCTGCAGGGAACCCGCGAGCAGGAGCCCCAGCAGGAAGGAAAGTGCGGTAACCTGCCAGATCCAGGGCTGATTGCGATGACCGGTCGTAAAGACGTTCATTTGGCACCCGCTATGGAAGGATGCGGCCGGCCCTGCTACTGCGGCTTGCGATCTCGAGCATTCTCCGGCGCACCCTGCGCCCTCCCGGGCATCCGCGGAGTACACGCGGGTGCTTCGATGCAGCTCAAATTGATCGCGGCCACCCTGCGGCCGATACCCGGCTCCTCATGGTAGATGCGCTCGAGCAGGCGCAGCTTCGCGCCCAGTTCATAGGGCTGGCCCATCTGGACCTCAACGCCATCCAACATATTTAAGCACAGATTCCCCTGGGGGTCAACGTGCACTTTTGCTACGCTCAGACCGCCTGCCGCAGCAGGCACCACCGTCCTGAGAACCTGCAGCACCGCATCGTCGGCCACCACCGTACCAGGCCGCAGCGCCAAACCGCCGGCCACCTGGATCACGGGCAGCGACATGTTGGACCGAGCTCCTCTGACGACCCACCCCTGGGAATCTACCTCCCAGCCGTTGCCGCCGCTCTCCACCACAGCCACCGGCACGCGGGGCCGGATAAGGACGCGCAACCCGTGGACGCTGGCTGGCCGCACCTGCACCCGGGCGACGAAGGGAAGCTTCGCCGCCGAAGCCCCGCGCCATTTGAAGAGCGCATAGAATAAGTTGGTTCCAGCAGGAAGCTGCACGGCAGCCTCCAAAGCCTGCACTTCGCTCGGAGCCAGGGTCCGAACGCCCTCCAACTGCACATGCTGCACGTCGAACCAAGGCGATCGCCGCAAAGCGAACAGCACCTCGGCGGCCAAGACCATCCAGAGTGCGCCTAGGATCAGCCGCCGAACAGCCAAGGGGCTGAAGGTCCTCTTCTTCCGCGAAGCACTGGAACGGCCAGGGGCGTTGGGAAAGCGCTCGCGATGGAGCGCCGCCGCCGCACGCTGCCGAGCCGAGTTTCTGCCGGCACCTAGTGCCATGAACGCGCGTGTCCTCTATTCATGAATGAGCACGGCCTGCTTAGGCCCTATCCCTGACCCGGTGCCCGAGATACGTGATGCCTACCTCGCGAACGTCTCCCGCTCCGATGGTGAGTACCACGTCTCCATCCCTGGTGATTTCACGGAGTGTCGCCGCCGCATCCGCCAATCCTGAAGCGTAGAGAACCGTCTTTTCCGGCGCCCGCTCGGCAAGGCGCTGCACGAGAAGGCGGCTGGACACGCCGGGTATCGGCTCCTCGCGTGCGGCGTAGATTTCCGTAATGATGACGGCATCAAAGCCCGCAAGGACGTCGGCGAAACCCTCCATGAAATCCCGCGTGCGACTGTAAAGATGAGGCTGGAACACGGCCACAATCCGTCGGTGGGGATATACCTGCCGCGCAGCAGCAAGGGTCGCCGAGATTTCGGTGGGATGATGGGCATAGTCATCCACTACAACAACTTCGCCTGCTTCCCCAAGCACTTCAAAGCGCCGCTCCACGCCCGAAAAACGCCCAAGGGCCCGCGCAGCCACGTCCATGGGTACCCCGGCCTCGATGCCTGCGGCAAGGGCAGCCAAACCGTTGCGCACGTTGTGCACTCCAGGCACGTGCAATTCCACACACGCGCGGTCCTGAACCGAACCCTCTACGAGCCTTACCGCTTCAAAACTGGACCCGGCCCGCGAGAGGGTTACATTGCGCGCCGCAAGCGCATAGGCGCAGGCCAAAGTTGCGCCTCTCGCCTCCGATGCGTCCAATCCGTACAGCACCAACCTGCATTCGCCTCCGAGGCTTGCCGCCAACCCGAGAGCGCCTGCGTCATCGGAACACGCCACCACGCACCCACCGCCGCCAACCCGACGGCCCAAAGCAAAGGCGCGGAAGCTCTGGTACAGCCGTTCCACGGAGCCGAAATAGTCCAAATGGTCCGGCTCGATATTGGTGATGATACGGATATGCCCCGGGATATGAAGGAACGAATCGAATGCCTCGCAGGCTTCTGTTACGAATGCCTCGCCGCCCCCTACGCGAACGTTTCCTCCGAATAGAGCCACATCTCCCCCAACTAGAACCGTAGGATCCAGCCCGCCCTCCATCAACACTAAGGCTGCCATGGCCGTCGTGGTGGTCTTCCCATGCGTTCCGGCTACGGCCACGCGCGGCCCTGAGTACTTCTCCATCAGTTCACCCAGGAACTCTGCTCGGGACATCAAAGGAATGCCTGCATCCCGGGCAGCCGCGATCTCGGGGTTATCGGCCTTGATGGCGGATGAGGCCACAACCAGGTCCGGCTTCTCACAGAGTAGGTTCTGCGCCGAATGTCCTGCATAGACGCGCGCACCCGATGCCTGCAATCGCCGGGTAATGGGGGATGGATGGGCATCGGACCCACACACGTCCGCACCCCGCTCCAGCACAGCCTGGGCCAATCCGCTCATCCCGATGCCGCCGATGCCGATGAAGTAGATGCGCACTTCGGAGCACTCCCACCATTATTGTGAAGCAGTCGAAGCCGATCCTCGGTTGGCGGCTGAGCGGGCGATTTCGGCAACCGTGGCGGCGGCGTGAGGCCGAGCGGCGCGGCGGCCGGCTTCGGCCATCTGGTGCAGCCGTTCGGTGTCCCTCTGAAGCTCCCGAACCTGTGCAGCAAGCTGAGCACCGGTCAGCTCGGGCTCCCGCAGAAGTATACCTGCACCACGCCGGACGACAGCCAAGGCGTTATGCGTTTGGTGGTCAGCATAGGCTGTGGGAAGGGGCACCAGCAACCCGGCAACCCCATTGACAGTGAGCTCAGCCAGCGTAGCAATGCCACATCTGCAGATCACCAGGTCTGCTGCCCGATAGGCCCGCGCCATCTCGCAGCCGATAAGGTATGCCCTCGGCTGGTAGCGACTTGGGTCCAGACCAGCAGCCTTAGCCTGATTTTGCACGTCCTTCAGGTTCGCTTCCCCGGTTTGATGCAGCACCTGCACATCCCCTGCCAGCAAGCCAACCGCGTCCAAAACAATCTGGTTAAGGCGCCGCGCCCCTTGGCTACCGCCCAGTACGGTAAGAGTGAATGCGTGAGGGTTTAGCCCAAGCCCCTGCCGCGCTGCAGCCTGCGTTTCGGTGGACACCGCTCCTTCCCGAAGCGGCACTCCCGTCACAACCGTCTTACCCGCCGGCAGGAAGTTCGCCGTCTCTTCGAACCAGATGCAGATGCGCCAAGCACGCCGAGCCAGCAGGCGATTGGTTCGCCCTGGGATCGCGTCACACGCCTGAATGATAAGCGGGATCGAGCGCTTCGCCGCGGCCAATCCTGTCGCAGCGGCCACGTATCCTCCGGTCCCTATCACCACATCCGGCCGGAACTTCATGAGGTGCGCCGAGGCCTGCCTGTACCCGCGTGCCAGCGCCAGCAACACGCTTACGGTGGATGGGGACACGAGCTTGCGGATTTTGCGGGCCGCTACACCTACAAACGGAAAGCCCGCATCCGTGGCGACGCGCGCTTCCAATCCATTGGTGGCTCCCACATAGAGCACATCATCGCCGGCACGCCGCAGTTCCTCGGCGACTGCAATCGCCGGGTAAATATGCCCGCCGGTTCCTCCTCCCGTCACCACAACCCGCACGCTTCCACCGCCTGCTTTGTGATCGGTCCTATCGGCCGGCACTCCCGCCGGACGCCGAGGCGCTTGCCGCGATGCTGAGAACGATGCCGATCCCTGCGAAGCCGAACACCAACGAGGATCCTCCGGAACTGATAAAGGGGAGCGGCACTCCTGTGGCAGGCAAAGAGCCTGTCACAACGCCCAGGTTGATGAGTGCCTGTGCGCTCAACATCGTGGTGATGCCTGCACCAAGGAGGGCACCGAAGGGATCATGAATGCGCAGTGCCGCCTTCATCCCCGAATAAACCAGAGCAAGTAGTAGGAACACAAGCGCCAAGCTCCCCAGCAGACCGGTTTCCTCTGCGATCGTGGCGAACACATAATCCGTACTGGCCTCCGGCAGATAGAACTTCTCTCGGCCGGCGCCGAAGCCCACTCCGCTCACCATGCCCGATCCAACGGCAAGAAGGCCACGGAACACCTGGTAGCCCGCTCCCTGGGTGTCCTTCTGCGCACTAAAAAACGTACGGAGGCGATGCTGCCGAAACCCGTGTCCCAGCGCCAGGGAACAGCCCGCCAGCACAGCAAAGGCTGCCGCCACTGCCATCAAATGCCGAACGCGGGCGCCTCCCATGTAAAACACCGCCATACTCGACAGGAAGATGACGAATGCCGTCCCGAAATCCGGTTCCCGCTCCACCAGTCCGACCACAATGGCCATGGCGGCAAGAGGAATACCCAGCGCCCAGCGTCCCTTCCTCACATTCACAGAGGGTTGGGTCAAGTACGCAGCCAAGTAGATGATGAGCGACAGCTTGGCAAGCTCGGAAGGTTGAACCTGCACCAACCCCCATCCGATCCACCGGTGCGCGCCGTTTCGCTGAATGCCCACATGGGGTACCCATACCATCATCAGGAGGAGCATAGAAATTACCAGCAGGGGGAATGCCGCTTTGCGAAGCCGCCAATAGCCCATCTTCGCCATAGCGACCATAGCACTCAGGCCCACCAAACCGTACGCGGTCTGCTTGAGCACCATCCACAATGCCGCATTGCCGCCTGGGCTCCGATCCAAAGCGTGGGCGTATCCCGCATCGTATACTGCCACGAGGCCCACAGCGTATAGGGCTATGGACACGGGGATGAGCAGATTATTGACCGCCCGGGTTGATCGTGTGGTGATTGTTGCCAACGGGCCCTACCCCTCCTGAAGCCTGCGCACCGCATCCCGGAAGGCTGCGCCACGGGCCTCAAAATCCGGATACATATCGAAGCTTGCACACGCTGGCGAAAGCATCACCGCCCCACCCCGAGGCGCCATGGCGGCCGCCTTTCGGACCGCATCGTCCATGTCCACGGCGCGCTCGATGCGGTGGAAGCCCGCGCCACGCGCCGCTTCTTCCAGTAATCCAGCGGCAGCGCCCATCGTGACCATTCCGGCAGCACGCAAAGCAATGGCTGTCCCCAGCGGCGTGAAGTCGCTGTTCTTGTCCACGCCCCCGCAGATCACCACTGTGGGCCGATCCATGGCTTCGAGCGATCGAACCGCAGCATCCACGTTTGTGCACATGGAGTTGTTGATGTACAGCACGCCCTCAATCTCCGCCACCGGTTCCATTCGATGGACTACGGGCGAGAAGGTCCGGATTGCCGTACTGATCGCCTCGTCATCGGCTCCATAGGCTACCGCTGCGGCAGCCGCGGCCAAGGCATTCTCAACATTGTGCAGCCCCGGCAGTCTGAGGTCGTCTACACGGCAAAGGATATGCTCCGTGCCCCTCCAACGGACCACGAACCTCCCCTGATCCACACAGGCGCAATCATCCTTGAGGCAGTGGCCCCGGTCGAACCAAAGGCGCTGAGCAAGGATGCGTTCTCCAATTGAGCGCGCAGGAGCATTGAGGGCACTGAGTACGGCAACGTCCTCGCGCGTTTGGGCGGCAAAAAGGCGGCTCTTGGCTTCTACATACTCACGGAAGGAATGATGCCAATTGAGATGATCAGGGGTTACGTTTGTGAGGATCCCGATTTGAGGTCTAAAGCGTTCCACGAACATGAGCTGGAATGAACTCACCTCGGCCACGATCACGTCGGAGGCTTCTGCGGCGTAGGCGGCGTCAATGAGCGTCTGCTTAACGGCATCTGCGGCTATGTTTCCTGCGACCCAACACCGCAAGCCTGCTGAACGCAGCATTGCGCCCAAAAGCATGGTGGTCGTTGTTTTTCCATTGGTGCCCGTCACAGCCAGGATCGGCGCCTTGCTGATGCGGTAGGCTACCTCTATCTCAGCCAAGACGGGGATGCGCCGGCGGCGTGCTTCGGCAAGGATGGGGCTGTCTGGATGGATCCCCGGCGAGGTCACCACCAAATCGGCCCCCTCCAGAACCTCTTCACTGGCTGCGCCGGCATAGACCGGTATGCCGAGCGCATGGGCTGTGCGCACAGCCTCGCCCAAGCCCTCCTCGGCGCGTGAATCGCTCAGCGCTACCCTGGCGCCCAAATCCTTCAGGATCGGCGCGGCTGCCATACCCGTACGCGCCATTCCTAGTACGGCGATGCGCCGGTTCTTGAACTCACAATGTTCCATGACCGATACCATTCCGCATGCCTCCTTCTGATCCGCGTGCTGCACCCATCAGCGCCACCGCACTACTGCCAGGGTAGAGGCCACGGCCGAGGCGGTGATCAACCAGAACCTGGCCACAATCTGCGTCTCGGGCCAGCCGAGTTCCTCAAAATGGTGGTGGATCGGCGTACGGCGGAACACGCGATGGGTTCGAGCATACTCCAGCCCGTAGCGCCAGGCGCGGTACCGAAACACGCCTACCTGCACGATTACCGAAAAGACCGCTGCCCACGGAATGGCAGCCATAAATTGAACCGGTACCTCCGCTTTGCCCAGTACCGCCATTCCACCCAGCGCAGCGCCAAGGGCCAATGAACCCGTGTCGCCCATGAATACGCGGGCGGGAGGAGCGTTGTACCAAAGAAAACCACAACAGGCACCTGCCGCCGAAGAACCAAACAGCGCCAGCGAACCCATCGGTGAGGCCGCCGGAGCCGCCACGATTGCTGCCAATCCTACGAAGGCTAGAGCACATACGCCCGCCGCCAAGCCATCCAGACCATCGGCCAGGTTCACCGCATTGCTCAAGCCCACAATCATGAGCGCAGCAAGCGGGTAGTACCATACCCCCAGATCCACGTCCTCCCACAATCTGAGCACCGTAACCCGACCGGCCGGTTGACCGCCTCGGCCAAAATCGGCAAGAGCAAGCCATGCTACGAAAACTGCAGCGAACACAAACTGGAGCGCCAGCTTATGGCGTGCCTTCAGACCCAAGTTCTTCCCACGCCGCGCGATGAGCAAATCGTCCCAAAAGCCGATCCCCCCGAATGCCAGCGTAAGCCCTAGAAGCACCAAGCTCGGCCAGTGGTGCGGAGCAACCAGAGCTTCAATCACCGTCGGGACGCTCAGACCTGCCAGAATTGCTATGCCGCCCATGGTGGGCGTACCCTGCTTGGCGGAGTGGCGGGCCGGGGCGTCGGCGGACACGGTCTGCCGGATGCCCACGCGGGCCAGCCACGGAATGAGCGCCCATCCAGTCAAAACCGCAGCCGCAAAGGCCAGTACGAACCCCGCAGCCGTCATCATAATCCTCCACGCGCCCCAGAGCCCGCGCGGCGGCCCCTCCGGCGCCTCATCATCTCACCGCGCACTTGGCAAGCCATTCCCGGATCACTGCCCGATCATCGAAAGGCAAGCGCTTCCCTTTCACCTCCTGGTAGTCTTCGTGTCCCTTGCCGGCTACCAGAACCACGTCTCCTTCCCGCGCCTCAGCCAACGCTGCAGCGATGGCAGCGCCCCGATCCGGTTCGACCGCCACCGGTACTCGGGTGTCCTCGATCCCGGCAAGGATCTCGGCAAGAATGGCCTCGGGATCCTCATCGCGTGGATTGTCCGAAGTGATGAATACACGATCGGCTTCTTCCACAGCGATGCGCCCCATGATCGGCCTCTTCGTACGGTCTCTGTTTCCGCCGCATCCAAACACAAGGATCAGCCGGGCGGGCTGCAGTTGTCGCGCAGAGGCGAGGAGATTGTGCAGGCCGTCGGGCGTGTGCGCATAATCCACAATCACATGCCAACCCAGCCCCGTATGGATCGGTTCGAAGCGGCCGGGTACCCGATCTACGCCGGCCAAACCGGCCGCGACGGCATCCGCCGGAACGCCCAGCTCCAGGCAGCAGGCGGTGGCTGCAAGGGCATTGTAAATCTGGAAGGCCCCTCCGATATTCAAACGCACGTCGAAGGTGCCGTGCGGTGTGACGGCTCTGAAGCTGGATCGGTCCGGGGCTACTTCCACAGCTTCCGCTCGCACGGCCGCATCCGCCGTAACTCCAAAGGTAACCGCCTTGCCGATCACCCGCCGAAGCACGTCAGGCCCGCGGGGATCATCAGCATTGACTGCCGCGACGAACGGCTTCCCTGAAGCCCGGGGATACTCCTCGAAAAGGCGCATTTTGGCGTTGAAGTAAGCGTCCAGATCCCTGTGGTAATCCAAATGATCCTGTGTCAGGTTGGTAAAGACGGCAGCATCGAAGCGGCAACCGTCCGTGCGGTACTGGGCCAGGGCGTGGGACGACACCTCCATGCATACAGCATCGGCGCCGCGCTGCCGCATCAGGGCCAACAAGGATTGCAGCTCATCTGCCTCTGGGGTCGTGTGGTTCGAGGGAATGGCATCGCCATCCAGCTCCGCCCCCAAGGTGCCGATGGTCCCCACGTGCATCCCCACAGTGCGCAGGATCGCTGCGATCAAGCGCGTTGTGGTGGTTTTTCCATTGGTACCGGTAACGCCGACGAGTTTGAGACCTTCAGAAGGATGCCCGTAGAAGGTGCTCGCCAGAAGCGGGAGCGCGCGGCGAGTATCCTCTACAAGCACAACGGGAACATTCGGGGGAGCATCCACCATCCGTTCCACGCACAGAGCCGCTGCGCCCCGATTAACTGCTTCTGCGGCGAAGTGATGGCCGTCGAAGTTCGCCCCTACGAGGCACACGAAGAGGTCGCCAGGCTTTACGTCCCTGGTGTCGTGGCAGATGCCTTGCACCGAAACACCGGGAGGGCCTGCGATGGCCCCTACACCCGCCCTTTGTACCAACTCAGCCAGCTTCACCCGTTCCCCCTATCGTGCAAAACAGCAACCGCTGCTTCTTAGTTTACCGCCTTACTGCCCGCGCCTTCTGGAGCCCCGCCGGATTGTCTGGAGGCACCTTCCAATACCACATGAGCCACTGCGCAATGCGCTGGAACACCGGAGCCGCAACCTGGGCTCCATAGTAGGCGCCATGCGGTTCGTCTACAACCACATAGATGAGCGCTCGGGGTTTCGTAGCGGGCACAAACCCGATGAAGGAGGCTACGTACCGGTCCCGAGCATACCCTCGATGACCCGGCACCACTTTTTGCGCCGTGCCCGTTTTGCCTGCAACCGTGTATCCTGGCACCTGGGCCGCGGTTCCGGTTCCCGATGCCACAACTCCTTCCAGCAAGGTGCGCAGGTATGCAGCCATCTCTGGAGTTAGCACGCGCTTGCCGGCCTTCGGCGGGTTCGTTCGAACTGTTCGGCCCGCGGGATCCCGGTACTCTAGAACCAATCGCGGCCCAACCAGGATGCCCCCGTTGGCGATGGCCGCATACGCCGTAGCCATTGCCAGCGGAGTAACCGACACCGATTGGCCGAAGGCCACGCGCGCTGCCTTGGCCAAACTCTCACGATCTGCTTCGTAGCCGAACCCCAGCCGGCCTCGCACATCGCCGGGCAGCTCCACGCCCGTCGGCTCCAACAGTCCGAACGCCCTCAGATACTTCTCCAGACGGCCCATGCCCAACCGCATCCCAATCTGCGCGGATGCTATATTGCAGGAGTTCTTGATCACCCCTTCGATGGTCTCTTCGCCGTGCGCACGCTCGCCGTGGTGCAAAGCGCACCGAATGGTGTGGTGGCCCAGGTGATACTCTCCCGCACAATAGAAGCGTGTGGCAGGGGTGATTACGCCCTCGGTGAGCGCGGCAGCCGCAGTGATGATCTTCATCGTGCTCCCTGGCTCGAACAGGCTCACCGCACGGTTGCGCAACGCCTCCATGCCGGGAGATGCCTCCATTCCGCGACGACCGGTAACGAGCTCCTTGCGTGTAGCCGGGTCAAACGTAGGCCAACTCACCACGGCAAGAAGGTCGCCAGTCGCCGGATCCATCACGATGGCCGTCGCCCCCGCCGGATGGTACTCGCGGCAGCACTGGGCCAGCTCCGACGCAGCGATATGCTGAACGGACGCATCCAGCGTCAAAACCGCGGTAAGGCCATCCTGGCGATCCAGCCGCTCGACCTCCGTTCCGGGAATGACGCGCCCGCGCGCATCCACCTCCGCCTTGACCATCCCGCTCCGGCCGCTCAATACACTATCCAAGGACCGTTCGACGCCCGCCACCCCGTGCAACCCGTCCTGCTGCTCACCCAATATGCCGATGACGTTGGCCGCTTCCCGCCCCGCAGGATAGATGCGTTGGGGCGTCTTCACGATGCCGATGCCCTTGAAAGCGGAGAGCGTGTCCCGATCCCGTTGGAGACGCTGTAATTCCTCCTCCTGGGTTAGGCTTATCGCCACAGGCATTTTGACCGCCCTGGGCGATGGCCGATAAACGTTAGGCTGCCGAGTACAATACGGCACCAATTCCTCGGCAGGCACGTGAAGCACCTGTGCCAGGGCTGCCGCCGTACGTTGAGGATCCCGAATGAGCGTCGTGTCCGCAACAATCGTGGAACGGAAAGTCGTTCCGGCCAACGTGTGCCCGTGCCGGTCCAATATGTCCCCCCGAGTAGCGGGCAGAGGGATCGTCCGGACCCTGCTGTTGAACGCGGCCATCCGGTAAGCCTTGCCGTGGCGTATCTGCAGATCCGCCAGCCGCAGAACCGTTGCCGCGTGCGCCGCAATGAGCACCCAAAAGATGACCCCGATGCGCCCATGAACAGATTGGTTTGGCCGCACGCTCGTTGCCATGGGTGCCTGCCGTTCCTATTGCCCGCCCTTGTATACCAGAACGGCATCGTCGCCGGCAGGCTCCATCCCGTGGGACTGGGCCCATTGCGCTACGGCGGTATTGCTCGTACGCTGGATCACCTCTGCGTGGAGGCGCTGTCGCCGGGTAAGGAGCTGGCCCGTGAGGCGCTGGATCGCGATGCGCTGATGATTTGCCTCCACCATGCGCGCGTCGCCATGAACGTACGTGGCAGCGATGCCAGCCGCGGCAAATGCTGCAGCCAGACAATGCCACAATGCCGGCAAAACTACGCGCGGCCGCGGAACCACCACAGGCGCCGGGCGCGGAGCCTGCCATGCCGCCGGACGCTGGTACGCGTACGGGATGCGGCGCTGAGCAAGAGCCATAGGATCCTCCTCCTCGGCTCGGGTGCCGTCCCCGCGCAGAAGCCGATGAACAAAACATGATGGCGAAGCACTCTGCGGGTTCGAAGCACACCTAATGCCGAATCAATTCTGCAAACGGTTCACGACGCTGCCGCGGATGCCTCCATCTCCCCTAACTGCACCCTCTCGGCAACCCGCAGGCGGGCGCTCCTGCTGCGTGGGTTCGTAGCCACTTCGTCCTCACTGGGAACCACCGGCTTCTTGGTCACCCTGCGAAGCAACGGCACAGCCCCGCACGTGCACTTCGGAAGCCGTGGCGGGCACTGGCATTGGCCTGACAGTTTTCGCAACACCTGCTTCACCACCCGATCCTCAGCCGAGTGGTAGGCGATTACGGCCACCCTTCCGCCCGGCGCACGAAGCAATCTCACAACCTGTTCCAGCCCATCCCTCAGGGCATTGAGCTCGTCGTTCACTGCGATGCGCAGTGCGAGGAAGGTGCGCGTGGCAGGATGGATATCCTTGGGCCATGCTGCTCTTGGGATCGCCCTCTCCACAATCTGCGCCAATTGCCGCGTCGTACGGATAGGCTCCTGTTCCCGCGCGCGGACGACGAAGCGGCTGATGCGCTGCGCCCAACGCTCGTCGGCGTAATCCCAAAGGAGCTGAGCTAATTCGCGCTCGGTTATGCGCTCCAGGAGCTCCGCTGCGGAAGGCCCGGCATCCGGCCCCATGCGCATGTCCAGCGGCGCATCCCGCCGGAACGAGAAGCCGCGCTCGGGAGTATCCAGTTGGTGCGACGAGACCCCTAGGTCTATGAGCACGCGATCCACGGTGTAAATGCCTCGCTCCGAAAGCAGCGAACCAATGTTCCGAAAGTTGCCTCCGATCGAAATACAGGACACCCCTTCGGCAGACACGCGCTGTGTGGCTTCGTCAAGCGCCTGAGGGTCTCGGTCCAAAAGCACCAGCCTTCCCCCGGGGCTGATCTGCTGCGCCATAAGGGCGGCATGTCCTCCCCCGCCGGCCGTGGCATCTACTATGGTGAGGCCAGGCCGAAGTTCCAACAACTCCACCGTTTCTCGAGCCATAACCGGCAAATGGAAGGCCATCCTGCCGGCGTTCTGCGTCACCGCACTCCTACCTCCGCAAGGCCAATCGCCTCCGCTGCCTGGAAGAGCCGGTCGTATGTAAAGGCCTCCATCTGCTTCATCCAGTTGCTCTTCGACCAGATCTCCAGCTTATTGTCCTGCCCCACAATCACGGCGGTTTCGCTCTGCGTAATGCCGGCCCATTCCCTTAGGAGCTTCGGTATGGCAAGACGGAATTGGGGATCGAGGCGGACGATGGTGCGGCTTCCCGCCATCATCTGCCTGAGGAATGCCCGCTCACGATCCATGACGCCGCCGCGCAAGCGGCTCTCCACGGCGCGCCAAACGTCCATCGGGAATACGAAGATGGCGTGCTCCGGTCCCCGGGTCAACACGAACTGCTCCCCGAGTGCGGCTCGGAATTCCTGGGGCATTACAACGCGGCCCTTGTCGTCCACGCCATGTTCAAACTCACCCCAGAGCCCATACTCGCCGGCAAGATCTTCCACCATAACGCTCGCCACACCCTACGGCCCGTAATCCTGTTCCCACAGCCTGGGAACAACCCACCCCGATTCACCACCAATTACCACCTGCCGCCCCATTGTATACCAGCCGGCCGGACGTGTCAAGGGGTTGAAGAAAGAATTATCCCCGCGTTTTTCAGCAGACCCGCTGCTTGCACCGGCAGACGAAATTGCGGTACGCTATGAGAGCGAATGCTCATCAGGAGACCCCATCCGATCTCCCATGCAAGACCCAATCCGCCAGATTTTCTCTTGGAACAACCCCTACTGCCCTCGGCGCTCCGAAAAGAGCGAACACGAACTCATTGAGTATCGAGATAGGGTTGAATTCGCTCTCACCCTGATCCGGCGCCATGAACTTCGCCTATGGTTCGAACCTGATTGGCGCACAGCCGTACCCATCGCCCAGGCCGCCCCGCAGTGCGCCGTGTTCTCCATCCCCGATGGAGCACGCATCATAGATGAGCTGGATCAGCCGCCGCCATGGAGACGGTAGGTCCAATCTGCCTGGATCACTCTTTAGGCAGCCTGTATGTCGGCGGCGGGCTGCATGGCCTCCTCTACCCCGTGGATGCCCACCGCATTGCATAGGGCCTCGAACTGGCGGATGCGATCTTGCTCCTCATGGAGCCGATAAAGGCGCAAAAAGGAACTGTTGAGGCGCTCAAGTCCGTCTTCCGTCAGGCAGAGCGCCCTCCACCCTCCCATGGCGGCAACGACTTCGCCGATGAGGCGATGGGAAAACACAGGGGTGCCCTCGTAGAACACGTTGGGCCGCAGGGGATCTCGGCGGCAGTAGAGACCGCGCGTCTCAAGGAGATGGCGCACTTCCTTCCACGCGGCGGAGGCGGAAGGATGATGCCCGGCGGCACATTCCGCAGCAAGGGTCAGGAGTTCCGCTACCGTGGGGCGCTGCGTACAGACAGCAACCGCCCGCGCGATCGTTCGCCGAACCAAAGCGTCGGGCAGCCTCCGAAGAGCCATCCGGTACGTTTCAGCCGCAGCGTCATCCCATGGGCGCGCCGCCGGCATATGCCTCAGCACAGAAGAAACCCACTCCATCACATCGTCGCTCAACTCAGTGCCGCCCTCACTGCTGCCCGCCGGCCGCCTGGGATGCCGAAATGCCGCCGCGTTTTACGCGCATTCGACACACAGGGCCGTGGGTGATTTGGTGGTGACGCCGTGGCAGCGAAACATGGAATAATGCGAGGCACCCTTAACACTCTATTCAGTCACCATCGGATCCCCATGCAGTCACCACTCAGTCGCCCTACATTCTAACGACTGTGCCGGATTGTGTCAAGGGCTAGGGGACGAATGGGGGCGAAGAACGACGGCGCGAAGGGGCACCGGTAGTGAAGGAGGGATCTGTGCTAGAGGCCTGGGGCTTCCTGACCCAAGCCATCGTCTTGCAGTACGGGGCGCAGGTGGTTCCTTAACGGCACAGGTCCGATCCCAATGGCGACGATGCGGGGGAATGCGCGGTAATGGTCCACGGACAGAATCTCGCGCCGTACCACCCGGCCCCCCTCCTTCACCACCCGCAGCACTGTGACGCGGTGCCCGGCGTGGCCGCGATCCAGAACGCGCCGAACGCCTTCGGGCAGCGAAGGATCCCGCACCACCTGAACAGGAGGAGGCCAACTCTCCACACGCGTGCGCACAATGGAGATGCGGCGCCCGGGGTTGGGCCGGCCGAATATGCGCATGACAACCCGGCCGCGAGTACCGTCGGCGGCAATAGCCACCGCCGATTGGGTGTTATTGCGAAAGCGGAAGTCTATGGCCCCGTAGGCAACCGTGGCATCCCGTCCGGGAGGCACATAGTGCACCGGGAACGCATGATGCTCCCGCCGCACGAT
Organism: Chthonomonadales bacterium; assembly: GCA_049967475.1. Lineage (GTDB taxonomy): Bacteria > Armatimonadota > Chthonomonadetes > Chthonomonadales > CAJBBX01 > JBMFSQ01. Next base: position 246,369 of record JBMFSQ010000001.1, on the reverse strand, counting down.
TTGCAGGCCAGCCAGGGCTACGGCGTTGTAAAGGGTGGAAGACACCTGGCATACGCCGCCGCCCATCCCAGGCTTCAGTTGCCCATGGATAATGACCGGTGCTATGCGGAACCCACTGCTGATGTCCCGCGGCCCTACCACCTGGTTGTAGGAGAATACATCTCCCGGTTTGAGAACGATACCGTTGATGCGCCGGCATGCTACGATGATGTTGCGCGCTCGGTTGCCGCGTTCCGAGTAATGTGTCGTGAAATGGGCTAGCTCACCCCGAATGGAGGCAACGTCGGAGGTCCGAACATGAGGCGCAACCTGCACCAAAGGAAGGGGTAGCGGATCTGCACCGGCAAGCGGCAGCCGCTGGGCACACAAGGCCGCAGCCTGTTCCAAATCCAGCCTGAGCCCGGAACGATCCGGAAGAGTTCGGTAACCGTTGGCCGAAGGAATGAAGCGCGCATCCCGGGGAACCCGGCGCACGCGCGGAGCTACATGCTTCAGAAGATACGCGCGCAGCGTATGATCCTCGATGCGCCACGCCGGCGCAACGTCTACTGTGCGCTTGCCGGCAAACCACTCCACGATGCGCTCGAACACATTTCTCCCCTCACCGGCCCTCCGCACCTGATCCATGGTGGCCTCGATGTCCACGGATGCGCCAAGGGCCCCACGTGGCGGCGACCACTCCAAAGTCCGGCCCTCGGGAAGACGAGCGATCATTATGAAGGGCCGCGAGGTTTGTTGGATTGCCCACTGTTCCAGATCCACGCGGGCAGCATCCAGCGTCCGCCCGCTCCAATCCATGCCTGCAACGTGAATACCGGGGGCGACGACCTCTTCGCCGCTGCGGCTCATGGCGGCAAGAGTGCCGGCTCCGGCCGCGCCGGCCATCAAGAGGGCGAGGAAACAGACACGTGTCGCTTTCACGTAGTGGGCCACTCTCGCGCTTCCGCGCCTTTCTCTGCACATCGCACAACGGCGCCCCCGCAAGGGCAGCCACAGCTACGGCTGGGCGCTCCGGTCGAAACGCTCGTGATCTGCCAGGTGCTGCTCGAGCTTCTCGATGTGCTGTTCCAGGAACTCCACCCGCTGTCGAAGCTCCCGGATCACCTCGTCTTCGGGATCTATGCGGTTGAGAAGGTTGTCCATTACCGGAACATCGTCATATACCCGCAGACTGTCGCGCACAACGATGCGCCCCGGAACTCCCACGACGGTGCAATTGGGAGGAATATCCTTGTTTACAACGGCGTTGGCGCCGATCTTGCAATTATCCCCAACCGTAATGGCCCCGATAATCTTGGCTCCGGGTCCGATGAGTACATTATTGCCGATAGTGGGATGCCGCTTCACCTTCTGCAAGGTCGTACCGCCGAGAGTAACTTGATGGTACATCAGCACATCGTCGCCGATGACGGCAGTCTCGCCGATTACGTTGCCCATCCCGTGATCAATAAAGAAACGCCGGCCGATCTTTGCCCCGGGGTGGATCTCGATGCCGGTTACGAAGCGCGAGAATTGAGAAAGAAGCCTGCCGGTGAGCTTCCAGAGGCCGCGCGGAGGAACCGGCAGGTTCCAGAGCCAGTGAGCCACGCGGTGGAAAAGGATGGCGTGCAGACCCGGATAACTCAGCACCTCCCAGATGCTGCGCGCCGCCGGGTCCCTGCGCATGATCGTCTGAACGTCTTCCCTAAGTCGGCCGAACACGTAGCGCCCCTTATCCGTAACGGATGCTGTTTTAATGTATCCTATGCTACCCCACGAACGTGTCAAGAGTTCCCGGCCCGCCCGACACGTTACCGCGAATGGCGGATGTGGACGATCTCGCCGTCTTTTACTACGTAATCCTTCCCCTCGAGGCGCATCTTGCCTGCCGATCGTGCGGCGTCCCATCCTCCGAACGCCCGGAAATCGGCAAAATCCATCACTTCCGCCCGGATAAAGGTGCGGGCGATGTCCGTGTGGATCTTCTCAGCTGCGCCCAATGCGGTAGTTCCCTTGCGGATCGTCCAGGCCCGCACTTCATCCTCACCTACTGTGAGGAAGCTGATGTACCCCAGGGCAGCGTAGGCTTCGCGAATGAGGCGGTTGCGGGCCGGCTCAGAGATGCCGAGAGCTTGGAGGAATTCGCGCTCCTCGGCGGGGTCCATCTGAGCCACTTCCATCTCCACTTTGGCGCATAGCTCTACAAGGGGGAGTGCCTGCGATGCCGCAAGCTTCCGAAGTCCTGCGGTAACCTTTTCGGGTGCGGCAAGATCTTCTTCACCCAGATTGGCCACGAGGATCAGGGGCTTGCCGCTTACGAAGGCGAAACCGCGCAGGGCCCGTTCCTCGTCGGGTGAGAGTTCCAGCGTGCGCACGGGCTGTTCCGCCTCCAGGTGGGCTTTCACGCGTGCGAGTGCCTGCTCCTCGGCTGCCTCCGCAGGCGTCTGCCGCTTCATCGTACGGTTCTTGCCCAACCGCTCGAGCCGCCCCTCCACCACCGCCAGATCCGCCAATAGGAGCTCCTCCATTACGGTGCGCGCTTCACGCTCGGGATCCACGCCGCCATCAGGATCGGGGAGGGCAGGTGAGTGGAAGGCACGCAGCACAAGCACCAAGGCGTCCATAGATCGCACACCGGCGAAGAAATCCGTACCGAAGTTCCGGCCACGCTCCCCCAGCTCGATGCGGGCGGCGCCGTCGGTAACATCGAGTGTCGCAGGCACCTTCTTCTTGGGCCGGCACACTCGGACGGCAAAGTCAAAGCGCTCATCCGGGACTGGGATCGTGCCCAGGTTGATCTCCTGGGAACGGACGCCGTAGGTATGAAGGGCAGCGTCAGAACGTGTAAGGGCATTGAATACGGTGGTCTTGCCGGTTTCCGGGAGACCGATGATGCCGACCTTCATACGCGGGAGCCTCCCCGCAAGGCGAGGACGCCGGATCCCGCCGGGGCAGATCCTGCCTCTGGAACCTGGGGTTCAGCCGTCCGGCCGTCCTCCGCATGGTAAACCAAAGTCCGTTACCGCCTGACCTTTCCTGAGGATTTCCTGTCGTCGCGGGCGCCCACCGAGCTCTTGAGCTGCATCGGCCCGCACTTAAAGGAATACGCATGGGCGAAGAGGGACTCGAACCCCCGACATCTTGCGTGTAAAGCAAGCGCTCTTCCGGCTGAGCTATTCGCCCGCGATGTCGCGACCGTCCGCTATCAGTATATCCAGCCCTCCCCGGCCGCGTCAACGCCTTGCCCATGCGGAAGCCCCTGCCTAGAAGGGGTTCACCGGCACCCCATTGCGCCGCACCTCGAAGTGAAGATGAGGCCCGGTGGCCAGCCCAGTGCTCCCAACGCGGGCGATCACCTGCCCCTGCCGAACGCTTTGCCCTTCCGACACCAGCAACTCGGAGCAATGGCCGTAGAGTGTGGACACTCCGCCCCCATGGTCAATGATCACCACGTACCCATAGCCGCGCATGTAACCGGCCATTACGACTTCGCCCGCAGCGGCAGCGCGAATGGGTTCTCCATATCCCGCACCGATATCCACGCCCGTATGCATCCGCGTGCGATGAAGAATGGGATGGTACCGCATGCCGAAGCCGCTCGTTATGGGTCCCCACGCAGGCCGAATGAAGTGCCCGGTCCATGCGCGCAGAAGACGTGCCCGCCCGCCGGGCGTCTGCTCCAAAGCTCGAAGCCGGGCAGCGATCTCGTTGGAGGCTTCCTCCAATTCGTCCAGGGCTGCCTCTTTGGCTTCACGGTCCTCCTGGATCTGCTCGAGGGTGCGCCGTTTGGCCAAAACATCCTCGCGATACTGGAAGTAGGAGCGCTCCAATTCGGCCTTCAGCACCCGTTGTTCCGCATCCCGGGCATCCAGCTCACGCTGATCTGCCAGGAGCTGCGCCTGATCCTCCCTGATCCCGGCCATGAGCTTGACGTCGCTTTCAACGATGCGCTCCACATAATAGGATCTGGAGAGATAGTCGTGCATGGATCGTGAACTCAGAAGCGCCTGCACGTACGAAGTGCTGCCCAATTCGTAGTTCTCCCTAAGGCGCCTGGCCAGGACACGCCTTCGGCCGTCGAGGCGCTTCTGCGTAAAATCCATGCGGGCAATCAACACCTTCCTGCGCCGGGCGATCGCCGCCAATCTGCTCTTTACAGCGCGCAGGCGTTGTTCCGTAGTGAGGATGCGGGCCTCGATGCGGTCTATCTCTCCCACCACATGATGCTCTTTTGCCCGAGTGCGCCGCACCTCGAGCCGTTGAGCGTGGATGCGGGCGCGCACCGCATGGAGCTGCCGGCGCAGTTCTTTGGGCGATTTTCCTGTCTTGCTGTGATGCGGTGCCGCTGCCGCAGCGCAACCCAGCGCGCTGAGCACCGCAGCAACAAGGAAACCGGCCACCCAGTTATTGCGCATGTCCCTTCCCTTTTTGCCCGCCGCACCGTTCGTGCGGGCACAAACGCCGGCCGCGCCGGGTCAAAGACTAAACAGCCTTCAAAAACCTCCTGATGGAGAGCGCACTTCCCAACGAGCCTAAAAGGGCGCCGATGGCCACCAGCACTGCCATCACCGTCCATGGCCCCACAGCCGGCGGCATGGTATGAGCCAGAGGGGACACGATGCGCCGACCATAGGAAGACACCTGAGCCACAACAAAGAGCACCACACCTCCTGCCACCAGCGCGCCGAAGACGCCGTAGAACATTCCTTCCAGCACGAGGGGCATCCGGATGAAGCCCGGTGTGGCTCCCACTAACTGCATGATGCGGATCTCCCGCCGCCGCGCAATCACAGTTAGGCGGATTGTGTTCTGGATGACGAAGGCCGTTCCGATGAACAAAAGTGCGGCAAGGCCCCCTCCCACATTGCGAACGATCCGTTGCACCCCCAGGAATACCTGCAAGGCGTCCCGGGCCGTGCGCACGCGATCCACTTCAGGAAACCGCGCCCGATCCTGGAGCACCGCCGCAATCATACCCGTAGCCGAAGGATCCCGCAGACGCACATCCAGCCGGTCCGGCAGTGGGTTCGCTCCCCCCAGCGCCGCTACGATCGCCGTGCTGCTCTCGCGGTCGGCCTGCTGAAGTTCGGTATAAGCCTGTTCCTTGGTGAAGAGCGTTACGCGCTCCACCGGCGGCAGCGATTGGATGCGCCTGCGGATCTCTTTGACGGCAGCGCGGGGAACTTCCGGGCGCAGGAATACCGAGATCTCGAACCGGCGGGGCTGGGCATCGGCAAACTGGTGGAGGCGATAGAGAGTGAATAAGGCACCTCCCAGAACCGTCAACGAGATGGCCGACGTAGTGAGCGCCGCCACCGACATGAGGCCGTTGCGCCGGATGTCTCTGGCTGCTTCCCCCATCAAGAAGCTAATGGACGACAGGCTCACGCTCGTAGGTCCCTTCCAACTCGTCTCGCACGAGGTGCCCGCGTTCGAGGGCTACCACCCGTTTGCGGGCGCAATCCACAATGTACTTGTCGTGCGTGGCTACCAGTACGGTGGTGCCGCGAACGTTAACATGTTCCAGGATGCGCAGGATGCCCAAGGAAGTCTCGGGATCGAGGTTGCCGGTGGGCTCGTCGGCCAGAAGCAGCGGCGGGTCATTCACCAGCGCCCTGGCAATGGCCACGCGCTGCTGCTCCCCTCCAGACAACTGACCGGGGAAGGCATCGCACCGATGCACCAGGCCCACAAGCTCCAACGCCGGAGGCACCTTGCGTCGGATCTCCTTTCGCCCGGCTCCGATCACCCGCAAGGCGTAGGCAACGTTCTCGAAGACGGTCTTGTTAGGCAAGAGGCCGAAATCCTGAAATACGATGCCTAGGCGCCTGCGCAGGAAGGGAACTTCGCGCGGGCGGAGTGTGGTGAGATCTCTTCCGGACACGAGCACCTTGCCTTTGATGTGAAGTTCTTCTCGGTAGAGCAGCTTGAGCAGGGTAGATTTGCCGGACCCTGTGGGGCCCACGATGAAAACGAATTCGCCCTTATGGATGCGGAGCGACACGTGCGCGAGGGCCGTGCGTTCTCCGGGGTAAACGACGGACACATCGTGAAGTTCGATCATGGCGGGTGGCCGTGCCCTGCGTGCCGCCCGCCGCCTGCACCCACCGGGACGGAGCCTTCAGGAGCCCCCGAGCGCGAGCGCCGGCCGACACGGCCGTTGATTGCATATTTAACCACGTCCGGCCGCGAGTGTCAAGAAGCCGCCACTGGTGAAGCATCCCCAGCACCGCACAGAACACATGGTCGGAACCCATGATGCCGCTGCAAGCCCCCGGAACAACAACGCAAGTGTCGGGCGCGATCCTGTGTAATCTCACGCGTGCACTTTCGCTCGCTGCGATTATTGGTATGGTACGTGCCGCGATTAACACCATCGGAGAACACTGCAATGACTGCCACGAACGACGCGAACCCTCGGAAAGGCCCCGCCGGACGACACGACGACACACCCTGTGAGAGCCCGCTGGGTCCGCAAGATCAGCCGCTGCCAACGGCAATGGATCGCCCTGCACCGGATGTAGAAGCATTGGAGCGTGAAGCCCATCCAAGGCGACGCCGACGCGTTGTGGGAGGTCGCCGGCCTATACGTCGCCAGGTTCGCCCCAAAAACCGGAAACGCCGCACTCGTGCAAGAGGATCTGCCGCGCCCCGCCGACCATACTGCTCGTTTCAAGGAAGCGGAGGCGCTCCTGCAGCGCTTTGCAGACCTCGGCGACGGTGAGGCTTGTTGGCTCTTGGGTAGTGTCTACGAGACGCGCGCCCAATGGTCCGGCGGCGACGATGTGAGGGCCGATGCATACTTCAGGCGGGCCGCCGAACTCAACTCAGTGCGCGGCCAAGTGAAGTCGGGGTTCGATCGCCTCGACATCTCGAAGCCCTTTGCAGCCAACCGTGAGGCCGTAAAGTCGGTACGGCGCGCTGCCCGGCAGAACCATCCTGACTCATTGGCCGCGGTCGGTATGTTCTACGAAGGCGGCTACGGAGTGAAGCAAAGCAACAAACTCGCCATGCGATACTACCGGCGGAGCGCAAAGTTGGGCAGCGGGATCGGCGATCTTGCGGTCGGACTGGCCTACCTGCAAGGTATCCTGGTCCGGCAAAACATCCAAAAAAGCATCAAATCGCTCGAAGCTGCGGCAGAACAGGATATCCCGACTGCAACGCGCCACCTTGGGATGATCTATCTGAATGAAGATTACGGGCATTACGACGTGGACAAGGCACGGTACTGGCTCTACCGCGCGGTGATTGAGGACCAGGATATGGAAGCTGTATTCATCCTGATGACGACGTAGGGGATACCGGCCTCGATCTTCGAGATGACCGACGGCCAGCCATTGGAGCGACGGACCATTCATCCGCAAGGAAATGCCGGGGACACGGAAACTCCGGACCCGCTGCAGCGCCACGCGGCCCGCCTGCCGTACATCGAAAGGAAACACTCGACCCGCATATGCCGCACCGGCCTTTGCGGACCATGCGCACACGGGAGGCTCCTGTAAACGTCGGATCTCCGCTCGGCGCGCGCTATCCTGCACATCGTCTTCAGGAAGAAGTGGCCGATGATGTCTTCGCGATGCATGCGGCGCGCAGGCCCTTCACCACAACCAACGGCGGACGAGCCGATGCATGCCTTTCCCACCGGGAGAGCAGCAGGTCAATAATGCAGCGCATCCCGCACCAGGCGCAAAATCCCGCCGATGCACCACCCAAAAACTGGGACATCCACCAGAAGAAAACAGATGAGATCCGACCCGTAGGGAACTCTGCCCGATTCCACTGCCTTCCGGATCAATAATGTGAAGAGGGCCAACACGGAGATGAGAGCGAGGTAACCGAAGATACCTAACCCCAGGAGCCAGTACCTGGATGGGGCGTTCGGCTCATCGAAGATGGTGGCAAATCGCGGTGCAACCGGTACGGTATAAACCACCGAAGACCCTGGGGGCATCCAAGACGGCCCTTGCGGCGGCGCCGGGGATCCCGGGTCGGGCAGCGGCAGAGGAGCGGGAGGAGCTTGAGCCGGCGGCGGCTGCGTGAACGAATACCTGCACCGAAAGCACTGCGGCGCAGCAGCGTGAAGTCGTGTGCCGCACACTGGGCATACCTTCGTGGGCACTTGTGTGCCGCCCGAGGTCGCGCCCGTCTGGGATGGCGTGAACCCAACCGTCTGATGAGCGTTCAGAACGTGCCCACATGCCGGGCACGCAGCATCCGAGGCACCAACAGCGGCTCCGCACTGCGGGCATGTCGGCGACACTGCCATGAGCTTGCCTCCCTTCCCTGACCCCTGCACTGCCGAAATGCCGCGGCAGCGAGCGGATGACCATTTCACTCGAATATACGCCGGCTTATCCCGGATGTCAAGCGGGATCAGGCGAATTGTTGCATTCCTCACGGGGAATGCCGGCATCGCGAAGGGAAGAGGGGTTCAGGTCCTAGAGACAATCGGTGCGATAAACGCCGGCGCGCGCTCAACGACTTGGGGGCTTTCCCTGGGGACCCCCCAATGGAACCGGGGGCCACCTGCTGCGCCCGGCATCTTCCCCCACATTCTGAACACGTGCGCTCCCTCACGAGATCCTTCACCCGGCCCGTGCTGCCCATGCGAACGGTGCAGCCGCCGGGGCACGCACGCACGGGTAACAACCATTGGGCCAGGAAGAGCGCTTCCCCAGACCGCTCCGGGCGGGCCCACGTCGTGTCGCGCGCCCCTGTATTCCCTGTTCCATCCACGAAGCTCCCCCTCCGGCGGAAGCGCGCCGCAGCCCGGGAAGGAGTTCTGCCGCCCGTGTTGAAGGTTAGGGGTAGAACGGGCCGGCCGGGCCAACTTTACGATACTGCGAGGATCCAAATGGCAACCGTGGCCAAGAGTGGTGAGGAATTGCTTCATGAGATACGCACTGCGGCGCCGCCTGCGGGAAGCGGAGTGTTCTGGTGGCTCGGGCAGCTCAGTGTCGTGGTCAAAGCCGGGGGCGCCGTGATCTACCTGGATCCCTTCTTCGACCCATGGGAACGCCGGCAGACACCGCCTCCCATTCGCCTCGAGGATCCCGTCTTTGCGGATCTCGTCACGGTAAGCCACGGACACGCCGATCACCTGAGCCCGGCAACCCTTCGCAGCTTCGTGGCACACTCACCGCAAACGCGCTTCGTCAGCCCCCGCGCGCTCGCCCAAAGGATGATGGAGGAAGGCGGCGTCCCACAGGAACGCCTCATCGCCATGAACGCCGGGGACACAGTCGAAATCGGCTCCATTCGGGTGACGGCTTTGAAGAGCAAGCATGAGTTCTTCGACGAGGATCCGGTCCTCGGATATCCCTACCTCGGGTACGTCGTCGAGACGGGGGGAGTGACTTTCTATCATTCCGGAGACACGATCAATTACGAAGGTCTCCTCACCTCCCTGCGGCAATGGCATCGCCTTGATGCGGCTTTTCTCCCCATCAACGGGCGCGACGCGGAACGCTTCCTGCGCGGAACGATCGGCAATATGACGTTCCAAGAGGCCGTAGAGATCGCAGGCGAGTTGAACGTGGGTCTTGCAGTCCCCGCGCATTACGACATGTTCGTTGGCAACCAGGAAGACCCCCAGAAGTTCGTGCGTTTTCTCAACGCCAAGTACCCAGGCGTCGCCGCTTGGGTCGGCCCAGCCGGCCAGATGGTATCCTTCCCTGCCCGTCGTTGACCTTCGCCCCATCCCCGTGGCTTCACCGGCCCCAACAAGCCCCACCTCCGTGGAATAACCCAGGATGAGCATCGCCGGGATTGCCCATGGGCCGCCCGCCGCTGCTCGATCAACCTGGAACACGGGGTGTCCTATGATGTCCGCCTCACAATGCTCCCGGCAAACAAGAGCTCGAGGCTTTGCCCTCATAACCGCTCTTTACATGATCCTCATCGTGTCCATCCTGCTCCTGGGGATCGGCTTCCTCACCACCGCCCACCAGGAACGGGCCACTATGGACGCCCGCTTTTCCGCAGCACTGAACTTGGCCGAAGCGGGTGTGAATTATGAATTCCACAAGATCAGTAACGATCCCACGCAAGCGGATCTGGCTCCTACAACGTATGCGGTTCCCCAGGGCACATTCACGGTATGGTGCACGAACCGGGACGGGTCCATGCCTTGGGATCCCTCCAATTACCTCTATGTGCTGGCAACCGGCAGCTACAAGGGAGTAACGCGGTCCATCAAGGTGTCGGGCAAGGGCTTTTATCCCTCCAACCGCTTCGCGATCTACACCATGATGGGCACCAGCGTCTTCCACGGATCCGCCATCACAATCACCGGCGACATCGGCACCAACGGATACTTTGACTTCTCGGGCACACCCACCGTAATCGGCAGTGTCTTCTTCGACGGGCCCAACGCCGGATGGTACGACGGCAACGATCCGGGCGGCTACACGGTGTTCCGATATCCCCGCCCACTCTCGTGGCCCACTATTGATGAGATAGCAAACCGAATGTTCCCCAACGGAGGCATGGCCTGGCTGGCCACTCATAATGACAACGCAGCAGCGGGCATCCTCAACAACAGCATCACCAGTTCCATCACCCTCGGTCCCGGAAACTACTACGTTACGAACATCAACCTCAAAGGGAATGATCAGATCTACTTCAACAATGCCAATGGCCCGATCAACCTTTGGGTGGGGCCGGACGGGGGCAGCGGTACTTGCAACTTCCGAGGCGGCACCGCTGCAGTGTCCATGAGCAAAACGCCCAACGTGCATATCTACGTCGCCACTACCAGCGGCATCAACCTGGCCGGCAACCAAGAGATTGACGCGTGCATCTACGCATACAACAAAGATGCCTCCGGAAATCCCTACGGTTATGTAACCAACAGCGGCAACCCCATCACGAACGGGCAAATCATCGCGAACAAGATGGATATCAACGGCAACATCACCATCAACTTTATTCCGGGCCTCGCCCAGCCGTCCAGTTACAGCTATTACGGCTTCGACAATTCATGGACCGAAACAACGCCCGGCCTGTAGCCCATTGGAGGCGCAGAGTGCTGGAACCCACAAAAAGTGTGGCGATCCAACCCGCAATCTATGGAACGATACGTTTGGCCGCGCGGGCTTAGGCCAAGGTCGAGGAAGCATTATGATGAAGCAACGACACAAGCAAACGGTGCAGGGGATCACCCTGGTTGAGCTGCTCATCGCTTCACTCCTGCTTGCCATTGGTTTGATGGGTCTCATCAACGCATGGGTGTTTTCGTTCAACATCACCACCGCGTCGGACGACCTTGGCGTGGCCTATAACCTTGGGCGGTACGCAATGGAACAAGTCAAGATGAACGGTTTCGCCGGCCAGGCGGAAGGAACGGTAACGACGTACTACGACGGCTCGGAGACCCCGGTGGCGCAGGCGAGTCCGTCCAACCGCTACACCGTTACGGTCAGCGTCGTGAGCGACGCCGTCAAATCGGGGACAGCGGGGCAACCCGGCGCAGTGCCTGCCGATAATGCCCTTCGCACCGTCAACATTACGGTAAAGCTGTCGGGGACGAATACGATCCTCTATCAAACGGGCACGTACCTCGTGAGGGCAGGAATATGAAGAACCGGCGTGCAGGCTTCACCCTCATCGAGATGCTGGTCGCAGGGCTCATATCCGTAATCATCGGCGCCGGCCTCTGGACGCTGGTGCGCAGCGCTTATGACGCGGAATACATGCTCATCAACCAGAACACTGCCAACGCCAACGCGCGCCAGGTTGTGGACCTTTTTGCAGACCATTTGCGGGGCACGTCTGGGCTCGTATCAGCCTCGCCGTCCGACGTTACATTTTCGGACAATGCGGGCAACAGCATCCGTTATTGGGTGGCCACCGACGGCACCTTGCGCACCTCGGTGAACAACGTGCCGGCCGGCGGCAATCAAATCTTAGCCGGGGTCCAGTCGCTATCGCTCACTTACTACACGTGGAACGGATCAGCCTGGGTGTCGTCCACGTCGCCCGCTGTTCCAGGTTCGGTGGGGGCCGCCGATATCGTCGTGGTAGTCAATATCAACGGATTTACGCGCCGCCTCTCCAGCCGGGTGCGGTTTCGCGAGAAATGATGTCCCGCGCCGAAATGACTAGTGATCATCTTGAGTAGGGAGTTAGAGCCGTGAAACATCGAGCGGTTATCGGCATCGAGGTGTCCAACGACCAGGTTCGGGCAGCCTATGTGCGGCAATCCGGGCCTGCTCCCCAATTGGCCGGTGTGCGCGCTCTGCCGATCCCCGAAGGCGCAGTGGACGAGGAGGGGCTGCTCGACCCGCATGTGGTAGCAGGTGTTGTACGGCGCCTCTGCGTAGAACTGGATCCCAAGGCGAGCCAGATCGTCATGGGTCTCACCAACTGCAGCCTCGTTGCCCGCGTGATGGAGATCCCACCCGTCCCCGACGGCGAGATCCGATCTGTACTGCGGGGAGAGATGGACCATTACCGCATCCTCCCGGCAGGGCAGAGCGCCTTCGATTACTTCAAGCTCCCCGATGTTGGCGACAAAGACGCTCAGGCGGCAGGCGAGGAACCCGTGCTCCGCATCCTGCTCATGGGGGCCGAAGAACGGCTGGTGGCGAGTTACCGGGCTACTATGGACGAAGCCAACCTGCCGCTGGCTGCGGTGGAACCCGGATCCATAGCTCTCTTGCGCGCTCTCTACCCTATGCTGTGCAACGAGGGTTCGGTAGCGAGCGTAGTGCTTTCGGCCACAGGCACCGACGTCTTCATCACCCACCACGGCCAACTTCAGTTTTACCGGCGCATAGACACCGGCGTGCCGGAATTGCGTACGGCGAACCCAGGCACTCCGTCGTCCGGAAATCAGCCCAGGGGCGGCCTCCTCGTGAGCCTCGGAGGCGACGACGAGGAGGCTCCGTCGTCCGCGCCCGAGTACGAACCGTACAACCGCCAAGCAATCGGCCTCCTCATGACGGAAGTGCAAAGGTCCATAGACTACTACATCCGTGAGTTCCCCTCGGCCGGGGAGACGATGCTGGCTCGGTTCGCCATAGACGCACCGGATGCCGCCCAACTTTTTGAGGTTCTTACGCAGCATCTGCGCACAGCCGCCGAACTCGCCTCGGCGTTGGACACCCTCAATGTGGCTCCGGAGGCCGCAGCCGTTTTGAAGGGCGCCGACGCCTTCCGATACACCGTGGCCGTGGGGCTGGCCCTGCGCGGAATGGGAAGTCCCTACGACGCCGCTCCAAGCCTGGACCTGGTTGCCGGCGACCGCGTGGTGGTGGAACGGCGCATGGCGCCCAAGGCCATCATGCTGAGCGCCGCCGCAAGCTCCGTTATTATGGTGGGAACCATCCTGGCTGCCATTGTCGTAGGCGGCGCCATATCGCGTTCTCAGCGCAACCTCACGCAACTCCGCACCGAGCTGAACGCCCTCAAAGCAGAGCATGCCGCCAAGGTGGCGCTGCTGGAACGGCAGAAGAACCTGACAGAGGCCATTCATCATCGCTCGAAGCCGCTCCGCGAGGCGCTGGACTTTGTAGCAGCCTCCGTGTCGCGCAGAGCCTCCCTGGTGAATTTGAGCATGGATGCCAACGGCGTCATCACCATAAGCGGCGAAGCGCCCACCCCCAAGGCCGTTGCGGATGTGATGGACACTCTCAATCTTTCACCCAGCCTTGAGCCCGTGCGTATGAACAACTTGGCCCGCATAGACCCTAACAACGGAGGCGGCATCCACTTCGACCTTCAAACGAGCTTCGTCCAGCCCGTGGTGCAGGCCAATGCCGCCCCCCAGGCCAATCAGGCTCAAGCAAGTAGTCAAGGAGGCAGCTAGTATGAATGCTCTTCCTGCGTGGCTTCAGCGCGCCATCGTGCTGCTTATGCCGCCCTTATCGCTGCTGGTATGTTGCGTAGTGATGTTCCCGCGGCAACACAAGCTCCGCGAACTCCACCAGAGCATCCGCGCAACCCAAGCGGACGTGCGAAGCTACTTGGTGCAACTGGACGAGATCAGCAAGCTGCCTCCGGATCCCACCGTGGCCACGCTGCCCATGTCCAAAGAAGAGCAGGCCGAGTTTCTGCGAGGTCTGGCGACGTTGTGCAACCGCACAGGGAACCGGCTTCTTTCCATCGCCTCCCTGGCGCCCCCGCCGCCTGCGCCACCCCCACCGCCCGGCTCACCCCAGGCTCCCAAGCCGGCGGATGCTCTACCTCAGGATGTGCTGGCCATCAAAAGCCCGATAACGTTTGAAGGCACCTTTCCGTCCCTGCGCGCCTTCCTCAAAGGCCTCGAAGCGTCTCGGCGGTTGATCTCGCTGACGGACCTCAGGGTAACGCCCGGGAGCAAAGGATATCCGTCTCTTCAAACCACGATAACGGTTACGCGCTATGTGGACGCGCCGGTTGGCCCCGCCCAGCCGGGCAAGCCCTAGCACACCAGCCTGCCCAGGAAGAAAGGCTCGCCTCATGATGAGCTGCCGAGAGAAGGACACGGACAAGTCAAAAACCGAACGCATCGCAGGCACGCGGCGTTCGACGGATCGAGGGGCACGAATGAAAACCTACACGCTCTTATGCGGAGCACTCACCATAGCGATGCTGCCCTTGGCAGCCCGCGGGGCTGACGGCACGGCGAACAAACTCCCGCCGAATGCCGCTACCATCACGCTGGATTACGTCAATGCCGACGTCGCAGACGTAATCCGAGCCCTGGCTGCGCAGAGCGGCATCAACATCGCTCTCAATCCCAGCGTCAAGGGACAGGTGACGTTGCACCTGCGCAAGAAGACGGTGGATGAGGCTTTGGGCCTTGTAACCAACCTCGCAGGGCTTCAAGCGAAGAAGGTGAACGGCACCTATGTCATTGCTCCCCGCAGCGAGATGCGGCAAACGTTGGAGCGCCTCGGCATCAGCCGCTCAGTAAGCCTGGAACATCTTCCGGCCCAGGCTGCAGCCGACCTTGCCCAGAACGCCTTCGCAGACGTCACCGCCCATCCGCAGGGGAAGGCGGTCGTTCTCATAGGTGCCCCGGATGATGTGGACGCAGCCGAGAAGTTCCTCCACCAAAATGACCTCGATACGCCCGATAGCCGGCGCGTGTCTGAGCGCATCGCGTTGCAGAACCGCACCGGCGCCCAGATCGCTCCGGCTTTGGCAAAGATCGTCCCGGGCGTAAGTGTCGAGCCGGCCGGCAACGCCATCATCGTGTCGGGAACCCGCGCCGACGTGGAGGCCGCCAAGGCTGGAGCATCCATGCTCGACGTCCAACCGAATGCGGATTTCGTCACGAAGGTATACCGCATCAAGTTCAGCGCAGCGGACCAGCTCGCCCAGATGGTGCAGCAAGCCTATCCGGACGTGCAAGTCATCGCGGGTCCCGAGAGCGCAGCTCCGGCCGTACCGCAATTTCGGCCCCTCAGCGGGCAGTTCGTGGGGGGCATCGGGATTGGAAGCCAAACCAATACCCTCACGCCTAACGGCACCAACGGTCTGCCCGGGCAGCCCAACAGCCAAAACGGCCAGATCAGCAAGAATGCCCTGTCCCTGATCCTCAAGGGCCCATCGGCAGCCGTTCAGGATGCGCTGCACCTGCTGGAGGCGGAAGATCAAGCGCCTCGCCAAGTGATGGTTGAGGCGAAGGTCGTGGACACCTCCCCAGAAGAACTGCGGAACCTCGGCGTTGAGTGGCAATGGAACCAGTTCCTGTTTGTAGAACGCCCTCAGTTGAGCACCAACGTGGTACCCTCCTCGCCCTTGCCTGTGGGACCGGCAGGGTTCGGGACCTTCGGGCGAGTGCAATTCACACCGGGAGCCACCCTCAACGCCCTCATCACCAACAAGAAGGCGAAGCTGCTGGCAAGCCCCCAGATTGCCGTACTGAACGACCAAGATGCATCCATCTTCATCGGCGACACGCTCCGCTTCCAAACGCTCGCCCAGAGCAGTGCCACCGCCGGCAATCAGTTCACCGTCGTGGAGGTGCCCGTGGGCATCATCCTGCTGGTCCACCCGCGCGTGAATGACGACGGCAACATTACACTCAGGGTGCACCCGGTGGTGAGTACCGTAAGCGCCATCTCAAACGGGCTGCCTCAAACCAGCGCCCGCGAAGCCGAGACCATCGTGCGTGTGAAGGATGGCGACACCATCGTTATCGGCGGGCTCATCCGCGATGACGACGTCAAGGCGATGTCCAAGATACCGTTCCTGGGCGACCTGCCCATCCTGGGATACCTGTTCAAGAATGAGTATCGCGACCACCGGCGCTCCGAAGTGATGGTCTTTCTCACCATCAAGATCTTGCCACAGTAGCACCCTGTCGCGGCGCCATTCAGGAGACCTGCCATGAACTTCGCAACCTTATCTCCCGCAGAGCGGATGAAGGCTTCAGCGCTCATCGGCCTCATCGTTGTGGTGATGTTCTTCGTAGTCCACACCCTATTGGGCGTAGTCGCGCCTAAGACACGGCAGGTACCTGCCCCAGTACCTTCCGCAGGAGCCCCGGCACCCACGCCGCCGGCGAGTACCCCGCAGGCCGCGCCCGCTCCGGACTTCCCCACATCCAAGGCCATTGCCGCTCGCAAAGAACCCGAGCCAGAGCCGCCTATTCCCGACCCCTTTACGCCGCTGCATGCCAAGGGGCCGGTATCCAACCCAACCTCTGCACCAGCACCTGCGCCAAAGGTGGATGTGTCCCCCATCCGCCCGCAACCCCTTCCGCCCATCGCCGCAGGGAGCGTGCTGCCCGGTATGCCTGCAGAACTCGCCAAACCGGCCGAAGAGCGACCGGAGATCCGCGTAATCGGCATCGTCCGAGGAGATCGGTCGGTGGCCACGCTGGAGGTGCAAGGGCAGATCATGATCCTGCACCCGGGCGATGCCGTCGCCAAAGGTTGGCGCATCCAGGCGATTGACGACGGCAGTGTCTGGCTCCAGCATGGCACCGAATTGATCGGCGTGCGGGTGGGCACGGCGATCAACAGGCACCCCGCGACACCCTAAAGATGCCGCTGCGGGAGGCCGGGACCGGGGGTCGGGCTGGGACCAGCTCGAGCCCCCGATTGCCCTAGGCTGCCTCCTGGCGAAAAAGGGGAGTTGCCTGCCGCGCAAGCGCTTGCGCCCGTTCCAGTTCCTCATCACTTAGAGGCCGGAAGCGCTCCGCGAAGGTAAGAGCCATCCGATAAAGCTTGGGATCTCCCGGGGGCACAGCGGCTGTGATGGGCAGCGAAAGGGTCCAGCGCAACGCAAGTTCCGCAACTTCCGGATCGGTGTGGGGTTCGTACCAGCAATTGGGGTAGGCGCTGCGATCGGCCCCATCCGGCCATGGACCCTTCGCCATGGCTTTGAGAGCCAAACGGGCCACGCAGCGCGTCTGTGCCGCCTCGAGCACCTGGGGACCGAAGTTCCCTGTGGAGTACGCAGTGATATTAAAAGGGAACAACACCGAATCGAACTGGAAGCGTTCTAGAGCAGCCAAGGCAGCCTTCACGGAATGAGCGCTGAAGCCCAGGTATCTCACGAGCCCGGCTTCCCGAGCTTCTACGAGCGCCTCGAGGGCTCCGCCTGGACCGAACGCCTGCTCGATATCCTCATCTGTGGTGAGGGCATGCAACTGATAGAGATCGAAGCGGTCCGTGCGCAGACGTTTCAGGGAAGCACGAAGCTCCTCCGCCGCCTCTTTCTTGAGCCGTTTGCCCGTCTTGCATGCAAGGAAAATGCTGTCGCGGATGCCCTTAAGTGCAGGCCCTAGCCGCTCCTCCGCATCGCCATAGCTGGGCGCAACGTCGTAGTAATTCACTCCGCGGTCGTAGGCTTCACGCACCCAACGATCCGCCTCCTGTTGATCCAAGCCCATCACCACAATCCCGCCGAATGCGATGATGGAGAGTTGTTCTTTCGTGTTGCCGTACGGTCGTCGTTCCATGCATCCTCCATCGTGGCCCCATCAGAAGGGCAATTGCCATCACCATACCCCATCGGGGTGCCGGTCTCGCTACAGTTCGGCTTCCACCGTCTCGATATGCTTGCCCCCTGTTGTCAGCGCCATTGTGTCTCCGACAGACCAATCCTCTAGGGGCTCCTCGTTCAGGTTTACGCGGCGCATTCGTTTGGCGCCGGGCACACGCACCCGACCCGACACCTGCTCGTCCACAGTATTGAACCACCTTATGATGAGTCCGTCGCGATCCTCGGCACGCTTGATGCAGGTTACCACCCATTCGTCCGCGCCAACCTCCAAGAAGACGCCTTGGGCAGCCATACCGTCCCATCCTTGCGACTGCACCGCCACAAGGGGCGCACTGAAGCGGTGCCCTTGCTGCCACACCTTGGCCTCCTGCCAGTCGCCATGATGGGGCACTACAGCCAGCCGAAACGTATGGCGGCCCGGGCATTGAGCCTCCGGTGTCAGGATGCCTGGCCCATCCCCTCTTCGGCTCAGTTGGCCTACACAGCGCAGCAATGTAATGGCGACGGCCATTCCGCGCCGGCCCATAAAGCCTGGATACGCCTCATGTTCGGGGAGCCCCTCATCAAGGATCGCCACGCCGCTAACGCCTCCGCCGCCATCCTCTCCTGCAGCATCCACCCAAAGTTGGTGGGGGCTGAACGGCGCAGCCCCTTCGTCCACCAGGGCATCCGGAACCGGGCGCCGTACGGCATCGAATTGACCGCCGGCTACGAGCGCTTCCGCACTCTCCACGTTCCACACTGCCCGCAACCGGTGATCCCGGGCCCGGTTCTCGAATTCCAATTCCACCTCCACCCGGTCTATCTCGGCCCATTGCGTGGCGGTGATCACCACAGGACATTCCACTAACTCGCCGGCGCGGTGCTCCAGGTCGCCTGCCGCAGGAAGCATCAAAGATCCTCGAACGCTTCGGCTGCGCCGCACGCAGCTTGCATAGTGCTCCTCGCCGCTCATCCCCGGCAAAGAGGCGGGGTGTACAAGGATGCGGCGGTCGTTGCGCGGGCTTCGGAAGAGGTACTCATCACCCACGTCTCCTACATCTTCCAGGAGGGGCATCCACAGAGCCAGGGGATCAGGTTCCCCAGTGGGCACGGCCAGATCGGGATAGTGCGGCCACGAAGGTTCCGGCCGGATCGTGTAGATGCGCCACCCGCATCCGGGTACATTGCTCGCCACGAATTCGATGGTGATCCTCTGAACCCACTGATCCAGCGGCAGTTCGTGGGGACTGATCACCTGGCGGATTACCTCTTCGCATGCGATTACGGCAAAGGGCACCGCGCGTCCCTCCGCATCGGAGAGACTGAACCCCCGAAGTGCGCGGCGCGCATCCCGGCCGGGGTTGCCGCGGGCAGGGGCGCCCAGCGGGAACTCCAGGGTGCACCGCACCGGGTCCGTCCTCATCCAGTTCAGAGGGTTGAACACGAAGATGCTGAAGGCGTCTTCCACGGCGCCTTTGGTGCGGTCGCGCCGAGTGAGCACATCCAGGGCCTTCTCCGTTACGACCTCCGCCACCTGCTCTACTTGTTGGAAGCGCGGCATCATCTCGCGGTGAACCTGGTCCACCGAGCAGCCGCAAATAGAATCGTGGGGATGGTTCTGCATGAGAAGCTTCCAAGCGTAGAGGAGTTCGTCATGGGGATAAGGAGCCCCATGCAAACGCGCAAAGGATGAGAGCCGCTCAGCATATTGCTCTAAAGCCGTTTGGGCGCGGTGGTTGGCCTGTTTGATGTACATGCGGGTAGAAAGCGTTCCAGCAAGGCATGCGCCCCAACGATCCTCGCGAAGCTCCCCCTGCTTCACCTGCAGCGGCCCGCATGTTGTTCCGCGGGGGCCTCGCGTGCCTCCCAATTCCTCTCGGAGAGCAGCGATGTACTGCGGCAGGGTGCTGTGCACCAGCCGATCCGGAATGCCGCGGCGTTCCAGTTCCCGGTTCACCTGCGCAATGATGCGGCCCACATCCGGCTGGGCCTCAAGATGATCTACTCCGTTCATCAGAAGCAAATGCGATGACGAGGACCGCGGCGCCATGCGATCCTTGAGGTCCATCACAAACTGCACGGCCTCGTCCAAGTCGGAGGGGATGCGCTGGGCATTGTTGTACCAAAACGCCATGAGAGAGCCGAGCACCTGGGTTCCATCGGGAGCTTCCCACAGGAACTCCATAGTGCGGTCTCCAACGAGCTGGTATCCGCGGCCCACCACGGCATTGTCTATGCCAAAGCCGCGAAGGATCTGCGGCATTTGTGAGAGGTTGCCGAACTGATCCGGAAGATAGCCCACCTTCATCACGCCGCCGAAGGATGCTGCGATGCGGTGCCCCACGAGCAGGCTTCGTACCGTGGCTTCGCCACTCGTCAGGAATTGGTCGTTCAACTGATACCACGGCCCAACCGTGATGCGGCCTTCGGCGATGTACCGCTTCAATTCCTCACTTCTTTGGGGCCGTATCTGCAGGTAATCCTCCAGCACGATGGTCTGAGCGTCGAGGTTGAAATAGTGAAAATCCGGGTCGGTGTCTAGGATCTGCAAAAGATGGTCTACCAGATCTACGAGCCTCAATCGAAACTGTTGGAACGGCATGAACCATTCCCGATCCCAATGGGTATGAGACACCACGTGGAGCGTATAGGGCATGATCCCCTCCTGTAAAGGCGCCGCGATGCGCCAGGGTTGCGTGCGTGTTCCGCGAACAGATTAGCCTCGTGCCGCCCGCATCCCTGCATCGGCGGAGTGGAAGCCCTCTGTGCGTTATAATTAGGACACGGAGGACGCTCATGGCCGAGATAGGCCTTCACCACCCGCTTCTTGCCAGCCTCAATCCTCAGCAGCGTGAAGCCGTGCTCCACGGCGACGGCCCGCTCCTGATCTTCGCGGGCGCGGGATCAGGCAAAACGCGCGTGCTCACCCACCGCGTAGCCTACCTCATCGCGGCAGGCAAAGCCCATCCCCGCAACATCCTCGCCGTGACTTTTACCAACAAAGCTGCCGGGGAGATGCGGGAGAGGATCGCGAGCATTGTGGGCGAGGCAAGCCGGCACATCTGGATCGGCACATTCCATGCCACATGCGCTCGCATCCTGCGGGAAGCCGGAGATGCCATCGGATTGGAACGGGATTTCGTAGTTTACGATGACGGTGACCAGGTCACGCTCGTGCGCGAGGCGCTCGGCCAACTCCAAATAGACGACAAGAAGTTCGCTCCTCGTGCCATTCTCTCCCTCATCAGCCGGGCAAAAGAACGCCTCGTCCCTCCCGAAGAATTCGGGAAGCACTACCAAGGCTTTGTAGAGCGCGTCGCCGAGCGCGTGTATGACCTTTACAACCAGAAGCTGCGCCTCAACCGCGCCCTCGATTTTGACGACCTCCTCTTCTACGCCGTGCGCCTCTTTCAACAGCGACCCGATATCCTTCAGCGCTACCAGGAACGCTTCCGGTATATCCTGGTGGATGAATACCAGGACGTCAACTATGCCCAGTACCTCCTGCTCACCCTCCTGGCAGCCAAACACCGGAACCTTTGCGTGGTAGGTGACGACGATCAATCCATCTATATGTTTCGCGGAGCCGACGTGGGGCTCATCCTCCAGTTCGAGCGAGACTATCCCGATGCCCGCGTCGTGAAGCTCGAACAAAACTATAGGTCAACGGGCACGATTCTGGATGCCGCCCACGCCGTCGTGTCACGCAACCAAAGCCGCAAAGATAAACGCCTTTGGACGAACAACCCTCGCGGCTGCCCCCTCACGGTGAAGGAAGCCGATAACGAGCAGGACGAAGCAGAATTCGTTGTGCGCACAATATGGGATGCGGTGCGGGCGCGCCGACGTACCTATGGGGACTTCGCAGTCCTTTACCGCACCAACGCCCAAAGCCGCGCCTTCGAGGAGGTCTTCCTCACCTTCCGCGTGCCCTACCGCATCGTGGGGGGCGTGCGTTTCTACGAACGCAAGGAAGTAAAGGACATCGTCGCCTACCTGCGCGTCCTTCACAATCCAAGAGACGCGGTGAGTTTGAAGCGCATCCTCAACGTGCCCTCGCGCGGGATCGGCCCGGCGACCTTGGCAATCTTGGAGAAGACCGCGGAAGCAACCTCCCAGCCCCTCTGGGATGCCTTATTGGGGTCTGCACAAATCGCCGAACTCTCGGCCAGGCAGCGCAGCGCTTTGAGCAGCTTCGTGGATCTCGTGACCCATTTACGCGACCTGGCGCCCAATGCAACAGTCACCGACCTCACCACGGAACTGCTCAATAAAACGCACTACCTGAGCGACCTGGAGGCACATTCCGGCGCGGATGCCCAATCTCGCTCCGAGAACGTGCAGGAATTCCTCACGGTCACCACGCGCTTCGATGCGGAATCGGACGATCGGAGCCTGGCTGCCTTCCTGGAGCAGGTGTCTCTCGTGTCCGATTTGGACACGCTGGATGCCCGCGCCGATGCCGTCACCCTCATGACGCTTCACTCCGCCAAGGGTCTCGAGTTTCCCGTGGTATTCCTTGTCGGCCTCGAGGAAGGCGTTTTCCCCCACGCGAGGGCGATGAACTCGGATCGGGAGCTCGAAGAGGAACGGCGCCTCTGCTACGTCGGCATTACCCGTGCGAAAGAAGAACTCTACCTTACACACGCTTACCGGCGCACCTTGTTTGGAACGATCTCCTACAATCCCCGTTCCCGCTTCCTCAACGACATCCCGCCTGAGCTCTATGGAATGCCGGCTTCGGTTCGGGCCCAGTCCGGTAGTTCCTCCAAAGTGTCTGCCGCCGCCAAGCTTTGGGTGGACCGCGTTCCCAGCCCGCGCGAGGAACAGCAGGGTGCCGTGTCGTTTCGACCCGGCCAAAAGGTACGTCATCATACCTTCGGTACCGGCATCGTTCTCAGCGCCGAGAATGTCAATGGCGACCTGCAGGTGAGCGTTGCGTTCCCGGCTCCAGTCGGCATTAAGAAACTGATGCAGTCCTTCGCGAAGCTGCAGGCTGTGTAGCGCCGCGAGTGGGCTTCACTGGAACGGATGCTCGATGCACGCCAATGCAGCCGACACGATAGCAGCGATCGCGACCCCTCCCGGCGAAGGAGGTATCGGCATCGTACGTGTGTCCGGTCCGAAGGCTTTCGAGATTGCTCAGCGAGTGTGGAAGGATCGTCACGCATCCGTGCCTCTGGATCACCGCCCCAGCCATACAATCCATCTAGGGCGCATCACGGACAGACGCACAAACGAAGTGGTAGATGAAGCCCTCCTCCTCCTTTTCAAGGCCCCCCACAGCTATACCGGTGAGGATGTGGTGGAATTCTCATGCCACGGCGGGCCCGTAATCCTCGCCCGCGCCATGACCCTCTTGCTGCGTGAGGGCGCCCGGCCTGCACAACCAGGCGAGTTCACCCAACGGGCATTCCTCAACGGACGGATGGATCTCGCCCAAGCCGAAGCAGTGTGTGACCTGATCCGCGCCAAAACCGAAGACGCCCTGCGTTTGGCCGTCATGCAGCAGCAAGGGCGCCTTTCTCAAGAGGTCGCGCGCATTCGGAACGATCTCGTCGGCATCCTCGCAGCAGTCGAAGTTACCCTCGACTTCTCCGACGAAGTAGGCGATCTCGACACTTCAGCCACCCTGCAACGCATCCAGGAAGTGCACACCGAAATCCGCCGATTGCTGGCTTCCGCGCACCAGGGACGCCTGTACCGGGAAGGAGCCCGATTGGCGATTGTCGGAAGACCCAATGTGGGCAAGTCCAGCCTTCTGAACGCGCTCCTCCGGTTCGAACGCGCCATCGTCACTCCCATCCCCGGAACGACACGGGACGTCATCGAAGATGTCGTGAACATCGCCGGCATCCCCGTTACCGTGATGGACACCGCCGGCATCCGGCCAACAGAAGACCCTGTAGAGCAGATCGGCGTCCAACGCACCCGTTCTACCCTCAAGAGCGCTACCGCCATTGTGCTCGTGCTCGATGCTTCGGAAGGATGGACGCCGGAGGATGAGGCCATCGCAGCCGACTTACAAGGGGTTCCTTCCATTTGGGCGCTCAACAAGAAGGACCTCATACCTGCCGACGCCGCCGCACTGCGCGTTCAGGAACTGGCCCAGCGCAAAGGGGACGGCCTGATCGTCCCGGTCTCTGCTCTGCTTGGCGAAGGCATTGCATCGTTGGAAGAGGCGGTGGCCCGCATCCTCCACGCCGGCGCATCGGGCTTCCACGAGGGCTTCATGGTGACCAATGCGCGCCACCAGGCTGCCCTATCCGATGCCTTGGCCGCCCTCGATGCAGCGCAGAACACGATCCATTCGGGGCTGCCCCCCGATTTCATCTCGATAGATCTTCGCGGCGCCCTGGATGCATTGGGCGCAATCACCGGAGAAACTGCCAGCGAAGAGGTAATCCACCGCATCTTCAGCGACTTCTGCATCGGCAAATAACTCGCGTCCGCCTTTCCTACAGAGGAAACCCGACCCTGCGAGGTGAACAGCAAGATACCTACAATCCTATGTTCCGGAGCAGAAGCCATGTACCTAACCAACAAAAAAGTAGCGGTGCTGGGCGCAGCAGGTGCCATCGGCTCCAACCTCGTGCAAGACCTGCTCTCCACCGGCACCGCGTGTAATATAGCCATGTACGACCCGCTCGCCGGGCCGCTGGAAGGCGCAGCAGAAGAGATCTATCACTGCGCCTACCCTGGGGCATCTGTTTCTTGGACTACCGATGAAGCGCAAGCTCTCCAAGATGCAGCCTACGTCATTACCTCAGGCGGGGCTCCGCGAAAAGAAGGAATGACGCGCGAGGACCTTCTCCGCGGGAACTGTGAGATCGCTAAGGGGCTCGGTGAGGCCATTCGCAACGCCTGCCCAAATGTCGAGTTCGTCATCGTGATCTTCAACCCGGCCGACGTAACTGGCCTTACGACGCTTGTCCATAGCGGCCTCGCACCAAGCAAGGTAACGACCCTTGCCGCACTGGACAGCACGCGGCTGCAAACTCGCCTGGCCCAGCATTTCGGGGTCCCCCAAGATGAAGTCACCGGATGCAAGACGTACGGCGGGCATGGCGAAAAAATGGCGGTCTTCAAGGGCGGCACCAAAGTATGCGGCGTGTCTATTGATGACCTGCTGGGCGGGGCTACCGTCAACGGTAAGAGCCTCTCCCAAGAAGAATGGGCGGAGATCCAAAACCATGTGCGCAACGGCGGCGCCCGCATCATCAAGCTCCGCGGCCGGTCATCCTATCAATCGCCGGCGCATCAGAGCGTAGAGATGCTCCGGGCTCGCATTCGTGGAGGGGATTACCCGTGGCCGTGTGGCGCATACTTCAAGGATGGCCCATACGCCAAAGTGATGATGGCTGCCGATGTAGATTGGACGCCGGAAGGCATCGTTGGGCGCGTCCCGCACGGGTCTCCAGAGGATATGGCCGCGCTTCAGGAGAGCTATACGCACCTGTGCAAACTGCGCGATGAGATCATCGAAGCTGGACTATTGCCCCCGCTGAGCGATTGGAGCTCTATCAACCCGAACCTATGAACGGTGCGCGGCAGCCTCGCGCTGCTTCCACTAGCCGGCTGCCGCGCACGCTTGCCCAAGGCTTGTAACACACCAAGATGTCAGTCAGTGTGCTTTGCAGGCAGCGCTCTTGGGCCGGGTTCTCCGCGTGGATGGGCAGCGGCATCCGAAGAGTTCACACTTTGGAGAGGCACCGCTCGCAAGAATTCGCAGGAAGGTAAACCGGAAATGAGCCTCTGGAAGGGCCCCAGCCGTTGCGCGCAGACATGTTCCACGCTTCTTCAAAACCTCCGCTGCCGCCTGCCCACCCTCGCCGCCCTTGCGGCCATCACTGCGACCATCGGCTGCGGCCCGGCGCCCCAAGAAACCCGTGGGGTAATCCATCTTACTGTGTGGTCCATGTGGTCCGGTCAGGAAGAGAAGAACTTCCTTCGGGTACTGGCCCGGTATCACGAACTGCATCCCAACATCATCGTAGAGAACTTGGGCGCCGTCAATGACGACACGAAGACCGTCCGGGCCATCGTTGCAGGAGTACCTCCCGACCTCTTCACCCTCGCAGACCCGTTGTACTTGGGCCCTTTGGCGGCGAATAACGCCGTGTATCCCCTGGACGATTGGTTTCGACGCAGCGGTCTCAACGAGGCCGATTTCGTGCCCGCGTCCCTCAGCCTCTGCCGCTACAAAGGCCGCCTCTATGCCATGCCGTATCTCATTGACGATTATGCCCTCTTCTGGAACCGGCGCGCCTTTCGGGAAGCTGGGCTCGATCCCAATCGGCCTCCTTCCACCCTTCAAGAACTCGCAGAGTACGCCGTGCGCCTTACCCAACGCGACGCATCCGGCAATCTCGTACGGCTGGGATTGCAGCCCATCGGGGATCTGAACGTCATCACGCAGGATTTTGGAGGCCGTCTTTACGACCCGCGTACCAACCAGGTAACCCCGGACGACCCAGGAGGCCTCGCTGCTCTGCTTTGGTACGTGGACGTGATCCGGCGAATGGGCGGATACCAGAAGGTCAACGGCTTTGCCGCAGGCTTTGGCCAGGCTCAGAGTGCCAACAACCCCTTCTTCGTGGGGAAGGTGGCCATGATGCTCAACGGTGAATGGAACCCTTATTGGGTAAGCCGATACGCGCCCGGATTGGACTATGAGGTTGCACCCATTCCGCCGCCGGCCGGGCATCCGGAACGCGCGCGCTCTACGTGGCTGGGAGGAAACATGATCTGCATCCCCAGGGGCAGTAAACACCCCGAGGAAGCCTGGAACCTTCTCGTTTGGATGCAAACTGAAGAGGCGCAGATCCTTTTCGCAGAGGCCATGAACAACGTCCCCAATATCCGCGCTGCCCTGAAGTCGCCACGGTTGAGGGAAGGGGCGCCGTACAAACGGAAGTTCTCGGTCTTTCTCGATCTGGCCGACAGCCCGAATGGCGGCCACTTCCCAGCCCTGCCTGTAGCGAACCTCTACAATAACGAGCTTACCACAGCGCGGGAAATGGCCCTGGACGGCCGCAAGACGCCTGCACAGGCTCTGCGGGACGTGCGCATCCGGGTTCAAAAGGAGCTCAACCGGTACCGATGAGGCCCTCTTCCATCGAACACCCGTCCCTGCCCAAGCGATCCGGCCAGTCCCGTGGTGCCCGAGCGACACGCGATTTGCTCATGGGCCTTGCCTTCATCTCCCCTTGGCTAGTCGGCTTCCTGGCCCTTACCCTCTACCCAATCGGAGCGTCGCTCTATTACAGCTTCTGCGAGTACCGTGTCCTCTCGCCTCCGCACTGGGTGGGGCTCCGCAATTACATGGAACTCTTCTCGGATACCGATTACTTCCTGCCCTCCCTCTACAACACGGTTTTCATGTTCATCGAGCTTCCCATCGCCACGGTCATTTCGGTGGGAGTGGCGCTGCTTTTGAACCAGAAGCTCAAAGGGATGGCGCTTTTCCGCACTCTCTATTACTTGCCCTCGGTAGTCCCCACCGTGGCTTCGGCAATCCTATGGCTTTGGCTCTTGAACCCGCAATACGGGCTCGTGAACAAGACGCTTCAGTTCCTCCACCTACCCACCACGGAATGGCTCCAGAGCCCGGTGTGGTCGAAGCCCGCATTCATCATTCTGGACCTGTGGATGGTGGGCGGCGGGGTCGTCATCTACTTGGCAGCCCTCCAAGGCGTTCCCACGCACCTCTATGAAGCCGCCGAGATTGACGGCGCGGGCCCCTGGACGCGCACGTGGCACATCACGATACCAGCCATTTCGCCCGTGATCTTCTTCAACGTAGTCCTCGGCATCATCGGCACATTCCAATACTTCACCCAAACCTTCATCATGACCAATGGGGGCCCTGCCAATTCCACCCTCTTCTACGCCCTGTACCTGTTCCAGAATGCCTTTGCATACTTCCGCATGGGATATGCCTGCGCCATGGCGTGGGTGCTTTTTTTGCTCACTCTTGCGGCAACCCTAATCGTTTTCCGGTCTTCCACCCGATGGGTCTATTATGAAGGAGAGACGCGGTAACCTGTACAATGGAAGGATTAGGCCATGGAGCATCATCCGAGCGGTACGTCCGGAAACAAACCTTTGCATGGAATGCCTTTGGACCTGCCGCGATCTCTCGCGGGCATCGTAGCGTTCTTCCAATCCACGTGCCCAAACCGTATCTTCGTTTTACCGGAAGCGTTCGCTTCGGCCCGAACGTGGGATCGCCGGCATGGGGCCCTTTCCCTCGCTGACGCCGACCGGGCGTGGCAGCTCGTCTACAGCGTTGCAGGTCCTTTGTGGCACCTCGCCTTTACGGAGGGAAGCGCTTCGCTAGAGGACGAATTCCGCAATCGTACGGGGCTTACTCTTGCCCTTACCGAGAGTAAATCATCCAAACGCATCGCGGCGGCCGTTTGCCAGCGGCTGCGCACGTATGCAGGCCAAACGATTGACATCAGCCCCCATGTGAAGTGCCGCCTCGCGCGCAATCAAAACGTACGCCTGCACTTTTGGTTGGATCACGCAGGGAAGCTGGTAGTGATTGGTCATTGCGGGGAACACCTTCTTACCAGTGAACAGCACCACGGATTGCGCTCAGAGCGGCTCCATTCTTCCGGCGCTTTGGCTAACAGAACGGGAAGCGCCGGGTAACAGGAGGCATCCATGGCGTGTCCGCCTATCGGATCTGTTCGCAAAATCGCACTTGCCTCGTTCGCATGCGGTTGGATGCTCATGAATTGGACCGTTACCCCAAGCCAGGGAGACCCAATGAACCCAAACACGGATTGGTTCCATAAGGCAGGATACGGCGTCTTTGTCCATTACCTGAATGGTCTCCAGAATAATCGAGAGCAAATCCACAGCCTGGGCCGTCAAACGAGCTGGGATGCCTGCGTGCACGAATTCGACACCGAGCGCTTCGCCAAAACGATGAAGGAGGTCGGCGCCGGGTACGTCATCTTCACCGTGATGCAACTCACGCGGTATATGATTGCGCCCAACTCTACCTTCGACCGCATCACGGGGTACCGGCCCGGCCAAGCCTGCGCTACCCGGGATCTCATCGAAGACCTCTACCGCTCCCTCCACAAGCGCGGCATTCCCCTCATGCTCTATTGGACCGGCGATGGGCCCAGCCAGGACGCCAAAGCCGGCCGCGCGTTCGGGTGCGGCACTCCGGTCTCGGAGGAGTTCGTGCGCAAATGGGCGTCCGTTGCGGAAGAGTACAGCCGCAGGTACGGTTCCAAGATCGCCGGCTGGTGGACCGACGGGATGTATCCCTGGATTGGCTATGACGATGCCAAGCTTGCCGTTATGGCACGCGCCCTCAAGGCCGGCAATCCCCGCAGCATCGTCGCACTCAACCGCGGCGTGGATCCCAAGGTAATGCCCTACACTCCGCATGAAGATTACACAGCCGGCGAGCAGAACCGCTTCTATGATGTGCCCGTGAGCCGCTGGATCCACGGCGAACAATGGCACATCCTTTCGTTCCTTGGGCCCACGTGGGCTCAGCCGGGCTGCTGCTGCACCAAGGCAGCGTTGGCGGAGTACGTAAGCGAAGTACATCGGCGGGGAGGCGTAGTGTCTATTGACGTGCTCCTTTATCGGGACGGCGCCTTGGATCGCTCGCAAGTGGAACTCCTCAAAGCCGTCCGCGCCGAACTCACACGCAGCCGAACCCGCGAGGCCATACCTCCAGGGAACCTCGCCTACCACAAGCAGGCGAAGCTCCTGAGCCTGGACGGATCGCACGAACTCCCCGCCAGCGCCGATGTTCATATCCCCCGCCTCGGCGTTGACGGGCGGACCGACACCTTTGCCGAAGCGGCCAATGAATGGCCCTGGTGCTTTGAGGTAGACCTGGTAGACACCCTTTCCGTGCGCCGCGTAAAGGTTACATTCGCTCCCCAGGCATATGCCACCCACTTTCAGATACGCCTCTCGTCCGACGGTTCAAATTGGATTACCGTAGCCGACGTGGATCATCATGATGGCAGACCGTGGGAGGGAACCTTTAGTCCGGTGGAAGCCAGATACGTGCGTGTGTGCGCGCTCAAGCCCGACGGGCCCAACCAACCCGGCGGTCAGATGGCCATTGCCGAATTGGAAGTTTACCGGTAAAGGGTTCGGAAAGCAGCAGGGAATACCCTCAGCGCCACCGAAGGTAACGTATGGATGCGCCGGCCTCGCGCCGCCGGCGTGAGAATGCCCTACACCTAAGGAGAACCCTCATCATGGCTGTAAGATGTGCCTTCGTGGGAAGCGGAGGGATGGCATCGGCCCATTTGAAGGCAATCGCTCCCTTCCAGGATGCCGAGATTGTAGCCTTTTGCGACGTGGATGCCGCTAAGATCCAGCAACGCCTGGCGGAACTCAAGGAGCTTCGGCCGGCGGCTGCACCACGGACCTTCTCGAACCCCCACGAAATGCTGCAAGAAGTGGAGGCAGATGCGGTGTTTATCCTCCTGCCCCCCTTCGCACACGGCCCCGCCGAACAGGCGTGCCTCCGCTACCGCAAACCGTTCTTCGTAGAGAAGCCCGTTGGCCTGGACTGGGGCCTCACGCGAGAGCTTGCCGCCGAAGTCGAGCGCACAGGGCTCCTCACGTGCGCCGGGTACATGAACCGCTACCGTGCAGGCGTGCAGAAGGGGCGCACGCTTCTCCAAAGCGACCCTGCCATCCTCGTCTTCGGCGGATGGATCGGCGGATCGCCCAACCCCAAACCCGGAGACACCAATATCGGATCGTGGTGGGTGCAAAAAGACAAGAGCGGCGGCCAGATCGTAGAGCAGACTACCCATACCTTCGACTTAGTCCGATTTCTGTGCGGCGAAGCCGTGGAAGTGTGTGCCCATGCCGCCAACGGCTTCAACAAGAACATCTACAATTACACCATAGACGACGCGAGCTCGGTGAACATACGCCTCAAGTCTGGAGGCGTCGCCAATCTCATGTCATCCTGCTCCGCCAACGGAGGCGGCGGAGGGGTGACGCTCAACATCTACGCCCACGACACGACGCTCCTCTTCACCGGATGGGAACATTCCGTTAAGATCCTGCGCAAGGGTGCCGACCCTGAGGAAATCAAAGGTGAGGACAATATCTTCGCCATCGAGGACCGCGTGTTTCTGGACGCTGTAGCCACCGGAGACGGCAGCCGCATCCAATCCACCTATCCCGATGCGGCAAAAACGCTTGAACTCACCTTGGCGGCGAACCGGTCCATCGCCACGGGCAAACCCGTACCGGTGGAAGGATAGACGCTCCGCTTACCGGATCTGGGAGGGCAGGCAGTCCTGATCCAGCCCTCCCAGATCGGGCACCAGGTGGAACTCATGGCAGACGCGTTCGTACGAGAATACATCGGATCCCGCGTGAGCTTCGTGCTGGTGAACGAAGCCGGGCAATGGAGCGGCGTGCTTCAGGAAGTAGGCGATCAGTGGGTCAAGGTTCTGGTGGGCAAAGGAAGAACCACCTTAATCCCCATCGTGAATATCCGGTCCGTCACACTGGAAGCCGATAGTCCCGAAACCGCGCCGTCAGCATCGTCCAAAGGCGAGGTGTAACCATGCCCCTCTCCCTGATCTGCCTCGGCGCGGCGCTCGCTGCCCGCGTATACCTGCCTGCTGCTCCAAACGCTCCGCGCCCCATCCCCCACCGCTGGTTCTACCTCTCCACGAACCTCCTCGTAGATGCCAACGTGTCCGCAGCCGTGGGCGTTATGCGTCGGGCCGCCGCATGCGGGTACAACGGGTTCGTGCTGGCAGATTATAAGCTCAATATCCTGGACCGGATGGGCCCGGAGTATTTCAACAACGCCCGCCGGATTGCCGACACGGCCAAGGCCCTCAAATTGGAATTGGTTCCTGCAGTGTTTCCCATAGGCTACAGCTCGGGGATCCTAGCTCACGACCCGAACCTCGTTGAAGGCATTCCCGTGGTAGATGCGCCGTTTCGGGTGCGCAACGGCAAAGCGTTTTTGGAACCCGATCCGGCAATCGGCGTCCGAAACGGCGGGTTCGAGGAGGCGAATGGGGCCACGGCACTGGGCTGGCAGTTCCAGGATTTCCCCGGTAAGGCCAGCTTCATAGATCGCGAGGTGCGCCATTCCGGTGGAGCCTCCCTGCGCTTCCAGAACGTAGGCACAGTCGATCCCCAATATGGGCATGGCCGCATCATGCAGCAAGTGACGCTGAAGCCCCACCGCTACTATCGCCTTACCGCGTGGATGAAGACAGCCGACTTCCAAACGCCCGGCGAGGTGCGCATCCTTATGCTCGCCGGCAAGCGCAACCTTTGCGAACAGAACCTGGGAGTGCGGTCCACGCAGGACTGGCGGGAGCACCAAGTAACCTTCAACAGCCTCGACTCATCACAAGCCAACCTCTATATCGGCGTGTGGGGCGGCAAGGGCGGAACCCTATGGATAGACGATGTGCGGCTCGAAGAACTGGGGCTCGTCAATGTGATCCGCCGGGAAGGGTGCCCGCTCAAGGTACGCGCCGAGGATGGCACCCAATACATCGAAGGGCGCGATTTTGAACCCGTGCGGGATCCCAAGATGGGCAACGTTCCGTGGCCCGGCGAGTTCGAACTCTACCACGAGGCCTCGCCCATCGTCCTTAGTCCGCAATCCCGCATACGCGAAGGCCAGCGCCTGTTGGTCAGCTTCTACCACCCCGCCTTCATCTATGACATGCAGACCACCTGCTGCCTCACACACCCCAAGGTCTACCAAGTACTGATGGACCAAATGCGGCGCGTAGAAGCCCTGTTCCACCCGACAGCCGTGCTGATGTCCCACGACGAGATCCGCATCGCCAACTGGTGCGCTGCCTGCCAGGCCCGCCGCATGACGCCCGGCCAGATGCTGGCCGATAACGTGCGTCGGTGCGTCGCGATCATCCGTTCGGTAAGTCCTCGAGCGCGCATCTACGTGTGGAGCGACATGTTTGATCCTAGCCACAACGCACATGACGACTATTACCTGGTCAACGGCACGTGGTCCGGCTCATGGGAGGGGCTGTCTCCCGACGTGGGGATTGTCAACTGGAACTTCGACGGGCGGAAGAAGAGCCTGCCGTTTTTCGCAAACCGCGGGAATAAACAGATCCTGGCAGGGTACTACGACAGGGATGCGGGCACAATCGCCAAATGGCTCGACGATGCCAAGAACGTGCCTGGAATAGACGGTGTGATGTACACCACGTGGTTGCAGCGCTATGAGGACCTGGAAGCCTTCGCTCGAGCAGCCTGGGGGGCAAAATGACGGGAACCCCCTGAAAGGACCCGCCGTAATGGGACTTGACCGGCAGGCAATGGGGGTCCGACAGATCGAGGGGCGTTGCCCCCGAACACCGCAAAGAGGTGCGTTAGAGCCCCCGTGTTGACACGATGAGATTGCCGAGGTATAACGGGCGCATCTGCTCGCCTGCTGCGACGCGAACAACGGAGGAGTGAATATGAGCAAGGCTCAGGCGGTAACCGCGGAGAATTTCGATAAAGAAGTCCTGCAATCCCCTATCCCGGTGTTGGTGGACTTCTGGGCCGTGTGGTGCGGCCCCTGCAGGATGATCGCACCCCACGTAGATGCGGTTGCCGAAGAATATGCCGGCAAGGTCAAGGTGGTAAAGGTTGATACCGACCAGGAGTATGACATTGCCAGCAAATACGGCATTATGTCCATCCCCACTTTGCTTTTCTTCAAGAATGGGCAGGTGGCGGATCAGGTCATCGGCGCCGTACCCAAGAGCGTCATCGCCCGGAAGCTGGAAAAACTCCTGACTGCTTGACACCCGCTGGACGGCCGTGATACACTAACATCGAACCACCTTACAATCAGTAACCGCTAGGGGTGCTGGGAAACCGGCTGAGACTTCGAGGTAGCTCGAAGAACCCTGACCACCTGATTCGGATAATGCCGACGGAGGGAAGCGTTGCACACCGGCTAGAACGCCGCAGCTTTCCATCCAAAGGGCTGCGGCGCTTCGTTTTTACGAGGGCTCTGGGACCGCCGCCTTCCGTTCACAGAGCGAGAGGCGCACCGTTCCCCATCCGAAGAGGGCGCCCAGTAAGCCGCCCCGGCATCCCCGGAAAGGAAGGACCGAGGATGCTCCGCACCATACGACGTGCGTTCACACTCATCGAGCTGCTCGTAGTGATCGCCATCATCGCGATCCTGGCAGCGATACTCTTCCCCGTCTTCGCCCAGGCCCGTGAGAAAGCCCGCGAGGTCACCTGCCTCTCCAACGCCCGCCAAATCGGCATGCAGGTGCGCATGTACGTGCAGGATTATGACGAGACCATGCCCATCTTCTATGCCTACAATAGCCAGCCGCCGGCCGGCCAGCCTGGGCACAAGGGGGTGGAACTGGAGATCCTGCCTTATGGCAAGAATAAGGATCTTTTCAAGTGCCCTGATGACACGGGCGGCCCTGCCCTGGCCGATCCATTCTACGGCTGCCCGGGTATGTCCAGCTACCAGATGTGCTATGGCTCGAGCTATCGCTTCAATGCCGGGAGCTATACAATCGTCGCCGGCGAATCTACCCAGAACAACACCCCCTACGATTACACCACCATCGTAACGGACGCCAGCTTCTTGCTCCCGGCAGAGACGCGCATCATCCGAGACGAGATGTTCCCCTTCTTCGTCATGGACAAATACGGATACTATCCTACGTGGTATAAACAGTGGCATACGCGCGGTGGCGGCGTGGTCTTCGCCGATGGCCATGCCAAGTTCACCGTGAGCAGCGCCGATTTTGACAACCAGGTCGTTTGCCCAGGCGGCCAGCGCAGCGGGGATATCAACCCCGCCACCGGGCAGATGTGGTATTGGGGCTGCGACTAGGCCGAAGACACGCGGCGAGGCGCAGATTGGGTTACACCCCGTGCGCCTCGCCCTACCGGGTAAAAGGAGGCACCCATTCGCATCCTCATCGTAGCCAACGGCAGCCCCCCTTCCGCCAGATTGCTCGAAACCCTCCGCGCCCAAGCGGATCTGACCATCGCCACGGATGGAGCCGCGGAGGTTCTGCGCAGCCTGGGATCCGGCGCCGACGTAGTCATGGGGGACTTCGACTCACTCTCGAGCGAGATCCTCGAGCAGATGGATCCGTCCATCCTGAAGCCTGCGCCTGACCAGAATGCCTCAGACCTTGAAAAGGCCGTGGTGTGGGCGCTTCAACGCGGCGCCCAAACCGTCACGATCACCGGCGCTACGGGCCGGCGGTTGGACCACACCCTCACCAATATGAGCATCCTCGTAAAGTACGCAGGGGAACCCATCCGCATTGTCGAGGATTGGGGTGACGCTCGCGCAGTCGTCGGTGAAGCCACGGTCGAGGGAACGCCCGGAGACACCCTCTCGCTCATTCTCTTCGCTCCGGCGAAAGGCGTAACCCTAACCGGGGTGCGCTGGGCTCTCGACGGTGAGTCCCTTTCCCCAGGCTCCCGCGGGGTAAGCAACGAATTCACGGAACCGGCTGCCCGCATCCGCGTGGCCCAGGGAACCTTGTTGGCCCTCCACCTACACCGAGTTACCGGGGACGGGCGCTCATGATCCGGGCGCACTTCTCAGCTTTGGACGGAGCGATTTTGGCAACCTACTTCATCGCCACCGTGATTGTGGGCTTCTGGAAGCGCCGGCGGGGAACGGAGGAGTATCTGATCGCAGCCCGCCGCCTGAGCCTGCCGGTATTCGTAGCGACCCTCGTGGCGACGTGGTACGGCGGCATCCTTGCATCGGGGGAGTTCACCTACGATTACGGCATCGCCAACTGGACTACCCAGGGGCTCCCCTATTATGTATTCGCTCTGGTGTTCGCTTTATTCCTCGCCACCAGGGTCCGCGAAGCCAGCCTCTATACCATCCCCGATAAACTCCACCGCACTTACGGCCGCCCGGCAGCGCTCCTCGGCGCGGTTTATGCCTTCATCATGATCACCCCCGCCCCCTACATCCTCATGGTAGGCCGGCTCGTGCAAATCGCCTTCGGCTGGCCGGAATTGCCCGCCATCCTCGTTGGAACTCTTTTCTCTGTAGCGTATGTTTATGCGGGGGGATTCGAAAGCGACGTCCGCATCAATGTGTTCCAGTTTCTCCTCATGTTCGGCGGCTTCGCAGCGGCGCTTCCCGTCCTCATTCACCGGCTGGGCGGCTTTCACTGGCTTGCCGCTCACGTGCCTCCCACCCATTTGCGGCTGGACGGAGGTCAGGATCTCGGCTTCATCCTCGTTTGGTTTTTTATCGCCGTGTGGACCCTCGTGGACCCCGGTTTCCACCAACGCTGCTACGCCGCCCGCACCCCGTCCGTGGCTCGGACTGGCATCCTCGCTGCCATCGTGTGCTGGGCTGCCTTCGACTTCCTCACGACTACAACGGGCCTCTATGCCCGAGCGGCGCTGCCTGTGATGCCGCCGGGCACTTCTCACGACATGGCGTACCCGCTACTGGCGGAGATTGCCCTGCCTTCCGGCATCAAGGGCCTTTTCTATTTGGGCATGCTCGCAACAGTCATGTCCACGGTGGTGTCTTACACGTTCATTGGCGCCATGACGGTGGGGCGTGACTTCGTGTGGAGGCTTCGCGAGGACGCCACTAACGAGAGCGTACCCGTCTACACGCGATGGGGCCTCGTCGTTACAACCGTGCTCGGCATCGCCATCGCATTGGCTGTTCCCTCCGTAGTGAGGCAATGGTACGCCATCGGCACCGTTTGCGTGCCCGGAATGTTGATTGCAGTTTTGGCCGGCTACGCGCCGCGTTGGCAAGCGTCTGCAGAGGGGACCTTCGCATGCATGCTGGCCGGCGGCGGAACCGCAGCAATCTGCCTGCTGGCAGGCTGGCTGGGGCGTCACGGGTTGCAGGCGGCAACGGAAGACTTCCCCTTCCACTTGCAACCAATGTACCCGGGATTGCTGGCCTCCGCCGCCGTATACCTGGCAGCCCGGTCCATCGAGCGGGTACGGGGCCGGGTTGCTGTGAAATCCCCCTCCAACGGCGGACGGAAGGATTGAAGGCTGCCCTCGACGAATCTGAACTCGTTGATGTGCACACGCGAAGAACGGAGTAAGCCGTCGTGACCGGAAGCGCCCACACACCCGCATATATCAGCTTCGACCGAGCGGCGAGCTTTTACGATGAAACACGGCGCATCCCGCCCGAACATCTGGCCGCCATCGCCAACATCATTCGGAAGGATTTGGGCCGACGCGCAGCACTCCCATTCGTGGAAGCCGGCGTCGGTACGGGCCGCTTTGCTGGCCCACTCTGCAGAACCGGCCTCACCCTGATCGGGCTGGATATCTCCTACGCCATGCTCCAAAAGGCCCAACAAAGTTGCCCCCGGGCCCTTCTCGCGCGCGCCGACATCCGGCACATCCCTATCGCAACGGCTTCGGTGGGCGGGTGCCTCATGGTGCACGTGCTCCACCTCATCGCCGACTGGCAGCACGTCCTGAATGAGGTGCGCCGCATCCTGGTACCGGGCGCGAGCCTTTATCTGGGAGCAGAAGGAGGACATAATCTCCCCACTCGGGAGCTTTATTTCAAGCTCGCCGAGGAACGGGGACTCGCTCGGCCGCACGTCGGAGCCCCATCGGTGGCCGTTGCTCTGGAATACTTGGCCTCCACAGGCGCCTCCGTGCAGCAAATAGACGGTGGAACCATTCACTGGACAATCGCCATGACAACAGGAGAAGTCTTGCAATTGGCGCGCCGAAATCCGTATTCGCGTCTCTGGCATGTGCCGCCGCAGCAGCACCAGGAACTGGTGGCCGAACTGGAGCGGCGTACCCGATTACTGGCGGACTCTCTAGACGACGTAGAGACGTGTGACGCCGTCTTCTCGTTGTGGCGCGTAACATGGGAACCCAGGGTGGGATGACCGGCACATAAGGTTTCAGCCGAATGCGCCGTGGAGCCCGGCGATTGAAGCCGCAGCAACTACCGGGCGCAACCATGGCGCTCACGACGAGATACGGAAACCGCGCGGAAGCACTGTGCCTTGCGGCCTAATCGCAAACCAGGTGTAACAGGAGCATGATCGCAGAGAAACCTCCGATAAGGTTTGGGGTGATCGGCGCAGGATGGTTCGCTTCGCGCCGGCACATACCCGACATCCGCAGCCATCCGGAAGCCGCATTGGATGCCCTTTGCCGCAGGGACCGATCGGCACTCGAGCGCCTGGCGGAACACTTCCAACCTGCGGCCACATTCACCGATTGGCAGGAGATGCTCGCGCAGCGCTCCCTGGACGCCGTCGTAATCGCCACTCCGCCTGCTCAGCACTACGAACAGGCCCTTGCCGCCGTAGAAGCCGGCCTCCATGTGCTTCTCGAAAAGCCTATGACGCTCACCAGCGCCCAAGCCCGGCACCTGTGCAGCCAAGCCGCCCACCGTAACGTCCATCTTGCCGTGGCCCTCAACCCACCCTATTGGGCCCATTGCCACCGGATGCGCGCACTGGTGCGCCAAGGACGCGTAGGTGAAATCGAGGCCATCCAAATGTTTTGGACCGGCAACGCCGACTACGTATTCGGCAGGGCCCCCAAGCCCGCCGATCTGCCGGGTGTCGTCCCGCCGACCCTTTTCCGCGCAGACCCCGCGCTCAGCGGCGGCGGCTACCTCATGGACGGCGGCCCTCACCTCATCTCGGAAGTGCTTTGGGTAACGGGACTGCGCGCCACCCGCGTCGCCTGCACCATGGACACGGTACCCCAAGACCGCCGTGCGTCACTGGCAATCACTCTGGAGAATGGCTCAGTGGCCGCCGTTTGCTCCGTTGGAGACAGCCGCTATCCCACGCGGCGCGTGTGCAACACCTTCGCCGGAACCCTCGGCACGCTTTCGGTGGAAGGCTTCGAGTTCCGCACCACGCTGGTACGCCGGGATGCCGAACCCGAGGTCTTCGCCGAAGCCGAGTTGCCGGCTGTGCCCGGGCCCGTCGCCAACCTGATTGACGCCATCCGCGGCAGAAGCGAACTGTTCTCGCCATGCTCCCACGGCGCCCATGTAACCGAGGTGCTTGAAGCAGCCTACCGGTCTGCAATAGAGCATCAGGTGATTGCGATCCCCGGAAGCGGTTAGGGGCCGCATCATACTACCGCCGCTTCCAGTATCGAGAGCCTCCCGGCGTCGGCATCCAATTCTGCCAAGCATCCTAGAGGCAGGGTAAGAGGGTTCTCCACGTGGCCAAAACGAAAGCCCCACACAGCCGGTTTGCCTAGGGGTACGATGTACCTTTGCCATAGATCCTCAAGCGTAATCGCGCCGTCTGCTCCTTCCTGCCTAGCGCCCGTAACGGTACCGATGACGAAGCCGGCCGCCTGGCGGAAACAGCCGCTCCGGGCAAGTTGGCAGAGGTGCCGGTCTACGTGAGGCAGGCTTTCTCCTACATCCTCTAGGAGCACGATGCACCCTCGGAAGTCCGGCGCATCTGGAGTGCCCACTGCCGCAGCGAGGAGTGAGAGGCATCCGCCGGCAAGGGGTCCTGCAGCCCGGCCCCCCACCAACTTGCCCACACCATCCCATGGGAGCGTTCCTGCCGGAACAGGACGGGACACCACAGCCAAAAACTGCTCGAACGTTGATGGGTCCAGGCCTTTGCCGATCGTAATCGCCATGGGGCCGTGGAATGTTACGAGGTTGGCTCGGCGCTCCATGGCCAGGTGAAGGAGGGTTATGTCGCTGTATCCGATGAAGACCTTCGGGTTTGCGCGCACCGTGTCCCAATCCACCAGATCCAGGACGCGCCACGAGCCGTACCCGCCGCGCGCGCAAAGAATGCCGTCCACATCCTTTCGGGCGAACATGGAGTTGAGGTCTGCTGCCCTGGCTGCATCCGTCCCCGCCAGATACCCGTAGCGGTCGTAGAGGTGATCGCCAAGGATGGTTTGGTACCCGGCCGCCTCCAGCAGATCCAGCGCCGCTTGCAAGCGCCCGTCGCGCACAGAGCTGGATGGAGCAACTACTCCCAAGCGCATGCCGGGCTCCAAACGGGCCGGCTTCACCTTTGCAACCCGCGCTTCGGTCAACGACGGCCCCTATGGCGCCTCGCCCGGTAGCGCGGCCATTCGATCACGGCCAGCAGCCGCCGTTCTCGAGACCCATCCGGTTCAAACAAAGACACTGTGTACGTATATTGGCCAAGAAGCATCACTGCGATGCGGCTGCCGTTCCTGGCCCATTGCGGCAGGATGACCACGCCCCCGTCCACGTTGCGCGGTACAGTCCGCCGGAGCAGCCTCCATTGGGTGCCGTCCCGGGTCATCACAAAGCAGGCGCTGAAGGTGCGGGCCTTGCGCCACGAAGGATGGCGCCGTTCCTCATAGTCCACGCACACTGCAAGGCGGCGCGTGTCCGGCGAAAATGCAGCGTAAACAACTTCGGCACGATACCCCTCGGACGCAGTCAACCAAAAAGGCATGCGCTTCATGGGGACGGGCGTGCGGGTTTGGGAAGCAAAATCATAGGTCTCGAGGATCAGCGGAGCGGGCCGTCCATTCCGAGGGCTTCTGGCCCAGATCAATCCCTTACCGTCGGCCGTCGGGGCAAAGCCGATCACATCGTCGCACGGACACAGAACCTGTTCCTCGCCGTCCATCATCACGTATAAGTCGGATGCGCCGTGCCGTGTCCGGTCCGCACCCGTTGCCAGATAAGCCTGGGCATCCCTGCCCGGGAGCCATTGCATTCCTGGACCAGACACGTTCACCGCGGAGGAGTAGTAGCGGGCCGTTTCTTCTCCAGAAGGGATGTCCCGCTCCACGAGCGCCACCTGGCCGCCTTCGTCCAGCTCGAACAGCGCCACCTTGCGGCCGTCGCTGCGGAAGGCACCGACATCGCTGGCGCTCCTCGAGATCACTTTGAGCTGGTTCGTTGCCGTATCGTAGAGAACAGCGGTTTCAGCCGCCTCCCTTTCCGAGGTGCCCTGTTTCTGGTCGCCCGACTTGAAAAAGAGCAAGTATCGGCCGTCGGGGGACCAGAGCACGGCGTCCGCGTGGTCGCTTTGCGGAACCGTACGCAGCACACGTCCTCGGTCATCCAAAATCGCCAGGCCATGAGCGGATGTGGCAGCCACGCGCCTTCCGTCGGGCGACACCGCCATGGTTGCGCAACCCCATAACCCCATGAGCAGGAATGGAGCGCTTCCTGCCAGCAGAGCCCGCCGCAACATAGCTTAAGCTCCTCTCCCCGAAACAGACCGCGGCCGTACGATCAAGGCCTGACCGGGGCAGCACGCCGGTGCCGCCACAAACGGATTGCGGCCTGCTTGGCCGTGCCTGCCCATAGATGCCGCGCTCAGCCGCGGGTCCCTGGTCAAACAGGATGTGGGAAGCAGGGATCCCGCAGCTCGAGCAGAGCAATCCGGCGCATCCCTGCTATTGCCGAGCGATGACGGTACCTCCCGACCCATCGGCTCCAAAAACGGTAAGGGTCTCTGAGCCGGGAACACCTTGCATCACTGCGATTTTGCTGCCGTCTTTGGACCAGCACGCATCAAGCACGTATTCGCCCGCCGGCGCGGCAGCAGGTCCAACCGCATCCTGCGGCGCGGATCGCGCCAATAACTGCGCCGACCGCCCGTCCATGGTTACGGTGTAAAGCGCCCGTACCACCTTGTTCACAGGTTTCACATCCAGTGTAACCCACATCAGAAGCCTGGAGCCGTCCGGTGAAAACTCCACCCAATCCACGGAACGAGGAGCATGATGCGGATCGGGGTTCAGCGCCTTCACCCGGTCCGGAAAAGACAGCCGCACGGACGATCGGCTCTTCAAATCGAAACGGTACGCAGACATCAGAATGTAGCGCGTATTCGGGCTCTTACGCGCCCACACAAGGGAGCTTCGGTCAGCGCTCAACGCCAAACCCAGAACGTCGCTGGAAGTCGTGATCTGGTGGATCTGGCCCGCCTCCACAGTGTACACGTCCACCCCTGTAGCACTCTGCCCCAGCATGGCGGCGTCATCGGTATTGGGCAGCCAGATGAGCGGCCCTCGCTGCACGGGCTGAAAGGTGAGTGGAACGCGGAACGTTGTGCCCGCATCGGCCACGAGATACCATACGATCTCGACACCTCCCGAAGCCAAAGGGCGAAGACCCGCCAGGCGCTTGCCATCCTCACGCCAGGCGAAGGGCGGCCCGATCAAAGGGCCCACGTCGTGCGTCTGGCCCTTTGCAATATCGTAAATGCGGGCGCGGTTCGGTACATCTCCGGCCGCGAAGAGCAATTGGCTCCCATCGGGAGACCACTTCGGCGCCGCCCCTCCGGCTCCGCCTGGAACCACCTGCAGCGCGGATCCATCTATGCGAACAACGCTCAGCGACGCAGCAGGGGTGCCCACCCAGGCGTAGGCGATGCGCTGGCCGTCCGGTGAAAAATCCATCGGAGCGGCGCGATCCGCGCGTGCGGGCGACACCGCCGCCCAGGCCGATGCAAGGACCAAAACGACGTTCCATGAAGAGCCGGCCAATGAGCTCAGCCTCGCATATCGGTTCCCATCGAACATTGGCTTCATTCCTCCGTACGCGAAGTGCTTGCCTCTGCGGCCCCGGTGTCGGCCGCTTCCTCGGCGGCTGCTTCATGCACACGGACGGGATGGAGCACGGCAATGATCTCGTCCGGCGCCGTGAGGATTTCACAATCTGGCGGGATTGGAACATCGCGCACGTGGAGCGCGTCCCCCAACTCCATACCCGACACATCCACGTCTACGTGGGTCGGCAGCTTCTCGGGCAGGCCGCGAACCTCCAGGGTGTCGCGCTCGTGCTCCAGCACACCGTGGCCCGATTTTGCTGCGCCGGGCTGCCCTACCAGCACGACGGGCACATTGGCGATAATAGGCTGCTGGGCAGACACGCGCATCAACCCCACCTGAAGGAGCCCATGCGTAATGGGGTCTCGCTCCACCTGACGCGGCATTGCCAGGACAGCGCCGTCCTCGCCGTCAACCAGCACTTCGATGAGGGCGGCTTGCCCGCCCTTCCGAAGGATCTCCTGCAGATCCTTACTGGGCGCACTGTAGTGTCGCGTACTCACACCTCGACCGCTTAACGACACCGGCACATATCCCTGGGCGCGCAGCTTCTTGATTTGGCCCTTCGTCATAGGCGCGCGTGGAACAACACGCAACCGAGCTCGCATGGCTTCCATCTCCTGTCGGCGACCTCTGCGTACCCAACGGCCGCTAAAGGCCGGTAATATCCATTGTCATTATGCGGCGGCAGCGGCAGCTTGTCAATGAGCTTCCACTCCGCCTTGTACACCCGTGCCTCTGCGTGTTACACTGATGGGCAAATGAAGCCATCCCCAAACGCGGCGGCCGGCCGCCGTCAAGCCGTGCCAACCCATCTGATCCTCAAATCCCTCCCCGAGCGCATCCGCCGGAGGGTGGTCCAAAACGAACCCCTCCGCAAATATACCACTCTCCGAGTAGGTGGTCCCGCTGATCTTTATTACGCAGCGGGCACCGCAGAGGATCTGGCGGAGGTCCTGGCGGTTGTTCAGCAGGAAGGCGTCCCGTGGTTCCTGTTGGGCGGAGGCAGCAATATCTGTGTGAGCGACCGTGGCTTCCGCGGACTGGTGATCCACAACCTGTGCCGACGCTGCCGGGTAGCAGAGGTAACATACGTAGACACCGGCTATCCCCTCATGAGGCTCTTCCTGGACAGCGCCCGCGAAAGCCTGTCGGGGTTGGAATTTGCAGTTGGGATCCCGGGTACCGTGGGCGGAGCCCTCGTGTCCAATGCCGGAGCTTACCGGCACAATATCGGGGAGCTGGTACAAGAGCTCGAGGTGGTGGAGGCGGGAGACCGGCGCACCGTAGATCCCAGTTGGATGGGCTTTTCGTACCGAAACAGCCGCCTGCGCCAAGGCTCCCAGCAAGCCGCCGTGATCGCCGTGAAGCTGCGCCTTACCAGGGCTCCACGAACCGCGATTTTGGCGGAGGCGCGCCGCAACCAGGCACGGCGCATTTGGAGGCAGCCCTGGTACGCATCCGCCGGAAGCTTCTTCAAAAACGTGATAGACCCTGAGCTGGCCCAAAAGATCCCGGGACTTCCCGGCCCTCTGCGCGAGGCAGGGGTGATCCCGGCCGGATATCTAAGCGAAGCGTGCGGTTGCATGGGCCTCGCAGTGGGCGGAGCGCAGGTCAGCACACGCCACGCTAATTTCCTTCTGAACCGGGGGAACGCTACCGCCGCCGATATCCGGAGCCTGGCCGAGCTGGTAAAGGCTCGCGTCTACGAGGCTTTCGGCGTCCGATTGGAAGAGGAAGTGCTCTACGTGGGAGATTGGGATGAGCCAACGTCCCGCCCATCGTGAGCCCAGCCCCGCCCTGGCATATTGGATGCTCGCCGTGGGCCAGCTTGCCATCGGATCGGCCGCCCTTCTGGCTCGCTTCGGTCTGGATGCAGGGGCGCACCCTGTAGTCCTCGCAGCATGGCGGCTCACGCTGGCGGCCATCATGGTGCTCGCCGGTTGCGCTCTAGCGGCGATGTCCCGAACACGGGCGCGCTCCGCCCAGGTTCCCGCCCTTCGCC
This sequence comes from Chthonomonadales bacterium, assembly GCA_049967475.1. GTDB lineage: Bacteria > Armatimonadota > Chthonomonadetes > Chthonomonadales > CAJBBX01 > JBMFSQ01. The sequence continues at coordinate 201,902 of JBMFSQ010000001.1, read as the reverse complement.
TGGCTGCAGCGGGAGTGCTGCTGGGGCTGCATTTCGCCGCATGGTTCGCCTCGTTGCAGCGCACACCTGTGGCTCTTTCCACACTACTCGTTTGCACCACGCCCGTGTGGACAGGCTTGGGCGGACGCTTGTTCCTGGGCGAGCGGGTGCGTCCATGGTTCTGGGCTGGGCTCGCGATTGCCGCTGCAGGGATGCGCCTGATTACGCTGGGAAGTGCATCCGCACCCCTTCCTATCCCCAACCAACAGACGGCCGGCGCGGCCCTCGCCGTCGCAGGAGCCATGTTGATCGCAGCCTACCTCCTCATCATCCAGAAACTAACCGTACTCCCGCAGGGGGAAGCGCTCGGCACGTGGCAGCTCGTGGCATGGACCTATTCCTTCGGCGCACTCTCCTTGTGGCCCTTCGCATTGGCAGCTGCGCCGCCCTCGCGTGTGTTCGCCACACCGGTTGCGGTTTGGCTTTCGGCCCTGGGTATGGCCGTTGTGCCGCAGATCATCGGACATACGGTGATCAACTGGTCCGTCCGGCGCCTGCCTGCTCCCCAGGTCGCCGCCACCATTCTCACAGAACCCGTGTTTGCGGCGGCGCTGGCTTGGGCCTTTCTGGGCGAAAGAGTGCGCCTGCACCAAGGGATTGGCGGGGTTATCTTGCTGGCCGGCGTGGCTTTGGCGATGAGGGGCGCCCCACCCGCCATTCCGGAAGAGCCCCTGTAACAGGCGAGCAGCCCTGGAGGCTAGGACCCCTTGGATTCCGCGCGCATCGCTTCCCACCGCTTTCCGAGGGTAATGCCCTGCGCCACCAGAGGATCCACGGTCCGTCCGAAGCGTGCCAATTGCTGGGCAATCCACTCTTCCAGATGCTGTTCCAGGGTGTGGGCAATGTCCGGCAATTCGCCTACGACGTTGTGCGCCTCACCAGGATCGTTCACCAGATCATAAAGCTCCCTCGGTGGCGTGCCGTAGGCGTCGGGCGCCCGAGCAACAATCAGTTTGTAGTCTTGGGTGCGCCATGCCCATTTGGATTGCCAGGTGGATTCGCAACAAACCACGTGGTCCCATAAGGGCGTGTCGTCCCGCCCTTCTGCCAAAGGACCGAAATCCTTTCCTTCCATGTTTGCTGGAGCCTGCGATCCTACCCAAGCCAGAAGCGTTGGAGCGTAATCCAGGTGCTGCACGAAGTGGCGTACACGCTTTCCGGCAGGGAGCCGCCCCGGCCATCGCAGAATAAGGGGAACCCGGATGGTCTCATCATAGAGGCCGTGATGGTCAAAGTAGATGCCGTTACGCACCATCACCTCGCCATGATCCGCTGTAAGCACCACCAGGGTGTCCTCAGCGATGCCTGCTTCGTCCAGGGCAGCCATAAGCTCGGCTACCCCATCGTCTGCATGGCGCACTTCCCCGTCGTAGAGCGACACGATATAATCTGCATCCGTTACAGGTCCGAGCTTCCGGAACCAGGTGTCACCCCACATTTTCCAGAAGGGCGTCTGCTTAATGCCTTCCAGGCTATGGATGTTGGGATCGAAAGGATCTCGACCATCCCAGAAGAGCCGGTACCGGGCCGGCGGCAGGTAAGGAGTGTGCGGCTCCCAGTAATGAATGAACAGGAAGAAAGGTTCGTCCGCATGAGCCTTGATCCATGGAATGGCGCGGTGATTGATCTCCTCGCAAGACACCAGCAGCTTCATACGATGACGATGCGCAGAATTGATGTAGAACTCATATCCGCGGGCCAGCCAAGGTTTGATGTCGTACAGATTGTCGGCAGCGCATGTGGTGAGGCCGGCTTGCTGAAGGAGCTCCGGCAACACTGGGATGCGGCGGTCTAGGTCCACAGCGCCCCCATGGGTCACGATGTTGTGCGAAATCGGGTGCATCCCAGTGTAGATGGTGGTGTGGGCCGGCGTAGTGGGGATGCCGGGGGCGAAGCAACTCTCGAACAGCACCCCCTCTGCCGCAAGCCGATCTATGGCGGGGCTCGTCGGCTTCCCATACCCGTAACATCCCAGGTGGTCTGCACGGAGGGTGTCAATGTCTATGAACACAATCTTCATTGCCGCGTCCAGTTGGAACCTGCTTTCCGGGAGTGCGTCACGGCTTTACGGGTTTTGCGTCTGCCACACCGAACAGCGCCTTAGCCTCTGAGGGCGCAGGGATCTCTTTGAACCCCGGCGGGACCTTCGCCTCGAACAGTGCGTCAGCAAGATCCTTTCCGAATTCTTCCTTTACTACAGCCAGCGTAGAGGTCACCTTGTCGAGCCCGATTACGACCTCGTTTACGATGGTGCGGATCCTGAAGGTCTTCGCGTCCACCACCATCCGCGTCACAGCTCCGTCCGGCGAAGTTCCCCACACCGTGTAGCAACGGGTACGCCCTTCGGTAATGTCGGGGCCGCGATTGACGCCGCGAGCAGTAGGAACCTGAGGCAGAAACATCAGCGGGGTGATGCGTGCATCAGCCGGAAGTGGAACCCTGTACCAAATTCGGGCCGTTGCGTTCTGGAAGACGGCCGACTTTCCGTCCACCACCACTTTGAGTTCCGGCAGCTCCTCGTCCTGAACTTTGGAAGACGAGCGCGCTACGTGGAACAGCAGCATCCGGCCTCCCTTTGCCTGGATCGTCACTGTGGCGCGCGCCTCGGATCTTGACCGTTCCATTGTATAACTCCATTCGGCGCTGTAGGTGGGGGTTGACGCATAGACCTCCAGGGCTTTGGCCAAAATCTGCGCTGCCGAGAGTTCTTGCTGCTGCGCCTGCGGCTGCCCGAAGGCGCCCGCCCGGCACGCTACAATCCATAGAAACGCCCAACTCAGAACGGCTCGCATGTTCCAAGGGCTCCCATGGACTCTACGCACGGGCCCGCATCTGGGTTCCGCCGGCGCAGGATTATGCGATGACGACCTTAGAGAAATCCGCGAGGCTGCGGTAGAGGGCATCCACCCATCGAAGCAGGGCAAGGCGGTTGTTTCGAAGCGATGCGTCATCGGCCATCACGAGCACTTCATCAAAGAAGCGGTCCACCACACAACCCATCGGCTTGAGCGCGGCATAGAGGCCGGCGAAATCGTATGCCGAGGCTGCGCGAGCGACCTCCGGCATGAGCCTTTCCGCCTCGGCATAGAGCGCCCGCTCTTCTACCTCGCGCAGCAGCCCCATGCGCACAGCGGAAGCCAAAGCGGCGAGGACTTGATGGGGTTCCTGCTGACCTGCTTGCGGCTCCGGCGGCTCGGCGCGCATCCCTGCTGCGGCAAGGATGTTGGCAATCCTCCCCGCCGCATTCACCACGGGTACGAAGGCATCGTCCCCCGCAGCATTCTGCAAGGCGTCCGCCCGGCAAAGCACAGCATACACGTGGTGCGCCAGTATCGGCCCGGCCCCCAGTGCGGCCTCCGCCAGATCGTAGCGAACATTCCTCTCCTCCAGGAGCGCTTCCATCCGCTGTTCGAAGAGCAGGCGTAGATCGGGCCACAACGCGTGCATCGGAACCTCGAGGCCATTCACTTCGGCATACGCCTGTCCCGCCAAAAATGCGAGCACAGAAAGGGAAGGAGCCTCCCTATCCTCAGCGAGGATCTGCACCACTGCCTGGGCCGCCCTCCGCAATCCGTACGGATCGCTGGAGCCCGAGGGCCGTATGCCTACGGCATAGTAACCCACAAGGGTATCCATCCGATCCACTACGGCCAAGATCCTGCCGATCGGCGAACCCGGAAGAAGATCACCGGCGCCGCGCGGCATATAGTGTTCTGCGATGGCGTCGGCTACACGGGCATCCTCGCCACGCATGAGGGCATATTCTCGGCCGATGATGCCCTGCAGAGCGGGGAGCTCTGTGACCATCCGGCTCGCAAGATCCGCCTTTGCCAGGGACGCGGCGCGGGCCAAGAGGGTGCGATCGGATGCATCCATTCGCCGCGCCTCCGCCACCGATGCGCTCAGCTTTTCAAGCCGGGATCGTTTCTGGGCCAGGGTGCCCAACTTCTCCTGGAAAAGCGCCCGCGAAAGGCGTTCAGCCATCTCGTCCAGTGAGGAGCGCTGATCCTCTTCGTAGAAGAAGCGCGCATCTGCGAAACGCGCTGTGAGCACACGTTCATTCCCTTCACGCACCACGTCCAGCGAGCGCATGCCTCCGTTGCGCACCGCGATGAAGTACGGCATGAGGCGGCCGTCGGCATCTTCCACCGGGAACGTACGCTGGTGCTTCTTCATAGCCGTCACGAGAACGGGCCGAGGTAGGTCCAGGTAAACCGTGTCGAAGCGGCCCAAGAGGGCTGTGGGATACTCCACCAACCAAACGTTCTCGTCGAGCAGATCCTCATCCCAGGGCACCACACCACCCACGCCGCGAGCGAGCTCACTCGCCTGCCGCACGATCTCACACCTGCGCTCGTCAGGATCCGCCAACACGCACACGCTGCGCAGCTTCTCCACAAACCCCGATGCCGCAGGCACCTCCATGGGACCAGGAGCCAGGAACCGGTGCCCCCGTGTAGAGCGGCCGGCTCGTATCCCGGCAATCTCCACGGGAACCGTGTCCGTGCCCAGCAGAGCCAAGATCCAGCGGATGGGCCGCACGAACCTCACGGCGCCCTCGCTCCACCGCATCATTTTGGGGAAATAAAGCCCCAATACCGCTTGCCGCAGTAGATCCGGCAGCACGTCCTTGGCGGGCTTGCCCTCTTGGAGAACGCGGGCATACACATATTCGCCCTGGGGCGTGTCTACCAGTCGAAGATCTTCTACAGCTACCCCTTGCTTGCGCGCGAAGCCAATGGCAGCCTTGGTGGGATGCCCTGAAGCATCGAACGCTGCCGCCCGTGAGGGCCCGCGGACTTCCAGCACCGCGTTCGCCTGCACCTCCGGAACATCGCACGCGATGAGGATCAGCCGGCGCGGTGTGCCGTATACCTGAACTTCGTCAGCGGGCAAACGCGCATCGGCAAGCCGGGCGGACACTGCTGCCTTCAGTTGTTCGAGCGCGCTCCGTACCGCCCCCGCCGGCATCTCCTCAGTTCCGACTTCCAACAACAAATCTGGCATAGATGCGCCCACTCCCTAATCATGAGAACGCAGCGGCGGAAGGCCCTATGCAAGCAAGCGTGCGCTGTGGGCATCCTCGTTGAAGGCCCAGCAGATGTGCCGACCGCCTCTAGAGGATAGCCGCATGAGCTCGGCGATGTCAACGCCGGTTAGTGATCCGTCGGCTGATCCTGGATGAGGGCCACGGCGTGGTGAAGCAACGGCATCAGCGCCTGGAGCCCCTCTTCCACAGCGCGCACACTCCCCGGCAGGTTCACGATGAGGGTGCGCTTGCAGACACCGGCCACGCCCCGCGAGAGGGCAGCCCGCGGGTTGCGCTGGCACCCATACCACCGCACATATTCAGCGAGGCCGGGCGCCTCCCGATCCACAACCCGAAGCGTCGCCTCAGGTGTTACGTCACGAGGCGACAGGCCGGTTCCGCCTGTGGTAATGATGAGGTCGCAGGCACTACACCATTCCTCCAGGGTTTGCGCGATCTGCTCTACATCGTCAGGAACCACACCATGGGTCACGATCTCCCAACCGTGCCCCTGCAAGAGTTCCCGTGCCCGCGGCCCGGAATGATCCTCCTGAACCCCTCTGGCGCAGCGATCACTTATCGTGAGGACACCTGCACGCATCAGAGACATATCCCTTCACTGATCGAAACCACCTGGACGCCTCAGGGGCAGCGCGAGCCTGAAGCACGTGCCGGCCCCTTCCCGGCTCTCGCCCTCGAAGCGCCCGTGATGGGCCGCCGCTGCGTTCGCCACGATGCGCGTTCCAAGCCCCGTGCCGCCTACCTTCCCGCTGCGGGCTTCACCCCTTAGGATACCTTCCAGCACATCCGTAGGCATGCCGCGGCCGGTATCCGCCACCTCGATTACGATCATCTCGCCGAACGCGCGGTCCTGCGCCACAGCAGTCCTCACTGTGATCGTCCCTCCCTCGGGCGTTTCGGGAAGGGCATTGTTCACCAGGTTATAAACCGCGCGCTCGATTTGGGACCGGTCGAACAAGGCGGTAGGCACGGCCCCTAGCCCACGAACGATGCGTACGTTCCGCCGGGCAGCCTCATGGTCGAGCCCTGCCAGTTGCCGTTCGATCACGGCGTTGAGGTCATGCGCCTCCAATCGGGGTTGCGCTACTACCCCCTTGATGGCGTCCCCTATCAGCTTGCAATAGTCCTGGATGTCAACAATCTGTTGGTTGATCGTGTCGAAGGCTTCGCCGTAGAACTCCCGCACAGCCTGAACCGCATCCGCGTCGGGAAGTTCTCCACCGGGCGCGTCGAACATGGCGTCCATCATGGGGCGAAGCGTGTCCACCCATCCTGCGATGGGAGCCAGCTTGTTCTTCAGGTCATGGCTGAGATCGCCCACGGCATGGGCCACTGCCGCGAGTTGCGCGCGGCGATACAAATGCGCATTCTCGATGGCTGCTGCCGCGATCGCTGCGATGATCTCCAGCGTCTCGAGATCCGATGCATCGAAGTTCCCGCGATTGCTGTTAAGGATCTGCATCACGCCTACGGCCTGCCCCATGCTGAACTTCAGCGGCACAGTGACCATATTGCGCGTAACGAGGCCGATCCCTTCTCCAAAATCCCGGCGGTGGGCTCCGGCGGCATCCAGGTCGTTTATGATGCAGCCCTCGCCGGAACGGAACACGAGGCCGGCTATGCCCGTGGATGCCGGGATTGCCATACCGAACAATGAGCGAGAGGCTGAGGGACCCACGACGTAACGGAATTCGAGCGTATCGTCCGCAGGGCGGTGCAGGTAGATGGTTCCGGCCTCTGCCTGAACCGCCTCGATGGACACGTTTAGAATGTCCCGCAAACGATCTTCCAAGTCCAGCGTAGAACTGAGGTGGCGGCTGATGGCGTGGACCGCGGCCATTTCCCGACGCAATCCCGCGTCGGATGACTTCCCTGCCGGTCGCTCCCTGGCCTGATGCGTCATCGGATCGGTACCCTTCTCGAGTGGATTAGGATACCAGTATATCACGCCCCATGCCCCGCGCGCCAAAGGGATTTTGGCTCGCGCCGTCCAATATCAACGCGGCATCCGCCTGTAATTGCCCATGCCGGGAGATCGCCCCAGAAATGCGCCGCCTCACAGTCCCCAGCTACGCCAAGGTGAACTTTACCCTGGATGTGCTCAGCCGCCGCCCGGACGGATACCACAATATCGCCAGTGTGATGCAGACTGTGTCCTTGGCCGATTGCCTCGAGCTGGAAGAGGTGGAGGAACCCGGCGTCCGGTTACAGTGTGATGCCCCTGGAATACCTCACGATGACACCAATCTTGCATGCCGCGCCGCCGCGGCAGCTCTGCGCAAATCCGGCTCCGGGCGCGGCGTGTTGATCCGGCTCATCAAACGCATCCCGGTGCAAGCCGGGTTGGGCGGAGGAAGTTCAAACGCAGCGGCTGCCCTCCGCGGAGTGAACCAATTGTTGGACCTCGGCCTCACAACCGAAGAGTTGGCTGAACTCGCAAGCGACCTCGGCTCGGATGTTCCCTTTTTTCTTACGGGAGGAACAGCCTCCGTCCGGGGACGGGGCGATCGCGTCACCGCCTTGCCCGATGCACCGCAACTCTGGTTCATCATCGCGATGCCCGCCGTCCATGTGTCCACCCAACGCGCTTATCAGGCATTGGACGCCCTGCCCCACCGCGTCTCTGCCCGCAGCACACGCTCTATGGAAGCGCTCGTCGCCGCAAGGGACCTCCAGCGCATCGCATCCCGCATGACCAACGACTTCGAACAAGTGGTCCTCGCCGAAGAACCCGCCGTTGCCGTCGCGATGGATGACCTCTTAATGGCCCGCGCTCGGAACGCCCGCCTCTGCGGAAGCGGATCTGCGGTATTCGGCGTGGCCTTCGATCGTTCCGAAGCGGAGGAAGTCGCGCGGCTCTTGCGCCTGCGCCCCTACAGCGTCACCGTGTGCAGGAGTGTAAACCGTGAGGAAGCCCTCCGCTTGGGAGATGCCGTAGAATGACCGGACATCTCGTGGAGAGGGTGCCCGCTGTCGTGCTGGCAGGGGGGAAGACGCTCGAGCCGGCAGCCCGCCGCTCGGGTGTGAGCCATCGAGCGCTCATCCGCGTGGCGGGCGAGCCGATGGTGCATCGTGTGGTAGAAGCTCTGGCAGCCGCTTCCCACGTTTCCACAGTAGTCGTGATCGGCGACCTGCCCGCCGACCGCAGGTACCGCCTCCTTCCCGATGCAGGATCCCTTGTGGAAAACGTGTATGCAGGCCTCCGAGAAGTGGGTGACAGCTCCTACGCCCTCGTGGCGACGTGCGACATCCCCTTCCTCACCTCCGAGGCCGTGGACGATTTCATCCGGAAAGCCGCCGCAACGCAGGCCGATTTCGTCTATCCGGTCGTCAACATGCGCCTGTGCCGGCAGCGCTTCCCGGCTATCCGTCGGACCTCTGTGCTGCTTCGCGAGGGTGAGTTCACCGGCGGCAACATGGTGCTTGTGAACACGAGGGTTATGGCCTCCCAGCGAGAGCGCATCCAGGTAGCGTACAATCTTCGCAAAAGCCCTGCGCGATTGGCCATGGTCCTCGGGTTTGGAACGGTAGCCCTCTTCGCCCTCACCGTGCTGCTCCGGCGGGGGTTCCTATCCATCCCGCGCCTGGAAGAGGCAGTGTCCCGCATGATGGGCTGCACAGCACGAGCCGTCGTCGTGCCGCACGCGGAAATCGCCACCGATATAGACACAGAAGAGGATTTGGCCGCCATCGGAGCCTCGCCCTAGGCCAGCCGCCGGCCTACAGCCTCCGCAATCCTCGCTAGCCCGCCCATCAATTCTGCGAACTGTTCCGGCGTCAAGGACTGCTGGCCATCCGAGAGAGCCGCCTGCGGCGATGGGTGCACCTCGATAATCAATCCATCGGCACCAGCAGCCAAAGCTGCCCTGCACATCGCCGGCACATACCGCGCATGCCCCACGCCGTGGCTGGGGTCCACGATCACGGGAAGATGGGTGATCTCCTTCAGAACAGGCACCGCGCTTAGATCCAAGGTGTTACGGGTGTACGTGCGATCTAGAGGATGCACTCCACGCTCGCAAAGGACCACGCGGTCGTTTCCGTGGTGGAGGATATACTCGGCCGCAAAGAGGAGTTCATCCAAAGTTGCAGCCGGACCGCGCTTCAGCAACACAGGGTGGCCGGACCTACCTGCTGCGATCAAGAGCGGGAAGTTCTGCATGTTGCGCGCCCCGATCTGGAGCATATCAGCGTGCCGGGCCACTTCGTCTACATCGTGCGGATCCACAACCTCCGTTACCGTAGGGATGCCCAATGCGTTGCGCACTTCCAACAGCAGAGAGAGCCCCTCCTCATGCAAACCCTGGAAGGAGTAGGGTGAAGTGCGGGGCTTGTACGCGCCTCCCCGCAACATGCGGGCACCTGCCGCCTGAACCGAGCGCGCTGTAGCGAAGATCTGCTCGCGGCTCTCCACTGCACATGGTCCTGCGATCACGACACAGCCGACGCCGCCGATCTCCACATCCCCCACACGCACGATGGTGGACGCCTGGTGGAATTCCCGGGATGCCAGCTTGTACGGCCGGCTCACGTGGACTACGTTGGCCACGCCGTTCATGGCAGAAAGCTGGTTCGCCAACCCCTCCCGCAACTCGGGCGGTATGGCGCTGGCTATCCCGATGGCCGTGTGATCTCCGCCAGGCAGATTCAGAGGCTTGAGACCATGTTTGGCAATCGCCTCCACCACTGCGTCCACTTGTTCGACGGTGGCATGGCGATGCATCAGGACGATCATAAGGTGCTCTGCTGCGGCAGCGGTCGTAGGATGCTTTTGTCTGCGCCGCCCCCGCCCTGCAGTATAGCGCAGCATGAGGGCTGGTGTAAACCCGGGGCCCGCGCGCCGGAGCGACGCAGGTACCCTGCTACTTCACAAACTCGCAGACGTGCGGCTTCAGGTGATGCTGCGGCGCCCAAACATGTTCGTGAGCAGATACACCACCCCCACGACGATGAGAACCACAATGGCGAAGTGCAGCAGATACATCACCATGTGGAACAGCCACGAGAGCAGCCCAATGACGAGATAGATGCCTACCGCCAAAAGCACCCAATGCCATATATTGCGAGGATCCATGGCGCCCTCCTTATTCAATGGCATTACGACCTGAAGCCTAGGCAAGTTTCAGAGTGTCATCCGGTATGGCTTAGCGCCCCCCGCGATGCATCTAAAGAACTCGCCTCATTATGGCATAAGAGATCTGAAGGAGTTGCTTCCGGCCGCCCATCCGCGCCGGCGCGCGGCACGCCGCCTAACGGGATAGAACGAAATGACCACGCAAGAAGCTGGCCGTGAATACCGCATCGCCGCAGCCGTCATTGCCATCATCGTAATTGCCGCAGGGGTCTACAGCTCGGCCCTGCAGGGGATGATGATCTGGGATGACCACGTGCTGGTGGGCGGATCCGGCATCGGAGGAGGCCATTCGTTCGCTTCGTGCTTCACGCAGCCATTCCTGGAACATTATTACCGCCCGCTCGTGTCCGTAACCTTCTTCTTAGACCACCTGATGTGGTCTACTACCCCGCTGGGCTACCACCAAACGAATATCCTGATCCATGTGCTTACCACTCTGGCCCTGATCGGCACGCTCTACGCTGCGTTTGGCCGCTGGCGCATCGCGCTCCTGGGCAGCCTCCTTTTCGCGGTTCAACCGGCCCAGGTGAGCACAACGGCGTGGATCGGCGGCCGTACCGACGCGCTGTGCAGCCTCTTCGTTTGCCTTTACGCCTGGGCTCTGTTCGCCGCATCGAAGAAGCAAGGGGGCAAACGCGCGTTGCTCTACGCAGCCGCAGTTGCCGCGTTTGGAGCCGCCATCTTTACGAAGGAACAGGCTCTGGCTCTCCTTCCGTGCACCGCTCTGGCAATCCTCTGGTTCGAGACGTCCCCCCGGACCGAAAAGATGCGCACCCTAGCCGCAGTCATGACGCCGTCGCTGCTCATTGCAGCATTGTACGTTGCCACTTGGATGGCCATCGGACCTCCCCGGCCGGCCGCACTGCCTGCGAGCCTTGCAAGCCAGGTTGCCGAAGGGCTCCAATCTGTAACGTACTACACACTCCTCTTCATCGCACCGTCGCCCCGATGGCTGCACACATTCTGCCTGGGATGGTTCGAACACCACCCAGTGTGGTCTCTTGCGATAGGCAGCGCCGCCCTCGCCGGAAGTCTGTGGCTTCTCGCCAGTCTATTGAAACGAAGGGAATGCACAGCCGCATGGTTCCTTATCTTCATTTGGCTCTCGGCCCTGCCCGTGCTCAATTTCCTGCCGCTGCCCTCGCTCCTGGTAGCTCCATATCGCGTCGGCATCACGGGCATCGGGGTGGCTGCCCTTCTGGCATGGGCCATCAACAGCATCGGGTACGCGCGGGGAAACGCACTTCGCGCGACCCTCCGATGGTCCGCGGCAGGAGCGTTCTTTGTGTGGTATGCGGCCCTAACCCTGTGGGGCGTCGGCCAATGGAAGGATGCACGCACGCTCTTCGGCACTACCGTACGCTACGATCCCTACAGCATCATTGCCCGTATGAACCTTGCAGCGGAGCTTCTGAACGATCACCAGAGCCAAGCGGCAGAACGGCAGATGGAGGCGCTTCTCACGCTGCTGTATGGGTCCAACGCCTGGCGCAATCCTCAATCGGCCTGGCAGGTCTTCCATCAGGATGAGAGTGTGCGAAGACGCGTGGCCGACAATCAGGGAAACTTCGTTCGACCCGAACAATGGCTGGGGGCTATCTTTGCGCAACTGGGCTTCGCGCGGGAGCAACGCAAAGATGACGACGGCGCCTTGGCATGCTTCCAAGCTTCCGACCTCCTCGATCCGGCAAACGCCGGCGCCAGCGAGGGTTTCGGCTATATCGCCCTGCACCGCAAGGAATACGCCAAAGCCGTGCGCTACTTCGCACGAGCCTTGGCGGGCCAGCCCAAACGCACGGACTTGCACGCAGCCCTGGGGACGGCTTACGCCCACCTCGGGAAGTGGCCCGAGGCCCGAAACGAATTCGCGCTGTGCGTCCGGCGCGCCGGCTGGGTGGGGCTCGCCTACAGCAAGCTCGCCGAAGCCCAAATCCACCTCGGCGACCTGGATGGCGCCGCCGCGACCCTTTCTGCCGGGCTGGCGAAGGCTCCATCCCGGGCAGACCTCATGGAGATGCTCCAGAAGGTTCGGCGGCTCCAAACGGAACGAAAACACGCGTCCTCAGCGTAGGTGCCTCCCGATCCGGCGCCAAATAATGTCGCTCAACGCGGCTGCGAAGCGTGTGGATCCGCCGCACCTGCTTCGAGCATAGGCGCCAACCCCGCCTCGGGGTTCGTAAGCGGCAGATCAATGCGGCCACGCACCCTGGCGGATTCATATGTGGCGAAAAGGACCTCCGTACTGCGAATGGCGTTGAAACTGGAGAGAAGAGGGCGCAGGCCCTGATCAAGCGAGGACACCACATCCGCCATGGCGCGCTCAAGGCCCACTGGGTCGTGGATGCCCTCGGTCATCTCCACCTCGCGCCAGCCGCCTGAGCGAGCGTGATAGCGCAGCCAGGGAGCCTCCCACCCTATCTCGATGACACCGTCGGTTCCGATCAGGCGGTTGGCGCACCCGATGTCCGCATCATAACCCGTAACGAGCAAAGCCCGCACGCCGTTGCGGAACTTGAAGAGACTGACGCCCTGGTCCTCCACCGGCGCTCCAAAGACGAGCCGCGTTCGGCGCGCATCTATCTGGCCGAGGACCCACTCCGCATCTTGATCATGATTGTAGTAAAAGAACATATCGAACCAGTGCGTCCCCCAATCGAACAGGTCGGCGCACTGACCCTCGATCCGCAGAAGCGTTCCGATCGCCCCTTCGTCCAGCATCTCCCGAGCCGTCTGGAACGGCTGAAGGAAGCGCCGTTGATGATTGAACGTGAGCTGCACCCCATTCTGCACACAAGCCTCATGCATGGCACGAGCTTCCCCCCAGCGAAGAGCCATCGGCTTCTCGCAATGGACGGCCCGCACGCCGGCTTCGGCGCATGCCCTTACCATGGGTGCATGGAGCGCCGGCCAGGTGCAGATGCTGACGATGTCCAAACGCTCGCGTTTCAGCATCTGGGTATAGTCGCTGTATATGGCAGGACTCCCGTATTCCTTGGCAAAGGCTTCTGCATTCTCTGCATTCACGTCCGCGATTGCCGTCAATTCACAGCGGCCCGTCTTCAGGTATCCTCGCGCGTGCCCGTGCGCCATTCCGAAGCCGGTTGCCCCGGGGCTCTTCCAAGGCCGGCCTGTTCCGATAATCCCAACGCGGTACTTCGCCGCCATCTCAGTCCTCCGCTCCTTTCTCCTGCTGGAACACTCCGTGAGGCTAATTCGTGCAACACGGGCTGTGGCCCTCCCTCAGGGTTTTGGGATGATGGGGTAGGGACACCATTCGCCGGCCTTCACCGTGCCGCACAGTGTGCAAGATCCGCTGCCAACCCCTTAGCGCCACCGGCTAAGCGCCCATTCCTTCGCGCCTCACCAGTGGAAACGACACCTCCACCACGGCGCCGCCATCGTTGTACAGGTGGAGCTCTCCACGCAGATCATGCTCGGCAAGGGTTCGCACCAGGGAAAGACCTACGGCAGCATCCTTTGCCATTTCGAAGCCCGGCTCGAAGCCTGGGCCATTGTCACCCACCGTCAGGCGGACGTGGCCGGCGCCGTCTTGGAGCCTCACTCGAACCGCCGTGGCCCCATGCTTTGAAGCATTTAGGAGCAATTCATTCACGATGAGGGCCAGGGCGTTGGCTTGCTTGATTGTGAGAAGGATGTTTTCGCTTTGAACACTAGCGGCCAGCCCGCAAGGCTTGCCTGCAAGTTCCACGAGGCGCTCCAGAACGGCTCCGGCCGGCACCTGATCTCCGGCAGGCCCCCGGCTAAGGAATTCGTGCACGGCGGCCATAGCCCGCACCTGCCGTAGAAGTTCTTCCAGGCGGCTGCGATGCACTGCCTCGGCCTCCTCCATGAGGTGCATGTCCAGCAGGGCGGCAATCACTTGCAGGTTGTTTTTCACGCGGTGGTTGATTTCACGGACGGCCAGCCTCAGCCTCTCGGCAGCGTCTCGTTCGCGCATCCAGAGCACGCGGCGGCTACGGGCATCCTCCCAAGCGAAGGCTGCCACGAGCAAGCTGATCATCGCCATGGCGGCGCTCACGGCGACTTCTGCGTGGCTTACCGACCCAGCACGGCTCCGGAGCAGAAGGGAAAGCTTGTCTGCCTGCGTGCGCGCTGAGGCCAACAGGGCTTCTCCGCGCAGAAACTGCCGGTCCGCCTCGGGAAGGTTTCTGTGCCGGCCCGTGCGAATGTACTCGCTACCGTAACGGGCAAACCAAAGGTTCAGCTCTCCCGTGCCTGCGCGCCAGGCGTGCTCTACTTCGGGGCCGCATCGGGCGATGCGCGCATCATCGGCGCTCCAGCGGCGCCATTCGGTTACGAGATCCGCGTACCGCAGCGCATATTCCCGATCGCGTGTGAAAAGATAGTAGAAGGCTACGCTTCTGGCCCGGTTCGCCGTCTCGATGGCAATGCCGATGCGGTGGCGGGCCGGGTCTACATCCTCCTCGATGCGCTCGCGGATGCTCTCGGTACGTTGCCAGGCGAGCATGGGGACCACCAGCAGCACAGCTAACCCCACCAGGGTTACAGCCAAGCCGCCGATGGAGGGCTTGGGGGCTTCAGCATGCTCCATTGCCATGAACGGAACTCGGTTAACGCCGGCCTCGGCACACATGCGGCGAGGACAAGCCCGCAGTGCGCGGCCTATTGCTGCCTCTGGGGCTCTTCTTCTACGGCCACCTGCGGCAGCTTTCGCCGGCGCTCGGGCGGCGCAAGTCGCTCCATGATGTCATCCACCGTGATGATCCCCTGGAGCACATGATCCTCATCTACCACCGGCAGAGCGAGAAGGTTGTAACGGCTGATCACCTGAGCCACGTCGTCCGCATGGTCACTCGTGTGGGCGTAGCGCACATTCCGTACCATGACGTCCTGGATCGGCGTGTCGGGGTCGGCTACGATAAGATCCCTGAGGGAGATGACGCCGGCAAGATGCCCGTCTTCGTCCACCACGTACACGTAGTAGATGGTCTCCGCCTTGGGAGCAAGCTCTCTGAGCCTCTCAATAGTCTGTGCGGCAGTGAGATGGCCGGGAATGGCGATGAACTCCGGCGTCATGAGGCCGCCGGCGGTCTCCTCATCATATCCGATGAGCTCTTTTACGTCGGCTGCAACCTCGGGCGCCATATGTTCCAGAAGTTCCTCGGTCCGGCTGTTGGAGAGATCTCCCAACACGTCCGCAGCTTCATCGGGATCCATTTCTTCGAGGATGTCGGCAGCCTTCTCCTCCTTCAGGGCCGCCATAACCTGAGCCGCCTCTTCGTCCTCCATCTCCTCGATGGTATCGGCGGCAGTCTCTACATCCAGCGCCTCGATGACCTCCGTACGCTGCTGAGGATCGAGCTGCTCCACGATGTCGGCGATATCTGCAGGATGAAGGCGGGAGATCTTCTCATGGGGAACCTTGAGCCTGATGCGCCCTCCGCCCGCAGCATCAGGCTCGAACGTTTCCACATCGTCCCAACCGATGAGGTTCGCTTGCAGCGGCCTGCCCACCAGGCGCGCCAGGGCTTCCACCACCGGCCCGATACCCGCGCGCCGTACCAGGGCCCGGAAGCCCGCATCCACGCCGATCACGCACAGGCGATCCCCGCAGGGTGCCAGGCGCACGTCGTTGACGCGCACCACGCGGTAATCGTGGACGTCAACAATCTGCTTATCCAGAATGTCGCGCCGAAGGTACAGGCTTCCTTCTTTGGGCTCATAGGGTACGAGTTCATCCCGGCGCACCCGAAGGCGAAAGACGGGATTACTGGTATCTACGACCGCGAAGGGAACCCAAAGTACCCCGCTTGCCGTGCGCACACCGAGGGCCGCAACTGCCGGGAAGCGGTTACCCTGCTCGGCGATAGCCTCCGACACTCGGCCAAGGGCGATACCGTCGGCATCCACAACGCGACGGCCCAGGAGTTCGGTAAGGTATTTGATCATAGACGATGAAATGTCATACCTGGGGAATTATAGCGGCTGCAGGGCTCCATGTCAAACTCCGCCCTGCTTGACACGCTCGCTCAAACGTGTTAGAGTGTATCCACATCATCTCCCCGAAGCGAGGTGCCGTCGTGTCGTCAGCCTCATCTGCCCTCTCGTTGTGCCTCTTTTTACTGATTTTGTGTTCGCCTGGCTGCCCGACGCCTGCAATGGCCCAGGAAGGCAATGCCCCAGCCGCGCAACCTCAGGAAGCGCCGAAACAGTTCTCCGTGAACTACCGGGAGCGGCCCCGCTACCCCTTCGACCGCCAACGCCTCAAGCGGCGCCCTGTCCTCGACGGCATCATCGCCGAGGGGGAGTGGGACCCGCTCTACACCATCAGCGACGGGCCCGTCACAGGCACGGTATACCTGAATTGGGATGACGATTACCTCTACATTGCCGCCAAGACCGACCAGCCTGCCTGGGCAATCTTCGACATAGACGCCAACGACGACGGCTGGCTACGGGGCGCGGATAATCTCGAGATCACGGTGGCGCCTGTAACGGCAGGCGTCATGCCCCCGATAACGGCCCGCATTCTGGATGCAGCCAGCGGCAAGGATCAGCCGGTGTGGAACGACCGTGTGGTAGACACGAAAGCAATCCAGATCGCCGCCAAGGCCACGGGAAGCAATTACGTAATCGAACTGGCCGTGCCTAAAGGCATTGCCGGTCTTATGCCGCGCGCGAATGCCACCATCGGCTTCCGGGCGGACTTCCTGCCGGCCGGGCAAGTGCCTACGCCTACCCCGCCCTATGAACCGCACCTGCTCGTGGATGTTGATCTGGTGGATGCCCGCGTCACGGGAGCGCCTGGAGTGTCGCCGAGGCTTACGTTGGAAGACCAGCGTGTGATCCCGGGCGGCACCCTCAACGCGACCCTTGAACTCATCCCCGGTTCTGATGAGCCGATACCGATACGCTGGGTGGCATGGTCGGGGGACGGAGCAGCTGCGGATATCCTCCTCTCCGAGCGGAACCCGAATGTTCCTCCGGTCAATCCCCGCAAATCCCTCAAACTTCGCTATTCATGCCGCCTTCCAGACACCGCCGTGCCGGGCTTCTACCAATTGAGCGCCTCGGCAGAACTTGCCAACGGTCGCTCGGTGCACGCCACTGCCAGCTTTCAGGTGGTGGAACCCTTCGTCCTCACGATGAGTGCATCCCCCGAGCCGGCCTTCCCTTCAGATCAGAACAAGGAACGCGTCACGGTGGAGATCCAATGTGCTGTGCCGGGGTACACCCGCGGGGATGTAGAATTGCAGGTTCCAGCAGGATGGGTCATCGAAGGGCGGCACAAGAAGGGCTTCGAGTCCCAGCACCAGGATAGCGTCATTCGGCCTCAATTCTTTGTGGTGATCCCCTCTGCCACGCAGCCCGGCGACTATGTGCTCCATGCGCGCGTCACGTGGCACAAGCGCGAATGGCGCACCAGCCACATCCTCCATGTGGAGCGCGCCGCGCCGGCTCCAGCGCCACAAACCACCACGCCCGGCAAGAGCTAAGGCGTGATGCACCGCTTCGGGCGGCATCGCATCACCAAAGATGGCCAACGCTCCTCCAAGGGCGGCGCATTGTGGGGAGCCGCCTTGGCCGCGATGGCCATTGCCGCTAGAGCTCTCGGAGCGCCCCAGGTCTCCACGCAATCCGTTCGTCTTCCTGAGCTGGGGTCCGGCGTGCCCATCGGATCCATCGGCTGCGGCACCTTCCAACTCCGCCCTGACGGCATGTTGATCAACGCTACAATCAACAACAACTGGCTTCACCCTACAGGCGGTCTCAACGGATGCTTTGCCGCAGTATGGACGAATGCCGGCGGGCGCATCGTAGTCCGCTCGCTCCGACGTACGGAGCCGTACGGCCTGCCCACGGTGGCGAACCTGGAATACCGCGGACTGTTCCCACAGGCGTTTCTTCGCTATCCGGATCGCGAACTTCCGGTGACCCTCTCGCTCAGGGTCTTCTCACCCCTGATCCCGCACGATCTGAAGAATTCCGCCCTTCCCGTAGCGCTCTTCGTGTTCCGCGTGACGAACGTGTCCCGTGCACCGGTGGAAGCATCCTTGGCCCTGTCGTGGGAGAACTTTCTGGGCGTAGGATGGGCCGGCGGATCCTCCGGCTCCAGCGACCGCACAGGTAATCTCGTTGCGCCCCTCACTCTGCCGGCCGGGTTTTTCGGCTGCCTCATGACGTCCCCTCCCGCACCCACCGTGCCGCCTGCAGACCGCCTCCGCTACAACGCGCTGGGTGAATACGCTCTCATGACCCACGTCTCTGCCCCGGACGCGCACGTAACGCAGGCTACATGGAACTCCCTTGCCTCGCAGCCTGCGTGGTGGCATCAATTCGCTGCCGACGGAACAGTCGGCGGATCGTGCGGGACTGGTGTGGAAGGTTCGGTGCACCCTGCCGGCGTAGTTGCCGTAAAACTGCCCCTGCGCGACCGAGAAACCCGGGAAGTCGCCTTCGCCGTGTCTTGGTTCACACGCAGATTGTGGACCGTCACCGGTGAGGAATACGGCCATTATTACGAGATGAGCTTCCAAGGAGCCGCCCAGGTGGCGCGCTATGCTCTCGAGAACCGCCTTGCCCTTGCAGCACTCACCGACGATTGGCAGCAACGGCTCCTTCGTTCCAACCTTCCCAAATGGCTCGCCGAGCGCCTCATTAATGATGCTGCGCCCCTCGCAACGAATACAATCCTCACCAGGGGCGAAAAGGTTCCTCGCTACACCGTACTTCCCACGCTTTCTGCTCCAGGACGCTTGGGAGCTACAACAGACCGCCCCCTCTATCAGTGGCTGCTGGCGTGCTGGTTTCCGGAGCTCGATGCGTGGGAACTTGGTGGCATCGCGTCCCTGCAGACGCCTGCCGGAAATCTGCCGGAAAGCGTAGGCGATCTGGCAGATGGCTTCCTTCGCCGGCCCGCTGCTGGTGCTTCCGGACCCTCCGCCCCGGACACGGCCGATGCGTTTGCCCTCATGGTGTGGCGCCACGCCCAAGCCACAGCGGACCAGCGCTTCATGGACGCGCTCTACCCCGTTGCAAAGCACGCAATGCAAGCAAATCTTCGCACGGATCGTGTCCCGGCCGAGGTCCGCCCCGCCATCCTCACTCTCGCAGCCCTTCGCGCCATGGAGCAGATGGCCAACAGAATGGACGACGGCGCTTTCGCTCGAGAGTGCCAAACCCGTGCAGAAGCGCTCGCCAAGGATATCCTGGATACGTTCTGGAACGGCCGGGGCTTCGGAGCCAAGGCATCGAAGAGCGCAGACACCGGGCAGCTCGCAGGCCAAGCCCTTGCCGATGCAGAGGATTTAGGCGACCTCCTGCCCAGGCAGCGCCTCGACACCGCACTAGACACACTGCTCAGCGCGCTCCATCAATCCAAGCTTCCAGCCCCACCTCTGTTCGTAGCCCTGGATAAGGCGCCCACGCCGGGACTATCCTGCCCCACCATGACCCTTGCGTACCTAGCCGTGCCGGCCGCCAACCGCAACCGGCCGACAGATGCGCTCCAACTCCTCCAGCAATGGGACACCTTGCTTACGACCACCGCGGGCATGCCCTGGGGCGCTCCAAAGACCTTTGACCCTGCCACGGGCCGGCCCGCCCAGGGCCCATCCTATTTCGGCGCCGCAGCTTCATGGAACGTCTTCCAAGCCCTGGAAGGGCTTACGATGGACTTACCGGCGGGGCGCATCGTGCTTACGCCGCACCTTCCCGCGGGAATGAGCTCCCTCTCGGCGCCGGTGTTTGCGCCCGCCTTCGTGGGCTGGATGGAGTATGCGCCAGGGCAGCGAACTACGCGCATCCTGCTTCGTGTGGACCAAGTCACCCAAAGTGCTCCGCACCCCCTAGGGATTCAGGGCGGAGCCGACCTGCGCATCACAGAATTCGTGGTCCCGTGGCCGGATGTCCCGGCTCCTACTGTTACGGCAAGCCTGGGGCGCGAGCCTGCAGGCTTTTCGGTGTCGCGCGGCAGGGAGGGCCGCATGGTGATCCGCTTCACGTCGGAGGTACACCTGACCGCGGGAACGCGGCTCGAGGTCACGATACGGTAGGCGGCGCCAAGAACCGGGGTGAAAAGGCTCTGCTGCAGGACCCCTTGCCGATGCCGGCGTTCCCAAGCCCGATCCTACTGGATCGCCTTGCCGGCCACGGTGCGCACGACGTCGTTATACATCACAAAGGACACCAGCAAAGCCAGAATTCCCAGTCCCACCATCTGGGCCTTGTAAACCTCTCGCGCCGAAAGCTTCCTGCGCCGCACCTTCTCGATCAGAAGGAGCAGCAAATGTCCTCCGTCCAGGATGGGGATGGGCAGGAGGTTCATGATGCCCAAACTCAGGCTGAACGTCGCAGCCAGTTCGAAGAGGTGGGCAAAGCCTAGCCGTTGAGCTGCCGTAGCCATCTGCCCCATGAGAATAGGCCCTCCCACGGCATCCCTCGCGTGCCCCTCCACCAAAAGGCCCAGAAGCTGAGCCACGTAGGCAAAGGTATAAAAAGTGCCGGCCTTGATGGACTCGATGGGTCCGGTGCGCTCATACACGGGATTGAGCATAATGCCGATGCGACCAATTCGCTCCGTGGTGATCTTCCCGTCCTTCCCCCGCATCTTCACCACATCTGCACGCGGCGTTACGGTCACATGGAAAAGGCGGCCGCTGCGATCAATCGTCAGATCCAGAGGGACGCCGATGCTGTGATGGATGCGGTCCACAAGCAGCTTGCCATTGGGTGTGGGTACTCCGTTGATGGCCACGATGCGGTCTCCCGTCAGCAGACCGGCTCTTCGTGCCGGCACCGACGCGTCTTGGGACACGGTGATCTGGTTCGTGAGAGGTTTGTTTATGCTGGGGAGCCCAATCGTCATCCCCATCACGCAGAAAAGGAGGTACCCAAAGAAGAGGCTCATGAAGGGTCCTGCAAAGATCACCAGCGCACGTTGCCACAGAGGCTTTTGGCTATACAATGCCGGATCCGAGGATCGGAGGTTGGCGTGAAGCACCAGTTGTATGAGGCGCTGGTCATCGGCTGTAATCTGAGGCGAGGATTGCAGCGCCCTCAGGTCTGCCGCCCCCTCCTCCGTAAGGCGCCCGTCGGCGGTCACCGCCCCTTGAAGGACTTCCAGCACATGGGCGGACACGCGTGTTGCATCGAGCCCCGCCATCGTCTCGGCATCGAGGCGTTTCAGCCGGCGCAGCACCTCGTCGCGGTCATGGAGCGGCAAGGACCGGATTGCTTCCAGAATGTTGCGGCCGCCCGCCATATCTTCGGGTTCCATACCCGCGATGCGCACGAAGCCTCCTAAGGGAATGGCACGAATGTGGTAGGCCGTGCCGTTGCGCACTCCCAAGCGCACAAGCACCTTGCCGAAAAACAGCGAAAAGTCCTCGACGCGCATGCCGCAAAGCTTGGCGACGATGAAGTGCCCCCATTCGTGCACGATCACCAGCACGGACAAGATCACGATGAGCGATGCGATGCCTTTGATAACGTCTGCCACGATAACCCTTATCCTTATCTGCGCCTTGACGAGCTGCTATCCCTGCCCTAACCGCCCCGTTCTTCGAGCCGCTTGCCGCGCCCACGCATCCGCCTCCAGCACATTCTCGTAGGTCGGCTCGAGAGGCTCGTGGAGCTCCATTACTCTTTCCACTACTTCCATAATACCAGTAAACGGAATCTGCCGATCCAAAAACAGACCCACCGCCTCCTCATTGGCGGCGTTCATGACGGCAGGCATAGTCCCGCCGATCCCGGCTGCCTTGCGGGCCAGTTCAACTGCCGGAAACCGCCGCGCATCCATCGCCTCGAAGGTCAGGGCGCCCATCTGCACCGGATCCAACCGCGGAAGGCGGGCATCCAGCCGCTCGGGATAGAGAAGCGCATACTGGATGGGAAGCCGCATGTCGGGCAAGCCGAGTTGGGCAAGGAGCGAACCATCGCGGAAGCGCACCATCGAATGAATGATGGACTGGGGATGCACCACCACTTCAATGGCGCTGATGGGGATCCCAAAGAGCCAGTGCGCCTCGATGATCTCCAGCCCCTTGTTCATCAACGTCGCAGAGTTGATCGTGACCAATCCTCCCATATTCCACGTGGGATGCTTCAGCGCTTCCTCGGGGGTAACGGAAGCCAATGCCTCGGCAGAGGTCGTTCGAAAGGGGCCTCCGGACGCCGTAAGGTACAACCTCTCTACCGATCCGTCCGGCGCACCCTGTAAACACTGAAACAGGGCCGAGTGCTCCGAATCGATTGGGCGAATTGCCACTCCGTGCTCCCGAGCGAGCCGCATGGTAGGCTCTCCTGCGGCCACCAGAACTTCCTTGCTGGCAAGGGCGATCTCCTTCCCTGCAGCGATCGCCGCCTGAGTTGGCTTGATACCCACTGCCCCCGCCACAGCTACGACTACCAGGTCCGCCTCGGGCAGAGAAGCCAGGGCGCACATCCCTTCGACGCCGTAGAGCACTTGGGTGTTCCGCCGTGCTAGGCTTCCCAATATCTCTTCGCCGTAATGAGCGCTGCCGATGCACACATAAGGCACCGAGAATTCTGCTGCCTGGCGTGCGAGCACATCCG
Organism: Chthonomonadales bacterium; assembly: GCA_049967475.1. Taxonomy (GTDB): domain Bacteria; phylum Armatimonadota; class Chthonomonadetes; order Chthonomonadales; family CAJBBX01; genus JBMFSQ01. The sequence continues at coordinate 179,118 of JBMFSQ010000001.1, read as the reverse complement.
CGTTGGAATAGGCCGCCAAACCTACCACCTTCAGCCGATCGGGCAGCCGGTTTACAATATCCAGCACCTGTGTCCCGATGGAGCCTGAAGAACCCAGCACCACGATCCGCTTCACTCCCGTCCTCCGTTCCGTTATGCGTCTCCTCCTCGGCCAAGCTGCCTATCCAACACCGAGCGAACAACTTCTTTCCATGCCGCGTACAATAAGTAGGCGAACATTCTCCGCTATGAAGCATCGCCGGTGGCGAGGTGCGCCGTGCGTCTCACATTCCAAGAATACCAAGCCTTCCGATCGGAATTCCGACACCTCTTCTGGCCGGATGAAGACTACCGACTGCCGATCGAGGTGGAAGTGCCCGATGGCACGATCTGGACCCTCTATATCCGCCCAGATCAGCTCCCTGCCGTCCGACAGTGGATGCGGCAGGCCCGCGGCCAAAAGGAACAGGCGCCTGCGCCTTCCATGGAACTGTCCGCCAAGCAGTCTCGTATAGAAGGGTGAATTGACAATAAGACGCTCAAGCTGTCTTAGTGCATGCACATAATATTAATCATGCGGCACCAACCGTCCTTCGCGGACCAGCGGCGCCATCTCAAGAGGGCAAACCATGGATCTCAACCGCCTTACTCAAAAGTCGCAGGAAGCAATCAGCCAGGCCCAAGTTAAAGCAACCCGCTATGGCCATATAGAAGTGGATGCCGAGCATCTTCTAGCCGCTTTGCTCGAGCAGCATGATGGTCTGTTGCCCCGCCTCTTACAGCGCATGAACATCGCGCCGGAGCATCTGCTGCGCCGTGTAGAGCAGGAGCTGGAGCGGCGTCCCCGAGTGGCAGGTCCCGGGGCCGAAGCAGGCAAAGTCTATATTACCCAACGCCTCAACCAGATCCTGGTTAAGGCCGATGACGAGGCGCGCCGCCTCAAAGATGAGTACGTAAGCGTGGAGCATATCGTCCTCGCCATGATCGAGGAGGGAGCTTCCACGGCGGTAGGACGCATCCTCCGGGAAGCAGGCGTCACGCGCGACACCTTTCTCAAGACCCTTACAGATGTGCGCGGAAACCAACGCGTCACCAGCGCTACACCTGAAAGCACCTACGAAGCCCTGGAGCGCTACGGCAGGGACCTCGTTGATGAAGCCCGGCGGGGCAAGCTCGATCCCGTCATCGGGAGGGACGCCGAGATACGCCGCGTGGTGCGCATCCTCCTGCGTAAAACGAAGAACAACCCCGTCCTCATCGGAGAACCCGGCGTAGGTAAAACCGCGATCGTAGAAGGACTTGCCCAGCGCATCGTTCGCGGGGATGTTCCCGAGGGCCTCCGGGACAAGAGCATCTTCGCATTGGACATGGGGGCTCTCATTGCAGGAGCCAAGTACCGCGGCGAATTCGAAGAGCGCCTCAAAGCGGTCCTCAATGAAATCAAACAAAGCGAAGGCCGCATCCTCCTGTTCATAGACGAGCTGCACACCATTGTCGGAGCAGGCAAGGCGGAAGGAGCCATGGATGCAGGCAACATGCTCAAGCCTATGCTTGCCCGTGGAGAACTCCACTGCATCGGCGCCACTACACTGGATGAGTACCGAAAGCATATCGAAAAGGATGCAGCTCTGGAACGACGCTTCCAGCCCGTGATGGTGGATCCTCCCACAGTGGAAGACACTATTTCCATCCTTCGGGGTCTGCGCGAACGCTTCGAAGTGCATCACGGCGTCCGTATCCAAGACAATGCCCTGGTGGCCGCCGCCGTCCTTTCGAACCGATACGTAACCGATCGGTTCTTGCCGGACAAGGCTATAGATCTCGTGGACGAAGCGTGCGCCATGATCCGGTCGGAAATCGACTCCATGCCTGCAGAACTGGATGAAATCACTCGGCGCGTGATGCAGCTCGAGATCGAGGAGCAGGCCCTCAAGAAAGAGAAGGACAAGGCAAGCCTCGAGCGGCTGGAAAACCTCCGCAAGGAGCTGGCGGACCTCCGGGAGCGCGCATCGGCCATGAAAGCCCAGTGGGAGGCCGAGAAGGCTGCCATCAAGAGGGTGCAGGCTCTCAGAGATGAGATCGAGCAGGTGCGCCGGGAGATTGAAGCTGCGGAGCGCGAGTACAACCTGAATAAAGCGGCAGAATTGAGATATGGCCGCCTGCCGGCCCTGGAGAAGCAGCTTCAGGCCGAAAGCGACCGCCTCCTGCAGGAGCAAGGCGGAGCACGCCTCCTGCGTGAAGAGGTAACGGAGAACGAAATCGCCGAGATTGTAAGCAAGTGGACCGGCATCCCGGTAACGCGCCTGGTAGAAGGTGAGCGCGAGAAGCTCCTGCACTTGGACGAACTGCTCCACAAGCGCGTAGTGGGTCAGGATGAGGCCGTGCAGCTCGTAGCCGACGCCGTCATCCGCGCCCGAGCGGGCATCAAAGACCCCCGGCGACCCATAGGATCGTTCATCTTCCTGGGCCCCACCGGAGTAGGCAAGACCGAGCTTGCCCGAGCCCTGGCTGAAGCGCTCTTCGACAGCGAAGAGAACATGGTGCGCATAGACATGTCGGAGTATATGGAGAAGCACACCGTGTCTCGGTTGATCGGTGCGCCCCCCGGATACGTGGGATATGAGGAAGGCGGGCAGCTTACCGAGGCCGTCCGGCGCCATCCCTACTGCGTCATCCTGTTCGATGAGTTCGAAAAGGCCCACCCGGACGTGTCCAATGTGATGCTGCAGATTTTGGATGACGGCCGCCTCACCGATGCCCAAGGCCGCACGGTGGACTTCAAAAACACCGTCATCATCATGACCAGCAACATCGGGTCGCATTATCTGCTGAACGGTGTGACGGCCAGAGGCGAGATCACCGACGCGGCGCGCCAACAAGTAATGGCAGAGCTTCGGGCCCACACGCGGCCGGAATTCCTCAACCGCGTAGACGAGATCGTGATCTTCAAGCCGCTCACGCTGACCGAGATCGAGCGCATCGTAGATCTGCAGGTGGATCTGCTCCGAGCCCGGCTGCGCGATCGCGGCATCGCCCTCCAGCTTACTGAGGCCGCACGGCGGCTGCTTGCCCAACAGGGCTACGACCCAGTGTACGGAGCCCGGCCGCTCAAGCGCCTTATCCAGCGCTCGCTTGAAACGCGCATCGGCCGTGCTCTCATTGCAGGCGACATACCCGACGGGTCCACAATCATCGTGGATGTGGAGGCCGGCAACCTGGTGGTGCGCCACGAGGCTGCTCCCCGGGAGGAGCCGGCACCCGTCGTGAACTGACGACGTACCCGGGTGGCTTCCGCCGCCTGGAGATCGAACAGAAAGGAGATAAAAACGGTGCGAGCATGGGATCCCTTCCATGAAGTAGATGAGCGCTTGCGTGAACTCGAGCGGCTGCTGAGCGCCACTACCGGCACTACTGCTCCGCGCGAGGCATGGCGACGGTCCAGTTTTTTGCCCGGTCGCTCTGCGCGCACCTATCCCCTCATCAACCTGGCAGACGACCGAGATAACCTCTACGTGGAGGCTCTTGCGCCCGGCCTGGACCCTCAATCGCTTGAGGTTACAGCCGTGCGCAATACCCTCACGATCAGCGGGCAGAAGCCCAGTCCCGGTAACGTGCCCCAGGAAGCCTTCCATCGCTGCGAGCGCGCTGCCGGCAAGTTCGTGCGGACGATCGAGCTTCCAGTAGAAGTAGACAGCGCCCGCATTTCGGCCAAGTATGCCGATGGTTTGCTCCTCATCACAATCCCCAAGGCGGAGGAAGCCAAACCGCGACAAATCAAGGTAACGGTAAGCTAGCAGCAGACGGTTCTGCAAGGAGGAGAAGACATTATGGCCGAAAAGACCATTCCGCAGCCTGCGCCGCACGGCGGAACACAGAGCACGACAAGAGAGGGTACACGGGCCCAGGAGCAGTACCTTGCTCCCCCGGTGGATATCTATGAAACTCCCGATGGCCTCACGCTCGTGGCAGATCTGCCCGGAGTGAGCCGGGACGCCCTGAGTGTGGACGTGAAGGACGACGTCCTCACCATTCAAGGCCGGGCGAAACACGCGCTTCCTGTTGACCCGTCTTATTCGGAGTTCGAGCTGGTAAACTTCTTCCGCCAGTTCCAGTTGAGCGACGCGGTGGATGTGAGCCGCATTACCGCAGAGCTCAAGCACGGGGTTCTGACACTCAATCTGCCAAAGGCGGAAGCAGCCAAACCCAAGAAGATCCCTGTAACCGTTGATTGACGCGCTTGGGCTGCCGGTCTGCAAACGGATCGGCAGCCCCACCGCAAACCGCCATGACAGAACTTGGCAAAAGTCTTATCCTGTTCGGCTTTCTCTTGGCTGTGCTCGGAGGCGTCCTGCTCGTGCTGGGCAGGTTCGGCGCTCCGCGCCTCCCGGGCGACATCCTTGTGCGCAAGGGCGGTTTCACTTTCTACTTCCCCATCGTGTCCAGCCTTCTGGTGAGCCTTGTCCTCACCATCCTCCTCAATCTGCTTTTCCGGCGACGCTGAGGATGTGGGCCAAGCGCATGCACGCAGCCCCTCCGCAACACGTGGGAGGGGCTGTTTGTGCAACCATCTGCTCAGCCGGGTGTCCCGCTACGGGGTGAAGCCTTTTTTAAACTCCTCGATGGCGCGCTTCAATGTCGCCTCTACCTCCGGCGCAAGCTGCCCGGACGAGCGTATGCGCTCTCCTACGTCGGGATAGCGCTCCGCCATGAACGCCAAAAGACCCGTCTCGAACTTGCGCACTGCCTCCACTGGCAGATCATCCAGATAGCCGTTGTATCCAGCATAGATCACCATCACCTGCTGTTCCACAGGCATTGGCGCATACTGCGGCTGCTTGAGAAGCTCCACCATCCGGGCGCCGCGCGCTAACTGTGCCTGCGTAGACTTGTCCAAATCCGAAGCGAACTGCGAAAAAGCCTGCACCTCGCGATATTGGGCGAGATCCAGCCGGAGCTTGCCCGCTACCGACTTCATCGCTTTGATCTGAGCATTGCCTCCCACACGAGACACGGAGATCCCCACGTTGATAGCGGGCCTCACCCCGGCGTAAAACAGATCGGTCTCCAGAAAGATCTGGCCATCCGTAATGGAAATGACATTCGTCGGAATGTACTGGCTCACGTCCCCCGCCTGTGTCTCGATAATGGGCAGAGCCGTCAGGCTTCCGCCAGTACCCGGAATGCGCCGTATCTCCAGTTCATCTTTGTTGGCCATGGCTGCCAAAGCCGCAGGGGCTTCGTGGTTCATGCCCCGTTCGCCCTGGTACACCTTGCCGTCCACGCCCACTTTGGTGTCCGCCGGAGCAGTCTTCGGCACGATGATGTAATCTTCCCGCAACTTGGCAGCACGCTCGAGAAGGCGGCTGTGCAGGTAGAACACATCTCCCGGATAGGCCTCGCGCCCAGGCGGCCTGCGCAAAAGGAGCGACACCTGCCGGTAGGCTACGGCGTGCTTGGAGAGGTCATCGTAGACGCACAAGGCACTCCCCCCGCTGTCGCGGAAGTACTCGCCCATCGTAACTCCCGAGTAAGGCGCAATGTATTGCATAGGGGCAGGATCCGACGCCGTGGCCGACACCACGATGGTATATTCCATGGCCCCGTACTGCTCCAGCGTGCGCACAACATTCGCCACCGTGGATTGCTTCTGGCCAATGGCCACGTAGATGCAGATAACACCCTGCCCCTTCTGGTTGATGATGGTGTCTATAGCTACCGCGGTCTTTCCCGTCTGGCGGTCCCCGATGATCAGCTCGCGCTGGCCGCGGCCGATGGGGATCATGGCATCAATGGCCTTGAGCCCGGTTTGGAGCGGCTCCCGCACCGGCTGGCGGTCTACCACGCCGGGTGCGCGCGTCTCGATATATCGGCGCTCCGTCGCTGCGATGGGACCCTTGCCGTCCAGAGGATCGCCCACGGCGTTCACCACTCGCCCGATCAGCGCCGGGCCTACGGGGACGGAGATAACGGTTCCGGTGCGCCGAACGGTAGTGCCCTCCGCGATGCGCGTGTCCGGCCCCAGCACCACAGCGCCTACGTTATCTTCTTCGAGATTGAGGGCCATGGCGCGCACTACGTTGCCTTCGCTGTCGGTGATGGGGTCTCCGGCGGCATCCACAAACTCGAGCATCTCTCCCACCATGCAATCCTGCAGACCATAGATGCGCGCGATGCCGTCCCCTACCTGTAAAACGGTTCCTACTCCCACAGCCTCGGCTTGGGGCTGGTACTCCATGAGCTCACGCTCTAGGATCGAAGTAATCTCCTCTGGTCTAATCGCCACGTTTCCTCTCCCTCGCAGCCTCTGTGATGTCCATGGCGCCCATCCGGCCTACGGACGCCCGTCCGGCTTACTCTTCTCCAAGCATCTGTTCACGCAGCCTTTCAAGGGCGCCGCGCACGCTGCCGTCTATTACCGTGTCTTCGAGCTGAACCACCACTCCACCGATGATTGCCGGATCCACGCGTACCGTGAGATCTACATTCCGTCCCGTGCGCCGCTCCAACGCCTCCACGAGAGCCGCACGCTGCACGTCATCCAGTTCCACCGCCGTCACAGCCTCAGCGCGCACGATGCCCTGCTGCAAATCCGCCATACGATCGTAGGTGCGCTGGACGTCCGGCAGGATTTCCTCCCGCCGCTTGCCGATCAAAAGGTGCAAGAAGCGCACTGTAAGCTCGTGAAGCCTGGGAGCCAGCACTTGGTCTACCACTTCGCGTTTGCGGGCCGCCGGCATCAGGGGGCTCTCCAAGCTCCGGCGTAAGAGCGGCATGCTCGCCCACAACGATGCGAGTTGGCGAAGATCTTCGCGAACGGCCTCTGCGGCCCCATGGGCAAGAGCCGTGTTGAAGAGCGCGGCAGCGTAGCGCCGGCCTGCCCGCGCGTCGGCACGCCCGCTCAATGGGCACCTCCTACATCGTGAATGAAGCGGTCAATCAACCTCCGGTGATCCGTGCCATCCAGCGCATCCGGGGCCGCAGCGCGTGCGGCGTTAATTACGAGATCCACAAACATACCCCGCAGCCGCACCCGCGCTTTGGCCCGTTCTCTTTCCACTTCCTGGCGGCCTCTGGCGACGATGGCATCGGCCGAAGCCCGCCCTTCCGCGATGATCTGCTCCCGCAGCGCCTCAGCCTCCGCCACTGCCTCGGCCATGCGTCGCTGCGTCTCCTCTTCGATGCGATCCAACCTTGACCGGTAATCATCACGAAGGCGGTCCATCTCCGCCAGGGCATGGTCCACCTCTTGGATGGCCTCGGCTACCCTGCGCTGGTGTTCTTCCAGGTGCTGGGCGACCATGGAGGGCCAAATGTAGCGAACCCATACCCAAACCAGCAGCAGAAAGCCCACAAGGGTTACAATAAACCACTGGAGGGTCGTAACCCCTTGAACATGTTCCAGTACCCATGGAGATTGAAAGCCCATACTGTCCCCTAGTGTCCCTCTGCAGCCTGCATCAGACCTGTCTCAGGTATTCCTCCACGCGGGTGCGAACCTCCGGTCCGGGTTCCTTTTGAAGCACCTTGCTTACCGCCCCTACCGCTACGACGGCGAGGTTTTCGCGCATGGCCGTCATCGCGGCTTCGACTTCGCGGGCCACATCTTGCTCACCATCCCGCATGATCTGCTCGGCCTCTTCACGCGCCCGAGCGATCGCCTCTTCACGCTGGCGCTGAGCCTCCCGCACTGCCTCTTGGATGCGCATACGGGCATCCGCCTCGATTTTGGCCAGTCGTCCTTGGTATTCCGCCCGCAGGTTCTCCATCTCCTGTCGAGTTTCTTCAACCCGCCGATAGGCTTCGTCGATGCCGGCCCGACGCCGTTCCAGATGCCGCATTATGGGCTTCCAGAAGAGGGCGTCCAATACCTTAAGCAGCACCAGGAACAGAATGCCGTTGGCGAGCATAAGGCGCGGATCAATATTCAGGCTCTTAAGGAGTTCCTGAAGCATGGGTCCCTCGGGTCGCGGTTATTGGGATTGGCCGCCTACTTCGGCAAGGACTGCAAAGCCTGAAGGACGGCGTTGGGATCGCTCGGCATGGCTCCCTTCAGCAGGAACAGAAACACGAACGTGAAGATCACCAGGGACTCGATAAACGCCAGTGCCAAGATCATCGCCGTCTGGATGCGCCCTATAGCCTCCGGCTGGCGGGCCATGCCCTCCAGGGCTCCGACCGCAGCCCGCCCCTGCCCCAATGCGCCGCCGATTACGGCGATGGGCAAACCCAGCGCCACACCCAGCGCAAGCAAACCAAAGTAGATCATCCTGTGTCTCCTCTCCTTGTTCCAGTTGGTGTCGTTTGTGCTACAACCCGTACGCCCTAAATCAGGCGTCGTTTACGGCACCAGGCCGCTCTCCTCGATGCCCGCGTGCCCGTGCCCTAGAGCATGCTCGGCCTCATGATCGGTGTCATGGTGACTTTGCAAAGAAATATAGATGCATGTCAGCAGCGTAAACACCAGCGCCTGAACAAACGCCGTAAGCAGAGCAAGCAGCATGATGGGAAACTGCAGCGGCAATATGGGCGCCGGCTTGAGCATATTGATGGCGAGCGTAGCCAACAAGATCACTACAGTGTCCTCGCCGAAGATGTTCCCAAAAAGGCGCATGGCCAGTGTGAAGGGCTTTACGAGCTCACTAATCACCTCGATGGGAAACAACAGGATCGCTACGGCCGGCATGGGACCCATGAAGTGCTTGATGTATCCCCAGAGCCCGTTGGAGCGAATGCCCACGTATTGCACGTAGAAGAACACGATAAGGCCAAGCGCGAGCGTAGTACTGAGATTCGCCGTAGGCGAATGGAAACCTGGGATGAGCCCCCAGATGTTTCCGGCAAAGATGAACAGAAAAAGCGTGCCCGCCAAAGGCACGTATTTCTCCCCGCCAGGACCGATCACCCCTCGCGTGAAGTTGATGAACACCTCCACAATGAATTCGCCGAAGTTCTGCAGCCCCTTTGGAACCGACTGCATCTTGCGCGTAGCGGCGGCGCCGAAGGCCACAAGGAGCACAGCCACGAGCACGGCATTCCAGAAGAGCATGCCCGGGTTTGGAATGTCGCCCAGCTTGTACTGTTCATGTTCCGGCGGGCCGGCCGACGCGTGGATCTCTCCACCAGGCGCACCCGCCTCTGTACCCGCGCGCTCGTGGCCGGCCGGCCCTTGGGCTATCCGCACCGGTGTCCCTAGTTGCGGCAACGCCATCCTCCTGCAGATGCGTTCGGTTGTGACAGTTGATACCCCAACACTTTGAGAACAATGATGGCCGGCGTCAAACCCGCGCCGACGAACACTCCCAGCGGCGCCACATGTGGGCTTGCCATCGCGTAATTCAGCACCACCGCCAAAACCGGGAGCTTTACGAGCACCACAACACCCAGCAGCAGTTTGACCCTCGGCCGCGCAGGCCACACGAGCCTCGGCACCAAATAGGTGAGACTTGCCAGGCTCAGCATGCTGAGGCCGCAGCCGATGGCCCAACCCAGCGCCCAAGCCGCCAACCCGCGATCCAGCAGCAGCAGCGCGCCGAGGCACGCAACCCACGCCGATGTCTTCAATACACGGATTGGCAATTGCTCGTCAGGCATCCGGATGCTGTACTCCTTCATTCCCTGTTCAGCCGGGCCACTAAGCGGATCATATTGAGTAGCCCTACAACGATACCCACCAACGCACCACCCAGCGTGAACGCCGGCGAATGACGCAATCGCCCATCCAGCCAGGCGCCCAGCAACGTCAGCAGCACAATAGGGGCCACCAAGGCGATCGGTATGGTGTACGCGATGCCCATGCGCCGGTATCCGGCCTCGAGATCCTCCGTCTGGCGCGCTTCCTTCGGGGGAAGGCGCACTTCTACCTTGGGCGGTTCCGGGACCTCCGGAAGAGGCGGTACCTGCTCATCCGATTCAGGCCGTTCTTCCTTGTCCGACCCTCCCATTGAGGATGCCCCTACGCAGCCCCTAAGTTGAAGCGGCTGTGCAACAACCGAACCGCGCGCTCGGCCTCATTCTCGGCTACCAGGCAAGAGATGGACATATTCGAATCCGCCACCTGGTAGATCTGGATCCCGGCGCCAACCAGCGTCTCGAAAATCGCCGCCATGATACCCGGAACCTGCCGATGACGGCCCGCAATCACAGACACCATGGTACCATTCTCGAACACCGTGCCCGGCACGTCTACGATCTCAATGATGCCCTCCAACGGCCTCAAGAGGGGCCGCTGGGATCTGTAGGCCAAATCCAGCCCCTCGGCAAACTTAAAAATGTAGAAGGTGGAAATGGGGCGCGCTGCAGCATCGCTGCCGATAGGCACCACCATCCCATCCAGCAGATCCCGCGCGACAGGATACAGTTCCCTGGACACGGCGAAAGACATGGCGTGCGTACTGAAGCTCACCAGATAGATGTTGACGCCCGCCCTCGCCATGAGCCGATATACTTCCTGCTCTACCAGAGGCTTGTGGGCCTCATTGGCGATCTCCAGCCGGATGAAGACAATCTTGCCGGTATGCGTAACGCCGGTGATGCGCTGCCGCACCGAGGCAGGTACCTCCGCTTCGCTGACGATGCGGGTTCCTGGGGCATCCGAAAACGTAGATTTCACCCAAAGGGGAATGCCGTGATCCATGGCAATCTCGGCTGCCCGCGGGTGTACGACCTTGGCACCTTGGTGTGCAATCTCCGCCACTTCCTCATAGGTGCACACATCCAACGTGCGACAGTCGGGAACGAAGTCCGGATCTGCCGTCTTCACACCATCCACGTCCGTGTAGATCTCCACGGCTTGAGCCTTGAGTGCAGCACCCAATGCTGCGGCAGTGGTGTCGCTTCCACCCCGCCCCAGCGTCGTAATCGAGCCATGCTCGGCTTCTTCCGTGATCGTCGTGACACCCTGAAATCCGCATACCACCGGGATCTGCCCGCGCTCGATGGCCCTCAAGATGGAGTTCGGGTGGATCGCCACGATGCGGGCATTGCCGAATTGGTCATCGGTAATGATGCCGGCCTGCCCTCCGGATAAGGCGATGGCCGGGTATCCCATAGATTGCAGCGTTACGGCCATCACCGCCGTGGATATGATCTCTCCACAGGCCATCATCATGTCCAGTTCGCGGGGGTGCGGAGGTGTGGAGGGATCAATAGATTTCAGCTCCCGCACCAGAGTGTCCGTAGCATAGGGCGCTCCGGCGCGCCCGATCGCGCTCACCACCACCACGGGAGCATAGCCGGCCTCTTTGGCCGCGATCACCTTGCGCGCCGCCATCCTCCGATGTGCGTCGCTGTCCACGGAGGTGCCGCCGAACTTTTGAACAATGATCCTAGGCATCAGCGGGTCCCAGACCGAATTCTGCTCTCAGTTCGTTCACTGCCTGTGACACGCGGGCCTCCTCGATGAGGCACTGCACGGAGTTATGGGAATCCCCCGTTGCGAACACGCGGGCGCCTGCGCGCTGAAGAGCGTCTCCGATGCGCACCATCACTCCAATGAGGTCGCGCATGGAACTCGCTATAATGTTGACCAAAGCCAAATCTCGGCGCGCGCGGTATCTCTCACCTTTGGACGTCAGAAGCGCTTCCACGCGCTCCAAGGCATCGCCGCGCACTGCAAAGGACACTGCGGAGCGGTGCAGCTTGATCAGGAATATGGGGATGCCCTCATCCGCCACCTGCCGAAAAAGCCGTGCAATGCGGTCGTTCCTGTCTCCTTCCGCCCCAACCTTCACGACCACATGGCCGATATCGCCCACGACTTCCACATCGTAGACGCCGCGCTCCCGCTCAAAGGACACACGGTGCAGAGATTTGTCTTCCGAGGGATCCATGGACGGGCTCCGACTCTGTGCAATCCTTCACGGAAGTATAGCATACCGCCAAATCGAGGGTCAACATAAACAAACACATAACCAATTTGACTTTGGCCTGGATTTCCTTTTCTGCTCCGCCCGAAATCGCAACTCGTGCGAACCCTCCCCCGCCCAGATACGTCAAACGGTTATGGACGGCCGGTTGCAGCCGCTCCATTCAAGCGTGTCGCGAGAAAAGCTCCTGCAGATCTAAAGCGGGCCGTACTCGATGCCGAGAATCGGGCGGAGCGGGCAAAAACCTTCTACTTGGATTGCCGCAAAAGAAGGAATTTGCAGCGATGGCGCCGAACTCAGCGGTGATGGGCTGGAGGCACGACCCGGAAAGTGACGGAACCTGGAACATTAGCGGGCAATTTGCGGGTATCATGAAGGAGATCCTGCAGGCGCCGTCGAATAGTCGGCTGTGAGATCCGGGTGGATGGGCGCTTTTCAGGAACAGTGCCCAGGTGCAATGCTTGCTGAGCTCAAATACCGGTTCGTTTGACGCGACGCAAACCTGTTACCGAGAGGAGGACGAAGGGAATGTTGCTTGTACGGTGGCGGTTCTTGGCCTTAGGCGCAATTGCCGGCCTCTCTCTTGTTGCCTGCCGCCCGGCAGCCAGCCAGCCTGTGAGTTATCTGGCCGAATCCGATTTCTCTCTTACGGGCAACCCTAACGGGGTGTGGAGCTATGGCTATTCCACGACGTTGGGCGGCCCCATCACTCTCTTTAACACGCCAGTGACGGACCCATCGGGCCTCAAGATCTGGCGCACCAATTCGGGCACTGACCCCTTCATCGCCCTCAATCCCACCGGAGTTCCTATCAACTATGGGACCGCGGTGATCAAGGGTGGATCGCTGGCCATCATGCCCAATACCGGCACCTACACGCACCTTTTATGGACGGCCCCGAAGGCAGGTAAATACTACTTGCTGGGGCTGTTCTACGGCGCGGATCCTACTCCCACTACCACCGACGTGCATGTCCTAAGGAATGGCACGGCTATCTGGAACGGGACGATCAACGACTACAATGTGAACCACGGTTACGGCGGCATCCTCGCGCTCGGAACGCCCGGTGACACCTTCGATTTCGTAGTGGGTCCCGGTGCATCCTGGGGCAGCAACGATACCACAGGGCTCAGTGCGGTGGTTCAGGGCCCCGGCGCGGTTCCGCTTCCTCCCGTGGCGCTCATCACGGCCTTCGGTGGGGCGTGCACCATGTGGTCCATCCGCCGCCGCCGTAAATAGAGTATGCCGCTGACCCGGTCCTCCTTGGGCGGCAACAGGCTGAAACGCCTCACAGCGCCTGTAGTCAAACGTGTACGTATGGCTGCAGGCGCTGGTTTTCGCCTCCTTCGCATCCTTTTTCGGCCTATCCTGTGGATACTCGATCAGGCACCGCGAGCCGTTGACCGCGTCTTCGGCCTCCTGTATCACCTCCTGCGCACCGCGTTGAAGTTCCTTCGACCCATCCATGCCGTCGGCGCTGCCGCGTCGCCGGTTTTATCACGGGTAGCGGACCCTCTTGTGGAATTCATCCGGCCGTTGGCGCTACCTGCCCTCTACGTGGCGGGCGCAGCCGCAGTGATCCTCGCCGTGTCCCCCGCCAAAGATGAGAGCGACGCAACCCCCTCCGGCCCGGATGCAGACATGCTGCTGCCCATCACCATGCAGAAGCCCGTCAAGCCAAGTGAGGTCTTTCCCGTAGCAAAAGGGGACCGGTGGACGATGCTGGTGCGTGTAGATGAGGGGAGCTTCCTGATGGACACTGTTTCCGCGGGTCTCGAGAGGTTCGCAGGAGAACCCGCCTACATACTGCAAACCCTCAGCGGCGGCCGCCCGGTTCAAGAGAAAGCATATGGCGTCAGCCCTCAAGGCGTAGATCGCCTTGCTGTAGGTCCCCACGCACAAACACGCCTGGATCCCCCAATGCCGCTCCTTAGGTATCCCATCCAGCCGGGCCAAGAACTCTCGTGGTCCGGCAAGTTGGTTTTTCCGAAAGGCGAGACCCCTGCCACTGCAGTGTGCAAGGTATGCTGCGTGGACCATGTGGACACGCCCGCCGGGACCTTCGATGCCTACCGCCTCAGGATCTTGGTAACCGCTTACACCCCCAGAAATGAGATGCGCTATCAATCGCGTGTTTGGCTTGCGCCCGGGGTGGGTATAGTAAGAGAGGAATACCCGTTCAGCGGTCGCATAGCTGTTGGGGAATTGCTCCGCTTCACCCGCGGGCGCCTGTAGCACTTCTCGCCGCGTAAGGACGCCGAACCAACGATGCAGATAAAGGACTTGGCCTTGCCGCCTCGCCCGGCCTTCTGGGGTAACGCTATCCAGACCATCCGTCCCTATCGCACCTGGATCTGGATCGCCGCGGTGTCGGCAGCGCTGCTTTACCAACCCGTACTATGGTGCCTCTCGATCTGGAGCGCTCCCGACTCCCCTCAGGCATACCAGCCGCTCGTCCCCTTTGCGGTGGCCTATCTCGTGTGGACGCGCCGAAAAGCGCTTGCAGATCTTGCCGCGCGAACTGCAGCTCAGGCACAAGGGACCATCTGGCTCGCAGCCTCGGGCTGTGTGCTCATGATCCTGGCCTATCCCCCGGAGATTCCTGGATTATCCGTAGTCGCAGCCATTCTCATCCTGGCAGGCGCGGTTTACTATCTGTACGGCATCCCCATGCTCAGGGCTCTCCGCGGGCCCCTGCTGTTCCTCCTGACGGCGGCACCGCTGCAGGAATCGATTATAGACAAGGCAACCGCCAGGCTCCAGCTTGCCAGCACCACTGCCGCAGGCGAAATCCTCCGCCTGATGCACCTTCCCATCGGCACCGAGGGGAATTACCTCGTGATCAACGACTATCGCCTCGAGATTACTCCGGCTTGCAGCGGCCTGGGATTGCTCCTGCCGGTACTCGTCATAACGATTTGGCTCCTCATGCTCATGGAAGCCACGTGGATCAAGCGGATCCTGCTCTGCTGCTATTCCGTTGCAACGGCCGTCCTCATCAATATCCTGCGCATCATGGCCATGGGCGCCGTAGCCTATTACGATCACGACCTCGCCGCGATGCTCCATGACGCCAATTCCTGGCTCTTCACCGCCCTGGCCTTTGCGGCAATGCTGTTGTGGGCTCGCGTACTCAGGATCAACAAGGTATGCACCGTGCAGTACAGTTTGCGTGGCTACTCACTGCCACCACCGCCCTAGCCTTCGGGGCGCGATGGAAACTCGGCATCGCCGCCAACTGGGTTCCGCCCATCCCAGACCACATCGGCCTTTGGACGGGCAGGCACCAGACCCTGCCTGAATACGAACACGCCATCCTGGCGCGGCCAAACTACGTCCTCAGGGAATACGCAGACCCATTCGGCAACCGTGTTTACGCCCTCATCGTTAGCGCCACGTCCCGCCATACCTTCCATGACCCACGTGACTGCGGCGTAGGATCGGGCTTTGTGCTCACTGGAACCCGCCGCGTGCCGCTGGGAGGCCCCGGCGAATTCGCACGGGGGATGGTGTTCCGCAAGCGCGGAGCCCAGCTCATTATGCTCTATTGGATGCAGGGAGCCGACAAGAAGGCCTTTGCGCCGTCGGTGGCAAGCGGCGGTTACCTCGCGCCGATCCGTTCGTCCTGGACGGTGTGGAAAGCCACGGCTACGGGCCACCCCATCAATCTGGTGCGAGTGTACGCCGTGGTGCCGCCGGATGACGATGGCGGGCAAGAAACGTTCCAGAACGTACTCGAGATCGCACAGGCCGTCTACCAATCCATAAAGTCCTCATCCTAGCATCAACGCAAAGCTCCTTAACCCCGGTAACCGCCCTCTCTCCGCACAGCTGCCAGGACATCGCGGCCGGCACTGGAGCTTGCCGCCCCGCCTGCCCGCATCGGCCATACTTCCGTGCAGAACTCCCCGGGTTCAGTTCGCGCGGCGTGTCGCCGTGGAAGCATCTGGCGCCGCAATCCAAGCAGGAGATGCGGCAGGAACCGCAGGCTCCCGCCATCGGCGCCGGGCTGAAGGGAACAAACCCGCCGGCGATGAATCCCTGCGTCAGTACAACGGAGGAAGAGGGCGCGCATTCATGCAGCAGGTGGATCTTCTCGCAATCGGCGGGCATGCGGGAGACGCGGAAATCTCCGCCGGAATGGCTCTGTGCCACCACGTGAGGCGAGGCCATCGTGTGGCCATGCTTCATCTGACGCTGGGCGAACGCGGGCACCCAACGCTTCCCGCAGACACCTACGCACGCCAAAAGCGCCGCGAAGCGATGGAAGCCGCTAAGGTGCTTCAGGCTCAGGTTGCAATCCTGCCCTACCCGGATGGCGAATTGCCCGTGCTCCAACAGGTCCAAGAGGAGATCTGCGACGTGATCCGCGCATGCCGGCCCAGCGTGGTTCTGACGCATTGGGGCAGCAGCATCCACAAGGATCACGAGGCTGCCCACTTCAATGTGATGCAGGCGCACTTCTTCGCCGCACTCCGGTCTTTCCGGCGGCCGCTTCCGGCCCATTCCGTGCAACGGATCCTCTTTGCCGAGAACTGGGAAGACGCCAGAGATTTCGTACCCGAGCTCTTCCTGGAGATTGACGAGGCCGACATCGAGCTTTGGGAGCAAATGGTTCGGTGCTACGGTCTCTTCCGAGGCGAGTGGCCCACCTTCAGGTATGTGGAATACTACAAATCCCTCGCCAGGACGCGCGGCCTGCAGATTGGCTCGGAGTTCGCCTGCGCCTTCGCCGTTCCAGCTTGGGCCCGTCAGAAGCGGGTATCCTCGCTCATCGCTTGATCCGCGCAGCCGGCGAAGGAGTTTGCAGCGCGCCGCCCGTGAGTTCTCCGCGGCGCCATTCTAAACGGCCTATCTCCACAGGAACGCCGGGCAAGAACCGGTCCAGTTGCCGGCGGAAAGCTGCCGGATCTCCCGTCGTAAGCATCGTATGGTGCCGGGCCGCGGGCGATGCTGCGCCATCGAACAGACGCCCAAGCTCCTCCGTCAGCTCCTCAGCCGGGTCCACGAATATGGGCTCCTCAACGAAGAGATCTGCCGCCACGCGCCGAAGAACCCCCAACAGAAACGGGTAATGGGTACATCCAAGAACCACCACGCGGCATCGCCGAGCAGCCAGCGGTTCGAGATAGGCTCGCGCCGCGTCTTCCGCCTCCTCGCCTTCGAAGTCGCCGGCCTCCACCAAAGGCACGAAGCGGGGGCATGCCACTTGGACCACCTCGGCGCCCGGCAACGCCGCTGCGATGCGGGAGCGATAAACATCACTCCTAACGGTACCTTCTGTAGCGAGAATGCCGACCGCCTCGCCGCCATGTTGCGCCACACGCGCCACCGCAGCATCAATCACCCCAAGCACAGGCGTCGGCGCAAGGGCAGTACGTGCCCCTTCGAGCGCCACTGCCGAGGAGATGTTGCAGGCCATCACAATAGCCCCACATCCCCGAGCAGCAAGGAAGCGGCTGATGCCGAGAGCGAACCCGCGCACATCGGCCAGCGGGCGGCCGCCGTAGGGCACATGGGCCTGGTCCGCCACATACACCATCGTGTAACCGGGCAGAACGCGAAGGATGGAATGCGCCACGGTGAGCCCGCCGACGCCGGAATCGAACACCCCAATGAGGCGCTGCTCCATTGCAGTTCCCTGTGTCTGGCCACGTGTGTCCCCGTCGGCGCCGTTCGACCGCGTCATTGCGGTGCACCCAATGCGCTTTCGCCGCGCACGGGTATGGGTTCGGTCCAATCCGTATGTTCGCTTTCGAAGGGCTTCCCACCCACCAGCACAAGCATAGAGCGCACCTGTGGGAACTGCGCCAGCGTCTGGATGAGCGCCCGCTGGGCTAGCGCCTCTGTAGTGTCTCCCGATTGCCTGAGCTGGTTGAATTCGTCACTCATATTGATCTTCGCAACTCCGTCTTCTACGCGGACGCTCAGGACGCGCACCCCTGGGGGAAAGATGCGAGGCTGCCCAGGCTCCGGCTTCGCCTGCAGCACAGCCTCCAAAGCCAGCAAAATGGCATCACCCTTCTGCCCGATGCGAACGGGTGTGCTCTGTAAGTCTACCTCGTTTCCAGAGACCCGCGCCCGGGGAATACGCACCACGCCGTTCCCAGAATACCCGCTGCCTCCCCTGCCATGCTTGGGCCGGCGCGTGGCTACGAACACCCCCGCAGCTACGGCAACGAGAACCAGAAGCACTACGAAGGCTCTTCGCATTACGGTTGCCTCTGAAGCGTCGAGGGGAGAGGAACGGGAAATGCGGTGTCTGAACCCGGCGTCCCCTCGAGGTAGGCCCGAATACCGTCGGCGATGGCGCGGGCCGCCAATCTCTGGAAGCCTGGATCCAGCAACTTCTTCCGATCATAGGGGTTGCTCAAGAAGGCCAGTTCCACCAAGGTCGCTGGAACTGCGCTTCCCCTTAGAACTGCAAGGCCGTTCTGGTACAACGTACGGTCTGAACGAGCTCCCCGGTTCGGCAGACCGCTCACGGCGGCAATGTGTTCCACGATGCTCTGCGCCAGCGCCCGGCTCGCCGCATCATCGAAATGGTAGTATGCGGTGGTGCCCGAGGGTCGCGACGACCCGGGCATCTCATCCACGTGGATGGATACGAACACGGAAGCGCTGTTCTCATTGGCCAATACCGGGCGGCTGTGGAGGGGCACATCTACATCAGCCGTACGCGTCATGAGGACGTTGGCGCCGGCCTCCGTCAACAGATCGCGAAGCTTCAAAGCCACCGCGAGCGTAATATCCTTCTCGTACACTTTGCGCCCATCCAACACGCACCAACACCCGGTGGCAGAGGGACCCCCGTGCCCGGGGTCAATCACCACCGTCGCCTCGGAAAGGCGGCGGCCGGCGTTCCGAGGCAAACCAAGATCCACCACCCAGTCCCCGTCGCTCTCCTTATGGATGCGGTAGCCCACCACGCGGGTGAGATCGGCAATGACGCGAAGAAGGCCATTCCCCTCCACCACGGTCCGGACCGCCGAGAGGAGCGGATGGTTCACAGGCCACTCGGTGTCTGTGGTTTGACACACCGCCCCGGGCAAATCCACTACCAGTCGCCAGGGTTGCCACTGCATCGAGGCCTTTGCCTCTGTTTGGCCCCGAACGTGGATCCGCACTTGAATGTGCGCATCGTTGTCCCGGATCACCTCAATGCCGGCAAATTGAGCGGATGATTTCGGCGCAGGCGGCGCTGCACTCGCCGCACCGGCAGGTGTATTCGTTGCCGCCGCAGACGCGTTCTCCAAGGCCCCGGACGCAGGCCGTTCCGGGGATGCTGTGGGCGGCTGCCCTGCATCCACGCGCTCTGGGTTCTGCAGAGGCCCTGGTTGTACTCCCGTGGATTGCGCGCCGACTGGTGCACTCTGTACTGCAGGAACCGGCTGGGGTGCCCCCTTTTCCTCGTGTGCAGCCTCCAAAACGATCACCGCATCGCAGGGATCTGTACCAGGTTCAACGCGAGCACGAACGGGCAGCTTGGCCTCAACCATCAGGCGGACGCCGTCGTCTCCGGAGCGGATCGCTACATTCCGGATCACCCCGTTGGAATCTGCGTGTTGCATCGGGACTAAAGGGCCACCGAGGGCTGCGCCAGGCAACAGGATTGTGACCGCCTTGCCTCCTTCGGCCGGCCGGACCTCTGCATGGATGGGGAGCGCCGTTGTAACCGCAACGCGCAGTCCCTGCACCTGAACCCGGCGGATTATGGGGAGAATAGAGCACCCATCCTTGGTGATGCGGTATTTCACTGAAGCGGCGGCAGCGAGTTCCGATAGAGGCAGCATCGGCTGGCCTAAGGGTCTCGCTACCGCAACGCGCACGCGCTCCCCGCTGGCAACCGACACGGTAGCGACGTCTCCCCGGCTGCTCAGGCGCGCGGAGAGCCCCAACGCCCCGAGGGCGTCCATGGGAAGGTACACTTCGCGGCCGTCCCAGGCAACCTCCCTGCCGCGCACAAGGTTGCCGCCAACAGCCAGGGGGATCCGGCGCACTCCGTCGTCACGGCCGGCACCCAGCGCCGCGGATGCAGCGAGCAGCCACGCCGCCATGATGACGACGCCTCGGATCGTATTAGGCGATGCTGTAGTCATCTGCTCATCCGCGCCCTGAAGCCTCTTCTCAAGCAGGAGGCGGCCCCGGCTTCCCTGCAGCCGTGTCCAAGGGCACCTCCAGATGCGTGCGCTGAGGGCTGCGGGCCCGTTCTTGGCCATCCACGCAGACTACGTAGCCCGTGGACACATCCCAGCACACGTCAACATTATGGCCGCGGAGGTACAAGCCCTCCATACGAAAGCTGTCTACTTCAAACGGCAGGGGATCCAGAACCAGTGTGTCGGCTACCGGCGGTTGTATCCCCACCAGATACTTGATGAGAAGGTCTACAACCCAGGAGTGCTGGTAATCGTCTATACCGCGATAGGCTGACGGGGATCCAGTGAACGGATTGTAGTGCTCGAAGCAATTGGGCCGCTCCACATCTCCGAACCAGAACATCATCCGGATGAAGCGCTGCATGAAATCTACGGCATGGGTTCGGAGGGCCGGATCCAGCGTCAATGCGGCAGTGGCCAGGGCTTCGCATACATGGGAATTCGTCATGGGCCATACCCGGCCGTTCCATGGGCAGCTCATACGCACGCCCTTCCACTCCCCTTCGGCGCTGAAGTAAGGGTCATCCACGCTGGAAGTTGGTGTGGGCCATGGGGTAGCGAATTCCGCCGGGTTCAGCAGATGCTCCCAGATGGCCGGAAGGTGCTCCGCAGTAGCAATATCGCACAGGAATGGGTAGAAGCCAACCGCCGCCTTGTAGGGGGAGCGCCGGCCTGTGCGCGGATCCACGTCATAGAAGAAGCGGCGATCAGGATCCCACATCAAATCACGCACAGCCTGGCGAACCCTGTCTGCCTTCCGGTCCCACACCTCGGCCTCGGGGTTCTTACCCAACAACCGGGCCATCTCGGCCAGCGCGCGCAACGTGCTATAAACATACACGGTCGCATCTACGCCCTTGAGCTGGAAGCGGCCCCATTCGTCTGCACGCTCATCCGCAAACAAGTACCGTGATGAGTACTCCTGACCGGTTTCGCCCTGATCCACCACATCGAAGAGACCCATGTCTTCTCGGTCGCGTTCGCGCTCGAAATAGTCGGCGTAGCGGCATAGCCCAGGATAGATGCGTTCCACGAAGGCGATGTCCCCAGTGATGCGAGCCACCTGGAGCGCGTTGGCACCCCAGTTGGCGTGGTAGAACCCACGGTCCTGCCGCCACAGATATAGATGCCCTGGGATGAAGCCGCTGTTCTGTTGTGCGGCGAGCATGCCTTCGATGCACCCGAAGGCCAAAGCGGGGTCGCGCATCCATCCGGCCTCCAGCAGATGGCACTGCGCAGAATACGAAATATGGCTGCGGAAGCCTCCAATCCCCTCGAACACACACGGGAACGGGAGCCCTGGGGCGTCTTCTCCGGAAAGATCTACGGTAAGGAGCCTCAGCCCGTACCAACGATACCAGTAATACTTTTGAATGTAACCATCGGAGCATTCGAAGTAGGGCACACCCCGAAAAGTGTTTTGCCATGAAGCGCGAGAGGCCGCCGCAACGTCGGATTGAAGGTCGTGCTGAAGATCCTGCAATGCCCGATCTCGGGAGAGGTTCACGGCAGCTCCGAATTGCACCGTGCGGCTCTCCCCAGGCGGCAATTCCAACCTGTATTGCATACAGCAATGCACTTGTACCAGGGCTTGCCGATGTCGTTCCACTGGGGCATGGATCTGGTTGTCGAAACAGCCGTCGCGCAGCGCCTCCGGCACAATGGATACTTCCCACAACGGCTCGCCGGAACACGGTTCTGCCAAACTCACAGTAAACGAGCGCAACGGAGCGTCGGAACCGAGGGCAACAAAGAGCCGGTGGCCTTCGGCTGCCTTGCGCTCTCGTTCTGATCCCCACCCGTACACCTCCGCCGGTGCCTCAGCCCCGCCAGGCGGCTGCACAGGGAATGCCAAGGATAGGGACACGTACTCGCCCGAACGAAGCACATCGCAAACCCCAGAACCGCTGGAACTGTTTTGAAGGGACCACAGAATAACATGAAGGCTTCGAGGCCGGCGGCCTTCATTGTGGATCCGCAGGCGGGATGCCAAAACATCGTGGGCCGACACCAGCCGGTCTTCACGCATGCGCAATCCGCCCGGCGCGAAGTAGGTTTGTGTGAATGCGTCGGGCGTCCAACGGCTGCTTTCTCTGGAAAAAGCGACCGGCCGAGCGTCTTCATCCAATAGAAGGATTGTGTAGAGGCGCTCCAGCCTCAGGTCGGCGAAGTGGGCCTCATCCCAAAAGCCCAGGGTACCCAGGTGCCTCGGAAAGGGTGGTGCGTAGACTAGGGCGCGCCCGCCCCCGAGGTACCATTTGTCCCTACGCTCCAGATATTCCAGGGGATCCAGCCGCATCCTCATGGTCTGCCCCTCCGCCAAGCACGGGTTTTGTATGGGCACAGCCGCCTATTCGGCATATGCGCCGCCAATCCCTGCACCTGAGGAATGCACCCGTTTCACCGGAAGCGGTTTACAATGCCGGGGCTTTGGGCTATACTCACGTGGCCGCGACAAGGCGAATGCGGCCGCCTTCAAACAGAACCGGCATCGCGCGTACCCGATCTAGTGTAGGGCAGCGCCGCGAGGTAGAGCCAGGCTTTGGGATCTGTGGATTATGGCAATTGCGCACAAGAGCACGGCGATACAGTCGCCGCTCGGCGGAAGAACTCGCAAGCGGCGAGAGATCTATGACGTAAATCCGATCCGCCGCCTTTTGTTCGGACACCCCGTTGCCACAGAGCATCAGGAGCACACTAAGCTCCCCAAGATTCTTGCGCTGCCTACATTTTCCTCCGACGCCATCTCCTCCGTGGCGTACGCCACCCAGCAGATCCTCCTCGCCCTCGGCGGCGCGGGCCTCTGGGTAATGGAACAACGCGTCACCTATGCCCGCCTTACCATGGGCGTAACCCTCGCCATCGTCGTCCTGTTAGCCGTGGTGGTCGCCTCGTATTGGCAGACGATTTTTGCTTACCCTTCGGGCGGAGGCTCCTATATTGTAAGCAAGGAGAACCTGGGCGTAGGATGGGGATTGATAGCTGCCGCAGCGTTACTCATAGATTACATCCTGACGGTGTCGGTGTCCATCGCCTCGGGCGTCCAGAACCTTCTGGCCACACCTCTGATGGCTCCTTTTCGGCGAGACCTTGTCCTCGTCTGCATCCTGTGCGTTGTCCTCATTGCGTTCGCCAATCTCAGGGGTCTTAGGGAATCTGGGGCACTCTTTGCCCTGCCTACGTATTCGTTCATCTTTATGGGGTATCTGCTGATCACTCTGGGCATAGCAGGCGTAACCTTGGGGTGGTGGCGCATCTTTCCGCAAGCCGTCAACCAAGCTGTGGAGGGACATTTTACGCCGGCCTCCGCTCTTTCTCGAACGGCGCTCATCTTCGTAGTGCTTCGCGCCTTCGCCAACGGATGTTCCGCCATGACGGGTACCGAGGCCGTGAGCAACGGCATACCCGCATTCCAGAAGCCGGAATCGCGCAACGCCGCCATCACCCTTACGTGGATGGGCATCATCCTCGGCACCCTGCTGATGGGCATCTCGTGGCTCTCCGCGCAGCTCCACGTGGTCTATTGGGAAACGGCCCAACGGACGGCTCCTCCTGTGATTGACCAGCTTTCCAGCGCCATCTTCGGAAAACCCGGAGTAGGTCTCCCAGTGAGTGGGATCCGCGTCGGGCTCTACTATGCGATGCAATTCTCCACCCTCGCTATCTTGGTAGTTGCCGCCCAAACCAGCTTCGCAGATTTCCCGCGCCTTTCAGCAATCCTCGCCCGCGACCGCTTCGCACCAAGGCAACTCGCCAACCAGGGTGACAAGCTTGTCTTTTCCAACGGCATCCTGATCCTGGGCGCTTCCGCCATCATCCTCCTGGCGGTCTTTCGAGGAAGTGTGGACCGATTGATCCCACTTTATGCTGTGGGGGTATTCACCGCCTTTACACTCTCACAGAGCGGCATGGTGGTCCACTGGAGGCGCCTCAAGGGGCCGCACTGGCGTCTCAAAATGATCATCAACGGTGTCGGAGCGGCCGCGACGTTTGTGGTGCTTACGAACATCATCGTGGAGAAGGCACCTGAAGGCGCATGGATTGTCATCGTGGTTGCGGCCATCCTCATCGCCACGTTTCTGGGCATCCATCGCCACTACGAATACATCCGCCAGAAGCTTTCCCTCGTAGGGTATCAGCCCGACCCAGTGCCCTTCTCCAACACCGTCCTCCTCCTCGTACCCAGCCTGCATCGCGGCATCTTCCCTGCCCTCGAGTATGCCCGCTCCATCTCTCCTGATTGCCGCGCCATCCATATTGAGATAGACCCAGAGAGCACCCCGCGCCTCCTGAAGGAGTGGGAACAGTATGTAGGAGAAGAGATCCCCCTGGTGATCCTTCCATCGCCCTACCGTTCGGTAATCGGCCCCCTGATGGCCTATTTGGACGAGGTCCAAAAGGAGCGGCCCCATCATGTGGTAACGGTTGTGGTGCCGGAGTTCGTGTCGAACCGGTGGTGGCACAGCTTCCTCCACAACGCCAACGGCCTTCTGGTGAAGCTGTACCTTATGGGTCGTCCGGGCGTGATTGTGGCCAACGTTCGGTACTTCCTTGATCCAGCCCAGGCGAAGGCTGCAGGTCAGCAACCCATTAAATAGTCATGATCGTAACCACCAAAGACAATGTCATACGCCTAACAGGGAGCCTCGTGAAGAACCAGTGGCTCACCATCAAGGCGGCGGCAAACCTGCTTCTCAAGACACATCCCGAAGGCATCATCATAGATTGCTCGGGATTGGAACACGTAACCGATGAAGGCGCGCGCACCTTCTTGGATGCCCTCCGCGATATCCAATCGGCAGGGGCGCGCATCGTAGTCTGTAATCTTCCGGATGACGTGCAACAGGTGCTTCGTACCGTACCCGGGGTCCGCTCCCAGCTCCCCATCGCGCGCTCTCTCGAGGAAGCCCGGGCATCGCTACAGTTGAGCGAGCCCGCCGCTGCGGAAGGCAACGGCCGTGGCGAACGGTCCGCCGGCATTATCATCCCCATCCTCTCGGGGCTCGATATTGAGCACGCGCTTGTGCTCGCTGCACGCCTAGCTCGGGACCTCAAAGCCCCGGTGCACCTGGTGTATCTGCTGGAAGTGTCGCGGAACCTGCCGCTGACTTCCCCTCTTTTGGAAGAAGAAGAAGCCGCCAGCCGCGTGCTGCAGGAGGCCGTTCAGCGTGCCCGCAAGCATGGGCTCACCCCTTTCGCTTCCATCGAGCGCGTTCGGGATCCAGACGAGGGACTCCTCCAGATACTGCGAAACCTCAAAGCCGTGTGTGTGGTTGTGGGCGGCTTTGCCCATCGAAGCGAGGATGCGCGCTTCTTCGAGATTGCAGAGCTGCTGTTGCGGCGTGCCCCCTGCAGCGTTCTGGTCGGCCGCAAGGCTCCGGAAGTTGGGGAACAACCGGACACGTTACCTGTAGGAGGCATTGAAGACGAGTTCTAGCCCGGCTGCGCATCCCCGCACCGGCCCGCAACGGAACGTACCCCAAAGCGCCTGTTTTGCGACGGTTCTTCCGCGACACGGGGGCAGGGAAAGCGCCGGTTCGGCAGGTATATTACAAAGATGCCGGTTCATCTCCATGCAGGGCCCGGCTGAGGACTGCCGGCGCCACACGGATGCCGGCAACGAGGAGAGCGTGCACTGATGAATGTGATCATCCTGGGATGCGGCCGCGTAGGGTCTACGCTCGCCCGCCTCATGCACCATGACGGCCACAACGTAACGGTGATAGACCTCCAAAGCGAGGCGTTCCGCCGCCTGGGTAGCAGGTTCCGCGGACAGCGCATCATCGGCAACGGCATTGACGAAGAGGTGCTCAAGCGAGCCGGCATCGAGAAGTGCGACGTATTCGTGTCTGTAACGCAAGGAGATAACCGGAACATCATGGCGGCGCAGATCGCCAAGATCGTCTACAATGTGAAGACGGTGATCTCCCGCATCAATGATCCCGTCCGCGCCGACATCTACCGGACCCACGGCATCATCACCATCTGCGGAACGACGATCTTGTCCGGACTTCTGAGGGACTTCCTCACCACGGGCGAGTGGGCCATCGCCAAGGACTATAACGCTGAGTATCTGGCCCTCAACGTATAGAAGATCCATCTTTGCCACGGAGGGTGCGCACTCGCCCCTCCCGGCTGGAAGAGATTATGTACATCATCATCGTAGGCGGCGGAAGCGTGGGATACTACCTGGCGCGCACCCTGGTAAAGACATCCCACGAAGTGCTTCTCATGGAGCGGGATCGAGCACGGCACAAGCGCCTTGCCGAAGAGCTCGGCGAAGTCGTGATGCAGGGTGACGGCTGCGAAGTGCGCATCATGGAGGAAGCAGGCGGTGCGCGTGCAGATGCCGTTGTGGCTGTGACGGGAGACGACGAAGACAATCTGGTAATCTGCCAAATGGCGAAGCTCAAGTTCTGCGTCCCTCGCACCATCGCCCGCATCAACAATCCCCGCAACGAGGAACTGTTTCATCGGCTGGGCATAGATGCCACCGTAAGCTCCACCAAAATCATCTACAATCTGATTGAACAGGAGATCGAGACGGGTGAGGTCATCCCCCTGGCCGCCCTCAAAAGGGGAAACATCGAAATCGTGGAGATCGAGGTGGGGCCTAAGTCTCCGGTCCTCAACAAGCAGGTTCGCGACGTACCCCTGCCGGCCGGAGCGCTCATCATTTCCATCATCCGCCACGACCAGGCAATGATCCCTGCGGGGGACACGCGCTACGAAGAAGGGGACAGCCTCATCGCCCTCGTCAATGCCGATAAGGAACATGAGCTCCGCGACATCTTCGCCGATATCGTGGGTTAGCGGCGGGGCGCCAGCTTTGGCTGCCTCCGGCCGCATCTGGTTGCAGAACCTTGCCCGGCGCTGGGGTGCGCACCCACCTGGGCGGCGGGATCAACGGTAAGGTCGCCATGTCGCTCGTGATCGTCGAACACCCGCTGGCTCAGCACTACCTTACCCACTTGCGGGATGAAACCACTAAGCCCGCCCTCTTCCGCACCCTTACGCACAAGCTCTCCCTCATGCTGGCCCTGGAAGCCACCCGATCCCTGCGAACCAGGCACGTGTCCATCCGCACTCCCCTGGAAGAGATGAGTGCTCCCATCCTCGATGAAGAGCTGGTAGTAGTCCCCATTCTGAGGGCCGGCCTCGGTATGTTGGATGCCATTGTAGACCTCTTCCCCGACGTTACAGTGGGATACTTTGGCCTCGAGCGCGACGAGCATACTGCTGTAGCGAACAGTTATTACCGCAAACTCCCATCCCTTACCGGCCGCACCGTAATGCTGGTGGATCCCATGCTGGCCACAGGCGGGTCCGCCCAAAGGGCCCTCGGCGACATTTATGTGCATCACCCCGCTCGCGTCATCCTCATCTGCATCGTGGCCGCTCCGGAAGGCATCCAAAGGCTACAGACCCACTTTCCGCAGACGTCTATCTACACAGCCGCGGTAGACCGCCAGCTCAACGCCCGGAAGTACATCCTGCCCGGGCTGGGTGATTTCGGTGATCGGCTGTACGGCACAACGTAACGGATATCTCCCAATGGAGGTTCGCCATGAAAACTCTCTGCATCCTGGCTGCGCTGATCCCCCTCGCGATGCCGGCAACGGCACAGCGTCTCACCATCGTACGCAACGGCAAGAGCCACTACGCCATCCTCCTGGCACCCGGCGCAACTCCGGCCATGCGCCATGGCGCCCAGGAGTTGCAGCATTTTCTGCAGGTAATGTCTGGGGCGGTACTTCCTGTGGTGGAGATGCAACCCGGAAGCGCACCAAACCAAGCGATCGTGATTCGCACAGATCCTGCCCTCGCCGAGGAAGAACTTACGATCCGAACGGTAGGCAACAGCATCGAGATTGCCGGCGGCGGAAAGCGCGGAGCCATGTATGGGTGCTATGCCCTCCTAGAAGATGTGCTGGGCTGCCGGTGGTTCAACCAGCGCATCAGCAAAATCCCCCACCGCCCCACCATCACCCTGCCCCCTCTCAACATCCACCAGAAGCCATCGTTTGAGTACCGCGAACCCTACTACACCGAGGCAATGGACCGTGACTGGGCCGTGCGCAATCGCACAAACGGCAACTTTCAGAACCTCGACGAAAGTGTAGGCGGCCGCATCGCCTACGGTCCCTTCGTGCATACCTTCAATTCGCTCGTTCCTCCGGACGAGTACTTCGACCAGCACCCGGAGTACTTCTCCATGATCAACGGAAAGCGGATGAAGGGCTACTACCAGCTTTGCCTCACGAACCCGGACGTCCTGCGCATCAGCATCGAACGTGTGAAGCAATGGATCCGCGAAAACCCCAACGCTACCATCTTCTCCGTGTCCCAGAACGACACAGGGTACCGATGCGAGTGCCCAAACTGCAAAGCTGTAGAAAAAGAAGAGGGCGCCCCTTCAGGCGTGGTGCTACGCTTCGTGAATGCAGTCGCCGATGCCATCGCAAAAGAGTATCCTCACGTGCTCATAGACACCCTTGCCTACCAGTGGACGGAGGATCCCCCCAAAATCACCAAACCGCGCCCGAATGTGCGCATCCGCCTCGCACCCATCGGGGCATGCGTGAGCCACGGACTGGATCAGTGCAGCGCCAACACGCATCCTTATCACAACCTTCTGGCGTGGTCTAAGATCACCAATCAGCTCTATGTATGGCACTACAGCACGAACTTTGCGAATTACCTGCAACCTCTTCCAGATCTGGACGAGATCGCCCGAGATATTCCCCTGTTCCACCGCCACGGCGTCGTGGGCCTCTTTTACGAGGGCGATTACGCTCCGGGCGGCGGGGGCGAAATGTCTGAACTCAAGGCATACCTCATGGCCAAGCTCATGTGGGATGTGAACCGCCCGGCAAAGCCCATCATTGATGAGTACATCAACGGTGTCT
The DNA here is from genome assembly GCA_049967475.1 of Chthonomonadales bacterium. Taxonomy (GTDB): domain Bacteria; phylum Armatimonadota; class Chthonomonadetes; order Chthonomonadales; family CAJBBX01; genus JBMFSQ01. The sequence continues at coordinate 150,207 of JBMFSQ010000001.1, read as the reverse complement.
ATGGTAAAGCCGCCCCCTACATCCGAAAATGGCTCGATGTCCTGCACGAAGGCCCACGTCGGCATAACATCCACGCGCACATCTATGATCCGCCAACCGCTCAGTACCTGAGCCCGGCAGTCCTCGCCGAGGGCGATCGGCTGTTCGATGCCGCCGAAAAGGCTACCGCCGGGGATGCCGCGTCCCATGCGGAGGTCGAGCGCGCCCGCCTCGCCCTGCAATATGTGGAGCTGATGCGCGCCGCGCCGAAATACGAAGTGTCCGGGAACCAGTACAAACCCACTGGAGGCGGGACTAGGGGCGATCTAGCCCGGAAGGTCATCGAGAAGATCCAGCGATACCACATCGGCCAAGTGAGAGAAGGCGAACCCGTGGAGCAGTTCCTTGAACGCATCCGCAATACGGGCGCATCCTATCCGGTTCAGACGCTGGAGAATGAGGCCCTCAGGCTGGACGTGGTGCCGGCGTTGGGAGGCCGCATCGTGCGCCTCATTGCAAAACAGGCCCAGGTCAATTTGATGAACGAGGCCGACCCGAACCGGGACGGCTATCCCAATGTCGGCGGATATGAAGAATACACTGCCGGCGATTACCGAACTCCCGGCTGGAACGAAGTGTACACCAGCCAGGAGAAACCCGGATCTATTACGGTGTCGGCGCACCTTTCCAACGGCGTGCGCCTCACCCGAACCTACAGCCTGGAGGGATCCGCACTCCGGATAACCACCACAGCGGTCAATGAAGGCAGTGCGCCGGTGAGCGTGACGCTGCGCGCCCATCCGGAATTCGCCATACCCTCGGGATCCAAGGCTGTAGTGGCCTTCCGAAACCGCAGCGGTAAGATTGTGGATATCTCCATCGGCGAAAAGCCTTCTGAAGTCTTCCTCCGCGGACCTGACCTGCCCGACGGTTCTTGGACCCTCAACGCGGCCGGCTTGGCGATCACCGAGCACTTCGATCCAGCGCAAACAGGAACTGCTCTGCTCGATGCCTCTCCGTCGGATCATCGCGTTAATCTGGAGCTGTACGCCAAACCCGTGACGCTGGCGCCCCATACTTCCCTCACCTTCGACCAGCTTTGGCAGATTGGTGCCGCCCGATGACACGCACGCGCCTCTTACGCATCGCTGTGCCGGCAGGATGCATCCTCCTAGGCGGCACGCTGGCATGGGCGCGGCAAAAGCAGAAGAGCGCCGAGGATCAGGTGCGGGCCGCTGCGTTCCGCTATTATGCCGGCACCATCTTCGGAGATGCGGACACGTGCCTCGCCGTGTCCCGAATGCCGCTTTACATTGTGCGGGACGGGGCCTTCACCCTCCGCGACGACAAGGGCACGCGGGCCCTCCTTGCCTCCATCGCCCAACGCATGAAGGAGCATCCTCTCTCGGACGACGATCGCAAGCGCGTCACAGCCAATATGATCGCTGTGTTCGACGAGGCCTCGATCCAGTTCATTGGCGCCAATACGGCAGCGTGCACATTCCTGCTGCGCAAGGGCACGAAGGATAACGAAGGAGACAATCTGGCCACGCTGTTGTTGCACCGCCAAGCCGATAAGTGGCGCGTGATCGAGGAGATTACCGACAGCGCTCCGGTCCCGCCTTCCTACCTTCAGGCACCCGCAGAAAGGTAAAATATCGCCATGCACTGGACGAAGCCGGATTCCGAGATCTATACACCCGACGCCGCACCGCCTGAAGAGGCTCTGGCTCGCACAACGCACCTCGCCATCGCATCCCATCCCGATGATCTCGAGATCATGGCCGCAGAAGGCATCCTCGCCTGCTTCGGCCGGCAAGATCGGTGGTTCACAGGAGTGGTCGTCACGGACGGAGCAGGCAGTGCCCGCGACGGCATCTATGCGCACTTCTCCGATGAGCAAATGAAGGCCGTCCGGCGCTTCGAACAGAAAAAGGCCGCGGTGGTGGGCGAATACTCCGCAGTGGTGTTCCTCGACTATCCCAGCAGCGAGGTCAAGGATCCTAAGTCCCCGGGCCCCGTACGCGATTTGTGCGATATCCTGCAGGCCGCCCATCCCCATACTGTCTACCTGCATAATCCTGCCGACAAGCATCCCACGCATGTTGCTACGGTTCTCAGGAGCATACAGGCTTTGCGTACCCTTCCGCAGGAACTCAAACCCGCGCGCGTGGTGGGATGCGAAGTGTGGCGGAGCCTCGACTGGATGGAAGATGGGGACAAGGTCGTGTTGCGCTTGGACGAGCACGAGAATATCGCTGCAGCCCTCGTGGCGCTCTTCGACTCCCAAATCACCGGCGGCAAGCGGTACGATCTTGCTACTCTGGGCCGGCGGCGCGCCAACGCCACCTACCATGAGAGCCACTCCGTAGATGCAGCCCAGATGATCAACTTCGGCATGGATCTTACACCCCTCATCCACGAGCCGGACCTCAGCATCCACGATTATGTAATGGCCTTCGTAGATCGCTTCAAGGCGTCGGTTGCCGCCAACCTCCAAAAATACGCGTAACAGGATGAACCATGGCAACAGACACACGGGGATCGGCCCGCTCAGGGCTGAACGTTGAAGAACAGACGATGACCATCCGGCCCAACTCGAATGCGCCGTTCGTGGTTGGCGTAGACCTCGGCGGTACCAATGTGCGCGCCGCCGTAGTGGGCAAAGACGACAAGATCGCCGGGCAGGCCAGAAACCCCTCCAGAGCCCGTGAAGGCGCTGCCAAGGTCATCGAGCAGGTGGCAACGACTGTGCGTCAGGCTGCTGCAGCCGCGGGTGTCACGATGCAAGACATCGGCGCCATCGGCATGGCTGTCCCGGGCCACATAGACACCCGAACCGGCATCATCATCTGGTCGCCCAATTTCGGCGAGACGGTGGATGGCGCCTTCCAGATCTTTCTGGATGTGCCCTTCACGGGACCTTTGTCGGGCGAGTTGGGCGTCGCCTGCTATGCCGGTAACGATGCAAACGTCGCCGCCCTCGGGGAATTCCGGTACGGCGCGGGGCGCGGGGTCATGGATCTGGTGATGCTTACCTTGGGAACCGGCATCGGCAGCGGCGTCGTGTCCCACGGCCGCCTCATCACAGGACACACCGGCGGCGCCGTGGAATTCGGTCACCAGGTGATTGTGGCCGGGGGAGCCCAGTGCGGGTGTGGTGACTTCGGTCACCTGGAGGCGTATTGCGGCCGCGATGCCATCGTGGAGCGGGCGCTTCGGGCTATAGAAAGCGGCAAGCCCACTCTTCTTGCCACCCTGTGCCCGCCCGAGAAGACGCAGCTCACTCCAAAACTCATTGATGAAGCGGCGCAGCAAGGAGATGCTGCCGCCCTAGCTGTGTTTGAAGAAACCGGCTACTATTTGGGCATCGGCATCGCCAATGCCGTCAACGCGTTCAACCCCGAAGTAGTAGTCCTCGGCGGCGGTATCCGCAAGGCAACCGGCCTCTTGGCGGCGGCGGAGCGGTCCATGCGCGCCCACGCCATCGCCTCCCTCGCCCGCACCTGTCGCCTCGTGGAAGCCGAACTCGGCGAGGATGCAGGCGTGATGGGAGCGGCAGAACTTGCCTGGCGAGAGATGGCGAATGCCTCATCCTAACCTAGCGCGCCCTATTTGCCCCGGGGAACCCGCATGGGGAACAGGCAGCGGGTGCCGATGTTCGGACGCCCGTCCTAGCGCCGTGCGCCGGCAAACATGCGCTGGTAAAGAGGATCGCTCAACCTGCTGATGGCCACTGCGCCGTTGCGTGACGATGCGTGGATGAAATACCCGTTCCCGATGTAGATGCCCGTGTGGGTGATGCGCCCATCCCGCCCGGCAAAGTACAGCCGGTCGGCGGCCTGAAGTTGATCTTCTGAAACAGGGACACCCACCAGAGCCTGTTCATGGGCGGTTCTCGGAAGGTCAATCCCCAGAACCTTGAAGCAGTGCTGCACGAAGGCCGAGCAATCCAGCCCTGTTGGCGACGTTCCCCCAAACTTGTAGGGCACACCCAGAAACCGGTACGCTTCCTGGATCACCGCCTGCTGCCACCCCGCCATGAGAGACGTATTCACCGGCGGCGGCCCGTAGGAATGCCGATCCGGTGCTGTGGACACTACCTCGTATTCCAAAACCTTCACACAACTGCTGGGCGCCCAGCCGGTGGACCGATCCTGCATCAGGATGCCAAACCAAGAACCCGTTTCCCCTGTAAGGGCTACGTACGTACCCGAATGGACCTGGGTGAGCGCATGGCTGCGGGTGCTGGGGCGCCCCCGCAAGAACGTAGTCCGCGTGATCACACCCAGCCTGCCCACAACGCGTTCTCCTCGGCTGCGGGGAGCGTAGCCCGTTCGGTCCACATCTTCGGATCGCTGAACCTGATGACGCGACGGGATAGACCGGATGTTTCGCCGTGCCGGCTCATGCCGCTGCGGAACCTCCGCGGTTCGAGTAGGCGGAAGATCCAGCACAATCACGCTGTCTGCCCACGCAGGTGTGCACACCCACATCGCCGCAAAAAAGAGAAGCACGCCTACACGCAAGAGCCTTCCTCCCATTGGGTGTCATAGCATCCCGCCAACACCCCGCAAACCCGGCATTGGTGGCGCGGGCGCAGCGGTCTACGACTATTTTCGGCACGCGCCGGCCGTTATCCACACCGAACCGGCATTCTATTTCGCCGCCGATCCCTGAAATCCTTGCCTCTTGCCCCAATCTGCCGATAATAAACCGTGCCGCACCTGGAGCGACACTCGATGCACCGATACAACCCCAACAGCAAGGTTGAACTGGACCTGGACGAAACAAATTGCCAGGCCTATGTGACGGTCACGCCGCGGCGAACCGGCGGTTCAGGAACCACCGCCCAACAGATTATGGCACTCCTGAGGGAAAGCGGCATCGTTTACGGGTACCTCAGGCCCGCCATCATCCAAGCAGCCCACTATTCGGAGGAGACGAACATGCCGCCCCTCAGGTTCATGGTAGCCCAGGGCATAGCGCCCGTTGATGGCGTGGACGGGCGCGTCCGCTGGGCAATTAACGAGCATACTGCCCGCCAGCCGTTGCCGCGCACTCAGGACGGGTGCGTGGATTACTTTGCCATACCCGCGGAGCGGCGCGTAACGCGAGGGAGCCTTATCGCTGTGATTATCCCTCCCGCCCGAGGTGCCCCAGGCGCTACAATCACTGCGCCCCTCAAGCCGATCCCCCCGGATGGTGGAAGGAACGCGGCCCTCATCGCCGGGCCGGGCATCACCACGTCTGCCGACCGCCAGCGCTTCTTCGCCGCCGAAGACGGCGTCGTAGAAGTCAAAGGCAACACGGTGATCGTGCATCCGGTGCAGATCCACGACAGTGATCTGGGCTTCGACACCTTGGAATTCCCGGGCGGGCTGGCGGTGCGCGGCGACGTTAAGGGCACCCGGATACGCGCCCGCGGACCCGTAGTAATCCGGGGCATCGCTGCAGGCGCCACAATCCGCGCCCTCGGCGAAGTACGCCTCACACGAGCGGCACGATGCACCATTGTAACCGAAGAGAATGTCCGTATGGACACGCTCCTGCGCCAATGCACGGTGATCACGCGCCGGCGCATCCTGGGCGCCGCAGGCACGCAAGTGTCCGGCGGGTCTCTCATCGCGGGCGAAGGGCTCATCGTCGGCACGCTGGGCTCTGCGGACACCGACACCCGCGTGGCTGTAGGCTTCGACAAGGTGAGCGCCCATCGCTTGGACGAACTGGAAGCCGAGATCAGCCGCACTAAAGAGGCAATCCACCAAGTGGCACAAGCCCTCAGGCCGCTCTCTGCCTCCCCTACCGACGGCGAAGCCTCCAACCGGCGGAAGGTGATGCAGGCGCTCAAATCGAAAAGGGAACAGCTCGAAGCCAGCCTGCGGGATCTCTTGAGCGAGAAGCGCATCACCCTCATGCGTGCCGGTGAACGCATGGAAGCTGCAGTCGTGGTACAATGCGTTGTGCATCCCAGGGTGCATATTACGATTCACCATGCCACCCTGGAGGTTACGGAACCCATAGAGGCTGTGGCCTTTGTTGAAGATGCGGATCGGGGGGCGATACGCATCGTGAGCTTGGCGGACACGCGCCTCGTACAAGCCCTAGGCTTGAAGGCCGCCACCTGACACGAACCCGTTCCGATGCATCATGGAGGAAGAGGGGGTGGAGAACCGCTTCAAACTGACGCGCCTCGTGCGCACCGTGTCCTCGGAAATCTATCTCATCTGGGAAGGGGAACGCCGGGTGGGGCAGCTCGATCTTCACTATGCCCAGGACACGATCCATGCTACCATCATTTTCGAGGCCGACATGAGCGTGTCCGATGAAGAGGAGTTGTTGGCCCAGATTGACGACGACATCGTATCCTCCTATATGGCGCGCTTTGAGCGGGAAGACTTCGTGGCCCATGTGTTCCGCGGGGAAGAGATTAGTCGCTACACGGATAGCTCCGGCGCCATGGAAGAACCCGAAGACGATGGCGATGAAGACGAATGATCACCCTGCGGGCCCTGTCCGCTACTGGTACTGATGCGTAACCGTTCTCTGCCAGCCGTCGGGGCACCATACCTCGGCTCCGCTGCGTGCCGGTCGGCCACCCGCATGCGATATGCCCAATGAAGATCGGCGCCCCTGAGCCTGTGTCCGCCCTGAACCGCGTGCGCATCCATGAGAACCACGAACCGCTGGTGGATATCCGCGAAGCCTGCCCCCTCGTTGAAGTTCCCGCCGAAGGGGTCTGCCCTTACCTCCGGGTCACCGTGGCCCGCATGCTCCACACGGCATCAGCCGGCCTTCCTAAGGGATACCGCATCCGAGTGGGCACTTGCCTGCGAACGCTGGCCATGCAGAAAGACCTGTGGGACGGGTACTTTCAGAAATTGAAGGCCCAGCACCCCGATTGGCCGCTTTCGGCGCTTCGCCGCGCAACCAACCAATACTTCGCCCCTTATGACCAACCCGCGCCGCCAGGGCATTGCACAGGCGGTGCAGTAGATGTTGCCCTTCTGGATCCTTCCGGAAACCTCGCCGACCTCAGTGCACCCGCCGAAGGATGGCAAGCGGCATACACATGGTCGCCGATACCGGCAGGGCCATCGCGGGCCAACCGCATGATCTTGGTTGCTGCCATGCTCAGCGCAGGGTTCTCGAACTGCAGAGATGAGTTTTGGCATTATTCCTGGGGCGACTCGGCGTGGGCTGTGCGAACCGGCGTCCGCGAATGCCCCTACGGCCTCGTGCTGCCGCCCGTGCCATGCGGCAAGGAACCGGAAAAGCAACCTCCCAACGATCCTGCTGCGTAGCCATAAGCGCACCCGAGGAAGGAACCGCCCGCTCGTCGAACTGTGGACACGATGAACGCCAATCCAACAGTTGGGAACCGACCTCGAAACGGTCGAGGTTCACGGGCCGATTGCATATAAGACTTCGTTGAGGAACCGAAGATGTGCCTACCTATAGCCTTCGCTGCGTGCGCCTTCCTCAATTCGGGCCCTATGCTGGCCCCGCCTGCCAAAGCCACCCTGTCTATAGACGCCCGTCACCCTACACACAGGGCAAGTCCGAGGCTTTTCGGCATCTTCTTCGAGGAGATCAACCATGCCGGCGATGGAGGGCTCTATGCGGAAATGGTGCGCAACCGAACGTTTTCCGCTCGAGATGCCCTCGAAGGGTGGACCGCTGTAGATGGAGCCGCGATCTCTGTGGACGCTGCGCAACCCCTCAATGCGGCCAACCCTCGCGAACTCAAGTTGGTGGCCCAACGCCCAGGTGAGGGGGTGGCGAACGCCGGCTACTGGGGCATGGCAATTCGCCGCGGATCGAGCTACCGACTCACCCTGTTTGCACGGAGTGAGTCTGGGAATGGCGAACTTTCGGCGGTGCTGGAGGGCGCATCCGGACCCGTCAGTTCTGCTGCCCGCATCAAACCACTGGGGCACGGATGGACGATGCGTGTCGTTACGCTGAAGGGCAACCTGGACGATCCCAAAGCGCGCCTCGTATTGCGTTCCATGCAACCGGGTACCTATTACCTTGCCTTCGCATCCCTCATGCCCGCGGACACCTTCAAACGCCGCCCGAATGGCCTCCGGAAGGACCTCGCCTCCATGCTGGCCGACCTGAAACCCGCCTTCGTGCGTTTCCCGGGTGGATGCTTTTGTGAAGGGGACCAGCTCACCAATGCCTTCCGGTGGAAGGCGACCGTGGGACCTGTTTGGGAACGCCCCGGCCACTGGAACTTGTGGGGCTACTACTCAACCGATGGCCTCGGCTTCCACGAATACCTCCAGATGTGCGAGGATCTAGGAGCGGAACCTCTCTTCGTAATCAACTGCGGCATGGCCCACGGGGGCAATGTGCCCTTGGACCAACTTGGCCCGTGGGTCCAGGATGCGTTGGATGCCCTGGAATACGCCAATGGCCCCGTCACCAGCCGCTGGGGCGCATTGCGGGCGAAGAATGGCCACCCTGAGCCATTCCATTTGCGGATGTTGGAGATCGGCAACGAAAACGGCGGCCCGGCTTATGAAGAACGCTACGCGCGCTTCTACGATGCCATCAAGGCGCGATACCCCGATGTTCAACTGGTAGCCGATATGCCTGTTCGCTCCCGGCCCGCCGATCTCATTGACGAACACTATTACTCCAGCCCCCAGTTCTTCGTAGACAACTCCACCCGGTACGATGGGTACAGCCGGAGAGGACCCCGTGTGTACGTGGGTGAATACGCAGTCACCCAGGAGTGCGGCCAGGGAAACCTCCGCGCCGCCGTGGCGGAAGCTGCCTTCATGACCGGCCTGGAGCGCAATTCCGACGTAGTGTCCATGGCGTCCTACGCGCCCCTCTTCGTCAACGTGAACAACCGCGCCTGGAACCCCGACGCCATCTGCTTCGACGATGCGCGTTGTTACGGTACCCCCTCCTATTGGGTTCAGTGGCTCTTCAGCCGCAACCGCGTCCAGCGCGTTCTTCCCGTCACCTTACAGGCCGTATTGCCCGCTCATCAAGCCGCTACGGGCGCCATTGGCCTGGGCACCTGGCACACCCAGGCAGAGTACCGCGACGTGCGCGTGACTGCAGGAGGACGGACCCTCTTCTCCGACGACTTCGCTGGCGGCGCCGATCGCTGGAAGCCCTACCGCGGCCACTGGGCCGTCGAGCAAGGAGCCTACCGGCAACTCGATCTCAATGAAGATGACCGGTCCGTCGCCGGGGACGAGCGCTGGGAGGATTACACGCTGACGCTTCGAGCCCGCAAACTCGGCGGCGCCGAGGGCTTTCTCATCATGTTCCACGTGCGGAACCAGAACAACTGGTACTGGTGGAATATCGGCGGATGGGGGAATACTCGCCACGCGATAGAGAAGTGCGTCGGCGGGTCCAAAACGATCGTTGGGCGCGATGTGCCGGGGAGCGTGGAAACAGGCCGATGGTACACGGTGCGCATCGAGCTTCACGGGGACCATATCCGTTGCTTTCTCGACGGCCGCCTCGTGCACGATGTAACCGACCGGCCCGCCGGACCCATTACTGCGTCGGCGGGTACGGCAGAGGATGGGCGGACACTCGTCCTGAAGATGGTCAATTACAGCCGTGACGCCCAAGACGCTGTTGTCTCCATAGAGGGGGCTGATCCCTCAGGCCGGGCTCTGGCTTGGGTACTTACTTCGGCCCATCCGGAGGACGAGAACTCCTTCCAGCATCCGCGGCGCGTCGCCCCAGTAGAACACTCCTTTGCGGTAACAGGGTCCAGGCTTCGCATCCACCTGCCGCCATTCTCCGTTACCGTGTCGCGCATTCCCGTGCGCCGGTGACGGCGCTTCGCCTGCGTCGGTTCGGCCGCTGTGGGCCGCCCCCTGCGCGGTGCCGGGGACACGGCGTGACAGCTCAATCTGCAGGAATGGAGCGCCGGCGTCGCGAACTACGCATCGAGCGATTTCTGCGAGCTTTCTCGAGCCTCTTCGCGGATCCTGCAGCATCGAGGATGCCCCGGGGATGCTCGCCTTTCCCAGGGCGGCCCATGAGCGCCGTCCTATACCCCAACGGTGGAGTGGATCATGGTCATCGGCGTTCCCAAAGAGGTCAAAAACAGTGAATATCGCGTGGGACTGGTACCGGCAGGCGTGGAGATCCTTTCCGAGGACGGGCATACCGTCCTCGTAGAGCGCGGTGCAGGTTTGGGTACCGGCATCGAAGATGCCCAATACGAAGCAGCGGGAGCGCGCATCGTGGACACGCCTGCTGCCGTGTACGGTGCGGCAGAACTGATCGTGAAGGTTAAGGAACCCCTCCCGCAGGAGTATCCCTACCTGCGGCCCGGCCAGATCCTCTTCACCTATTTCCACTTCGCTGCCAGCGAGGAACTAACCCACGCCATGATTGCAGCAGGAACCGTGTGCGTCGCCTATGAGACAATCCAACTGGCCGATGGCACCCTCCCCCTCCTCACGCCCATGAGCGAGGTCGCCGGCCGCATGGCGATACAGGAAGGAGCCAAATACTTGGAACGCCCCATGGAAGGCCGTGGCATCCTCCTGAGCGGAGTGCCGGGGGTGCTTCCAGCCAATGTGGTAGTGCTGGGAGGCGGAGTTGTTGGATCCAATGCGGCCAAGGTCGCGGCGGGCATCGGCGCCAACGTCCTCATCCTCGATATCAATACAGAGCGCCTGCGCTATCTGGACGATGTGATGCCTGCCAACGTCTGCACGCTCTATTCCAACCGCCTCAACATCCGGCAGGCCATCCACGACGCCGATCTCGTCATCGGCGGCGTTTTGCGGCGCGGCGCCAAGGCTCCCGTACTCGTTACGCGTGACATGCTCAAAACCATGAAGCGGGGAGCTGTTGTAGTGGATGTAGCGGTGGACCAGGGCGGATGCTTCGAAACCACGCGCCCCACGACACACAGCAACCCCACCTTCATCGAAGAGGGGGTCGTGCATTACTGTGTCACCAACATGCCCGGTGCCGTGGCCGGCACCTCCACCTTTGCTCTCACAAACGAGACACTCCCCTATGTGCGCAAGCTCGCCAGGCGAGGATGGAAGGATGCCGCCATCGGGGACGCCGCACTTCGGCAAGGGCTCAACATTGTAGGCGGGCGCGTGTGCCTACAGGATATCGCCGAGCAGTACGGGCTGCCCTACCTTCCTGTGGACGAGGTGCTGGCATGACGCATCCCCAGGAGTGCATCCTCGGCCGGCGTCCAGAGTTCGGGGAGTACTCCCGGCCATGATGCACCCCGATGCGCCGCCGGAAACCGGAAGGACGCTGTTGCATCGCGTGTCCTCTGTGCTGCATGTTGTGGATCGCTACAGAGGCGTCATCGCGTTGTTCGTAGTCTTCGGCCTGGGATGCTTCTTCACGCCGCGCGCCTTCGACACGCACCTGCCCATTTTCCTATCTTGGCGCACACAGCTCGACATCATCTTCGAATACTGCGAATATGGCCTCCTCGCCACCGGTATGACCCTGGTGATCCTCAGCGGCGGAATTGACCTCTCTGTGGGCTCCGTTGTGGGTCTGGCTGCGACGCTCTTTGCCCTCCTTACCATCGGATACGGCTGGCCGGTACCGGAAGCCATCCCCGCCACCATTCTTGCGGGTTTGGCGGCCGGCCTCGTAAGCGGCATCCTGATTACCCGCTTCCGGATGCAGCCTTTCGTTGCCACCCTCGCAGTGATGGTGTCCGCACGAGGAATGGCGAAGCTCATCTCCGGCGGCATCAAGGTTCAGCCTGCGGCCCTGCCGTGGTACCGACTGCAGCAGGACACCCCGCCCTTCTTTCGGTGGATGACGAAGGCGCTCCCAGGCGTCGGAATGCAGCCTGCCACACTTCTCTTTCTGGCATCGATCATCGTCATGGGCATCATTGTGCGCAATACACGTTACGGGCGGCGGCTGTATGCCATCGGCGGCAACGAAGAAGCAGCCAGGCTTTCGGGTATGGAGGTTCAGCGGACAAAGGTAGTGACGTATGCCTTGTGTGCGGCGTTTGCCGCCCTCGCAGGCATCGTGAATGCGTGCCGGCAGGACCTTGGGGATCCTGAAGCAGGCTTCACATACGAACTCGATGCCATCGCCGCTGTAGTGATCGGCGGGACGAGCCTGGCCGGAGGGCGCGGCGGAATGTTCTTCACCCTCATCGGTGTCCTGATCGTGGCCTATATCAACAAGATCCTCAGCCTCAACGCCACGCCCATTGCACAGCGCATGATCCTTCAAGGGGCCATTATCGCACTGGCTGTACTCATCCAGAAAGGAAAGAGGGATAACCAATGACACGAACGGCCAAGCTTTCAGTATTCCTTGCAGCGCTCTTGGTTGGATGCGGCAAGCCCGGAGCCAACGCGCCGCAATCATCCTCCGCCAGGCAGAACCCGTCGGCACAATGGGTCATCGGCATGTCGCAGTGCAATCTGGGCGAGCCGTGGCGGGTGCAAATGAACCACGACATCGAAGATGCAGCCAAGGCCCATCCCGAGATCCAGGTGATCTACAGAGATGCTCAGAACAAGAGTGAAACCCAGCAGGCTCAGGTGCGCGAGTTTATCCAGCAACACGTAAACCTCATCATCATCAGCCCCAAGGAAGCCCGACCCCTCACGGCCCCGGTAGCGGAAGCTATGGACGCCGGCATCCCCGTCATCGTGCTCGACCGAAAGGTAGAAGGAGATAAGTTTACGTGCTTCATCGGCGGAGATAACGTGAAGATCGGGCGGGAAGCCGGTAAGTTCATGGTGAAGCTCCTCGGAGGCAAGGGCGACATCGTAGAACTGAAAGGCCTCATGACCTCTACGCCGGCACAGGAGCGCCACGAGGGCTTCATGGAGGGTATCAAGGGTTCCCAGATCCGCATCATCTTCGACGCTGATTGCCAATGGCTGCAGCCCAACGCGCAGCGTGAAATGGCATCGGCGCTCGCCCGCTTCCCCCACATAGACGCCGTCTATGCCCACAATGATCCCAGCGCCAACGGTGCCTACCAGGCCGCTCTCCAAGAAGGGAAAGGCAGAGAGAAGCAGATCAAATTCATTGGGATTGATGCCCTTCCCACCGAAGGGGTGCGCCTCGTGAAGGATGGCATCCTCACCGCCACATTCCAGTATCCTACCGGAGGGAAAGAAGCCATAGACACGGCCCTCAAAATCCTCAAAAACGAGTCGGTCCCCAAAGTCGTCACCTTGGGCACCCGTATCTATACGAAAGAGAACGCCGACCGCGGCGGCGACGCCTTGTGAATTCGCCTCGCAAAGCGAGCGTAATGGGATCCCATTGGCCCCGCCCAGCCGTATTGCACTGTAACCGGGCGTGGCCCGGGCATCAAATTCGAGGGGGATTACCCGTGCACTACCGCTCCCTTTCTTTTGGGGCGTGCTCTCTTGCGCTCCTCGCCATGCTGATAGGGCCGTTGCCGGCCCGCGCTCGTCAGAACTCCGCTTCGCGGCATCACGAGCACGCGAGCAAGCCCGTGTCCCTGGATCCCGAACTCCAGCAAGCCCTGCGCAATGCCCCAGCAGCGGCACAGTGGCCCAACAGCAACTACGCCCGCCTGCTGGACCTGGCAAACGTCCGCATCCGCCCCGACGGCACCGTGGTAGCTTATTACCGCGAAACGCTGAAGCTCTTTAACGAACGAGCGCGATCCCAGGCGGAGGTGAACCTCCCCTACAATTCCAGCTACCAGAGCATCAAAGTGCTGAGGGCCCGCACGATTACTCGAGACGGCCGCATCCTGGAAGTGTCCCCTTCCGAGATCCGCGTGACGTCGCCGTATTCGGAATACCCGCTCTACGGCGACACTATGGCCGTCGGCTTTTCCATGCCGGGCATCGAAGACGACTGCGTCATAGACTACACGTGGCAAGAAATTACGCGCCCTGCCATCATGCCCGGGCACTATTGGGACACTTGGGCCTTCACAGGCCAGGAGCCCGTGGTTCTGAGCCGCTACACACTGGCGGCGCCGGCAAACAAGAAGATACGCTTCCAAATTTACAACGACGCCGGAGTGAAATCCACCACCTCAACAGCCGGCGACGGCCAGACGCGCATCTACACGTGGCAGCTTACCAACGCAAGACCTATCGAGGTAGAGCCCGCCATGCCTCCCCTCCGAGAGATCCGAACTTGGATGGAGGTCACCACGATTGCCTCCTGGCAGGACATCGCCCAATGGTTCTGGAAGCTGGCCAGCCCCCAGATGACCGTCACTCCCGCCATCCGAGACACTGTGGCCCGAACGATTGCCGGCAAGCATACGGATGCCGAAAAAGCCGCGGCCCTCTACGACTGGGTTGCCAATCGCGTGCGGTATGTAGGCTTGGAATTCGGGCTTTCGGCATTCAAGCCGCACCCCGCACCCGACGTGTGCAACAAACTCTACGGCGACTGCAAAGACAAAGCCATCCTCCTCATCGCGATGCTCCAGGCTGCAGGGATCAAGGCTCAGCCCGTACTCCTGCAAGCACAATACCGCGCGCCTGTGAGCCGGCAGCTTCCGGGGCTGGATGCCTTCGACCACTGCATCGCCCAGGCTGAGGTGGATGGGAAGACCGTTTGGCTGGATGCCACTGCCGAAACCTGCGGTTACGGCGATATTCCCGCGGCAGATCGAGGTTGCCAGGGCTTTGTCATCACAAAGAACGGCGGAACGTTTGAGACAATACCCGGCTTTCAGCCCGATCAGAACGGCTTCTCGTCTGTGACGCGTGTGGATCTGAACCCAGACGGTTCTGCCAAAATCCAGCTTACAACCGCCATGAAGGGATCCACCGCAGAACAGTGGCGAGCCTACATTCGCAGCATCACCCCCGATCAGCGCAAGGAAGTGGTCCAGGCCATGGCACAGTCCTTTTCACCCGGCGGGGTCGTAAACTCGTACACCCTTCCCGACGGCACCGACAAACGGGACCCGTACCTCATCCGCCTGGCTCTTACAGCCCCGAACCGCGCGAAGCGAACCCGGTCCCTGCTTATCGTTCCCGTGGCGAACCTAGCCGGCGGCCCCGAGAAGACGAACCCGTTCGTCAAAGAGCGCCGGATTTGGCCCATCGTAGTGGAAGAGGCGAACCTCCAAACGAGCGAAACCGTGATCAATCTTCCGTCGGGGTACGTCATCGAAGACACACCCGAGGATGTTCATATCGCGTGTCCCCTGTTCGAATACACGCGGACCATCGCTCCTGCGCCGGATGGGCGCTCGCTGACGATCCGGGTTACGAGCGTGTCGCGTCCAGGCCGCATGCCTGCCGATCAGTATGCACAAGTAAAAGCGTACTACGATGCTGTTTTGCGCGCTTCCGATGACGATATCGTTTTGAAGAAGGCACCCTAGAGCCGTCCGACCATGAATTTGAGGAGAATGCCATGCGCCAGAAATCTCTGTGCTTCTATGTAGCCCTGCTCACGCTAGCAGCGCCCATGCTTGCAGCCGCCCAAGGGCGCAATCCGGCGGCGGTATTGGGCAGTCCCCTAGCCGGCCTCGTACTTCCCCACGACGGCATCGCGAAACACGAAGGAAGCTGGGACCGATCCGGGGGGAACGGCGATGCACGCCCGGTAGATCCCGGCCAAACGATCACCCTTCTCGATTACAAAGGCGCAGGCATCATCCGGCGCTTCTGGGTAACCATCGCTCCACGGTCGGAAATGACCATCCACCGCCAGGCAATCCTGCGCATGTACTGGGACGACGAGCCGACACCCAGTGTAGAGGTCCCCATCGGAGATTTTTTCGGAGTGGGCTTTGGAGAACAGCACGATTATATCTCCCTCCCCCTCAACGAAACCAGCGGCGGGTACAACTGCTATTGGCCCATGCCCTTTCATAAGTCCGCCAAATGGACGCTCACCAACTTGAGCAAGCGCAGAATAGACGCGTTCTACTACAACATAGACTTCACCGCTTACAAATCCCTGCCTAAGGATCTGCGCCATTTCCATGCCCAGTGGCGTCGCGAAAACCCAACGACAAAGGGCAAGAACTATACCATCCTGGAAGCGACGGGGCAGGGCCACTATGTTGGAACCGCTCTGTTCATGCAAAACCGCAAGGGACACGGCCTGGGCTTCCTGGAAGGCGATGAGATGGTCTACATAGACGGCGAAACAACCCCTTCCATCAATGGAACAGGTACGGAAGACTATTTCTCCAGCGGCTGGTATTTCGACCGAGGTCCTTACTCAGCTCCCTATCACGGATGCGTCATCAAAGATGATCAGCATGGCCGCATCAGCGCGTACCGGTGGCACATCGAGGACGCCATTCCGTTCCACAAATCTATCCGCGTAACCATCGAGCACGGCAATCAGAACGACACGGAGGCCGATTACTCGAGCGTTGCCTATTGGTACCAGTCGGAGCCCCACGCTCCATTCCCACCGCTACCCGCCAATCCTGCAGATCTGCTGCCGTTCGTACCGCCGCCTCCGTTCAAGATCCAAGGCGCCATCGAAGGAGAAGCCCTCATTCCAAACGCCAAAGCCACCGGCGGATCAGTATCCACCCAAGACATGGGATCCTTCGACGGCGATTGGAGCGGCGAGAGCCAGCTTTGGTGGACTGGCGGCAAACCAGGTGACGAGTTGACTCTCATGCTCCCAGTCGCCGCAGCAGGCACCTACGAACTCGTCGGCTATTTCACCAAGGCCAAGGACTACGGCCGCATCCAGATCCTCTACAACGGCCGGCCTGTCGGCCCCGAGGTTGATCTGTACAATCCCGACGTAGTGCCCTCAGGTGCGGTGAGCCTCGGTCGAGTGAGCCTCAAGACTGGAGGCAATCCCATCGTAGTGCGGATCACAGGCAAGAACCCTCAATCCGTAGGCACGCTGGTGGGTATAGACGCCTTCGTGCTGAAGCCTTGATCGGCACTGCCTGTGTCTGATGCTGCCGCCGCAGGCTGGGTCCGGCGCGCTTGGGGTCGGTGAACAATCCAACTTCCTTCGGAATGCGCTGCGGCTGCCGGATATGGAACAATCTTCACGCAGAACCGTGCAGCCACACCGATGCAAACCGGGGAAAGATCACCAAAGGACTGCATCCTGCCAAGGCGAACTCATTGATGCACACCCGCAACAAAGCCAACACGGTGCTCACCGCGATGGTCGCGGCCGCTCTAGCCGGCCACGTGCCTGCACACGCCCAGAGCATCCGCATGGTAGAGACTTACGCCGCCGGCGTGCCCGTAAAGGCAATCTTCGTGGATCTGAAAGATCTGAACGTCAAAGTGACGGCGGAACTTGCCAGGTATGGCGCGGGCCACGCGGAGCCGTTTGCCCAAATGGTGCGTCGCGCAGAGCCTACCGTTGCGGTCACCGGTACTTTCTTCAGTACGCGCAACCACGTTCCTATCGGAGACATCGTCATTGATGGTGAGCTTGCCCATTTTGGCGGTGTCGGCACGGCCCTGTGCATTACCGATAACAACGAGGTCGAGTTCCTCCAGCCCAAGCGATATACGCACCAGGATTGGAGCCGCTTCGACTTTGTGCTTCGCAGCGGCCCAAGGCTCATCCACGACGGCCTCGTGTACGTGGATCCGCGGCCCGAAGGCTTCCACGATCAGCGGATGCTGACACACAACAGCCGCCTCGCGGTAGGTGTCACACGGAGCAACGTGCTCGTATTTGTCGCGACGCGCAAACCGGTATACCTTTCCAGGCTCGCCCGCGCAATGCGCGCCCTGGGCGCAATCAACGCAATCAATCTGGATGCGGGCTCTTCGCTGGGACTCTATTACAAAGGCAAGATGCTCATCCGCCCCAGACGATGGCTCACCAATGTGATCCTCGTCTACGCCAACCGCTGGAATTACGAGGAACGGCGCACGCTTCTTGCCGCTTCCCGCACCCGGTCCGCCAGGGTTTACAGATAACGCCCCTAGGCGGCAGGCATCTTCCCGTCGGCAATGAAAGCCGCCAGGCGGCTATAGGTGAACGGAGCCACGCCCCGCTCTTGCATCCGGCGCCTTACCGATGCACTCAGCAAAGCTTCAAGCTCACCATCGCCATCATCGCCTGCGCCGGGATGAAGATAAACCTCACTTACCCCGGCCGGGAGGCGATCCAGCAAATACAGCAGGTAATGCTCGGTGACCCGACCTGTTTCGAGATGCCCATAGACGCGAACGGCGGTTACAAGGTTGTTCTCCCGGGCCTGCCTAAGACACCAGGCGCGGAGCGCCCGAAAGGCCGCCCACTCCGCCACCCGCCCCACCATGCGGCCTGGGGTGAAGAGCCGCAACTCCTCAAAGGGAATACGCACCGCACCTACGCCGAACCTGCGGCACTGGCGCATCACCAGCCGCCAAATCACCGGGTGCAGATGCAGGTGCTGATGGCCGTTTACGTGGTCGAAGGGCACCCCAGTGTCTGCAAAGCGCTCGAACTGGGTCGCGATCTCCTTGGCGGCCTCCCGGCGGGCTTCAGGATGGTAGAAAACTCTGAGCCCTGCCACAGCAGGTGAGGGAAAAAAGCGGCCGTCTCGCCCTACCAGATGCGGGATCTGCTCCCTTGGCAGGGCCGCGGAGCCGCAGCTCAGCACCAAATGCAAGCCGACCGCCAGCCCAGGGTGCTGCCGAGCGAGGCACACGGCAGAGCCGGACGCCTCTTCGCTCACCATGAGACTGGCGCTGGTGAGAACTCCCTCCCCGAACGCCCGCGCCACCGCCTCGTTCACCCGAGGGCTGGCTCCGAAGTCGTCGGCGTTGAGTATGAGGCCGCGCATTGCAGGCACCGGCTGCATTCCCCGCGCAGTGCAGCAATCCCCAGGAGGATGCAGGTCTATACCGCACCTTGAGAGGCCCGTTGACCCTGGTGAGCCCGGGCAATCTGCTTGCGCTCCTTCAGATAGTCGAAGAACTCGCGCCCCTCCCGCAGGCGCCGCACCAGCATCTGCCGGTCCCCAGCCATCTCACGGACGATGCGAAGGATGGGTTTGAGGCGGAAGTAGAACCGCTTGTACATCCGCTCCACCGCTTCCTCCATCTCCTCCGGAGATAAGTTAGGATAACGGAGCGTGGAGGTCTGGATGCCGCTCCCGGCAACGAGGACGTTGGAGTCCAACCACCCGTTGCGCACCGCCTGGTCGTAAAGCTCTGTGCCGGGATAGGGGGCGGCAATAGACACCTGGATGGTGTGAGGATCCAGCTCTTGTGCAAACCGTATCGTCTCTTCGATGGTCTCCTTCGTCTCCAAAGGAAGCCCAATGATGAACGTGCCGTGCACCTTGATGCCTAGTTTGTGGCAATTCTTCATGAACTGCCGAGCCATATCCAGCGTGATGCCCTTCTTGATCCGGTTGAGGATTGCCTGGTTCCCACTCTCAAACCCCACAAGCAGCAGGCGCAACCCATTGTCACGAAGTTGCTTGAGCGTGTCGTAATCCACGTGTGCGCGGGCATTGCAGGACCAGGTAAGTTTGAGCCTCTTGAGCCCCTTGCTGATCTCGATGGCCCGTGCCTTGTCTATGGTAAACGTGTCGTCGTCGAACATCCACTCCCGCACGCGGTCGCCCCAGAGGGCCTTACCCTCTTCCAGCTCCCGGATTACAACTGCCGGAGACTTCGTGCGGTACTTGTGCCCCCCGATGGTCTGCGGCCACAGGCAGAATGTGCACTTTGCCGGGCATCCACGCCCTGTGTAGAACGAGATGTATGGGTGGAGCAAGTAACCGATGAAATACTTCTCGATATCCAGGTCCCGGTGGTATACAGGCAGCACGCTAGGCATGGCATCCCAATCGGGTACAAGCTCGCGCTCGGGGTTGTGCACGATGTTGCCCGCAGCGTCCCTGTAGCTGAGACCCCGTATCTGGGAAAAAGGCAGCCCTTGCGCTACTTCAAGGCACGTATAATCGAATTCGTTGCGGCACACGAAATCCAGCACCGGCGCCTGACGCAACGTCTCTTCGGGGAGCACGGCCACGTGAGCGCCGATCATCCCCACCAACGTGCCGGGGTTCTGAGCCTTGATGGCTTCGGCGCACTTGATGTCGTTGGGCAGTGATGGGGTGCTCGTATGCAGGATTACCAGCTCATAGTCCCTAGCAATCTGCAGCACGTCGCCTACGGAGAGGCCATGGGGCGGGGCATCAACGAGCCTGCTTCCGGGCACCAAAGCAGCCGGTTGAGCCAACCAAGTAGGATACCAGAAGGAAGTGATCTCCCTCCGAGCCTGATATCGGCTGCCCGCGCCTCCGTCGAAGCCCTCGAACGATGGCGGGCTCAAAAAGAGCGTCTTCCTCATGGTATCTGGCCTCCTCTTACCCGCTACATTCTACCCGGTCGGGACAAGGAGCGTATGGATCTTGAGAAAACACGCTAACCGACGCAGAAACGCGCACGTCAAACCCGGCGGATGAGGCGCTCCCGCAGGTCATCGAAGAGCGTGTATAGGAGCGGAACCACCACGAGTGTCAGAAGGGTTGATAGAAGCAGACCGCCGATTACCACGATGGCCATGGGCGCACGCAGCTCCGAAGCGCGGCCGATGCGCAGGGCTACCGGAAGCATCCCCAACATGGTGGCCAGTGTCGTCATCAGGATGGGACGCAGGCGCGTCGCTCCGGCCTCCGCCACAGCCTCATTCCGAGCCATTCCTCGCGCACGAAGCGTTCCAGTGTAATCAATCAACAAGATGGCGTTGCGCCCCATGAGCCCTACCAACATGATGATGCCGATCATGGCTACCAGCGAAAGTGTGCTTCCCGTTAGAGCCAGCGCTCCCAATCCGCCTACCAGCGCCATGGGAAGTGTGAACATGATGACGAAGGGGTTCAGAAGTGAATTGAACAGAGACGCCATCACCAGATAGACCAAGACCACGGCAAGCCCCAGGGCCATGGCGAAATACCCTGCATTCTCCTGCATCGCTTCGGTCTCTCCGCCCCAATGCACCTCGATGCCAGGCATGGGGATGTCCGCTCGCCGGGCATCAATGTCTGCCTGCGCCGTGCCCAAAGCGTATCCGGGAGCAAGGTTGGCGGTCACGGTCACCATCCGCTGCCCATTGATGCGGTCTATCGCCGTCGGCGCGGTCTCCATGTTGAAATCGGATACCTGGCCCAGAAGCACTGCCCTTCCCTGGCTCACACCCACAGGCAGGCGCACCATATCCTCGCGGTCGTTGCGGTCAATATCGGCCAACTCCACGCGGATGGGCTTCTCGGTGCCTCCCTCGCGAAGCACACTCTCGGCATTACCTTCCAGTGCATCCCGCACCATTAGGCCGACCTCAGCCGGCGGCAAATCCATGGCAGCGGCCTTCACGCGGTCCACTCTGACGGCCAGCTCGCTGCGCCCCGGTCGCACCGAGATGTCCGCATCGAAAACGCCGGGCATCTGCCGCAGCCGATCGCGAAGTTGAGTAGCGGCACTCGTAAGGTCATTTAGGTCCGCCCCCCGAAGCTGTATCTGAACGGGTGGCCCTACGTTGGCAACGGTCCGCACGGGTGCTACGGTGATGCGCGCTCCGGCGATGCCGCTCAGCGATGATCGGATGGCCTCAACTACCTGAGCGTCGGTACGGGTGCGCGTGTGGGGAGGTGTTCTGCCGAGGGCCAGAAGGCGCTCCAACAAGCCGGCACGGTTCCATAGCCTCACGTTGATTTGGGCATACTGCGGACCCTGCTGGGGAATTGCGCCAAAGCCGCCAAGGATCTGCCCTACGGTCGTAACATAATTCTCTACGTCCGGTTGACCGACAAGACGAGCCTCGATCTTCCGCGCAATTCGATCTGTGGCTTCCAACGACGCATCCGGCGGAAGCTCCGCAGTGACCACGATCTGCCCCTGATCTGTTGCCGGCAAAAACTCGAAGCCCAATGACGGTGCAATAACCAGCGCTGCGGCGATCAGGAGCACGGTTGCCCATGCGAGCACCGCAGTCCGGTGACGCAGCGCCCCGTGGAGCAACCGCTGGTAACCCAGCGTCACACGGCGGTACCAAGCTTCAAAGGTGAAGAAGATGCCGCCGCGCGGATGCTCTGGGTCTTCCCCCTGCCGATACCAGCGGGAAGCCAAGCTGGGTGTCAATGTAAAGGACACCACCAGCGAAAAGAGGGTCGCAGCCACTACCGTAAGCCCGAACTGCCGGAAGAACGCCCCCACGATGCCGCCCATGAAGGCGATGGGTAGGAAGACCACTACATCCGAAAGCGTGAGGGTAACGCTGGCGAAGCCGATTTCCGTTCGCCCGTTATAGGCTGCCTCTGTTGGAGTCTCGCCCCTGCCAAGGTGTCGGGTGATGCTCTCCAGAACCACGATGCTGTCGTCAATCAGGATGCCTACGGAAAGGGATAAGGCCAGCAGCGTCATTTGGTTGAGCGTGAAATGCGCGAAATACATGGCAAGGAACGTGGCTACCATACATGCCGGCAGCGCCAACGCAACAATGACGGTTCCCCTGATATTGTGGAGGAACACGAATACCACGAGCATGGCGAGGATTGCACCCAGAACCAAAGTGGCATCCACGTCATTGAGGGCGTCACGAACCACCCCCGCGTCATCGCGGGAAGTTATGAACCGCACATCCGGTGGAAGGGTCGGCCTCAACTGGGCCAGCATTCGTTTGACCCCGTCCACCACGCTTACCGTATTGGCATCCGCTGTTTTGGTGATGACGATGCCGATGCTGGGCCGCCCATTGGCGCGTGTCAGGGTTCTGGGGCGCTGAGGGGCTTCATATACCCGCGCCACATCCCCAATGGTCACCGGTGCCGGCAGGGCGGGCTTCAAGGAGCCGGGCACCATACCCGGAAAGAGCGGAGGGGACGCCATCATCAGAGCAGGTGAAAGGATCTGGGCCTGGCGTATCTCTTCCAGCCGCGTAAATGCCGCCAGCGTCCTCACCCCAATCTGTCGTCGCCCCTGCTCCACGGAGCCGCCCGGTACATTCTGACTGCCTGCCTTCACCGCGTTGACCACGTCTTCCAGGGTAACTCCATATTCTTCCAGCCTGCGAGCGCTCACATCCACCCGAACTTCCTGGCGCTCACCGCCCAGCACTGTAACCGAAGCTACACCAACTACCCGTGCCAGTCGCGGCTTCAGCACGTCGTTGACGGTATTCCACAATTCCGAAAGCGGCCGATCGGCGGTTACAGCCAGATAGAGCACCGGCTGAGCATTGATATCCAGGCGCGCCACAACGGGGGTCTGTGCTCCGTCGGGAAGGAGGGCGCGGGCAGCGTCTACTTTCTCCCGGATCGCGGCTACCGCCCGATCCATATCCGTCCCCACCACCAGATCCATACTGATGATGGACACGGCTTCTTGGGAGCTGGAGAAAACATCCTTCACACCGCTGACGGAGCCCACCGCGTCCTCGAGCGGTTTGGTTACCAAAGCCTCAACTTCCCGGGGCCCCGCGCCAGGGTACACGGTCACGACGGTGACCGTAGGGATATCTACCTGTGGGTTGAGATCGGCAGGCAGGCGAAGATACGCCAAGACCCCCAGGATGGCTACTGCAGCCAGGGCCATCCATATGACGACGGGTCGGGCGATTGCCAGTTTGGTGAGCCACACGGTGCTGCTTACCTCTGAGAAATCGGGGTAGCAGGCTCCATCGGGCGCAGCATCATCGGCGACCCACTACCTTAACGGGCATGCCGGGCTCGATCGAAGCCTCGGAGGTCACGATTACGCGGTCGCCGCTCTGGAGCCCGCCCGAGATCTGCGCGTACTGCCCCTCCACAACTGCTACGTCTACGTTGCGCCGCGCACAGTGGGATCCTTCCACGATGTACACATAGTACGTGTCTCCCTCAGTCCTCAAGGCATCCATTGGGATCGAAACAGCACGTTGATCCACCGGCAGGTCAATCACGATCTTGGCCATGAGCCCCGGCGATGCATGGGCACTTGAGGTGAACTCCAAGCGGATCGGCACCGTGCGGCCGTCGGGGGAGGCGATGGGCAGCACCTGGGTGAGCACGGCGGCCAGCGGGGCATCGAGCCGGCCCTCGAGGTTGACACGGGCGGAGAGCCCCGGCTTGAGGCGAGATGCGTATCGCGCAGGAACCTCCGCCTCCACGTGTACCGGCGACGCTGCCACAACGGTCATGAGGGGCATCCCGGGCTGCGCCATGTCCCCAGCATGGGCAGACAGGTCGGTTACCACACCCGTTATGGGGCTGCGGAGCACGGAACCGCCCACCTGAGCTTTGGCCTGGGCGAGTTGCGCCTTCGCTTGCAGCAAGGCGGCGCGGGCCGCGCGGATGTCTTGATCTGCTAGCCTAAGTGCGGCCGATTTCGCGGCATAGGCCGCGCGAAGCCCCTTGCGCGCCTGCTCCACGCCGGCCTTCGCCGCGGCGACATCCCCCTCACTCACCTCCCGGCGAAGGTTCACAGCTTTGGAGGCGGGGGGTTCTGCCGCTCTCGCTTGCTGAAGGGCCGCCGCGGCTGCATCCCGCTGGGCTCGGGCAATCTCAGCCTGAGCTTCGGCGCCCTCCAAATCGGCTCGAGCTACGCCTCCGTGGGCATACAAGAAGCGCAACCGCCGCACCAAATCCTGGGCTTGCTGCAACCCCACTTCCGCCTGGCTGAGGCCTGCCTGCGCTTGCTTTACGCCTGCCGCCGCCCTCTCCGCATCCGACGCTGCGGCATCCGATGTGAGCGTCACACCCAGTTCTGCCTGATGCTCTTTGGCAAGCGCGGTCCGCAATCCTGCCAGGGCCCCGGCGATGCTGGCGTCCACTTCTACCAAGCGGGCAGTCTTCCCTTCCACGGCCTTCCGGTACTGCGCTTCTGCAGCATCAACACCGGCTTGGGCCGCCTCGATCTGCGCAGCGGCGTCCCCAATATCCAGGCGTGCCAGCATATCTCCCGCACGAACGAATTCCCCGCCATGCACATAAACTGCAGCAACGCGGCTGGGCACTTTCGCCGTGATGGAGGATTGATGATCGGGACGTACCACCCCTATTACGGTGAGGGTCCGTTGAAGCGCGCGGTGCCGCGCCGTGGCAACGGTCACGGGGATGGCATCGTTCGCGTGACCCTGGGGTAACAACGGAGCAGGATGCCGCTGGGGCTGCTGGGCACGCAGGAAGTACGCTAACGCCGCTCCCAACACCGCCAGCAAAAGGATGCTATGCACAAACCGCTTCAACGCGTCATCTCTCGATCCAAGGCTATTTACCGGCCCCCAAAGCGCCTTCTCCGCGGTGAGCGGGTGTGCCTCGAGCTTCCGCCGATGGGGCCACCTCCGCACCGACGGCATGATCGTATTCCGCCAGCGCCGTCAGCAGGTTGCCGAGGGCCTGCACCCGGTTGGAACGCGCCTTTGTTACATTGAAGATCGCCGCAGACACCTCAATCTGGGTAGCGGACCGCGCCTGATACCGAAGTTCCGACACGTCTGCCGCTGCTTGGGCTGCGGCAATCTGGCGATCTGCCGCCTCGATGCTGTGAAGTGCTTCCTGAGCGTCGGCCACTGCCTTCTCCACATCCACGCGGATGCCCAATTTCGCGTCTTCCAAAAGGGCCTCGAGCTGCGCTGCCCGCGCACGCGCTTCACGCACATCGGCCCGAGTTTTGCCTCCATCGAAGGGCGTCCAATTCAGAACCAATCCGGCGGCAAAGTAGCTCGAGCGAACAAATGCCGATGGCGTTTGGGTTTGCGCCACCGCACGCATCGAGATGCCGGGTTTGTCCTGCGATGCCGCAAGCACAGCGCCTGCCTTGGCAGCCTTCAATTCCTCTTCTAAAAGAAGAAGCTCCGGCCGCTGCTTGAGCGCCTGCTCAATACCGGGCCCGGCAGATGCCGGGATATGCGCCGGCATCCCCGCCGGCACCAATTCTATTGGAGTAGCGGGATCTCGCCCCAAAAGGCGGTTCAGGTTGGCTCGCGCCAGAAGCACACCCGCCTCCGCCTCATAAACCCCTTGCTCAGCTTGGGCAACGTCCGCCTCCGAAGCTTTCACATCACGCTCCGAAGCCGTTCCTGCCTGAAGCATCACGCGGGTAAGTTCCAAGTGCTTCCTGGCCAAGTCCGCGCCGCTGCGAGCCGTGTCGCTCATGGCCTCCGCTGTTTGCACGGCGTAGAACGCCTTGCGCACTTCCAGCGCCAGGTCGTTCTCCTGCCGGCGCAGTTCCAAAAGGTTCGCTTGGGTCTGCGCGGCGAAGCGCATCCCCGCCGCGCGTATCCCGGCTCTAAAGAGCGGCTGCTCCACAGAAAGCGCCACCTGACCATACCGCTCGGGAAGCACGGTCACATCTCCGCTCCCCGCCCGGGGAAAGGTAACGCGCGGGCCCTGCAGCGTGCCTTCGGCCCGAGCGGACACGGTAGGCCGGGCAACAGGGCGTTCGCGGTCTGCCTGGCTCTGCTGAGCCTCCAGTTCCATGCGGGCTGCCTTGAGCTTAGGGCTCTGCACCAAGGCGATGCGCACCGCATCCTCCACCGTAAGCCGCGCCTGGGGCGGCATCCAAATGGGTGCGCAAAAGTGCAAGAACGCAACGACCAGAGGGTTTCCTAACATGGCTTCCGCCGTGCGTCCTGCGCGAGAAGGATGGTCAACCGCCCGCTGCGTGTTGTTTCTTACCCCAACAATCGCAAAGCGGGCCTGGTCCGCACCGTGCAAACCGCGCTGTACGCCTATTCCCTGCCGCGCAAAGTCTGAAGGAATGCTTCGACGAAGGCCGCCAGTTTCCCTGCGGCGCGCAGGGACCTCGCCCCCAAACGTACCAGACCTGGGACACTGGAGGGTTCGCGCAGAACGGCTCCAAGCAGCTTGGCGGGGGCGACTTCGCCGTCCGCACCAAGATACCGGTCGAAGCGCAGCGGCAACCGGTCCGAGGCACCATCCGTGATGCACCGGAGCGCGATCCACGGGATGCCGGCTTCCAATGCGGCAACCACCCCTCCGGCGGTCTCCATATCTGCGGCGATTGCCGAAGGAGCGAGGCGGGCGGCTGTGGCCTTCGCCGAAGGATCCAGCAAAAGGTAATCCAGCGTGAGCAGCCCGCCCACTTCTACCGGGTGGGCCGCCAAGATCCGCTGGGCTGCATCCAAAAGAATAGGATGCGGCTGGGCCCGCTCCAAAAGCCCATGGCGACCCGCCTGCTCCCCTTCCCGGCCTCCAGGCGACCACAAAACTTCGCTCGCTATGACGACAGTACCCGGAGCAAGACCGCTGCGAAGCCCCGAGGCAAATCCCGCCACAATCAGATACCGCGGCTGACACCACCGGATGAGGTGCTGGGCTGCCTGGCCTGCACGACGCACTCCCATGCCAGTCCGCGTTGCAACCGCTGCGACACCGGCCAGTGTCCCTACACAACAACGCAAAGGAGGCTGCCGGGAGGCGGCGTCGGGGTTCGGCGCTGAAATGGCATCCCACTGAACGTCCCGCATCCTTCTGCATACGGGACGCAGTTCCTCCCGTACCGCGGTGAGGATGCAGACCGGTTCAAGAATGGGAGGCAACGAAGTAGCGTTCTGGAGCGGGCTTGCGATGAGGCTCTACCGGACCCTCATAGGAGGCTACCTTGTGGCGCACAGCCTCCACAAGATCCTCCGGCGTAGAGAGCCCGGAGGCAATTCCCACCGTTTCCGCCCACGCGAAATCTTCCACGGCGAGTTCATCGGCGTTTTGTATCTGCAGCGTATAGGGATTGTGATAGCGGCAGAGTGCGGCCAGCTCCACGGTGTTCGCGCTGGTGCGGCTGCCCACCACGATCATCAAATCTACCCGCGCGGCAAGATCTATGGCTTCGTCCTGCCGGTTCTGCACAGGCCGGCAAATCGTATTGATGACCTGAACCTCTTTGCACATGAAGATGAGTTCGTTGAGGACCTCTCGGCACAGCTCCAAAGCATGTGTAGTCTGAAAGATCACACCCACCTTGCGCAACAGGCGGTGCTGAGCCTTGGCTTCCCGCAGTTCCTGGACGCTGTCAATCACGAGGGCCGGGTTCTTCAGGGCGCCCAAGATCCCTTTGATCTCGGCATGGTTCCTATCGCCGATGATCACCACTTGGCATCCACGCGCTTCGAGGGATTGGGCTGCTTCTTGAGCGCGCAACACGATGGGGCACGTAGCATCCACGATATCAACGCCGCGGCTGCGGGCTTCGCTCAGCTTCGCCCTGGGCAATCCGTGGGCACGTACCACCATTGTCCCTGTGGAAGGCCAGTCCAGATCCTCAACCTTCTTGAGCCCTTTTGACTCCAGCTCGTCGGTTACGCGCTTGTTATGGACCAGGTCGCCGAGAATAAACACCTTGGGACGTTCTGCTAGAGCCTGCCGAGTGAGGTTGATGGCCCGCTTCACCCCGAAGCAGAAGCCCACCTCTCGGGCCATGATCACCTTCCGCCGCGTGGACACTTCCACGATCCACCTCCACCTATCCGCCAAAGGTCCCGCTACGCATACCCGCGACTGCGGAACCAGGACACCGCGCGCGCCAATGCCTCCTCAACCGGCGACTGAGGCAACCCGAGTTCCCGAACGGCGCGGGATGCATCGAAGAACATCCGCTTCCGGGCCATCCGGACCCCCTCCAAAGGAATGGAAGGTTCGTGCCCCAGCAGCCCTCCTTCGACCAACGTGTCCACCCATCCCGCTGCGTACGCCACCCAGTAGGGAAGCCGAACCTTTGGTGCCGGGAGACCCGTTACAGCCGCCAACATATGGAATATACCACGTAACGTAAGGTTCCGGTTGCCTAAGATGTATCGCTGACCCGGGATGCCGCGCTCCAGAGCAAGCACGTGCCCTTCCGACACATCCCGCACGTCTACCAGGTTCAATCCGGTGTCAATATACGCCACCATGCGCCCACGGAGAAAGTCCACGATCATCTTTCCCGTAGGAGACGGTTTGGCATCCTCCTCTCCCACGGGCGTACTGGGGTTCACGATCACAATGGGCAAACGGTGCTCAGCGTAAAAACGCCGGACCTCCTCTTCGGCAAGGAATTTGCTGCGCTTGTAATGCCCAACCATGTCCTTGAGGGACACAGGGGTATCCTCAGTCCCAGGTTTGCCGTCCTTTGGAATGCCCAGAGTTCCTACAGTACTTGTGTACACCACACGCTCGACGCCGGCTTCGAGGGCTGCCCGGAGAAGGGAGCGCGTTCCGTCCACGTTACTCGAATACAGCTCAGACGGACGGCGCGCCCAAAGGCGGTAGTCAGCGGCAACATGTACCAGCACGCTGCACCCGCACAGCGCCGAAGAAAGCGAAGAGGGATCCCGCAAGTCCCCGTAGACGAGAGGCACATCCAGGGCGGTAAGGTGGTCTGTTCGGCTGGAGGGACGTACAAATGCGCGGACGGAATATCCGTGCTCTAGAAAGCTGCGGACCACGTGCCCGCCCACGAAGCCGCCTGCGCCGGTAATGAGTACGGTCATCGCCTTGCGTCAACTACGGCCGGCACGAAGCGGGTTCGTGCGCCTAAGCATGCGGCGGAACTATTTTGCCGGCCGCTCCTGCCGCATGGCTGTGGCATCTGCGCCGACTGAGCTACTTGGAGAACGACCACGCTGCAAGCTGGAGGCGGCCCTTCCACGTCTTCATCGCTTCTTCTACAGCACTATGCTCGAAGCCGCTGTGCATCTTGCAATTAGCGCATTTGGGATCTTTGCGGCTCTCCCAATACTCCCAGTCCGTCTTCTCCCAAAACTCGTTCCAATCCTTGGTGTACTTCTCTCCCACGAGGTAGCACGGGGCCTTCCAGCCGTTGGGCGTATAATTGACCGTAGACCAGGGAGCGCAGGGCAGTTCGCGCATTCCTGCAGCAAACTCCAGGAAGTAGGGCGTGGAGCTGATCTTGTACCGGTCGGCAAAGCCGAGGATCTGCTGAAACTTGGCGTGCATCTGCTCGCGTGTGAGGAACACATCTTCTTCCACGCTCTCATACTCGTATCCCGGCGAGATGAGGATGCCGTCCGTGTGGAGTTCCTCAGACAGGCGGCAGAGTTCTTCGATCTCGGCCACGTCCGTCTCCTTGTAGACGGTGGTATTGATCATCATGATATAGCCGAGCTTCTTTCCCTGCTTGATCATTTCCACAGCCTTGTCGAATACGCCCTCGCGTCGGCACACCATGTCGTGCGTTTCGCGCATCCCATCCAAGTGGATCATAAGGAAGAACTGGGGATGGGGCGGGATCACGTTGAAAACCTTAACATCCAGCTTCAAAGCGTTCGAACAGCAGAGCACGTACTTGCCGCGTTGGATGAGGCCCTCCACCAGTTGCGGCAATTCAGGATAGAGCGTAGGCTCGCCGCCGCACAGATTGATGATGGGTGCACCGCAGTCATCCACAGCTTTGAAGCACTCTTCCAGGGAAAGACGGTCCGAGAGTTTGCCGGTGTGTCGCTCCACGGCGCACCCCATGCATGCGAGGTTGCACGTGTAGAGGGGTTCGAGCATGAGGACGCTGGGATACCGGCGACGGCCCAGACGCTGCATCCGGGCACGATGCCTGGTCTGCGCCAGGGTGAAGCCCATCGGGAAACGCATAGTTGGATCCTCGCTCTCCTGGTGAATGCGGCGGGCGGATGCAGGAGTGAACCTGCGCGCCCCCTATTCGCTGTTCCTGCATTCCCGCCCATCAGCGGAACTGGAGGCGGTATCCGATGTAGCGGCTGCATACTGCCCCATCGCCCACAGCGGGAAGTAGTGGCAGTAAAGATGATACCTCAAGTAGAACACCCGGGGAAATCCGGTGCCTGTGAACCACGGCTCATCCCATGATCCGTCGGGGCGCTGGGTGCGCACTAGGTAAGCGAGCCCTCTTTGCACCTCCGGGCTGTGGACATCACCGGCGTTGATGAGCCCCATAAGCGCCCAAGCGGTTTGAGAAGCCGTACTTGGTCCCTTAGCCTTAAAGGCCAACGGTTCGTCGTAGGAGCGGCACGTCTCGCCCCATCCGCCATCCTCATTCTGAACCGACTTGATCCACGCGGCCGCTCGCTGAAACATGGCGCTGCGGATATCCTCACCGATCCGGGCAAGCCCGCGGAGAACCTGCCACGTACCGTACAGATAGTTGACGCCCCACCTGCCGAACCATGAGCCGTCGTCCTCTTGACGCTGCTTCAGGAATTCGATGGCTTTACGGATCCTTGCGTCTTCCAACGTGTAGCCGTAATACGACGCCATCTCCAAGGTGCGTGCCGTGATGTCTTCAGTAGCTGGGTCCAGCATGGCGTTGTGATCCGCATAGGGCACATACTGCAAAATCATCTTGTCGTTGTCTTTGTCGAAGGATGCCCAGCCGCCATTACGGTTCTGCATGGCAAAGACCCAGGCCAGCGCCTTTCGCATGGCTTCGCGGATCGGCGAGGGCGCCGAACTCCATTCTTCACCGTTGGGACAGGCATACTTGTACAGCGCCATCAGAACCATCACTGTGTCATCCACGTCGGGATAGTACTCGTTCTCGTATTCGAAGTACCAGCCGCCGGGTTCCACTCCCTTCACCTTCACCGCCCAGTCGCCTTTGTGCGTGGTCTGTTTGCTCAAAAGCCACTGAACCCCTTTGACAACTGCAGGATGGCTCGGAGGGAGACCGCTATCCATGAGGGCATTGAGCGTGATGGCCGTGTCCCACACCGGCGAGAGGCATGGCTGCATGCGGATTTCATCGCCTTCTTCGATTTCGAAGGCGGCCAACTCCCGAAGCTCGTGCTGCACCTCGGGACTGTCGTCGGCATATCCCAGACACTTGAAGGCCATAACCGCGTGCGTCATGGCGGGAAAGATGGCGCCAAGGCCGCCGCTCTTGTATTGCCGTTCCTTCAGCCACTGTTCCGAAGCATCCAAGGCTCTCCTGCGGAAGGGCTTCCATGGACTGCGGTCATGGATCTTGAGGGCCCGGTCCACCACGAGGAACGCGTTGCGCCAAGTGATGGGGTGCGGGTCCCACGGCAGGTTGAGGTGTTTGCCATGGCGCCCGCCCACAAAGAGTTCGTCTATGGAAGCGCCGGGCGGAACCGGGCGGCTCGGGCGGAAGGCATTGATGACGGCCAATGGAATGAGGATGGCCCGTGACCAAGACGACATTTCGTAGACGTTGAGGTACAGCCACCCCGGGGCGAGAATGGCTTCCGGAGGAATGGTGGGAACGCCTTCCCAGTCATACTGCCCGAAAATCGCCAGATAGAGCTTGGTGAACGTGTTGCAGCGCGTTACACCCCCCAGGTTGAGGATGCATCGGCGCAACCGCACCATGAACTCCTCCTCTGCGGAGAAGCCGGCCAGCTTGCACGCAAAGTAAACTTTTACCGAGGCGCTGATGTCC
Organism: Chthonomonadales bacterium; assembly: GCA_049967475.1. GTDB lineage: Bacteria > Armatimonadota > Chthonomonadetes > Chthonomonadales > CAJBBX01 > JBMFSQ01. The sequence continues at coordinate 117,967 of JBMFSQ010000001.1, read as the reverse complement.
GACGGGCCGCCTGGATACATCGGGAAGCCGCCGTCCTCATTCTGCCAATGGCGCACGGCGTAATTGCATAGCTTCCGCTGCTTCTGCCGATCCGGGTTGCCGAGGAATTCGAGGAGGAGAACGTATTCGGTCTCCAGAATGGTGTCTCCCTCGAGCTCGCCCACCCAATGACCGTCCTCTTTCTGGCGCGCAAGGAGCCACTCCTGGGCGCGGCGGATGGCAGTTTCCACATGATGGCGGTCTACGCGGACGACGTCCGAGGGTCTCCGGCGCGTCACAGCGTAGGGACCCAGTTCATTCTGTTCCCCCAGCAGCTTCTGTTTCACAGGGTTCCCCCATTGCAACCAGCATCGCCCGGCAGATGCCTTGGCAATCGGCGGGTGCATCCTCCCGGGCAGTGTGGCTCCAGCAAGGCTGGGCGAGCATCAAGAGCGTGTACCATTCTAGCCCGAGGCGGGCGGTCTTGTCAACTTTGGCAGTGCGTGTCGCCCAGGGGGCCGTTATCTGCAGTAGGATCGTATGCGAATGGCGACACAAGACCAAGCCGCTTAAGTTCTTGCACGATGCGCGCGGCATCGGTCAGGATTACGCGGCCGAATTTGGCAGTGTCGGGATCCTTGTTAGCCGACAGCCGCTTGGCGGTGGCGCACAGAGACGCGATGGGCCCCAGAAGGGCGTCTTCATTGACGAGGGTACCGGGAAGTTCCAGAACTTCGCCCTCGGCCCGGTGGGCGGCCTCGCGCTCACCCGCCACAGCAGGTTGGGCGAGGAGCTTCTCGCGCTGCAGCCGAGCCTCAATGGCTCGCAGCTCACGAGCCACGGCGCGATACAGGGGCGTGTCCTCCATATCCTTTTCTTCGGAAACGCCGTAATCTGCCTTGTTGGTGCCGTAGAAGACCGGATCCGTAGTGGCGTAGTTGATGAACATGAGGGCAATGAACTTCTGGAACACGTTCCGGTCGAACGTATAGCGGCTCTTGTAATTGGCGTCGTCCAGCACGCCGTTGAGGACGTCCGCGAACATGGCGGACACGAATTCGTGGGAGGGAAGTTGCAGCAACTCCGCAGGGTCGAATTCCGGCCGGAACTCATAGCGGTAATAGGGCTCGCTCCCGTTCTTGTGTCCCTCAGCTTCCGCCACGGAGGCAAAAACATTCAGCTTCATCATGCTGTCTAGGTTCCGCCGCGGGTACCCCCGGTCCATGATATCGAGGGCATATGCTTTGAATTCCTCCAGGTCCGTGCCCAAAAAGTGGGCGCTTCGGGAGCGCACACGGTCCCTCAGCTCGGTGAGCCTGCGCACGAGTTTGCCCCGTGCATCCTCTACGATGCCCATGAGCTCGTTGCGCATCTCGTCGTCCTCAGGGAAAAAGTCCATGGTTTCGTATGTGGTGCGAATAACAGCGAAGTCATTGAGCCCGTCTTCCAGGCAAGGATAGGCAATGCCCAAAAGCAGATCGTCGGGGATGCGCTCCACCGTGTCGGCATTGCGGATGCCCGATTCCGGATGCACAAGGGCGTAGAAGCGGTTATTGGTGGCGAGGCTCTTGATCAGCGCCACCCGGCGGTTATCCTGAGGATGAAGCGTCTCGGTTACTGCCATAGCCATGTCACGGGTCGAACCCCCTCTCCATGAAGCCTCCACCAAGGAAGCTTCTGCTTCATTGTTCCATTCTGCGCGCCCCTTCAGCGTGCGATGCGCAGCGAGGCTCCATAATAAACCGCGCCGTTAAGGGTGTAGGCGCGAAGCTTCAAATACTTACTCGCCGGAACGGCAACCTCCATGTTCCACCGCTGCTGGAAGTATTCCGCAGACACCGTGAACCCTAGGCGGAAACGGAGCTCACCGGATGCGAACAGACCATCCATCCGGCCGCTGCCATAGCCGGCGTGTACCTTCAAGTCACTCACGACGCGTGATTGAGCGAGGCTCAGGCCGATCGTTTTGCTCAGGGCGAGATAGGCCGAACGACCCTCCACGTCGCTGTTGATGAGGTCCCTCGCCCCCACCGCGATGACTGGGGCGATATCGCTCAATGCGTTGCCCGTCAATGTGTACTCGAGGTTGAACGAACTCCGGGACCGCCCAGATGCCTGCCGCCGCTCCAACTCCAGCTCTAGGCCTAAGTCGCTGCCGGGCATGCTCACCTGAAGCCATTGAACATTGCTGTGCCCGTCGGTCGTGCGGCCGGCATACTCGAACTGCACGTCCCCAGGCGACAGAATGAACCCGCGCGGCGACAGTATGGCCCGATCTGCCCGGGCCGTTCGGCCGGATAGAACGCAAAGCCCGAGGATGCACACGAATGCCGGGATCTGCCGGCAAGCCCGCAATGGCGTCCAACCGGTCATACGCGCGTGGCTTCCGTGTGCTTCCGGGCGGGTCCCGTACTCTTGCGGCCCTTTCGCCGCTTCATGAAGCGCTCCATCCGAACCAGAGCCTCCTCGAGCTGCTCCAGGCTGGCGGCATAAGAGCATCGCACGTACCCTTCACCACAGGAGCCGAAAGCAGTGCCCGGCACCACGGCCACGCGCTCATCATACAGCAGCCGCTCCGCAAATTCCTCCGAAGAGAGCCCGGCAGCCGCAATGGAAGGAAACGCATAGAAGGCTCCGGCTGGTTCCGCGCACGTGAGCCCGATCGCATTGAGGCCGGCCACGAAGAAGCGGCGGCGGCGGTCATATTCCCGGACCATGTCCCTCACGTCGCTCTCGGCGTTGCGCAAGGCCTCGATAGCCGCAAGCTGGGCAACGTGGGGCGCACAGAGCATGGCATATTGGTGGATCTTGAGAAGCCCTTCGATTACGGGCGGAGGAGCGCACACATAGGCCACACGCCATCCCGTCATGGCATACGCCTTCGAAAAACCATTGAGAAGGACGGTCCTCTCGCGGGCTCCGTTCAACGAAGCGACGCAGGTATGCTTCCCACGGTATGTCAGCCGGTCGTAGATTTCGTCCGATATCAAAAAGAGGTCGTAGCGGGCTGCGATGTCCACAATGCGTTGGAGGTCCTCGGGTGTCTGGGTGGCTCCCGTCGGATTGCCGGGGTAACAGAGAAGGATCGCCTTGGTACGCTCGGTGACCGCGGCTTCCACTGCATCGGGATTGAGGCGGAAGGCGTCTTCGCCGCGGGTGATCACCGGCACCCCCACGCCTCCGGCAAAGGCGATGCCCGGCGCATACGACACATAGCAGGGTTCGGGGTAGATTACCTCGTCGCCTGGATTAAGGAGGGTTCTCAGGGCCAGATCGAGCCCCTCGGACACGCCTACCGTAATGACGATCTCTTCGTAGGGGTCATACGATACGTCGTAGAGCGCCTCCAGATGGGCCGACACGAGCTCCCGCAACTCGGGAAGCCCGGCGTTGGATGTGTATGTGGTGTAACCACGCTCGATGGAATAGATAGCGGCCTCACGGATGCGCCAGGGTGTAACAAAGTCCGGCTCGCCGACGCCGAGGGAAATCACGTCTTTCATCCGGCTCGCCACGTCGAAGAAGCGGCGGATGCCCGAGGGTGGTGTCGCCGTCACCACCCGATTTAGCGGCTTCACGGTGCAACCATGAGCCGATGGTTCGCTTCGGGTTCGGCCACGAAGATATCCCCATCGTCCTTGTAGCGTTTGAGCAGAAAGTGGGTGTCCGTAGACGTAACGCGATCAATGGTGGCAAGCTTCTCGGCAACGAAATTTGCCACCTCCTTGATGTTGGCACCTTCCACGATCACCCGCAGATCGTGTCCGCCAGACACCAGGAACACGGAGCGCACTTCTGGAAACCGGTAAATCCTTTCGGCTATGTCGTCGAAGCCTGCGCCCCGCTCGGGCGTGACCGACACGTCTATAAAGGCGTACACGCGTTCGTCGCCGTAGCGCTCCCAATCAATCACAGTCTTGTAGCGCCGGATCACGCCGCGCTCCTCCAGCTCCCGGATGCTCCGGCGCACCTCCTCTACGTCCTTGCCCAACAGCGCAGCGATACGCTCGGGCGGGGTTCGTGCGTCTTGTTCTAAGATTGCCAGGATCTCGCGCATCGTCCGTCCGTTCCCCTAATTAGGGCTAGCGAACCCTTCCCACGATCTCAGTATAGATTATGGGAATGGCCCCCGTCAACCGGAGCATCGCGTCACCGGGCCCAGTGCGAACGTAGATAGTCAAAGTAGAAAAGGGCATTATCTAGGGGAACGTTGCTGGGGATGTGGTTCCCAACGGCGAATACGAAGCCCGGGCATCTTTTTGCCACCTCCAGCGTCTCGTCAATCTCGTGCCGAATATCTGCAGGCTTTCCGAACGTGAGGGTGCGGCAGTCTACCTTGCTGCCCACAATCACCTTGCTGGCGCCATACGTGCCGGCAATATAATCGAGGTTCGTGGTGGGCTCAAAGATCAGGCCGTCGGCACCGGCTGCAAATAAGTCGTCCACGAATTCCGTGAAGGTGCCGTCGGAACAGAAGAGCACGATCTTGCCCGCCTCGTGCAGGATCTCCCACAGCTTCTGATACCGCGGAAAGAGAACGCGGCGGTAGAAAGCCGGGTGCACGAATGGGCCGGCAGACCACACAATGTCGTCGTGTTGGATAAAGACCTTGATGGATGTGCGCGCCCACGCCCGCACGTGGTGCAGCGTCACCTGGAAGATGGAGTCCAACACCCGCTCCATCCGCTGCTGGTCCGCCGCAGCCAATAAGAGCATCTCCCAGCCAAAAGCCTGGATTGCACCGGAGATGATGGTGTTGTAGTATCCGCCGGTATAGATTTGGTGAGGATATGCGGCCTGCTCCCGGCGATAAAGCCCTTCGTAGTAGGCAACAAGATCCTCCATGGGCTCCAGTCCGTACTCCTCTACCGCATCGAAAGCCCATACCTCCTCTACGCTCCTGAAGGGGCAGTGCACGGTGGGTCGCCAATCAAGCCGGTCTTCCAGGAACTCGGCATGGCCCATGTCGGTGGTTCTACCGCGAGCGCCAAACCCGAGGGGACCGTCATTCGTAACCCAAAGCAGGTCGTACTCCCACGCATCGTAAAACGCGCGCCACGCCCGGGCGTCCGTGCGGGGGTCCAATCCCGTTACGGCCCGGACCAGGGCGTGGTTGCTGCAATATTCCGTATGAGCGATGCGGTCCGCCAACTCCAGATGCATCGCCGCAAGACCGATGGGCATACTCATACATCCACCTCGGCCGCTAGCGCGTTTTCACCAGGACCACCAGGGAACGGGCGCCTAATTCCAGCGCATCCTCTGTCATCACATGTTTGCTCTCCCCGGATGGGAGAGGCATTCTGAGGACCGGGGTCATGGCACTCCAGCCCTTGATGTGGAGCGAGCACCGCACGGGTTCGTCGCGGAAGTTCTCGACGACTGCCACATTCCTGCCGAAAAGAAACAAAGCTACGCGGTTAGGAGCATGGAAGCGTATCCCCAGGGACGCTGTGGCTCTGTCGCGCAAAGCGTTGAGCTGATCTTCGGGCATCTCATCCATGGCCCGCCACAGATTGCGGCCGGAAAGCTCGGGAAGAACCACCGCCCTTCGGGCGAGATCTGGAAACTCCTGAGAAGCCGCGCGCAGGAAGGCCGAGCTCACAACGATGGGCTTGCGGGTTGCCAACGCTTGGCGAAGGTCTGTCTTCCACCCGGGGTCATGCAGCACGTGGTATCCGAAGACATACCCGCCCGCATCTCTCGCGAATGCGTGAGCAGCCGTCACCGGGAAGCCTGCCATTCCCAGCAGACAGTGGAGGTTTCCGTCGGGCCCCGGCAGGCTGGAAGGAGGCTTCCAGCCTAATAATCCCCTGGGAGCTTTCCCGCGGATCAACCTTGCCAGTTGAAAGTGCAGGGGCAGTTCCTCCCGAAGCGCTGCTCCATCTTCTACCCCAGGATGCGTTGCGGTGAGGAGGGCGTAATTGAACAGCATCGCCTCCCGCGCCCCACCAAGAACCGTTAGCCGGGCTTGCTCCAAATAGTACGGAGGGGAGGTTCCCAGCGTGTCGTACCATCCACCGCCGCATTTGGCTCCCCCAATGCCCAATAGCCACCGCATCAGCCAGTAGGCCCGGTACTGCGGTTCAGCCGGCCATTGGCGATCCGCCGTACCGCCGCGCGTCTCCGTACCCACCCAAATCTCATCGTAGATGGCGGTCTCGCGCTCCACGTCATAACCGCGGTCCTGAAATTCCTCATACCAGCAGGGATACTTGATGATGATGCGCGCTTTGGGGTTCACCTCCTTCGCTGCGCCGAGGATCCGCGTTCGGCTCAACCTCAGCATCAAATCGCAGCGGTACTGCGGCCACGATTGCTGCCCGCGTGCAGCCACGCATTCCGGGCAGGCGCAGTCCGTGCAGAGGAAATCGTCAATCATGATCTCATCGAACAGAGATGCGGCGTACCGGAATTTCTCACCCAACGCCTTCTGCGTCCCCGCATCGGTATAGCAGCTCAGGGAACTCCATCCCGTGGAGGGCTTGCCCAAAGCCGTGGTGGTGACGCACCCCGATACGAGGAAACCTGCCGCCCTGAAACGATCCCGCGCGCGCTCCAGAACCTCGCGAGGCGGAGTGATGCCATCCCGATAGGCTTCGAGGTACACATGGGTGATGCCGTGATCCTTGCACCAAGCAATCGCCCGATCCACACCGGCAGACGTATTTAGTTGCCGAACCATCGTGCCTGCGTCAAAGAGCGTTGAGATGCGCAGTATGCCGGCATTGCGTCGAGCCAGATCCCAAAGAGCCGGCTCCTGGGGAATGCGGACGGCAGAAAGCACAACAGGCAGCAGGCAGACCATAGCCGTCTCCTTCGCAGCACTGAGTTTCCATTGCAGTACAAACACCATGGACCCTGCGGTACAATACCGCGCGTGCCTCAGGAATCCTGCCCGCAGCCCTGCCTTGCGCCCGCGCCTAGGAATGCCGTAGAATACTTGTGACGCGACGCTCCGCCGGCACTGCCGAACGCGTAGCTGAGGTGTCTTCACCTGCAATGCTCTCAACGTTTATAGTGCGCCTGTTGGCCCGTTGGGCAGAGCGCCTAGCCGATGCGGATCCGCAACGGCTCCCGACACCGCCTTCGCCCGATGAATGCGGCTCGCCGCCCGCACAAACCCCTATGGAACCGGAACAGGACCCCGATTGGGTGTACCCGCGCGTGTCTCGTGCCGCCATGGGGAGCCTCTTCGAGATCTACCTGGCCGGCCATGACCGCGAAGCCCTTGTAGGTGCCGCGAATGAAGCCCTGGACGAAATCGAACGGCTGGACCGGCAGCTCAGCCATTATCGGATGGACAGCGACATCGCCCGAATGAATGCCCATGCCTCCCGCCAATGGGTGCGTCTGGAGCCGCGCCTCTACTTGCTCTTGAAGCGTTGCGCCGAATTGAGCGCCCAGACGCACGGCGCCTTCGATATCACGGCTGCTCCTCTTGTAAAGGCGTGGGGCTTCCACGAGGGCACGGGCCGTGTCCCCTCCTCTAAAGAAATTGAGGAATTGCTCTCCCGCGTGGGTGCCCATCGCATCGTGTTCGATGACGAGGAACAGCTCATCTGGTTCTCGTCACCCGGCATGGAAGTCGAACTTGGGGCGGTTGGGAAGGGGTACGCGCTGGATGAGGCAGCGGAGCGCCTGAGGTTCTACGGTGTGGGTGCCGCGCTGCTTCACGGCGGGCAATCCACCATCTACGCCCACGGCGCGCCGCCGGGTGAAGACGGGTGGGAATTCGTACTCAAGGATCCCAGGGATCGCGCCACCCCCATAGACACAGTCTGCCTGCGCGACCAAGCCATCTCGACTTCCGGCTGTTACGAGCAATTCCTCGAGATTGACGGCAAACGATACTGCCACATCCTCGATCCGCGATCGGGAGAGCCTGTGGAGGGCATGTTGAGCGTGTGGGTAATTGCCCCGTCAGCCATGGAGGCCGACGCGCTTTCCACGGCCTTCTTCGTCATGGGGCGGGACGCCACGGAGGAATTCTGCAGGCTCCATCCGAATTTGGGAGTTATAATGGTAACCGAGCAGGGGGACGGCATCGCCGTGAGCCGCTTGGGCTGCATCCCGGCTGCAGGCTCCAATCGTTCCGGTCCGCCCGATGCGGCACTGCCGCCCCAAGACTGAACTCTGCAAATCGGCGGGATGCGCCACTCCCCGAACCGGGAATGAGCGCAGGAGGGTTGCTCCCATGAACATACCAGAGATTGCGTTTCACCCATCGGGAATTACCCGGCGGGAACTGCTCAAGGGCAGTGCAGCAATCGCCGCCACACTGGGCATCACGCTCACCGAGGCAGCCGAGGCCGAAGAGCGAAGGCAGGAAGGACTGAAGGAAGCGCGGCCGGTGAACTGCGCCTTCATCGGCGTGGGAGCCCAAGGTTATGGCACCGACCTCAAACGCGCCCTCAGCGTGCCCGGTGTGCGCATGTTGGCCATCTGCGACATTTACGAACCGAACCTCAACCGCGCCCTCCGCGACGTGCCTCAAGCGAAGGGCTACAAGGACTTCCGCGAAGTGATGGATCGGAAGGACATCGAGGCGGTTCTCATCGCTACGCCGCTCTACGAGCACGCCCGCATCGCCATCGCCGCCCTGGAGGCGGGCAAGCACGTATTCTGCGAAAAAATGATGGCCTACTCCATCGAGGACGCCAAGAAGATGGCGCGCGCTGCTCTCAACAACAAGCGCATCCTTCAAATCGGCCACCAGCGCAAGTCCAGCATCTTGTACAACCACGGATGGGAATTGCTCAACAAGGCCCAGATCGCAGGGAAGGTCACCCACGTGCGGGCGCAATGGAACCGTGGCCTCAACTCCAATTGGCGGCGCCCCGTACCGCCGGACACGGACGACCGCCACTGGAATTGGCGCCTCTACAAAGATCTCTCGCAGGGTCTCATGGCCGAACTGGGAACCCACCAAATCCACGTGGTCAACTGGTATCTTGGCGCCTATCCCACAGCCGTTGTAGGAATGGGCGGTATAGACTGGTACAAAGACCGCACCGTCTTTGACAACGTGGAGGTTATCTTCGAGTACCCGGGTGGCCGCAAGCTCAACTACACCTCCCTCACTACCAACCAGTACGACGGCTTCTACGAACAGTTCATGGGTACCAAGGGCACGCTCATCGTGTCACAGCAGACCGGCGGCCAGTTTTACCAGGAGCCTGGTGCACAAGAGCAGGACTGGATGAAAAGCGCCGCCCACGCCGTAACCGGGCAGCGTGGTCAAAAAGGGCTGGTGCTTGATCCTGAGGCCACCAAGAAGCTTGGCCAAACCGGCGTAAAGGTGGGAGAAAAGATCATCACAGGCAACGTCGCAGGCAAAGACGACTATATGTTGGAGATGGAGGACTTCTTCAACAGCATCCGTACCGGTGCCCCGGTGTCCTGTGACTGGAAGCAGGGTCTCGCAGCCACGGTAGCCGCCGTGCGGGCGAACCAGGCCATGTGGGAAAAGCGCCGCATCGAGATACCGCCTTCGGACTACGAACTGTAGAACGGGGAGGGGCACGCAGAAAAGCACGAACCCCTCCCCTGGCAGCATTACTTCAGGTCTGCCAATCCCGCCCCGTAGTTGATGTGAAACACCGTGTCCTGCAACACAAGAGCCGGTACGGACTTAACGCCGAGCCGCTCCGCTTCCGCAATGCGGTCCTTCGCTTGCCCTAGATGCACCACTTCAACCTGGAATCGCGACGGGTCGAGCGCATTCAGGATACTGCGTTCCGCTTCCGCACATACCGGACAACCGGCGTGGTAGAATGTGACCTTCTCTTTCATCGTTGGGTCCTCCTGGATCCTTGGGGTCTGCGGCACTTGCGCACCGCATCGGTAAAAGGGTATATGCAGAAGGGCAATATGCGCAAGATTGTACTTTGTGGTAACTGGGTTACTCGATGGTACGCCCTTCCCGAAATGCCGTGCAGCCTTCTGTCGCTACGATGATGGAGGAGATCGTAGGGTGCAAATGGTCCCTCCGCCTCCTGGACCTGATCTGCGAAGGCCAATGCCGGCCGAGCGCTATGTTGCGGGCCTGCCCAGGCCTCTCAGCCAAAGTCATGAACCAACGCCTGGCCAAAATGATACGCTACGGCATCCTAACGCGGACCGTATACGGCGAGAAGCCCCCGGTACGGGTCACCTACACCCTTACCAACTTCGGCCAGCGCTTCACCGAGATCCTCAACCGCATGCGCGAACTACAAGAGGCGTACTGCGCTCAATACGGCGCTCCTTCCGACGTTTCGGCTCCTGCCGACGGGCCGCACACCGGCTGATATGAGCAGGAAGGCATCTGCTCTCTGCGGAATACCACACCATCACCCCAAAGCTGTTGCGGGATACGAGGAAGTAGAGCGTGCGCTACCCTGATCACGGCGTTTCGGCAACCCCTCCGCGCCGGCGCGCCCCCTGGCTTACCCTTGCGGCTTGTGGGCTATGTGTCCTCTTCACTGCAGCCTATTGGGCGGGTCCGGCAAGAGGCCTGCCGATCCTCCATTCCCTTCGGAGTGTCAGCGCCTTGCCCCCGCCGGAAGTATGGTCCGGCCGGTATTACTCTCTCCTCACCTCTGTATTCGTCCACGCAAACCTGATCCACCTGGCTTTTGACCTGCTGTGGCTGTATGCCCTGGGCACGGCTCTCGAGGAAACGATGCATCCGCTGGCATGGCTCCTCTTCTTCGTTGCAGCCGGCATAGTAGGGGGCGGATGCGAACTTGCCCTCACCGGCCACACAGCCATAGGAGCATCAGGGGTGGACTACGCCATGTTCGGATTGATGTGGGCAGGCCGGCGTCAGGTTCCGCGCTGGCGAGCCATCGCCACGCCTACCAACCTCAACTACCTGTTGATTTGGGGAGCGCTCTGTGTCGTGGCAACCCTTACCCATCTGATGGCCATTGGGAATGCCGCGCATGCCGGCGGCTTCCTCTTGGGCATCGCAGCCGGATGGCTCTTCATCGCAAGGCGCCGCCGCATCGTGGCCGCTCTCTCTCTGGCAGGGCTGCTGGCACTCACCGCCTGCTCCCTCTTCTGGATGCCCTGGTCCGGTGATTGGACGGAATGGAAGGGCGATCAAGCCATGCTCACGGGGAACCTCAATCAGGCGCTGCGCTGGTATCGTCGCAGCATCCGCATGGGCCAGGATCCGTTGCGCGTGCTGCCCAAAATCGCCGACGTACAAGAACAGCTCGGGGATCACGCAGGCGCAGGCAGAACCGTTGTAGATTGGTACCGCCTTCAGCAGGCCCGACTGCAGCGCGCGCCCCGGGCTGCGGCCCAGCGCAAACCCTCCGCACCGGATGAACTCGATGAACCCTGACACGACACGTTCGCCCATGGACCAACCGATCCTGGATGCCGCATTCCTAAGAAGGCTGGAACGTCTCGCCCTCACCGCACGCAAACCCTTTCCTGGGCAGATGAAAGGCGAGAAGCGCTCCGTCCATCGAGGCACCAGCGTCGAATTTGCCGATTACCGCGAGTACAACCTCGGCGATGACCTGCGGTATGTGGATTGGAACCTTGCCGGTCGCCTGGAGAAGCTCTTCGTAAAGCTCTTCGTAGAAGAGGAGGACCTGTACGTAGCCGTCCTGCTCGATGCAAGCGCCAGCATGGGTTTCGGCACCCCCTCCAAATTGCAGTTCGCAGTCAAAGTAGCCGCAGCGCTGGGCTACATCGCCATGACCAACTATGACCGCGTTTCGTTGACCGTCCTCTCCGGAGAAAATGAAACGACCCCGGCGAAGTCGCTTCCCGGCCTGCCGCCGCGCCGGGGCAGAGCGGCTGTGATCCCGTTTTTTCGCACCCTCAGCGCCGTCACACCGGCAGGACGCTCCTCACTGGCCCAGGATCTGCGCACCTTCGCAACCCATACTCGGCACCGGGGGCTCGTGATCCTTCTCTCCGACTTCATGGATGCAGGGTGGAAGGAAGGCGTCCAAGCCCTATCGTCTCGAGGATACCAGCTCGTGTTGGTGCAGGTACTCGCTCCTGAAGAGATCCACCCGGACCTGGTTGGTGATCTGCGCATCCTGGACAGCGAAACAGGCGAAGCGAAGGAGATGAGTGTTACCCCAGCTCTGATCCAGCGGTACCAGGCCGTTCTCGAAGATTTCTGCGGCAGCATCAGAGCCTTCGCACTGCGCGCAGGCGCCGACTACGTGCGGGCTTCCTCGCGGGACGACTTCGAAGGGGCCGTCCTCAAGCACCTCCACAGGACGGGCATCGTAGTATAGCAACGATTACGTTTAGGTGCTGCCCCCCGACCGGCTGAGCAGGAAGGGATGGCACAAGGGTCATAGACACATGGGTCTGGATGCACCTCTCAAGATGTTATGGTTGCTTCCCGCAGCATCCCTCATCATCGCCATGTACTTGCTGAAATTGCGCCGGCGCGATGTAGTGGTGCCCTCCACGCTCCTCTGGCAGCGGGTAATCCGCGACGTGCAGGCAAATGCTCCGTTCCAACGCCTTCGCCGGAATATCCTGCTCATCCTGCAAATCCTTGCCGCCCTTATCCTTTCCGTGGCACTCGCTCAGCCCTATGTGCGACGCATCGGCCACGCCGGGCGAAGCGTTGTCCTCATTTTGGACACGTCTGCATCCATGGAAGCCACAGATGTTCGCCCGGATCGGATGGCCAAAGCCCAGGACCTCGCTCGAGGCGTCGTCGCCTCCATGGCCCCCCAAGACCTGGGCATGGTAATCGCCGCCGGCGCGCGGCCCGAAGCTCTGACCGGCTTCACAGACCGGCGCAGCGAACTTGCCCAGGCCGTGTCCCAAATCCACGCCCGCACTACATCCTGTGATATGAAGGGAGCTCTCGGCTTGGCCGCGGCGGTCGTCGCACCCGCAAGCGAAGGAGAGATCCACATCTTTTCGGACGGCGGCTTCACGCAAATAACCGGCGTTAACCTGGGCCACGCGCACGTCTTCTTCCACCGCGTAGGCCGCGCTTCCCACAACATTGGCATCGTTGCCGCAGACTATCGGCGGACCCTTTCTCAAGAGGGCATCGTAGAGGTTCTGGCCACTCTGCACAACTTCGACAGTCACCCTCAAACGTTTACCATGGAGATCCGCGGCCGGCCCTCTACCCCGGGAGCACAGGCCGGAAGCACCCTGATGGACGCCCGGGAAGTGAGCCTGCCGCCCAATGCGGAGCGATCCGAAGTGTTCCAGATCCCCGAACCGCCGGCACCCCTGCAGATAACCATCAACCTAGACGTTCAAGATGATCTCGCTGCCGACAACAGGGCGTACCTGATTATCCCGCCTCGGAAGAAGATCCGCGCCCTACTGGTAGGCAGGGGAGACATATTCCTGGAAGAGGGCATCCAGGCCGATGCGTCGGTTGAGCTGAGCCAAATGCCGTTAGCCGAGTTTGCAGCGCCCACGGGCTACGATGTGGTTCTGTTCGACGGCGCCTGCCCGAGGACCCTGCCCCCTGGCAATTACGTATTTGTGAACTGCACTGCAGATCGGGCCCCGGTCCGCAACACCGGCGTGGTCCGCGATCAAGCGATCATCGTACCCGATATGCCCCACCCGATCCTTCGATACGTGGACCTCACCCAAATCCGATGGAGCAGCATGAGCGCAGGCCAACCCCAGGGCTCGGCGCAGGAGATTGCCGCGTGCGCAGGCGGATCCGTGATTGTGGCGGCAGAAACCGGAAGCTTTCGAACCGTTTGGCTGGGTTTCTCCCTAGACCTGGCCCATGGCCCCTTCCCACTTACGGTGAGCTATCCCATCTTCTTGTCCAACCTGCTGAGGTGGACCGCCCATGCGGAGGACCATACAAGCCAAATCCGAACAGGTGCCCCCGTAATTCTTCCGGCGCCTGCCGGGGCCTCGCAACTCACCGTCACAAAGCCGGACGGAACCCAGCACATCCTGCAGACGCCCTCCGGCGGTGTCGCCGCGTTCAACGACACGGACGAGGCAGGCATCTACACCGTGCGGGGACCCCAAGGGCACACGAGCACCTTTGCAGCCAACCTCATGGATTATAACGAGGAAGACCTGGCCCCCCGAAATCCGGTCCTCCCATCGCTTTCCCACACTGGTTCCGCCGGCACCGCCTCTGTGCACGCCAGGCGGGCAGCCATCCGCTACGAACTGGGTCCCGTTCTGGCTGCAGGACTGTTGGGAGTGCTTCTCCTGGAGTGGTGGCTCTATCACCGGCGCATCCACCTAGTCTGAGGATCTTCTCAGAGCATCCCAGCGCATGAGATAGTTCCAATCGGTGGGGTCATCAATGTCTATTGCGAAGGCCGGATGGCATTCACGTACGAACCGCACGGTTACCCCCGCGATCTGGCTTGCCCGCGCCTCCACCTCATAACTCGTTGCAAGCCTCATCGCGAACCGGAGCGCGAAACGCCATCCGAGCAGACCCACCATGCGGTGAAGGCTCTTGCGCGCTGCTGCTACCTCGCAGATCGCACGCTGGAGCTTGGGGATGGCCGCACTGTGAAACAGCACGCAGTCGCCCCCTATGAAAACGCCGTCGCGCAAGCGCACCGGGATATTGGCGGCGCCGGGGAATTCCGCGAGGAAGACTTTGTACTCCATAATCGGGTAACAAAGAGCGGCTTCCATGGGACACCGCGCCAAAAAGTCACAATACGCCTCTGCACTCAGCAGAGGATTGTCGCACGCCGTAGCCAATAGGCGTCCCTGAGGCAGAAGCGCGGCGACGGCTGCAAAGAGATTGGCCTCCATGCTGTCCCGCTCCGGAACCAGCAGGTCTGCGGAGCTTAGATCTGGAAGGCGCTTGAGATCCTCAACGGGTCCTACGATGGCGATGCGCCCCACGCTTGGAACTGCCCGGAGCGCTTCGTACGCCCACTGTGCGAAGGCGCGGCCGCGGAACGGAAAGAGGGCGCGGACACGGGTGCCGGTAAGATGGGCCATATCCTCTTGGGCTCTGCCTCCGGCCAATATGACGGCATCTATGGGCGAAGCGCTCTCGCCTGCAGGAGCCATACCGCCGCCTCTTGCCTCCCCATCCGCTAATCGCGCCGCCAATAGGCACAGCACCGCGCGCAAATGGGGAAATCCCCTTCTACGCTCAAGCGCTTGCGATGTTCACGGAACGCGAAGTTGTTCCAGATGCGCGAGAAGGGTTCCTGGGTGATATTCCCGCAAATCATGTCGAAGCAGGGAGACACGTCTCCATTAGGCAGGATATCGGTATTGAGCCATGCACAGGCTGCGGGGCTTCTCCGCACGAAGGTCTCGGGCTCGTTATAATACGTGCGGATCTCATCGTCCGAGATTTCCGGGTGGAAGAGCACGGGCACCCGGCAATCCATCTGCTTCACTTCACGCACTACACGGATTACCTGCTCCACATCCACAGGCTTGGGCTCCATGCCCCCGCAGTCATCGTAGGATACGCGGTGGAACTCGCCCCATTTAGCGTTATGAGCCTCCACCATTTTGTTGGTAAGCTGCCACAGATGCTGGAAATTGAGCGCGTCTGCGCCGAGCATCTCGGCCACTTCCACCAGGTCCCCAATGTGTTCGTAGTTATCCGGCGTCATGGCGCAATTCACGATCAGCGCCGGCTTGCGGCTGCCCAAGCGTTTCTTGAGCTCTTGGATCTCTAGGACGCCTTCGATGGTGCGGTCATAGGCGCGCTCGTGTCCCCGAACAGTATTGTGGATGCTTCCTTTGCCGTCAATGGACACGACCATCAAATCCATGGGCGCTTCCATGATCTCGGCAGCCTTGTGTTTGAGGGTGGTGCCGTTGGTGGTTACCCCGGTCATGAGCCCCTTTTCCTTGATCGCGCGAACCAGGGGCACAAAATGCGGGTACAGCGTAGGCTCTCCTCCCGTGAACCAGATGTAGGGCCGCCAAGGGGCCACATCGTCCACCACGGCCTTCCAAACCTCCAGCGGAAGGCTATCCTTGGGATTGGTAAAGACGGCGCCGCTCGCCACGAAGGCGCACATTCGGCACCGCAGATTGCAACTCAGCGTAGGCTTGAAGGTGATGCCCAGAGGATAACGGCTGGAACCGTCGCCTTGCCGCTGCTCTCGCGGCAGACCTCTCACGCGGAGCTTGTTGCGCAGATACCACCGCACGAGGTCCGGATGGTTGAACAGCATCCGAGCCCCAGCCGTGGCGGTTCTGAGGGCGTTCATGATCTGTCTCCGCACAGGGCTGGCGCGGCTGCCCTTTGTGCAGGCGTTTTATTCAACGTTATCCTTGCGTAATCCTGCTGTGCTGGAACCTCAGTAGTCTACCGGCCGCAGGTAGTAGTCGTTGATGGACGTAGTAGAGAGCATCGCTGTTGTAGGCAAGTGGCGCTTCCAATGGGTCGTCGCGACTTTTTGATGGACGAGGGCTACGTCCTCCGCGGGAAATCCCATGTTGACGATGTGCTGCGGCGAGTACCCCTTCAGAAGATAGTAAAGGATGCGATCCGCCCGCACATAGGAAATGCCGAAGTCGCCCTCATCGGTCTGCCCCACAATCAAGTCGGCCGAGGCAGGCTTGCTCACGATGACGTCCGGAACCCCCATGTGGCGTGCGAGCATCCACACCTGCGTCTTGTAGAGGTCTCCCAACGGGTTCACCGGCGGTGAGTCATCTGCGTGCCAGGTGAAATATCCGAACAGGCGCTCTGTTTTGTTGCCGGTCCCCACAGGAAGCGCATGGAGGGCCGCCGATTGATCGAACAGGACGATCATGCGCATTCGCGCCATCACGTTGCCGCGCCGCCGCCCGTCCGCATCGGGTTCAAACTGAAGATAGCCGTCTACTGCGTCCGTAATCTCGATCGTGCGGCATTGGATGCCCAGAAGATCCGCCACAAGCTGGGCATGTTCCAGGCTCTCCTTACTGCTGGTACGATAGGGCATGCGGATGCCGTAAACATTCGCGGGTCCTAGGGCTTTTGCACAAAGGAACGCAGTGAGCGAAGAGTCCACACCTCCGGAGAGGCCTACCACAGCGCGTTGGAAGCCGCGCCGCCGCACAATCTCATCCCGCAAGAATGCCACCAGCCACTCCTCGAGAAGCGGAGCGTTGATGGCAAGGTTCTCGTCGCTCGCCGGGTCGGGCGGCGGAGCAGCAACCACCTTCAGGTGCATCATAGATCCTCCGTCCCGCCGGATTGCGGGGCGCCGCCGGCATCCGAAGATCGGGGAACCGTGTCCGTCCAGATCCAGTGTGGGCGCTTGGCCAAGGCGTCCATCGCAATCGCCACATCGGGGAGAGCCGATTCTAGGTTCGCCAGCATGGGAGACGCTGCCCGTGCCACGGCAATCTCCTCCAGATCTATGGGGGCGGTGACCAACTCTTCGTTGAGCACGGAACCCATAACGCGCACTTTGCCCCAAGGGTCTATGACACACGAAGATCCTGTGAAGCCCTTGCCGCCTTCAAAACCTACCAATCCGCTGTAGACCACCCAAACATTGTGCTCGGCCGCAATCTCGGGCAGGATGCGCTTCCACCGAGCCAGGTTCCCCAGATCTTCGCCGGCGAAGTCGCGCCCGGGAGATGCGCTCAATACGTAAATCACCTGGGCCCCATCCAGCGCGGCGAGGGTAGCCGCCACAGAATGCCACACGTCTTCACAAATCAACATCGCTGCCCGGCAGAAACGGGTGTCAAAGGACTGAATGGTTCTCCCGCGTGACACGAAGCGCTTCTCATCGAAAACGCCGTAGGTGGGCAGAAAGAACTTGTGGTGTACATGGTGTGCACGGGCCTCGACGCTGCATCCGTTACCGGGCGTGAGGGTGGCGTAGAGGGCCGCATTGTGGTAGGTGCCTCGATACAGTTCGTAGAAGCCCAATGCCACATCCATGGGTAGCCCCGATGCTGCATTCTTGCGGTACTGGTCCAAAAGATCCGCGAACACGACCTCTCGTGTCTGAGCAACATCCCGAACGCCGCCCTCCAGAAAGTAGCCCGAAAGAACCGCTTCAGGGAGAACCAACACATCGGGCCGGGGCGACATTGCATCAGCCTGGGCGAAGACTTCACCTAGGCGCATGAGGTTGCAGGCATAATCGGCCTTCTTCGGGGCAATCTGAACTGCAGCCACCTGAAATGGCATCCGTGCCTCCATGGAACCTATTGCAGCCTCGGCACCTGGAAGTTCTCCAAGCCTGCATCCGTAGAAGGAACGTGTATCCGGCCGTCCGAGATCATCTTGGTGATCTCATCCAGTTTGGCCAATATATCCGGTGGAACATCCTTGCGCGTGTACGTCATAGGCGAAAGGTGCACACCGCCTTCCTTCACTCCAAACACATGCTCGCCGGGCTGCCACTTACCCTCCTTGAGGTCCTTTACGGTTTGGTATACGGCCACGTCCACGCCCTTCATCATGCTGGTGAGGATGCGCCCTGGATGGATGTAATCCTGGTCGGCATCCACGCCGATGGCATAATAGCCGGAACCACGGTCGTTGGCTGCGTCGAGCACCCCCAAACCGCTCTTGCCTGCCGCTGCAAAAACAATGTCTGCGCCCTGCTGAAACTCCAGGATCGCCAGTTCTTTGCCCTTGGGCACGTCCGTCCAGCTTCCTACATACTTTATAAGCACGTGTATATCCGGACGTGCCGTGCGGGCCCCGGCGTAGTAGCCGACCTCGAACTTTTTGATGAGGGGACCTTCGATGCCTCCCACAAAGCCGATGGTGCCGGTCTTCGTCATCCTGCCTGCCAAATAGCCCGCCAGGAATGAGCCCTCCTCCTCACGGAATTTGAGCGACACGCAGTTCGGAGCGTTTGGGGCGCTACCATCTATGATGGCGAATTTCGTATTCGGATAGCTTGGCGCGATCTCCTTGAGGGCATCTTCCATCATGTATCCGACGGCAAATACCAGCGTGCTCCCCTGATCCGCGAGGGTAGACAGGTTCGTTTTGTAATCTCCGATCTCGCGGCTCTCAAGGTACTTGGCTTCCACCCCAAGCTCGGATTGCGCCCGCTTCAGCCCCTCCCACGCGAGCGCATTGAACGATTTGTCATCAATCCCGCCTGCGTCGGTAACCTCGCCTACCTTCATTGCAGCAGTGCCCGAGCGCATCCCCGGCACCTCCGGGGTCTTGTGGGCACACCCTCCTAGAAGAAGAAGCGCGGCACAAACTACGACACGAGTTTCGGCGCGCATGGCACAGAGCCTCCTGTGTTGCTAGGACTTCGGCTTGTGAATGGCCTCTCCCTTCACGTCGAGGGATGCCTCCAAGATGGCTTCGGCCAACGTGGGATGCGCATGGATCAGCGTCATGAGCTCATCTACTGTAGCTTCGAGCTGAATGGCCGCCACTGCTTCATGGATCAGGTCCGAGGCATGCGGCCCGACAATGTGAACGCCCAGGAGTTCCCCGTACTTGCGCTCAGACACCACCTTCACCATCCCGTCCTGCTGGCCCATCGCTAGAGACTTGCCCAAGGGACGGAAGGGGAACTTGCCTATCATGACATCGTATCCGGCTTCCCGTGCCTGCTGCTCAGAGAGGCCTACGGTAGCAAGTTCCGGCTCGGTAAAAACCGGGCTCGGAACCGCCCGGTAATCCATGCGGCTGGCATGTCCCAGCGCATTTTCCGCAGCCACGATGCCCTGGTGCGAAGCGACGTGGGCAAGCTGCATCTTCCCCGTAACGTCGCCTATGGCAAAGATGGAGGGCACGTTTGTACGCATGTGCTCGTCTACGGGGATGTAGGTGCGCTCCAACCGCACGCCTGCCGCTTCCAAACCCAAATCTGCCAAAACCGCGCGCCTCCCTACACCCACCAGAACCACTTCGCACTCCACTTTGGCTTGCCCTTTGGCCCCCTCAACGGTAACTGCCAGCCCGCCGGATGTGCGCTCCACGGCTGTAACTTTGCTCTCCAGGTGGAACTTGATGCCTTGCCGCCCCAAGCATTTGCGCAGCTCTGCCGCCACCTCAGCGTCCACCAAGGGAAGCACTTCGGGCATCATCTCCACCACAGTGCACTGGGTTCCCAGCCCGTTGAAGACGTAGGCAAACTCAAGACCGATGGCTCCGGCGCCGATTAGAACCATGGATTTGGGCACGGCTGTGCAGCTCACTGCTTCGTTGCTCGTCCAGATGCCGGGCCCCTCCAACCCAGGGATAGGCGGCATGATGGGCGCAGAACCGGTAGCTACGATAACATTCGCTGCGCTAATCGTCTCTTTGCCGTCAGGGGTCTCCACTTCAACGGTGTGCGGGCCGGCGAGGCGCGCCACGCCCACGACTTTGCGCACCCCGTTGGACTTGAGGAGTGTCTCCACGCCGCCCCGAAGCGTTGCCACCACCCGGTCCTTGCGTTCCATGATCTTGCCGAAATCGTATCGGACGTCTGAGGCCAAGACCCCGAGTTTCGCCGCCTCCTTCGCCTCCACGTACCGCTGGACACTGGCGATCATCGTTTTGGTGGGGATGCACCCCCAGTTCAAACAAACGCCCCCCCACCCTTTGGGATCCTTCTCCACGCACACTACACGCCCGCCGAGCTGGGCTGCCCGAATGGCCGCCACATATCCACCCGGACCTGAACCGATTACTACCACATCAGCATCATATTGTACGGAAGGGGACATCAGCGAAAGAACCTCCTCCTCGATAGCCACCTCTAAGGAACTCTCCGGCAGCAAAACGCTTCCCATGCGATGCGAAACACGCACGGGAGGATCAACCACCACGCCAGAGCACGCTTTAGGGCGATTATTCAATGCAGGCTCCCGTTCACAGTGTCGGGCTGGAGGCAAACAGGCAGCCCGCCTGCGCCGGCTGAGGCATTGTAGCATAGCGGCCCACGGTAAGGCAATTTCCCACCATCGCCCCCAGCCTGCAGCTCCTCACCCTAAAGCACACGTTCTTACAGAAGGTATACTTATAGCGACACGGATCTTTGAATACCGAGTGACGCGGCCGCTTCCAGCCTAGAAAGGAGGTCTCCTGATGGATGCGCTGGCGTGGAGCCGTTTTCAGTTTGCCCTCACCGTGACGTACCACTACCTCTTTCCCCAGCTCACCATGGGGCTGGCGCTGCTGATTTTGATCCTCAAGGTGCAGGCGCTACGCACCGGCAACGCCCTCTACAACGACAGCGCCCGCTTTTGGGCGCGCATCTTCGGCATCAACTTCGCGGTAGGGGTGGTTACCGGCATCCCCATGGAGTTTCAGTTCGGCACAAACTGGGGCCGCTTCTCTAATTTCGCAGGAGGCGTAATCGGCCTCACGCTCGCTATGGAGGGTATGTTCGCCTTCTTCGCCGAATCTGCCTTCCTCGGGCTGTTTCTGTTCGGCGAGAAGCGCCTAGGACCCAAAGGCCACTTGATTGCTGCGATTATGGTGTTCCTGGGTTCCTGGCTCTCGGGTTACTTTATCATCGCCACGAACGCGTTCATGCAGCATCCCGTCGGGTACACCGTCGGTCCCGGGGGTGTGCTGTTGCTGGCGGATTTCTGGCGCTTTGTTCTCAATCCATGGGCCCTCTGGCAGTACGCCCACAATATGTGCGCCGCGGTAATTACCGGCAGCTTTGTAGTAACCGCCGTAGGAGCATTCTGGACGCTGACGAACCTCCATACCGATTACGCGCGGCTCTTCTTGCGCCTGGGAATAACGGTGGGCCTCATTGCAAGCCTCGTGCAGCTCTTCCCCACAGGCGACCAGCACGGCAAGATGGTGGCCCGTTATCAGAAACCCGCCCTGGCGGCCATGGAAGGCAAATTCAACACGTCGGATCACGCCGAACTGGTCATCATCGGGCAGCCGGATGTTCGCGCCCGAGCCCTGGAGAACCCCATCTACGTGCCTGGCATCCTCAGCTTCCTGGCATACGGTTCCTTCGGAGCAGAAGTCCAGGGGCTCAACGACATACCATCGGATCAATGGCCGGACAATGTGGAGCTTCTCTATTACGCCTATCACATCATGGTAGGGCTGGGGACCATCTTCATCGCGATCATGGCGGTAGCCGCGTATCTGCTGTGGCGGGGCACACTGTTTACCTCGCGGGCGATGCTTTGGGTCCTCATGCTCGCCTTTCCCTTCCCCTACATCGCCACCACGGCCGGATGGATGACGGCCGAACTCGGCCGGCAGCCATGGCTCGTTTACGGCCTTCAGCGCACGGTTCATGGCACATCCCCGCTGGTGAGCGGCGGAGACGTTGCCTTCACCACCCTGGGGTTTCTCGGCCTCTACATGGTGGTGGGCCTCCTGTTTCTTTACCTGGTGATGCGTGAGATCTCCCGCGGCCCCGAGCCCGCCACGCCGGCCCAGGCGGCTGCGGAAGCCGCTGCAGCATAGGAGGATCCGATGCAGACCGTTTGGTTCACCATCCTTTCATTGATGCTCGCGGTGTACGTGGTGCTCGACGGCTTCGATTTCGGGGCCGGCATCCTGCACCTGTTCGTGGCCAAGAAGGACACCGAGCGCCGGTCGGTCCTGGCCGCAATCGGCCCGGTTTGGGACGGTAACGAAGTGTGGCTCCTGTCGTCCGGCGGCATCCTCGTGTTCGCCTTTCCCAAAGCGTACGCGGCCGGCTTCAGCGGTTTTTACCTGCCGCTCATGATCGTACTGTGGTTGCTCATCCTGAGGGGACTTTCCATCGAGTTGCGATCGCACCAACCCCACCCGCTATGGAGAAGCTTCTGGGACGGGGTGTTCGCCTTCGCCTCGACCCTCACGGCGATCTTCTTGGGAGCCGCCCTCGGCAATGTTATCCGCGGAGTGGGCCTCAACAACGAAGGATACTTCAGCGGACCGCTCTTTACGGACTTCAAGCTGGGACCTACTCCGGGTGTTCTGGATTGGTACACGGTGATCGTAGGCGTTTTCACCCTGGTCGTGCTGGCGGCTCATGGAGCTCTCTATCTCACCTGGAAGACAGACGGGGTAGTGCATGACCGGGCGCGCAGGCTCATTGTGCCCTTGTGGTCTGCAGTCGTTGTCATCGGCGTGATTGCTACGGCGGCCACTTCGGCGGTGCGACCGGAGATCTACTCGAACCTGATGGCACGTCCGTGGACGCTCCTGCTGGTTCTGATGTTCTTGGCAGGACTGGTTACCGTGTTTCTGGGCACGGCCAGGGGCGCCGAGCTTCCGGCCTTCCTGGGGTCGTGTGCTTTCATTGGCGGCCTGCTTGCAGCTACAGCCGCGGGTTTCTATCCCAACATCCTCATCTCCCGGATGGATCCGGCGTACACACTCACCATCTACAACGCCTCGGCGGGTGCCCTGGGACTAAGGGTTGGCCTGGCCTGGTGGTCCATCGCAATCGTCCTGGCGATCGGCTACTTCACCTATCTTTTCCGTTCCTTCCGGGGCAAGGTGGCGCCTCCTACTGAAGGGCACGGTTACTGACGGTCCGGCGGATCGGGCTCGGCAAGGAACCCGATCCGCCTTCTGTTCCCGGGCAATGAACCCAGGATATTGCTCGCCCCTTGCCTTCTATGGATCGTATCGTGTATACTTTAGTCAGGTTAGCACTCTAAGAGCTAGAGTGCTAACGCCAGTTTGAGCCCGAAGGTCCGGGCACAATATCACTCGATAAGGGAGGAGCTGGAATGGCGCTCAAACCCATCGGCGATCGCATCATCGTAAAGTACCTTGAGGCCGAGGAGAAGACGGCCGGCGGCATCGTCCTTCCGGACACCGCCAAAGAGAAGCCCCAGCAGGGCAAGGTCCTCGCCGTGGGACCGGGCAAGCTTCTGGATAACGGCAAAACCGTCCCCATGGAGATCAAGGAAGGCGACGTCATCTATTACGCCAAGTACGGCGGCACCGAGGTCAAAATGGGTGCGGATGAGTACGTGATCCTGCGGCAGGATGACGTACTGGCAGTCGTAGAGAAATAGACGCCCTGCGGCTCCGCATTCCACGAGAGCCCGACGCTGGCCAAGGCAATGCGGAGCGGAGCATCGCAGCGCGTCTGGCGCAACACCAAACTCGTACCAGGAGGATTGTATGGCGGCTAAGGAACTCAAATACGACGAAGATGCACGGCGAAGCCTCGAAAAGGGCGTGAACATCCTTGCCGAAGCGGTAAAGGTTACACTGGGACCCCGGGGACGCTTCGTAGTTCTCGAAAAGAAGTTCGGATCCCCCTCGCTGGTGGATGACGGCGTCACCATCGCCAAGGAAATCGAGGTAGAGGATCCCTTCGAGAACATGGGCGCCCAGCTCGTGCGCGAAGTGGCATCCAAGACCAATGATGTTGCCGGCGACGGCACAACCACGGCTACCGTCCTCGCTCAGGCTATCGTGCGGGAGGGTCTCAAGACCGTGGCGGCGGGCGCCAACCCGATGCTGGTGAAGAAGGGCATCGAGAAAGCCGTGGAGGCCGCGGTTGCCGAAATCCAGCGCATCGCCACACCCGTGGACACCAAAGACGAGATCCTCAAAGTGGCCACCAACTCGGCGAAGAATGCCACCATCGGCGAACTCATCGCTGAAGCCATGGACAAGGTGGGCAAGGACGGCGTCATAACCGTCGAGGAGTCCAAGGGCACTCAAACGAGCCTCGAACTCGTGGAAGGGATGCAGTTCGACAAAGGATACATCTCCCCGTACTTCGTTACCGATCCCGAGCGCATGGAGGCGGTGCTGGACGAGCCCCTGATCCTGTTGTACGAGAAGAAGATCAGCGCCGTTGCCGACATCATCCCGGTGATGGAGAAGGTCGCCCGCATGGGACGTCCGCTCCTCATCATCGCGGAAGACGTAGAAGGCGAAGCCCTTGCTACCCTCGTGGTGAACAAGATCCGCGGCACGATGGTGTCCTGCGCCGTAAAGGCTCCAGGCTTTGGAGACCGCCGCAAGGCCATGATGGAGGATATCGCAATCCTCACCGGCGGCAAGTTCCTTACCGAGGACCTCGGCGTCAAGCTCGAGAATGTGGACCTCTCCATGCTCGGCCAGGCCAAGCGTGTCACAGTAACCAAGGATGACACCACAATCGTAGAGGGGAAGGGTGCGCCATCCGCCATTCAGGGCCGCATCGCCCAGATCAAGCGCGCCATCGAGGAAACCGACTCCGACTACGACCGCGAGAAGTTGCAGGAACGCCTCGCCAAACTGTCGGGAGGCGTGGCCGTCATCCAGGTAGGCGCCGCAACGGAAACCGAGCTCAAGGAGAAGAAGCATCGCATCGAGGACGCCCTCTCGGCAACCCGGGCCGCCGTTGAAGAAGGCATCGTACCCGGCGGGGGTGTGACCCTCATCAAGGCAATCAAAGCCGTCGAGAAGGTCCAGGCTACCGGCGACGAGCTCATCGGCGTCAATATCGTCAAGCGCGCTCTGGAAGAGCCTGCTCGATGCATCGCAGATAATGCAGGCGCCGAAGGCTCCGTGGTCGTAGAGCGCCTCAAGAATGAGAAGGACACCATCGGCTTCAATGCGATGACCGGCGTCTACGAAGATATGGTCAAAGCCGGCATCGTGGATCCTGCGAAGGTCACTCGGAGCGCCCTGCAAAACGCCGCGTCCATCGGCGCCATGGTGCTCACCACCGAGTGCTTGGTGGCCGAGAAGAAGGAAGAGAAGCCGCAGCAGCCTGCGGGTGCCCCCGGCGGCGGGATGTACTGATCCGCCTACCCCGGCTTACGCAACGATCCGCGCCGAACCCGGAATACTCCGGGTTCGGCGCTTTCGTCTTTCCGACCCTCCATCGAAACGCCTCACGTGCCGATATTCGTAGAGACGGCAGTATCCTGATCCACGGCCCTAACCGCATGAGAACACCCCGTGCGCCGGCAACCTATTCATCGCGCATTCAGCCTGAATATTGACCATTCCGACCTTGCCCGGGCAGTAGACCGTCAAATCGGAAGCGGCTCGCCCTCCGCCGCGATCCTCCACCGCATCCTCTCGCTCGTCAATGATCCAAGAAGCTCTGCCGAAGAGCTGAGCCGCGTCCTCGCCCTGGATCGAACGCTCACAGAGAAGACCATACGCATGGTCAACTCCGCCGCCGTGGGTCTCCCGGCCAACGTGACTTCCATCCGCCAAGCCGTGATCCTCCTGGGCTATACACGCGTACGAACCATGGCCGTAGCCCTCTCAGCCTATGCGGCCGTGTCTTCCAGTTCTCGTTCGAGCCGCCTGGACACGGCCCTGCTTTGGAAGCACTCCGTTGCCGCAGGAGCCGCATGCGCCACCCTGGCCGCCATGCACCACGCCTACCAAGGAGATGCAGAAACTGCCTTCGTCGCCGGCCTGCTCCATGATATCGGCAAACGCTTTTTGGACCACAATTTCCAAATGCCTTACGCCGCGGCCCGGGAGTATGCGCGCCGGGAGGCGCTCAGCTCTTTCGCTGCCGAGGAACGCATCCTCAATACGAACCATGCGCGTGTGGGCCGCATGCTCGCCGAACATTTGCAGCTTCCAGTGGCGGTGCAGGCAGGCATAGGAAACCACCACGACCCAAGGGACGTTCTGGCAGATGCCGCTATCGTTCATGCAGCCGATTGGCTTGTTTGGCAGGCCGGCGTCCCATCCGAAGCGGGTGGAACACCGCCCTTGCTCGACGACGACGTTGCGCGGTGGCTGGGCTTCCAGGATGGGGACTTCGAGCGTGCCGTTGAACGGTGGCAGCCGGCATTCTCAGCGGCATGGGACGCACTTGGAGGGGAAGCCTCCTAAATCCGGGCCCAATCCGCGTTGGCCAAGATGCGCCTCATCTCCTCGGGAGTGGTCCCCAGGTTCTCGGCATTGCGCACCAGATCGTCGAGATCTACCGGATACCAGTTTTTGCGCGCGGGGTCGCACAACCCTGCCACGTTAATCGGGGCGATGGCGCGGCACACCTCGCCGGCGAACTCTTCGGAAGGACACTGCGGATCCCCATCCAATATCCTCTGAAGGATGCGATCCGCTGCTTCGCAGAAACCGGGCACATCGGCTGCCAGAAACCGCTTCGGCGCAAGAGGATATCCCAGTCTACGCGCGGCTTCGGAGAAGCTGGCTGCGGCAAAGTAGATCATGGAGAGCGATGGAAACAGGCTAAACGGTGCCATTGTGCGGTAGCATGCCCCGATAAAGCGGGCAGTGAAGTCGGCATCCTCCAACACCGAAGCACTATAACCCTCTAGCAGCTCGGGCGAGGGCGTCGCACCCGCTCGCTCCAGAATGGCCGCGAGCCGCTGGATACCCAGTAGCGTGAGCGGGATGCCGGTGCTGAACAGCGGATCCACGAAGGCGGCCGCGGACGGCAAGAGCGCCCACCCTGGTCCGGCTGCCTGCTCCACACGAAAAGGAAGCACGGGAACGAAAACGAAGGGCTGCACCGGTTCGGCCCGCCCAAACTGTTGTTCGATCGAAGGGAAGCGCCTCAAAACACGCCGCCAGGCAGAAGGCCCCTCAGCCAGGCCGAGTTCGGCAGCCAAGGGCTGTTCCATTGCTACGCCGGCGCTCGTGATGCCGTTGTTAAAGCGAAGGACCCACATCCACCCTCCCGCAAACACGTGATGGAGGGCCGCATCGTCCGGCGGATAGGGTGGTGCAGCGCGCGTAGCGTAATCCGGCAGAGCCTCGCAACGCTCCACATCCACGAAATGCGTATACAGAGCCGAAGTGCTCGGCATGCCCGGAGGAAGCTTCCATTCGAGCCCCAACGCACGGAACAGGAAGCCTCGCGGCCCGGATGCGTCCACCACCAGCCGCGTCGAACACGAAAAGGGGATCCGTCCGCGCTGCGTCCTGCGGATGCCGGCTATCCGGCCGATGGCACCATCCCAGCGCACTTCGGCCAGATCGAGGCGATCACCATATTCAGCTCCAGCGGCCACCGCTTCGCGCATCAGAAAGTAGTCGAAATCCGCACGGAACCAGTGCGTGTCGCTCAACTCATCGGAGGGGCTTGCCGCCACCAGAAGTTGGTCGGTTCGTTCCGGCGTATTGGCGAAGCGCTGCCCAGCCTCATGATGGTAGAAGGTAAAGCCGCGCTTGAGGCCGCACGCGATGTAGGGATAGATGCGCTGCCAACTCCCCCACGCCGTCAGCGGCAGTAGGCGCGGAAGGTCGTAGCGGCGGGCGAGCTCTTCCAGAAGAACGTTCGCAAGGGGCGAAGAGGACTCCCCGATGGCGAAGCGGGGGTGTGTGTGCCGTTCCGCCAAGAGAACGCGCAATCCCAGCCGGCATGCAATCATGGCCAGAAGGCTTCCGCCGAAACCCGAGCCTGCGATCACCAAATCGAAATCTGCCATCGAGATAAGGCTCCCGTATCCAGCGCCGTTACAACGTCCGCATCAGGCCGTGCCGGGCGCGCTCAGTCGTGGAGGAGCGCAGCGAAGCGGCGTCGGCTGCATAGATCTATCGCTCGTGAAACCCTCGAGGTCCGAAAATACCCATGGACCCGGCGCGCCGTCTTCAACCATTCCCCAGATTGACGGCTGCTCAAAGGGCGGTGGGCATGACACTGCTTCATCCCGTTGATCGCGGCCTCGCCGTTTCGAGATTGTTGACCCGCAGAAACTCCGCTGGGTCCGTGAACGCCGTGAAGAAGAGCGGCTTGCCGCTGAACGCCAAGGGCGACACAGGCCCCACCGCCATGAACGGGAACTCCTGCAGATCCCGCCTCGGGAAGCTCTGCGGGTCCCGGAAGGATTGATACAGCTCCAAGGCCCGCTTGTCGCCTCCCACGAAGTCGCGGAGACGGTCGAACTCCGCTTAGCTACTGGCCGCTGCCTAACCCCCTGCCGATAAGCTGCGGGCGCCGCAGGCGACCGTCAGCTTCATCGGCTTGTTAGGCGCCCCCTTCCCATACCACAACATCGCCCCTACACCTTCCCATAGAAGGCCCCTCGCCCCTTCGTAATCTGCTTGTAGCGGAATCCGTGCGCCTGGCAAAACGCCTCGGCGGATTGGCGCTTCAGTTTGGTCGAAAGCCAAAGAAGCAACGGCAGCCCTTTCGTCTCGTGGATTTCCCGCGTTCCGTCACGATATTCGACCAAAAAGTCGGGCAGGTAGTGTCGCCGGAACCCCAAAAAAGTGTAGGGGATCTTGATTCCGTGCTTCTTGGTCCATTTCACGACCGCCGCATCCCGCTCCAGTTCGACCATGTATTCCCGCTCTAAAGCTGAGTCGTACTCTTCCTCCCCGAAGGGACTTTTCTTGAGGTTCGTGAGTTTTCCTTTCTTGCTGATCATGCAAGCTTACCGTCCACGTTTGCTGCTGACAAAAATTCCCTCAACCAGCTCCGGCCTCAGAAACAGGTCCCGCACCTGATCGATCAGCGCCCAAAGCCTGCGCAGCGCAAGCTCGTCTGTCGCCTCTTCGACTTCGTGTCCTCCTAAAAATCGTTTCTTCAGATGCTCACGGATAATCTTCACCAGCTCCACCTGCCGCTCATCGGGATTACGGTCATATTCGATGAGTGCATCGTGGGCTATCGAGTGAACCTGCCGGATAAGGTTTTTCTTGACCTCATCGAGGCTCCAGTGTTCTGTCCGCGTGATCCTGGCGATTTGCTCAATCTGAATCTGTGGAACCGCTCCCTTATCGAGCGTTGTCAGCTCAGAGTCCAGATTGAGGCTCTTGATCTGTTCCACATCCTCGATGATGTTCATCTTGTGGAAGTCATACCGGTAGCTATCGAGGAATTTCTGCCACTCGTAGATAGGCTCGACTGCTTCCGGCGGCTCGGGTGTCTCAGGGAGGTTTCCGATCTCAAGTTTTTTCTTTTCCGCATCCTCCAAGGGCATTTCATCTTCGTCCGCGGAGGGCTCAGCAGCGCCTTCCGGAATCTTCGCCACGTCCACCACAACACCCGCCGGGTCGAGGGCGTCAGGGTATTCGTTCGCCTTGAGATGTTCCCACAGCCAGGTGTGTTTCAGGATGGGATGGTCTACCACAAAGAGCGACTCCCACTCTTCCGGGTTCTGGCTCATGCGGCGGAGGCCGCGTCCGATGACCTGCGGGCCATACACAGAGAAAATCTGGCCGTCAACCTCCTTGTAGCTGAACTTACGGAAGAGCAGGATGACCGAGATATTCCGCACGTCCCAGCCCTCCCGGAGCATGAGCACCGAGACCACCGCATCCCACTCGGTTTGAGGGTCCTTGTTTAAGTCCCGCGCCGCTTCCTTCATTTCTTCTTCCGACTCGTTGGTCACGAGCAGGACCTTCCGAACGCCATACGTTTCACCCACCCGCTCAATTTCGGTCTTAATGCGTTCCGCATCAGCAATGGACACCGCCACAACGAGCAAAAGGGGTTTGTAGGGGGCCGGCGTGCGCATGCGCTGCTCCTTGAGGAGTTCAAGCGCAATCGCGATCTGCTGGCGCATGGGGTGGGTGCTCGTGATGTAGCGTCGGGCAGGCACCTTGCGCCGCTCGATCTCCTCCCACGGGACCTCCTCGGCCGAGATGGTCTTTCCAGTTTCGAGGTCTTCATACGTCAGCTTAACTTTCTTCACATCCGGGTGGAACACCACAATCCGCTTGATGATCTTGTCGCGCATCGCCTCGGCAATGGTGTAGACGTAAATCATCTTGCTGTCCGGATGAAGGCCATCGAGACGGTCCGGCGTGGCCGTCGTATCGAGCCGAAAGAATCGTTTGGGCTTCAGCTTGTTGATGAGGTCGTTGTATTGCTCCGCTTTCGTGTTGTGGGCCTCATCATTGAAGATGCACAGCGACTCCACGTTCTCCATCAAGACCTTCCAGTTGTCTGTGCGCTCGTAGATCTGGTGGATGTTGCCCAGAATAAGCGAGCCGGAGCGGATACCCGCCGGGCTTGCCTTCGGCTGCATGAGGTGGAGGCTCACACGGTTCTTGAGCGACTCAAAGGAGTTGAAAAAGAAGGGGAAGAGTCCATAGATATAACTCACCGAGGCGGGATCGAACTCATCCACCAGGCGGTCACGGACGATGGTGTTCGGGGTGAGAATGAGGAACTTCGTCTGGTCATGCACGATCATGAGATAGGCAATCATCGCGCCGATGACCGTGGTCTTCCCGCCTCCTGTGACGATATTGGTAAGAAGGTCTTTCTCTCCCAGAATCTCGAACGAATAGACGCACCGCTCAATCGCCTCCAGTTGTACCTTCTCCCACTGGCGCTGATTCCACAGTTTCAGTTTGGGCTTGAACTGCGGCGAGCGGAGGTTCTTGAGAAAGGCAATCCCACTTTCGGGTATTCCTACATACCCGCCCTTCCTCCACTCCCTGAAATTCGCCTCGTGTGGCTTGAAGGAGTAGTGCATTCTTCGGTACCTGCAGCTACGCGGTTTGGAACTCTATCTTTCTCGTCTCCGTGACCCGCTTGGAGGCGTCCAGAACCTCCAGAGATATCAGGTTGCCCTGGTCGTCATAATCCAGAATGACACCCGGCTTTTCCTCGTCGCTTTCCGCAACCGGGACGCTATCTTTCAGGATGACGGTCAACGTATCTGTCTTTGGATCGTATGTTACCTTCATCGCCTTTCCCTCCTGTATTTTTCAATTTTGCTTGTGCGGTAGACCGTAACAACTTCTGCGGGTGTGCGGTCCACATCTACAATCACCCGAACGAGGTAGGGCCTGCCCCCGAATTCCACAACTCTTTCGAGCAGATCCCTTCCCGCTCGCACAGGCAGACGCCGCTCGGGAGCAGACAGCACACTCGTTAGGGTCGCCTCGTCAATCTCACGGCGCCTCATCTGGTCTGCGGCATGCGGCGTCACAGTGAATGTGCGGATTGGATCAGGCATCCGGCCTTCTCACGTTACCTCAATCGTCCTTGACAAGATGGCCTCACCCGCCAGGTCATCCTGCACCTTGCAGGCCACCGTGTACGTGCCGGGCTTGTCGAACTTATGCCGGGAGGTGAGGATGGCCTCAAACCGCTCTCCTGCCCCGCGCGTCTTGGATTTCACCTTCTGCCGCGACAGGATGTAGTCCTTGTCCGCCCCAAAGTGGCCTTCCTGGTAGTCAAAGTCCCACTGGCAGTTGACCAGCCCGCCGTCCTCGTTGGTGGAGAAGGCATCTACC
Organism: Chthonomonadales bacterium; assembly: GCA_049967475.1. Classification (GTDB taxonomy): domain Bacteria; phylum Armatimonadota; class Chthonomonadetes; order Chthonomonadales; family CAJBBX01; genus JBMFSQ01. The sequence goes on along the minus strand of JBMFSQ010000001.1, from coordinate 86,010 downwards.
GCCTCAAATTCATACTCCAGCAGGCCGACTTTCTTGATGCGGATGTCGCCGATTACCGGCGGCTCAGGGAAGCGCAAGAAGAAGTCGGCATCCTCCACATCCCTGTATCGCTGAAGAATCCGCTCCCGGAAGCGGTTGGAACGCAGAGGAATCAGCTCAATCTCAATCAAAGGCGAGCCGTCGTCTTCGACAATCAACCCGTTGTCTTCCACATATTTCTGAAGGATCTTCACATACTCCTGCACCTGGCGGCTGAAGCGCCAGCCCAGGATCTTGGCTCGAATCGGTTTGTTCGGTTCAAGGCGCGACTTGATCTCATCAAAGAACTCCTTGACCTTGCGGGCGTCAATGGACTCCTTGGGATTGGCCGGACCCACCAGAATCGGCTCGCTCTGCCCGGGCGGGCGGAAACCGTGGGCTATGCCTTCTCCCGTGTTGCGGCTGGCCCCGTAGCAGGTGAGGACAAAGTCCACAAAATCATCCTGCGAAAGATGCTCGAACTTATCCAGCGGATAGACGCCCAGATACGAGACCTCGATGTTCGGCACCTTGGCCACCGCACCGCCCATCTGGAGCTTCTCCTCAACCGGCGCACCACCGGTGGAGATGTTGCTTTTGACCCCGCTCATCTCTTCGCCGATTTTCACCAGCCGATCCAGTGTCACGGCAATCGCCACACGGGAAGAGTCGCAGCCGATGAAGCGCCGGTTGAGCTTCATCGCCACGGCGCAGGTTGTACCCCCGCCGCAAAAGAAGTCAGCAACCATATCGCCTTCGTTGGAAGAAGCTTTGATGATTCGCTCTAAAAGAGCTTCGGGTTTTTGGGTGGGGTAGCCGATTCGCTCAAAAGACCTAGGATGTGGAACATCAATGTCATCCCAAATATCTCGCGCAGAAACCATGCGAAACATACCTTGTTCATCCCGTTGGAAACCTAGCTCTGCAGCGCCTTTGTGATACTCTTTCCATTTTGTGTCATCAAGATAAGACTTTTGCTGCGGGATTTCCAAGTAGTAGTTCGAGGTTTTTGAATATAACAAAATGACATCATGCTTTCGTGCAAAATGATCTTTAGCAACTCCACCCGTCTTATATGCCCACACAATTTCATTCCTAAAATTCTCATACCCAAAAATCTTGTCCATCTCGCACTTGATGTAGTGGCTGGCGTGCCAGTCGCAGTGGACGTAGATGGAGCCGGTCTTCTTGAGCACCCGTTTCATCTCCCAGAGCCGGGCATTGAGCCAGATGAGGTAGGAGTCAATCCCGCCCTCCCAGATGTCGTAGAAGGTGCGCACCTCGTTGGTGTCTCCCCAGATCACGTTGTAGGTGCGGCCTGAGAAAAACGGAGGGTCAATGTAGATGAGGTCAATACATTCAGGCGGCAGGGTGCGCAGGACTTCCAGGTTGTCCCCAAGGATCAGTTGATTGGCCGGAAGCTCCGGCGCGTTGAAGATGACCGTGTCGCCGTGATTGGGTGGATGGAGCCGAGGCAGGCGCACATAGGGAAAGACCCGGTCAAAGGCCTTGTGCTCATCGTAGCCAAGCGGCGGGCGCGTGGGGTCCGGCAGGTTATGCACCCGCCTGCGAATCTTCTCCGAGACGCTGAAGACCCGCTTCTGCTCAGGAAGCGCCTGCCGCTGGGAGGCCTCCTGAATCGCCTTCAGCTCTTCCTGCGTTTGTGTGAGTCGTTTGGTTGCCATCGGTCACTCTTTCAACAGGTATAATTCGAGCTCCCCAGCCGCCACACCGCTGCTCGGTGCCTCAAATACGCTTCCTTCCACCCGCTTCGAACGGAGGTACGGGCGAGCACCGCCGATCCCTCCACCATGAGGAACCGCCCATCATACACCCCCGCACTGCGCGCACGCCACCGGAGGAGGCACCTGCTGCGTCCTGTTCATCACGGACAATCGTTCGACCCGGGCCGGGCTGCACGCGCACTCGTCCAAGCGATCTACATCCCAAAGGTCCGCGAAGACGCGGCCGCGCCCCAGCCGCACCCCCTGTTCCGCCGCCGCTTCCAGCTCCGCTAGGGAAGGCTCCGCAAAGTCCCCGGTTTGCCGCAGGGCCTCCAATTCCGGAGTGCTTCCGCGGGCAGGGATTAGGGTAGCAACTTCGGCACCGCAGTCGAAGGCAAACTCCAAGGAACGCACAGACCATTCTACGCCCTCGGCCTTGGACTGATAGGGCGGTCCCACCAGAACGAAGGTCCGCAAGCTGATGCCGTGGGAGATCAGGGTAGCCGCGGCTCCGGCGAAGCTTTCCAGCGTCATCCCCTTCCTGAGACGCGCCAAAACCCGGGCGTTCGCAGTCTCCAATCCCATTGCGACCTCGAGATGGCCTTCCAGACGCTCGGCGAACCGAAAGCACCGCGGCCCGACAAAGGAAGGATGGCTCTCCACAATTACTCGGCGCATACCGTTGAGCATTCCGCAGATGGCTGCATCATCCTCGGGAGGCACGGCGTTCGGATCGAAGAAGCTGCCGGAATTGTAGAGCTTGATCGCCGTGGCCGGCGGCAGCCTCTCCAGGGCATAGCGTATCTGGCCGGGAATGGCTCCCGGCGCCACGCGCTGATCCGCAGTGTTCCTCCACAGATCGCAGAAGATGCAACGGAAGGGACACTCGCGGTTCGTCAGGAGGATTACGTTTACGGTTTCGAGGAACCCGTCCGGCCCCAGTTCCTGCTCCTGGAAGAAGCCGTACGGCTTACTCGGATCCAAGCGGTTCTTTGGGCCGCGCACTCTGGATGATGCATGCAATCCCAACCGCGCCCCCAGTCGTACACCCGGCGCCGGCCACCCTCACGAGGCCGGCTGCCGACACCTAAACCGGTACGGAATTGCCGGAGATGCGCTCGGCATCGGGTCCCCAAACCTCTCGCAGGCGCTCATCCCATTGACGCAGGAACACGGACCGGCACCACGCCTTGCTGACACGCCATCCCCGGTACGTGTCGCCACCGGCGCCATCCTGAAAGCGGCGCTTGCGGTTGGTGGGCATCCGGACGCCTGCAACGGCTTCAACCCCTGCCCGCACCACTTCCCCTTTCAGAGAATAGAGCCTCTCCACAGACCCCTGGATCATGGCGTCGAAGGGCATCGCCAAGGCCGCCTCGATTACGGATCGCACGGTGAACGGTGAAAAGGCCTCGAACCCGAAGCGGCGAGCCGGAGCATAGGTACGCACATAGGATCTCGACAGGCCGCCGCTGTACGTAAGGCTATGCTTGATGGCGTCTACGCCCCAGCCCTCCTGGTAGAGAAGCGGGTTGCGCAGGACGCTGGAGATTGTGAGATCGGAATCCTCCAGTGGATAGGACTTGAGGTTCTCATCACCCCCTTCGCCGTCCAACAGGTAGCGCAGGCTGGGGTATCGTTCACGAATGCCGCCCAGGAGGCACAGAGAAGCGGCTGCGCATTCCACATCCAACGGATGGTAATCCTCTATCACGCGGATGGCCTCTTCCGGCCGGTACTGTTCCGCGGGAACACGCACAACCTCCCATTGATCCTCCAACCCCAGCAATTGAACCACTTGCTGTGCCTGGGATGCATCGGCGCCGCCGCCCAGATCCAACGTAAAGGCGCGGATGCGTGCTGCTTCCGTGCCGAGTTCCCGGGCTGCCTTGAGCGCTAGAATCAAAACGGCCGTGCTGTCAATCCCTCCGGAAAACGCCACAGCTACGGGCGCCTCCGAGGGTATGGAGGCCATCCAACGCTTCAGGGCGCGGTAGGCTGCCGAGATGTACGCCGCCCCCGCCTCAGCAACATCGGCTGATCCCGTAGATAGGCTCGGGTTGAAGAAGCGGCGGTAGCGGGGTGCAGGATCCGGGCATCCGATTTGGTCCAGCTCCACAAGGTAATGGGCAGGCACCATACGGGTATAGAGAGGATCGAACTGCCATCCGATCTTTCGAGCGCAGCACCATTCGAAGAGCTGGTCTATACGCTCGCCCACGATCAGGAATGGGCCATGGAACATCTTCGCTACGAAATAGCGCAGCGGCAACCCAATCGTGCGCGCCAGCCGCACGGTCTGCCCGTCCCGTGCTACAGCGGCAAAGTGGCCGTCGGTTTTGGCCAGAACATCGGTGTCGGCGTCACGCACAGCCTGTACAAGTTCTGAAGCAGATACGTCGTCCATACATACCAATCGGGGACCCGATAGGTCCACCAAACGCTCCACACCCTGTAACATCTCGGCACCTCCGCAGAAAGCTTCCAAGTATGCCTAATTACGAGAATTTCTTTCGCGATGCTCCCCAGGAAATCCTTCGGTTGCCCGTATGCTCGAATGCCTCTTCAATCGGGCCCGCGCGATGAGCCTGTCCGTCCGATGCGGTTCTCGGTTCCGTGGAGAAGGCGCACGATATTGCTGCGATGCTTGACAATAGAGAACAGACCTGCGGCAAAACAAAAGGCAAACCTGGCCAGGTTGTCTGGAGTGTGGAGCGGGAAATACCAGGCGCTGAGGGGCGCCAGGGAGGCCGCCGCCAGAATGGATCCCAAAGACACGTATCGCGTGGTAGCCACCACCACGGCCCACAAAATCCACGCCGTGATTCCCACAGGCCATGCAACGCCCAACAATACGCCGAGGCTCGTGGACACCCCTTTGCCACCTTTGAAGCCGAGGAATGGCGAAAAGTTGTGCCCCAAAATCGCTGCCATACCGGCAGCCACCTGCCAAACAGCGCTCAACCCGAGCGCCGACGCAGCGGCCGGCGGCGCGAGCCCCTTCCCTACATCCAAGATGAACACGAGCACTCCGGCGGGGGCGCCTACTACTCGGTATACGTTGGTGGCGCCGATATTCCCGCTGCCGTGCTCCCGAACGTCTATGCCCTTCCACCACTTGGCAATGTAAAGGCCGAAGGGCAGTGAACCCAGCAGATAGCCCAAAACGACAGCCAGCAATCCGTATCCGTTCATCGCGTGCCTCACAGACCCTCGCCTGGGGGAGGCGCCTCGTAGAAGAGCCGCTCCGCCAGAGCCCGCACTTCTGTCATGCGCTCTTGCACCTGCCGCACGAGCCGGTCCTCAGCCCGGGCAGAGGCATCGTCCATGATCCCGAGAGACACCGCAACCACCCGGCGGACCACAGGGTCCTGCGGCACGGTGTCCACGGGCAGTCCCTCGCGCAATGCCAATCGGTTGCGCACCGTGCTGAGCCATTCGTAGTGCTCGGCCAGTCGCACCACATCCGCAGTTCGCAACACACCGGCAGCCGCCAGGGCGTGCAGCGCATCTACGGTCCTGGCAACCTGCACGGTGGGATGCCGCGCACCCGAACGCATCTGCCACAAGTGCGTGGTGAATTCGATATCGCTCAGGCCGCCTAGCCCAAGCTTCAGATCCGAATGCTGTTCCTCAACTTTCAGCCGTTCCCGCTCGATGCGCCGCTTCATGGCGATCATCGCACGCTGATCGTCTGCACCGAAGGGCCTGCCGTAGGCTGCCGTGCGCGCGATCTGCAGGTACCGATCTCCCGTATGGCGACTTCCGGCCACTGCCCGCGCACGTATCAGCGTTTGGCGTTCCCATAGTTGCGCCGCCGTCCCGTAGTATTCCTCGTAATCCTGTAGAGGGCGTATGAGGGCGCCGAAGCGGCCTTCCGGCCGGAGCCGCGCATCCAGCGTTACGGCAGCTCCTCGGGTGCGCATACGCTCACCGGCGCCGAGGAGCACTTCCGCAAGCGCATTGAGCGCTGCCTGCGGGGACACGCCCGTGGAGGCACCCGCTTCGGGATCCCACACGAAGAGAACATCCCAATCGGACCCATAGCCTGGCTCTTGGCCCCCCAACCTGCCAAGACCGATGACGGCCACACTCTCGAGCGATGCCTCGGTGCCGGGGTAGCGCTGGATTACCTCGCCAATGGCGCCTTTGAGAATGACTTCGATGATGCCATCCGCTAACGCAGCCAACTCTCGCGATGCGTCGCCCGGTGAGATTTCGCCCCATACGTCCCGCGCTGCAATGCGGAGGAGTTCGCGACGATAGTAGAGGGCGAGGACGTCCCACGTGATCTCCTGCGCCGTTGTATACTCTGCGGGCAGGCGCTGGGTGAGCTCGCGTGCGATGACCGCGGGTCCTTTGACGCTGGGGTCAATGATCTCGTCGCTAACCAGAAGATCCAGCCACTCCAAGTGCCTCGCCAGCCCTTGCACGAGCCCCGGAGCCGCTGCCCCCAGCCGGCAGATGCGGTCGAGCACGTCTTCCGCACCAAGCAGAGACCGGTAGAGTTCTGCCCGGTTGGGAGCTGCAGCAGCCAGGAACTCGATGGAGCGAAAGGCCGTGTCGGGATCGCCGGATCGCACGCAAGCATCCAACAGATGGGGGACGAGGTCCGCGAAGAGTTGGGCCGCTTCGGGGCGCGCCCTGCCATATCGCGATCCCACGGCGGCCGTTTCCATCACCGAGCATACAGCCGCCGCGTCCCTGAAACCCATGGCGCTGAGAAGATCCTCGGCGGTGCGGCGCACGCGGGGACTGTCTATGTTGATCACCAGATCGCGCCATTCGGAGGTGCCGGCAACTGAGGCACGCTCCTCGGGCTCACCATAGAACAGAGCGGCGCAATGGCCCCGAACCCTTGCCGTGCGGCGCGCGTAATCTTGCAAAAACGTTTCGGCGTCGCCGTACCCCAATCTGCGGGCAAGCAACCGAAGCTCAGCCGGGTCTGACGGCAGCGTTTGCGTCTGGAGTTCGTAGAGGATCTGCAGGCGATGCTCCACCGTGCGCAAAAAGCAATAATCCTCCGTCAATTCTGATGCCTCACGCGTCGTGAGGGCGCCTACGTGCCGAAGTCGGCGGATCGCATCCACCGTATTGGGTGTCCGCACGAGAGGGTTCCGTCCTCCGAGGACAAGCTGCTGCAGTTGCACCGTGAACTCCACATCCCTGATGCCGCCGATGCCGATCTTCACATTCGCGCGGGATTGCCCTTCGAGTTCTGCCTTGCGTTCGATGCGCCGCTTGTTCCTTCGGATCTCCTCGATGAAGGCCGCGTCTACGTGGCGGCGGTAGACAAAGCCGGACACCATCTCCATGAACTCCCGCCCCACAGCGGCATCACCGGCAACGACGCGCGCCTTGATGAGAGCCTGCCGCTCCCATGCTTCTGCCCAACTTTCGTAATAGGCGCGGTACGAAGAGAGGGTGCGCACCAGCGGTCCGAAGCGCCCTTCCGGCCTGAGGCGCATATCTACACGAAACAGGTGCCCGCTCGTCATGTTTTGGGTAAGGCCGCTCACCACGCGCTCGGCCAAACGGAGGCAGGGAGTTGGCCAATCTGCAGGGGCTGCTTCGGGTGCGTCATCTGCCGCCACGAACAGAAGGTCAATATCGCTGGAGTAGTTCAGCTCCTGGCCTCCGAGCTTCCCCATGGCGATTACGGCCATCGGGAGCGGGGCCCCGCCGCCGCCAGCAGACTGGGCCTGGGCGATCTCCAGACACTTCTGGATGCATGCGTCGGCGAGGCTCGAGAACTCATGGGCAGTAGCAGGCATGTCCGCCAAACCCAGGATATCCCGCGTCCCGATGCGCAGGATCTCCCGGTGCTTGAACCTGCGCATGGCTTCCAATTTGAGCTCCGGGCGCACGATGGCATCCACGAATGCCGAAAGTTCCCGGTACAGGGTTCCCGCGGACTTCGTGCCTCCTCGGACACCGGGATTGGCAAGGATCTCGAAGTATTCCGGGTTACGGATGAGAATGTCCGAGAAGAACTGGCTCGTACCGCAAACACTAAAAAAGATCTCCAACGCCGCAGGGTGAGCGAGAAGATAGCGCACGTGGGTGATGCGGTTCGTAACAGATTGGAACCAGCGTTCAAAGTTGTTGAGTGCGCGATCCGGGTCGGGACTTGCAGCGAGGGATCGGAGGAGGATGGGGATCATGAGATCCACGTCGTCATCGGTCACCCCTTGGCCCGCCAGAGAGCGGATGATGCGCTCTGCGCGGGCGGCATCCGAAAAGCCCACTTTCTCGAGCTGTGCGCGCAAGGATCCATCCGCAGTCATCTGTCCATCGGCCTCCGTGGGTGCGTGGCGGCAGTGATTTCCTGTTTCATCGCCCCTTCTTCGATTATACTGGTGGAGTGCGAAAACCTTGCCTGGCCGCGGATGGCTGTGCGGGCGAGGAACACGGGCGTGGGGCCGGGTCTTCCTGCCTGAGGAGCAACTCTTGTTCCACGGGGCTTCCGCGCCCGGCGGTTCTTATCTGTACCTGGTGGGAGCGGCGTCCGCTTGCCGATCCTGTCGTTGCTTAGCGTGGTGGGGGGAGGTCGAGGGGGTGTTGAGGCGCTTGCCCTTTGCGTGCCGCTGTGTTATAAAGGTGGCACGTGGGATGGCGTTGGCACGTTGCCAGAAGAGAAACGGCGTGTGGGCAGGTGGTGGCGTCCTCCGCCAGTCGGCGGGATGTGGGTAACAACCGCTTGCCCGGCGACCGCCTTCGGCGTGGGGATGCGGGCGCGAGGAGCGTAAGTTCGGCGGTTTGCGTTCGTTGGAGTCTGGCGTATCACGGCGGCGGCTGAAGCGCCCGCCGTTGGGCGCAACCTTTCAAGACGGCACGCAAAACAGTAGAAATGGAGTGAAGATGAATGACAAGAGCATTTAATGTTATCATTGAACGCGACTCTGAAGGTTACTATGTAGCCAGTGTTCCAGAATTGCGCGGCTGCCATACTCAAGCCAAATCGCTGGATACCTTGATGAAACGAATTCGCGAGGCAATCGAGTTGTGCTTGGAAGTCGAAGGTGAGAAAATCCCACCTCAGGAATTCATAGGGGTTCAGCGTATCTGGGTGGAAGCATGACGAAATTGCCGGACCTCAAAGGTCACGAAGTTGTTTCAGCATTGCAGAGGGCTGGCTTTGAAGTAATACGCGTAAAAGGAAGTCATCACTTTCTGCGCCACCCCGATGGACGGTGTACAGTCGTACCCGTTCATCGCGGAGAAACAATCGGTCCAGGGTTGATGTTCAAGATATTGCGCGATTGTGAGATGACGCGTGAGGAGTTAGTGGACCTACTATAAAGTGTGTCTCGTTTGTTTATAGCGTGTTGCGCCTAAGCAGCGCTTGCGGCCGACACCTCGCTCCGCTCGGAGCGGATGATGCGCTCTGCGCGGGCGGCATCCGAAAAGCCCACTTTCTCGAGCTGTGCGCGCAAGGATCCATCCGCAGTCATCTGTCCATCGGCCTCCGTGGGTGCGTGGCGGCAGTGATTTCCTGTTTCATCGCCCCTTCTTCGATTATACTGGTGGAGTGCGAAAACCTTGCCTGGCCGCGGATGGCTGTGCGGGCGAGGAACACGGGCGTGGAAGAAAAGCGGGGCGCCGGCGCGCATGGCTCCCCTCTCTCGGAATCTTGCATCCATGGCAGAAATTCACGAGAAATCGCAATCGTTGTTGTCCTTCCTCAAGGACGCCGCCACTCTTCGCCAAAAGCGCGTTGCAGCCTACGGGCCGAGCGACAAGCTCTTGTGGTTTAATGAGGTCCCGAGGGATCGCCCCGACATCCGTTCTGCTTTCTTCGACGACAAGCCCGGCGAGTTTCCTGATCTCTGGCTTGAGGTTCGTAAGAAGCACAGGCCGGTGCGACCGCCTGTACCGGAATTATGTAAGGATTGGGTCCGCCCGCAGGATCTTGACCAAGCGGCCCAAGAGCCCCAAGAGCCCGAGCTTATGCCGGAGATCACGAGCCTCGTCGAAACCCGGGTGGCAGATCCCGATACACCACCTGAACTGGGGCGGACGCTGACTGAAAAGGTTCCACAAGTACGGCGCCTGCAGGACCATCCCGAGGTGGAAGACGCCTGGCTGGACTACCTCGTCAATAAGTGGGAGCCCTGGGCGCAAGAAATGCGCCGCTGGCAGGAGGTTCAGCGGGTCTATGAGGATGTAGACTTCATGCGTCGTCGCCTCGAGGAGGCTGAGGAGCGGTACGAATTGATCCTAGGGGTGGGACTTCTGGTGTGGAGAGATCCAACGGGAGAGACCGTCAAGAGGCACCTCCTCACCGCCCCAGCCGAGATCAGTCTTGACGCAGTTCGAGGTGTCCTCACGGTTAGCCCTGGCGCCTCCTTCGACCGCTTTAAGATCGAGCTGGACATGCTGGAACTCCAGCACCAGCCACGCTTGGAGGGCGCGGGGCTCGATGATCTCATGGAGGAACTTGATGTTCAGGCGTGGGACAGAGCCAAGGTCGGGGAGATCCTGCGCGTGATCGCCAACAAAGCGAGCCCTGACGCTCAGGTCGATGAAGGTTCTTTTGAGCCGCCGGAACGGGCGGACGAAACGTTCCGGGTATTTTACGCTCCAGCGCTCGTTCTCCGTGAGCGACGACCGACAGCCTATGAGGAGCTTATCACTCGCCTTCATGAAGGTACCGAAGATGGGCCATTCTCGCTAATGCCGGCTTGGGAGCGTTTCATCAGCGAAGGGGAGCCGTCGGGAGGTGGGGCCGGCACAACTCCAGAAGACCCCGAGGCCAATTCGGGGTTGGGCGATTCTCGCCTCTATTTTCCACTTCCAACGAACGAGGAGCAGCGAAGAATTGCGGAGCGCTTGCGCGTTCGACCCTATGTGCTCGTCAAGGGCCCTCCTGGAACAGGCAAAAGCCACACCATCGCCAACCTGATTTGCCACCTCCTGGCTTCAGGAGAACGGGTCCTGGTCACGGCCCATGCACCAAAGGCTCTGGCCGTGCTGAGGGACTTGCTCCCAAGCGAGATCCGCAATCTCTGTGTCACTGCGTTTGGATCAACGCACGACGATCAGCGGCTTCTCGAAGACAGCGTTCGCGGGATTCTCTCTCGCAAGAATGAGTGGAGAGCTAGCAAATCGGCGCAAGAGCAGATCGCAGCACTCGAAGGCGAGTTGCGCCAACTGGAAGACAGGGTCGCGCAGGTGGAACGCGACTTGCGTGAAACTCGCGAGGCCGAAACCCGCTCGCACGTGCTCTATGGCGGCCATGAAGGGACCGCCGCCCAGATCGCCCGCGCAGTGGAGGCAAAGGAGGAAGCATACGCCTGGTTCCCCGAGGTTCCAAAGGACGCCAGCCGCTGCCCGCTAGATTCTGATCAAATCATCCTGCTTGCTGAGATTCATACCGAGCTGACCGAGGAAAAACTGACAGCGCTGGATCTGGATATCGGCGGGCTGTCCCTTCCCAGTCCTGAGGAATTTGAACGCGCGCTAACTGAGTTGAGGGGTGCAGAGCAGTCGGCTGAAGCCGCCTGCAGAGGAATAGACCCGGACCAGCTTGACGCGCTTCAACCCATAGGGGACGACGAACTAGCCACGGCAGAAGCTTTCCTGACGACCATCGAGGAGCATGCGGCGCGAACCGGCCGAGTGCTCGGTGAGTTAACAGCCGACATTCTCGGAGACCTTCTGGTTGGGCAGCAGGAACGATGGAGCCGACTTGCTCAAGACACGACTAGGTTGGTCGGTTCACTTCGGGATGCGAAGGAGAGAGTGGGAGACATTCGCGTAGAGATCTCTGCTGAGGTTCCCCACCAACGCCTACTGACGGATGCTCGAAGGCGCCTCGAGCACTTTCAGAAGGGCGGACGGCGGGGCATCGGGTTCCTGGTCCCTCGCGTCGTGCGTGAGACGCGTTATGTAGAGGAATTATGTCGGATTGATGGACAGACACCTAAGCAGCTGCAACAACTTGAGAGACTCCTTGCTTTCCTCGAACTGGAAGAGACAGTAAGGGACTTTCAGCAAATCTGGCCTGCTCCCATTCATCTCGCTCGTCCCGATCCCCGGCATGCGGTCGCCCGCATCGAGGGGTTGGTGGAAGAGTTGCCCAGGCTGCTCGAACTGTTTCAAAACCAGCCGGCGAACGCATTAGCCTTGGTACCCGTCAGTAAGAGGGCTGACCTCGCCCAGACCACCGAGCGCGCGAAGTGGCTTGCCCTCATCAGAGCGGAAATGGCCCGGCGGCGCGTCGATCGGGTTCGTCAACCTCTGGAGAGCTGGCGGGCTTCGTTGCGTCAAATCATCGCTTCAGGAAACGCTCATCCCTCCCTCCAAGCGATGGTTGAGGCCATCGGCGAGCGGAACGCGGAGACGTGGATGACCGCGTGGGATACGCGAGAGCGTCTCAAGGAAGAGAAAGCCCGTTTTCTTCGCTATCAAGAAATGATTGGCCAGATCGCCGGAGCATGCCCCGGTCTGGGTGCGCTCCTAAGAGCGAACCAGGGGCGACCTGAATGGAAAGACAGAATCCTTCACCTTGACGACGCCTGGGCTTGGGCTGCCGCGAAAGCATGGCTTCGCAAGGTGAGCGATCCAGAGGGTTACGAGCGCCTCATCGAGGAAAGACATCGGCTCCAACGCAGAATCGAGAAAAAGCTCGAAGAACTGGCCGCACTCAAGGCTTGGAAAGCGTTTTTCGAGCGGCTGGACGACCGAACGGAGCAAAGTCTCACGGCCTGGACAAAAGCGGTCTCCCGTATCGGAAAGGGTACGGGAAAGTACGCCTATCGGCACCGGAGAACAGCCCGCCAGTATTTGATGAAATGCATCCCCAAGATACCGGCTTGGATCATGCCGCTTCACAAGCTCTGGGATACAACGGACTCAACGCCGGCGGTCTTCGATACCGTGATCGTTGATGAAGCATCACAGGCCGGAATTGAGGCGCTGGTCCTCCTTCTGCTGGCAAAACGCATCATCGTCGTTGGCGACGATGAGCAGAACAGCCCCGAGGCGGTGGGTGTTCGCGAAGATGACATCGCGCGTCTTGCCCGCGACCACCTTCAGCAGTTTGGATTCCGTGACGAATTTCGGCCTGACACAAGCCTCTATGACCACGCCGAACGCGCCTTCGGAAACGCCATCTCCCTTCGCGAGCATTTCCGTTGCGTTCCCGAGATCATCCGTTTCAGCAACGACCTGTGTTACACAGATGCCCCCTTGATCCCACTCCGCCAACCCCCTCCCAATAGACTCCTACCCCTGAAACCGCAATTCGTGAGCGCGGGGGCTTGCGAAGGAGAGGGCGAGCGGATCATCAACCGCGCTGAGGCAGAAGCAATCGTTACGACAATCCAGGAGTGTCTCAATGACAAGGATTATGAAGGCAAGACAATGGGAGTCATCGTCCTCCAGGGGCACGCCCAAGCCGAGCTCATCGAAAAGAAGCTGGCCGATGTGCTCGAGCCGAAGGTTCGTGAAGAAAGGAAACTCCGCTGTGGAGTACCTGCTACTTTCCAGGGCGACCAGAGGGACATAATCTTCTTGTCGCTTGTCGTTGCACCCAATCACGACTTCAGGGCATTGACGAGGCTTCCCGATCGGCGGCGCTTCAACGTGGCCATGAGCCGGGCGCGGGATCAGGTATGGTTGTTCCATAGCGTGCAGTTGCACGATCTTAGCCGCGAGGATTTGCGGTGGCGCCTTTTAAACTTCTTCTACAGCCCAGATCAGGTAGCACTTAAGACACTTTACGAGGAGTTAGACCGCCTGGAGCGCGAGGCGAAGCGCAGATACCGGCAGCATGGGGAACAGCCCGACCCCTACGAAAGCTGGTTCGAAGTCGACGTCGCACTGGAGCTTTTGAGGAGAAGATACCGCGTGCGGCCACAGGTGGAGGTTGCGGGCTACCGGATTGATCTCGTGGTGGAGGGCTTGCAGAAAAGGCTGGCCGTGGAGTGTGACGGTGAGGCCTGGCACGGACCGGAGAGATATGATCAGGACATGGCTCGGCAGCGGCAGCTCGAGCGAGCCGGATGGGCGTTCGTGCGGATTCGGGAGTCGGAATTTTATGCGGACCGCGAGCGGGCAGTACGCCGGATCGTCGAGGCATGCGAGCAGCGCGGTATTCGGCCGGTTGGAGAACAAGAACACGAGAGTCCAAAAGGAGCGGAAGCAATTCTCACAACCGCGGAAGCGCGGCCCGTAGAAAAGGTGGAACACGACAGACGGCCCGAGGCAGATGAGGAAGTTTTAGAGACCGGGGAGGATGATCTGAGGCCCAATCCCTCGACAAACTCTTCGGGGGAACCCGGCTTCCCCGATCCTCGTGACGCTTCACCAGCCGACGTTCGAGCAGCGCTGCGCCGGGTAATAGAAAGAGAAGGTCCTCTCACGAAACTGCTGCTTTTCCGGCTTTACGTCGAAGGCTGTCCCACCTTACACCGCGCGGGCAGAACGGTAAGGAGCATTCTGAATAGGACCCTTAACAGCATGGAGAAGGCCGTCGAGATTGTAGTGGAAGACGAGCTTGGCGACAAGTCACCGGCGTCACAGGTTTTGAGGCTTGCCGGCACACCTAGGGTCAGGGAGAGGCCCGCCGGCGTACGAGACTTGTTGGAGATCCCGCCATCCGAAATTGCTTCCGTTCTGCGTCGCATCACGCAGGGTAAGCACGAGACTGCATTGGACGACGAGGAGGCCATGCGTTCCCTCCTGGCGCATTTTGGATGCGGGAGGCTCACGCAGTGTCGAAGGAACTATTTGAAGAAGGTCCTCCGCATTTGCCGCACCTCTCAGCCCGCCACATCGCCTCCACCTCCGCCGTTATGCAACCAATGAGGCGCTCCGCCCTCGGCTCAGCCCGATAACTAAAAGCGAGGCGCCTCATTCTGCGGGATATAATGACAAAGACCTTGCTCCAATCCGCCCGCCATAGTGGAACGATGGACGGCCCCATTGCCGGGCATAGAGAGGCGGGCGGCCCAACACCCAATACTTCAGGAGATTCATCCGTGACGAAGCACTCCAATCCAGTAGGAGCCCTCACCGCCGAGGACCTCAACAACCTGCGTGCCGCCTTCGAGGCGGAACCCCGAAACCGCGTTGCCCTCAACGCGGTGACCAAATCGCCCCTCAAGAGTGTGGCCCTCAATCGCCAGGCCGTGGTGCGCCTCAACCACACCTTCTCGCACATGGTTCCGGCAGGATCGGCTACAGCGCAGAACAGCAGCGGGCGGTGCTGGATGTTCGCCGGCCTCAACACCTTCCGGATGGCCGCCGCCAAAAACATGAACCTTGAGGACTTTGAACTCTCCCAAAACTACACCTTCTTCTGGGACAAGGTCGAACGGAGCAATTACTTCCTGGAATCGGTGCTTGCCACTTTGGATGAGCCCACCGACGGCCGCCTCGTTTCATGGCTCATGGCAACCCCTGTCCAGGACGGCGGCCAATGGGACATGTTCGTGAACCTTGTGCGCAAGTACGGCGTCGTCCCCAAAGAAGTCATGCCCGAAACCGAGAGCAGTTCCAGCAGCGGCACACTCAACGACCGCCTCAACTGGAAACTGCGCGAGTTCGCATGCGAATTGCGCCGTGCCCACGCATCAGGCGCCTCAGCCGACACGCTGCGTGCGCGCAAATTCCGGATGATGCAGGACGTCTATCGCATCGTCGCGATCCACCTCGGAGTACCGCCCACCGAATTCCTTTGGCAATGGCGGGATAAAGACAAGGCGTTCCACCGCGACGGCGTCATAACTCCCCACGAGTTCCTTCGGAACCACGTTCCGGTAGACCTTGACGCCATGGTCTGCCTGATCCATTGTCCCACCGAACAAACGCCCTTCAATCGCCTCTATACCATAGACTTTCTGGGCAACGTGGTCGGCGGCCAAATTGTGCGGTACCTCAACGTAGAATGCCAGGTGATGAAGCAAGCTGCCGTCGAACAGATCAAGGAAGAGCGCCCCGTGTGGTTCGGATGCGATGTGGGCAAAGAGTTCGACCGCGATTTGGGATTGATGGATCCCGAACTCTTCGATTACGAAGGGATCTACGGGTTCGGCTTCGGCATGAACAAAGCCGAGCGCTTGGACTACGGCCAGAGCCAGATGACTCACGCCATGGTTTTCACCGGCGTAGACCTGGACGATGGCGGCCGCCCCGTCAAGTGGCGCGTCGAAAACTCTTGGGGCGAAAAGAGCGGCAACAAAGGCTTTATGGTCATGACGGACACATGGTTCGACCAGTACAATTACGAAGTTGTGGTGGACCACAAGTACCTTCCGCCCGACATCCTTGCCGTTTTGGACACAGCGCCTATCCACCTGCCGCCTTGGCACCCCATGGGAGCCCTCGCCTTGGCACGCTGAAGAGCTCTCCGCGCACATCGAATTCACGTGCTTCTTACAGGACGCTGCCGAAGGTGCCCGTGTTATAATCAGCCTGGCAGCGGATGGGCGGCACCCCTGCATGCGCCATTCCTTGTACTGCACAGGCGAACGTGGCTTTGCAGCTTCGGCTGCCTGGTGCCACGCCATGCCGCTTTGCCGCGATGCGCACAATGAAAACCCTTCGTGAAGTGATCCGGCGGCCACCCGTTTGGGTGAACCCTGGGCATACCGTGGAAACGGCCACCATCCTCCTTCGCGGCCACGATATCGAGGCTCTGCCTGTTTTAGACGGATCCAACCTCGTGGGGATGGTTCTCTACGCCCAGCTCTTGGGCGCAGATCCCAACCGGCTTGTGGGCGATATTATGATCCGCGACGTCACCGCGGCATCCCCCGACCTCTCGCTTCGGGAAGCTGCAAACCTGATGGCGTCCTCTCGCCTGGGGCGGCTCCCCGTGATGGAAGGCGGCCGTTTGTTGGGAGTAGTCGCTCCCAGTGACCTGCTCCCGGAAGTCGCCCGATCATTCGATCCTCTCACCGAACTGCCCTGGGCGGACAGCCTTAGGGAATGGGCCATCGCGCAACTCAAGTCGGGCCGGGAAATCACGGTACTCTTCCTGGATCTGGACGGCTTCGGCGCGTTCAACAAACGCTACGGCCATATTGTGGGCGACGCCGTGCTGCAATCCGTAGCGCAAGTCCTCCTCTCCGTTGTGGATGCCGCCCGGGATTTTCTTTGCCGCTATGGCGGAGATGAATTCGTCATCGCTACCCTGCGCCCCGCACAAGAAGCTGCAGAGCTAGGGAGGCGCATCCAATCCCGCGTAGCCCAGATCCGCGTGGAAGGGGCGGGCGCGGAACAGATCGGCGTCACCGTGGGCCAATTTGGGGGAAAGCGAACCCGAGAGCGCGAGCACGTACATTACGCCGCCACTCTCAACAGCCTGATCAACCTCGCCAGTCGCGACTGCACCGCCCACAAGCCCGGCACATCTCAGCCGTCGGCAGCCACCCGCGAGCGGCGCCTTCGCCTTGCAGATCTGGATGTGCGCTGGAATGGCCGCATCGCCATTGTTCGCGTAGACCTCCACTTGCCCGTAGCGCGCGCGGGCCAAACTACTCCCTCCGACGTCCTGCGATACCCGGCTTCCTCCTCAGCCGAAACCGACGAGCCTGGGGTCCTGCGCATCGTCACCGAAACCACGGCTACCGCCCTCCGCCGCATCCTGCCGGAAGGATACGATTACATCGTGGAAGATGTCGTCACGACCTCCATGGCGTATGGAGAAACTGTGGTCACCGTAGCGGGCCGCTTCGTGTCCCCCGATCGCACGATCTCTGTCGCAGGCTCTGCCATTGTGGGAGCTGATGCATACCGAGCCGCTGCAGCCGCGGTGCTGGACGGCGTCAACCGGTTGCTGGGCCGCGTGTCCCTCCCGGCAGCGCCGTAGCGCCCTACCGCTTGAGAATGGCGATAGCCTCCATTTCCACATCCGCTCCCAGCGGCAGGCCCGCCACCTGAACACAACTTCTGGCCGGCTTGACCGGTCCCCAGTATTCGGCGTACACGCGGTTCATGCGCGCAAAGTTCTCCATGTCCGTCAGGAACACAACCACCTTCACCACATGCTCCAGATCCGAGCCTGCTTGCTCCAGCACCGCCCCTACGTTCAGGATGCACCGGCGCACGCGATCCTCGAACTCTCCCGCAACGATCGCGCCCGTGGATGGATCTATAGGGATCTGTCCCGAAACGAACACCAAGTCTCCGACGATGATGCCAGGAGTATAAGGTGCACCTGCAACGGGCGATCCAACGAATACCGCTTTCCGCGTCATCTTTCTTCCCCCTGTGGTCTCCAACCGTAGCGCGGTCATTGTACGTGGCCGGCAGACACAAAGTCAACTCCAACAGATCGCGCGCAGGAACCTCGCGGGCAACAATCGAACCAAGGAGCGGCGCTGACCGCCCCAAACCATGTTTGCTCGGAAGGTTGTCCATGCATCCTGCGCCAACCGCCACAACCCAAACCAGTTCGCAACCCACGCACGCCGATGCCGCCGCGACCCACTCACCCCTCCGAGGGATTACGTTCCGCGCTGTCCTCATTGGACTGATCCTCATGCCTTTGGATGCGCTGTGGATCACCGTGGTGGAGGTTCGCTGGTATACGCTCGACGGAACCTGCCTGCCGCTCTTCATCACGCCGGTTTTCATCCTCTTCTGGCTGACCGTAGCAAGCATCGGTCTTCGGCGCATCCGACCCGCCTGGGCGCTCGACCAGGGTGAACTCCTGGCGGTTTACGTAATGCTCGTGGTTGGAGCGTCTCTGGCCGGCCATGACCTCATCCAGAACCTCTTCGGATCCATCGGGCACGCAGCGCGCTTCGCCACGCCGGAGAACCGTTACCGCTCAACCTTCTTTCAATACCTCGATCCGGCGAACTTTCTTCTGGTGCGTGATCCGGCAGCGCTCAAAGGCTTCTACCAGGGTGGAGTGGCCTGGTACAAGCCCAGGTACCTGCTACCCTTCCTCGGCCCGCTGTTCTGGTGGGCTATGCTGCTCAGCGCGCTCATCGGAGTGTGCCTGTGTCTGAATATCCTCATCCGGAGCGCATGGACCGAGGACGAGAAGCTCGCTTTTCCCATCGTGCAGCTCCCGGTGGCCATGACCCAGCAAATCACTTCCCATGGCCAACCCTTCTGGACGAGCCGCCTCATGTGGACCGGGTTTTCCATCGCCGCCGCCATAGACGTCATCAACGGGATGCACTACTTGTACCCATCCTGGCCATACCTCGAACAGGTCAAGCTCTACGATATCGGCCGCTTCTTTACGCAGCGTCCGTGGAGCGCAATGGGCACTACCAACATCTCCATGTATCCCTTTGCCATCGGACTGGCCTACTTCCTGCCCCTTGACCTCTCCTTCTCGTGCTGGTTCTTCTGGGTGGCCAGGAAGCTCTTCCAGGTAGTCGGCGCCGTGTTCGGCTGGGATGCGCCTTCCAACGTCGGCTTTCCCTATTTCGAGCAGCAATCGTCGGGCGCGTGGATCGCGCTAGCCGTGGTCGTGCTCTGGTCGCTCCGGGCGCGCTTCGCCCAGGCTTGGAAGATAGCCTCTGGGCCTTCCGCAGGCCAGGCGGATGCCGAGGCAAGGCGCGAGCAGCGGCGCTACCGAGCGGCATTTGCGGGCATAGCCGCCGGCGTGGTGTTTCTTGCCTGGTTTTCCCACCGCATTGGGCTTGCGGCGTGGGTGGCGATCCTTTTCTTCGGCATCTACTTCCTGCTGGCAATCGCCATTACTCGGGTGAGAGCGGAATTCGGAGCCCCCCACGAGATCTACTTCGTGAACCCCCGCACCGTTCTTGTAACCCTCTTCGGAGTGTCCACCGTAGGAGCCCAAAGCCTTACGGCGCTCAGCGTCCTGTACTGGTTCAATCGAGGCTACCGCAACCATCCCATGCCCAACCAGTTGGAGGCGTTCAAGATGGCGGAGGGTGGGCGGATGCAGACGCAGCGCCTCGTGTGGCTGCTCATCGGTGCCACGGTTTTTGGGATCCTCGCGGCGTATTGGGCTAATCTGCAAGTTACCTATGCAGAAGGGGCAACCGCCAAGGCTGTCGGCTTCAAGCAATGGGTAGGCAGTGAAAGCTACGACCGCCTCAATAGCTGGCTGCAGACACCTACCAAACCCGACCGCACGCAGGTGGGGTATGTCATCGGCGGCGCGCTTATGGTCCTGTGCCTAAGGCTCTTGCGCGGCGCTTTTCTGTGGTGGCCCTTCCACCCGGCAGGATACGCTCTCGCTGTGTCCTACGCCATGGATTACTTTTGGTTCGCCTTCTTCATAAGCTGGTTGATCAAGTGGTTCATCGTGCGCTTCGGCGGGATGCGCGCCCACAACGCAGCGGTGCCGTTCTTCTTGGGCCTTATCCTTGGGGATTATGTGATGGGGAGCTTCTGGGCGATTTACGGGCCCCTTAACGGGATGCAAACCTACAAGATCTACATCTAGAAGCCGCATGCCATGCAGATGCCCGCCATCCCAGGTAGTACACACCGACACGATCTTGCTGCGCTGGCCGGCAGCATCGCCGGCCGTCCCCTCGTTCTGGTTGCCTTCGCCTTTGCGTTGGGCATTCAGGCGGCTTCATGGTGGGGATGGACCTCCGCCGTGGTATTGATGGGTGCCGCTGCGGCTGCTGCCTTGCCGGCGTTGCGGTGGCGGCTGTGGATCATCACCAGCCTTCTATGCGGCTTCGCGGCAATAGGTGCCTGCCGCCTGCTGGCAACTGCCGGGCCCCTTCCAACGGACATCTCGAACATCCTCCCCGAAGGACCTGTAACCATCCGGGGCATAGTCGCCGGCGAGGTGGATCTTCGTGCAACAACGTATGGGTGCTTCCTGGCGGTTCAGTCGGCCACCTTGCCGGCCGGGTCCGTTGTGAAGTGCTCGGGCAGAGTGGCTCTTCGCCTCGCCAAGGACGAAGGGAAGCCGCCCCCAGCCTTCGGTGACACACTGGAGGTTCGGGGCATCCTGGCGAAGCCTCCAGGCCTTCGAAACCCTGGAGGCTTTGACTACGCCGCGCACCTGGCCCACCGTGGAGTGTACGCCGTCGTGAACGTGCGGCGTCCCAGTGGCTGGAAGAGGCTTCCGTTTACGGTGGGGTGGCGTGATTGGCTGCCCAACTTCGCCTCACGATGCAGGATGTCCCTTCTGGAAGCAATGGGGCGTGTGTTGCCAAAGACGGAAGCCGGGCTGGCAGCCGGCATTTTGCTCGGTGCGCGAACAGAACTCCCGCCCCAGCTTGACGATGATTTCGTTGCCACGGGCACGGTGCACGTGTTGGCGACTGCGGGGCTCCACGTAGGCATCGTCGCCGTGCTCGTTCTCGCACTGCTTCGCTTCATCCATGTACCCATGCGCCTGGCTGCGGCTGTAGCCATCGCGGCCCTCATCACCTACGCAATCATGGCCGGGGCGCGCCCTTCTGTGCTTCGAGCTACGGTGATGGCCTGCGTCTTCCTCTTCAGCGCCGTAGTAGACCGCGAAGCCGACGTTCCCGCCGCCCTCGCTGCATCAGCTCTCTTTCTGATGCTGCTGGAACCGAATTACCTCTTTGATGTGGGATTTCAACTCTCCTTCGCCACGGTTGCCAGCATCGTTGCGCTCATGCCCGTCTTCGAAGCAGCCATTCAGCGAATGACCGGCGCCCTGTCCCAGGTACCCGGCGGCGGTGGACGCTTCTTGGTGTCCGCAGGAACGACCGTAGCCGACGTCGTCGCCGTGTCTACAGGCGCCCAATTGGGTTCCATGCCGCTGACAGCTCAGTATTTCAATTCGGTGTCTCTGGTTGGCATTCCGGCCAATGCTGCCATCGTGCCGGTGTTGGTGGTGGTGTTCGCCGCCGGCTTCACCGTATGGCTCCTTGCCCTTATCTGGCTTCCGGCTGCGCAATTGGTGGGCCATCTTCTCCTCAGCCCGGTGCTCGCCTATTTGGTGGGTGGAGCCCATGCGTTCGCCCATGTTCCGGCAGCTTCCGTGCCCATCCCCTCGCCGGGGTGGCTGCTCATCAGCATCTATTACGCCGTTCTCTTCATCGGGACTGCCCTCTTTCGCATGCCGCGTGCAGCAGCCGGAACCGTGCCATGACTATGCTGAGGCGCAACGCTCCCAATGCGATCCTCCTAACGATTGCCGCAGCCGTCGCCGCTGTATGGCTCACACCCCTCCCACGCCAAACCGGCGTCTTCAGCGTCACCGTGCTGGATGTAGGCCAGGGTGACGCCATCGTGCTGCGCACTCCTGCGGGCCACGTGCTCATCGTGGATGCCGGCAGAACCCTAGGATCCGATGATGAAGGGCGTCGTGTGGTGCTTCCCTATCTGCGCTCGCAAGGCATCCGCCGCGTGAATGCTCTGCTCCTCACACACCCAGACGATGACCACGTAGGCGGCGCGGTGTCCATCCTGGATCGCATCCCGGTGGACCGCCTCATCGTGTCGCCGATCCGCAGCGCTGCATGGCATTATCTTCGCGCAATCAGAACCGCCCGGCGCCGCGGCATCCCTATCCTACAGGTAGTACGAGGCAACATAATCCGATTTCATGACGGGGTAACAGCCCAAGTTTTGAACCCGCCGGCGGATCCTTCCAAGCACGGCGAGCTTCGCGACAACAGCCTCAGCATCGTGATGCGCGTTCAATACGGAGCGACCGCGTGTTTGCTTACCGGCGATGCGGACCTGCCGGCCGAGCGCGACATGCTCGCTTCCGGCGTTCCATTGCGCGCAGAGGTTCTCAAGCTCGGGCATCATGGAAGCAAATCCTCGAGTTCAGACGCCTTCCTTGACGCAGTGCGTCCCCGCATCGCAATCGTGTCGGCCGGGCTCCACAACAGCTTTGGGCATCCGCACCCGGAAGTGCTCACGCGCCTGCAAGCGCGCCGCATCGCCGTATACCGAACCGATTATCAGGGAGCCATCCGCGCTATATCGAACGGCAAACAGTGGCGCGTCAGCACTTCGACGGCCATAGGCGCACCAGCCGGAACCGCATCAGGAACACCGTAATATCCCTCGGGATGCATTGACAACGTGCCGCACTGAGGTTAGAATAAACCCAACTTGTGATAAAGGAGCCAACTTGATGAAAAGAACCGTTCAGCCGATGATGCTGGCGGTGATCCTGGCTGCTTCAGCCCACGCCTCTTGGGCCGACGGGATCAAATGGGCCCCGTCGTTTGAGGCGGCCATGCGCACTGCGCGCAGCACCAACAAACTCGTGATGGTGGATTTTTACACAGATTGGTGCGGCTGGTGCAAAAAGCTGGACGCCGACACCTACACCGACGCGAATGTGGTCCGCCTCTCAACCCGATTTGTGCCCGTTAAGGTGAACGCCGAGAAGGAGGGAGTGGCCGTCGCGCGCAAGTACGGCGTGCAGGGTTACCCCACCATCATGTTCCTCGAGGGGAACGGCTCTGTGGCAGCGAAGATCGGCGGGTACCTTCCACCCCAGCAATTCGCGGAGAAATTGACCGAGATTGATGAAGCGCATCGTGAATTGCCGGTGCTCGCCGCCAAGTTCAAACAGAACCCCCGGGATGCCGCCGTGGCTGCCAAGCTTACCTCAATCTATGCAAGCAAGGATGACCCGGCACATGCGGAAGCAACCCTGGCAGCCCTGGAAAAGGCCGATCCCGACAACACCACGGGGCTGTTGGCACCCGCCTTCAACAAAGTAGGCGATCTCTATCAGGATCGGCAGCAGTTTCCGCGCGCCATCGCCCTCTTCAAGCAGGCTGCGGCCCACGCCAAGAAACCCTACGATGCAGCCTACGCCCACATCAGCATCGCCGTCTGCTACCTGAGCGAGCGGAACCTCTCTGCAGCAGTACCCGAGCTCGAGGCAACCATTGCGGTAAAGGACGGCCCGAAAGATCTTCACGATCAGGCCCGGCAGATCCTGGCGGCTGTACGCAAAGCTCAGAACCAGCAACGAGCCAAGCAATAGCGCTGTTTGGGGGTGATCCTAGGACCCTTATTTGGATCGCCCCCATCAGATTACGCTTAGGGGTGCCTGCCCAACCGCGCCGGCTTCCCAGAGGGGCCAGTCCCTAGAGCGCTCGGACCTTCTGCCCGCGGCTCCGCAGCAACCTGCAGGCCCATTCTTGATCTGCGGCCTGCATTCCCGTGGTGCGACGGAACGTCGAACCTCCCTTGGGTATGGGCGAGGTTGGGCTCCAGTCCGCCTCCCCGCCGAGATGTGCCGGCCTCAACGCGGCTGAATGGGAGGCTGAACGGGCGGCGCTCCGGTGCCTCCCGGCGACACCATGCCTCCGCCACCTCCTCCGGGGAACACCGTGGATCCCGCAGGCCGACTACCGGGCCTCGCAATGGCTCCCGGAAGCACAGGCGCGGGAGATCTCGGCGTGGCGCCCTGAACCGGCGCCGTAAACCTGGGAACTACCGGCAACCCGGATGAACTTGGCGCTCGACCGGTAATCACACCTCCGCCGCCACCCCCGGCCAGGTGCGCCCTCTCTTCCGGCATCACATCTCTGCCCAGCAGTACCCAGAGTACGATGAGCCAGCCGAGGGCGCCAAGACCCAGCGTCCACAGGATCGGCTTGCGGTATACATTGGGCACCTGGCCGACTCCTGCACATTCTACGCACGTGATTTGCCCGGTACCGTTACAATGCGGGCAGTCTTCCTGAACCTCATTCAGAATGACCTTGCTCTTGCCGGTGCCCCCGCAAACCGCGCACACCACCTTGCCGTTGCCGTCACATGCCAGGCAAGAAACTGTAGGCTTAATGCTCACCATTCGCCGGACGCGTGTCCAGCGCGAGATGTCGGCGCGAAGCTTGGCGCCTACCTCCTGGGCGCCTTCGTGAAGGATGCTGTGATGGGTCACCTGTTTCATCTTCGTGGATCCAACGTGAGACAACACTCTTAGAAGCTGAACGGGTTTCCGTCCGGAAGGTTCCAAATGTCGGCCTTGAACTGCATCTCCGGCCGGTTTTTCACGTGACCGTCGAAATAGAGCACATTGTATTGATCCGCATGAGGCGCCCAGCCTGGATACCATGCCCACGCCGTAGGCGCCGGATCTACTACAGCATAGGACGTAAGGTACCGGTAGTCCCACAACTGCACGAAGCGCGAGGGTTCCGGAACGGATGCCATACTCCTCGCTGCAGAGAAGCCATTGTATACATAACTGAGGCCGGGTTGCGTGCTGTCTGAATTGGCAGTCCATCCACGGTTGGACTTGCACTGATAGATGCCCAACTCCTTAACGTACGGGTAGATTGCCTGAGCCCAGTTCTCATACGGGCCGTTCTTCCAGTTCGGTACGCCGTAAGCGGCGTCAATCCAGAATGGGGGCGGCTGGTCTATCCAAAGATGATCCTGCGGCGGGTACATCTCATCGTAATCGCCTGCGTACATCAGCAGCGCCTTCCCAAGCTGGCTCATGTTGGACACGCATACGATCTTACGGGCAGCCTCGCGCGCTTGGGCGAACACCGGCATCAGCATGGATGCCAGAATTCCGATGATTGCGATTACCACCAGCAACTCAATCAGCGTAAATGCCGTTCCCCTGCACCTTTTCACGACGCCCTCCCTGCCGGTCCTTCACCGACACTCGTCTTAACCCCCAATCCCTTAGCCGCTCATGTTGGAGCCCTACGGGCGCGGTCTCGGAATAAACCGCGGTTCTACAACACCGGGGCGCGGGCGGGTTGGAGGCTCACCTGAAGTTACGACGCTTTCCTGGGGACGTTGGATCGCCTCCAGCGCCATCTTTTTCATCGAATAGTCTATCGTCACGCGGAAGCGCAAAAGCACATCGGTGCCTACGATCGCCGGGCCCACGTCCAGGCCATCGGCGTCTCCCTCTGAGACGAACAAGGCAGGCACCTGGTTCACTTTGGCGCTCCCGATACTCAATTCCTTAAGATCTATGGCGGTTACTTTGCCCTTCTTACCGTTGGGATGGGATGCCGTATAGACCGCTACGCTGGGGAGCCTGAGGGCGCGCCCCTCCGCTGCCGGCAGGAGTGTTCCCACAGCCGTGGTGTCCACGAGAGCAGCGATGGGTTTGCGCCCATTCGCCTTCACCTGCACCTCGATACGTCCGTCGTTCAGATCAAAGGGAATGATAAATGCCTTTTTCGGAAGCGGCGTGCCGGCCTTGCGAAACGTCAACTGATGCTGCGCAGGGTCTATAGTGATCTGAGCTGCGCCCCAGAAAGAGTATCCGAGCCAGATCATGGGTTTGCCGACTGACTTCTTAGACGATAGGCCGGCATAAAGGTCACATACCCCGCATGGCACATCGTTCGCGACTACTTGGAACAGGGTCAGCCTTTGCTTGCCTGCGTCCTGCACAGCCAAAGGACCGTAGAGCGTGGGTACATCGCGCGACCCGAATACTTTGAGCGATTGCGTCTGGGCTAGTTCGGGCTGAACGATGCACAGGGGCAGCGCCGTGGCAACGGCTGCTCTCTGTTCCGTGCCGTCGCCTAAAGCCGCCTTTACGATGATGAGACCGTCGGAGAAGGTGAAGGGGATCGTGGCGGGAAGCAGCGTCTCAGGAGCAATCCGCCCCACGTCCCACGTTGGGGCAGACGACGGTGCAGGTCCCGAGGGCTGCTGCGCCCAGCAGGTACCGCACGCGGCGGCGAACACCAACGCCGGCAAGCTAAAGCGGATGCGCGTCACACGATCATTCTAACATATGGCCTTCGGCGCTGCAAGCGCGGGTAATCACGGGCTTCCTACCCCTGCCTGCCGCCCCGCATCGTGTCGCCACCGAGCCCGGGCAACGCTGACGGAGCACGCATCCAGAACGCAGGTGAAGATACCACCCTCTACTGTAAGTTCGCGCCGAGACGGCTGAACAGCGTTGGCATCGGCGCCGCTGTTGTGGGCCCGCGGATCTGCCGCCAGCACCTCGAGCCGCACTTTACGAATGCCGCGGGGAAGCTTAACCTCCACCCGACGAGAACGCCGCGGGTCTACATTCACCATGAAGAGGTACAGATTGCCGTCCCCTACGGCAGCGCATACATCCACCCACGGCGTGAACGCAACCCCTGGGAGAAAACCTCGCGGCGCTGTGCTGTAACCCGGCCCATCACTCTCGGATGGGATCAATTCCTGGGGCCTGGCCTCGCCGTACATCCGCTGCACGAAGTACATCGGATCCACATAGAGTTTGCCCCGCGCCTTCTTGATGCCGCCCCCGTGGAGCAGGCCCGTAACGTTGGCAACGTCCACAGATCCTCCACACCGCATGAGTTGGTTCAGGAAGAGACCTGCGTAGACTGCGCCCGACTGAGCATCATGGTTGGGAAAGTTGCGCCAATCGGGACCACCTAGGATGATCCCCCACTCCGTCACGGCCAACCGGGGTAGGCGCGATCCGCCGGCATTCCTCTGCATCTGCTCCATCAGATGAGGCACGAATGATCGGCCGAACCAGCCCGGATGGGCCATGGCGGCGAGATAAACCGCATCATAATCTGCGCCGTTGGATGCAAGGTCCCCCGGAAGCGGCACCAGCGGATGGATGGATACCAGATCCGGGGGGCCGCCGTTGGCCACAGCGGCATGCAGCAACGTTGCGTTCCATGCGTCATCGGCATGGAGGGCGTTACCCACGAAGCCGTCTCCCTTGCCGGTGGCAATGACTTTTATGGCGTGGTCTCGGGCCAGCATCGCTTGCCTGAAGGCCACAAAGCGCCGCCCGTTGCCCTCTGCGTCCGTATGCCCTATCTGCCACGGACCGTAAAGCTCGTTCCCAACCTCCCAAAGGCGCACGCCGTAGGGGGCCGGATGGCCGTTTCTGGCGCGCAGGCGCCCCATCGGCGTGTCCGGACTGCCGTTGCAGTACTCAACCCAATCGGCAGCCTCCTCGGGCGTGCCGTCGCCGGCATTGACGCAGATCATCGGCTGGGCGCCAATGATGCGGCAAAAGCGCAGGAATTCATCGGTCCCAAAGGCGTGTGTCTCCAAACCGGGCCACGCCGGATTGCGCACCGTGGGCCGCAGAAATCGGGGCCCCACGCCTTGCCGCCAATGATAGCCGCTGCTGAAGTTGCCCCCCGGCCACCTCAGCAGCGTGATATGGAGCGCTTTGGCTGCCTGCACGACCTCCGGATCCATCCCCGCCACAGCGTCATCCGGAAACAGCTCCACACGAAACAGGGTGCAGGTTCCGCCGAGAACCTCGATAGTGAGCTCGTACGCCTTGCCCGGCCTGGCGGCGCTTGGCGCAACACCCAAGATGAAGGGGAACCCGCGGGCCGAAATGCCTCTGCCTATCGGCACCATACACTGCGCAGCAACCTTACCTTCCTGGGTCAGCCGTACCATAGCCTTCGGGGACCCGGATGGGGAAGAGGCCCAAAGCTCGCCGTGGTACTTGAGCCGACGATGCACCGGAAGGAACAGGGTTTGGCTTACGGCAGCTTCGGACGGCATCTCAATGCCTTCGCCGGCCCGAGACACCTCGGCGCCACACTGCAAAGTCCACCGATCCGGGGGCGCCCCGCCGGCATGCCAAAATGCCGGGTTGTATACCCCATCCGCCCAGAGCGTATGGTAGACGGCATCTCCGAGGTGTTCGAGAAAATCCCCGAACACGCCCGGCGGAATGGGCTGTAGGTGCCTAGCCGCCCAATTGGGGTGGACCCGGGTTGTGTCTTCATCCGGAAGCATGGTGCGAAGACTTCCGCCGGAACCCGGCATCAGCGTCACCGTTGCCGCGCAAAGCAACACATACGCGCGCTTCACGCCTTGTGGAACCAGGCTAGCCGCCAATCTCTTGGAGATCCACGTCGAAGATGAGAGTAGCGTTTGGAGGGATCACTCCGCCCGCCCCATGGGCGCCATAGGCGAATTCCGGAGAAAGGGTGAGGCGCCGGCTTCCACCTGCCTTCATCCCGGCGATACCCAGATCCCACCCCTTGATCACCTGCCCCGCTCCCAGCACAAACCGGAACGGCCGCCCCCTCCGACGCGAGCTGTCGAACACGCGCCCATCGGGGAAACGCCCTTCATAGTGGACTATGGCCGTCTGCCCAGGCTCGATCCCTGGCCCCTCGCCCTCGGATATGTCCTCCCACTCCAACCCTGGCTCGACTTTCATTCGAATTGCACCCTCTCCAGCACCGTCATGGTGCAGCAACGTCCTTGGGGTTTTTCATTCCCGATGCCGTTCTGGCGGCGCGAACCGCCTTTATATAGGCGTCGGGTAGTTTCTGAGGCGGAAACCATCGCGGCTGCTCGCAATAGAGCCATACGTAATGATCACACCGATGCAGGGCGGCATAGAGCACCGCCTCCAGATCCTGCGGAGTTCTGGGGTTCTTGCTGGGGTCCTCGGCGTTCCAGCCCCGGTTGCGCCAATCCAGATCCATCCAGATCCCAAAACCCGCGCTCAGATGGCGACGGTACTGGTGTGGAACCGCACTGAGAGAAGCCCCTTCCTCATGCATGCGCCGGTAAGCGGCCTCGAATTGGTCCGCAGTATGGTACGGATAACTCATCTCCCACCCATCCACGATCACCGTTCTGCCGCGTGCCGCCGCGTAGAGGCCGTCAAGGAAGGGGCCCAGCAGCCCGTAGGACGTCCTGGCGAAATCCTCCCTGGTTCGGCCGGCGAGAGCGTAACCGAAGGTCATAAATACCGTGAGGCCGGGGTACTCTTGCTGGAACGCCTGCATGACTTCTTCACCACGGCGCCGTACCTGCTGCTCATATTCTGAAAATGTGCGCTCGGCATATTTCCGCTTTTCGAAGGTGAAGAGGGGGAAGTTGTACTGTTCAATGTCGAAGAGGAGGCCTTTGAGGCGCCCCTGCCGAGCAAGGCGGGCGGCCATGCGGGCGTTGTGGAGGATCGCGCTGAAATCGTCGAACCAGTCCACGTCACCGGGAGTAGTATTGAAGCGGAGGAAATTCTGCGTGAACCGATGGAAGCGCGTAGCCTTCAGATCTGCGAGGGCCGACTGCAACGCCTCCCACGAGATCACCTCCCGCCCAAAGCCCGTCCACTCGAGTACCGCGTCCCTCCCTTGTGCGTCCCGATAATGTGCATTCAACACCACGCCGTCGAACGGCATGCGCTCCATCTCGGCGATATGGTCCCGCAAGTAGCGGGTACTGGGCTCATCCCAGCCGAATTCGATGAGGGCAGGCACACCTGCCCTGGGCGGGCCTGCCATTGCCAGACTGCACGCAGCAAAGAGTGCCCACATGATCTCCTCCGATCCGGCGATGCTTCACGTTGCCGAAGGTCACTTCCCGCCCGAAGCGCGCCTCTGGTGCTGCAAGAACCAATCGTACAGTTCCTGGTTGTTATACGTGTCCGTCCACGCATCGTGGCCCGCTTCAGGGTAGATTGTCAGCCGCACATCGCCACCCACAGATTTGAGGGCATCCACCATGTCGGTGGTCATCTTCACCGGAACCACTGGGTCCTTGGCACCGTGGAAGGCCCAAACGGGAACGGATTTGAGACGCCATGCCAAGAATGGATCTCCACCCCCGCAAATTGGAGCGATTGCGGCAAATCGCTCCGGGTGGGCCTCGGCCCACGCCCAAGTAGCAAAGCCTCCCATGCTCAAACCGGTGAGATAAACGCGATCGGGATCCACGCGATACTTGGCCAGCAGAGTGTCCAACAGGGCGTTCAGCATTCCGGTGTCCCACCACTGACCTTCAGGGCATTGCGGGGATACGAGAATGAAGGGAAACTCTTTGCCTTGGGCTACGAGCTTAGGCGGGCCATGGGTCTTTACCTTTTCCAGATCGGTGCCCCGTTCGCCGGCTCCGTGGAGGAAGATCATGAGGGGCCAACGGCGTGACCGGTCCTTATCATATTCCAACGGAAGGTATAACAGGTATTGTCCGGTGTATGTTGTGACCACGCGCTTCCGGAACGTACGGGGTGTTTGCGTGCCGGGCTTTTGGGCGTATCCTCCGGCACTGAGCGCAATGGGCGCCGCAACGCACACCAGCATGACAACGTTCATTTCCATCTCCGTGCGGCAAGTATCCGAGGCCAATTCGACGCGCCGATGCGCGATCCCTGCGTATCGTACGCGCCTCGCGGCGCACAATCAGAACGTTAACTCCATGTTGACAGAACCGGCCGAGTGTGCTAAAGTAGGGCGCTCTATCCCTGCACCTCGCGGTGGATTAGTGTCGCGATAGGCCATCGCAACAATCCAAACAAGAACGGAGCGTTCGAGAGCGCTCCGGCAAGGGAGGCGTTCATGAAAAGGTTGGCTTGCGCTTTCGTGCTTGCCGGCGCCGTAGGCGTGGTAGCCGGAAGTCCGAGCGACGCGAGGGCCGCCCCATTCCGATCTCTCCAAGGTCCTCAACTCACTATCCTCACCCCGAACCCGGCAGAAATTGCCGACAGGTTCTCCATTGATGTGAGCTTTCGAGGCGGCGCGATCCAGTCTGTCGAGCTCTATATGGACGGCGCCCTCCTCGCAAAGCGCACGCTCAACACGGCGCAGACCCACGGCGTCCTTTCCTTCGTGATGGATGCCGCCCAGCTCACCGAAGGCAATCACGACATCCTCGTGAAGGCATTCGGCACGTCCGGCAAGGCAGTCGTCGCCGCGGGCTCTCTGCGTATCCCTGCGGTGGATGCCTCCGCACCCGTACGCATCGCCTATCCGCAAAACGGCATCCAGGTGAGCGGCGTCGTGCCCATCCGCGTGTCTCTGGATCCCCAGCTTCAGCGCCAAAAGCCGTACGTGACGTTCTTCGTGGACAAAGAGCTCAAAGTCCTGCGCAACTTCCCACCCTACGAGTACAACTGGGACACCACCAAGGTGGAAAACGGCTGGCACGTAGTAGAGGCGTGGACGCAAACGCAGGACGCCTTGGAACCTACCAAGGCTCGCCCCATCCACGTGAACGTGAACAACGCCACGGGTGAAACGAAGAAGCTGGACCGCATCGAGGATCTTCGCACCGAAGCGCCCGAGGCACCCAAACCCGCACCTGCCAAACCCGCAAAGAGAGTGGATCCTGCCACCGCTAGGACGGGTGCCGCAACCGTCGTTCCTTCGGTAGAGGCCTCGGTTCCCGCGATCGGCCCCGCAGCAAATCCTGGGCTTCCGGGATCCACAAGGGCAACAGAACCGGCTACGTTGGGCTTCGCCTTCGTCACGCGGCCGTACATGCCTGTTCCCAGCCTCGCAGCGCCCTCCGAACGCATGCCCCGGCCCTCGGCCCGCATGATGGGCGGCGCGGCGATCCAGCCCAAGGCCAGGCTTTCCGTTGCACGGGGTCCTAAGCCTGTGCTGCCCGGCCTCAGCACCCCCGAAGGGATCTTCCCCGTAGTGTCCCCGTCGCGAGACGGCGGCGACAGCCTCCTCAAAGTCCAACCCGGAGACACGCTGGCCCGCGTCAGCCGGAAGTCCGGAGTGAGCACAGGCGAACTGGCTCGCCTCAACAATCTGAAGCCTGCCCAGAGGCTGCATCCGGGAACGTCCCTCATCGTGCCGAACCGCGGCACCTTCGACGTGGCCTTCGACGGCGTGCGCATCGCCTTTGATGTGCAGCCCCGAGTGGAAGCCGGCATCGCGCTGGCCCCCTTCCGCCAAATCTTCGAACACACGGGAGGACGCCTCTACTGGTTCAACAGCCAAAAGAGCGTTCGCGCCGTCAACAGCACCCGAGAAATCGAAATCAAGATCGGCAGGGCCAACGCGGTGGTCAACAACGAAACGGTTACCATGGAACACAAACCGTTCATCGAGAGCGGGCGCACCATTGTCCCCATGACGTTCATCCGCGACGCCCTCAACGTGAAGATCAACTATGACGAAAAGTCCGGCCGCCTGCTCATCGAGAGCAAGTAGGCTCTTCGCCATAGGTGTAAAACAAACGAGGCCGGCCGCCCCGAGAAGCGACCGGCCTTCTTCTTGCCATGCGGGAAGTGCGTCGGCTACTCCTTTGCGCCCGCAGGCTCCGGTGTAGCCGCAGGCTTATCTGCAGCTTTGCTCCCGCCATTTTCGTTGCCGGAGCCATTCTTGCGCCCATAGCTTCCATAATCATTTACGTGGAAGCCTGGCCCCTTGAATACGATGCCTACGGGGTACAGTACGCGGCGCAGCTCGCCGCCGCACCCCTCATGGAGGGTAAGGGGTTCGTCGGAGATCTTTTGAAACACTTCAAAGCGCTGATTGCACGCCGTACACTCGTATCCATACGTTGGCACGTTCGCTCACCTCGTAGATGCAGGTTATCCTCACGTTATTATAGCAAAGGTGCCCCGCTTCTGCCAACCGCAGGCGCCGCCGTCCGCAGAAAGGACGCTCAATCATGCAGATCGCCGAATTCCTCCCAGCAGAGCCGAACCTCCTTTGGGAATGGATGCGCCAGATAGGCGTAAACTACGCCGTGGCTCCGCTGCCCCGCCACAACGTCCACCCAGACCAGCCATGGGACTACGCGCCGCTGGAAAGGATGGTGCGGACCTTCGAAAATGCCGGGTTCCAGGTAGCGGCCATCGAGAGCGCGCCTCCCATGCAGAAAACGCGGCTCGGGCTTCCGGGCCGAGATGAGGAGATCGAATGCTTCTGCACCCTCGTGCGCAATATGGGCGCCCTCCACATCCCCGTACTCTGTTACAACTGGATGGCAGTGTTTGGGTGGACGCGCACGCATACGGACCTCCGCGGTAGGGCCGGAGCCCTCGTAACCGGTTACGACCACAAAACATTCCAACAGCAGCCACTTACGGAATTCGGTGAGGTGCCCGAGGAGCAGCTATGGCAGAGCTTGCGATACTTCCTGCAACGGGTACTGCCTGTGGCCGAAAAGCAAGGAGTGCGCCTCGCTATGCACCCCGACGATCCCCCCATATCACCCGTGCGGGGCATCGCGCGCATCATGCGCAGTCAAGAAAACTTCCAACGCCTCATTGACATGGCGCCCAGTTCTTCCAACGGCATCACTCTGTGCCAGGGGAACTTTGCACTCTTCTGCCCCAGCCTTCCCGAAACAATCCGCCATTTCGGGCGCCAAAGGGTGATCCACTTCGTGCACATGAGAGACGTGCAGGGGACGCCTGAAAACTTCGTAGAGGTCTTCCATAATGAAGGACCCACGGATCTAGCGGAATGTATGCGCGCCTACCTGGATATGGACTTCCGAGGTCCCATGCGCCCGGACCATGTGCCCACCCTTGCCGGGGATAGCAACGAGAACCCCAGCTACTCGGCCACGGCCCGGCTCCATGCAGTCGGCTATCTCCAAGGCCTTCACGATGCCGTGTACGGCCGCTCCCCGCGCCACCGGATCGAGGTGCTCTAGAGGGGCTCCCTCTGCCGCCGTACCGCTCTACACCCGGGAAGGAGTCGCGCGCAAAACGGCTAATTATCCATCATGCCACGCACGATCCGCAGCGCCACGGCCCGGCGCCATACCTTGAACGGGCTGCTCTTCTGTGCTCCCGCCATAATAGGGCTGCTGGGGCTTACACTCTATCCCCTCGGCGCCTCTCTCTACTACAGCTTCTGTTCCTACTCGGCCTTGAAACCGCCCAAATGGGTGGCAACGGGCAACTACCAATTGATTTGGCGAGACCTCACGCACCACGGCCTCCTCTACCAATCCATCATCAACACGCTCTACTACGCCGTATTCTCGGTGCCGCTGGGCATCGCCGTGGCCTTCTTCCTCGCCCTCTTGCTCAACCAGAAGGTCAAGGGACAGGCGTTCTTCCGCACCCTCTTTTATGTTCCCTCCGTGGTGCCCGTCGTCGCTACGTCGGTTCTGTGGCTCTGGCTCCTCAACCCTCAATACGGCCTCATCAACCTATTCCTCAAGTGGACGCACATCGAGGCGATACTGAAGCTGATGGGGGTCAAAACGCCTATCGGCTGGCTTGCAGACCCGGCGTGGTCCAAGCCTGCCCTCATTCTGATGAGTGTTTGGGGCGTGGGGAATGCCGTGGTGATCTTCCTGGCGGGGCTCCAGGATGTCCCCCAAGAGCTCTACGAGGCAGCGGAACTGGATGGCGCCACGAGCTGGCAGAAGACCCGGCACGTCACCATAGCCATGGTGAGCCCCTACATCCTCTTCATGATGGTCATGGGGATGATCGGCGCCTTCCAGTACTTCACACAAGCCTGGATCATGACGGGCAATCCGCCTGGCGGGCCTGCCAACTCCACCATGATGTACTCCATGTACCTCTTCGCCAACGCCTTCCAGTACTTCAAGATGGGGTACGCCTGTGCCATGGCCTGGCTCCTCTTCGTCGCCATCGTGGCGACTACGGTCATCCTCTTCAAGACCACGGCACGCTATGTGTACTACGGCGGCGAAAGGTAGTTACGCGGGCAGGAGACCGTTGCCGTTCTTGGGAAAGCGTACGCAGGCAAGGATGCCGCCTTGTACGTTCTCCATGGTGAAACTTCCGCCGAGACCGCTGCGAACCAGGTCGGTGACGATCCTCAGGCCCAAATTCTGGGTCCGTGTCGGGTCGAAACCTGGCGGGAGGGGCTCGCCATCGTTACGTACAAGGATGGCCACCTCCGAGGGTCCATCCTCCAACTGAATGCTGATGCTCCCCTCATCCAGATTGCGGAAGCCGTGCTCCACGGCATTCTGAACCAGTTCGTTCATCACCAAAGCCACTGTAGTGGCATGGCTGAGGGATAGGCGGATCTCAGCGCCGTCTACGGACGTAGCAATGACCTTGCCCGGCGCTACGACGCTCTGTTTGGCACCGGAGAGGATCTGCTCGGCCACCTTCTTCATACTCACCGTGTCCAAATCGTCCCGAGAGAGCAGTTCATGCACTGCGGCAATAGCAAGGATGCGGTTGAGCGTGTCTGTGAGAGCTTGTTCCGTAGTCGTATATTTCGTAAAGTGCATCTGCAGGCGCACCAGGCTGGCGATCTGCTGAAGATTGTTCTTAACGCGATGGTGCATCTCTTGGATCACGGCGGATTTCACCGTGAGTTTGGCGTGTTCTATGGCGAAGGCAGCCTGGGTGCCTAATGCTTGGAGAATGGCAATCTCTTCCTTCGAGAACTGGTGGACCTTGTCGGTGTAGCAGTTGAGAACGCCGATGGCCTCGCCGTGAAACATGAGGGGCACGGAGGCCAATGAGCAGAGCCCTGCCTTGGCGGCAATTTCCGGGAAAAGGTAGTTGGGGTGTTTGCGCACATCGGGCACGGTGATGACGCGCTTCTCGGCAACGGCGCGCCCTGCGATGCTCTCTCCGATCTTGGGCCGCGGCTTCTTGGTGTACTCTGGGCTGTCGCTCTGCGTGGCTTTGAGCACCAGTTCCCCCTTCTCGTGGTTCACGAGCAATACGGTGCACGTCTTGTAGTTCATGGTCCGGGCCGTCATCTTCACGAACAAGTGGAGGAGTTCGTCTATGTAGTAATTCGAAGCGATCGCCTGGCTCACCTCAGACAGGGTGTGAAGCTGCACCGCAGTCTTCTCGAGCTGCCGTGCGCGCCGCGTTTTCTCGATGGCGCCCGCAACCTGGCTGGCGATACCTGAGAGGAGCCGAACCTGCGTCTTCGTGTACACGTGGGGTTTGCGCGTGCGCACGTTGATTACGCCGAGAATCTCGTTCTTGTGGACCAGCGGCACCGAGAGCATACTCTCGTACTCTTCCTCATGGATCTCGGGGAAGTACTTGAACCGGTGATCCATCTTGGCATTGCGGATGACGGCCACGTGTTTGCGCTCCCTTGCCACCCAGCCCGTGATACCTTCCCCGAGCTTCAGCCGGATCTTGCCTACCATGCTGTTGGCGGTTTCGTCTGCAGCGCGCAGCACGAGTTCGTCACGGGCCTTGTCGTAAAGATAAACCTGGCAAGAATCCGTCCCTGTCACCTGGATGGCAACATCCGCGGCTACCTTCAACATCTCTTCCAAATCGAAGGCAGATCCGGTAGCCTCGCCCACGCGCCGGAGGGCATCTGCTTCAGCAGCCTTCTCCTCCAACTCATCACGAAGGGACTCGTTGACCAACCGCAAGTCCCGAAGTTGCCGCTCCAGGCGTTCGATCTCGTCTTGAAGCAGGGCCACGTCCGGGTCATCACTGCGCCTGCGGGCAGCCAAAAGACGCCTGGCACGGAGCGGGGATCTCATTTTATGCGCCTCGCTATCCACCTAGATGTTGTGGGCGATGATAATGGCTTCGGCAATCTCTCGCATGGACTTCCGCGTGTTCATGCTCTGGACCTGGATCCTTCGGAAGGCTTCCTGCTCCTTGAGGCCGTACTGATCCATGAGGATGCCCTTCGCCCGGTCCACCGCCTTACGCGTCTCGAGCTTGTCCTCAAAGTCCCGTGCTTCCTTCTCCAGCTCCAAGAACTCTTGCCAGCGGGAGAGGGCGATCTCCACGGCCGGCATGAGGTCCGCCTCCTTGAAGGGCTTCACGAGGTACGAAAAGACGCCTGCTTCCTTGGCCCGGGTCACCAAATCTGCCTGGCTGTAAGCCGTGAGCAGCAGAACCGGTGCGATCTTTTCCTCCGTGATGATCTTGGCGGCGTCTATCCCATCCAAGTTAGGCATCTTGATATCCAGGATCACAATGTCCGGCTTGAGGGTGCGCGCGGCCTCTACAGCCTTCAGGCCGTCGCCGGCTTCGGCTACGACCTCGTAACCGATGTCTTCCAGTACTTTCTTCAGGTCGAGCCTAATAATGGGTTCATCGTCCGCGATGACCACGCGGAGCTTTCCGGAACCTTGGCTGTCGTTCACTTCCACTCTCTCCTGTGCGAGGTTGACGATTGGGGATGCGGCGGGGCCGGGCAGATCCATCGTGCGCCGTGCAGGCGGTGTGTCTGAAGATCCACAGTAGCGTGCAGCACCATGCTGCTGAGGAGGTGGTTCCCCGCGAGGATCGCCGACGGCGTCACCTTTGACCCCGCCCGCTCTCTGTGACACGCCGCACGTAGTTGACGCTACGCGCCATGCTATTGTACAATACGCGCGCCGCCATGTCAAAAGGTTTCTCCACCGCCAACATGAACGCACGAAGCGACACGGCAATCCGGGTAGCCATGGGCCAGATCCTCGTGGAGTTCGGCGAGCCGCAGCGGAACCTGGCCCGCGCCATCGCCGCCATCCGCCAAGCAGCCCAACTGGAGTGCCGCATCGTCATCCTGCCGGAGTGCCTCGACCTCGGATGGACTTTCCCCAAGGCAATGGAACATGCCCAACCCATCCCGGGTCCAAGAAGTGATGCTCTGGCAGAAGCCGCAGCTCGATTTGGTATCACCGTGGTGGCAGGCCTCACCGAGAAAGACGGGCAGCGAACCTTCAACAGCGCAGTGATCCTCGACGATCAGGGCATGCTCCTCGCAAAGCATCGTAAGATCAATGAACTGGACATCGCTCGACACCTGTACGCCACCGGTGATCGCCTCGCCGTCGTGCACACTCCGTTGGGGATCGTGGGCTCCACCATTTGCGCAGATAACTCTCCCGACACCCTCGAACTGGGCCATGCGCTGGGAAGAATGGGATGCCAGATCCTCGCATCGCCCTGCGCCTGGGCTGTAGATGCCGATCACGACAATGCGGCCCAACCCTATGGCGACTTGTGGATCCGCGCATACTCGGAGCTTGCGCGAAGCCACCAGCTTGCCGTGATCGGTGTCAGTTCCGTGGGGTGGCTCACAGACGGCCCCTGGAAGGGCAAAAAGTGCATCGGCGCTTCACTGGCAGTAGGCCCCGATGGCTGCATCCTTGCACGCGGCCCCTACGGTGAGGATGCCGAAGCCGTAGTTCCAATAGAGGTTCCCATCGTACATTACCACGGGGCCAGTCCCGCCCGCCCGGAGGCCATCTGATCCATGCAGATCCAAAGGGGTCTTGGGGCAACGGAACTTCCAATGGGTGAGCGTGCCCCTGCTGATGCTGCCCGGCCGGCCGCGCGCTGGGGGCCGAACTGTAACGCCATGCGTACTGAAGCACGGATCCATACACGATGAGCCGATCTACCGCTCCACATACGCATGAGCCGGGCGCAGCAGTCGGCAACGCCAAGCGCGCTTCCTGGTGGCCTGCCATCTTGGCAGCGGCAGCCTATCCTCTGTTCTGGCAAGTGGTGCGCCGCATCCATACCGACAGCGAAGGAGCCGTTCTCCTTTCCACGGTGGCATCGCTTGCCATCATTATCACCTTTACGGCACAGTTCGCCCGCGCCATACCATCAGGACGCGTGCTCGTGATGCACATCCTCATGTCATCGGGGATTGCCATCCCAGTGCGCCTTCTCCTGGCTGGGCATCCTTCCTCCCGAGCGGCAGCACTCGTGATGGATTCCGGCATCCCCGACCTTCTCTTCGTGTGGTTCGCTGCCAGCCTCGGTAGCGCCCTTTCACTCCTCATTCGCGCTGCCAACATGATCCCGCCCGTAGCGGCGGTCCTTGCGTTGGTGGATGTGTGGACCGTGTTGTTGGGAGGGCCCGTACACCGCATCATGGTGAGCCCCAATAGAGTGGCCCAAGCGGTCACCCGGGCTATGACGGTGGAACTGCCTGCTCCCAGCGCCGGAGCAGCTCCCATCCAGCCCATCTCGGTGGTGGGATTTGCGGATTTCCTGTTTATTGCTTTCTTCACCGCTGCCGTCTGCCGCTACATGCCGTCCCCAAATGCCTTCGCGCGCACCCTCAAGGCCCTCATTCTGGTGCTTTGCGCCTATATGCTGCTCGTGCATCTCACCGGATGGGCCCTGCCGGCGCTCCTTCCCATGGCCGTGGTGATGATCGCCCTCCACTGGCGGCATTTCCATTACAATAGAAGCGAGGCTTTCGCCTTGGCCTATGCAGCAGTCTTCATTGCGCTCATTGCAACCGGATTCTGGCTCATGAGCCGCCGCTCCTCCGCGATGGGTCCCATGGCGCCTGCCCGGCCGCCTGCACGCTCATCCCCGCTCTAGAGTAGTCGCTCAGCTCGCGGCGGGTGCCTCTGCGTCGTGCAGCCGCGCCGAAATCTGGCCTGCAATCTCTTGATGATCGAGGCCGAGCTTCTCCACCAAATTGATCAGGATGCCGTTCTGGTATTCGAGATGGTGAAGGATCAGCTCGATCTCCTGCTCGGCTTTCACATTCACGGCAAAGTCGTTCTCAGCCCTGAGTTCAGAGTGACGCCCTTGAAGGTTCTGCCCCACCATGATGAGAGGCATCAGCAGGATCTGGATCACATTGCTGATGAGCAGGTATGCCACGAATGCGGGAAAAGGATCGAATGCCTTCCAATGGAGGGAGGGAACCTCGGTGGCAACGATGTTGTACCCGGTCCACAATACCGTCCACGCGAAGATAATGAGGAAGAAGCCCATGGTCCCAACCTTCTCCGTGATGAACACTGCCATGCGCTCCAGAACCGTGAGCGTCTCCTTGTGTACCTCGTTCACGTTGCGCACCGGCCGGCTGCGCTTCCGGAATTCGGCAAGGGAGATCGGCCGTACATCCCTCAATCGTATTGCCATCGCTTCCTCCTGCCACAGACGAGTGTGGCCCTGCTATGCCCCTATGATGATATAGCGGGTGACCTAATTCGATGCGCCGAAATCGGGCGCACTCGCCGTTTGGTCAAGCAATTGTTGCGCCTGAAGGGCCGCATCCGTTCCCGGCGCCGCCTCCAGTGCCCGCCTCCAATAATCCCGGGCCGTGTCCCGGTCACCACGGCTGTAGGCCTCTATCCCACTCTTCAGAAAGTCCCGAGCCTCCTGCTCCCGGGGACCCAAGGACGTGGACGCGGACCTGTTATCGCGACCCGCATCAGGCAACCTCAATCCGCTCGAAGACCCCGCAGGCGGAACATACGACCCCGAGCGCCCGTGCAGTACGCGAAGGTTGTATTGAGCGTCCTCATTATTCGGATCCACCTCCAGAGCCTGAGACCAATACCGCTCGGCCTCGATTGCGTCTCCACGCTGGTACGCCTGAAGGCCAAGCCGATTGTATGTTTGCACGAGGTTTTGGCTTGCGATGGCCGAGGCATCCGTACCCGGTGCAGCCTTCCTCGCCTCGTCGAACTTGCCGGCGGCGCCCTCCAAGTCTCCGCCCTGGAACAATCTGCGTCCCTCTTCGTTGAGCTGCGATGCCCGGGCTACGAGTGCGTTTTGGGCTTGCTCCTCATAAGCCCTCAGAAAGAGCACCACCAACCCCAAAATGGCGCCGGAAATCAGCACCGTAACGCCGAGTACCACAAAGAATGCCCGCACGCCCGGGCTCATCCCTGCGGATCTCCGGTTGAGCGCTTTCACTGGAGGCGGAACGGAACCGATGCCGGGCGAGGACGGATCCCAATTTGCAAAGGGACCCGCAAACGCGCCGCCGGGTGAACCTGCCGTAGAAACGGGTCCTTGCATGGGCGGTATGGGTTGCTGCAGGGTCCCTCCGGCTATCGGC
The DNA here is from genome assembly GCA_049967475.1 of Chthonomonadales bacterium. Classification (GTDB taxonomy): domain Bacteria; phylum Armatimonadota; class Chthonomonadetes; order Chthonomonadales; family CAJBBX01; genus JBMFSQ01. The sequence goes on along the minus strand of JBMFSQ010000001.1, from coordinate 44,963 downwards.
GGCACCCCCCCAATGACAGGTGGAACGGATCCGGGCGGCGCTGCTACCGGGGGCGCTCCGGAAACGACGATTGAGCCGGACGGCGGAGGTCCTCCTACAAGCGGACCTGGAGTAAAAGGCTGCCCCGTCACAAGACGCGACGGTCCGGGCGCCCACGACGGAGCCTCCGGCACCTGCTGTGCAGCCAAGAGCGCCGACCGCATCGCATCAGCGCTCTGGAAGCGCAACAGCGGGTTTTTGTTGAGCGCCTGGAAAACTACTTCCTCGACGGCGCGTGGAACACCGGTAAGCGGGAGCGGCTGATTGTGCATGATGGCGTAGGTGATGCTCACCAGATTATCGCCTTGGAACGGCTTGCGACCCGCCAACATCTCGTAGAGAACCACACCCATGGAGAAGATATCTGTGCGGTGATCAACCGCACGCCCCTCGATTTGCTCCGGGGACATGTAGCTGGGTGTCCCAAACACCTGGCCCGCCCCGGTAAGGGATGCCTCCTCCATGATGCGGGCGATGCCGAAATCAGCCAACTTCACTCCGCCATCGGGAAGCAAATGAATATTGTCGGGCTTTACATCCCGATGCACCACTTGGTGGCTGTGAGCGTGGGCAAGACCCGCGAGGACTTTGGACGCGATCTCGATGGCTTCATTTACGGGCAGCGCTCCCTTCGTCTGGAGGGCATCCCGCAGAGTGATGCCTTCCAGGTATTCCATCACGATATAGTGGCGGCCGGCTTCTTCGCCGAAATCGTATACGGTTACGATGTTGGGATGGCTGAGTTTCCCAGCCGCTCGAGCCTCCCGGATGAAGCGCTCGATGCGATCGCGGCGTTCTTGGCCCGTGAGGTTCGGCGGGAGCTGCAATTCCTTGACTGCTACCCGCCGGCCCACCGTCGTGTCTAGGGCTTCGTACACCACATCGTTGGAACGCGCGATTTCTCGCACGATGCGGTACCGGTTGGCGATGAGGTCAGCAGCCATCATGGTGCGCCGGGCCCGCAGGATTTGACACAGCAGGCCCCATCAAGGTCACTCGCGGTGACCGTGTCGTTTGAGGAAACCGCCGTGCGGCCTTCGGCGACGGGGCCGGCCCGGATTTGCTCGGGTTCCATCCTCTCCTTCGCCGCCGGCGTCCTCAATTACCGTAAGGAACTCAGGAGGCACCGGATCGCTGAGCCATACCGCTCGGCCGCGAGGGTAGAAACGGACCCCTGCCGCCCAAGCAGCATGGGCAGCAACAGCCAGCACAGTAGGAACGCGGCCGCGCCTGCTGGCAGCCTCTACAGCCGCCTTTCGGGTGGTCGAAAGGTGTAAATAGGCCCGCTTGGCGGGCTTTAGGCCAACCTGTAATACGCCCGGCAGGCGGCGAGCGTCTACACCGCAAAACAACTGGGCAGGCGGCATGCCCGGGTGCATCCCTGCTTCCACAGACACCGTATGCCCATATCGCGCCCGGATGCGCCGCCCACTCTCCAGCTCGAAGCGGTCCTTGGGATCGTTGCGCACGATCTCTTCCAAGTCTGCGTCGGAAAGTATGTATCCCCGCCGCTCCAAGGCCGAACGCACATCCGGCAGCATGGCCCACCCGTCCGGGCTTAGCTCCAGAGTCGCTTCATCGGGCCGATGCCGCAGCCATCGCCCTAATAAGCGACCCAGTGCGGACCGCGTCGAAGCATCCATGGTGCCCGGCAAACCTCCGATGTAAAACGATGAGCGCCTCACTCAGCTCCACGAGGAGAGCAAGCGCATGGCGAAGCCTTCAGATGCCTAGGAACCCTCGAAGCCCGCGGCGATTGGGGCGCTCACTGCCTGCTTCTTCTGCCGGGTCCTCTCCCACACTCTCGGCATCTACTGGGTGCAGCTCCCGGACGGCCACGATGAGCACCGTGATGTTGTCGCGCCCGCCCCGTGCATTTGCCAGCTCCACGAGCTGCCTTGCCGCCTCCGAAGGAGCCTGCCCATTCACTACGCGAAGGATCTCGCCGTCCTCCACATGACCGGTGAGGCCGTCCGTGCAGAGCACCCACGTGTCCCCCACACGGACCTCTTCCGTATAGATATCCGGCTCCACCGCCTCTTGGGTTCCAATGGCGCGGGTAATGATGTTCCGGTAGGGTGAGAGTTCGGCCTCCTCTGCGGTAAGCCCGCCCACACGGACCTGCTCCGCCACCCAAGAATGATCCTGGGACACCTGGCGTATCTGGCCTTCCCGTATAAGATAGGCCCGGCTGTCGCCAACCTGGGCGACGTAGGCGCGATCCTGCGCGAGAACGAGTGCCGTAATCGTCGTGCCCATGCCGCTCCGTTCCTGGATTGCCCGGGCAACGTTGTACACGTAGCTGTTGGCGACGGCCACCGCCTGCTGAAGGGCAGTAGGTATGTCATCCGATGCATTGTCGTAGTACGCCGAGAGGAAGTTCTTGATGGCTAACTCGCTGGCAATCTGGCCGGCGGCCGCCCCACCCATTCCATCCGCAACCACATACAGACTTCCCCGGGTCGCCAGCAGCGTGGCATCATCAGGCTCGTAGAACTCAAACTTGTCCTCGTTGTTCTCCCGAACCCGACCCAAGTCTGTCTTGGCGCCTATGCGCACCATGGGCACCACGCGGGGCTGGATGGCTTCGCGCTCCGCCCATCCCCGAACCAACTCGTCACGCGAGAAGCGAGCTGTAATCTCCTGGTCTTCGCCGGCCCCCACAGAACCGGCAGCGTCCTCTTGTGTCATTCTGCATGCTCACCTTGGCTATCCTCGGCTCGAGGTGCCGAGGCATCCTCACCCGTGGCTTCCACAGTAGAAACTGCATGTTCCATACGGGCAGCGATGATCTCCAGACGGTACGTACCCTGCCCGATGGTAAGCTCGTCGCCATCCTCCATGCGCGTCCGCACACCGGCATCGAGCTTCACGCCGTTCAACAGGGTTCCGTTGGTACTGTTCAGATCCGTCACGTAGCAGCCCGTGTCATCGCATTCGATCTGTGCGTGGCGGCCTGAAATGAACGGGTCTCCGGCTATCACTACATCATTGGAAGTGCGCCGGCCGATGGTAGTAGGACCCGGATAGAGGTCTACGGGCTCCGCGGCTCCTCCGGCAGCGTGAAGGCGGGCGACTGGGCTAAGGGCTTCTTCCGACAGAAGCGCTTCCGGGGAGCGCGCCATGGTAATGCCCGGCTTTGCGGATGCGGGGTGCGTGTCCGAAAGGGCGGGCATCGCCTGTGTGGCTTCAGCGGCGCCTATTGCGCCTTTACCAGCCTCCGCAACCGCAGCCGGCTCGGCACCGGGCTCTACGAGGGTAAGAACGACATTCCCGAAGCGGAGCGCCGCTCCGAGAGCCACACCTGTTGCCTCGCCGGGTGGAATGCGCCGTCCGTCTACGAACGTGCCATTGGTGCTGTTGAGGTCCGTAACGGTAACCTCACCCTGAGAAAGAGTAATCTGGGCGTGCCGGCGAGACACGGTGCTGTCCATGAGCAGGATTTCGCCCATTTCACGGCCCACCATATTCGCCCCAGGCCGCACACGAAATCTGCGGCCGCCACCGGCCTCTACCAATTCAAGCCCTCCCGGCTCCTCGGGAAGCTGCTCTTCCATTCCAGGCGTCGAGGCCAGCAGAAAGCCGCATTCCGTGCAGTAGATCTCGAGGGGCGGATTGGAGGTGCGGCACACCGGGCACACAACGGAAGGTGCCATCTGGGTCACACCCACAGGCCCCGGCGCGCCGGCCACCTGCGTCCGATCCACGTCTGCTGGAGCTTGCATCGCACGTGTAGGTTCCAAACTCTCTTCCTGCATGGCATCCTCCAGCCTATCGGCGTTATTCCCGCTTTTTCCCTTGATCCAGGTTGTATATAGTGCCGATGAGCGTCTTTTCTACTTCGCCGCCTCGTTGCAAAGCGTCTATTGCTTGTGTCACTTCCTGAGCCTCATCCGCCCGACCCGACTGCATGAGGATCGTCCGCGTGCGTTGCAGTTCTTGCAGCGCGCCCATGGCTGTAAGCTGCTGGGTCCGCATACCCATCATCGTCTTCTCAAGATTACGGGATGCCAGATGAACCTCCAGTTCCCGTTGCACCACGGGGTTCCGGCCCTGCTCCACCCGATCGCGGTCTGTAACGAACTCAACCACAACATCGGCGAAGAGTGTCTCGGTTCGCCCCGTTACCACGTCGTCATACGTCAACTCCACGCGGACGATGCGATATGTGCCGGGGATGTGCCGATCGAATTCCAACTCCGAAAGGTTCACCACCGTGCTGCCCCGCTCCACATCGGCGAGGGTATATTCCGCAGCACGGGCCGTGATATGGGGCTGCGAAACGCCGTAAACGTACCGGCATTGAACGCCGCGCGGGAAACGGAGCCGCACCCGCAGGTTCCGCGCCACAACCGTCATGAGCGTTTCCAGCTCACGGCGAAAGACTTCGGGTATGAGGGCGGGCTGCGCGATGTAGTAGTAATTGCCTCCGCTTCGCCGCGCAATGCCGGCCATGAGCTCCTCGTTATACTCGCTGCCGAAGCCCAGGGCCGTAACCGAGATGCCTCGCTGCTTCATCTCCGCCACCTGGTTGACGATGGACGTGAAATCTTTGATGCCGGCCGTCGGCTCGCCGTCCGTCAGAAGCAGAATGCGGTTGAGATATCCTCCAGCAGGAACAGAGCCCACCTGCGCCGCCGCCATGACCAATCCGTCGTACAGGTTCGTTGTATTGCCCACCTGGATGCGGTTGATGTGTTCCTTGATGAGGGCCTTGTTCATTACACGGCGCGCCGGCATAACCACGTCAACCTGTTCGGCAAAGGTGATGATGGAGAGGACGTCGGTAGGTTCCAGCAGGTCCACCACGTACCCGCAGGCCCGCTTTACGTAATCCAGGGGCTCCCCTTCCATGGAACCGGAGCGGTCTATCACGAGGGCGAGGTTCAGCGGCATCCGCCGGCCGATTGCCTGCGCAGCCGACTTGGCCATCACAAGCAGATGTTCTCGCCCACCTCCTGCGTACCCGTACCGGCTGCCGGGCGCTGCATCCAACTCCAATGCGCGCATAGGCACACCCACAGCGGTGCGGTCACCCGTTCCTCCGGGAACCACCGTTCGCTCGCCGTAGGGTCCCGCAAAGGGCGTTCCGCCCATGGGGTTGCCCATTTGTTGTGTGCGATCCTCCATTCGGCCCCCTCCCGTTGCTGCAATCCGTAGCGCCTGCTCCAAGAAAGGTCACGAGGGCGCGGTCACTCGTACCGGAACTTGCTCTGGCCAACCTGCACGATGCTCCCAGGCGCCAGCGCCATTGTGGTGATGCGCACCCCATTTACGTAGGTGCCGTTGGATGAGCCATCGTCATAGATCACGTGAGCGGATCCCTCTACCGTCACATGGGCGTGCTTCCGCGACACCGTGGGGTCCGCCGTTAGGGGGATATCCGCAGCGGCATCCCGTCCAATGGTAGTATTCGCCGGAAGAAGTGCGAATGCCTGCCCCGCATAAGGCCCCTCCAACCCAACGAAGCGCGCACCCATGGGCACAGATCCCGTCGCCAAACTCGGCGACACCAACCCCTCACCCGGCGCATTCGACCCGCTCCCGATCGGTGGAATGCCGATGCCGGGAGCTCCCGGCAGCCCGGAACCCGCGGCGGATGGGGGTACAGGGGGCACAGTTCCTCCCGCAAATGGCTGTGCCGGCGGAGTGCCCAACGCCGGAGTGGCCGCAGCGGGGGGTGCATAGCTCGGACCGGCGGCCCCTGCAACCGACACCGTGCAAAGGCAGTTCCCCTGGGCGTCCTTCGGCGTGCCGCAATAAGGGCATAGGTGCGAAGGCATCGCCACTGCCCCGGGCGCCGACGGCGATGCCGGAAGGTCTACCTGGGAATGAACCAGCCTGCTTGCAGTGGCCTTCTCTCGGAAGAGGATGCGCACGGATCCAAGCTGGATCATATCTCCATCGCGCAGCAAGCGTGGTTGATCTACTCGCTGGCCGTTCACCAGGGTCCCGATGGACGTGCCGCCGTCCAGAAGTATGTGGCGCCCGTTCTCGAACCGTATGGCTGCGTGTTGCGGTGCCAGGTTCCGGTCTCCGAAAAGCGGGATGTCTGCGCGTTCATCCCGGCCCATGATCGTGAGGGGTTTTGAGATGATGAAATCTCGCCCTTCATTGCGCCCGGCCAATACTCGTACCCACGCCTGCTTGAAGTATTCCTCCACAAGCCCTATGAACAACCCGGTCAACAGTCCGATCACCGTAAAGCCCACGGCACGGCTGGGACCTCCGGCGCTATAGATCTGCTTGCCAGCCGCAGCGGCCGCCGGTGCCAGAAGCGGGGCGGCGACATTCCCTATTAGGTCGAAGAGAACCCCTCCCAGGAACCCGCCGATTAACCCGCCGATGAGCCCATGGACAGCCCGCTTCCCTGAACGCGTGGAGGCTCCCACGGCAAGGCCCGGCAAGGCACCCAGAAAAGTCCAACCGAGGGCGCGCGCAATCACCAACTGCAAAAAGCCAAGGAGCCCATGCGACTGCATGAGATACTCTTGGGGCTTGCCGAAGAGCGCCAGCGTAAACACGATGCTCCCCAGGTAAATCCCAACCACGCCGCCGACGGCCCCGATGAGCGCCCCGAATAAGGCCCCCTGTGCCATTCGATCGTTGGCGCCCGTCGCTACGCTTTCCACCAATCCGATCGCGAGGCCAAGGGCTGCCCCTACCAGCAACCCTTGCAGCATCAGGTTGCGCATTTGGTCGGCCGGGCTCATCGCTATAAGGTCGAGGTCGTGCTTCGTAAGAACCTCCTGAAAGGCGAAGCCCACGAAGCCTCCCATCGAGCCGAAGAGCGCACCCAGCAATATTCGGGAACGCAATGCTACTCCCCCTTTGCCTGGTTAGACCTCGAACCGGAAGCGCGTGCTGCCGATTTGGACTTCGTCTCCGGGTTGTAGCGGATGAGAGCCGGAGATGCGCACCCCATTCACATATACGCCGTTGGACGACCCCTCGTCCACAATTACGGTTCCATCCCGTTCGGAACGCACTGAGGCATGACGGCGGGACACCGTATTATCGTTCGTGAGCGCCACCTGATTGGAAGGTTCCCGGCCGATTGTCACCGGGTTTCCATTGGTGTGGATGGGAAAGATTGCCCCGGAATAGGTGCCGGCCATGCCCACGAGCCGCGGCTGATGGACCGGCGTGACCCCTGGTACCGCCCCAGGACCGCCCGCACCCACCGTACACGCGCAGTTTCCCGCAGCATCCTTCTTCTGGCCGCAATAGGGGCATATCGTAGGATCAGCAACCACGGGTGGCTGCGGCGCATTGGGAGCCCAGGGCGTCCCGGCGCTGGAAGGAGGCTGAGGTGCGCTCACTTCGATGCCGATCTTCTTGAGCGTTGCCGCCATGCCGCCGCTCTGGGCCCAACGGATCAGGAGATAAATCGCTGCTGCTCCGACGGCAAGCCCCAACAGGCCTCCTAAAAACTCTACAGCACCCCCATGGCTCTGTTCGGGGATCGGCTTGGGCTGCGGAACAGCGGCGGGGGCTGCAGGGGGCTGCGTCGCTGCAGGAACCTGCGGCGCGGCCGCACCCGCCTGCGGAACATTCCCCGAAGCCGACGGCTGCGCCTCTGCATCCAGTGTAGGCACTTTGTTGCTCACTGCTGCGGGAATAACCACGCGGTCACCGGGATGATCGGTCGAGATTTCCTGATCCTGGGTTTGCGTGAGGCCGTCGCCATATTGAACCGTGATGCGCGCCTTGCCCGCAGGCACATCCTCGAACGTTGCCAGACCTTGAGACACCGGCTCCACGGCAGCCGTGTGGGTACCCTTGTCGGCGTCGGTTAGAGTGACCCTGGCTTCACGCACAGGCTTCCCGTCATAAGTAACCTTAACCTGCACAAATCGCACATGATCAAAATCAATGCGTTTCAACTCCAGCGTGTCCGCAGACGTGAAGTGACCCGAAGGGGGGACAATGGCCGTGTTGCCTGTTTGCTCCTCGTCAATGGCAAGGCGGGGCTTGGCCTCCCCAGACGGGAGCGAGTACGTAACCGTAGCCTTAGGCCCCTTGAACCCGATGGGCAGTGGGGCGGGCGCCTGCGTCCCGCCCGCCGGAAGAACTCTCAAATAGTACTGTCCATCCCCGGGAACCGTAATGGTCAGCGTGCGCGTGGATGCAGGATGGGCTCTAGTCGCCTCTGCGGGTTGCTTCTGCGCCTTTGCGTTTTGGCAGAGTGCCACGGCCAGCGACGCAACACACATCGCCGCCCGCGCCCGCATCCACCGTGTCCGTGTCCTGTGGACGCTCATTCCGTCTCCTCCAATTGATTGATGGCAACAGGAATGAACCGGATGATGTCTCCGGCCGTCATCGAATGTTCGCCGATCGAGGCCGCAGCAAGATCGCCGGCCAAGCCATGCACATAGACGCCGGCACACGCAGCCCGAAACGCATCCACTCCCCGCGCCAACAGTGTGCCGATCATACCCGTCAGCACGTCGCCGCTCCCGCCGGTAGCCATTCCGGGATTGCCGGTTGTATTGATTGCTACGGGCACGAGTTCTCGGCGAAGGGCTCCATCGGCAACGAGCGTGCGCGCCCCTTTGAGCGCCACCACAGCCCCAAAGCGCTTGGCGGCTTCAGACACTGCGCCAAGGCGATCCGCCTGCACGTCCGCCGTACGCACTCCCAACAGCCGCGAGCACTCGCCCGGATGCGGCGTCAAGATCAGCGGCCCCCTTCTCCCGGCGAGAGAGGCGGGGTCCTCTGCAAGCGCGTTCAGCGCATCGGCATCGGCAACCATCGGCGTTTGTACCTCTTCCAGCAGCCGCCGAAACAGGGCCTGGGCCCCCGGCGCCCGAGTTCCCCCTGGGCCGACACACACGGCATCGGCCCCTTCGGCAGCTTCCAAAATCGCCGGAAGGCTCTCCTCACAGAGGCACCCTTCGCGTTCAGGCAAGGGACGGGTGATCACTTCGTCCACCCGCGGCGCGATGAGGCGTTGGGCGCTCTCCGGCGCTGCAACGGTAACGAGGCCCGCCCCACACGCAAGGGCAGCCCGAGCCGCCAGAGTGGGGGCTCCCCCCATTCCCGCCGACCCGCCTACAATGAGCACGTGCCCGAACATGCCCTTATGGGCATCCGGTTCCCGCTTGGCGAACGGCGCGCCTGCCAATTCCCGGTCTATCCACCGGTAGGGTGTGGATGGGTTCAACACGGACCAATCGAGCCCGATGTCTCGTACTTCCAGCACACCGGCGCGCCACGTACCCGGCGCAAGAAGGAGGCCGAGCTTGGGATAACCGAAGGTTACGGTAACCTCTGCCCGCACGGCTGCTCCGGGCACTGCACCCGTATCCGCATCCACACCCGAGGGCACATCTATGGCAACCACATGCTTCGCAGTTTGGTTGATGTGCTCGATGGCTGCCGCCACGATCCCCCTGGGAGCACCCCGAGCGCCCGTGCCCAACAGCGCATCCACAACGATCTCGGCTGAAGGAAGTTCCGAAGCTAAAGACACTCCCAAAGCCCTCAGCAAGGCGAAGTGGATGGCGGCATCGCCGCGGATGCGATCTGCCTCGCCTGCCAGATATACGTGCACGTTCGCTCGGGCAAGCCTGAGATACCTGGCCGTCACGAAGCCATCACCGCCGTTGTTCCCCGTACCGCAAAACACCGCAACGGAGCGGCCGCGCAACGGTCCCCAGCGATTGCGCAGAACTTCGAACACTGCCCGACCCGCGTTCTCCATGAGCACCGCGCCGGGTACGCCGATCTCGTGGATCGCGCGGCGGTCCAACTCCTGCATAATGGAACTCGTCACTACCTCCATGGCACCGCCCTAAGGGCCTTCACGCAAAGCGCTGCATCCCTCTTGATGGATAATGCGTCTTTCGGCGCAAAGGTTTCTATCGCCATTGATTATGCACCCTCCGCCCCAGCTTATTGACAGGCTGCTCTACGCCTGATAAACTCAGCCGAGCTGTGATTGGGCCGCATAGGAGGTTTACAAGAGCGCTGTGACACTCAAAGAAGGCGTGGTGGTTCGCGCCGTATCCGGCGTGTACACGGTAGATGACGGCGAACGTACCGTTCATTGCCTCCTGCGCGGCAATCTGAAGAAAGTCCTCGAGTTCACTGCATCACCCAGCGGATCCAAACGCGTGTCCCGCGTGCGGCGCCTCCGCACAACGGATCCCATCGCCGTTGGAGACCGAGTGCGCTTCGCGGAGACGCGTCACGGCCAAGGCATCATCGAAGAGGTCCTCCCGCGACACTCCATGTTCGTGCGCGCAGGCTTCCGCGGTATGCAGCACACCGTCGTGAGCAACATAGACCAGGTGATGATCGTATTCGCCTGTGCGGAGCCCCGCCCGGATCCCTGGAAGCTGGACCGGTTTCTGGTGGCTGCGGAACTGGAAGGGCTTGCGCCTTTTATTATCGCAAACAAAGTGGACCTTGTGCCCGAAGAAGAATTCCGCGCCCAATTCGAGCCCTTCACGTCCATAGGGTACGCCGTTATCCCCGCAAGCGCCGTCCGTGGCGATGGAGTGGATGAAGTCCGCAGGATCCTGCAGAACCGCATCACAGCTTTTGTGGGCCCATCCGGCGTGGGCAAATCCAGCCTGCTCAATGCGATCCAGCCGGGTCTCAAGCTCCGCACAGGGGAGATTGGGGCTGCAACCCACAAGGGCCGGCATACCACCACCATGGCTCAACTGATCCCCCTGCGCTTCGGCGGCTGGGTTGCGGACACACCGGGGATGCGTCGCTTCGATCTTGTGCACATTGATCCCGAGGATCTGGTGTATGGGTTCCCCGAAATGGTCCCGCTCCTCGGGAAGTGCCGCTTTGCGGATTGCCAGCACATCGCCGAGCCCGACTGCGCCATCCGGCAAGCCGCTGAAAGTGGAACCGTGCAGCGGCGCCGATACGAGAGCTACCGCATCCTCCACTCTGAGCTTCAACAACGTCCCTCGCTCTAGAGCGGCCTAGAAGTGATCGGGGAGAGGCAGGAACGGATATCGCCTTGGGAATCGGCCCCGTACGGCATCCCCTATGCGCCCTGCGGCCACACTTATGCGGTGGAGGGAAAGGGCGTCATCCAGGGAGAGGTAGCCGCTGAGAACCTGCGCCCATGCTTGGGCCGACCCAGTGATGAGCGGCATCCCTTTGGGCGGATGGCTGCAGGGCTCCACCATGATCCCTTCGCTGCTTCCCTTGAGGGCTACAATCTCCTCCCCTTGCACGGGGTCACCCGATGCCAATGCCACCTCGCCACGCCAACCCCGGAAGTTGGGCGCCAGCGCCTCCAGAACTCCTGCCAGGTTGACGACGCGCAGCATCATCCCAGGCACTATTTCGATGCGAACAGAATGGCCTAGGTCGGCATCCGGCACCACAGCCGCCAACCCCGTCTGCTCGAGCTGGTCCCATTGGGCAGGGTACTCCACGCGCTCCACCTCGCCGGCATATCCGCGCAGAAAGCCGATCAATCCCTTGTACCCTTCCTCGGCATCGGCAACCATCTCCAGAACCTTGAGGGTACTGGGGCGGCCTTCCGCGCGCAAGACGTCGTAAAGCATATATCCCTTGGCTGCACCGTGGGAGTAAACCGCCCCGTTCTTCACGTAGCTCATCAGATATTCCCACCGCTTGGCATCGCGCACGCACCAACCCGTTCGCCCCTCGGAATACCAGGCATAGAGGCTGCTGATCCGTTGTACGTCTTCGGGCTGGGCCGGCCGCACAAAGCGTGCTTCTTGATACGGAGGCAGCGCCGCGGGTGGAGCGGTGAAGCGATATTGCGTGGAACAGAGCTCCCAGCCCAAGCGCTGATAGAAGGCATACGAATAGGGAAGCAATCCCGCCATGCTGGATCCCCGCCGACGCAGGTCTACCACCGTGTCCGAAAGAAGGCGCCGCGCGTACCCTTTTCGGCGCTCTGCTTCCGCAGTGCACACGTTGGCAACCCCGGCGACCCTCACCCGCGCCTGCCCGATCCACATGGTCGCATCCACCAGGGTGAGGCACGACACCACCCTGCCGTCCTGCACCAGAACGCGCTTGTTCTCCAGGCTGAAATAGGGATCGCGATAGAAGAGTTCGCGGGCAGGCGCGTGGGGTAAGTGAAAGGCCTCGCACATGAGGCCGAGCATGGCTTCCAGCTCTTCTGAGGTTGGCGGACGTACGCAGATCATCCCATTTGGGATACGCAAAGCCGCCTAAGGTAATTCGTCCACCGTGGTGCGGTCGTTGGTGTAGATGCAGATCTCTGCCGCGATGCGCAGGGCCTCCTCTACAATGCGGCGAGCCGGCAAATCGGTGTTGGCAACAAGAGCCTTCGCAGCCGCCTGGGCATACGGGCCGCCGGAACCGATGGCCGCTACGCCGTCATCCGGTTCCAGGATGTTTCCGTCTCCGGATATGAGTAGGAGCCTCTGCTCATCTCCAACGAGCATCATCGCTTCGAGCCTACGGAGGATGCGGTCCGTACGCCACTCCTTGGCGAATTCAATGGCAGCCCTCAAAAGGTTCCCGCCGGAGCTCTCCAGCTTCCCCTCGAACTTGTCGGCGAGGGTCTGCGCGTCGGCAACAGATCCGGCGAAACCTCCCAGAATGCGATTGTTGTACATTCGCCGAACCTTGCGTGCCGTATGCTTCACCACGGTGTTTTCCAGCGTCACTTGCCCGTCTCCACCCATGGCGAGTCGGCCATCCCGCAGAACGGCAATGATCGTTGTAGAGTGCAGCATCATCTCCTTGCCTTCCAATCTCCCTAATCCCCGCCGAAGGCGCGCGAGACCCTGTCGTCCTGCGGTCCAGCCCATGGGATCTTGGGACCCTGTTCGCCTGCCGCTCTCCGAAATCCTTCAGCCGGCCCCGCGCCCTCCAACCCGCGCCACACGGGTCCACTGGGGAGGCATCGGCGAAGTCATTGCTCCTGGGCGCGGGGGTGCGCCTCGTCATATACGGCCTTGAGGCGTTCCGAGGTTACATGGGTGTAGATCTGCGTGCTCGAGAGGCTCGCGTGACCCAACAGCTCCTGCACCACCCGCAGATCTGCACCATTCTCCAGAAGATGGGTGGCAAAGGTGTGGCGCAGGACGTGGGGAGTAATCTTGAGATGTTGAGAAGCCGAGGCGGCATACCGATCGAACGTTCTCCTGATCCCGCGGTCCGAGAGGCGCGATCCCAGCTTGTTCAGGAAGAGGGCCTGACAGGTGCGGCCTTTCCCGCGAGAAGCCAGTTTCGGGCGGCCCATCGCCAGATAATCCTCGATGGCCTGCACGGCGCTACTTCCCAAAAGGGCGATGCGCTCTCTTCCGCCCTTCCCATGGCGCACCCGCACTTCCCCTGCCTCCAGATCCAGATCGCCAACGTCAAGCCCAACAGCCTCGGATGCCCTCAGTCCCGAGGCATAGAGCAATTCGAGCAGAGCCCGGTCCCGCAGGCCGGCTGGGTCTGTGCCAGGCGCAGCCATAAGTGCTTCGATCTCGGCGCTTCGAAGAAACTTGGGCAGCCTGCGCGGCTGGCGGGGAGCCACCAGCCCCCGCGACGGATCCCGCGCAATCCTCCCCATTCTGCGAAGCCACCCGAAGAACGCCCGAAGCGCAGCCTGCTTCCTCGCCAAGGTGGCCCGGCGGCATCCGCGTTCCTGCGCCCAGGCCAAATAGCCCCGCAAGTCGGCCAGCGCTACAGATTGCGCTTCCCGGCCGTGCCGGCCAAGGTATTCCGCAAGTTGCGCCAAATCCGAGGCATAGGCTCGAAGCGTGTGCGGTGAGTTGTTTCGGGCAAACCGCCGGTACTCCAAGAACTCAGCGATCCATCCCCTCAGAGGGATCTCAGAAGGCAGGCGATCGGCATCCATTGTTACTCCGCGCTCCATTGGGTAAGCGGCATCCCCAAGATGGAATGAGGCCCCAGGTGAACCTGCACCGTGCGTCTCTGTACCGTGGATGGACCGCCCACGATGCGCACTGCAGCATCTACCGGGCTTGAAGATCCGTTGTACAGAAGCACGCGGCTCCGGAACACCGATGCGAGGACGCCGGATGCGCCTGTGTCTACCCGGATGCAACACGGGGGCGCCCCCGGAGCAAATCGGCCAGGTTCATCCCTAACCTCTTCGACAACCCGCGCCATGGCAGCGGCGGATGCGTCCCCGTCGGTCACGATCACCACGGCTCCTCGTCCCGCACGCCGCACGTTCAGTCCCTCCTCGCCTCCCGAGGCCGCCTTTACACCGTTCGGTACGAGCCTTTTCCATACTGCGTCGCTTCCTCGAACGTTCCTCACCGGCTCCCCGGCAGCCGTTACCAGAATGCCGCCGCCGCGCACCCATTGTTCCAGAACCCGCAAGGCCTTCTCCTCCATATACGCCGCATCGGCGAGCACAGCCACCCTAAGATGCAGGCGGTCCAGGGCCCCTTGCCCAAGCATATGTTCGTCCACCACTTCATAATCACAGAAGGGCCGAAGAGCCTCTGCAATTCCTAAGAGTGTCGGCGGATATCCCCATTCCGGATGAAGCCAATGAGTTGTGGTGCAGATGATTAGGGCCACGTCGGTGCGGGATCGCACCCCGTCCAAGAAGGCTTTGTACCGGCGGAACAGATCCCGGGCAGCATCCAGGTTCTGGGGATAGTCGAAAAAGACCTGTGTCCCATTGGATGCGTCCATCCAGATGCGCCGCACCTCGCGTTCCCTGGGCACATCTCCGGGAGGCTCCGTGTAATACGGCACCCCATAGAAGGCGCAGGCAGTGGATACGCGCCGTGTGGCGAAATAACCGATGTCGCCGGGTGTTTGTGCGGAGCCCCCACATCGCCCGATAGCCTTCACGTGCATCCCCTCATCGTTGCCGAAGCACGGCGTCTCGCCTCCATACCCCAAACTGAAGATGATCTCGCGGCGGGTCCGCAGATCTTTGCCTGCCTGGGGAAGCCCAAATCCCGGAAAGAACCGCTTCACGACCGAGGCCGACCACATGATGAAGTCGTCCCACGATGACTGGTACCACTCCATGAAGTCCAGCCACCGCCGCCGAGCCTGCACATTCTCGGGAAGCCTCCATTTCGCCCCATCAATCGGCGGGTACCGGATGGCATCCATGGATGTGAAGTCCGTTCCCCACGCCGAATTCACCCGGCCGATGGAACCGTACCGCCTGAGGGCCCAAGCTGCGAAATCCCGGCGCGCGTACGCGTCGCCGCACCAAAAGCCCGGATGCACATGTTTCTGCGGAACGAGCCAGTTCGTCATCCCTACGGGGTAACCCACCTCGCCATACTCCGACGGCATGGCCAGCCGGATGAAGGCGATATGAGGACCCATCACCGCAGCCAATCGGCGATAGTATTCCCGGTAGATGCGGCGCGTGGCAGGCGCCCAAAGGGAAAGCTGCCCGAGCTCCTGTCCATGCTCCAGGCACCGGTACCCCACAAAGTCACGGGAATTGAGGAACCACTTGGGCGGGAAGTGGAGCCAAGAGAACGGGACATAGCGGATCGAAGCGGCCGCAAGCCGGCGGGCGTTCGTTTCATACAAGGAAAAGTCCCATCGTCCGGGCTCCGGCTCTGCCAAGCACCACGCGGGATAGTCACACATGGCAAAGCAGGAGCACCGATGGAGCTGCGCGATTAGCGCGTCTGTAACGGGCATCGTGCCGGGCGCCTTGCCCGTGCCCCAGTAGCACATGAACTGAGGCACCGAAAGGTTCCCCGAATAGAAGGGGATGATCGTAGGCCCAATCTCGTTGTTCTCCCCGGAGCCGCGCGTACCGGCAGGCGCGCTAAAGTAAGGCATACCGGCCAGCGCCACCATCAGAATTGCCGCAAACATCTTCTGCACTTCAATCCTCAGCTCCGCCGGCTGAAACCCGCCTCATGGAATCCGTACGCGCGCATCCCCGCTCAACAAGCCACCGTGGAATGTGCCGGGCCGCACGGCAGCCACGCTCAGCCCAATACATAAGTGGTAATCGAATGGGGCGGCACATCGTCCGTCAACCCCCGCCCGTGCAGTTCGAGCGGTTCCAGCGGCCGACAGTTCCAAACGTGTCCGCCCCCATCGTCCATCGTCCGCCACCGGCGTGCCATGCGCGGAAGCCTTCGAAAGCGCGAAAGGTCAAAGCGCATCCGCCGCCCCTCTAGCCCGTCATTTTGAACCACTAGAACCACCCGCCGTCCGCCGCCATCCACGGCAGCCACTACCCCTTCGTCACTCGCAGATACAAAGCGGCAACCGGGTCGGATGAAGTGCGAAAACTGCAGGAGCGCCCAAAAAGCCTTGCTGATTACAAGTTCCCCCGGCTCGATGACCTTCCCCTGCCATTGGACACGCCTTTGGGCAGGAGATTGTAAAAGGCCATAGGTAAAGCGGTTGTCAAGGCATAGTTCCAGAGGCTCCACAGGCTGCCAAAAGACCCACGCCTCCGGCCTGAGCCGCTTCAGATCTGCAAGAAGCGCCCTCGTTTGGGGCAAAGCACAGCGCATATCCTGGGGAATATAACCTGCATGGCCCCATTCGCGAAAGCTGACTTCACTCATCCAAATATGTCGCACCGAATGCGCCGCCGCCAGACGGCGCAACCTCTGCCGCCAATCGGACGGGAAGTAGCCATGGACATTGACCTGGCCGATGGTCCCTGCATCCAGCCCGCCGCCGTTGGGGTCGGTGAGGAATTCCAGCGTCGTGAAGGCCGTATGGGCGTCGTTCTCGTCCGAACAAGCAATGATGTGCGTTACTCCCGTGCGTTTCAGTTCCAAACGAAGGTACTTCAGGATGCGGGCCTGGGCCGAAGGCAGGATACGACACCCTTCTTGGTTGCTGCGGGCATTATCCCACCACCATGCCGACGGCTCGTTGAACGGCTCGATAGACCGAAAGTGAACGCCCGCCGCACCCTCCACTCGCTCCGCCACAGTCGCAAGCCACCGGGCATAATCCTGCTCACACTCCGGCTTCAAGTTCTCGCTGCCATTCTCTCCACCGCGTGTGTCGCCGTTTTTGAGCATCCAATAAGGCGGCGAGTTCGCGAAGAGCTCAAAAGTGTCTGCACCTAGGCGATGGGCCAGGCGCAGACACTCGATCTGAGCCCCGTCACGCTCGGGATGGAACGAGCCGTCGGCGTCGAGTGTGGCGAGTACGCATGCACCCGGGCGGTACCGGCTCGGATCTGCCGTTGGTGCGGTACCCCCGGCGTTGTATCGCACCACATTGAGGCCCAGGCAACCCTCACCGCGGCCGAAGAGGCGCCGACATGCTTCCAAGCGAGATGCGGATGGCCAGTTCCGGGAAAACACCGCCCACCAGGACAGGCTGCAGCCGAAGCCCGTCCAATACGGTATCTCTACTCGGCCGGGATCCACAACTACCGTCACGTCCTGCGCCGACGTTCTAGGGGCCGATTTTGTGGGAATTCCGGCGGCGCCGGCTACTACCGGCGGCCCATAGATGGCTGCCTGGGTACAGAGGCGCTCGAGGTTCCTCCCATGAAGTTCCAGAAGCTGCCCGCCGCCTGCCTCGATGTGCAGCGACACCAGCGACCCGTCCAGCAAACGGGCCTTTCGCCCTTCCAATACCTTTACGGAAGACACGCTTGGGTGGAAGCGCAGGATCACCTCCCGTTCCGGCAAATCTCCGAAGCGCTTGCTCGTCCGGCAATCCACCACCATCACGAGCGGAGGCCTGCCCTTGCCCACGAGCACTCCAGCGAGCAAGTCGCTGCTCATGGCGTCTATCAAACGGCCAGGACCTGGTCGCTGCAGCCCTTCCGGGGATGCGGATCCTGCTGCGGGCGTCTTGGCGGAAAATGCGGTGCCGAAGAGGCCTGTAGAGGCGGTTTGCAAAACGCGCGGGCCCCACGCCGCGATGCGCCGATTGATGCGCTGCACTACAGGATAGAGGTTGGTGAGCGCAGCTCGGGCCTCCTTTGGCGTGTTCCACGGCCCTACCCTCTCGATGGCGCCGCCGCTGTAGCAGAAGTAGAAGATGCCCGTGGCGCCGTAGGCCACCGCAGCATAGGCAGGGAAGCGCACGAGGGAGTCGCTGGGCAAAGGCGCTGCAATCGAGTGCGGGTCCGGCGATGCCTCAGGACTGCTCACGTTGAACATGGGCCAGAACATCACCCCGTATTGAAGGCACTTGCGGCTGTCTGTGAAATAAGCAGCAGCATAGGCGCGGGCAAGATCCTCTGCACTCGCTTTCCAGTTATAGAGGGTCGGATAGATCTGCGGATCACAGATTGGATTGCCGTGACGCGCCAAATCCTCGGGCGGGATCCAGCCGCAAAGCCAGGGAAAAAGATGCGGCTTCGGCAAGGAGTGGAGAAACTGCGTGCACGCGTCGGTGCGCGGCGTCACCTCGCCTTGGTCGTCACCAATCATAAAGCCCACCAGTGCCGGATGTTTGCCGATGCGTTCATAGAGCCATTTGAGTTCAGGAAGGGTTGCCGCGTGGTGAACCGGATGGGGGTCCCAACCACCCGTCACGACACCTCCCCACGGCCGGTCATTGCGGGTATAGGTATCAAACAAAACTCCCAACCCATACTTGTGGGCCAAATTCAGTTCCAGCGCCCCCCTGGACGGGTCGCCGTATCGGTCCAACTCCATATACCGGCCGGCCATCACAACGTTGAAGCCGGCTTCCCGATAGAGCTTCAACTCGGCGTCGGTAGCAGAGGGTCCCCACCAGGCGCCAATCACGAACTTCTTGAACTTGAAGTCCCACTGATCGCGCACAGACACGGGCATCCATGACACCCAAGGCGCAAGCGCAAGCATGACCCACGCAATAAACATCACGACCGTCCCCCCATTCGCTGGGACACATTCCTGCTAGGACGGAGTTCTACGCTCAACCGCCCACTCCCTGCAGAAGAGCCTTGAACCTGCAAAAACAACAAATGGATCCGACGGTCCTCTTGACAAAACCAGATCGGGCACTGTATACGGAATCAGCGCGTCCCGAAGGCTCCGGGCACGATGGTCTCGCACCCTCGCGGTGCGCTGCCATGCCTTACTGCTGTCCTTCTTGGGCCCCTAGGCTCGCGCCGGGCCCGTTTTCCTGCTGTCGAGCTGTTCCCCTAGTTGCAAAGCGCACTCGTCCGAGGTGCACGAGATCCCTCCACAGGCTGATCCGATCTTTGGGTCTGGACCTTTGGCTTGCGCGAATACACCAAGCGCATCGTAAAAGGAGGGTAGGACGATGCATCTAGGTCGAACCTATGGTTGGCTCATCGCAGCGATCTTCGCCACGGCACTCGTGATGGGGATTGCCTTGACCGGGTGTGGCGGAGGGAATGGATCCGGTGGCCTTCCATCCGGCAGGGCTACGATCGAGCAGGTGAACCGGGGCCGCTACCTCGTTACGTCCCTCGGCTGTTCCGATTGTCACAACCGCGGCAAGGACGATCCGAACGATCCCAATTGGCTCGCAGGCTTCATTGGCCAAGCCGGCGACCAGGGGGAAGGGGCCTTCCAAATCGGTCCTTTCGCAACGTACGCGACGAACCTCACCCCGGATGCGGCAACCGGCATCGGCATGCACTCGGATCGGCAGATCTTCAACGCTTTAAAGTATGGCCTGGATCCCATGGCAACGCCCGACGTGGTGATCACCTCCACCACTCCCGGCCAAGGGAACTTTCCTGCGCAGCCGCACTACCTGGCGCCGCCCATGCCATGGCCCTCCTACAGGCACCTATCCGACGACGACCTTTGGGCCATCGTAGCCTACCTGAAGCACGGCATCAAACCCGTCAAGAACAACGTGCCCAGCAGCCAGGGTCCGCCGGATTTTTGGGCCTCGGCATACACGGCGGACAAGGTGGGACCCTGGACGCTGCCGGCATATCCCGCGGCAGGTGAGGCGTTCAGTCCGAACGGCGGGGGATCTGGATAGGAGATTGTACGCCGGGTCCCGCGGCTTTCATCGGGGTGGGCGTCACCTAAACGGCTAGAGGGTCGGCGCGGCGGGCACAGAATGCCGCGATTGCAGCACCCTGTGCAGGATGCAGCCCAACAAACTTGACGCCTGCCTCCGTACGGCCGCGGGGCCCCGGCGCAACCCATAGGATCCGCCCGTGCAACGTGAGCGGTTCCGGGGCATCGGGCAGACTGAACGCTAGTGACAGGTCGTCGCCTTCAGCCACGTGCGTTGACAGGCTCAGCCTCATACCGCCCGCGCTCAGGTCCAGACACCAGGCGGAATGCTCCACGCCTCGGCACACGCAGCACACGGGGAAGCGTACGGACACTCGCGGGGCGCTACGCCGCTCGAGGCCGCTTACGGATGGGGACACGGCCAGCCACACCACCGAGCCGATCTGTTTGACCACCGATGCGGGTGCGCAGAAGCTACCCGAAGGTCCCTCGAGGCACACGCGCACCTCCGCACCGCTGCCCCAGCGAACTTTGGGCGCATCGGAGCCCGGGGCCAGGGCAATGCGCATGTGCCGGCCGCTGAAGGCTTCCAGCGTCGCCGGCCATTCTCCCTGGGGATCTTTGAGTGTGATGCGGCGCCCTTCGCCAACTCCGGATGCGTCGGTCATCCTGCCCTCCAGAACCGTGTCCACCGCGTTCTCATGGGCCATTATCGGCAGAGGGGCCAAGAAAGCCAAGGGAGCGCGCCTGCCGACGTCGCTCCCTGCGGACACAACAACCGGCCCTGGGGCTACTTGATCTCTACCGTGGCGCCTTCGGCCTCCAGCTTAGCCTTGATTGCCTCGGCCTCTTCCTTGTTGACACCTTGCTTCACGGGCTGGGGAGCCGTGTCCACCAGCTCCTTGGCTTCCTTGAGACCCAGCGAAGTGACCTCGCGCACTGCCTTGATCACTTGGATCTTTTTGTCACCCACGGCCTTCAGGATCACGTCGAAGGAGGTCTTCTCTTCTTCAGCCGGAGCGGCCTCAGCCGGCGCCGCCCCTGCCGGAGCTGCAGCCACCGCCACCGGCGCTGCAGACACACCCCACTTGTCCTGGATAGCTTTTGTCAACTCCACGAGTTCGAGCACGCTCAGCTTCTCGAGCGAGCCGATGATGTCGTCAATCGCACTCATTTCTAACCTCCGTGCCGCGTGCCGCGGCTCATATCGGCGCCGCCAGGGATGCATCCCTCTCGGCCAAGGATCTTCACAATGCGTGTCATGCCGCCTCCGCCTGCCGTTTGTCGGCAAGCGCCTGCAGAGTACGCGCAAACTCGCTCAGGACGCCATGAAGGGTTCCCACGAAGTTGGAAAGCGGCGCCTGGAGCGTACCCAAGGTCTGGGCCAAAATCACGTCCTTTGGCGGGAGCTTCGAGATAGCTGTCACGTCCGCCGCGGAAAGGACACGGCCGTCCAAATAACCGCCCTTGATTGCTACTTCCGGCTTGCGCAGGTCCCGAAGGAACGCCACCAGATCCTTGGCGACACCCACCATGTCGCCGGATGCAAAAACAATGGCTGTGGGCCCTACGAGAAGCTGTTCCAGGGCGGGCGTGAGCTTTTCTCCGGCCGCCCGGCGGAACAGGGTGTTCTTCACCACATGGTACTCGCCCCCCGACGCACGAAGCTTCCGGCGTAGAGCGCTGATCTCCGCCACGGTCAGCCCGCGGTAGTCCGTGAGGATGGCGCCCTGGCATTGGTCAAAGAGCTCCCGCATCCGCTGAACATCGGCAACTTTGTCCGCGCGCGGCCCCTTGGTTCGCATCCCTCTTCACCTCCTTTCCTCTGCCTCTTCAACCCCTCTGCCGCTGCAGAGATGAGGAACAACAAAAAACGGAACTCCGCGGATCAGCAGGGTTCCGTGGCAGGCCATCACCGTGCACAGGCGGCACGGTGCAGCGCCTCTCATGGCCCCTCGGCGGGCTCCCGGCTAGGCGGGAATTAAGTCCAAAGGGACGCCTGCTGTCTTCGGTGCTCGCGTTCGATTGTCGTTGTGGCGCCAGTATACCTGCCCACGCAGCCTACAGTCAAGCAGCCGCGGCCCCAGATGCAGGAGATCAACGATGGGGATGCGAAACATTAATTGCTTTGCTTCATTTGACCGCGAAAAAGGAGATGCGCCGGTGCCGCTATCCATTCGGAATATGAAACCCTACGTGCCCGCTAAGGACTTCGAGGAGTCCAAACGCTTCTACACCGAATTGGGATTCCGCTACTCTGAAGGCTGGGGAGGCACTGCGGACTTCGAGCTCAACGGACACTCCTTTCGCCTTCAGAACTACTACGTGGAGGATTGGGCAAATAACTTCATGCTCCTCTTCGATGTGGATGACGTGGACGCATGGTACCGCCGGATCCGGCACATCCTCAACACGGGCATCTTCCCAACCGCACGCGTGAAGCCCCCGGAGCCAGTGGACGGATCCTCGGTATTGCAT
>JBMFSQ010000001.1:6745-22499 GCA_049967475.1 Chthonomonadales bacterium | reverse complement strand
AACGGTCCGTGAGCCTGCTGCAATCGCCCACTTCGCGTGGCGCCGGGTAGGCATCGTGGGGTATGGTGATCACTGTGTGCGGCCGTCCCTTATACTTCGCCTATCTCTCAAGACCGCACCTGCTGAGTTCGCGCCCCATGGTGGCCATACCACAGGATTGGACTAGATGCGTGCGCTCAACGCGAGAAAGCCGTCGGCTGCCGCCGGGTGCGTAAGGCTGGGTATGGTTCTTGCGGCAGCAGCACTGGTTCACACGCTCGGATGCTCCCGCAGGCCCGTCCCAGGCACCCTGGCAATCCCGCCCGGCATCGTCAGGGTCCCCGGTCTCTTCCGGGACGTGTGCCCCCGATGGTCGCACGACGGCCGCCGCATCGCGTTCCTGCGCCGCACTACGGATCGGGCTTTGCAGGTATACGTGGCATCGTCAGACCTCGAGCGTGTCGCCGCATTGGAGCCGCCGGAGCACGTAAGCCCAGACCGCTCTTACGACACCGGCCTGGGCCGCATCGCTACGCCGGAAACGATCGAATGGTCGCCCGACGATCGGTTCCTGGCGGTGTCACGTCCGGAGTGGTTCACCTACGAAGACGGCGAAAAGCTGGTGGCTACCGGGTTGTGGTCGTGCCAGGTGCGCAACGGCGCCAGACAACCGCTCGCGATCCACCCCAGGCGGTACACCCGCGGCTTCTGCTTCTACCGCGCGCCGCGGTGGTCGCCCAGCAGCCGATACTTCGCATTTTTAGGCGAAGGCATCCACGGGGAAACTGCGCTCTTCGTTCGACCCCTGTTCGCAGTGTCCCCCACGGGCGTGCTGCCTCGCTTTGACCGATATGAAGACGTAGGATGGCCCGCCTGGTCTCCACAGGGCGACCGCCTCGCCTTTCGGCAAGGAGTGCTGCGGGCGTACACCGCCGATCCCATAGAGACGCTTCGCATCCTCAACCCCGGAGGCACACAGGCCTTTGCCGCCGCCGTCCTTCCCTGCGGGAAACAATACGGTCCCAATCCTCGCATCCACGGCATTGCATGGTCACCCGATAGTCGGCGCCTTGCCTTTGCCGTAGTCCCCGATGGAAGAACGCTCTCACTTTCACGCATCTATCTGGTCCCTGCTGCACCTGGAGCCGCACCGCAGGTTCTGAAGCTGCCTGCGGAAAACGCCCCATACGGGTATTTTGCGCCCGTGTGGCTGGCTGACCGCCGTTTGGGTGCGCTCCAAGTGGATGGCGCGGGACGCTTCCAGGCTGTAATCATCGAGCTGCCGGAATTACCCGGAACCCGCGTCAGCGTACGCAAAGTGTGCCCGCTCCCGGATGACGACGTGGATTGGTCCCCGGATGGGCGGTGGATTGTTTGCGCGGATGCAGATGGGGCACAGCCCGGAGCCAAAACAACGCTCCATCTGTACGCCACAGGCATCATGCGGCAGGAAAACGGAGCGTTGGCATCGAAGATAGGCAAACATTTCCATGATGAAACCGGAGGTTCACGATGAAGGTTCTGAGGTTGCTGCCCCTGCTGGCTCTGCTGCCCACACGGTCTATGGCGGATGACGGGCAAGCCTTCTTGGGCATCTTTGCAGCTACGGAATCCATGAAAATGGCCGGAATGCCTGCCATCCCCAAAATCCAACTGCCGCCCGGAGTGCAGCTTCCTCCGCAGGCCGCTGCCGCCCTGGAAAAGTTCACCAAGGCCCATCGCAGCCTCGTCGTGCGCCTTTGGTCACCCGGCATTGCTCCGGACGGCGCTACGGCAACTTTGGGCATCCCCGATGGCCTCAAGCTCGGGAACACACTCGTGCTCGACCTCTATCGCCCCAAACCCTCGAAAGGTGCGGCCGACGCCGACACCGGCTCCGGAGAAGCAGGCATCGAGAACCCGGATATGGTAATCAAGCAGTATTGGGGTTCCTCGCCCACCGTCAAACCGGGCCAGCCGGAGACCATCGAGATGAAAGGCCTAGCAGACGAGCAGAAGGCCTACATGCGCAGAGGGATGGCCGCCGCACGCGGGCGAATGTCGTACTTTTACAAGCCTAACTGGACCACCGGCTATTGGCCCACGGAAAGGCAGCCGGGCCGCATCGCAGACGATGCCGTCTTGACGGGGCACTACGCACTCACAACGAGCTACACAGGCAACGTGGATATAGACGTTCCGGCCAACGTAAGCTTCCTTCCCGCCATCGAGCTGAGCAGCCCCAACCTGGAGCACAAAATCAACTTCGATGAACCGATCGTGATCCACTGGCAGCCCATCCCGAACATACTCGGCCTCCATGCCCAGATTATTGGGATGCAGGGCCGCAAGACGATCATCTTGTGGGATTCGGCGGAAACCAAGCCTCCCCTGGGCTTCGGCTTCCAGGACGACTTCATGCAGATGGCGGAGGTGAAGGAATTGGTGAGCCGGAGCTTGTTCATGGCTCCGGACCGCGTGGAAGCAATCGTTCCTGCGGGCATCTTCAAAGACTGCGACTTTGTGATGTTGAGGATGGTGGGATACGGCCCTGGCGCAGCCCTGGAGAAGGGACAGCCGCTTCCCCGCGTCCAAACCAAGACGGTGCTCACCGTGATGCTGGGGGGCAAACAGATGCCGGGGGGTGCGCCGGGTGAAGGCCGGGGAGGCATCGGCATCGGGCCCGGCAACATCCTTCAACAAGGGGATTGACGCGCCGCACCACACGTGTTTGAGGGGAAGGCGGGTGTTCCGCCCTCCCCTCACCCCTACTCTCAGGCTCCGGCGCCCTAAGCCGGGCCGGGCTCTGCCCGCAAGCGCGGTTCGATGCGCGGCCGAACCTGCTGCTCGGGAGCCGCTTCCGGACTGCCCTGGGCCGGAGGTCCGGCAGCTCCATCGGCAGGCTCATGCAGAACAGCTCCTTGCATCAAGGCGAGGAACTCTTCCCGCTCCAGGGTCTCCTTCTGCATCAGAACGCGAACGATCTCTTCCATCTTGTCACGGTTCGCCACGAGGATCTGCTTCGCCCGCTGGTAGTTGCGCTCGATGATATCCCGCACTTCCTCGTCAATGGCTCGGGCGACCTCTTCGGAATAGTCGCGGTCCTCCATGATATCGCGGCCCAGGAACGGGTTTCCGTGCCTGCGCCCCAGCCGCAGCGGCCCGAGGCGTTCGCTCATACCGTATTCACAAACCATGGCCCGGGCGGTATCCGTAGCCCAATCCAGGTCGTTGGAAGCGCCCGTTGTGATCTCGTTGAAGACCAACTCTTCCGCAACACGCCCGCCTAACGTCATAGCGATCTTGTCTTCCAGTTCCGAGCGCGACCGGTTGTACCGATCTTGATCGGGCAGGCTGATGGTGTATCCCAGGGCCATGCCCCGAGGCAAAATAGACACCTTGTGCACCGGATCGGCGTGCGGGAGTAGTTCGCCTACGATGGCGTGCCCAACCTCGTGATAGGCGACTACAAGTTTGTCATGCTCGGTGAGGAGGCGGCTCTTGCGCTCAGGACCCGCGATGACGCGATCAATCGATTCTTCAAACTCCGCCATGGAGATGCGCGTCTTGTCTCGCCGGGCCGCCAGCAAGGCAGCCTCGTTCACCAAATTGGCGATATCCGCACCGGTGAAGCCCGGCGTCCTGCGGGCGAGGCTGTCTATGGCCTTCTCGCGTTCCGCCTCCGATGTGTCGAATTCCAGAGGCTTGCCTCGCAGGTGAACCTTGAATATCTCCTTGCGGCCGCGGGCATCGGGAGCATCCACCACGATGCGCCGGTCGAAGCGCCCCGGACGCAAAAGAGCCGGATCCAGCACGTCGGGCCGGTTGGTCGCAGCAATCATGATCACCCCGGCGTTGGGATCGAACCCGTCCATCTCCACCAAAAGTTGGTTGAGCGTCTGTTCGCGCTCGTCGTGTCCGCCGCCCAAGCCCGCGCCGCGCTGGCGACCTACGGCGTCTATTTCGTCAATGAAGATCAGCGAGGGCCGGTTGCTCTTAGCGGTATCGAACAGGTCCCGCACGCGGCTTGCCCCTACCCCTACAAACATTTCCACAAAATCCGAACCCGAAATATGGAAGAAGGGCACCCCCGCTTCACCGGCTATCGCCCGGGCGAGCATCGTCTTCCCACAACCCGGAGGACCCAGCAGCAACACGCCTTTGGGGATCTTGGCGCCGAGGGCCTGGAACTTTTTGGCGTTCTTCAGGAACTCCACGATCTCTTGAAGCTCCTGCTTGGCCTCATCTACCCCGGCTACGTCATCGAAGGTGACCTTGGGAACGTTATCTGTGAGGCGCTTCGCACGCGATCGACCGAAAGAAAGTGCCTGGTTCCCGCCCGATTGCGCCTGCCGGATAAAGAGGACCCAAAGAAACCCAATGAACACGAGGGGAAGCATTACAGAAAAGAGCAAACCCTGCATCCAGTCCGACAGGAGCGGATGCTTCACCTCCACCGGCACGTGGTACTGGTAGAGGAGGTTCAGAAGTTCGTTCTGCGCCTCCGAAGAGGCAGGCAGGTTCACATCGAACTCGTCGCTGTGGGCGGTTGGCGGCCGGTGATTGTACTCACCGTGGAACGTGTCCTTCAGCAGCTCTCCCCGCTTCACGTTGCCGTTCATGATCTCGGTCCGGAACTGCGTTAGGTTCAGGGGCTGGTCGGTTTCTCCGAAGCGCCCAAGGTTCTTCTGCTGAAGCACGAAGAAAATGAGCGCAATCACAACCGCCGTTAGGAACCATCTCATGCTTTTGTTGTTCAACCCAACCTCCTGCCCGGCGATGCGGGGTTCCCTCAGGTACCTTCAGTATAGCACGGAAGCTTTCCGCCGCCTCCGCGCCGCGCCTTTCAGCCGCCTGCGATGCCGCGCACCTCCACAACCACAGCTCCGGCGCTTCCGGACGTCACCCGCGCCCGCTCATCCAGCGCGCATCCCACCACCCACAAGATGCCGCGATCATCCACTATAATCGGGATCTTGTCCCGATCTTTTCGCGGGATCTTGGCATCAACCATCAAGTCCTGCACCTTTTTGCTGCCGCCCAAACCGAGCGGGCGCATGCGGTCGCCCGGCCGGCGCGTGCGTACCTTCAGCGGAAGAGCCAGATCGCCCGCGTTCAGGACGGCTCTTGCGGCGCTTTGGCCGACCGGCTCCTCTGCTACCGTTGCATAGCGCGCTTGAACCGTGATGCCCAACTCCGGCACAGGAGTGTGTCCCGGAAGGGCAAGCTCCCACCATCGCCTGGCAGCATCCGAAGGGGGTGCGCACCGCTCCACTACGAGCGTCGCACCGCACACACGCACAGTCGTCGAACCCGCCGGCAACGTCCAGGCCCTTGACCCGGCTGCCCCAACTTCCTCCACCGCACGCGACACTTGCTCGATATGCCGGTATTCCACGCCGTGGAGATTGCCGCGAACCACGCGAATTGCCTCGCGGATCATCCGGCGCCTCACCGCGGCCGGCGAAGAAGCCAGCGCGGATTGAGCCAGAACCAGCCTTCCCGGCTCCGCGTTCACGGTAGCTGCTTCCAGCGCCTTGCGGGCCTGCGCGTCCAGATAAGCGCTCTCTTCGGCTGCTAAGCGCGACAGGCGCTCGATGCTCTCCGCCACGGCCGGGTTATAGTACGCCGCGAGCATCGGTAGCAGTTCCGACCGAACGCGGTTGCGCAGATAGCGGAACGATGCGTTGGATGCGTCTTCCCGAAAGGCAATCCCGTGGCGCTTGCAATAGGCCACCGTGTCCTGCCGGCGCACGGCACGCAGGGGCCGGATGAACGGTGCATCCACAGTCCTGATGCCGGCCAACCCCTCGATGCCGGTCCCGCGCAGAATGTTCATGAGAACCGTCTCCAGGTGATCGTCCAAGGTATGCCCCAGAGCGATCCAAGACGCCCTTGCGGCAGTCGCAGCATCCCGCAGCAAGTGCAGGCGCAACGTTCTGGCTGCCTCCTGCGCGGACGCATGCATCCGCCGCGCGGCGCCGGCAGCGTCACAGCGCCGTACTTCACAGGGCACGTTCAGCCGCGCACAGAAATCCTCCACGAAGGCAGCGTCTGCGTCTGCCTCGGCACCGCGCATGCTGTGATGGACGTGAGCGGCCCTAATTCCAACTCCACACACCGATTGCACTGTGGCTAGGGCGTGCACGAGCGCACACGAATCCGGCCCGCCCGAAACTCCAACGAGTATGTTCTCCCCAGGTCGGACATGCGCCGCTATGCAAGAGCGAACGGCTTCTACCAGCTCCATCGTTCTGCAGCAACCCATCTACCCATGCGCATTCCCGCCGAGGGTCGAGGCGACTTCTTCCGGGCCCATGCGCAATCCCACAAAGAACGGCCCAAATTCGGCGTACTTCGCGCTCACCTCATCGAAGCGCATCTCGTACACCAGCTTCTTGATGTCCAGTGGATCCTCGGCCCAAAGCGTTACGCCCCATTCCCAATCATCCAGACCCATGGACCCGCTGATCATCTGAATAACGCGCCCATGGTATTTGCGGCCCGTAGCGCCATGCTCCCGCATCATGCGGCGCCGCTCCTCCAGATCCGCCGTGTACCAGTTGACGGCCTCGCCCCGCCGTTTGTTCATGGGATAGAAGCACACATGCCGCGCAGGTGGTATCTGCGGATAAAGGCGCTTGCGCACGAAGGGGGTCTGCTGTAGTTGGGACGCGTCCTCTGTACCAGCCCGAGCTCCAGCCTCGTACAGGCTCAATTCCGTTACCGATAGATAGGAATAGGCGCGGGAGGTGCAATCCGCAAAGGCCGTGCCATCGAAGGCGTGTTCGATGGCAGCCAGCTCGGCAAGGGTCGGGCGGAGATGGATGAAAAGCAGATCGGCCTTATGCCCCAATACCCAATAGGCCGCGCTGGCTCCTCCGTCCGGAGCAACGCTCTCGGCCTCCCGAATAGCCTTCTGAAGCTCCTCGATCGCCTGGACACGCACCTGGGGAGCAAGCCCCTTCCACCGGGGTTGAAGCATCGTACGGAAATCGTGGAGGACGTACCAACCCTCCAAGGTTCCGGGAACCTGTGCCATAAACCATCCTTCCAAGGGGTTGATGGATTATCCTGGCGGTACCGCCAGCGCAGTGATCGCCGCGTCGTGGGCAGGCACCTTGAGTACTTCGGTGAGGTCGCTGGCGTTCCAATAGTGCAGGGCGCGGTCCACGCCCCCAGTGACGATGATTTTGCCGTCCCTGCTGAACACCACGGCGTTGATGGCCCGGTCCGTGTTGGTGGAAAGGCCCTCTGCCAACGACTTGGGGCCGATGGAATAGAGACGCAGGCGTCCATCTGCACCGGCAGTAGCCAGGAGCCTGCCATCCGGGGAAAGTGCGAAGGATGTCAGCCCCTTCTCATAAGCGCGCCGGCGCATCACGAGGCTGAGATCCGCAATGCGCCACACCTTGACGTACCCGTCTGCAGCGCCGCTGTAGAGCGTCTGGCCATCTGAACTCCACGCGAGGGACGTTAGGGGCTCATCATGCGCTACGATGGTGCCGGCCAGCGAACCGTCTGCGCGCCAAATCTGGATAAGGCGATCCGCACCGCCAGAGGCGAAGTAACGGCCGTCTGGGCTCCAAGCCAGAGCTTTAACAGGCTGGCTGTGGGCGGGGATGGTCTTGATCAGCTTGCCGGTAAGGGGGTTCCACATCTTGACCATGTTATCGGCCCCGCCGCTTACAAGAACCCTTCCATCCGGGCTCAAGGCCAGGCAGAGTACCGCCCGGTCATGCGCATCCAGGCTGTTCTCCAAGGAGCCGTCGTCCGTATTCCAAAACTTGATGGTCTTGTCGGCCCCGCCCGTAATAAGGCGTTTGCCGTCGGGGGTAAAGACCATACACGTCACCGGGCCGTCATGAGCAAGGAAATTGAGTGTTTGTTTGCCCGCAGCGTCCCAGAAGCGCACGGTCTGGTCCGCGCTCCCGCTGGCGACGGGCGGTAAATCGCCGGGCGGCTTGGCGAAGGCATTGGGAAGAACGGCGATATGGACTGCGGCAGCGGCTGCTATGCCCAGGCCCACCGCTCGAATGTTCACGTTGCCAAATCCCTCCGGATGCCGGCGGCTGAACGCGACCTCATCTCACTGCCCCGGCAATCTGGCGCATTGTACCCTCCATCAATGGAATGGACTACGGCATGCAGCACCCGGTTCCCCACGCGCCCGCAGACGAGACAGTCGCCGCCTATACCGCAGCAGCTTCGGCATCCAGATCGAAGTTCCTGGCGTACAATTGCTGGATGCGGGCATATTCGTCCGCCGTGATGGCCGGCGTGTCCGGCGCCGATGCAAATTCCTTCAGTTGTTCCTCGTTGTAAATGTTGGGAAGTACCGAGGCTACCGACGGTTCCGCAAGGATGAATTGAATGGCGGCCTGCCCCATGGTTCGCGCGCCGCCTGCGGTAAGGAACTCCAGCTTTTCCAATTTCTTGAGGCCGTCAAGAAGCCACGCTTTGCGCCCACTCTCTGTGGTGACGCGATGATACCTATGGTCGTTGGGAGCGAAGGAAGTTGTCTCGTCGAAGTGGCCTTCCAGCAATCCGGAGGCATGAGGCACCCGGGTGATGACGGGCACGCCCTCGGCCCTGGCCACAGGAAAGATGGCTTCGCCCAGAGGCTGCTCCAGCAGGTTGTAGATGATCTGCGGAATGGCGCGGCGCCGGCGGATGGCCGCGATGCCCTCATCGCACTGGCGCTCGGGTTTGAGGGCAGGCCCCAAAGCCGCTCCCACGGCTCGGATCTTTCCCTCAGCCCTCAAAGCATCCAACTCTTCCCAAAGATCGTCCCGCAAAAGGGCGTCCATCCGAGGATTGTGGAGCTGGTACAGGTCTATGTGGTCCGTGCCCAGGCGCTTCAAACTCATTTCCACGGCTTTGCGCAAGAAGGCCGGGCTCCAATCTTGCGGCCGTTCGCGCTGGCCCGGCTGCAGGCCGGGATAGTTGTAGAAATCGTATCCGAACTTCGTGGCAATCACAATCTGGCGCCGCTGGGAGCCAAAGGCCTCCCGCAACATCGTTTCACCCAAACCGTCGCCGTAAACATCCGCGGTGTCGAAAAAGGTGATGCCTAGATCCAACGCACGCCGCAAAAGGCGGATACCGTAATCTTTGTCCGTGATCCCCCACATCGGCGTAGACACCGTCCACACGCCAAAGCCAACGGCGGACACTTGCAACCCGGTAGATCCCAAATTCCGTACCTTCATGCGACACCTCTTGCGCTCGGGTAACTCACGATAACATTCACACGTCTAAAGTGTACAAGAAGGAGGCGCAGCCTGTCAATGCGAAAGCCGCGGCCTCCAGTTGACTTTTGTTCCGGCCCATGATACACTGACAATCGAAGCGTGGTGGAAGCAGGAGGGATTGTGCCGATGCAAGCACGTAGATTGCTCGTCGTTGGTGGCGCGCTGTGCTTGGGCGTTGCCTCGGCGGCGCTTGCGAGCGCCCAGAACGAGGCTCCGTTCACCATCAGGCGCCCGCCGGACGGCGCCACAGTGCGCGAGAAGGTTCGGATCGAGATACCCCTTGCAAGCATCCCGGAAGGCGCCTATGTAGCCTACAGCATAGACGGCCAATTCCGCGTGGCGGTAGCCCCCACGGATGAGGAACGCGCCCGCGCAAAGCCAGGCGCTCAGTTCATCTACATCTGGGACACGAAGCAGCCCATGCAGGTGCGGGGCAGCGTAGAACCCAAGCCCGTGGCAGATGGAGAACACGAGATCTCCGCCACTCTGTACGTTCCCAAAGGCGGCACATCCGGAGGATCCGTGGCCCGTCAAACGACTTCCGTCAAAGTGATTGTGGCCAACAAGCTGAATGTGGATCCCGGCCCCATTCTCCTGCGATATAAATACCCGGATGCCACCAACCGCACCTACCTCCGCCGCGGCGCAACCTCCGTGGTAGCCGGTCTAACCCAAGGACTGGGAGGCACCGGCGAACAGGAACTCGTGGCACAAAAGAGCAAGCTCCTCTTCGCCGTAGAAGATGTATATCCCAATGATCAAGCCATCGTCCGCAACAAGATCGAAGAGCTTACCGTACGCCAAGGCGGGCAAGAGACTACCTATCCCTCCGATGAGCTTCCTCAATCCCTGTACCAGCAGGTTGATCCGCTGGGCCGGGTTCTCTACCAGAATGCCACGTTCAGCTTCGACCAGTTTGCTCAACTCGGCATCCCTGTAGAGACCACTTTGGAACTTCCGCTGCTTCCCGTGGAACCCAAGCGCATCGGCGACACCTGGCGCACGGAAGGGCAAAGGCTGGATATCCCCGGTACTCCGCCCGACAAGCAACCTAGGGTAACACTCACAAGCACCCTCCAGGATATCGAGTGGCAGGACGGGTACCCAACGGCAAAGATCCACCAAGTGTACGACAGCTCATCCGGCGGCTTCAAAGAGAAATCACTAACGTTCGGAACCACCGAGATCCTCAGCCCCCAGATCAAGTACGAGCGGGATATCTATCTTGCATATCGGTCGGGCACTCTTGTTCGTGTGGACCGCACACTGCAGGTAACGGGGAAAACGGCCAGTGCGCCTGTGGCCGGGAGCCTGGCTGGTGGCGTTGGGGGCATTCCCCCCGGTATGACGGGCGGCATGATGACGGGTCCCTACGGCGCCATGGGAATGGGCGGCCCTGGGGGTGAAGGCGGTGAGATGCCTGGGATGCCCGGTGGCGCCGGTCAGGCCGGATACATGCAATACATGCGGCAATACATGCAACAGGGTGGTTACGGACCGCCCGGTATGCCGGGTGCCGCTGGAGCCTATTCCGGTGGCGGGCGCAGAGCGGGTCGTCGCTACGGCGGTATGGTGAGCGGCCCGGGCCGCATGATGCCTGGAGGGCCGGGCTTTATGCCGGGTTACCGCGGTGGAATGCCTTCCGGCGGATTTACCGGCCCGCGCCAACCGGAAGCTACAAGCCAGATTACGCTCAAATCCACGTACGTCGCAGAGCTGGAGCGCAAAGGCGAGGATTAGCCACCCACCAGCTCGTGTAGATGCGGCACCTAATCAGGATTAACGGCGGGCGCCACGGTCCATAGCGCCGCGGCGCCCGCGCCTTGTGGCTGATGATCCGCTTGTTCGTATTAGCGTTGACCCGGCTCGCCGTGAGCCCGTTTAGATTGGGAGCGCGCACCTTGGCCGTCGCATCCGAAGTAGCCAAACGGCGAAGCGAAGAAGATGAAGAAAAGCGCCTGGAGCTCACCGAGCACCTGGCGGAACTGCGCGCCCGCATCATCCGCAGCATCCTCTACGTGGCAGTAGGAGCCACGATCTGCTACTTCTACTTCGAACCGATCTACGGCTTCCTCTTCCGCCCTATGGCCACAGCCTTAACCGGGCATGTGGAATGGCGCATCGTCTTCAACCACTTTACTCAGCCCTTCTTCGTGGTGCTGCAGGTGTCCATCGTAGCGGGCCTCATTGTGATGGCGCCGCTCGTTACCGCTGAGGCATGGGGCTTCATTGCCCCCGCTCTCACACGCGAGGAGAAAAAACCTCTCCGTTGGATCGCGCCGATGTCCGTGGTGCTCTTCGCTGGAGGCGTAGTCCTGGCATACTGGGTGGCCCGGTTCGCTATCGGTTGGTTCGTCAGCTATGTAAGCTGGTTCCCGCACGGCGTGCTGTATCAAGATCCTAAGTCCTACGTGCTCTTTATGCTCAAAATGATGGCCGCCTTCGGAGTGGTCTTCCAGCTTCCCGTTGTTCTGATGTTCCTTGCCTGGGTAGGCATCCTCCGCTCGGAGAGTATGAAGAAGAGCTGGCGCACAGCCGTGGTAGGCATCTCGGTGGTGGGTCTGTTCGTAACCCCTTCCAACGATGCCTTTACCATGCTCATGATGATCATCCCAGTGATCGGCCTCTATATCGGCAGCATCTGGCTGGTGCAGCTCGTAGAACGGAAGCGCGCCAAGAGCCCATGATGAACGCAGGCGAACTCCTGGCCTTTCTCGAGGAGCAATTCCGCCACCCTGACGGATCCACCGATCATTCGCGCATCGTTCACGTGGAGCACATCCCTCCTTGTGCGCCGGAGTATCCCACTGAAGAGCCCGTCTTGCACCCCCGCCTGGTGGAACGGCTTCGCGCCTTGGGCATCCGCAAACTCTATTCCCACCAGGCTGCCGCCGTGTCGCACGCTCTCGCGGGCAGACACCTCATCCTCACTACAGGAACCGCCAGCGGCAAGACCCTGTGCTTCAACCTGCCGGTCCTCCACTCTCTTTTGAACGACCCTCGAAATCGCGCCCTTTATCTGTATCCTATCAAGGCCCTAGCACAAGATCAGCTTGGCAAGTTGGATGACTTCGGCTTCTTCCCCCACATACGCCATGCCACGTACGATGGAGACACACCTCGGCATGAACGCGCCGCCATTCGCAAAGGAGCGCACATCATCCTCACCAACCCCGACATGCTCCACATGGGCATCCTGCCGTACCACACCGGATGGGCTCAGTTCCTGCGCAACCTGAAATACGTGGTGATAGACGAAATCCACTCCTACCGCGGCGTCTTCGGATGCCACGTAGCCCAGGTCCTGAGGCGCTTGCGCCGCACATGCGCGCAATACGGCAGCCAGCCGGTTTTCATCGCAACATCCGCCACCGTAGGCAACCCGGTAGAGCTGATGAAACTCCTCACAGGTCTGGACGCCCTCGTCCTGGACAAGGACGGCGCTCCCCACGGCAGGCGCACGTTCGTATTCTGGAACCCGCCCCTGCTGGGCAAGGCTGGTGAACGCCGGAGCGTCCATACGGAAGCGGCGCAGATCCTGTCGGGCCTGGCCCGCGCAGGGGCACGGAGCCTCGTCTTTGCCGGCGCCCGCAAAAGTGTGGAACTCATCGCCAAATATGCCAGGGATGCTCTCGCCCGTGAAGACCCCGCATGCCGGGAGTATATCGCCGCGTATCGGGCGGGGTACACGCCGCAAGAACGGCGCAGCATCGAACAAGGGCTCTTCGAGGGACGCCTACTCGGCGTGGTGGCCACCAGCGCCATGGAATTGGGAGTAGACGTAGGATCCTTGGATGCTACAGTGCTCGCAGGATACCCGGGAACCATAGCGGCCGCCTGGCAGCAGGCGGGAAGAGCGGGGCGCGGCACTAAAGATGCACTCTCCATACTCGTCGCGCGGGATGATCCGTTGGACCAATACCTCATGCGCCATCCGGAGTACTTCTTCGGCCGACCCCGCGAACGCGCGGTGCTCGACCCCGGGAACGCGCGCATCCTGGAGCAGCACCTTCGTTGTGCCGCTTCAGAGAAGCCGATTACTTCGGGCGACCTTGCCCTATTTGGAGAGAATGCCGGCGAAGTCCTGAGGTGCCTCGAAGCTGAAGGAGCCATAGTCTGTCGGAACGGAGCCTGGTATTCCACGCAGCCTGAAAGCCCTGCCCACTCCATCAATATCCGTTCCGCAAGCTCCGAAGCGTACGAAATTCGGGAAGGAAGCGCATCGGGACCCGTACTGGGCGTAATCGAGGCAGAGCGCGTATACCATACCGCTCATCCAGGCGCGGTCTATCTGCACCAAGGCGATACTTATCTGGTGGATGCACTTGATGAAGCCATGCACGTAGCGGTGGTGCATCGTGAAAACCTGCCGTATTACACCGATCCTTTGGAAAGCGTGCGGATCGCCGTACTGGCACAGCGTGCGAGCCGCCCCCTGGCGCAGGCTCAAGCGTCCTTTGGCGACGTTTTGGTGACCGTGCAGGTCCACGGCTTCACCACAAAGGAACTCCATTCCGGCAGGGTGCTTGGGGTCACCACACTGGAGCTCCCTCAGCAATCTTACGAAACGGAGGCCGTGTGGATCACGCCGCTCACCGCAACGGTCCAGCGCCTGGTAGAGGGAAACGCTGACCTGGCAGGATCCCTCCACGCCGCGGAGCATGCCTGCATCGGGATGATGCCTCTCCTCGCCCTCTGCGACCGGTGGGATCTTGGAGGCGTCAGCGCGCCAAACCACCCGGACGCACAAGGACCGGTGATCTTCATCTATGACGCCTACCCGGGCGGTGTGGGCATCACGAAATCCGCTTACGAGAGGCTGGAGGAACTGTTGCGAGCGGTCACTGACCAGATACGCACCTGCCGTTGCGAGGACGGTTGTCCATCCTGCGTGCAATCGCCCAAATGCGGCAACAACAACCAACCGCTGGACAAGCGAGGCGCGCTGTTGTTGTTGGAGGACATTCTCGATGCAAACCAAACCGGACGCTCCGAAGTTGCACCGTCCGCGCCGTAAACCCCGGAGCCGAGCCTTCCGGACGCAGGCGGCTCTCCTCATTGCCGCCATCGCCGCATTGGCGTGGATGGGATGGCGCCTGCCTAAGCGAAGCACGCATCCCGCCATCGTCACTGTAACGGACCCTCCGCCGGCCGCCGCACCACTAACGAGCGGACCTCCGGAAGCACACAATGATAAGGGGCAGGTGCCTTTCCTGCTCCACCGTAACATGGGCGGCACCATCCCTTCAGCCATGGCGGCGGGCCCGCTCCATCCGTCGGACACGTCCCGTTAGGTACTCCCGGGCCATGCATTCAATCCCTTGCGAGGTGACGCGTTCGTGAACAGCGTACTCAGATACTTGGGGCCCCGCCCCTACACGCAGGCTGAGGCCCGGCACTTCGCGGGACGCAGTGAGCAGGCAACCGCGCTCATCTCCCTCCTGGGCATCCACCGGGTGGTGCGTCTTCAGGGCGAAAGCGGCGTCGGGAAGACATCCCTAGCGAATGCAGCCATCACTCCCCTCCTGCAACGGGATGGGGCCGACGTCTTGCCGTGTGTCCGCCTCGCACCCCTTCTACCCATGCCCGCATCCGTCACGGGCAACCCGCTCCTTTGGCGCATATTCGTCGGCTGGTGCGGTGACCCTCAGGAAGCAAGCCAATGGATGAAACTTGGGTTAGCTAGGTACCTCGCAGATCGCCCCAAACCTTCGGGCTTCGGGGTTTTGCCGTCGCTTCGCGTAATCGTTTTGGACGAAGGGGCCGGCTTCCCGAGCAGCATGCCGCAGCAGCATCTGGCCGAACTGGCCAACCAGCTTCAGGCTGCAATGGCCGAGGATTCGCTCCTGCGCATCCTTCACATCGCCGACATACCGAGCGCTGCAGGCGCGTCCCGTACCATCGGGGTTCCCCTCGATGCCGGAGCCGCCTTCACGCTGGATCCGTTGACACGAGCCGAGGCGCTCGCATCGGTGCATCAGTTGGCCGGCGCAGCCAACGTGGAGATTACGGCAGAAGCCGCATCCAAGCTCGTGGGCGACCTCGTCACGACAAAGCTGCGAAGCGCCGGAACCCGCGTGGAACGCATCGGCGAACAGGTGGATCCCGTGCACCTGCAACTTGCATGGAGAGGCGCAATCCGGGCGCTTCATACCGGGGACACCGTGGTGCGCATGGATCATGTCGCCCAAGTGAGCGAAGAAACGCTGCAGCTCGACACGTTCTGCGAAGAAGCGGTTCAGCATGCAGCCGAAGCCGCCGGCTTGAGCACCCAGGACCTAATGCGCTGGATCGCCCATGAGTTCGTGGATCGAGAGGGAGCGCGCATGGCGGTGCCGGGCGAAGGAGGCTTCCTACGGGGCTTGCCCTACACCGCGGCAGAAGCCCTTGCCACAGAAGGTTTGCTCGTCAAATACGTGGTCGCTGCCACAGATTGGTTCGAGCTGGGTCACGACCGCCTCGCGCCGGTCATCCGTGCTCTGGGCGAGGTTGCGCCTCAAGTCCCTCCCGTGGAAGCGCAACCTGCGCAAACTTCCGCACCC
>JBMFSQ010000001.1:0-6645 GCA_049967475.1 Chthonomonadales bacterium | reverse complement strand
AAGCCCCAGAGCCCGAACCCGAGCCGATAGCCGCCGTAGCCCCCACCGCCCAGCAAACGCCGCCGGAGCCTCGAGTGCAACCCGCGCCAGAAGTCACGCGGCCGGGAATTGGCCGGTGGGTGGCCTTAGTTGTGGTGGTGATCGTTGCCGGTTTCGGCCTGCTCACCTACGGCCGCCGGCAGTTCTTACGGTGGCCTGGGCGAGGCACAACCGCGTCGCCCAAACAAGGTCGTACCCTCCCTGCTGGGCCACTACCGGCAGAACGGAATGAAGCCCAAGCCATGGCGGATGCATTGTTGGGGCAGGCGATGGCTTCCGCTCGAACGGCCAACGTGAAAGAGGGGCTGCAACAGGCGAAGCAGGCCTTGGGCATCTACGAACACGCCCGTGACTTGGCAGGTCGGGCGGAAGCCCTTACGGTGGTGGGGGTTCTCTATGGTGCCTCCGGCAAGGTGAGCGATGCAGCATATTGTTACGGCGAAGCCGCGCGCCTGAGGCGGCTTCTCAAGGATGATGCGGCTGCAGCGGCACTCCTCACCCTCGAGGGCGACGTAGCATTGGCCGCAGGGGATGCCGGAACCGCCGCATCCAGTTACCGCAAAGCCCTAGAGATCAGGCGCACCATGGGGCAAACTTCGGAACAGGTTGCCCTCATGATCTCCCTGAGCCGTGTCTACATGGCCCGCCGGTGGCCGCCGGGCGCGCTGGATGCGCTGCGCCGTGCGCGAGATCTGGCGCGCCAGATGCACGATGCGTTCCTGGAGGCCCAAATTCTGGAGGCCCTCGCCGCCGCATACGATGCGTCGGGCGCGCCCGTTACCGCTCGCGGCCTCCGCGCCAGCGCAGCGGCGTTGCGCAGAAACGCGGGGCAGGGCGCGGCGATCCCTATGGGGGCAGGTGCGGCGCTGGCACCTAAATAACGCCTAACTGCCGCCCATCGAATGGATTGGAGGAGCCCTCAGGCCGGCATCCTCCATCCGCTTCTACGCCGGTGTCCGCTGGCGGTCTTCTCGCTGCACTCCCGTGCGGACCATCCCGGCTGGAGCCAGAAGCCGCACCGTACTATGCCGAGACCACACCGGCGTACTCCGGCCCCAATACACAAGGTAGGCCATCTTCCCGTCAGTCGTCGGACACCACCCTTCCTCTCCGAACCCGCTGAAAAGCACCACACGCGTGTACGGCTTGAGAGGCACGTCCTGAGTAAACACGTACACGTCGTCTCCGTTGCGGCGCAGATCGCCCTCCAGATAGGCCTCGGTGCAGAGCACATGGCCTTGCAGCGACACCGTCGTGAGGCCATGGTTCTGCAGCACCACGTATTCACCCGTTGCCGAGGCCGAGGTATGGATCTCAGTGATCTTGAGCATGGCCGTATTCCCGTAGAACGATGTGAAGGCTCAGGAACAACCCAAGGTGCTTCCGCAATTGATGCACTTATAACAGGCGCCGTTGCGCACCATGAGGGCGCCGCACTCCGAACATGCCGGCGCGTCTGCTTGAAGTTGGAATACTTCCCGCTCGCGCTCGGCATACCCCTCCTCCGTCGAAGGCACAGCCGACGCATCCGTACGCCCGTTGGAACTAGGCGCCGATGCCGCATCGCTTCCTGTGGGCTCCAAATCCGGAAGGGCCTTCTGTTCCGCCGGCTGAGCCTCCTGGGGCAAAAACTTCAAACCCAGCCAACGGAAGATGTAGTCCGGAATGGACTTTGCGAAGCGTATCTGCGGATTAGGCGTGACGCCGCTGGGCTCGAAGCGCATGTGGGCAAATTTGTTCACCAGCGTCTCTAGGGGAACACCATATTGCAGGGCAAGGGATGTCATCGTCGCGATGGTGTCCATGAGGCCGCTGATGGTAGAACCTTCCTTGCTCATCGTCAGGAAGATCTCCCCAGGCGTTCCGTCCGGGTACATACCAACCGTGATGTACCCCTCATGCCCGGCGATGCTGAACTTGTGGGTGACGGCGTTCCGCTCATCCGGGAGCTTCCTTCGGACGGGCTTTGCCTCGGCCTCCGCCGATTGCGCCGCAGGAGACTTGAGCATGAGAGGCTGCGTCCGCTTGGAGCCGTCCCTGTAAATGGCGATCGCCTTTACGCCCATGCGCCACGCCTCTACATAGGTGTCCATGATCTCTTCCACCGTGGTCTCATGGGGCATGTTGACCGTCTTGGAGATGGCGCCGCTCAGGAAGGGCTGCACCGCAGCCATCATGCGTACGTGGCCCATATAATGGATGGACCGCACGCCGTTGGCCGGCCGGAATGCACAGTCGAATACAGGCAGGTGCTCGTCCTTGAGCTCCGGTGCGCCTTCAATCGTGTCGTTCTTCTCGATGTAGGCGAGGATCTTCTCCACCTGTTCGGGGGAATACCCCAGGCGCGACAGCGCTTCCGGCACCGTGTTGTTCACGATCTTCATCACACCGCCGCCCACCAGGTTCTTGTACTTCACAATGGCGATGTCGGGCTCCACGCCCGTCGTGTCGCAATCCATCATGAAGCCGATGGTACCGGTGGGCGCCAAAACCGTGGTTTGGGCGTTTCGGAACCCATACTGCTCGCCCAGATGGAGGGCATTGTCCCAACACGATCGGGCCGTAGCCAATAGATGGGCAGGAACATACCGTTCGTCAATCTGCTCCACGGCGGCCCGGTGCATGCGGATGACCTCCAACATGGACTCCCGGTTCTTGGCGTATCCGGGAAAGGGCCAGCCATGGTCCCTGGCGATGACGGCTGATTGGTGGTAAGCCTCTCCCGTCATGATGGCCGTGATGGCGGCGGCAAGCGCCCTCCCTTCATGGGAGTCGTAGGCCAATCCCCGAGCCATCAAAAGGGCGCCCAGATTTGCGTATCCCAGCCCAAGCGGGCGGTAGTCGTGACTATTCCGGGCGATGGCCTCAGTGGGATACCCCGCGTTGTCTACGATGATTTCCTGAGCCGTTATGAGGATGCGGCAGGCATGGCGGAAGGCTTCGGCATCGAATTCGCCATCGGGGTTGCGGAAGCGCATGAGGTTGATGGAGGCGAGATTGCACGCGGAGTCATTCAGGAACATGTATTCCGAACAAGGATTGGAGGCATGGATGCGGTCCGTGGCCTTGCACGTATGCCACTTGTTGATGGTCGTGTCGAACTGCATCCCAGGATCCCCGCAGATCCAGGCGCTCTCGGCAATGAGGCGCATGAGTTCTGCCGCCGGATAGGTGTCGGCGATGCGCCCATCTTGCACATTGCGGGTGTGCCAATCGGCCCGGTGAAGATAGGCCTCCATGAACTCATCCGTCACCCGCACGGAGTGATTGGCGTTCTGGTAGCTTACGCTGTCGTAGGCGCCGCCGGGAACATTGAAATTCCCGTTGTACCCGGCATCTATCAGCGCCCAGGCCTTCTTTTCTTCCTCAGCCTTGCAGGTGATGAACTGCTTGATGTCCGGATGGTCAATGTTCAAAATCACCATCTTGGCAGCGCGGCGCGTTTTACCGCCGGATTTGATGACGCCGGCGAAGGCATCATAACCCCGCATGAACGACACAGGGCCCGAAGCGGTTCCCCCGCCATGGAGCTTCTCGCGCGAGGAGCGCAATGTGGAGAAGTTCGTTCCTGTGCCGGAACCGTATTTGAAGAGCATCCCCTCGGTCTTGGCCAAGGTAAGGATGCTTTCCATAGTGTCTTGTACGGAGTTGATGAAGCACGCCGAACATTGCGGGCGAGGCTGGTCCGGCAATCCCACGTTGAACCATACGGGTGAGTTGAATGCAGCCATCTGATGAAGCAGCAGATACGTGAGTTCGTCCCGAAAAGCCAGGTAATCGGCCTCGGTAGCGAAATACTCCATCTCGCGCCCCCAATCCGCGATGGTGTACGCTACCCGCCGAATAAGCTGCTTTACGCTCCGCTCCCGCTGAGGCGATCCCAAGTGGCCGCGGAAGTACTTGCTCGCAACCACATTGGTGGCCAATTGCGTCCACGTCTTCGGCACTTCTACTCCGCGCTGCTCGAAGACCGTCTCGCCGCGTTCTCCTGTGATCACGGCATCGCGCTCTTCCCACTCCACAGTGCTCCACACATCCTCGCCAGGTTCGGTGTAATGGCGGGGGATGCGCAGTCCCGGTGCCTTCCCCGGCCGCACCGAAACGTCTGAAGGCGATGCCGCACCGGAAGATGCCTGTGCCTGTGCCCGGTCGTCCAATTCCGAATGAAGCTGATCCATGACGTTCTTCTCCTTACTCGCTCGCAAAGGTTGTCGCGGAAGCCGCGCGCCCATCGCTGGGCGCCCGTATCGCCATACCGCTCGGCGTCAAACGAAGGCTAGCTTTTGCTCCGGCGCCGCAGCATGTTGACAATCTCCCGGAACTGCGTGGCGTCTTCGAATTGGCGGTAGACCGAGGCGAAACGCACGTAGGCTACCTGATCCAGCACCCTCAACCGCTCCATTACGAGATCGCCGATGTCCGCAGAGGGAACCTCCCGGTCCAATCGGTTGTAGAGCATGCGCTCCACATCCGCTGCAATCTCTTCCAGTGTCTCTTGGCTGATGGGTCTGCCGGTGCACGCCAGTTGAAGTCCGCGAAGGATCTTCTCCCGCCGGAACGGTTCCCGCCTCCCGTCGCGCTTGACTACATACAGCTCCATCTCCTCGATCTGTTCGAAGGTCGTGAAGCGGCGCTGGCACTTCTTGCACTCCCGCCGCCGCTTGATGGTTGCCCCGTCGGGCGACTCCCGCGAATCCAGGACTTTGTCGTCATTGGCACCACAATAGGGACATCGCATGGCATCAGCTACCGCCGCGGAACCCTATATATAGTGTCCGCAGGCATCATAACACACAAGATCTTGGTTGTCAAGGGGTTTGTTTGACCTGGTTCACAAAATATGGCCCCTGCTCAAACGTGCCCGCACTACGGGTAGTATACAATAGAAAGGATTGCTTGCCAACAGGCTCGGCTGCAGGTTTGTGTCCTGGGGCTATGGGACACCTGCGGCTTCTCCCCATGGCACCAAAACGTTCGATGCTACCCGACGCTCCAGCGACACCCCGGCAACCGGAAGGAAACCCAAAGGCGGCGCCCAACATCCTGCGCGCGGTGCTCCGATGCGCGGTACTCCTCGCCGCCGCCGTTGCCTGCGGGGGCGCATCGGTGACCCTGCTTGGGGCTCGCTCGTACCACTGGCGCGCCTTTGACGTGGAACTTCGCATGAGCCCTGCGACAATCGGCGAAACACGTATCGAGTTTACGCCGCTTGGCGAACTCCACGCCCGCACACATAGGGCGCCGGTGGCGCTGCGGGTAGCCCTGCGCTCGATATCGCTGGACGGGCTGAAAGAGTTCATCGAGCGGCCGCCGGCGCGTAAAGCATTGGAAGAGGATTTTGTTCGGACCGCCCACCGCGATGTGCGCAACTTTGCCCTCTGGCAGATCGCAATCGCCGCTCTCGGCGGGCTGGCTGCCCCGCTCGCCCTGAGGGTCAGCCGAGCGCGATGGTGGCTGCTGAGCGCCTTGGCAGCCGGCGCCTTCGCAGCCGCCATGCTTTGGCGCACCGCGTCCACCTATGATCCCAAAGCTTTCGACGATCCCAGCTATACAGGATCCCTCCGCCAGGCAGATTGGATCATCGCCATGGCTAAGGAAGCCTTCGTGAAGGCCGAGGCGCTTTCGGTGAAGCTCCGCCGCGTGGCCGATAATCTCAACACGCTCTACGGCCGCATCAACCAAATCCCCGGCCTCGCCGCCGATGTGGACACAATCCGCGTGCTCCACGTCTCGGATATCCATAACAATCCGGCCGCCGTCGGCTTTGTAGAGGAGCTGGCCGACAAGATGCAGGTGGACCTCGTGATTGATACCGG
This sequence comes from Chthonomonadales bacterium, assembly GCA_049967475.1. GTDB lineage: Bacteria > Armatimonadota > Chthonomonadetes > Chthonomonadales > CAJBBX01 > JBMFSQ01. Next base: position 790 of record JBMFSQ010000001.1, on the reverse strand, counting down.
CGATCTTACCGATCTTGGTCTGCCGGTGGAAACAGAACTTTCGCGCGCGTTGGCAAACCTGAAAGTGCCCTATGTGTTCCTTGCTGGGAACCACGATTCTCAAGCTACTGTGGCGGCTGTGCGCCGATTTCCCCGCGCCGTCATCCTCGACGGAGCACCCATCCAAGCGGCAGGGTTGGTCATCCTGGGCGCGCCCGATCCCAGTTCTCGAAGGGCTTCAGGCGGATCGGTGGACACGCCTCCTGCCGAGCTTCAGCGGGCAGGAGAGGCCCTCGCCCAAACATTCCTTTCCATGCCCCGCCCTCCCGATATTGTCTGCGTCCACAATCCCCGCATGGCCGAACCGCTAGTGGGCAAGGCGCGCCTCATCCTTTGCGGGCACGTACACCGCGCCTATATCGAACAACGGGAGGGCACCATCCTCTGCAACGCCGGAACCACGGGGGCGGCCGGAGTGAGGTACTTCGAGGACCATCGAGGCGTCCCGCTTACCGCGGAGGTCCTCGCTTTCGGGCGCCATCCCCAACCGCACCTCCTGTTCGTGGATCAAGTGGCCCTCAACGGAGACCTGGGATCCTATTCCATTACCCGGCAATCTTTCACTGCCCCTTTAGGAATGATGCCGTCGCCGGCTCCTGGCCCCGCCGAGATCCCCGCCGCCTCACGCTAGCCCCCCACGCACTCCCCATCCGCCACACCGCCCATCCCCCCGCCCACTGGGAGACCACAGGGGGGCTCACCCACGTCCCCCCGTCCGCGGGGGGACCACAGGGGGGCCGCACCCACGTCC